>NZ_JABBGJ010000041.1 GCF_012927345.1 Paraburkholderia polaris
TGGATTGCCCATTCCCGGGTTTCCGCTGAATAGCGTTTCATTTCCCATTCGCTGTCCGCCCCCCATCTTTACATCAATCGGTTCGGGTGAGGCGACAACTAGCCTGACATGGAGGGCCGCAAAGAAAGATAAGCAAAGAAAGCGGCTCAAACCGCCAATGCTAAGTGGGCGCCGTTGCTCGGAAGTGGTAGTGGCTCCGTGGAATCCGGGCCCCCACAACTTCCACCCGGAGTGACTAAGGGCTGATCAGCTCCCACTCCGCACTACGTGCGTCGCGGACGGGTCTGCCAGGGAAACCAGCGCCTTCGTTTTGGTGCCGTGCGAGCCGTCGGCTTCGCCTCGGCGACGCGCCTCTGCATTCACTTGGGAACCCCGCTTCAAATGTATTAGCCGGCACTCGACTGCTCAGACAATGTCAGCGGAGATGTCGTCCACTCCCGACTATGGGAATGATTCTCCGGGGCGAGTCGAACCTCAAGCCTGCGCCTCTGGCGCGCCGCTTCGCGGCTCCGGGCTTGACCTTTTCCTCGCACCGGAAGGAAAGGCAGCTATCAAGTCGGGAATGACGAAATGAACTGAGACTGCCTGTCGAGTCAAGTGCTGCTGTCTACAGTTCATGCGACTGCGGGCCACGGTTGCGTGACAAAACGCGAGAGCCCAAACGTAGTGGTGGGTTTGTGAAGTACGCTTCGGCGCGCGCAGCGCCGCCGGAAGTATGACGCCCTTGTCACTCACGCCGAATGTGCGAGAACACAGATTCCAGATGCACCACTACCTCCTGCGAGCCACGGGCCCCACTTAGCACTGGCGGTTTGAGCCGCTTTCTTTGCTTATCTTTCTTTGCGGCGGCAAAGAAAGTAAGTGCCGCCCCGCACAGGGGCGACCCTAATGGACCACTAACAAATCAAGCAAAGGCCAAAACGCCAGATCAAGGAAAGCCGAACGCTACAAGCGAACAGACAACAAAGCACCGCACAGGCAACCCATCCAAAACCCAAAACCACAAAAACGCCGCCGCAAAAGGCAAAAAAACCACCTTATTCAGAAGCCCTCAACTTCTTAACCTCTGCATCCGACGGCTGCACACTAGCGCCGTCAATATACCGATACGAAGTCATCACACCCTTGCCATCCTTAAGACCGGTGACACCAACAAAAGCCCCCATTGTCGACTGATTATCCTGAGCCCGATAAGTAATCGGCCCAAAGGGCGTCTCCACCCCAAGCCCCTTGAACGCAGCAGCCAACTTATCCGAATCAGTAGACCCGGCCTTCTTGATCCCCGCCGCAATCGACATCAACGCCGAGTACCCCACCACCGACCCAAGCCGCGGATAATCGTGATACTTCGCCTGATACGCATCCACAAACTTCTTGTTCGCCGCCGTATCGATCGAATACCACGGATAGCCCGTCACGATCCAGCCAGTCGGCGCCTCCGCCCCCAACGGATCGAGATAGTCCGGCTCGCCCGTCAACAACGACACCACACTACGATCCTTGAACAACCCGCGCGTATTGCCCTCGCGCACAAACTTGCCGAGATCGGCGCCGAACAGCACGTTGAAAATCGCATCCGGCTTGGCATCGGCAATCGCCTGCGACACCGCGCCCGCATCGACATTACCCAGCGGCGTCGCCTGCTCGGCAACAAACTCCACGTCCGGCTGCGCCGCCGTCATCAGCTTCTTGAACGTCGCCACCGCCGATTGCCCGTACTCGTAGTTCGGATACACGAGTGCCCAACGCTTCTTCTTCAGCTTCACCGCCTCGGGCACCAGCATCGCCACCTGCATATACGTCGAAGGACGCAGACGGTACGTGTATTTATTGCCGTCGGCCCAAACGATCTTGTCGGTCAACGGCTCGGCGGCGAGGAAGAAAATCTTCTTCTGCTTCGCGAAGTCAGTCAGCGCGAGGCCCGTGTTCGACAGGAAACCGCCGAACAGTAATTGCACCTGCTCGCGTGCAATCAACTCCTGCGCGACGCGAATCGTGTCGCCCGGATTGCCGTTGTCGTCGCGCGACACTACTTCGAGCGGTTTGCCGAGTACGCCGCCCGCCGCATTCACCTGTTCGAGCGCGAGATTCCAGCCGTTCTTGTAAGGCCCGAGAAAGGCAGGCTGCGCCTTGTAGCTGTTGATTTCGCCGATCTTGATGGTCTGCTGTGCGTTCGCGCCGAGGGCCGCGAACGATAGAACCGTTGAAACCGTGAGGCGAGAGATCCATCCTGCGCGCGTGGTCATGCGTTTCTCCGTTATCAAAAGGATTGCGGGAATGCGGTCGTTTTTATCAAGCGTTGAAGCGTTTCGTAATTCGGTCAGCGAGCCGTGGTGCAAGTTGTGCCACAAGTGGTGCTGCAAGTGGTGCTGCAAGTGATGCTGCAATCCGTGCTGCAATGCGTTTGGCGATTTCACTCTGCCCGCGGCGTCGCGCGGATTCTGGCGACGCTCGCCGTGACGTCCTGCCATGCCGGCTTGCCGCCGGCGAATTGCTGACGCAGGTATGTCACGAGTTCTGCGACCTGGGCGTCGTTGAAACTGTCGCGGTAAGCCGGCATCGTACCGAGTTCGGGGCGCGCAGGCGAGCCGATACCATCGAGAATCACGCGAATCAGATTATCAGGCGTCGTGCTGTGCAGATTCGTGTTAAGCGCTAGCGACGGATGCGCACCGAACAATTGCGGCCCGCTGCCAGTGTGATGACAGGCGGCACACGCGCCATCGAAGAGACGTGCACCGAGGCCCGTTGTCGGACCCGTAATCGCGCTGGCCTGCTCGTATTGACGTGCCATCGCCGCAGGATCGGCGTTAGCCTCCAGGGGATTCAAAGACGCCAGATACGTGGCCATCGCGCGAATATCGCTGTCAGGCAATGCCGCCAGTTCGCTGACGACCGGCGCCATCGGCCCGGCCGCGACACCATGCAGCGGCGCGTGACCGTCGCGCAGATAGCTGAACAGTTCGTCTTCGCTCCAGGGCACGGGCGCGTTGGAAAGCGTCGACAGCGCGGGCGCTTCCCACCCTTCCGCCAGGCCGCCGCCCATGAATGCGGCGCCGGTTTTCTCGGCGCCGAATGCATTGCGCGGGGTATGGCATGCACTGCAATGGCCGAGGCCGTTCACGAGATACGCCCCACGATTCCATTGCGCACTTTGCGTCGCGCTGGCGGCAAACGTATTGCGCCCAAGAAATAGTCCGTTCCATACGGCCATCAACGGACGCACGCTGAACGGATACGCCAGCTTCGTTTCTGGCGGCCGGGAACGCACCGGCGTTTGCGCCATCAGGTACGCGTAGAGCGCTTTCAGGTCGTCGTCGGACGTGTTTTTGAACGACGTGTAGGGGAACACGGGGTACAGACGATGCCCGTCGCGGCTTATACCTTGCCGCATCGCCCGCACGAATGCGTCAAGGGACCATGTGCCGATGCCTGTCAGTCCATCAGGCGTGATGTTAGTGCTGTAGACGGTGCCGAATGGCGTATCGAGTGGTTTGCCGCCCGCATTCGGCACGCCATTGTGCGCGGTATGGCAAACCGCGCAATTGCCCAGCGACGCGAGCAGTTTGCCGCGCGCCACCAGCTCGGGCGTGAACGCGCTCGCAAGCGGTGGCGTAATCGGCGCGATAGCTTGCGGCGTCATAGCCAGTGCCCCGAGCCAGCCGGCCGCGCCCGCGGCGATTGCACCGAGAAAGCCGAGCCGCCAACGCTTCTTTTTGCGCGCAGCCGCTTCCTCCGCTTGCGCATCGGCGAGCGCGGCGCGAATCGTCTCGGGCGTGAACGGTGGCCTGCGAAAGCGCACACCGGTCGCGTCGTACAGCGCGTTGGCTATCGCGGCGGCGCCAGGCAGCGACGCCGATTCGCCCGTGCCCATCGGCGGCTCGCCGTGGCGCGGCATCATCACCACGTCGATCACCGGCACTTCACGAAAAGTCAGGATCGGATATGCGCCCCACTCCTGGCTCGTCACCGCGTTCTCGCCGAACGTCACGCGTTCTTTCAGCGCGCGGCTGGTTGCCTGGATCACATTGCCGTGTATCTGATGACGTACGCCGTCGGGATTCACCATGGTGCCGGTGTCCTGCCCGACCACCACGCGCGTCACGGCAAGCTCGCCGCTCTTGCGATTGACTTCGACGTCAGCGACCCACGCGGACCATGCCGCGCCGAAGCCAGGAAATTTGCTGTGCACATAGCGGGCGTAAGCGAAGCCTCTGCCGCGCGCAACGTCGCCCTCTTCCTGAGCATCTTTCGAAGCGGTGGTACGAGCTTGCCAGCCGGCTTTCTCAGCCACTGCCTTGACGAGATCGATCGCACGCGGATCAGTGAGATGTTTCAGCCGAAACTCAACGGGATCGACGCCCGCTTCCGCTGCGAGTTCGTCGATGAAAGACTCATGCGCGAACGTGTTCGGCAACGCGGACACGCCCCGCAGCCACGATGCTCGCACGATCGGCGGCGTGTCGTCGCAGACAATGCGCATGGTCCGGTAGTCGTATGGCGGCACGGACGTGCGGTCGCCCATTTCGAATACTTGCGGCTGCGCGGAGATGGTTCCGGTAAGCAGCAGTGCTAACGTGGGGGCATCGTTCGATGGATAGCGTGTCGCGAAATCGTATGCCGCGAGTTCGCCTTCTGCACTTAATGCGCCGCGCACATCCATCAATTGCGCAGCGCCTTTGGGCTCCCATGCATGCTCGTCTTCGCGCGATAGTTGCACGCGCACCGGACTGCCGGTTGCGCGCGATAGCAAGGCAGCGTCGGCGGCGACATCGTCCGCGCAATTGCGGCCATAGCAACCCGCCGCGTCCATGCGCACGATTTCGATGTGCGCTTCATGCAGTGCCATCAGCAAAGCGAGATCGGCACGCGACGAATGGGGATTCTGCGTGCCCGACCAGACCTTCAGCTTCGCATCCCGGTAGTCGGCCACTGCGCACGACGGTCCAATCGACGCATGCATCTGAAACGGCCATACGTAGGTGCGTTCCAGCGTTCGAGCAGCGTCTTGCGCGAGTGCCGCGTCGATATCGCCCTCGATCACCAGATCGCGTCGTTTGACCGGATTCGCTCTTAGCGCCGCTTCCACTTCCTCGCTGGTTTCGAGCGGCGGCAAACCTTCTACTGCTTTCCACTGCACATTCAACCGCTTCACCGCCTGCTGCGCGACCTCTTCGCGCTCAGCCACGATGCCGACGAAATCGCGGATCACCACGACCTTGACGATGCCGGGCAAGTCACGGATGGAGTTTTCATCGACGAGCAGCAGGCTATTGCCGATGAACTCGCCCTGCGCGACACCCGCATAAGGCGGCCGTACGACGCGGCCGTGCAGCATGCCCGGCACGCGCACGTCGTGCACGAAACTCAATTCGCCCGTGGCCTTCGCGGGGATATCGACACGCGGCGAGCTCTTGCCGACGATCTTGTACGTGTCGGGCGATTTCAGCGGCGCATCGGTGGCGAGCGTCAATTCAACGCGCCGTCCGGCGATCAGTTCGCCGTAGCCCATACCTTTGATGGCGTCGCCGTCGCGCTGAAAGACCACACCGTCGCGCACGTCGAGCTTGTCAGCACTCACATTCAGGCGTCGCGCCGCCTCCGCCAGCAAAAACTGCCGCGCCTGCGCCGCCGCCTGCCGCAACGGCACGGCTGAAATCTGGATCGTCGCGCTCGCAATCGTGGGACCCTGATTCGGCGCTTCGTTCGTGTGTCCAAGCACGATCGATACACGCGTCAACGGCACGTCGAGTTCTTCCGCGACGATCTGCGCGAGCGCTGTGCCGATGCCGGTACCAAGATCGACATGACCATTGAACGCAACCACACTGCCGTCGTCGCGCACGACGAGAAACATGTCCGCTTCCGTCGGCACGAACGTGGACCGCGACCCCGGCTGCCCAATCGCGGCTCGCACCGGCGCTTGCGGGGGCCGCGTGACGATCAGCACATTCTGCGCGTCATGGAGCTGCTGCCGCGACGGCGGCACGGCCCGGCGATCGACACTAAAATCCGGCCCGGTCATGCCCGCGCTCCCTGATCCAGCGCCGGTTGCTCAGCGAGCAAAACCGCTGCGCGCTGCACCGCGCGCACGATCTCGACATGCGTGCCGCACCGGCAGAGGTTGCGCGACAATTCCCGCCGAATCGTCTCGACGCTCGGATCCGGATCGCGATCGAGCAACGCTTTGGCGGTCATGATCATGCCGTTCAGGCAATAGCCGCACTGCGCGGCCTGTTCTTCGATGAATGCCTGCTGCACCGGATGCAGTGCGTTGCGCGTGCCCAGTCCTTCGAGCGTGGTGATTTCACGCCCCAATGCAACCTTAGCGGTCGTCACGCACGAACGCCTCGGCATGCCGTCCAGCAATACCGTACACGCGCCGCATTCGCCGAGGCCGCAGCCGAATTTCGGACCGTTCAACGCGAGATCGTTACGCAGCAGATACAGCAGTGGCGTGTCGGCAGCGGCGCTGACCAGATGTGTCGCGCCGTTGACGTGCAGCGTAAGAGGCGCCGGGCGGTTCATGACAATGCCGGCCACGCCGTGCGGCGCGCGCTCAAAGCACCACCGGCACTTCGGTCGCCGGTGGTGTATTGCGGCTGCGCCGGCAGCGGATCAAACCGTCGATCATCACCATGCCGACGCCGGGAATGTCGCCGAGTTGCACGCTTTCCAGCAGCGTATCGGCGGCTGTGTGCTGTGCACGGTCCATGAAGACGAGGTCGGCGGGACGGCCCACTTCGATTAGCCCCTGGCGCAGATTGCGTTGCCGCGCGGTGTTTCCGGTCGCGAAACAGAAAGCGATTTCAGCGGGGACGTCGGCGAGACTGGAGATCAGCGCGATCATCCGCAGAATGCCGAGCGGTTGCACGCCGGAACCCGCCGGGCTGTCGGTGCCGAGAATGATCCGATGCGGACACTTCAATTCGATCGCATGACGTGCGGTGAGCAGGGCGATCCGTTCGTTGCCGTTGTGAACGATCTCCAGCGCGCGGCTCGATTGTTCGCACAGATCGCATACGTGCCGATAGGAAAGCGATGTATGGCCGCCGTTGATGTGGCCGATCACGTCCGCATCGGCGGCGAGCACCACGTCTCTGTCGATCAGACCCGAGCCGGGAATCGACGGGCCGCCCGTGTGAATCGTGCTTTGAATGCCGTACTTGCGGGCCCACGCCACCATCTGCCCCGCTTCCTCGCCGCCCTTCACGCTGCCGAGACCCACTTCGCCGAGTAACTTCACGCCCGCTTCCGAGAGCTCCTTGAAGTCCTCCTCGACCATGCCCTTCTCGATCACCGGCGCACCCGCCATGACTTTCACGCCGCCACCGACACCCGCGCCACGCATCCCTTCAAACGAGCGTTGAGCCGTAATGGCAAGCGCCTTTACACCGATCACGTCTTTGGGACGGCCGGGCAAATGCACTTCGCCGGCGGAGATCATCGTCGTCACGCCGCCGTTCAGATTCGATTCGATCCAGCCCATCTGATTCTGGCGCGGCGTCCAGTCACCGAACACCGGATGCACGTGCGAGTCGATCAGACCAGGGGCGACGGTGGTGCCTTTGCAGTCGACGGTCGTTCGCGCGCCTTCGAGGTCGCAATCTTTCTCCCGGCCGACCGCGACGATCACGCCGTCGTCGATCAACAGCGTGTCCGCGTCGAGAATCGGCCAGTCGATGTCGCCGGATAACAGCAGACCAATGTTCGTTATGGCGACCTTGCCCGACAAGCCTGTCAACGTCTCTGCTGCCATCTGCCTCTCCTTTCGCAACGACTGCCGGGCGCCGCATGCGTGCAAACCCTGCACGCCTCGTTCGCCGATGGAATCACACGCTCAAATAAGCGCGCCTCACTGTTTCGTTCTGTGCGAGTTCGCCGATCGTGCCGCTAAAGCGGATCTGTCCTTTCTCGAGGACGTACGCGCGGTCGCTGACCAGTTCGGCGAAGTGCAGGTTCTGTTCGGACAACAGAATCGACAGCCCTTCGCGCTTGAGTTCGAGAATCATGTTCGCCATCTGTTCGACGATCACGGGCGCGACGCCCTCGGACGGTTCGTCGAGCAGCACCAGATACGGATTGCCCATCAGCGTGCGTGAGACCGTGAGCATCTGCTGCTCGCCGCCGCTCATCTGGCCACCTGGACGTTTCGGCATTTCGCCGAGATTGGGAAAAAGACGGAACAATTTTTCCGGAGTCCATTCAGGCGCGCCGTCGCGTGGCGGCTGGCGGCCTGTATCGAGGTTCTCCATCACGGTCAGATCGGAGAACACGCGGCGGTCTTCGGGGACGAAGCCCATACCCATGCGCGCGATACGATACGGCTGCAACGCCGTGATGTTTTGCCCGCGAAAACGTACCTCTCCTTGACGACGCGGCAGCAATCCCATCACCGCTTTCATCGTTGTGGATTTGCCGGCGCCGTTGCGGCCCATCAGCGCGACGACTTCGCCGCGGCCAACTTCGAGGCCCACGTCGAACAGAATGTGCGCGCGGCCATAGAACGCATTGAGGCCGGAGACTTTCAGCATCGGCTCGCTCATTGCAGCGCCCCTTGTCCTTGGTGGCCGCCTGCCGCTTCATGCAGCGGCGCGCGTGGCTGGAAGGTCTTGCCGGTGCCGAAATAGACTTCCTGCACGCGTGCGTCGTTGCGGATCGTTTCGGCGTCGCCCTCGGCGATCAGCTTGCCACGCGCGAGCACGATCATGCGATCGGCGTAGGCGAATACAACGTCCATGCTGTGCTCGGTAAACAGCACGCCGATTTTGTGCTCGGTGACGAGACGCTTGGTCAGCGCCATCAGTTCGTTGCGCTCCTTTGGCGCCATGCCGGCAGTGGGCTCGTCCATCAGCAGCAGCTTCGGGCGGTTTGCCAGCGCGATAGCGAGTTCGACTCGTTTGACGTCTCCGTATGCGAGCACACCACAGGCGCGGTTCGCGTCGGCGCCCATGCCGACCTGTTCGAGCAGCGTCATGGCTTCATCGGCGTAGCGCGAGCCCGCGGATTTCCACAGACCGAACGTCTTGCGTTCACGCGAGACCAGGGCCATCTGCACGTTCTCGAGCACGGTCATCGAATTGAAGGTCGCGGCAATCTGAAACGTGCGGCCGACACCCAGCCGCCAGATATCGCGTGGCCGCATGCCAACCAACTCATGATCGTTGAGGCGAATCGAACCGGACGACGGCTGCAGCTGCCCGTTGACCATGTTGAAGCAGGTCGACTTGCCCGCGCCATTCGGACCCAGCAGAGCCAGCAGTTGACCGGCTTCAAGATCGAAGGAAACATCGTCGACCGCTTTCAGGCCGCCGAACGATTTGGAGAGGCCACTAACGCGCAGCAAGCTCATAGCCCCTCCTTGATCGCTGTACCCTGTGCTGGCGATGGAACGCGCTCTTCCGCCTTATCCGCCGTATCGTGGCCAAAACGCTCACGAATGAAACCGACGATACCCTGCGGAAACGCGATCACCAGCAGCAGGATCGTGAAGCCCAGCAAGGCCTGCCAATAATCGGTTTGCCGCGCGACGGTGTCCTGCAACCACGTGAACACGGCGGCGCCGACGATCGGGCCCGTCAACGTCTGCAAGCCGCCGAGCAGCACCATCACGAGGCCATCCACTGAGCGGCTCACGCTGATCACTTCCGGCGAAATCGTCCCCTTGGAGAAGGCATAAAGCGATCCAGCGAGCCCGCAAAACAGCGACGCGACGACGAAAGCCGCCCACTGCACGCGCTTCACGTCGATGCCGATCGCCTCGGCACGCAGCACCGAATCGCGCGACGCCCGCATCGCATAGCCGAGCGGCGAGAACAGCATCTTGCGCAGCAACCACACACCGGCCACAGCGCAGGCGAGCGTCAGATAGTAAAAAGCCACTGGCGACGACAACCAGTTCGACGGCCACAAGCCGAGAATGCCGTTACTGCCGCCCGTCACGTCGTCCCACTGGAATACGACCGACCACACGATCTGCGCGAACGCGAGCGTCAGCATCGCAAGGTAGACGCCCGAGAGGCGCACGCAAAACCAGCCGAACACAAGCGCGCCTGCCACCGCGAGCAACGGGCCGAGCAGTAGCGCGGCTTCCATCGGCAGATTGAGTACTTTGAGAAACAACGCGGCGCCGTATGCACCCAGGCCGAAGTACGCCGCGTGGCCGAACGAATGCATGCCGCCAGGGCCCATGATGAAATGCAGACTCGTCGCGAACAACACGGCAATCAGGATTTCAACCAGCAGCACGGGCATGTAGGGAAACGCATTGGCCGCAAGCGGCGCGAGTATCAGCACCAACAAAGCGATTGCCGCCAACCACTTCAGGCGTTTGCCTGCAGGCCTCAATGGCGCTTCAGGCGCAGCCATGCCGCGCACCGCAGCGCTCGCCTTCCCTAGCAAGCCCCAAGGCCGCACCACCAGCACCACCGCCATCACGACAAATTCCGCGACGAGCGTAAAGCGGCTCAGCGACAGATCGATACCGAACACCGACACATGGCCGATGCCGATGCATAGCGCCTTGATCTCGGCGATCAGCAACGCCGCGACGAACGCGCCCGGAATCGAACCCATGCCGCCGACCACGACGACGACGAACGCATTGCCGATGGTCTCCAGATCCAGCGACAGATTCGCTGACATGCGCGGCCCTTGCAGCGCACCGCCCAAACCAGCGAGAAATGCGCCGACGAAAAACACGCCGGTGAACAGCCACGCCTGATTGATGCCGAGCGCGCCGAGCATCTCGCGATCCTGCGTCGCGGCGCGCACGAGCGTGCCCCAACGCGTACGCGTCAACGCGTACCAGAGCAGCAGCAACACCACCGGCCCGATCACGATTAGCGCGATGTCGTAGGTCGGCAGCGGATGGCCGAGAAAATCGACTGCGCCGGCCAGATGCGGCGCACGCGGTCCGAACAGGTCTTCCGGGCCCCACAGCCACAGCGCGGCGTCGCGAAAGATCAGCACCAGCGCGAATGTTGCCAGCAGGTGAAACAACTCGGGGGCCTGATAGATGCGCCGCAACACGATCATTTCGACCAGCGCGCCGAGCACTGCGACGACCAGCGCCGCGGCCAGCACCGACAGCCAGAACCCGCCGGCCGTATGGCCGAAGCGGCTCGCGATGCTATACGCGACATAGATGCCGAACATATAGAACGAGCCGTGCGCGAAGTTGACGATACGCGTCACACCAAAGATCAGCGACAAACCGGCGGCGACGAGAAACAGCGTCGACGCGTCGGCGAGTCCGTTGACCAGCTGTACCAGCAAATTCGAAAGCATCGCGACCCTTAAAAGAACTCAGCGCAAACCGTCTTCGCCCTTGATCTCATTCACCTGCAAGCCGCCGATGCGCGGCAGCGGCCGGCCCGAAGCCGTCACCGCAACGGCCACGACGATTTCATTCGCGCGTGGCGCGTCCGACACCCGCGCCTCGATCGCGTCGAAATGGCTGCGCACGAAGGCGGCGTCCTTGTGACCCAGCGGCACGTCGATCGCGGTGCCAAGCGTACCCATTTTTTTCGCCGACGGCACCAGCGCCGCGCCCTTTTCGACCGCGACTCGCAGCGGGGCGCCGAGCTTGGGGTGCAGGATCGCCGCCGCATGTTCGAGTTCGCCCGCTTCGCCGACGATCGCCGCCTTGCCGTAGCTTTGCGCCTCGCCCGGCTTGATGCCTAACGCTTCGATGCACTTGTTGCCGAGCAATGCACCCAGTTCCTCGCCGGCTTCGATCAGCGCGTCCAGCTTGGCCTCGTAGCGGCCCGCATAGGGATTGTCGATCACCGCAATCGCGACTGCACGGCGTGTCGGCGGCTCGATAGGCTGCCCCATTTCAATGCGTGTTTCATCGACCTGCACGACCAGCTTGCGAAGCTTGATTGCCATTTCACTCTCCGGGTTTCGATGCGTGTTCTGCCTGATTGCATTAGCTTTATTGCTTCAGCCCAGTGCTTCAATGCAATGCTTCAGCGCATTGCGTGGCTCAAGCGCCGCTCAGCGCAAGCCGTCCTTGCCCACAATCGCCTCTTTCGCCAGGCCGCCGACACGCGCATGCACGCGCTGCCCTGTGCTCATCACGAGGATATACACCAGTTCGTCCGCGGCGGGGGCGCCGGGCACACGCACTTCGATCGCATCGAAATGGCTGCGCACGTAGCTGGCGTTGACATGCGTCAGCGGCACGTCTAGCGCGGTGGAAGGCGCACCGACTTTCTTGGTCGACGGCACGATCGCATGGGTCGGCACGCCGTTCTTCTCCAGCAACTCGCGCATCGCATAGCCGCCGGGCACATGCCACAACGCGCCATGCTCGAGTTCGCCACGCGCGCCGACGATTGCGCCCTTGCCGTAGCTTTCGATCGATGCGTGCGGCACGGCCATCGCCGCCAGCAGCCGTTGCGCCATGTCGAAGCCGATCGGCTTGAGCGCTTCCATAGCGTGTTCGATGCTGGCTTCGTAGCGGCCGGCAAACGGATTCGTCATCACCGCCGCAATCGCGCCGCGCCGCAGCGGCTGCGCGGGCGCGGGGCCGAACTCGTGAAAAATGTCTTCGACGTGCGTCAGTACGCGGCGTATTTCGAACACGGAGCCTCCGTTGTAATTTCAGCGCGATTCCTGAACAACGCGCCTTTGTGATGGGTACCAGTCACACGCGCCCGCCCTTGCAGGAACAGCGCGGCGCCTTCGATCAAGCCTTGTTCATGCAAACGCTGTGCGGCGTCGACGCCACACGCCAGCGCGAAATCGATCAACGGTTGCGGCAAGGACGGCACGTCGACGGTCACGAGCATGTCACCAAGATCGCTATCGTCCTTCAACGACGAAGCCGGCCTGCGCACGATGCCCGCATGGTCCAGATTGACGGCGTTAGCGATTATCGTCGCGGCGGCATCGGCGGTCGCGGCGTTGCGGGCGAGGACGGTCACGCTGTCGGCAATCCCCAGGCTGAAGCTGCGCCCGCGCCAGCCGCTTGTCGCGACGCCGCGAATCGGCATGGCGGCGTCGAGCGTCAGGTTTGCGTCTAAAGCTTGATCGCCTGACAGCTTACCGCCTGAAAATTTCGCCAGATCGGCAAACACGCCCACGCGGTACTGTTGCCCTTCAGTCAAATAGAGTGCGATGTCGCCGCCATTGTTGATGAAGGCGCGCGATATGCCTTCACGCGCGAACGCCGTGATCAATTCGTCCGCGACGCTGCCTGCAACGGCCGCCATCGGTGTGATGTAACGCGCGCGGTGAGGGTGGCACGCGCTCCACATGCGGCGGGCTACGGGGCTTTTCAGCGCGCAGTCACTATGCGCCGCATGGCTCGGCACAGGTTGCCGAAGCAGCTTCAACTCGCCGACCAACTCAGGCAACACCTCTACAAAGCGCGCCCAGCACGCCTCGTGCGCGGCCTGCACCGCCGACGGCTCGCCGTCCGCACTGAGGATCAGATCGATCGGCCCATGCTGCCAATGCCAGCGGGCCGCGTCGAGCTGGTTTCGGGTTGCGTTCATCGTGTTCGTCACGTTGTCGTGTCGGTCATGGTGCAGCCGTTAGCCGAGCAGCGACGGCATGGCCGGCGGCCACGGGTTGTCGGGATTGCGCGCCAGGGTTCTGCGCGCCAGCGGCGCCCCTTCCGTATGTTCCGGTCCGTTCGCCAACACGCTTTCCAGTGAGCGCACCGCGTCGAGATGGCCACCGAGATCGCGATACGCGTCATACGTCATGGTGAATTCTATCGGCGCGACGATCGCGGGCGTCGGCACGGTGCCGAACGATCGGTCGGGCATACGCGAGACATCCACCATCACCGTGATGCCGCCACCCGGCCATACATAGGCTGGCGCCCCACCGCATGTTACGTTGACCAGTTTCTGTTTGATGGCACGTGTGAGCAGCACCGGATTCTCCGTTGCTCCCGCTCGCAAGCTGCCGCCCGCGCCGCCGAGAAATAGCACCGTCGCAAGCGACGGCTCGCAGTTCTCGCCGATCCGTTCGACCGTGCGACGCACGGCATCCGGCATGGCTGCGATGCGCGGCACGAGGTCCTGATCGAGTTCATACCACTGCGCGTGTTCGCCGGTAGTCGACACCATCAGTAAGCGCATACCCGGCTTTGCCACGGCGGGGTCAAAGCCTTCGACGATCGCCAGCGGGTCCTGAATATCAGTGCCGCCCCAACCGGTGCCGGGATTCGCGACCTGAAAATAGCGGCCCGGCGTCGATTTGCGCCCGCGAATCTTCAGACCAGAGCGCGTCATGCCGAGACAGCGGCCCGCCTGGTGTTCAGTGAGCACGCCGGTGATGTGATCGTCGACCACCACCACTTCGTCAGCATGACCAAACCATTGCTTCGCGAAGATGCCGATGGTGGCCGATCCACAGCCCACGCGCATGCGCTGCTCTTCGACGCCGTCGACAATCGGCGCCGCGCCCGCGCGAATCACCAGACTCGCACCGCCGTCGATGGTCAACTCCACCGCTTCCTTGTTGCCGAGCGCGAGCATCATGTCGCACGTCACGCGGCCTTCTTTCTTGCTGCCGCCGGTCAGATGATGCACACCGCCGAGGCTCAGCATCTGCGAGCCATACTCCGCCGTAGTCACATGGCCGACGATCTCACCAACGCAACGCACGTTCGATTGCTCCGGCCCGAGAAAGCGATCGGTATCGATCTTCACCTTGAAGCTGCAATAGCTGAAAATGCCCTCGGTGACGACCGTGATCATGTCGACGTCGTCGAGCTTCGAAGAAACAATGAAAGGCGCGGGTTTGTAGTCGGGATAAGTGGACGATGCGCCAATGCCGGTAACAAAGAGCGCCTGTTCCGCAACAGGATCGTGTACTTCGGACGATGCACCAAAAGCGATCGTGGCATCCGCACTGCTCGCGCTCGTTTCAGGTAAAGCAGCGCGCGACAGAAACACTACGGGGTCGACGCGAATCAGCCGCCCATCCGCATTCGCATAACGGTCGCACGCGCCGGTGCGGCCTTCCGATATCTGGCACAACACCGGACACGCGTTGCATTCAATCTTGTTCGACGCCATCCGCTCGCTGCGCGGCGCCGCTTTCTCGAGCACGGTCGGACCGGGCGTCGAGGCGGTTTCGCCGTCGACGCTCTCCGCACCGAAATCGACCTTCGTATGTTCTGTCATGCTGGGGTTCCCATACGACGACATTACAATCGGTCCTGCCCGGCTGATGAATAGCCCCTGTTTAAAGGGACTTTCTCTCGATCCGCATTTTTCCGTGTTGCGCTCACTCACCGTTCGTGTAGTATCCGCTACACCAAACTTGCTTGAAATCTACTCGATCAAAATAGACTGCGCAACGAGTTTCCCGGCGGACATCTGAATGCTGCGGCGCGGCATCGCCGCATGAATCACGATTCAATCTACGCCGAAGCACGTGATCGTGCAGGGCATTTCGTCGCGCGTAATATGGGCTGTATGATGAAGGCGCGCCGTGCTCACGCGCAAGTAAGCGTGCCCTGGCGGCTACGGCGCATGCCGTTCAACCTGACGCTAACAAAGAGATCCGAGACCGCCATGAGTCCCACTGCCGCTCGCAAGCCGGGCGCTATCGGCATCCGCGCGAAGCAGGCGCAGGACACGCGCGCCAAGATTCTCAAAGCGGCCATCAAGGTCTTTGCAAAACAAGGCTATGCAAGCGGCCGGGTCGAAAGTATTTCGAAGGCCGCGCGTTCGCACGACCGAATGATCTATTACTACTTCGGCAGCAAGGAACAGTTGTTTGTCGAAGTTTTGGAGACGATCTACACGCAGTTTAACGAGGCGGAAAGCAAGCTCGATCTCGATCTGGATGATCCCGTGCATGGGCTCGAGCAGATGGTCGAATTCGTCTGGCAGTACTACCTCGATCATCCCGAGTTCGTCACGCTGCTGTCGAGCGAGAATCTGCACCAGGGCAAGCACGCGAAGAAATCGTCAAAACTGAAAGAGATTTCCGGCTATGCGATTTCGGTCGTGCAGAAGTTGCTGGACGCAGGCAAGGCGCAAAACGTCTTTCGTACCGACGTCAAAGCGCGTGATGTGTATCTGATGATTGCGTCGCTCGGGTATTTCTATAACGCCAATCAGTACACACTGGGTGCTTTTCTCGGTGAACCGCTGATGGATAAGGCCGCACTCGCGCATTGGCGCGAGGTCATCAAAGATACGGTGTTGCGTGCGGTGAGCTTGCAGTTGCCGGCTGAAACCGCAGTGATGAACGAGAGCAGGATTGCCTGAAGCGCGTTTCGTCTGACGTATGCTTCGGGCTCGGCATCACGCTTTGATCCGCTTCATTCCGGCGGGAAAACATGACGGCGCAATGGTGTGGCGCGCGGCGAGTGCCGACGAGGCCACCCGCCGCGCCAGTGTTGCAACGTCGTTATGGCTTTGCCGCTGCGGCGTCGTCTTCGCGGAACAGTTTATCGGCCAGGTGAAACGCCGAGTTGGCTGCCGGCACGCCGCAATAGATCGCAGTTTGCAACAGCACTTCCTTGATCTGCTCGCGTGTCACGCCGTTGTTTTTCGCGGCGCGCAAATGCAATGCGAGTTCTTCGCTGCGATTGAGCGCGACCATCATCGCGATGGTCAGCAGGCTGCGCGTGTGACGCGGCAAACCTTCGCGTGTCCAGATTTCGCCCCATGCATAGCGGGTGATAAAGTTCTGGAACTCCTCGGTCAACTCGGTGCGATTCGCGAGCGACCGGTCGACGTGCGCGCTGCCCAGCACCGCGCGGCGCACACCGAGTCCAGCTTCATAGCGGTCTTCGTCGTTCATTTCTGCTCCGTCAGGAAGTCGAGCACGGTCTTGGTGAAGGCTTCGGCTTTCTCGATGTTGGAAATATGCGAGGCGTCCAGTTCGACATAACGCGCGCCAGGAATCGCTTGCGCCAGTTCGCGGCCTTGTGCCGGCGTTGCGGCCAGATCGTGCGTGCCGCTGATCACCAGCGCCGGCACCTTGATGCCGGGGGCTTCAGGGCGTAGATCGGCGGCGTCGATGGCGTCGCAATTCGATGCATAGCCTTCCTTGTCGGTATGCACGAATATGTCGCGGATCATTGCAAGCACCACCGGTTCACGTTCGATGTAGTCCGCGGTAAACCAACGGGGCAGCACAGCATCGGCCAGCGCGAGCAGGCCTTCCGTGCGTGCCCTCGCGGCGCGCGGCACCCACACTTCCGGAGAACCGATGCGTGCCGCCGTATTGGACAGCACCACGCGCTCAAGACGATTCGCGTGACGTGCGGCCAACGCGACGCCGGTCAGACCGCCCATGGACAGACCGCAGAAATTCGCGCGCGCGATCTTCAGCGTATCCATCAGGCCGAGCACATCGCCAGTCAGTTGCTCGATCGTGTACGGGCCTTTCGGCGCTTCCGAGTGACCATGGCCGCGCGTGTCGTAGCGCAGCACGCGGAAGTGTTTGGACAGCGCCGCGACTTGCGGCGCCCACATCGACAGATCGGTGCCGAGCGAATTCGACAACACGATCCACGGCGCGTTGCCGTGACGGTCACCGTCGATTCGATAATGAAGCTCGGTACCGTTGACTGCGGCGTAAGGCATGCCGATTACTCCTTGGAAATGGCGCGCTTGGCGCGCGTGTGATGAAGTGCCAGCGCGGCGTCCACATAGGCGTGCGCCTGGCCGACGTATTGAGCGGGATCGAGCAGTTGCTTCAGGCGCTCGAGCGAAAGATGTTCGGTCACGGCGGGGTCCGTCGAGAGCACGTCGAAAAGCGTCTTGCGCTCGGCGATCGCCGCTTTCGACGCGCGCTCAACCAGATGGTGCGCATCGAGCCGGCCGATGCTGTCGCCGAGTGCGAGCATCACCGCTTCGCCGAGAATCAATCCGTGCGTGACGTCGAGATTGGCGGCGAGACGCGGCACATTCACGTTGAGGCCCGCGGCGATCTGTTCGATGTTAGCGAGCGCGCCGCCTGCAAGGCGCGCGAGATCAGGCAGCGCGTCCCATTCGGCTTGCCAGCCGCCGAGCGCGCGCTCGTGCTCCTGCACCATGCCTGCGAACACCGTGGCCACCAGCCCCGGCGCGCGCGTCGCGGCCGTCAGCACCGCGGCGCAACCCACCGGATTGCGCTTGTGCGGCATCGTCGACGAACCGCCCTTGCCTGCAGCGGCGGGCTCGGCCAGTTCGTCGATTTCGGTTTGCATCTGCAAGGAGATATCGCGCGCGATTTTGCCGAGCGTGCCGATCAGCATGCCGAACAGCGCCGCTGTTTCGGCGATGCGATCGCGCTGCGTGTGCCACGGCAAGGTGGGCACGGCGAGCTTGAGTTCTTGCGCCAGCGATTGCGTCACTTGTGGCGCCGCGTCACGCAGGCTTGCCAGCGTGCCAGCCGCGCCGCCAAATTGCAGCACCAGCACACGCGCACGCAGCGCATCGAGCCGTTCGCGATGACGCAGCAAAGCGTCGAGCCATTGCGCGAATTTCAGGCCGAGTGTGATGGGCAGCGCCTGCTGCAACCAGGTGCGGCCGATCATCGGCGTAGCGCGATGGGTGGCCGCGAGTTTCGCCAGTGCATCGCACGTGGCCTGCAGGCCGTTGTCGAGCAGATAGAAGGTGTCGCGCAATTGCAGCACGGTCGCCGTATCGATGATGTCCTGACTCGTCGCGCCCCAATGGACGTACTTCGACGCCTCGGCATCCGCCGCTTTGACGCGCGCGGTGAGTTGTTTGACGAGGGGAATTGCGAGGTTGCCGCCGAGTGCCGCGTCGCGCGCAAGTGCGTCGGCATCGAGTTGATCGGCATGGCAGGCGCCCTCGATCGCGGCCACGGCGCTGTGCGGAATCACGTTATGGGCAGCCGAAGCACGCGCGAGCGCTGCTTCGACATCGAGCATCCGTTGCAGCGTGGCACGCGGCGCCCAGATGTCGTTCATCGGCTGTGTGCCGCAAAGAAGGCCGGTCAGACGGGCGCTGGAGTCGAGCATGATGGCGTCGATGAGGAAATCGAAAGTGAAGGTTTCGCCGCGGCGATCTGGGCGCGCGGCGACGCAGACCAAGATGCACCCGAGGCGCTATCTATCGAGAGCGTACCGCACGCGGCGTTGCGGCGCATTCTGCTTCGAATGCCGACGCGACGCCTTGCCGTACCACCAGAATATCGGGTCACAGGCATGAAGCTTGCCCAAAGCGCACGCCAGACATGATTGGCGGCACGCTGGCGTGACGTAGCGGCACGTGAGCGTTGCCCGTTGCGTCGCCAGAGTTGCTGGTATCCGCTTAAGCGTCGCCGTTGCGTTACCAGAGTTGCTGGCATCCGCTTAAGCGGCGCCGTTGCGTCGCCAGCGCTGCGGTTGCCGCTTAAGTGTCGTCGCCTCGCAGCGTTTCGACTTCGCGGCAGCCTCTGTGCCGACGGCTGCCGGCTATGCTTAAGCCGCGCGAGCCGCCTGGGTGCCGTCGATCAGCGGCACGCCGGTCAGTTTGTGCAGCGCGTCGAAGTCGATGTCCGAGAAGATCTCGCGCACCACGAGACCCTGGTCGGTGACGTCAATCATTGCCAGGTCTGTATAGACGCGGTTGACGCAGTTCACGCCCGTGACCGGGTACGTACATTCCGCCGCGATCTTGCTTTCGCCCTGTTTGGTCAGGTGCTCCATCATCACGTAGACCTGCTTCGCGCCGATTGCGAGATCCATGGCGCCACCGACTGCCGGAATCGCGTCGGGCGCGCCGGTGTGCCAGTTCGCCAGATCGCCCTTCGCCGACACCTGGAACGCGCCGAGCACGCAGAAATCCAGATGGCCGCCGCGCATCATCGCGAACGAATCCGCGTGATGGAAGTAGGCGCCGCCCGTGAGCAGCGTGACGTGCTGCTTGCCGGCGTTGATCAGTTCGTCGTCTTCCTCGCCCTTCGCGGGTGCCGGGCCCATGCCAAGCAAGCCGTTTTCGCTGTGCAGGAAGATTTCCTTGTCGGCGGCGAGGTGGTTGGCCACCAGCGTGGGCACGCCGATGCCGAGGTTCACAAAAGCGCCTTCAGGGATATCCTGGGCAACGCGCTTGGCCATTTCATCGCGGGTCAGTTTTTTCATGTCGGTCTCCTCAGGCGGCGGTCGCGGATGCAAGTTCGGCTTGATGCGCAGCTTGCGGCACTTCGATCACGCGTTGCACGAAGATGCCAGGCGTGACGATATTTTCCGGATCGAGCTCACCGAGGGGCACCACTTTCGACACCTGCGCGATGGCCGTTTTCGCCGCGCTCGCCATGATCGGGCCGAAGTTGCGCGCGGTCTTGCGATAGACCAGATTACCCCAGCGGTCGCCCTTGAACGCCTTGATCAGCGCGAAGTCCGCGTGCAGCGGCGATTCCAGCACGTAATGCTTGCCGTCGATCAGACGGGTTTCCTTGCCTTCCGCGAGCTTGGTGCCGTAACCAGTGGGCGTGAAGAATCCGCCGATGCCCGCGCCTGCCGCGCGAATGCGTTCCGCAAGGTTGCCTTGCGGCACCAGTTCGAGTTCGATTTCGCCGGCGCGATAGAGCGCGTCGAACACATACGAATCGGTTTGGCGCGGGAACGAGCAGATGATCTTGCGCACGCGTTTGGCTTTGAGTAGCGCCGCGAGGCCGATATCGCCATTACCGGCGTTGTTGTTGACGATGGTGAGTTCGCGCGAGCCTTGCTCGATGAGCGCGTCGATCAGCTCGGACGGCATGCCGGCCGTGCCGAAGCCGCCGATCATGACGGTTGCGCCGTCGTGGACATCGGCGACCGCCGATTGAAGTGACTCGAAAATCTTGTTGATCATGTCGAATTTCCTTTTGCGGCGCTGCGTGCCGTGGGGCTCTGCCTTTGCAGGCAAGGGCTTGTGCGGAACGGTCTCCGGGCCTGTGCTGGCGGCGGCTCGCCAGTTGGAGATGCGGGCTGGCGCCTTTGGTTTGTTCGCTGCGGATTTGTTCGTTAGATGAACATGGATTCGTTTAGCGAACGCTCAGGCGATTATGGTTGCCCTTCGGGCGAGTTGTCAAGGCAGGGGATTCCCCTTAATCATAGGTTTTTGCCTGCCCGGCGGGGGGTTGTTTGCTCATGGCTGCCTGGCTTTTGGCGCCGTTCCCTTCCCTTCCTTGTCTTGTTCGTGGTGTCGGCGACTGGGGTTTGGTGCGGATCCTTGGATTGTTTGCCTGCGCGGCGCTTTCTGTCTGTTTGCTTATGGCGTTGGCCTTTCCTTGATTTGTTAGTGGTCTATTAGCGTTCGCCCCTGTGCGGGGCAGGCACTTACTTTCTTTGCCGCCGCAAAGAAAGTAAGCAAAGAAAGCGGCTCACACCGCTAATGCTAAGTGGGCACCGTTGCCTGGAAGAGATAGTGGCTCCGTGGAATCCGGGCTCCCACGAGCTCCACCCGCAGTGACTAAGGGCTCATCAGCTCCCACTCCGCACTGCGTGCGTCGCGGACGGGTCTGCCAGGGAAACAAGGGGCTTCGGTTTTGCGCAGCGGGGGCCGTCGGCTTCGGTTTTGCGCGGCGGGGGCCGTCGGCTTCGCCTCGGCGAGGCACAGCGGCACTTCATGGGCAAACCCGCACCCCGAAGGAAATGTAGGTGTGTCGCACTTGCACTTGCGGCAGAAAGGCGATGCGACGACGAGTTACGATGCCTGGCAAAGCGCAAGAGCCGAAACGCAGCGGGTGGCTTTACGAAGCACTCTTCGGCGCGCGCAGCGCCGCCGGAAGAATGACACCCTTGTCACTGACGCCGAATGTGCGAGAACCCGGATTCCACGGGGCCACTAGCACTTGCGGGCTACGGTTCCCACTTAGCATGAGCGGTTTGAGCCGCTTTCTTTGCTTACTTTCTTTGCGGCGGCAAAGAAAGTAAGTGCCTGCCCCGCACAGGGGCGAACGCTAATAGACCACTAACAATTCAAGGAAAGGCCAAAGCCACAGGCAAACAGACAGAAAGCGCCGCGCAGGCAAAGAAAACCCCACTATCCCAAATTAAGATTATTAAACTACCCTCTATCCATATCGCGAATACCCCCCAGCGCCGCAGGCAAAAGAAAACCAGCATGTCCGACACCACCCTGGATCTAAACCTGATCCCCTTCCTGGTAGCGATAGAAGACACCCGCAACGTCAGCCGCGCGGCGGAGCAACTCGGCGTCAGCCAACCCCGCGTGAGCACCGCGCTAGGCCGCCTGCGCGAATACTTCGACGATCCGCTCTTCGTTAGAACATCGAAAGGCATGGAGCCCACGCCGCGCGCGCTCGCCATCCTCCCCGCGGCCCGCGACGCGCTCCTGCGTATCGAGAAAGGCATGCTCGACGTGCAGGATTTCGATCCGGCCACGAGCACCCATACCTTCTCCCTCGCGCTCTCCGACGTCGGCGAAATCGTCTTCCTGCCGCGGCTCCTGCAACTCTTCGCCGAACGCGCGCCGTATGCGAATCTGCGCTCAGTGTCGCTCTCGCCCTCGCACGTGGAACGTGGACTCGAATCGGGCGACGTCGATCTCGCCGTAGGCTATTTTCCCGATCTGTCGGGCAATAACTTCTTCCAGCAACGGCTCTTCACCCATCGATTCATCTGCCTGATGCGCACGGGGCATCCCCTTTCGAAAGCCCCGCTCACACTGCCTCAGTACGTGGCGTCGGGACACGCAGTCGTGCGTGCCGAAGGACGCAGCCAGGAAGTCCTCGAACATTACCTGGAAAAGAAACGTATCAAGCGCCGCGCCGTACTTGAAACGCCGCACTTCATGAGTCTGCCGTTCATCCTCGCGCGTACCGATCTGCTCGCGACGGTGCCGCACGCAATCGGCTTTGCGTACGTGTCGGAGTATGCGTCGATCACGCTGGTCGAGCCGCCGCTGCCCTTGCCGCGCTTCGATCTGCGGCAGCACTGGCATCGCAAGTTTCATAACGATCCGCGGGCGAGCTGGCTGCGCGGTATCGTCGCCGAGCTCTTCAACGACGATATGGACGAGTGGCCGAAGTGAGCGCGCGCCCCGTCCGCGAACGGGACATCGACACGATGCGACGCAAAACATGGAACAATGGCCGCACTCATTGACCCCGCGCGCTCCGTCTAGCGTCGACGCGCGATCCCAGAGGAGCGACGGATGGCCAGCAGCAAAGCGAAGAAAACCAAACCCGCGGCCGCAGTAGACCGCCCCAGCCGCGAAGAAGCTGAAGCAGCCGTTCGCGTGCTGCTGCGTTGGGCCGGCGACAATCCCGAGCGCGAAGGCCTGCTCGATACGCCGGCGCGCGTGGTGCGCTCCTATGAGGAGTTCTACGCGGGTTATCAGGTCGATCCGCGCGAGCTCCTCGCCCGCACCTTCTCCGAAGTGGACGGCTACGACGAAATGATCGTGCTGAAAGATATCCGCTTCGAGAGCTATTGCGAACACCACATGGTGCCGATCATCGGGCGGGCGCACGTTGCGTACCTTCCCGAGCATCGCGTGGTCGGCATTTCGAAGCTGGCGCGCCTCGTCGATGCGTTCGCCAAGCGTCTGCAGATCCAGGAAAAGATGACCGTGCAGATCGCCGATACATTGAACGAAGTGCTGCAACCGGCGGGCGTCGGCGTGATTCTCGAAGCCGCCCATCAATGCATGTCCACACGTGGCGTGCACAAGGCCGGGGTCACGATGGTCACCTCGCGCATGCTGGGCACGTTCCGTACCGATCCGTCGACGCGGCGCGAGTTTTTGTCGATCGTGGGCAATCCGGGTGTGGTGGCGGTCGCCAATACCTGAAGCCCGCACAGCGATTCGCTCGCGCCGTGGTGCAGGCTGCGGCGTCGAATACTGATTCCGCGCCCATCGGCCGTGCTTCATGCTGCGGCTTCAGGCCATCGCGCCGTGCACCGGGTTATGCCTCGCGCCCGGGTTATGCCTCACGCCCGGGTTATGGCCTCGCGCCCGGGTTATGGCCTCGCGCCCGGGTTATGCCTCACGCCGGATTAAGCCTCACGCCGTGCCGCGCATCGTACGCATCTTCCCAAAGGTGGCCAGCAGCACCGCACCCAACACGCATGCAACACCAGCAAGTTGCGCCGCGCTAACCGGTTCCCGCAACACGACAGCGGCCAACGCGACCGCGCTCACCGGCACGAGTGCGGTCATGAGCCCGGCTTCCGCCCCGCTGATGCGCGCAGCGCCCGCATACCAGAGAACGAAGCCAGCCACGGTCGGCACGAGCGCGTAATACAGCACACCGTTCAGGGCGCTCGCATTGAATGGCACGCTCCAAGGCCTCTCGAAGCACGCCGGCAGGATCGCCACCGCGAAACCGATGCCGCACATCAACGCCGACAGCGGTAGCGGCGCGACCGGCGTGCGCAACTTGCGATTGAGCAGGATGAAGAGCGCCTCGCAGACGATCGCCGCGAACACCAACGCGTTACCTGCCAGCGAACTGGCCGCATGCGGCACGGTGAAATCGTCGATACGCACGGTACACACCAGCACGCCCAAGGTGGCGAGGACAATCGCACCGATCAACGCGGGCGCGGGGCGCTCACCCAGCGCCAGCATGGCGACCATCGCCGACACAGCAGGCAAGGTGCCGGCAATCACGCCTGCATCGGCGGCCGATGCGAGCTTCATACCGCTGATCAGCAACACCGTATAACCGACGCTGCCCGCCCCCGCCTGGGCGATCACGAGCGCCGTGTCGTATCGATCGAGACGTGGCCAACGCACGCCACGCCAGCGCATCACCAGCACAAACAGGGGAAACGCGATGGCAAAACGCAATGCAGTCGCGCTGAACGGCGGCAATCCGCTTGCGATCGATTTGCTGACGACAACCGTGCTGCCGACCCCGATCATCGCCAGCGCGCAAAACAGATAGCCGACATACCGTGAATTCATGCTGCTGTCCTATTCCTTTGAACGAATAGGCAGATTAGGGGCGCGGACGCGCGCGGTCTTGAACGAAATTGCAGAAAAAGCGCCTGCCAAGGCTCTCGACGTACCGTCAGCTTCGCGAAATACTGACGCGAATCCGGCTTACAGCCAGGAGGAAACCGGCAGGCGCCCCAGCGTGGCCCATCGAGTATCCTGATCAAAACAGAACGCCACCCGCGACGCGAACCAACAAACCGGGCGGGTCAGTAGATGAACGCCCCAGGTACACACTTTGCGTCCCGGAACAACAGGCTCCCGCCGCAGTGCGGCCCAACCGCAACAACAGGAGTTCCGCAATTGATAGAGTTTCCGTCATCGGCGGTTTCAACCTGGGGCGGCGCAGTCGTCTTTCTCAACGTCCTGTTGACGCGCCTCGGCCTGCCGATCCCCGCGGTCCCCGTGTTGCTCTTCGCGGGCTCCGCGATTGCCGCCGGGACATTATCTTTCTGGCCGGTTCTGTTCGCCGCCGTGCTCGGCGCGCTCATCGGCGACGGCGCATGGTTCGCCGCGGGCCGCATCTACGGCCGCAAACTGATCGCCGCCTTAAGCCGGATCTCCCCGGCGGTCGATTCCAAGGTCGACACGGCTCGCTCGCTATTCGAGCGCTTCGGCGTGCCGCTCGTGTCGATCTCGAAGTTCGTCCCCGGGTTGGGACTCATCACGCCGCCGCTCATGGGTACGACAGCCGTGGACAGCCGCATCTACGCTGTGTGGGACCTCGCGGGCGCGCTGGCGTGGGCCACCTTCTGGCTGCTCGGCGGCGCCGCGGCGGAAAGGCAGTTGCATATGCTGCTCGCCCTCGTCAAAGCGCGCGGCGGCACGGTGATCGACATTCTGCTGGCCGCGGCGTTAGCCTATCTGGTGTATCGCCTGCAGCAGCGACGCCGCGAGCGGCGCCGTTTCGCGGACGCCGCCTCGGCGGCTGCGTCCCAAGCGACACCCAGCGGATGGCGCCGCATCACGCCCCCCAAGATCCTGGATGCCCGCCCGCCAGCATCAGCAGGCGAAGCACTGCGCTCTATTCCCGGTGTGCTGGCGCTCGACCCGCACTCGCCTGAACAGATCGACCTCGCGCTGCTCGCTTATGACATGGTGATTTACTGCATTTGCCCGGACAGCGCGACCGCCGTCGAGATCACGCAAAGGATGCGCCTGAACGGCTACACGCGGATTCGCGCATTGAGGGGCGGCCTCGACGCCTGGCAAAGGCGCGGGTTTCCCGTCGAACCTCTCTGGCTGTCGGACCAATCGACCACCGGCAAACGCACGCCGGAGCCCTACGGCGAAGCACGCGGCGCGGTGACGCTGCGCGGGTTCGCCCCTCGGCGCAGCAAAAGCGCCTGGGCAAGTCCCTGAGTGATCGCCCGGCCCGGCGCCGGAACGTCGTCACATGCAAGGCGCCGCCATCAGACGCCGCCGTTCACGGCGACGAATCCTGCGCCATCGAACGCCCCGCCCATACCGTCGAATTGACCCGGTTGCGCCCTGCCGCCTTGGCGGCGTATAGCTGCCGGTCGGCAGCGGCCAGCAGATCGAGCGCGTTTGCACCTTCCGCCGGCACACAGGTCGCGCAACCAATGCTCACCGTGACAGCGATCGCTTCACCATCGCGATGCAAGACTCGCAGGCTCTGTACTTTGTGGCGAATCTTCTCTGCGAGCCTGAGCGCGCCTTCGGCCGTTGTGTCCGGCAAGATAACGGCAAACTCCTCGCCGCCGTATCGCGCCACCAGATCGAGCGAGCGCAGCACCGTGGCCGAGATGCATTCGGCCACGGCGGTCAACGCCTCGTCGCCGCTAGCGTGGCCGTAGACGTCGTTGAATTGCTTGAAATGATCGATGTCGATGAACAACGCCGATAGCGATTGCCCGGAGCGCCGCGCGCGCCGCCATTCTTCGTCGAGACGCTTGTCGAGCACGCGGCGATTGCTGAGCCCGGTAAGCGGGTCAGTCGCGGCCAGACGCACCAGCGCCGCCTGCGCGCGCATCTTGTCGCGCAAGGCAAAAGCAAGCAGCCACGAGACCATCACGAAGACCGCGCCGAAAGCGAGCGTCAGCACGCCGGCAATCCTGCTGCGGCGCCGCCACGGCGCGAGCACTTCATCCACTGACGGCGCAACCACCGCAATCAGCGGCGCGCCCGGCACGCGTGCATAGGTGAACATCCGGCTCACGCCGTCCACCGCCGAGTTCGCGACATACGAGCCCGAGTTGTGCGCGGCCATCACCTGAAAGGTCGGCGACTTCGCTATGCTCGAGCCGATATCGCGCGAGGAAAACGGCTTGCGTGCGAGCAAGGTGCCGTCGTCCATCACGATGAACACGGAGCCCAGTTCGCCCGTGTTGATCCGATCAAGCAGACGCTGAAAGTATTCGATGCGAATCGCCAGAAGCGCAATGCCGCCAAATGTGCCATCGGCTTCGTTGATGCGACGTGTGAGACCGATCGAAAGCTTGCCGTCACGCAGCCGCGAGCGGTACGGGTGGGAGAAATAGAGCCCGACGGCCGGACTGCGTTGATGCACCAGAAAGTAGTCACGGTCGGCCAGGCTGACTGCGGCATCGACCTCGCCGTTCTGTGAAGCGATCACTCGACCGTCCGGGCCAATCACATAGGCACCGCCGAGGTAGGCCGCCGTGGTTGCGCGATCGAATAGCACTGCTCGCCGCAAGCCCCCAGACAGGGTCCACGTACCAGGATCGCGTGCCCCGTCTACCATCGCCTCCAGGGACAAATCGTAGATCTCAACGTTTCGTTCGAGATCGGTGGAAATGATCGAGACGAGATTTTGTGCCGTTTCACGCGCATGGTCGAGCGCGTCGGCGCGACCGCTGCTCAGCGTCAGAAGCGTCAACCCGGCCATCGCCACGGCGACCAGGGTGCCGGCCACGCCGGCGAAAAACGGGTGGTTGCCCACGTAACGCGCCACACCGGTCCCACCGGCGCGCGACATGAATCGCAACCGTCGACGCAGCGAGAGCGTTTGATGTGCCACGTGCGCATCGCCTCCTTCGCAAAGGGTCCACCTGACCGATCAGGTACGGACGCAAAATCTATGTGGTTATTCGGGCCGCTTCGCTCGAGCATGCGGCCGCCTCTTGAGCCGCATCACAGTTTGCGCAGCAGTCCCACTGCCGCGCGCATCCGGCGTTTGCGCTCCTTCCCGAGCCAATGAAGCACTGCATCGGTGTCGCCGGACCCGGCCAGCAAGCCCATATTGTCGCGCAGCAGCATCTCGCTTGCGACAATATCGTTCAGCGTACCGAAACGCTTCTGAATCTGCTTTAGCCGCTTCAGGACACGTTTGTGGCTGCCGTCCAGAACCGGCTCGAAAAACTCGAGCAGATACCGCACTTTTTTCCCCGCCTTTCTGACGTCGTGAAATGCGGTGTAGTTGGAGCGCTTCGCATGAGAGGCCCGTTTTATGCGCTTTTTCAGCGAACGTTCAGAAGCGGCCACGCGCTTATCGACAAATTTTCGCAACGGCACGCGCTCGTGGGCCGTGTTCAATTCCTTACTGGCACTGGTCAGGGCATCTTGCAGCAGATGTTTGACGTCCGCGTTCGAAAGCGTTTCACGACTCGTCGCCAACGCGCCGCCGCGCGCCTCCTCGAGCTTCGGTGCCATCTCGTGCGCAACGCGCCCGTCGTGGGCAATCAGTTCGATCAGAATGTCCCAATCGCGCGTCTTGCCGGCTGCCGTCGCCAGATACTTATACAGCGCCCGTTGGCGCGTATTCTCGCCTTTGTCCAGCAAGGGTCCGAACGCCCACCACAACGAGCGCAACCGCCGCAGCGATACGCGCAATTTATGCAGCGCTTCGGGCGATGCGTCTTCGCGCAAAGCATTGGCGTATTCGATCGCCTCATCGACGAGAGGCGCCGCGTACGACGCGAAGGCCGACTCCGCAGAGCACGCTGCGCCGGCCGGCTTGCTATCCGCAGCCTGTTTGTCGATCTTCCGGCTCTCGCGCTTCATCGAACGTCCTTCAAAAGTCCCGTTATAAGTCCCGTTATGTCAGCCTAGCAAAAAAAGGTCCCGGTGGATATCCGCTCGCGGGTCGCCTAAACTGCACGAGGATCGCCGTAGGAAAATGCGCGTTGCATGGTCGTAAGCCACCGCAAATCGTGGCGGCCGCCAGGGTCGCGCGAGTCTGAATGCGATCTTGGCGACAGTTGAACCGGAAAATCCATTCCGCCGTACAGGCGCACTTCGCGTAGTTCTTTTCGGACCGCTTATCATTCCGGCCCGCCGCACAGGCGGGGACCTATCCTTTAGCGTCAATCACCGCGCACTTCCCGCGAACATCGGTCCCGCATAGCTGTCACGCCATTGTCATCATAACGACACATAGGCACCGCAGGATCGGCAGTTCCGCGACAAACTTTTGAGGCTCATGCCATGCCGGAACTTTCGTACCCACAACCGGGCTCTGCAAGTGGAAAGGGGCGCAGTATCGGCCTGATCATCTTCCTCGTTGTGATTGCGATCGGCGCTGCTTATTGCGCCATGCATCTGGCGGACGATTTGCAACCGGTTCGCGAAGCCTCGTTTTTGCCCTACCTGCTACTCGGCATTGCGCTCCTGATCGCGCTCGGCTTCGAATTCGTCAACGGTTTTCATGACACGGCCAACGCGGTCGCCACCGTGATCTACACGCATTCGCTCGCGCCGAACATTGCGGTGGTCTGGTCCGGCGGATGGAATTTCATCGGTGTGCTTACTTCAACTGGCGCGGTCGCGTTCGGCATTCTGCAACTCCTGCCCGTCGAATTGATTCTGCAAGTGGGCAGCAGCGCGGGCTTTGCGATGGTCTTCGCACTATTGATCGCTGCAATCATCTGGAATCTGGGCACCTGGTATTTCGGACTGCCGTCGTCGAGCTCGCACACGCTGATCGGCTCGATCATCGGCGTCGGTCTGATGAATCAGCTGATGCACGGCGCGAACGGCACGAGCGGCGTGGACTGGAATCAGGCGCTCGGCGTGGGCAAGTCGCTACTGTTTTCGCCGCTGGTCGGTTTTCTTGCCGCCGGTTTACTGCTGCTGATCCTCAAGGCCGTGGTGCGCGTTCCCGCGTTGTACGCGGAGCCGAAGGGGAAGGAGCCGCCGCCGTTCTGGATTCGCAGCCTGCTGATTCTGACCTGTACCGGCGTTTCGTTCGCGCACGGTTCGAACGACGGACAGAAAGGCATGGGTCTCATCATGCTGATCCTGATCGGCACGGTGCCGACGGCCTACGCGCTGAACAAGGCGGTCACGCCGGCGGAAACGCAGACCTATCTCGCGGTCGCACATCAGGCCTCGGCCACGCTCGCCAGGTACACCCAAGGCGCGGCGCCGTCCGCCAATCCGCGTGCCGATGTCGAAGCGTATGTGCGCACGCGCCAGTTGACGCCCGCCACGTTACCGGCCTTGCAGCAACTGACCGATCTGATCGGCCAGCAGGTCAACGAGTCCGGATCGATAGCAACCGTGCCGCAAAACATCGTCGATAACGTGCGCAACAACATGTATGTCGCGTCTGAAGCAATTCGCCTGATGGAGAAGAGCAAACAACCGGCCTTCTCGCCGGCAGACGCCAAGGCCATCGACAACTTCAAGGCACAAACCGATCACGCCACCAAGTTCATTCCGACGTGGGTCAAGGTTGCGGTCGCTATCGCCCTTGGTCTGGGCACGATGGTCGGATGGAAGCGCATCGTCGTGACGGTCGGCGAGAAGATCGGCAAGCAGCATCTGACCTATGGGCAGGGCGCGGCGGCTGAAGTGGTGGCGATGCTGACAATCGGCGCGGCCGACATGTACGGCTTGCCGGTCTCGACAACGCACGTGCTGTCGTCAGGCGTGGCCGGCACCATGGCGGCCAACGGCTCCGGCTTGCAATGGGGTACGGTGCGCAGCCTGATTCTCGCCTGGGTGCTGACGCTGCCCGTTTCGATCGCGCTGGCCGGGGGCTTGTACTGGTTGTTCCGGCTGGTGTTCTGAAATCGCTGTAACCACTGAAACCGCTGGTGCCGGGTGCAAATCCGGCGACGGTGAAAGTAAAAGAGCGCGGTCTTTACCGCGCTCTTTTACCTTCACCAAGCTGACACCCGATCAATACACTTCGGGCACGATCATCGACGAAGGCACCGGCTGGCGGCTGTATTCGTCGTGATAGACCCGCGCCGGCAACTCGACGCGCGAATGTTCGATCTCGTGGTACGGCACCTGGCTCAGCAGATGGTGAATGCAGTTCAGACGCGCGCGCTTCTTGTCGACCGCCTGCACGACCCACCAGGGCGCCTCGGGAATGTGCGAGCGCTGCAGCATGACTTCTTTCGCCTGCGTATAGGCTTCCCAGCGACGCCGGCTTTCCAGATCCATCGGACTCAGTTTCCACTGTTTCAGCGGATCGCGGATGCGGTTCTGAAAGCGGATTTCCTGTTCTTCGTCGGTGATCGAAAACCAGTATTTGAGAATCTGCACACCGCTTCGCGCCAGCATCTTTTCGAATTCCGGCACCGAGCGGAAGAACTCTTCGTACTCGTCGTCGCTGCAAAAATTCATCACGCGTTCGACGCCCGCGCGGTTGTACCAACTGCGGTCAAACAGCACCATTTCTCCGCCGGCCGGCAGATGCGACACGTAACGCTGGAAATACCATTGTGTGCGTTCGCGGTTGTTCGGCGCCGGCAACGCCGCCACACGGCACACGCGCGGATTGAGCCGCTGCGTGATGCGTTTGATCGCGCCGCCCTTGCCGGCCGCGTCGCGTCCTTCGAATATCACCACCAGACGATGCCCGGTTTGTACGATCCAGTCCTGCAGTTTGACGAGTTCGCCCTGCAACCGGAACAGCTCGCGGAAGTACACCTTGCGCGCCTCGCGATGTTCGGGGGTGAAGCCCTCCGCACCGTCGATGATACGGTCGTCGACCTCCATTTCGAGTTCCTCGTCGTAGGCATCGATGAGGTCCTCCTCGAAACGACGCTGCCGTTCTGCCATGACTTCGGCCTCGGGTCTCGGGTCCAGCTCTTTCATTGCGACTCTCCTGGCAACGGAAATGGTTAGGCGCGCGGCGCATGCGCATCGCGAACGGGTTCGATTATCGAAGCGCGAAGTGTCAGCCGTGTTACCAGCGCGGCAGCCGCGCCTTCGGCGCGATAGGCGTTCGCCAGCAGCCTGCGCGCCTTATAGCCGTCCATGATAGCGAGTTTAGCGCGACCGCCGGCCGCTAACGCAATGGCTTCGCGAAGCTGAGTTCGTGGCCATCGGGATCGGTGATGTGGAAATAGCGCTCGCCCCACGGTGCATCGGACGGTTCGAGCGACGGCTTCAAACCCGCCGCCAGCGCCTTCCGGTAGAGCGCGTCGACGTCCGACACATAAATGATCACGCGCCCCCACCAGTTGACTGGCGCGCGCGTATCGACGATCAGGTTCAGATACGAACCGCCGAATGCAAACGACGTGAATGCTTCGTGCGAACCGCCAAATTTGATCGGAAAACCAAGTGCTTCGTAAAACAGCACAGCGCGAGGCATATCACCGGTGGCGAGCGTGATGGCGCTGAGCGACTCGATGCGCGGCTCGCTCGGTTCCGTCGGGTCTGCCGGCGCGCTCGACGAGGCAGAGGCTGCGGCTGATGTGGCGGGTGAGTTCATGGCGGCTGTCTCCTTGGCATGACGACGCCTGACGGCTTGCATGACGTGTGCCCGGGCGTTGCGAGCATCGGCGTGGGCGTCGGTCCAGACATTGGCCCGCGTTCCCGCTCGGGCAACGACCCCAGCTTTGGCGTGACCGGACACAGGAAAGTGTCTCATAGTCAGCCTCGCGCATCCCACCCCGCCCGCACTTGAAAACCCGTTCACCGCCCCGCATCTGGATTTCCGTTTATCCGGAGCATCGCCATGGGAAGCCGTCCACGCTTCATCGATGACCTGTCGCGCGCCGCATCCGACGCCCCCGGGCCCGATCCACTCAACGCTTTATCCGACGACGCCCTGCTCGACGCCTATTCCCGCACCGTAATCGGCGCGCTGGAACGCGTTCAACAGGCAGTCGCCTTCATTTCCGTCGAACGCCGGCTACCCGGCGCCCCCTCCGGGCGCGACAGCCGCGGCGCGCGCGGCGGCACGGGCTCGGGCTTTCTGTTCACGCCCGACGGCTATTTGCTCACCAACAGCCACGTCGTGCATGGCGCGACGCACATCAAGGTGACGCTCGCCGACGGTGCGAAATTCGACGCCGATCTGGTGGGCGACGATCCCGGCAGCGATCTGGCCGTGCTACGCATCGGCTCGCCCGAGCCGTTGCCGCACGTCGAACTCGGCGAATCGTCGAAGTTGCGGGTCGGCCAAATCGCGATCGCGGTCGGCAATCCGCTCGGCCTCGCGCAAACCGTGACGACTGGCGTGGTCTCGGCGCTTGGTCGCTCGCTGCGCTCGAATTCGGGCCGCATGATCTATGACGTGATCCAGACAGATGCCGCGCTCAATCCCGGCAATTCGGGCGGGCCGCTGATCAATTCGGCCGGTCAGGTGATCGGTGTGAACACCGCGATCATTCCGGGCGCGCAGGCGATCTGCTTCGCCACCGCAATCGATACGGCCAAGTGGGTCATCATGCAGATCTTCGCGCACGGCCGCGTGCGGCGCGCGTACATCGGCGTGGCCGGCACCACGCGGCCACTGTCGCGCCGCGTGCAGCGCTATTTCGGCCTGGGCTCCGAGAGCGGCGTGCATGTCATGGAAATCGTCAAAGGCAGCCCGGCCGCACTCGGTGGCCTGCGCACCGACGACACGATCGTTGCGATCGATGCGCTTGCGGTGCAAGACGTCGATAGCCTGCAACGTACGCTCGACGCGTCGCGTATCGACAGACCCGTCAATGTGACCGTGTTGCGTGGCGCGCAACGGCTCGAATTGACCTTGACGCCGGTCGAGCAGACAAGCTGATTCGCTCGACTACCGGCGGGGGAAAACGCCTCACGTTCAAGCGAGCTCGGGGATAAATGAGCCCTCACGCTCCATCAATCTCACAGATAGGAAAGGCCTCAGCGCTCAATCGAGCGCGAGGCCTTTTTTCTGCACGCGGCGCATCCACAAAGAGGCGCCACAAAGATGCGCCGCTAAGATGCACCTAAACGATTCAAGTCAAACGCTCACTGAATCACCCGCGTCACACCACGGCCGCGCGGATCGGCTGCGGCTTCCGGCGTATCGCCATTGACCTTGATCGCCTGGATGTCGCCGCTGAAATCCTGCCCCTCCAGCTTGTAGCCCTTGGCTTCGATCTGCTTGGCGAGCTCGCCGTCGATTGGCTTGTACGGCTCCCAGAAAATCGTGTTCGGCGGCAACAGCTGATGATGGAAGCGCATCGCGCCGACAGCTTCCTGCAACGGCATGTTGAAATCGTAGATGTTGTTGATCACCTGGAAGATCGACGTGAAGATGCGCGAGCCGCCCGGTGTGCCGATTACGAGCGACACCTTGCCGTCCTTCGTCAGAATCGTCGGGGTCATCGACGACAACGGGCGCTTCTTCGGATCGATCGAATTCGCGTCGCTGCCCACCACGCCAAACTGGTTCGCGATGCCCGGCTTCGCGGAGAAGTCGTCCATCTCGTCGTTCAGCACGATGCCCGTGCGATCCGCCACCACGCCCGAGCCGAAGTAGCCGTTGATGGTGTAGGTGTTCGATACCGCGTTACCCCACTTGTCGATCACGGAGAAGTGCGTGGTTTCCGCTTTCTCCGGCATCGAGGTGCCCAGACCGGCCTGAATGCTCTTCGTATCTGACGGCGTATTCGGATTGACTTCCGCTGCACGCTTTGCGATGTACGCGTCGTCGGTCAATTGCGCGACCGGCACCTTGTAGAAGTCCGGATCGCCGAGATACTGCGCGCGATCGGCGAACACACGTTTCTCGATTTCCGCGATCAGGTGCACGTACTGCGCGGAATTAAGCGTGACGTCCTTGAAGTCAGGCGCAATGTCGGCCTTCATCTTCAGCAATTGCACGAGACCGATACCGCCCGAGCTCGGGGGCGGCGCGGTAATCACGCGATAGCCGTTCCAGTCCGCCTGGATCGGCTGACGCCACACCGCCTTGTACTGCTGCAGATCGGCCTTCGTAATCAGACCGTGACCGCGCATGGACGCCGCGATCAGATCAGCCGTCTTGCCCGAGTAGAAGTCTTTTGCACCCTGATCCGAAATGCGCTGCAGCACGGCGGCGAGATCCGGTTGCTTGAAGTTGACGCCCTGCTTCAGGTTGCCGAAGTAGGTGTCGAAGTTGGTCTTGCCGGCAAAGTCTTTCGCCGCGTCGTCGCGGCGTTGCTGCAATTGCTCGCTGACCTCAAAGCCGTCGCGCGCATAGTGAATTGCCGGTGCGAGCACCTGCTTCCATTTGAGCTTGCCGAAGCGGCGCTGCGCTTGCCACATGCCGTCGACGGTACCCGGCACGCCTACCGCGCGATAGCCGAACAGGCTCATGTCTTTGATGACCTCGCCCTTGTCGTCGAGATACATGCTCTTGGTCGCGGCCAGCGGCGCGCGCTCGCGGTAGTCGAGGAAGTACGGCTTACCGTCGACATACAGCGTCATGAAACCGCCGCCACCGATATTGCCCGCTTCCGGATACGTCACGGCAAGCGTGAAGGCAATCGCAACTGCCGCGTCGACGGCGTTGCCGCCTTCCTTGAAAATCTGTTCCGCAGCGTCGGCACTGTACTTGTCCGCGGCCGCAATGGCGGAGGCCGTGAGAACGGCCGGCTGCGCTTTCTCGGGCGCTTTGGCAAAGGCCGGGGTGGCTTCGAGAAAACCGCTTGAAACAGAGACGAGTGCGACCAGCGCAAGTCCGCTAGCGGACGATTTAGCGTTGTGAAACAACTTCATTGGACATCCCCCAAGACGACTTCTTCATCTGACGAAAACGAAAGCTGCCTTGGGCTTATAACACGCGGATCCGCTATTTGCGAAGCTTCTGCACGCATCTGGTGCATGCTGCAGCACACAAAAACCGCGCCACTTCACGACGCTAATTTTCGCGGGTAGCCGTGTTCGAATCGGCATCGAACGCAGTAAACGCACTGCGCCACGAACGAGGCGCACCGCGAGTTGGACACTCAGGCGCTCCCGCGACTGCCGCGTGCGATTTCATCGCCGGCGCCCTGCGGCAAGCGCGCGGTCACCGGAATCGACAGGAACGAGAACAAGCCGACCACGAGGAACGCCGGCCAGAAATCGGAGAACACGATGGTCGAATGACCCTGTACGTTATGCGAGATCTGCAGCACGATGCCGGCGATAGTCACACCGAGCCCCAACGAAATCTGCTGGATCACACTCGCGACACTCGTCGCCCGGCCGACGTCGCGGCTCGGAATATCCGCATACGCCAAGGTATTCAACGAGGTGAATTGCAACGACGGAAAGAAGCCACCGAACAGCACGACACACCAGATCAACCAGTGCGGCGTACCGGGGGAAAACAGACCGTAGACAGCGATCGCCAGGCCCGCGCAACCGGCATTGAACATCAGCACCGTGCGGAAACCGAAACGGCCGAGAATGCGCGACGCAGCCGCCTTCATGAAGATCGAGCCAAAGGCGGACGCGCAGGTGATCGACCCCGACTTGAACGCCGTCATGCCAAGGCCTTCCTGCAACGCAAGCGGCAACAGAAAAGGCACCGCGCCGAGCCCGATACGAAATAGCGAACCGCCCACCACGCTCGCGTGAAAACTCGGAATGCGCAACAACCGCAAATCGAGCACCGGCAATTCGACGCGGTTCGCGTACAGCACGTAAATCACCAACAACACCACGCCGATCACGCACATGCTGACCGAAACCGTGTTGGAAACGAGTTCGCCGCCTACCAGCGAGAGCCCCAGCATGAATAGCGACGCCCCGCTCGCCGACAACGCGAAGCCGGTCCAGTCGAGCCGGCCGGGGTGCGCTTCGCGCACGTTGGCGATGTGCTTGTTCGCAAGCCAGATACCCAGCAGGCCGATTGGAATGTTGATGAAGAAAATCAGACGCCAGTGCAGATACGTCGTGATGAAGCCACCGAGCGGTGGGCCCACTACCGGCCCAAGCAGCGCGGGCACCGTCAGATAGTTGACCGCGCGGATGAAGTCCGACTTGGGCACCGAGCGAAAAATGATGATGCGCCCCACCGGCACCATCATCGCACCGCCGAGGCCTTGCACGAAGCGCGCAACCACGAAGGTGCCGAGCGAAGTGGACGCCGCGCACATCAGCGAGCCGGCCATGAAGATGCCGATCGCCGTGCGAAACACCGTGCGCGAACCGAAGCGGTCAGCGACCCAGCCGCAAATGGGAATGAAAACGCCGAGGCCGATGACGTAAGCCGTCACGGCAAGCTTGAGGGTGATGGGGTCCTGGCCGAGATCGCGCGCCAGAACTGGCAGCGACGTCACGATGACCGTGCCGTCCACGTTTTCCATGAACATCGCACACGCGACGATCAGTGGAACAATGAAAGTGCCTAAAGCGAGAGGCATTGGCATGACGACGGGTTGCAAGGCCGCCGGTGTAAAGCGGTAATTATCGCACCGCATCGACAACAGATGTTGCCAGGCGAAGCCTTTTTGTAGTCACGCGAATGACACGTTGCTATCCCGCACCCAATCGTTGAGCGCGCAACGAGGCAGCACTGACTACGAAAAACAGGCGCGAAGAAGAAGAGAAAAACCGACGCGATAACGAGCCGGCATACTGCCGGCTCACCATGCAATACAGCAGCAATTCGGGAGCGAGACTTAGCGCGATGCGCTGACCAGCGGTTGCAGCTGCGGCAGAATCTCGGTGCTCGCACGAGCGACGTCGTTCGGGAAGTCGATCTCGATCCACGGCGAGCCGGTCACGTCGGCCGTGTCGAACACCTGGCTGCGCTCCAGCAAGAGGTCGCGCACCGCTTCTTCGTGCGGCATGTTGGCCCGGCCGCTATCCACGTAGCCCGCGACGATCTGCGTGAAACGTTGCGCGGTTTCCTGGCGGAAGCGGAAGAAGCCCACCGATTCGCCGATGGTGTCGTACTCGAGATTGACGGCGAGCTGCTTGCGCAATTCAACCGGCACGCCGTCTTTCAGGCACAGCTTCACGGGCTCGTCACCGGCTTCGAAATCACGGTCGATCAACAGACGGTTGACCGTCTCGCCTTCGACCAGCGCGCTCAGAATGCGCTCGTCGTAAAGCACATCGGCGTCCATCAGCAGCACGTCGCCGCCACGCGTCAACGCCTCGGCCACCGTGTGCACCGTCAGCACGCTGCCCAGGTCGTAACGCGGGTTCAGCACGGTTTCCACCTTATGCGGCCAGTTGATCCGCTCCAGTTCCGCCTGCACCGATTCCGGCTGAAAACCGAGCGCCAGCACGACGTCTGTCACGCCGGCGGTTTCCAGCATTTGCAGATGCCGTTCGAGCAGGCTCATACCGTCGAACTGCAACAGGCACTTCGGGAACTGTGCCTGCGGCGGTTGCTGGAGACGCAGGCCGAGGCCCGCTGCGAGGATGATGGCACGCATGCGCAGTCCTTGAAAAAATTCGGAGATTAATCGACAACCGGTACGCGCCCCGTGGCGCGCCGCCGTTGCCAGCTTCGTTCGCTGAAGTGCAAAACCAGGAGTCCCGGCAAACCTAGCAGGATTTCACGTGCGCGCTTGGCAAGCGACAACGCCAGCGCCGCATCCGGCGGCAAACCCACGAGCGGCGCGAGCAGCAGATAACCGCCTTCCTGTACACCAAGCGAGCCCGGGATCATGAACGCTGCGCCACGAATCGCCTGCCCGAGACTTTCGAGCAGGAGTGCGTCGACCCAGTCGACCGGATGGCCGAGAAAGCGCAGCGCGAGCCACACTTCGACTGTGCCGACGATCCAGCCCACCAGACTCAGTGCGAAGCTCACTGCGACACGGCCGCGCTCGCGGTACATCGCCTTCACAGCGGCGTCGACGGCTTCGGCGCGTGTCATCAACGACGACCAGTCGCGCTTGCCGAACACTTTCGAGAGCACGCCCAGCAGACGGCCGAACAGGCCGCGCCGCTGCGCGTAATAGAAGCCCGCGATCATCGCGCCCAGCACGCCGGTGGCAATGAGCGTGGCGGTTCGCAGATCGTGAAGCGCACCATGCGCGGCGTAAGCGCCGAACAGCAGCAGCCCGAGCAGCGCGAAGACGATTTGCGCGAGCGCCTGCGCCGTGGTGCTGACCGTGACGGAGGCGGCCGCATCACGCATGCGCATACCGCGCTGGGACAGTTGCCGCACCATCACCACGGGGCCGCCGATCTGGCCAGCCGGCAACAGGCTATTCACCGACTCGCCAATCCAGCGTGCGAACAATGCATCGCGCAGCGTCACGTCGCGATGCACGCCGTCGCGCTGGCGCTGAAACAGCACCGAGATTGCGCCGGCGTCGAGCACCAGCGGCACGAGGTGAAACGCCGCGACGAGCACAAGCCCCCAGCCTGCCGCGGCCAGCGCCGAGGCAACGGAACCGAAACCCTGCCAGGCAAGCAGGCCGACAAAAAGCGCCGTCCCGATCGACAGCAGAATCAGGGCCGCGCGTGTCATGCGTGGTCCTTGCCGCGCTTCGTCATCTGACGGAAAACCTGGCGGAAACCGAAGTACGCGATCGCGTCCTTCATGTTCGAGATGAAACGGCGCCACGGCCGCATGTTCGGGTCGGTGACGTATTCGAACGTCAGCGACACGCGCATTTGGTTTTCCCCGGCGGGGGTGATGCGATGACGCAGCTTGTCGCCGTCGAAGAACACCAGGCCGCCCGGCGGAATCTGCACCGAGCCCGGCTGGTCCGGCACGTCCGGATTGCGCGTATGCAATTCGTAATCGAGCCGGCACGACGATTCGTCGATGACGCCGAGCAGCAGCGTGTAGCGGCGGCCGTCATAGTACGAAGTATCGTAGTGCCAGCCGATGTGATCGCCGGCACGCGTGTAGTAATACAGTGCGTACGCGTGCGGATCGTCCGCGGGCGACACTTGAAGTTTGTCGCCGCTGAGTTGCTCGAGCCAGCCGATCAGTTCCTTCGAGCGATACAGCTCGGCGATGAACGGCGCGAGGCGGTCGATCGTATGCCGGCTAACGCTGCCGCCCTGCTTGTGGCCCGGCAGATAATTGCGGTTCACTTCGTCGAGCAGACCCCGCGCGCTCTGGACGAGCTGGGCGGTGACTTCGGGCGCGAGGAAATCTTGCAGATACAGGAACGCGCCCTGCTCGGCAAAATCCTTGGAGAGGCGCGAGGTGTCGAAAGTGCGCGTGCGGCTCGCCACTGCGCGGTCAGCATTCGGTGCAGCCGTGGCCGTCAAAGAAGCCGGCGAACGTTCAACTGAAATTGGCGCGATCACGTCGTCTTCGGCGTGCATACTCATTCGCTGGCCCACATTTGACTGGTTTCAGGCGCCTTGGCGGGGGCGGCCGCCGAGCGCGCGACGCGCCAGTAATCGACCACGACCCAGGCAGCAAAGAGCGGCGCGCCGATCGATGCAACCACGACGAACGGCATGACGACGCTAGTCAACGTGACAATGGGTAGCAGATACAGCACGTCTTCGGTTTCGAAACCGCCGGCCGATGCCTGCTTTGTGCCCGCCTTGCCCGCCATATCCTCGATGCGCATGCGCAGGAAGAAAATCAATGCGACCGCAACGCCCGCAACGGCGCCGAGCCATCCGGGTGCAACTTTCAATGTGCCAACATGCGTCGTACCGATTCCCATGCCGACAAACAACATAACAGTCACGAGCGCGTCGCAAGCCAGATCGTAAAAATGACCGATCCGGCTCGACTTTCCGCCGATGCGCGCAAGCTCACCATCCGTGTGATCGACGAAGTTCGACAGTACGATCAGCAAGGCACCCGCATTGGCCCAGGCAAATCCGCCATGAGCGAGGCACAGCGCGCCAGCCAGACCAATCAGCAGACGCAGCGTAGTCAGATGGTTCGGCGTGACCCACGTGTCAACGAGCGGCGTGACAAGCCGACGGGCAAGCCTCGCGTCCCAGGTCCTGGGGGCCGGAACATTCAATGGAATTTGTGATCGGGAATTCATAACCCGGAAATATATACGGGATCGCGAAAACGTGCTTCGTTCCTTAACGTTTTCTTAAGGATCATGTGTTGCCGCTGCCTGACAGGCGCCGCGCAAGATATGCCGAATCACGTTAAAGTGCGAACCCAGTTGCGTCTGTCACGATGGATCACTTCGATGCGCAACGTCTTTCGGGTCGCGGCACCTGCTCTGCACCCGTTGCGAACACACTACATCGAACGCGGGTCCCCATTCACGCCTATGAAATGCTTGTTTTCTTCTGTACTCCTTGCTCTGATCACCGCGGCGTTACCGCTCACCAGCCACGCCGCAGCCCTCGACGCACCGCTGGCCTGCAATGAAAGCGGTCATCAGTTCATTGCCGACCTCGCCCAGCAGCAATTGATCGACCCGATACCGACGCGGGTCGAAAGCAACTCCATCAATGCGTTTTCGCCGACGCAGGGTGCCGACCTGACCGCGTTCGGCTTTCACGTTTTCGCGGTGGTCGGCTACGAAAAAGACGATCCGATGTTTCGCGTCGGTGACGGTGAACCGGTGGCCCGCTCCGCCTATGGCGTCGTGGTGTTGGGTGGCGAGTCAAAGGTCCAGAACGCGCTCGCCCAAGCCGGCAGCACAGCGATCGTCCATCGGGTGGCGCCGCTCGTGACGGCGATTTTCTGCAAGCGGAGTTGAGGCGGTTGGCGTTGCCATGTTGTCGTGGTCCAGGGTTTGGGTAGCGTGAGTGAATGCACAGCCGGCACGCACTCAGCCCCAAAACCGCATGGTTCACGCTCGCGCCGCGATGACGCGAGGACTCTATGAAGCGAATGTGAAAGTATATTGAAGCGCTTTGGTAATGCCGCGTTTGGCTATTCGTTAGCTGAACCCTGCCATCACCGGTCTAGCCCGGACGGCGGAATTCGTTTTCGACCCACGCAACGGCACTCGCCTTACTCAGCTTGAAGTTCGGCGCGACCTGCACTTGCGCGAGCTGTTCGCCAAATGCGTCGAGCGCGGTCAGCAGCGCGTACGGTTCGTCTTCGTCGGGGACGATGTCGAGCGTGATGTCGAGTTCGTCATTGCCATCCGCGCTGGCCACGCGCACTTCTTTATGCAACTGGGCGCGCAGTTGCTGTTCATGGCGGCGCAACACCTCGGACGCGGTTTTCACCAGCGTGTTGAACGCCGACGTGTCGAGCGGCTTGGGATCTTTCTTGTTACGGCCCATCGTCCAAGGGCCGACGAGCGCCGGTTCCGCTTCGCCGTCCTTGATCATTGCGACGGCCCAGCCTTCATCGTCTTCGTTCTTGATGACGCGCGCGGTCCAGCCGTCGTCGCGCCACAGACGCGCTTCGTGCAGGGTTTCGGGCTGCGCTTCGTCCAGGTGCTCGAGCGGGGTTTCGTGGATTTCGGACGCGCCTTCCGTCGTGGAGTCAGCAGCGGTGTCGGACGATGGAAGGGGGGTATCGGTCATTACAGGTTTACTCACGTTCGCGGGGCAGAAACACATCTCAAGCCTGCGATTCTACCCGCCCCGCGCACGCCGAATGCGGCCCCCTGACGAACGGACAAGCCGGGGCGCGCTCCTCGCCAATCGAAATAGTGCATTTCGTTATTCGCGGGAACTTATCAATCGATTATAAAAAATGTGAAAAAAACGCGGCCCGAAAGCCGCGTATAAAAAGATGAAAAAGACACCCTTGGTCAAAGGGTGAAGCGAATTGTAGAACCGTAATTCGCTGATATAGATAACACGAATTGGAAGAGTGCATTGCAGAAAACAGAACGAATCGAGTTCCCCGCGAAGAAGCGCTCGAATCCTTACTGATCATGACACGGCGAGAGCGTCGCGATCGAGCAACACCCACAATTTGACAAACAGTTACAGCGCTATCGCCTACCAGGAATTTTTTCTTTATTTACTCGCACTTACCCATCCCAAAATCCGCTATTACGAATTAGAAAATGTATTGTTGCGGCATATACGCTTAAAGATATAAATAGCAGGAATACACTTCGCAGCGGATCGTCAGGCAGCCGGCGGAAGCGGCGGCAAGCACTGGAATGCGATTCTCTATGCACTGTCCCGGAGTTATCTGAACATGAAAAAAACCCTCATCGCAGCAGGCCTCATGGGCGCGTTTGCCATCACCGCCCACGCACAAAGCAGCGTCACGTTGTACGGCACGCTGGACGCCGGCCTCGTCTACTCGAACAACCAGGGCGGCCACAGCAACTGGCAACAAGGTAGCGGTTCGGTGTCGAACACCTACTTCGGCCTGCGCGGCAGTGAAGACCTCGGCGGCGGTCTGCATGCCATCTTCACGTTGGAAAACGGTTTCAACCTGAACAACGGCCAAGATACGGAAAGCAACACGATGTTCAATCGTCAGGCTTTCGTCGGTTTGAAGAGCGATCAGTACGGTGCGCTGACGCTCGGCCGTCAATACGATTCCATGGTCGATTACCTCGCGCCGCTGTCGGAAGCAGGCGCGGGCTACGGCAACAACCTGGCCGCTCATCCGTTCGATAACGACAATCTGGACAACTCGTTCTCGATCAAGAACGCCGTGAAGTACACGAGCGCGAACTACGCCGGTCTGAAATTCGGCGGCCTGTACGGCTTCAGCAATACAGCCGGCCAGTTCTCGAACAACCGCGCATGGAGCGTCGGCGCTTCGTACGACAACGGCCCGCTGAGCGCAGCCGCCGCTTACCTGCAACTGAACAACTCGGGTAGCTCGAACCTGAGCGGCCCGGTTTCGCAAGGCGACGGCACCGCGGCTATCGCGGCGAACCTGCAACGCACGTTCGGTGCGGGCATCAACTACACGTACGGCCCGGCAACGGTTGGCTTCGTGTACACGCATACGCAACTGGACGGCATCACGGGTGTGGACGTCGGCGGCGCGACACTGCCTGGCGTGGCAGGCACCAACCTGCATCTGGACAACTACGAGTTGAACGGCAAATACGCACTGACGCCGGCACTGAGCCTCGCGGCTTCGTACACGTTCACCGACGGCAAGATGTCGGGTTCGAACGGCTCGGGCGATCCGAAGTGGCAAACGGTGTCGCTGCAAGGCGACTACTCGTTGAGCAAGCGTACCGACGTGTACGTGGAAGGCGTGTACCAGCACGCATCCGGCGAACTGGGCAACTTCGGTGCGAACGTGGCGGCGATCAATACGCTGGCGCCGTCGTCGACCGGCAACCAGGTCGCTGCGGCCGTCGGCCTTCGTCACCGCTTCTAAGTTTTTCTGGCAACACGTGCAGAGCGGCGTACCGGTCCGCTCTGCAGCCGAACCCGCGCGTGACACGATCACGCGCGGGTTTTTCCATGGGGCTTACGGTCTTACATTTCGACGTAGTCATAGTGACGGCAGAAGCGCGCCGTGGGTATACTGAGACCGGCTGCCTTCCTTGCCGTAACGTCGTTGCGGTTGAACGGCGGCTTCGTCGCGAAGCATGACGTTGCGTTCAATCGCGTCGCGCTTTGCCCGCGCCCCAAGTTCCCGTGCACGACCGGGGACGCCGACGATCGGACCATGAAAAGACTTCTCCTGCTTGCCCCTGCTGCTGCCGTCACCGCTTTTCTCGCTGCCTGCGGTTCTTCCAGCGGCCCCGCCCGCGATGCGTCCCAGCCGATGATGTACGTGTCTTCGCAGCGCGCCCCTGCTTATGTCGCCGATTGCCTCGAAAGCAAACTGTCACGCGTGCGGATGTCGCGCGTGGGCGACGCGACTGAGATCGCCGTCGGCTCCGATTCGAACAATTCGTATTTCGTCACGCTAACGCCGTTCAACGCCGGCTCGGTCATCAAGGTGATGCATCCCGCGAATGCGCCGGACGATCCGCCTGAACCTGAAATGCGCGTCGATATTGCGCGCTGTGCGACCTGAGTTTTTGATCGCACGGCTGCGTTGTTGAAGACAACACTGAGACCACACTGAAGGCCACGCCGATGCGCGATTTTTTATATCGCTTGTTGGCTATTTTTTTATCTGCTCATCTGCGAACATAGCCGCCCTTTGGCTTTTATCCGGCGCGCTGCGTCGTGAGGTTCGATGGCATCCAACAAAGCACATCACGCGACTGGGTTTGCAGCCGGCGTTATCGCGGCGGCTGTTGTCGCGCGCGTCGGCGGCGGCGGTTCGTTTCATATCGGCGTGTTGTTGAGTTTCATCGCCGGGGTGGCAGGGAGTACGGCGCCGGACTGGCTGGAGGTGGCGTGGTGGTCACGCAAGCGAAGGCTGTGGATTACGCATCGTACGTTGACGCATTGGGGTGTAGGGTGGGTCGCGTTGCTCGCGGTTTCTTACCATTGGCTTGGGCGTTCTGGTTATGCCGCGCCGGCGTTTGGGTTTGCTTGTGGTGGGTTGATGCATCTGTTGGCCGATTGGCCCAATCCTTTGGGGGTGCCTTGGGTCGCCAGGCGGCATTCATTGAATCTTTGGAATAGCGGGCACTGTGATTTGATCGTGGTCGCTGCTTCGTGGGTCGCGGCGTGGTTTATCGGGGAGCATGTCTGGTTGCACGGGGTGCAGGGGGTTTCGGTTTTGAGGTATTTGAGAATGGGGTAAGGGGTGGATTTTTTTTGTGCCTGCGCGGCGGTTGTTGTTTGGGTGCTTGTGGGGTTGGTCCTTTCTTGTCTTGTTCGTTTGTGAGGCGCTTGATGTCCGCGTGCCTACGGTGTTGGCCTTTGCTTGAATTGTTATTGGTCTATTAGCGTCGCCCCTGTGCGGGGCGGCACCTACTTCTCTTTGCCGGCTGCAAAGAGAAGTAGGCAAGAGAAAGCAGCTAAAACCGCTCATGCTAAGTGGGAACCGTAGCCCGCAAGTGCTAGTGGCCCCGTGGAATCCGGGTTCTCGCACATTCGGCGTCAGTGACAAGGGTGTCATTCTTCCGGCGGCGCTGCGCGCGCCGAAGCGTAATTCATATCCCTCCCCTCGATGGGTTATGGCCGCGTCGCAGACGCGTAGTTCGCAGGTGTGATCCCCAGCAATCGTGTGAACGCTCGAGTCATATGACTCTGGTCGGCAAAGCCCGCTGCAGCAGCCGCGGCAGCCAATGTCGCGCCACTCGCGATCAGCTGCCTCGCAAGTGTCACCCGTCGCTGCATCCTGTAGGCGTGTGGCGGTAATCCCATCTCGTGCGCGAAGCCTCGTAGCAGCTGGAAGCGGCTCATGCCGGCGTCGGCAGCGAGATCGGCTAGCGTGAGCGGTGATGATGGATCGTCGTCGATGCGGGCCCTCGCTCGTGCAATTGGGCCCAACGACCGAAGCAAGCGCGAACGTGTATGCATGGTCGCGTGAGTCCGAACCAGATAGCCGAGCAACTCGAGCATCGCCTCCTCACGCACCAGATCGTCCGGCACGGTCGCTTCCACCGATACCGTGAACAGTCGCTCGAACAACACCCTCAGCAACGGATCGTGTACCACCGGTTGCGTCAGTTCGATCTCGTGCGCAGCCACACCACTCAACTCGACCGCAACATCGGCCAGCATCGACGGCTCGAAATACAACATGCGCCATGCACGTCCGCGCTCGTCAAGCGGGCTGCCGTCGTGTACTTCGCCTGGATTCACCATGATCGCGTCGCTCGCCCGCGCTTCAACCACGCCACGCCCGCTCGACGACCGATGCCCGCCAGCATCGATCACGCCCACACCGAAGCGATCATGCGAATGGCGCGGAAACGAATGCGCCGTTTCGGCCACCGTCGCTTCGACGCCGGCAATCGCGCAACGAGGCATGTGAACGCGGCCGCGTGACATGGCCCGCCTCTCAGAAGTTGAAGAAGGATTTGCGTAGCATATTACGCAGCAACGTGCGCAGCGAATTGCATTGCGGCACACACAGCAAAAACGGAAGGCGAAGTGCACGGTGAGACGCGCCACGAACCGCACGTCGAACTGCGCAGTAATCCTCGCGCGGAACTGCAACGCGGTCGGCACGCCGCATTGCGCAGCGAACCGTGTGCGGATCTCCGGAGCAAGCCGCACACCGATCCGCACAGCAAACTACGGAACGACGCGCCAGCCAGGCCGCTCATCAACCACGCCCCTCGTCCGTGCGCTCACCCTCGCGGATCTTGCCTTGCGACACGCTGCTGCCCGGCGGCACGCTATGCGTAAGCCACACATTGCCGCCAATCACCGAGCCACGCCCAATGGTCACGCGGCCGAGAATCGTCGCGCCGGCATAAATCACGACGTCGTCTTCAACGACCGGATGGCGTGCGTTGCCCTTGATCAGCGCGCCGTCAAGGTCCGCAGCGAAGCTCTTCGCGCCGAGCGTCACGGCCTGATAGACACGCACACGCTCGCCGATGATCGCGGTCTCGCCGATCACGACGCCCGTGCCGTGGTCGATGAAGAAGCTCGGCCCAATGGTCGCGCCGGGGTGAATGTCGATGCCGGTCGCCGAGTGCGCGATCTCGTTGATGAAGCGCGCGAGCAAGGGCACGCCGAGCCGATGCAACGCGTGCGCAAGACGATGGTGCGTCATTGCCCACACGCCCGGATAACACAGCAGAATTTCAGTGATGTGCTGGGCAGCCGGGTCGCCAGTGAAAGCGGCCTGAATATCGCTGACCAGCAACGCGCGAATGCCAGGCAACTGCGTGCCGAATTCCCGCGCGACGTTGAACGCGCGCTCCCTCAGATCCGCATCAGGCGTTTCTCCGAACTCGGGCAGAAAGCGCAAGGCGCGTCGTATCTGTTCGGCGAGCAATCGCAAAGTGCTTTCGAGCGTGTGGCCAACGTAGTAGTCGACCGTTTCGTCGGTTAAATCGGGAGCCCCGTAATGCGTGGGAAACAGCGCGGCGCGCAAGCCGCCGACAATGGCGATCACCGCTTCGCGCGACGGCAGCTCGCGAATGCCGAGCGGATGCCGCGTGCGATGCAATTCTTCACGCGACGCACGCAAGTCCGCGACGATCTGTTCGAGACCCCAGCTGTGGGAAGGCACATTAGGCATAAAAGGACAGCGCCGTGCGCCAGGCGCGGTTCAGAGTGATTGTCCCGAGAGATTACCGCGTTTTGCCGCGGTTCGCGCAGCCTCGCACGGCCGCCCGATATGTTGGCCCGCGCATGCCGGACGCGCTTCAGCTTCAGATGGTCACGCTGCTCGCATCGATCCAGCGCACCGCCCAGTCGCGTGCGTGCGCGATAGCGGTGGCTTCGTCAGGAAAACGCAAGTCAGTAGGGAAAAAACGGTTGGCGACCAGTTCGCCGTCGCTCGAGCGGGAGATGACCACATAAGGTTGCCAAGTGCCATCGCCCGCGCGCGCCGGCGCGCAATTCAGCAAATAGCCGCGATGTGTGAATGCAGCATCGAAGTGCATGTGTCACCCGCCCTGACGGCCCCGTGAGATGTTTTGAGTAGCGCGCGTCTCTTCGTTCTCGGCCAGGTAAAAACCGCCGGACACATGTCGTCAACACATGTCGTCAACGCATGTCGTCTAATTAACCGCGCTTCGCTCGTCGGAGTAAGATCATACTCTGTAGAAAATAGGCGTCCATTAAAAAAAACGAAAAGAATTCCGGACGCAATCGCCAGTTGAAATGCCCGCATACGTAACTGCGCATAACCGCGAAGCGACTGCGGCACAAGCGCAGTACAAACTCACACGCACAAAGACATTGTGCGAGGCGGAACGGGTTTTGCTGCACTTCAACCATGTCATCTTCACCGGAGAATGCATGATGAACAGCGATATCAACAAGCCAGCAGACGCCAGCAAGCAACTGCACACCACCGGCCCGCGCACGACGGAGCTGCATAACGACCGCACCCATGACAGCACGGTCGACACCGACGGCAAGAATCTCGAGGCCGCCCGCATCGCCGGCCACAGCCCGATCTCGCCCGACGAAATCACGACGAGCAACGCGACCCTCATCAACAGTGTGCCCGAGGCGCACGACGGCATGGCCGGCTTCGACAGCCGGGTTGGCGGCAATCACCTGCTGCTGGCGCTCGAACCGGGCTACACGGTCATCGACAAAGGCATGGTCCCGCCGCAAGGCGTCGAATCAGCAGATGATGAGTTCGACGACCCTCGTTCAATCCGCAGCCGTCGCGAACGCGGCCGCATTCATTACGCCCTTAATCATTTGCGGCCCACTCGTGTGATCGAATTACATCGGGCGAAATAAGTATTTGCGCGGCGCGTATTCGTTTGAATTGCGCCGCTTGCGCCGATTAATCAGTCAATTCCAAAGCGCGCCCCGTTTGAATGACGGCGCGCGTTGCGTCACGGATTAGAAACTCAGGGTTGCAGGACCTGCGAGCCGAAGGGGCTATTTCCGCCCGCCGAACGCCGACACAATCGACTGCACGTCCAATACTAAACGGAGCAGCAGATGAAAAAGATCGTCGTGATCGGCGCAACCGGCACGGTCGGCCAGGCAGTGAGCGCAGCATTGAAAGCGCGCCATGAAGTCATCGAAGTGGGCGCGACGCGCGGCCAGTATCGCGTCGACAGCACCGACCCGGCCAGCATCGAGCGCCTCTTTAGCGAGATCGGCAAGGTCGACGGCGTCGTCACCGCCACCGGCAAGCTGCATTTCGGCCCCCTGCCGGAGATGAGCGTCGAGCAGTTCTGGGTCGGCCTGCGCGACAAGCTGATGGGTCAGATCAACGTAGTGCTGGGCGCCCAGCGGTACGTGAATGACGGCGGCTCGTTCACGCTGACGAGTGGCATTGTCGGCGACGAACCGATTCGCGAAGGCGCGAATGCAACCACCGTCAACCTCGCCCTGGAAGGCTTCGTGCGCGGCGCCGCGATCGAATTGCCACGCGGCATCCGCATTAACGTGGTAAGCCCGACCGTACTGACCGAAGCGCTCGACGCATTTGCGCCCTACTTCCGCGGCTTCGAACCGGTGAGCGCCGAACGTGCGGCACAGGCCTACCTGCGCAGTGTGGAAGGCGCGCAAACGGGCCGGGTGTATCGCGTGGGGTACTAAGGCAACGCACAGGGTCTGAAGCACAGGCTCGACGCGCGAGCCGCCCGCGCCGGGCCTCTACGCCCATCGCTAAGGTTACGCGATGCGGTCCAGCCGCACCGCGCCCCCCTCCCTTGCGTGTGGCCACTCTCAGGCAGCTTCACGACTCTCTCCACGGCCCTGGGTAAACTCAGTGAATCTCCGGCTCGCCGGTTGCGCCCGTTTGCGCGCCGCCGCGCTGCAGGAAATCGAAGTCGCAACCTTTGTTCGCCTGCAGCACATGCACCTGATGCAAGGCGCCGTAGCCGCGCGTAAAACGTGGCTCGGGCTTGACCCAGGCGGCCTTGCGACGCGTCAGTTCTTCCTCGGGTACGAGCATGTTGAGCTTGCGCCGCGGCACGTCCAGTTCGATCAGATCACCGCTTTGCACCAGCGCAAGCGGGCCGCCGACAAACGACTCCGGCGCGACGTGCAACACGCACGCGCCGTAACTCGTCCCGCTCATCCGTGCGTCCGATATACGCACCATATCGCGCACGCCCTTTAGCAGCAACTTCCGCGGGATCGGTAGTTGCCCCCACTCGGGCATACCCGGTGCACCCACCGGCCCCGCATGCTGAAGCACGATCACGCAGTTTTCGTCGATGTCGAGCGCTTCGTCGTCGATGCGCGCGGCCATGTCGTTGTAGTCCTTGAACACCACCGCGCGGCCGGTATGGACGAGCAGTTGCGGCTCCGCCGCGCCGGGTTTGATCACGGCGCCATCGGGCGCGAGATTGCCGCGTAGCACCGCGAGGCCGTTATTGGGCAGGAGCGGCGCGCTGCGGCGGCGGATTACCTCGTCGTTGAAAATCGTCGCGCCTTCGAGGTTCTCGCCGAGCGTGCGGCCGTTCACGGTTTTCTGCGAGCGGTCGATCAGCTCGCCCAGTTCGGCGAGCATGGCCGGCAAACCGCCCGCATAGAAAAAGTCCTCCATCAGATACGCGCCGGTCGGACGAACGTTCGCCAGGACAGGCGTGCGGCGCGAGATGTCGTCATAGCGATCGAGCGTCAGTTCGATGCCGGCGCGGCGCGCGAGCGCGATCATATGCACGATCGCATTGGTCGAACCAGACAGCGCGAGGCAGGTGGTCACGGCGTTGTCGATCGAGCCGGCGGTGATCAGATCGGATGGTTTCAGGTCCTCCCACACCATCTCGACGATACGCATGCCGGTTTTCGCCGCCATCTGCGCGTGCCGCGAATCCGCTGCGGGAATGGAGGCAAAACCAGGCAGTGTAAAGCCGAGCGCTTCGGCCGCGCTCGTCATGGTCGACGCGGTGCCCATCGTCATGCAGTGTCCAGGCGAGCGCGCGATACCGCCTTCGACGCCTTGCCAGTCCTCTTCCGTGATGGTCCCCGCGCGCAACTCGGCCCAGTACTTCCAGGCGTCCGAACCGGAGCCGAGCGTGACGCCGTTCCAGTTACCGCGCAGCATCGGACCGGCCGGCAGAAAGATTGCCGGCAGATCCATCGAGATCGCGCCCATCAGTAAAGCGGGCGTAGTCTTGTCGCAACCGCCCATCAGCACGACGCCGTCTGCGGGATACGAGCGCAGCGTCTCCTCGGCCTCCATCGCAAGGAAGTTGCGATACAGCATCGTGGTGGGCTTCTGGAATGGCTCGGAGAGTGTCTGCACGGGCAGTTCGACCGGAAAGCCGCCCGCCTGCCAGATGCCGCGTTTCACTTCTTCGACACGTTGCTTGAAATGCGTATGGCAAGCGTTGATCTCGCTCCACGTGTTGAGGATCGCGATCACCGGCTTCCCCGCGTATTCCTCGCGGCTATAGCCCATTTGCGCGGTGCGCGAGCGATGGCCGAACGAGCGCAGATCGTTCACGCCGTACCAGCGGTGGCTGCGCAGTTCTTCAGGTTTCTTTCTCGTCGTCAACGTCTACTCCACGATGTCTTTCGCCGTCCCCGATCCACCAACGGGACTTCCTTCGGGGCGGGGGATTTCTTCGCCGCGTGCTTCCGCGCTTCAGTGCTTCCGTGATTCAATGCCTCAGCGCTGCAGTGCTTCAGCGCTTCAATGGCTCAGCGCTTCTGCTCCTTCACGCGCGACACGATCTGAGTCGGGCTGACGAATTGCAGCGCAATCAGCACCCAGATCAGCGTGATCGCCATGTAGATCATCGCCATCGCATCGATCGATTGCGGCGCGCGCACGCCGGTTGAAAATACAGCGTAGTACAAGGCGACCACGAGCGTTTGCGTCGCGGGACCCGCCGTAAAGAATGTCAGTTCGAACATGCCGATGGTGCGCACCAGCACGAGCAGCCCGGCCGCCAGCATGCCGGGCACCAGCAAGGGCAGCAGCACATAGCGGAAATAGCGGAATGTGTTCGCGCCGAAAATGCGCGCCGCCGCTTCGAGATTGGGATCGATCTGTTCGATGAACGGCGTCATCACCAGAATCACGAACGGCAGCGCCGGCACGAGATTCGCGAGAATCACGCCGCCCAGCGTGCCCGCGAGGCCGACCTTGTACATCACGGTCGCCATCGGAATGCCGTACGTCACGGGCGGCACCATCAGGGGCAACAGGAAAATCAGCATCGCCGTGCGCTTGCCGCGAAACTGCACACGGGCGAGCGCATACGCCGCGGGCACGCCGAGCACAACCGACAACACCACTACCGCGCCGACCACTTCGACGGTGACCCACAACACGCTCGCCAACTGGAAATCGCTCCACGCCTGCGCATACCAATGCAGCGTAAAGCCTTGCGGCAACAAGGTGCCGAACCAGCGGGTCGCCACCGAATTCACCGCCACGGTCGCAATCAGCAACACCACGTTGACAAGGAAAAACACCATCGCGCCCCATACCAGCACGTGCCAGATGCGGCCCGCCACGCTGGCGCGCTGCTTCACGCGCTTGCTGGGTTGCTGCGCGCCGTCGTTGTTTTCGTTCGATGTGGACGCCGACCACGAAGGATGCGCGGCGTGACGATCGGCAGCCATCAGCCTTTGCCTCCCGTCACCGGACCGCTGTAGAAGAAGCGGCGCGCGCCGAGCATGCTGGCGACCACCAGCAGTTGCACGAAACCCATCACCATCGCGATCGCGGAAGCAAGCGAATAGTCGTAGCTTTCGAACGCGGCTTCGGCGGCGGCGATCGACATCACACGCGTCGGGCCTGCGGGCGCCCCGAGCAGCACCGCCGACGGAAACACCGAGAACGCCTGCACGAACGATAAACACGCGGCCATTGTTAACCCAGGCACCAGCAGCGGCAGATAGATGCGACGAAACTGCTCCCACGGACTCGCGCCGAGCGTGGCGGCGGCGCTCGCGAGCGTCGGATCGATGCCGGTCACGTATGACAGCGTCAGCAGAAACGCAAACGGAAAACCCGACACGATCAGCGAGATCAGCACGCCCCAGAAGTTATGCGTCAAACGCACTTCATGGGTGTAGAGATGCAGGCCTTGCAACGCCTGCGGAAACCAGCCGTTCGGCCCGAAGTACGTGAGCATGCCGTCCGCGATCAGCACGGTGCCGAGCGTGACGGGAATCACCAGCAGCGTCGTGACGAGTTTCTGATAGGGCGAATTGCGGCGCAGCGCGAACGCCACGGGAACCGACACGCCAACGTTGATCAGCGTCGCGGGTACAGCGAGCTTGAGCGTGACGAGAATAGTCGGCCACATCGACGTGTCGGTGAAGAACGTCAGATAGTTGGCCCACAGGCCACCGCCGTTCATCGGCCGGAACGACAGGACCAAACCGTACGCAAACGGATAGATAAACAACGCGACGATGAAGATCAAAGCCGGCGCGACCAGCCACGCTTTGGCGTCGCGCGGCACGAGCGGCGGCGACAACGTAGGCGTGTTCACGCAGCCTCTCCGTCATAGACGAGCGTGCGTGACGGCGGCACGCGCAGACTGATGCGTTCGCCCTCTACGAATTCGCCCGCGATGCGCGCCCACAAGTCGCCGAACGCGGTCTTCACCCGCAACAGTGAATCGTGGCCGCCGTATTCCACGGTCATCACCAGCGCATCGAACGCGTTTTCCGTGCCAGCCGCTGCACGCTCCATATCCTCTGGGCGCAACGCGACGCTCACGCGCTTGCTGTTGAAACCGGCCATCGGCATACCGATCAGACGCACGCCGTTCGCGCTCACAGCAACCCCATCACCTTGCGTGCCTTCGAGCACGAATTCAGTCACGTTGCGATAGCCCATGAAACGCGCGACATGCAAATTCTGCGGCCGCGTGTAGACCTCTTTCGGCGTGCCGATCTGCTGCACCACCCCCTCTTTCATCACGACGATGCGATCGGCCATGGAAAGCGCTTCGTCCTGATCGTGCGTTACGTAGAGGGTCGCGCGTTCGAGCTGGCTATGGATGCGGCGAATCTCCGCACGCATTTCAATGCGCAATTTCGTATCGAGGTTCGACAGCGGCTCGTCCATCAGAATCAGCGGCGGTTCGATCACGATCGCCCGCGCAATCGCCACGCGCTGCTGCTGACCGCCCGAAAGCTGCCCGGGCAGCTTGCGTTCATGCCCGACCAGTTGCACGAGTTGCAACGCTTCACGCGCACGGCGCATGGCTTCGCTCTTGCCGACACCGCGCATCTTCAATCCGAACCCGACGTTATCGAGCACGCTCATATGCGGAAACAGCGCGTAGCTCTGGAACACCATGCCGAAGCCGCGCTTTTCCGGCGGCAACACGTCGATGCGTTTATCGTCGAGCCAGATACCGCCGCCGCTCAACGGCTGCAAACCGGCGATGCAATTGAGCGCCGTCGATTTACCGCAACCCGAAGGTCCGAGCAACGCGATGAACTCGCCACGCTGGATATTCAGATCGAGACCTTGCAACGCCGCGACCGCCTGGCCCTCCGCATTCGTGAAACTGCGACTCACCGAATCGAGCCGCAACTGCTCAAAGTGATGCTTCATGGCGATTTCCTGATACGCGTGACGCACGAATCGCGAAGGTCCAATAGAACGGATGCGCGCGAAGCTTCATGGCGGTTTCCTGCTTGCATGACGCGCGCATCCCGGCGCACCAAACGAACGAGTGCACGGACTCATTCAGCGACTATTTGGTCTTCTGCGCACCGACGTCGCTGTCCCACTTCTTGAAAGCCGCGACCATCGTTGCTGCATTCAGTGGCAAAACATGCGGACGCTCGGCCAGCAGCTTCGCGTACTCCGGCCGTCCATATTTCTTCAGCACATCCTGGCTGTGCGCGGGCGCCTGCTCGACGCTCACGCCCTTGATCGCCGGCCCGGGGTAGAAATAGCCGTCGTCATAGGTCATGGCCTGCTGCGCGGGCTCGAGCATGAAGTTCATCAGCTTGTAGATCACGTCGAGCTTTTCCTTCGGCACGCCCTTCGGAATCACCATGTAGTGCGCGTCGTTCACCCACGTCATGTTGTCGAATGCCTGCACACGGAATTCCGCCGGCACGATGCCGAGCGCGCGCGGATTGATGTCCCAGCCGGTGACGGTCACGGTCATGTCGCGCGTGCCCTCGCCGAGCTCTTTCATTACAGCCGATGTGCCGCCAGGATAGTAAGGAATGCAATCGTTCAGCTGCTTGAGGAAGGCCCATGTCTTGTCCCAGCCGTGAACCGGATCTTGCGGATCCTTGTCGCCGAGTATGTAAGGCAAACCCATCAGGAACGTGCGGCCCGGACCGGAGTTCGCCGGCCGTGCGTAGATCAGCTTGTCCGGATGCGCCTTGCACCATTGCAGCAGTTGCTCAGGCGTTTTGGGCGGATCGCTGACTTTGGCGGGGTTGTATTCGAGCAGCGGACCAGCCGGCATATACGCGACCTCGAGACCGAAGCCTTGTGCGAGGTCCTGCATCTTGCGCGGACCGGGCGCGTATTTGTCGAGCACACCGGGGAAAGCCGCCGCATTGTCCGGCAACAGCTTCATCCAGAGATTCTGTTCGATGCCGGCGGCCAGTGCGTCGGTGCCGGTCAGGACGAGATCGATATCGGAGCGGCCGGCGGCCTGCATCGCCTTGATCTTGCCGGGCAACTGCGGCGCGGGCGCGTTGGTGAACGTGAGATTGGCGACGAGGTTTGGATACTTCGCCTTGAAGGCCTCGAAACCCTTCTGCGTGAGTTGAAGATCGCCCGCTACGTCGACGATATTGAGCGTAACCGGATCGGCCGCGTGCGCAGCGGATGCAAACGCGGCGCTTGCCGCGAGACATACGGACACCAGCCTGAGCGCCAACCTGCCTGAAACAGTCATTGCGTCTCCTCGCTTCTTGGTATGGAAGTCCGCCGGTCAGATGCGTTGCTGGCGGTGTCTCTACCATTGGAACATAGCGAAGCGGAACTGCCGATGTCAAGCAAATACTCGCCACGGCGCCTGGCTCAGAAAATTAGGTATTCTGGTGGGTAATCCTTGTAGCTCAACGGGTTGCGTGCTTTATCCAAGGGCAAACCCGGAGTCGGCACGCAGGTTGAGCGTCAGGTTGTCAGGCAACCTGAACTCACGCGGCGCGTTCAGGCTGCGCGCCCCCCTCGCCCACTCAACCGCCCTGGACGCCCTGCGCATTCACATATAGCGAATACAACCCATGGCTTGCCGCCATGAACAACCGGTTGCGATGGCGTCCGCCGAAGCACACGTTCGCGCAGCGCTCCGGCAACGCGATATGGCCGATCGGCTCGCCCTGCGGCGTGAAGACGCGTACGCCGTCGAGTTCGTCGGTGCCCATGCCCCAGCCGCACCAGAGATTGCCGTGCGTGTCGACGCGAAAACCGTCCGGCGTGCCCGGGCCGGCGTCGATCAGCACACGGTTGTTCGACAGCGCGGCGCTGACACCGCTGACGTTGACGTCGAACGCACGAATCTTGCGCGGCACGCCACGCGATTCGACGATGTACAGCACCGACTCGTCCGGTGAAAACGCGAGGCCGTTCGGGCCCAGCACGTCGTCGGCAACTACCGTCACTTCGCCGGATTGGCCGTCGATGCGGTACACGCATGCGGGCAGTTCCGACTCCTGCCGCTCGCCCTCATAAAAGCTGTCGATGCCGAAGGTCGGATCGCTGAACCAGATTGAACCGTCGGACTTCACGATCACGTCATTCGGCGAGTTGAAGCGCTTGCCGCGGTAACGATCGGCGAGCACGGTAAGCGAGCCGTCATATTCGGTGCGCGTGACGCGCCGCGTCAGGTGCTCGCAGCTCACGAGGCGGCCCTGCCGGTCGCGCGTGTGGCCGTTCGCATTGTTCGACGACTGGCGAAACGTGGTCACAGCACCGCTCGTTTCGTCCCAGCGCAGGATGCGGTCGTTGGGAATGTCGCTCCACAGCAGATAACGGCCGTCGCCGAACCAGACCGGCCCTTCCGACCAGCGCGCGCCCTGATACAGACATTCGACGGAAGCGGACGTCAGGATCAGCGCTTTGAAGCGCGGATCGAGCACGCGAATGGAGGGATCGGGATAGCGTCGGCTGGTGTCGGTCATGCGTGGGCTTTAGGTGATGGAAGTTGATGGGGAAAGCAGGCCGAAGCGCGGCGCGCAAGCGGCGGCACAGCTATGACCGACGCGGAGAACTCGCTGTCGAGGATCGCAGATTCGCTCATGATGCCCAAAACGCACGGGGCTCGGGCGGTCAAGTTAGCACTGGGTTCGCCGTGTTGTCAAACAACCTGGGCGTAAACGGCACCACGCTACCTCGAATCGAAGTCAAGGCGAAGAAAGCGAAGTTGGCAAAGCCGGTGCGCTGCTTTTGTATGACAATAGCGCGCGGCGAGTGAGCATTAGTGAATGGTGGCGGGCTAAAGGGAAATTGCCAATCTGGGCAATCAGCGTCGTTTTGCCCAGAATTTCAACTAGACGTCATTCAGATTGGTTTGACAATAATGTTGTCAATCAAAAGCATCAAAAACGCAACTACGAGAAAATTACCCACTTTATCAACCCGTGAATGTTAATCCAGGTCGAAAAAATCCGATATAAGGAGTAATTCGTTCGCCCAGTTGCAGAACCAGCGTTGGTGCCGTTTCTTTAGAAATTGCCCTCGACTTGCGAAATAATTTTTAGTGATAGATTGTGAAGATAAAAACAGCCGGACGGATCACCGTACCGCAATTAACCGCAACGGGACGTTTGCGAGTCTGAGAGAACCAAATTGTCGCTACATTTTATCGAGGAAATGGCGCCGCTACTGAAAGCCGCAGATGAAGCGGAATGGTTCGGTGCGATCGCGGGGCTTGCCGACACCTGGGGCTTCGACAGGCTGCTGATCGCCATGCTGCCGCGCCCGACCATTCGCCTTGAAGACGCCTATGTGCGGAGCACCTACTCGCCGACATGGCGACGCACCTACGACGAGCAGGGGCTCGTCCACATCGACCCGACTGTCTCGCATTGCGCGACGCGCGCGGCGCCGCTGATCTGGTCGCCGGACATTTTTACGACCGCACCGCAGCAGTCGATGTACGAGGAAGCCCGCGCGCACGGCCTGCGCGCCGGCGTGACGCTGCCCATTCATGGGCCGAACCAGGAAGCCGGCATGATGTGCTTCGTCAATGACAGCAATCCGACCGACGCATTCTGGCGCCATGTCAACGTTGCGTTGCCGAACCTGGTGTTATTGCGCGATCTGGTAATCGATACCAGTCAGCGCCATTTGAATACCCACGCTCAGACGTTATTGCCCAAGCTCACGCCGCGCGAACGCGAATGTCTGAAATGGACCGCGCGCGGCAAATCCACCTGGGAAATCTCCCATATCCTGAGTTGTTCGGAAGCGGTGGTGAACTTCCACATGAAGAACATCAGGACCAAATTCGGTGTGAATTCGCGGCGCGCGGCGGCCGTGATCGCCGCGCAGTTAGGGCTTATTGACCCGGGTTGAGCAAGGCGGCGCCGTCGCGGCTGTACAGCACACGCTCAGCGCGGCCCAGATCGGCATCCGAAACGGTTTTGGTGAAGTAGAGGCCCAGCAGGATCGACACCGGCGCCGGAATTTCGGCGCCCGATTCGAACCTGCTGCCACGCGATTGCGTCACGCCAAAGCGTGCCCAGAAGCGGCGCTGGCTCTCTTTTTTCTTCTTGCGGTAGGCAATGATCAGGACGCGATCCACCGCCGATGAAGGCTCTGCCGGGCGGGTTTGGACCGAGGGTTGCGCCTGCCAGTGATTTTCGAGAAGTTCCATTTTTGTGTCCCGTCGGTTGAGTGCTGAGGCTTATCTCGAATTCTGCGTTATCCGATAAGCATGCACACCTATCCAGGTAGGTAGGTGGCAGAACCATTCAAAATGCATAAGTTTTCTTGCGTATTGGGTAACCCAACACGTTCAGGAGAACGTCATGCAAACAGCGATCCGGATTGGAATGCGGCAAGAATTCGACAACGCGCACATCAACGAGATGTACCGCCTGCGGGCGCGGGTGTTTCACGGGCGGCTCGGATGGGACATCCCCACCATTGCGGGCATGGAGATCGACGGCTACGACGCCCTCGGGCCGCACTACATGCTGATTCAGGGCAACGACCGGCACGTGCGGGGCTGTTGGCGCCTGATGCCGACGGAGGGGCCGAATATGCTGAAGGACACCTTCCCGCAATTGCTGCATGGCGCGGATGCGCCGGTCGGGCGGCATATCTGGGAATTGAGCCGGTTCGCGATCGAAACTGGCGGCGAGGAGCAGTCCTTCGGCTTTGCCGACCTGACGATGCAGGCGATCCACGAACTCGTGACATTCGCTGACCGGATGGGCATCACGCGTTACGTCACGGTGACCACCACCCCGATCGAACGGCTGCTGCGCAAGACCGGGATCGACATCAGCCGGCTCGGGTCGCCTCTGCAGATCGGCGTGGAACGGGCCGTGGCACTGGATATCGCAGTCAGTCCGAAGACCCGCACCGCCCTGTTCGGGCCGATGGCTGCCGCCGCCTGACGCCTGGACGTGAGATTGGAGCCGGGCCGCAGTTGCCTTTGCCCGGTTGCTGTGGCCCGGTTGCCTTTGCCCGGTTGCGGTCGCCCGGTTGCGGCGGACTGGCAGCCGTTACCTGGTAGTTGCGGCCCGCAAGGGCGGCGCGCGAAAGATCAGGAACCGAACATCCGCTCGAGCGCATTCTCGAGATGCGCGCGCATCGCCCTCCCTGCAGCAGGGCCGTCCTTACGGCGGATCGCCTCGAGCACGGCCAGATGTTCGGTCTGCACGAGCCGCCGCCGCTCTACCGTCTTCACGAGCGACAAATTGCGCGACAGGTTCATGCTGAACAGAATCTGTTCCTCGATGAACGACATGACCGTGATGAAAAACGGATTCCTGGACGCACGCGCCACCGCCAGGTGAAACATGAAATCGTCTTGTGCGCCGATACCCTGGGTTTCGATGATGCGTTCCAGTTGGTCCCACGCATGCTGGATCGCGGCGATGTCATTGGCGTCGGCCTTGAGCGCCGCCTGCTCGGCCGCGCCCGCTTCGGTCACGATGCGAAATTCATAGCAGCGGCGGATGTCGGACAGCGTTTCGAGCGGCGCGAAGCGACGCACATCCGGGTCCGGCCGTCGCGCAACCGTGGTGCCTGAGCCGTGCCGCGTCATGATGATCCCGTCCGCCCGCAAGCGCGCGAGCGCTTCGCGCACGGTCGGCCGTGACGTCGCAAAGCGTTCGGCCAGCGCATGCTCGGTAGGCAGCCGCGCCCCTTCCTTGTACTCGCCTTCAAGAATGCGATTAAGGATGTCGCCGTAGATCTTGTCGGGCAAGCCCGTCGTTTTGCGCTCGTTCATCAGCGGTGCTGAAGCAGCTTGTCTGAGTAGGTCCTGATTGTAAGGCAAACCCGGCCCTATATTGCTTTGATATATGCGGTCTGGCTTAACAGGAACGCGGCAAATGCACGCTGCGCGGAGCTTGCTGATAAAGCGCCGTCATCGCAAAATTTGACAAGTCTTTGATTTACATCCTGACCCGATGCATCTTTTTCAGCGATCATTTAAGCTCACATCGGTAATAAATCGTCAATGAGCCCGGCCGGCCGAAACGGCCGCGGCATTCGAATCCTTCAGACGCGGAGTCGATATGTACACACGCATCCTCGTAGCCGTCGATGGCAGCAACACCTCGCGCCGCGCATTCGAAGCAGCGCTCGCGCTCGCGAAATCCACCGGCGCCGTCATGCAACCGTTCTACGTCGTTGAAAACACGCCGATGTATTTCGAAGCGCCCGGTTACGACCCGTCCATTCTGCGTAGCCGCCTGGTCGAAGAGGGCAAGGAACTCGGCGCGGAATTCGCCGAGGCCATGGCGGCGCAAGGCGTCAAAGGTGAGCTTGCCGTGGGCGAAGCCTCTTCGCTCGATGACGTTTCGGTAGTCGTGCTAAAAGCTGCCGCCGACTTCAACGCCGATCTGCTGGTGATGGGCACGCATGGCAGACGCGGTTTTCAGCGTCTGATTCTCGGCAGCGTCGCAGAGCGCTGCGTGCGCCAGGCGAGCTTGCCCGTACTGCTGATTCCGTCCGCAGCGGGCAACGCCAATGAAGACGCCTGAACGCGTGGTGACGCAGCGTGGTGCGCTCTTTGCAACTGCGTGTGTTTTACGCATAGGGCGGCACGCGCAGCGCTCTATCTCTAAAATGCGAGCAGAGCACGCTCTGCCACGTTGCATAGCAGTCCATAACCACAAGCAACAACGCGAGGGTGACATCGCTCAAGATGCCTAACTGAGCGAATGCGTCATTTTGTCGCTAAACGGGGCGCATGGGCGGTGGGACAATCAGTCGTTACCCTGACAAATGGCTGCAGAACATGCCTACTCCTACCGCTGTGACTCGCTCCGCCGGCGCCGCCGCCGATTCCACCGTGATTTCGTCGCCGGCACGTGGCAGCCGTCGTGCCGCGCCGGTGAGGGCAACCGCGCGCACCACCGCTCGCTGTTCGAGCTGTTCGATGCGGGCGCTCTGCATGCCGCAAGGCCTGTCGTCCGACGAACTCACGAAACTGGAAGTGCTCATTTGCACCGCGCGCTCGGTGCAGCGCGGCGAAGCGCTGTATCGCAGCGGCGACCGCTTCGACAATGTTTACGCCGTGCGTTCCGGCTCCATGAAAACCGTCATGGCGCACCGTGACGGCCGCGAACAGGTCACTGGGCTGCGCCTCGCCGGCGAAGCGCTCGGCCTCGACGGCATCAGCGATGACGTCCATGCGTGCAGCGCCGTCGCCCTCGAAGACAGCACCGTCTGTATCGTTCCCTACCCCGCCCTCAAGTCCCTGTGCCGCGAAATCAGCTCGATGCAGGATCGACTGCACAAACTGCTGGGCGAGCAGATCGTCCGCGAAGCTGGGCAGATGATGGTGCTCGGCTCACTTTCGGCCGACGAACGCGTGGCAGCGTTTCTGCTCGACGTGTCGGAGCGCAATGCGCAGCGCGGCTATTCATCGGCGGAATTCAACTTGCGCATGACACGCGAGGACATGGGCAGCTACCTCGGCATGACGCTCGAAACCGTGAGCCGTACCCTATCAAGATTTCAAAAACGCGGCCTGATCGACACACAAGGCAAACACATCCGGATCGTCGATCTGGAAGGCTTGCAGAAGGTGTAAGCCATACGCGCAGGACCTGGCCCGCGTAGCCACGTCCGCGTCGACCCCCCATTTAGCGCGCATTCGTCTTGGCATGGCTCCTGCGAGCGGGTACAGTCTTTAGTCCGTCCCCCGCAAGGAGACTTGGCGAAATGAATCGCGACCCCGCCCCGCATCACCCGCTCGTCCAGCGTCTGATCGACGCGCGTCAAGTTACTGACGCCCTGTTTTCCATCGTCAAACCCGAGTTTCTGTATGAGCGGCCGATCCGTGAGCGCCACCGGATCGTGTTTTACATCGGCCATCTGGAAGCTTTCGATCGTAATCTTTTCGATCAACGCGTGTGCGATCTGCCTGCGTTCGATCCGCACCTCGATCAGCTCTTCGCATTCGGTATCGATCCTGTTGATGGCGGCTTTCCGACCGATCAACCCACTGACTGGCCATCGCTCGACGCCGTGCGCGGCTACGCGTTGCGCGCCCGCGAGCAGATCGACCGCGAGCTCGATGCGCTGAGCGACTCAACGCGGGTCGGCCGGGAAGGTGAGCACGCTGGCACGGCCGAGCAGTTGCTGAATGTCGCGATCGAGCATCGGCTGATGCATGCTGAAACGCTCGCGTACATGCTGCATCAGTTGCCGCTTGCACAGAAGGTCACCGAGTTGCGCGAGGCGGTGCTTACCCGTTCTGAACCGCGTGAGGCGTTGTCCTCGATGGTCAGCGTGCCGGCTGGCGCAACGGTGCTCGGCATGTCGCGCGAGAGTGGGCGTTTCGGTTGGGACAACGAGTTCGGCGAATTGCGTGTCGACGTGCCAGCGTTCGAGATAGACCGCCACATGGTGACGAACGGCGCATTTCGTGAGTTCATCGAGGCAGGTGGCTATCGCGAACCGAAGTGGTGGACGGACAAGGATTGGGTATGGAAGGAATGCGAACACATCGAGCATCCCGCCTGCTGGTCGCAGCGAGCCGGAAGCAATCAGGACAGCGCATGGGTGCTACGCACGATGTTCGACGAAGTGCCGCTGCCGCTCGACTGGCCGGCTTACGTGAGTCATGCCGAGGCCAGCGCCTACGCGCGATGGGCCGGCAAGACACTGCCCAGCGAAGCACAATGGCAACGCGCGGCACACGGCGCACCGCATGCGATGTCGGGCAATTTCGATTTTCGTAGCTGGGACCCGCAGCCGGTCGATGCCTATCCAGACAACGTCAGCGCGTTCGGCGTGGAAGGTCAATTCGGCAATGGCTGGGAGTGGACCTCCACGGTGTTCGACGCACTGCCTGGGTTTGAAGCATTTCCGTTTTATCCGGGCTACTCCGCCAACTTTTTCGACGGGCAGCATTACGTGATCAAAGGCGGTTCGGCACGCACCGCGCAATGCATGTTGCGGCCGGCGTTTCGCAACTGGTTTCAGCCGCATTATCAGTATGTGTATGCGGGGTTTCGGTGTGTGAAAAATTAGATCAAACGACCGCACGATGAACAACTTTCCGCAAGGCCTCTTGAAGCAACTTGTTCCAACACAGAAGCCTAGTGATTGGGTCGCGATAACACAAATGAAGCGATAGATTTATGAATGAGTAGGAATGCTTACATAGCCAGCGAATAGAATTGCTCTGCCGCGGTTTTTGTGCCGCCGTCGTTCTGCACCGGCGATGAAGAGTGACGGTGTCGGCATAGTTCAGTCGCCTAGCAATTCTACGATCTTGCGAAATGAGCATTCCTATTCGTGCCGTCTCGACTCTTCCTGACTTTCGTTACCGCGACAGATCCGATCGTGGATGGCCTGGCAGGACTCCAGCCTTGTTTCGGGCAGTTGCTGGCGATACAGATGCGCACGTGGCTGGTTGCGCGACCACTGGCGCGTTTGCTGTTGATGCAATTGAAGTTGGCGCTGGCGGCCGTGCTGCTCATCGGTGTCCCGTCGTACAGCTTGCCGGTGCGGCGCAATCAGGCGGTAACCGCTAGAATTGCGGCTTTACCCCGGAATACGCCAATGTCTTTTGCCTCGCTTGGCCTGATCGATCCCTTGCTGCGTAATCTGCAGGACCTCAATTACCAGACACCTACGCCGGTGCAGGCCAAGGCGATTCCTGCTGTGCTCAGTGGCAAGGACGTCATGGCTGCGGCACAGACCGGCACTGGCAAAACGGCGGGTTTTGCGCTGCCGCTGTTGCAACGGCTGGTGCAACACGGCCCGGCGGTGTCCAGCAACCGCGCGCGTGTTCTGGTGCTGGTGCCCACCCGTGAACTGGCCGAACAAGTGCTGCAAAGCTTTATCGAGTATGGCAAAGGCCTCGACTTGCGATTTCTGGCCGCCTACGGCGGTGTGAGTATCAACCCGCAGATGATGAAGTTGCGCAAAGGCGTGGATGTGCTCGTTGCCACGCCGGGCCGTTTGCTCGATCTCAATCGCCAGAACGCAGTGCAGTTTGATGAAGTACAAACGCTCGTGCTGGATGAAGCCGACCGCATGCTGGATCTGGGCTTTGCGCGTGAACTCAACGCCGTCTTTGCTGCCTTGCCCGCCGAGCGCCAGACCCTGCTGTTCTCCGCCACGTTTACCGATGATATCCGCGCCATGGCGGCCGGCATTCTGCGCGGCCCGGTCAATATCAGCGTCAGCCCGCCCAATTCAACGGTCAGCAAGATCAAGCAGTGGGTGGTGCCGGTGGATAAAAAGAACAAGCCTGAGCTCTTCATGCACCTTGTGGCTGAGAACAACTGGGAGCACGCGCTGGTGTTCGTCAAAACCCGCAATGGCGTGGATTACCTGGCGGCCATGCTGGATGAAGCGGGCTATGCGGTCGACACCATCCACGGCGACAAACCGCAACCCGCGCGCATGCGTGCGCTGGAGCGCTTCAAGGCAGGCGAAGTCCATATGCTGGTAGCCACCGATGTGGCTGCGCGCGGGCTGGATATCGACGACCTGCCGCTGGTAATCAACGTTGATCTGCCGATCGTGGCGCAAGACTATGTGCACCGTATTGGCCGTACCGGCCGCGCGGGCGCCAGCGGCGTGGCGGTGTCCCTTGTGTGTGCCGATGAAGCGCCGCAACTGGCCGCGATTGAAGCGCTGATCCGCCAAACGCTGCCCCGTGAAGAAGAGCCGGGTTTTGAAGCCGAACACCGCGTGCCGCAAACTAGCGCGACGGGCCAGATCATCAAGAAACCCAAAAAGCCTAAGAAGCCCAAAGTGCCGCCAGCTGCGCCGGGCGCCATGCAGGTGCTCAGCAAAAAACCGCGCCCGCAAAGTGGCGAAAACAAACGCAAGCCTGCGGCGCAGCGCGCTGTGGCCGCGGGTAAAGGCACAAGCTTGTCTAGCGGCAGCCCATTCAGCCTTCAAAAGCCACGCAGCAAACCCGCCAGCAAGCCAGTTGAGGGTTCACGCAAGCCGGCTGGCAAACCCGCTGGTGGCCGCGGCAAACGCCAACCCTGATCCATGGGGACGAGTAACGCCAGCCCTGGAACAGGCTGGCGGTTTGCGGCGCGCATGTTCGGACGGTTCAACGGTAGTAGTTCACCCAGCGCCTCGTAAGCTGGCCGGCGAAAGGCACTCCCCGTTCGCCCCGCGGTTTCAACTACCGGGTTTGAGCAGCCGGGGCGCTGGTATCCAACGTGTGAACCTGGATAGCCTCACTTCTTCAGCAGCCTCCACAGCGTGGTACGTCCGATCCCGAGCGCACGGCTCGCCGCGGCGCGGTTGTTGCCGTTTTTTTCCAGAGCGCGTAGTACGTCATCGCGGGTCACGGCCGCGGGCGGCGGACCGGCGACCTTGCCATTGGCCGCAAGGGCGAGCGGCGCATGCATGCGTCCGAACTCCGGAAAAACGTCCCGCAGATCCTGCCACGCGCTGCTCGCCGCATCGCCCAGATAAATCGCCGCGCGCGCTATCAGGTTCTCGAGCTCCCGCACGTTGCCGGGCCACGCGTAATGTTCGAATAGCGGCGTCAGGAATTCCAGCACGCGCTCCGTGGCCGCGGCGGGCAACCCGTATTTTGTCACGCTACGCCTGAGCAGATGCCGCGCCAGTTCCGGTATATCGTCGCGCCGCTCGCGTAATGGCGGCAGTTCGATTTGCAACAGATTGAGCCGGAAATACAGATCGGCGCGAAACACGCCCTGCTCGACGAGTGCATGCAGGTCGCGATGCGTCGCGGCGATCACGCGAACGTCGATCGGCGTCGCGCGCCCCGAACCGAGTTTCATTACTTCGCGCTCCTGCAACACGCGCAGCAACCGGCTTTGCGACGCCGCCGGCATTTCGCCGATTTCATCGAGAAAGATCGTCCCCGTGTGCGCGGTTTCGAAGAGCCCCGGGCTGCCGCCGCGCCGCGCGCCGGTGAACGCACCCTCCTCGTGTCCGAACAGTTCGCTTTCGATCAACCCTTCCGGCAACGCCGCGCAATTGAACGCGACGAATGGGTTGCCGCGCCGGCGGCTCGCATTGTGAATGCCCTGCGCGACCAGTTCTTTGCCGGTGCCGCTTTCGCCGGCGAGCAGCACGGTCGCGTCGTGCGCAGCGCCGGCCCGCGCAATGCGCCGCACACGCTCGAGCGCCGGCGACGCGCCAGTCAGATCGGACAGACTGTGCCGCGCCACCAGATGTTTCGGCCGCTGACTGGTGCGCAATGTGCGGTCGATACGCTGCGCGACCAGCGCGTCTTGCACCGTGACCACCGACCCGGACCGCAAGCCATGCTCGACGATCGGCACACAATTGACGATCAGCGCACGGCCGTCGATCTGCTCGATGCGCTCGTCGATCGGCGCGTCGGTGTCGAGCGTTTCGCGCAGCAGCGGGCCGACCGCACTCGCAATTTGCGGCGGCAGATCGCGCGTGCGGTCAAGTCCGAGCAGATCGAGCATCGCCGGATTAACTGCCTCGAGCTGGCCGGCGTCATCGAATGCGGCGACGCCGTCACGCAGATGCGCGACGATTGTATTGAGCCGCACACGCTTCGACTCCTTCTGGCGGCTCACCCGCGCCAATTCGATGGAGCGCTCGAACGCTTCCTCGACCGCTCCGAGCGAGTAGAGAAACACGCTATGCAGCCCGGCCTGCTGTGCGAGATCGCACGCCATGCCCGGGCCGATAATGACCTTGCAGCCCTCGGCCGCGAGCGTGTCGACGGCCACGCGGACTTCGTCGATTGAGCGGTATGCGCGCTGTTTCAATGCAACGTTCAACCACGCGCTGAGGTCGGTCAGTTCCTTCGACACCGTTTCGTGCAGAACGAGGCCGATCGGCGCGCCCGGCCACATCGTGATTGCCTGGGTGATACCGCTCAGCACGTCGAAGCCGTTCACCTTGACCATCACGACCGGCACGCTCAGGTTGTCGCGTAGATACGCGCCGTTCGAGCCGGCGGCGAGTACGACGTCGACCGTGCCAGCATCGACAGACGCCTGCAGCGCGGTCACGGCCGCGCCGTAACCCTCGCGTACCGAAAAGAACCTTGCGTGCTCCGCATAGCGGGGCGCGACGGTTTCGCACAGCGCTCTCAGCCGGCTGATGCTGACCAGCGCGATGCCCGGGCGGCCCTGGTTCGGGTTCGAGACAAGCGTTGACACGATGGAGTCTCCGGAGACGATGGAACGATTATGAAACGTTCCGCGGAACAAGTGAAACATTTTCGCACAGCCGCGTCGCAGCACGCTGCTTTCGATAAGTCCATGTTTTTGCACACGAAACAGAAAGAGGCTCACGATCGGCATGCTTCCTGCATAAGGCTGGCACTTTAAGTCACTCATTCCGGAGACACACGCTATGACTACTTCGTCCGCTACCCGCCGCGCGGCCTTCCGCACCAAAGTCAACCAACGTCAGGGCCTGCTCGTGCCGGGCGCCTTCAACGCGATGAGCGCGCGCGTGATTGAAGACGCCGGTTTCGAGGCGCTCTACATCACGGGGGCGGGCGTCACCAACATGTCGCTCGGGCTGCCCGACCTCGGCTTCATCGGTCTCGCCGAAGTCGCCGAGCATTGCGCGCGGATTCGCGACGCGGTCGCGCTGCCGCTGATCGTCGACGCCGACACCGGCTTCGGCAACGCGCTGAACGTGCGCCAGACCGTGCGTGTGCTCGAGCGCAGCGGCGCCGACGTGATCCAGTTCGAAGACCAGGTCATGCCGAAGAAATGCGGCCACTTCGCCGGCAAGGAAGTCGTCAGCACGAGCGAGATGGTCGGCAAGATCCGAGCGGCCGTCGATGCCCGCGAAGACGGCAATCTGCAGATCATGGCGCGCACCGATTCGGCCGCGGTCCACGGTATCGAAGACGCCATCGAGCGCGGCCATCGTTTCATCGAGGCCGGTGCGGACATCCTGTTTATCGAAGCGACCGAATCGCTCGCCGACATCGAACGCCTGCCGGGACTGTTCGACAAGCCGCAACTGATCAACATCGTGATCGGTGGCAAGACGCCGGTGCAATCGCGTGAAGCGCTCGCCAAACTCGGCTACGGCATCGTGCTGTACGCGAACGCGGCGCTGCAAGGCGCGGTGCTCGGCATGCAGCGCGCGCTCGGTACATTGAAGAGCAACGGCCGCCTCGATGAAGACGCCACCCTGGTCGCGCCGTTCAGCGAACGCCAGCGCCTTGTGAACAAGCCGCTGTACGACAAGCTCGACCGGGAATACGCAGCAAAAGACAAGTGAGCGGCAACGCCACTCGATCGCATCAATAAAATCACGGAGACTTCATGGAAATGCCCCCTAACCCAGGCGACGCGCGCAGCATCAATGCAGCCGCCGTCGCGAGCGCCCGAAATGCTGGGAACGCAGAAAGCGCCGCTGCGCCGGTGCGCATCCGCTCAATCGTCGGCGGCCTGGCCGGCAACATGATCGAGTGGTACGACTTTCTTGCGTACAGCATCTTCTCGATCTATTTCGCGAAGTCCTTCTTCCCGAGCGACAAGCCGACCGTCCAGTTGATGAACACCGCTGCGATCGCGGCGGTGGGTTATGTGGCGCGGCCGCTCGGCAGTTGGCTGATCGGGCTGTATGCGGACCGGCGCGGCCGCAAATCGGCGTTGACCTGGTCGGTCATGGCAATGTGCATCGGCTCGCTGATAATCGCCATCACGCCGGGCTACGCGACGATCGGCGTGTTCGCACCGGTTGTGCTTATTTTCGCGCGGTTGCTGCAAGGCTTGAGCATGGGGGGCGAATATGGCACCAGCGCGACCTATCTGAGCGAGATCGCTCCGGCGCACCGCCGCGGTTTCTATCTGGGCTTTCTGCAGGTTAGCGTGGTGGCGGGGCAACTGGTCGCGCTCGCGGTGATGCTGGTGATGCAGAACGTGCTGTTCACGTCGCAGCAAATCGAGCGTTGGGGCTGGCGCATTCCGTTCGTTATCGGCGGAGCGCTCGCGCTATTTGCGCTGTACATGCGCCGCAACGTTACTGAAACCGAGGCGTTCAAACAGAGCGCGCGACAAGCGGGGCCGTCGGTCGGCCAGCAGATGCTGCAGCACTGGAGGCAGCTCGCGCTTGCAATCGGCATCACCGTCGGCGGCACCGTCGGCTTCTATACCTACACGGTGTACATGCAGAAGTATCTGGTCAATTCGGTCGGGCTCAGCAAGGAAACATCAGCGCTTATCTCTACAGGCGCTCTGCTGCTGTATATGCCGCTGCAGCCACTGTTCGGCCTCGCGTCAGATATATTCGGCCGGCGCCCGGTGCTGATCTTTTTCGGTGTGTGCTGCACGTTCTTCTCGGTGCCGTTGTTCACGGCGCTCAGTCACACGAAAGATCCGCTCGTTGCGTTCCTGCTGTCGTTCGCCGGACTCGTGATGCTGAGCGGCTTCACGTCGGTCCACATGCTCGCGAAGACCGAGCTGTTTCCGGCGCGAATCCGAGCACTTGCAGTCGGCTTGCCTTACGCGCTGACGACGGCGATTCTCGGTGGCACGACGGAGTTCGTTGCGTTGCGCTTCAAGGCGAGCGGTCACGAACAGTACTTTTATTGGTACGTTACCGCGTGGGCGGCGGTGTCGCTTCTCGTCTATATACGGATGCCGGAAACCCACTGTCGAAAAATCGCAGCGATTGAATGAGTGAGGTAGTCCGACAAAAACGGACACAGTTTAGATTCAGTTAAAAACTGTCATGACTACTGTGTCCATTTTACTTAGAGAGAAAAGACCAATGAAAATTGCAATACTTGATGACTATCACGACGCCATACGCACGCTACCTTGTTTCGACAAATTGACAGGCCACGACGTCACAATCTGGAACGATCACGTACAAAATGTTGATGTGCTAGCTGAACGATTACAAGAGATCGAAGTGCTAGTATTGAATCGCGAGCGCACCAAAATTCAGTCTGCATTATTAGAGCGCCTCCCCAATCTCAAACTGATCAGCCAACGTAGCGTTTATCCACACATCGACATTGTTGCCTGTACACGACTCGGCGTGATCGTCTCATCTAGTCAGCACGCTGATACCCCTAACTACGCTGCGGCAGAAATTACGTGGGCTTGGTGCTTGCTGGTGTGCGCCAGATTCCGCAGCAAATGTCGGCTCTCAAGGCAGGAAAGTGGCAAATCGGTGCTGGTAGTACGTTGCGTGAGAAGACCTTAGGTATTTATGGTTATGGCCGGATTGGGCGCGTGGTTGCTGGATATGGCAAAGCCTTTGGTATGAAAGTATTGATATGGGCGCGCGCAGAATCGCTCAAGAAAGCAATTGAGGATGGCTACGAAATTGCTGAAAGTAAGCAGGCTTTTTTTGAAACATCCGATGTCCTTTCTTTGCATATGCGATTGTACGATGCGACGCGCGGCATTGTCACCGCTGAGGATCTCGCCCACATGAAGACGACCGCATTGATCGTCAACACCAGCCGGGCAGCACTTATAGCACCAGGCGCATTGGTACAGGCTCTACAAGCAGGGCGCCCAGGAATGGCCGCCGTGGATGTGTTCGAAGATGAGCCGGTGCAGGACATTAACCATCCTTTACTCAATATGGATAATGTTGTTTGTACGCCGCATATCGGCTATGTATCGCGTGACGAATTTGAAATCCAATTTACCGATATTTTTGATCAGATTGTTGCCTTTGCAAACGGCCGTCCAACGCATGTTGTGAATCCAGAAGTGCTAAAAAAACGTCGTTAGTCTGCAACCTATCGTCCCCGAGGGAGTGAATCGGTATGAATTCCAGCGACAAATACAAGGTTCTGCTGATGATCTGGATGCTCCAGTTCGTCAACTATCTGGACCGCATCAATCTCTCGATCGCCGCGCCGACGATGATGAAAGAGCTATCGATACGGCCGGCGCTCTTCGGCGTCGTGCTGGCCGCGTTCAGCCTGGGCTATGCGGTGGCGCAGATTCCCGGCGGTGCGCTGGCCGACCGCTTTGGCGCGAAAATCCTCCTGATCGTCAGTCCGATTCTGTGGAGCGTTTTCACCGGCATGACGGGATTCGTCGCGAGTTTCATTGCGCTCGCCATCGTGCGCGTGCTGTTCGGCGCCGCCGAAGGCCTGTCGAACGGCGCGAGCTTCAAGTTGATCGGCGATTATTTCCCGTCGCATGAACGCTCGGCCGCGAACGGCGCGTACCTGTCGGCGCTTGCACTCGGGCCCGCGTTTATCGCGCCGGTCGCCGTGTGGTTCCTGACGCACGTCGGCTGGCAGGGGATGTTCCGCTGGCTCGCATTGCCCGGCTTCGTGATGGCGCTGCTGATCTTTTTCGTGATTCCGCGCCAATCGCGCGATAGGGCTATAAGCCGCGAGCAAGCCGAAGCGCCTGCAGAAAGCGGCCGCTTTGTCAACGTCACGCGTATGCCGACATCGTGGCTCATCTTCATCGCCTACATGGCGTTCAATATTGCGTTCTGGGGCTACCTCGGCTGGATGCCAAGCTATCTGTCGCTCAGCCGTCACATCGAACTCAAAGCGCTCGGCTTTGCCGCGTCGATGCCGTATCTCGCCGGCACGGTCGGCATGTTCGTGTTCGGCTGGCTCGGCAGCAAGGTGCTGTACCGCCATCGCTGTGTGCTGATCGCCGCGATCTATCTATGCACGGCCGTCTGCCTATATGTGACATACAACGTCGCGACTGCGCAGGCGAGCATCGTCGGTTTATCGGCAGCCGGGTTTTTCCTGTATGGCGGATTCGGGCCGGTGTGGTCGGTGGTGCTGGATCTGACGCCCGGCAACCTGCGCGGCGCGTTCTCGGGTTTCGTCAACTGCGGCGGCCAGATCGGCGGCTTCTTTGCGCCGATCATCGTCGGTTGGCTGGTCGGTGTGACCGGGTCTTTCACGGGCGGCTTTCTGTTCATGATCGGCGCATTGCTAGCGGCGGCACTGTGTTTCGTCGCATTACAGGTTGTCAAGCGCGACTGGCCGACGCGGGCGGGAGAGGCGATCGCGGTGTGATGTTCGCGCGGTGCCCTTTCTCCTCTCGGCCGGCGTGTTGTCCTTCGTGTTCTTGCGCGCGCCTTCCGGCGGGTTCACGATCGCGGCGCGCAGCACGTTGCCCGGGTTCAGGTAACCGCGGCGAACGCCTTCGTTGATCATGTCGGTGACGCCTATCGTCGCATCGTCCCAACGCACGTCCATACCGAGCTTCACGAACACCGTGACGATGCCGGTGTCCTGGCAGATTGGGCGCTTGCCTTCGGCGCACATGCGGCTGGCGAAGACGGCGATTACCGGCTCTGTGCGCTAGTTGAGCGAACCGGCTTGCCTCAGCACATCGATCACCGTGCCGTCGCGATACTGCTGAAGCGCGACGATCCTCTTCGCCTGCTCAACGGCAGCGTCGGCGCGCAGCCTGGGCGATGCATCCGTTTGCGACAGGTCGTGAAGACGTGTAAGCGGCACGACATTTACACCGGCTGCGACGAGCCGCGCGGCAAGCTCCTCGCGAAGCGGATTCACCGCCACACCTGCTTCGGTGACCACCACATCGATGGTGGACCCGGGGGTAGTCAGCGTCGTCACGCTATCGACGATCTTCGGATATTTGCCGGCCTTCAGGCGCGTCGTCACGATCGCGAGCTTCGCGCCGCACGCGGTATCAGCGTGACCGCCCGAGCCGCCCATTAGCACGCCGTTGGAGCGGGTGGTGACGTTGACATTGAAATCGAGGTCGACTTCGGCTGCACCCAGAATCATCGTGTCCAGCCGGTTCGCTACCGCGCCCCGATTCCACGGATTCGCGTACAGCGACGCAGACATCCCCTGATGAGTCGGATTGTCGCGGTACGAGCGCACCGCACGAAGGTCGAAGCACTGTACGTCGAAGAGCGTGCGGAACAGTCCAGCTTCCAGCATGTCGACGATCTGCCCGGTAATGCCGCCGGCAGCGAAGCTGCCTTGAACATGCTTGTCGCGCATCAGCTGCCCCACGTATTTCGCTACCGCGAGCGAAATCCCGCCTGCGCCGGTCTGAAAGGAGAACCCGTCCACGAGCAGACCCGCCGCATCGATAACCGCAGCGGCGGTCTGGGCGATCTGCAGGCCCACCGGATCTTCGGTCACGCGGGTGCTGCCCGACACGATCTGCGACGCGTCGCCGATTTCCGGGACCGCTACGACGAAGTCGACAAAGTCCTGTGTGATTTCACCCGGACAGGCGGGATACGGCACGAGGTTGTCGGTCACGGCGACCACCCGCCGCGCCGAGCGCACATCGACCTGCGCATAGCCCAGTGAGCCGCATGCGGACGGACCGTCGACGCCGTTCAGGTTGCCGTAGTCATCGGCAGTCGGCGCCGCGATAAAGGCGACATCGATGGGCAGCTCGCCGGACTCGATCGCTCGTGCACGGCCGCCGTGGCTTTGCAGGACGGCAGGGTTGCGCAGCAAGCCTGCGCTGATCGCCTCGGCGACGGGTCCGGCAACATAGGCCGTATATATACCGGTCACCACGCCCGTGCGCATGTGCTCCACCAGCGGTGCATGGACCGGAAAAATCGAACTGGGTGCGATCGTGAGATCGCGCAACCCCCTTTTGGCTGCTTCGGCGAGCACCAGATTCAGCAGATGATCGCCGTTACGCATGTGGTGATGAAAGGACAGAGTCGCGCCGTCGCGCACCCCGCATGCGTCAAGCGCGGCGCCGATGCCGGACAGAAGCTTGCTGGCCCCGGTCTGTTCCGAGATTGACCGGACCGAGGCGAAGACAACCTCCCGCGACTCGCGGCTGACGCCGGAAAAACGCTGGACCTTGCCATAGCCGTCGACATAGTCAGGAATCGTTCGCGCTGAAATGCACGCCATGCTGGTTCTCCAAGTGATTGCACGTTGGGAGCCAGTGTAGGGAGTGCTTCTGCACTAGAGGAAATACGAAATCGCGAAAGGTCCTATAGGTAAAACCTTTGGTTCAGTCAAAACCTTGCGCACTCGGCGAGCCACCCGTGTCGGCCAGCGTCGCCGCATCGGGCGGCGGCCGCAAGGTAATTCCAGTCCACAGACCCTCTGCATGCAGTTCACCGATCAGTTCCACGATCGACTTGCGCACCGCAAGCGCGGCGGCGCTAATCGGCAGCGCATGCGACCAGCAGACGCTTGCCGGCCTCGACATCACGGGGTCGACAATCCGGCGCATGGCGGCCCGTTTCGACGGTTCGTGCCGCGCCAGCGCGGAAGCCGGCAAGATCGTGCAGGCCTCGCCCGTGCCGGCAATCGCGACGAGCGTAGGCAGGGAATCGATGTCCGCGATCAGATTCAATTCGACATCTTCGCGCTGAAAGGTGCGCTCGATGATGAGCCGCAGCCCATTGCTGGCGCTCGGCGCCACCAGCGGCACGTTCGACAGCAGGTGCAGCGGGCACACGGTTTGATCGCCGGGCAGCGAAAGCCCCGCGTCGCCGAGCACGTAAAGTTCCTCATCGAAGACGGGAATCACCGACATGCCGCGCGTTTCAGAGTCACGAAACAGCAACGCGAGATCGAGCCGCCCGTTCGGCAGCAATTCGCTGATGTATCCGCTCATGCTTTCGAAAAGCTGCAAGCGGATGCCGGGAAAGCGCTTGCGGATCCGCTCGAACAGCGGCAGCGCAAGGATGGCCGCCACCGTGGTCGGTAACCCCACCGCGACCGCGCCCGCCTCGCTGCCGCTGTCCTCACGCACGTCCTCGCGGATCTGGTCAATCTGCCGCACGACAAGTCTCGCGTGCCGGTACAAGGCGCTGCCCGCCGTCGTCGGCTTGACGCCCTGGGCGCTTCGCAGCAGCAGCTTCGTCTTCAGCTCCGCCTCGAGCCCGGCTATCTGCTGGCTCAGTGACGGCTGTGCCACATACAGCTTCTGCGCGGCTTTGGACAAGCTGCCGGCATCGACGATCGCGATGAAGTATTTGAGTTGCCTGACGTCCATAGTTTGCGCATTCCTGCCGGGAGGTTCGGGGGAAAATCGAGGTTCCGATAGGTTGATCCTATACCACTTAGACCTGACCTGTATTTCCGCCCGCTTCGCCGACCTCTTACATTGGATGCATCGAAACCATCCTCATGAGGAGCCTCAGATTATGTCTTCTGCCACAAACAGTCAGCTTGCGATCCGTACACGGAGCTGGATGTTCACTCCGGCAACACGTCCCGATCGCTTCGCGAATGCCGCTAAAAGCCAGGTGGATGTGCTCATCGTGGACCTTGAAGACGCGGTGCAGCCGGACGAAAAAGCGGCAGCACGTGGCAACGTTCGAACCTTGCTCGACGCGGCCGACAACACGGCGCTCCCCCCCTTGGCCATTCGCATCAATTCGCTGCTGACCCGGTTTGGTCTTGACGATCTCATCATGCTGCTCGACGCGAAGCACGCGCCGCAGTTCGTTTTATTGCCGAAGATCGAATCGCCCGAGCAGGTTTTGCAAATCGACACGCTATTGACGGCCGCCGGCAAAACCACCTGGCTTGTGCCGATGATCGAATCGGCGCGCGGCCTTTCGGTCGTCGAGCCGATTGCACAATCCTGCTCCCGCGTCGCCGCGCTGATGTTTGGTGCAGCGGACTATGCGTCAGACGTCAAGGCACAACCCGAGGCGCTTGCGCTCCAGCTTGCACGCTGTGGCGTCGCCGCGGCCTGCGCGCAGGCGGGCGTGCTCGCGATCGATGCGCCTTGTTTCGCGCTTCACGACGCTGAGCGGTTACACGCCGATCTGACGTTTGCTGCAGCCAACGGGTTCGAGGCCAAGGCCGCGATTCATCCGTCGCACATCGAGTCGATCAACACAACGTTCACCCCTTCGGCCGAACGCGTCACATGGGCGAAGCGCGTCGTCGAAGCCGCCGAAAAGGGCGCCGGCACCGTCGACGGCCGCATGGTGGACGAAGCGATCGCCCGCGAAGCACGCCGCGTGCTAGCCGCCGCCTAAGTGATCGCTCCGTCCGGCGACCGTGGCCTGTCAATGTTGCCCGGCGATCTGTCGAGCGCCTGCCAGATCGATCTGCCAGTCAAGGTCGTGGTTTTCAACAACACCTCACTCGGTTTTGATTTGGTATCTACGCGAAGTTGGTAGAAGTGATTCGATTTTTGGACAGAGTCAAGGTTGTCACGTCAGATATAGGCGTCACCTATATGCGGTAGCTCGAATCGGTATTTCTCGCCGACGCGGCGTGCGTCTAAATTGAGGCCTTCGTAGTCGATAAAAGATGCTCGCACAGAGCTCGAAGGAGACGCATGTACACCCAGACTTTTGCCCCCGTCGCGCATTCGATAGGGGCTTCCGCAGCATTTGCCGCCCTTCCCCTTCTCATCCTGTTCGTTCTGCTCGGCGTCCTGCGCGTGCAGGCGCGCTGGGCAGCGCTTGCCTCGCTCGCCGTCTCGATGGCGGTCGCGATCCTGGTGTATGGAATGCCCGCTAACCAGACAGCCAGCGGCGCACTCGAAGGCGCCGCGATCGGGTTCTTCCCGATCATCTGGATTGGCATCAATGCAATCTGGCTGTTCAAGCTGACGCAGGAAAGCGGCCACGCCGACGTGCTGCGGCGCGCACTCGCCCGCGTCAGCGCCGACCAACGCGTGCAAGCGGTGTTGATCGCCTTCTGCTTCGGCGCGTTGCTGGAAGCGCTGGCCGGCGGCGGCGCACCAGTGGCAATCTGTGCGGTGTTGCTGATTTCGATCGGCGTCGAGCCGTTGAAGGCCGCAGCGGTTTGCCTGATCGCGGATACCAGTCCGGTCGCGTTCGGCGCACTCGGTTTGCCCATTACCGTGCTCGCCAAGATCACCCGTTTGCCGGTCCATGAGATCAGCGTGATGGTAGGACGGCAAACGCCGTTGCTGTCGCTCTTCATTCCGCTGATCCTCGTATTTATCGTCGACGGGCGACGCGGGTTGAAGGAAGTCTGGCCGCTCGCGCTAGTCGCCGGGATCGTGTTTGCGCTCGCGCAGTTTGCGGGATCGATGCTGCTGCCGGTCGAACTCGTCGATATCGTCGCCGCACTGGTCTGCGCAGGCGTTTCGATCGTGTTCCTGCGCGTCTGGTCGCCGGGCGTGTTGCGCGCCGACCTGGCTGGCGCGGCCGCGGCCGTTGCGAATTCCGGCGGCCAGCGGCGTCTTGAGCCCAGCCGCGACCTGGCGGGTGTGTCTCACAGCGCCACCATGGCCATGCCAACCCCGGGCTCAGGAACGCATTTCCATCATGCAGCCGAGCGAGGCAATGCACCTGCCGACACCGCCCAGGCGCCCGATTCGCGCGCCGAGATCCTGCGCGCGCTTGCGCCCTACGCCGCCGTGATTCTCGTCGTCGCATCGACGCAGATCAGCCTGGTCGGCCACGCACTGGGCGTCATCACCTCAACGTTTCCATGGCCCGGCCTGCACGTCGTCGATCCGAAAGGCGCGGCCGTATCGGCTGTCAACGCCAAGTTTGAATGGCTGCTTTCCGCAGGCTCGATCGTATTGATCGCCGGTTTGCTGTCCGCGCCCATCCTTAAAGTCAGCGCGCCCGTTGCCGCCCGGACCTATTTGAAGAACCTGCATGAACTGCGCTGGGCGGTGTTCACGGTGTGCTGCGTGGTTGGCGTGGCCTATGTGATGAACCTGTCTGGCCAGATCGTGACGCTCGGCATCTGGGCGGCCAAGGCGGGCCCGGCTTTCGCACCGGTATCGCCGATACTCGGCTGGTTCGCGACCGCGCTCACTGGCTCGGATACGTCGGCGAATGCGCTGTTCGGCATGCTGCAACTCACCACCGCACATCACACTGGCCTGTCCGACATTCTGTTGACCGCTGCCAATACTTCGGGCGGGGTGGTCGGCAAGGCGATTTCGCCGCAGAACCTCGCGGTCGGCGCGGTGGCGGTCGGCATGATGGGCAAGGAAGGTGTGCTGTTCAGGCGTGTGGCGGGCTGGACTGTCCTGATGATCGCGGCGCTCAGCCTGCTCGTCTATCTCCAGTCCACGCCGGTCCTCGGCTGGATGGTGCCGTGATCGACCGGGTCACCGCCGCACCGCAAGAAAAACTGAGCACGTGCTTTACGCATTGAAATATCGAGGATATGCAGAAGATGAACCATCCACTCAACGACATCACGGTCGTCTCGATCGAACAGGCAATTGCCGCACCGCTGGCAAGCCGGCATCTGGCCGATTGGGGCGCGCGCGTCATCAAGATCGAGCGCCCGGAGGTCGGTGATTTCGCCCGCAACTACGATACAGCGATGGATGGCCTGTCGAGCCAGTTCGTCTGGACCAATCGCTCGAAGGAGAGCCTCGCTCTCGACATCAAGACCGACCGCGGGCAGGAAACGCTTGAAGCGTTGCTTCTCCGTGCCGACGTCTTTATCCAGAATCTGGCGCCCGGCGCTGCGCAGCGCCAGGGTCTCGACGCGAAGTCCCTCGTCGCCCGCTTCCCGCAACTGATCGCCTGCGACATTTCCGGCTACGGCTCCAACGGACCGTACAGCGACAAGAAGGCCTACGACCTGCTAGTTCAGTGCGAGACTGGCTTCCTGTCAATCAACGGCACGCCCGAGACACCGTCGAAATGCGGTCTTGCGATTGCCGATATCGCGACCGGCATGTACGCGCTGAATGGCATCCTGATGGGCCTGCATCAGCGCTCGCGCACCGGCAAAGGCATGGCGTTCGAGGTCTCGCTCTTCGACGCGCTGACCGAGTGGATGAGCTATCCGGCGTACTATACGCGCGGCCGCGGCCAGCCGGTTCCACGAAGCGGCGCCCGGCACGCGACCATCGCGCCATACGGTCCGTTTGCAACCGGCGACGGCAAGACGGTTTTCTTCGGCATTCAGAACGAACGCGAGTGGCTCAGTTTCTGCAAAGTCGTATTGGGCGATGCAGCTATCGCGGTTGAGCCGCGCTACGTGTCGAACTCTTTACGGGTCTCGAATCGCGAGGCGCTGGAACAGACGATCGAGCAGCGCTTCGCCGCGTGGAGCAGCGCTGAAGTGCTGGCACGACTGGATCGCGCGGCGATTGCGAACGGCATGATGAACGACGTGGAGGCGCTGCTTGATCATCCGCAATTGCGCGAGCGCAATCGCTACCGCAGCGTCGAAACCGAGAGCGGACCGCACGATATGTTCCTTCCGCCGGTTACGATCCCGGGGCTCGAACCGGTGATGGGTCCGGTGCCGGCAGTCGGCCAGCATACCGAGGCCATTCTCGCGGAAATCGAAGCAGACGCACTCTCGCAGCGGAGCGGCGCTTTCTGACTCGGAGATGGCTTCTCACCTACTCGGCTCGACGGGCGGCGGCCTGACGCAATATCCACGTGGTAGGAGACGAACTCGACGACATCCGTGAAGTCGAGTTCGTGATACCTCAGACTTGCTTCGATTCCGCTAAATGCTACGCGTTACCCACATACGTTCGACGCACCGCCAGATCAAATATTCGCCGCTTCATAGCGAGCCCGGTTTGCCTCGTTAGGCGGATAGAGACCTGGCAAAGCAGCGCCGTTTTCGACCTCGCTCATGATCCAGTTTTCCAGTCGCTCCTGTTCGACCGACGCGGCAACAACCTCCTCAAGAAGCGCAGCAGGAATAAGCACAGCGCCATCCCGGTCGAGCACGATTACGTCGTTTGGAAATACCGCGACGCCACCACAGTCGATAGGTTCCTGCCAGGCGACAAACGTCAGGCCGGCCACCGAGGGGGGCGATGCGGTACCCTGACACCAGACTGGAAGGCCGGCATTCAGCACGCCCGCAATATCCCGAACCACGCCGTCCGTGACAAGCGCCGCGACTCCGCGCTTGTGCATTCGTGCGCAGAGAATGTCGCCGAAGATTCCCGCATCGGTTACGCCCAGTGCGCCCACTACGGCGATACAGCCACTTGGCATCGCTTCAATCGCCGCGCGGGTTGAAATGGGCGAGCTCCACGACGCAGGGGTCGCAAGGTCTTCCCGGGCCGGCACGAAACGGAGTGTGAATGCACGGCCGACGAGCCTCGGCTGACCTTCTGCTATCGGTCGAGTACCGCGAAGCCACACGTTGCGAAGACCATGCTTGAGCATGACCGTCGTAAGCGTGGCCGTAGATACGCCCGAGAGGGTTGCAACGATTTTTTCGTCGAGCGGAAGTGGGTCGATGGTCACGGTTTGGTGCTTCCAAAGAAGGAGTGATCAGATGCTGGCGATAAGGCCGCCATCGATCCGGACCGTCGATCCGGTAATGTAAGAAGCTCGAGGACTCGCAAGGAAGGTCACCACATCTGCGTACTCTTGCGGCTCGCCGTACCGCCCCACCGGAATCGACCCAGTGCTCTCGGCAGCAACGTCCTCGACCGATCGTCCTTCGCGCCTGGCTTTGGCGTCGTCAAGGAAGCGGATGCGATCGGTGGCGATGCGCCCGGGCAGCACGATGTTGCAGGTAACGCCGTCGCGACCGACTTCCCGCGCCAGTGTTTTCGACCAGCCGACCAGCGACATGCGCAGTGCGTTTGACAACCCGAGGTTCGGTATAGGCGAGACAACACCCGATGAGGTGCTGGTGATCACCCTGCCGAAACCACGTTCGCGCATTCCCGGAAGCACCCGGTCGGTGATGGATACCACCGACAAGACCATGCTCTCGAAATGCTTGCGCCACAGTGCTGCATCCTGTCCATGCGCCGGCGTCGGCGGAGGTCCGCCGGTATTGTTCACCAGTATGTCGATAGCCCCCAGTTCGTCCTCGATCCGGGTGATATGACTGTCCACGGTAGACAGATCGCCAAGATCCCACTGAAGCGCAATGGCATGCGAGCCCGCCTCTCTCACCGCCGTCGCGGTCTTTTCGGCTGCCGCCAGATCAATGTCGGCAACGGCAACGCGTACGCCCTCGGCCGCGAGCGTTCGCGAGATGACGCCACCGAGACCGCCACCACCGCCAAGCACGAGAGCGGTCTTATCTTTTAGCTGTAGGTCCATCGTCTTTCCCTGTGAAAAACTGGTTAACCATTGACTGCTGCGGGGATCGATGCGTCACCCGGTTCCGCAACGGCGTCAATTTCGATACGCACGCCATTCAACGCGCATCCAATGGTGGTTCGTACGGGAGCGGCACTGCCCATCACTTTTGCGTACACGGCGTTAAAGCGCGGGAATTCGCCAATGTCCGCCAGATACACCTGGACGCGAACAAGCCGGCTGAAATCCGTGCCGGCGTCTTCCAGAACAAGACGCAAATTGTCGAGTACCGCAGTCGTTTGCTCTTCGATGGTGTCGCCAATAATGTTTCGCTCAGGATCTCGCGGAACCTGACCCGCCACAAAAATCAGTCCGCCTGCGCGGCGCCATAGGCTGTAGTGGCCGCCTGTGGACGGTTGCTTGCTCAATTCGGTCATGTGTGAAGTCTCAGCTGGAGGAATATGAACATGGGCCCGCATGCACCCGCGTGTTGGCGGTCAACGCGTCAACGCGACAACCGAACGTTCGTTGCCGAGTTGATCGCGGTATTCCCAGTGTCCGTCGAGGGATCGAACCAAGGCGTTGCTGTACAGGTAGGCGGTGGTACACGTGTGCTCCGGGACGAGTAACAGCCTGTCACCGGTGTGAAGTGCGTCGCTGCGGATCACGGTGTGCTCCTCGTTCATCATCACGATTTCGCCGGCGCCTTCAAAACGCTGCCGCAACGGCTTGTCCGGTGAGATCGCCTTGCTGCCGGCGTCCAGCGTCGACGTGCCATTGCGCGTTGAAACAACCGTCGTCAACACAAACCCGGCCGCAACCCACTTGTGATGCGATAGCTCCCTCAGGTGCTGGGCGTTCGAATACACCCAGGTGCCCGGCGACACATACCGCATCACAGAACGCGGCCACAGGTCGAACGTATAGCTGCATGCGCCGACGACGTCGACATCGATGCCCTCTTCGCGCAGGTGCGACTGCAGCACCTCCAACGTACCGGCAAGCTTTTCCACTTCAGCTTTTCGCTCGTCATAGGCGCCCCGGATGTGGCCGTCGTAAACATGCCACCCCGCAAGCCGACCGAGTCGCGCCACCCCACGCGCGAGTTCGAGCGCTGCCTCGTCCATCGCAACGCCCGTGCGCCCCATCCCTGGATCGAGATCAACACGCAGGCGAATCGAAGGCGAGGCGCCCTCGAGTAGCCTGGTCCACACGTCCAGTCCCTCGCGGGAATCGATCAGGCCCGTGAGTTCGGCCTCCGGAAATGCCCGGGCCAATTCGATGAAGCGGCCTATATTTTGCGGATTGACGGTAGGAAACGCCCAGGTGACGCGTGTGCCGCCCGCGCTCAGCACCATTTCGACCTCGGCGAGCGTACTGGCTTTGAAAGCGAGGACGCCATGGGCGAGCAGCAACGAAACGAGCCACGCCGCGCGGTGAGTCTTCACGTGCGGCATGAGGCGCTCAACGCCGCCGCACGCTTGTGCGGTGACCGCCAGATTGTGCAGGACGCGGTCTTCCATCACCACGAAGCAAGGGGTTGCGACCGCCGGCACCAGGTCCGCGTCAATTGGATTAATCATGTTGCTTCTTGTCATAGAGTCATAGTTAGGGAGCGTCGGAGTCGTCTCGCGTGGATGAGTCTCATCAGAGAACGAACTCACATCAATGACGGTTGGCTAGTGACGCAAGTCGGACAGGAATGCCTGTGCGCGCGGGTGCTGCGGCGACCGAAAGAACGTTTGCGGATCGGCTACCTCGAGAATCGCGCCGCGATCCATAAACCAGACGCTGTCGCTCACTTCGCGCGCGAATCCCATCTCGTGGGTCACGCACATCATCGTCATCCCGTCTCTGGCGAGCGATTTCATCACGCTGAGCACTTCGCCAACCATCTCAGGATCAAGCGCGCTCGTCGGCTCGTCGAACAGCATCACCGGCGGCTCCATCGCCAACGCGCGCGCGATCGCAACGCGTTGCTGCTGCCCGCCAGACAACTGCTGCGGATATGAGTTCGCCTTGCTGGCCAGACCCACGCGATCGAGCAGTGCCAACGCCTGTCGCTTCGCATCCGCGCGGCTTTTTCCGGCCGCCTTCATCGGAGCGAGGCACACGTTGTCGAGCGCCGACAGATGAGGAAACAGGTTGAACTGCTGAAACACGAAGCCGATACGGGTGCGAAAGCGGTTCAGGTTCAACGAGGCTTGATGGACGCTCGTTCCGTCGACCGTGATCCCGCCACCGTGAATCTCCTCGAGGCGGTTGACGGTACGGATCAGCGTCGACTTGCCCGACCCGGAAGGGCCGCACACGACCACCACCTCGCCTCGTTTCACCTCTGCAGTGACGTCGACGAGCGCCTGATACTCGCCATACCACTTGTTAACTTTGGAGAATTGAATCATTGATGACGCTCCTGACGTCTTGCATCTTTCCTGAGGCACGCCGATGCGCGATGCGCCGTTCTATGACATGCGCGCATTGGGTGAGCGTGTAGCACACCACGAAGTAGGTCAACGCGAGAATGAAGAAAACCTGAAACGGTTGCGTAAGAAGACTGGCGTTGACTTGCTGGGCCGAAAACGTCAGTTCCTGCACACTGATCACATAGCCTATCGATGTGTCCTTCACCGTCGATACGCATTGGCTGAGAATGCTCGGCAGCATGTTGTACAGCGCCTGCGGCAGAATCACGTGCCGCATCGTCGCCCCGTAACTCATCCCGAGCGAGCGTGCGGACTCGGTCTGTCCTTTGGGCAAGGATTCGATGCCCGCACGGACAATCTCACTCAGGTAAGCCGCCTGATAGATCACCAGCGTGACGACCAGGGTCGTGAATGCGCTGACCAGATGGCCGATCAGGCCCGGCACGAGGAAATAACTCCAGAACACCAGCATCACGAGCGGCACACCGCGCACGATATAGACGAGCGCCGTCGAGGGCACGCTCAACACCCTGTAGGGCGAAACCCGGCATAACGCCAGCAGCAGGCCAAGGGGCAAGGCAAAAGCGAGACCGAGCAGCGCGAGAATCAGTGTCAGCGCGAGACCGCCAACCGGTCCGTTCGGATATTGCCCGAGCAGCAGAAAATGCGCGTTGTGGATGAGTATGTCGAGCATCGCTTATTTCGCCAGGATACGGGTGCGGCGCGCGACCGCCGCGCCCACGCCCATCAGGCCCAATGAAATGGCCAGGTAGATGACCGTCCCAACGAGATAGATCTCAAAGGTTCGAAACGTCTGATTCTCGATGTCACGCACCGTGTATGTCAGTTCCGCAACACCGATGGCCATCGCCAGGCTGGTATTCTTGAAGAGCACCACCGTATGGTTGATGAACGGCGGCATGGCGATGCGAAAACCTTGTGGCAGGATCACGTAACGCATCGACTTCGCAAAGCTCAAACCCAGCGAGCGGGCTGCCTCATGTTGACCTGCCGATACCGCCCGCAGACCGCTTCTAATATCTTCCGAGTAGTACGCCGCCATGCACAGGCCAATGGCAATCGACGCGAAGATGAATTCGCCCCCATGCGCATTGATCCATCCTTGCGCGCTGTCCGGCAGCAGCGTCGGAACCCCGAAGTACCAGAGAAACAGTTGCGCGAGCATCGGCACGTTCTGATGGTAGGCAACGTAGCCGGCGACGATCCTCTCGATGAGCGGGTTACCTATCGCGCGCAGCGTCGCCAGCACGGTGCCGAGCGCAACCGCGAGCACCAGGCTCGTCAGCGTGAGCAGCACGGTGTACTGCACTCCCCACATGAGGTGCTTCAGATTCTGAGCTGTGAAGATGCCCGAAAAATTGAGATGCGATAACATACGTAATCCTCATCACACAGAGCGGCATGAAGGTCAGCCTTTGATCGGCCCGATCCTGAAATCGCGATGCATCTGATAGATCGTGTTGGGGCCAAGCCATTTGTCGAAAATCTGCTGGGCTTCACCTGATTTTTCCATTCCGTCCAGCGCCTTATTCACCGCGTCGAGCAATGCTGGCTCGCCCTTCTTCATACCGAGTCCCCAGTATTCGAGACCCACCGGCGGTGACAGCGCTTCAACATTGGTGTCGTGACCGAGTTTCGCGGCAAAGCGATGCATGATGGGTTCGGAGACGACAAAACCATTGACCTTGCCCTGCACCATGGCCAGGAACGCGGATGGCGAGTCGTCATAGCTGACGAGCTGCACGCTCGGCATGACCTGCCCCATGATTGCGATATTGCTGGAACCTTTGATCGTACTGACGCGCTTGCCGCCGAGATCGTCCCGCGCTTTGAACGGACCGCCGGTCTTCACGGCAATGATCTGCTTGGCGACGTAGTACTGATGCGTGAATGCGAGCTGTTCGGCGCGCGCCGGCGAGTAGCCGAGCACCGCGGCGAGTACATCGACACGGCCTTGCAGCAGTTCCGGAATGCGCGCCTCCATCGACACCACCTGCAACACCGGCTTGACGCCCAGAGCCTTCGCCACGCCCTTGCAGTAGTCGACGTCGTAGCCAACGATCTCCCGAGACGCCGGATCCTGAAAGCCGAATGGCTCGAAGTTGGCCAATACCCCGCACACCAGCGTTCCGCGCGCCTTGACGTCTGCAAGCTGGTCTGCGTGTGCGGTACCCGTAAGCAGGGCCAGGGTGAACCCAAGCAATGCCGCGGTTAGGTTGTTAGACGATTTCATGCGATCTCCGTAGACAGGTGCTTCAAAGCGCAACCGCGAGCTCTTGATGTGCTCGATCTGCATTGCAGGGGACTTGGAGACCCTATTCTTGGTGGAAAAAAATCCTAAATAAAGAGATATTTGTGCATACTTATCCATTCCAAAGTGTGATTTATTCGAGAGGCGTTGCATGGCACACCAGATCACTTTTCTGCAACTCGAAGCACTGGTTGCAATCGCGGATATGGGTTCGTTCGAGGCGGCCGGGCGCAAGCTCGGCAGCGTTCAGTCCGGCGTGTCGCGCCACGTTCGCGAGCTGGAGAGCCGGTTCCCGAAGCCGCTATTCGACCGCGGTTCGCGATCGGCGCGGCTGACCGTCGACGGTCTCGAGATACTCTCGCAGGCGCGCACGATTCTTCAGCAACGCGATGCCCTGTTGAGTCAGTATGCGAGCGAGAAAGTGTTGCGGCGCTCGTTAAGGCTGGGTGTGACTGAGCTCGCGGCGCTGACCTGGTTGCCTGGCTTCATTGATGCACTGCGTTCTACCTATCCGCTGGTGGATGTCGAACTGGAGGTGGGCGGCGTCGCTGTGGAACTCTACGAAAAGCTCAGACTGGCGCAGCTGGATCTGGCCATCGTGCCCGACACACCACGCTGGACGGATATGTTGAGGTTCCCGCTCGCCAACGTGCGTAACGGCTGGTTCTGCAGTCCCACGTTCAACCTCAAGCGGCGCAGGCTCGCCGTGTCGGAACTCGGCCAGTTGACGTTGCTGTCCCAGTCTGCCGACTCGGCGGTGGGACATGTCATGAGCAAATGGCTCGAGCGCAACAGTGTGCAACCGCGCAGCATCCTGACCTGCAACAACTTCGCGGCGCTTGGCGGCATGGCGAGCGCGGGTCTGGGTATCGCCTGTCTGCCGGATGCCATCTCCGGTGAACTCGTGACGCTGGGTATGTTGCGTGAAGTCCCTGTGACGCCGGTGATGCCGCCGGTGCGCTATGTCGCCGTTGCGCGGCAAGACGCGCTGACACCGTTCCACCGCAAGGTCATTACCCTCGCGCGCGCGACATGTAACTATGGAATGCGCTATCAGGACGCACGCGAATCGCTCGTCAACGAGGCTAAATAACGATGCTGACCGTCAAGCAGATCGAGACGTTCTACTGGGTAGCGAAGCTCGGTACCGTTCAGCGGGCGGCCGACAAGCTCCATATCACGCAGTCCGCGGCGACCAAGCGCCTGCAGGATGTCGAAGCGAAGTCCGCTGCACGTTTGTTCGAAGGGAGCGGCAAGAAAGCAAGGTTGTCCGCGAAAGGACACGAGATGTTCGCTCTGTGCGAGGGCTTGCTGGACAGCATTGGGCGACTGGAAGCCTACCAGGACGCCGACCGGCATATGGCCCGTGTGCTGCACATCGGTTTGACCGAACTGGTTGCGTTGACGTGGTTCCCAGCGTTCCTCCAGCAGATGCGCGAGCTTTTTCCAAATCTCATCCTGCAACCCCATGTCGACATGTCCGGGCCGCTGCAAGAGCGGGTGATCGATGGACGCCTCGACCTCGCGATTTTGCCCGAGGCAGAGCTGCCCGCATCAGTCGAACGAGTGATGCTCGGGAGTGCCCGCTTCGCCTGGTTCTGCCGTCCCGGCGCGTTCGACAGCAAGCGCACAGTGCCGCTACACAGACTGGGCACCGTTCCGGTCATCGAGCAGATTCCTGCATCCATCATTACGGTCCTGAGTTCAAGGAGCTTCGAAAGTGTGGGCGTCGATCCTGAGCGTATTTGCGGCGGCAACAATGCGGTGGTAGTAGGCGGCCTCGTGGCGGCCGGGGTTGGCGTGAGCTTGCTGCCGGTCGACCTTTTCAGGCAGCAAATCCAGAACCGGCTCATGCAAATCGTGATGACCAACCCTCCGGCACCGCTGGTTCGCTACGACGCGATTTTTTTGAAGCAGTCACATTCCGCGCTAGGGCACATGGTTGCCGACGTTGCACGGAATTGCTGCGACTTCAGTTCAGGTGTGCAACAACCAACAGCGCGTTAAGGGCAACCCGCTGCATCCTACCTGGCCCCCGCCCCGAGTGGGCGAAAGCCTCGTCCACTTCGCGAGCCCACTGCGTCAGCGCGTCTTTGGACGACTCCAGAGGACGCCGTATCCCGAACGCCCCCAGGAGAAACGGCCAGGGCGTCGATTTCTAGCGGCAGCTCGGCGACTTTAATGATTCCGTCGCGGGCCATGAGTACTGCGCCCTCGATCACATTTCGCATCTCGCGGACGTTACCGGGCCAGGTGTAGTTCAGCAGGCATTCATACGCCACGTCGTCGAAGACGGCATGGCTTACGCCGTACCGTTCGCGCGAGAAACTCAACCAGTGCTCGATCATCTCGGGCAAATCCGTCTTGCGTTCGTGCAGCGGCGGTATCCAGATGTTCGTGACGGCCAGCCGGTAATACAGATCCATGCTGAATCTACCGTCAGCGACGTCTGCACGCAGGTCGCGATGCGTGGCGGCGAGCAAACGCAAGCTGACCTCGCGAGGCGCATTCTCGCCCAACCGGTATATCTCCCCCTCCTCCAACACGCGCAGCAGATGCGGCTGGATGTCGAGTGGCATTTCGCCGATCTCGTCGAGGAACAGCGTGCCGTGATTCGCCGCTTCGATTTTCCCTGCCATACCTGACCTGCGTGCGCCGGTGAACGCGCCTTCGGCATAACCAAACAGCTCACTGCTCCACTTGACCTCTCAGCGACGATGCTGGGCGATCACTCCCGATAACCTGGTGCGCCTGCTTCAGGTCCTCGACAAATGCGTCGACAATCGGGCGCCGTTTGGTCTGCTTCTGCGTGACCATCAGAAACGTCACCTCATAGCCGAGTTGCTGCGGATTAAGCGCGGCGAGCAAGCCTTGCGCAACATAAGGTGCAGCAAAGTGTTCGGGCAGGTAGCCCAGATGACAGCCTGACAGCACCAGCAACAATACGGCGTCCATGTTGTCCGCCTGCGCAGTAACGCGGCCTGATGTTGCGGGCAATTTCGCCTCCGGCAACGGATAGCTGCGCCAGGCCCAGTCGAAATCAGTGACCTCCGCCGGCTCCAGCTTGCCAGCGCGTCCAAAAAGCGGGTGGCCGTGCCCGCAATAGGCAAGCTGGCACTCGTTGAAAAGTGGCGTGTAGTCGAGCGCCGGTACACGTTGCCCAAAATAGCCGATCGCGATTTCAATCGCACCACTTAGTAAATCTTGTTCAAGTTCAGCTGGCGATTTGACCGATATTGAAAAGTGCACCGCTTCGTCGCGCTGCCGAAAAAGCGCGATCGCGTCGCTGATCCGTGCATTCTGACTAATTGGCGTGTGGTCGACCAGGCCGATTTTCAGCGTGCCTGCCAGCGCCTTATCCATGTTCCGCGCTGCGGCGCTGAACTCGTCGACGGTCGTGAGGAGCGTTCTGCACAGCGCGCGGAAGCGCTCGCCCTGTTCGGTAAGCCTGAAGCCACTCCGGCCACGCTCACACAGTCGATAACCCAGACGCGTCTCGAGCGTGGACAGCTGCGTGCTAATGGTCGGTTGGCTGATGTTCAGCTTCGCTTGCGCGATGGTTACACCGCCCGCATCGGCAACCGCCAGAAAAAGGCGAACTAGCCGCAGATCGAGATCAAATAGCGCTCGCAGCACGGCCGTTCCCTTGTCGCAGCGTTGTATCCAGAGACATCAAAGTACGCATTCAATCTCAACCGTCAAATCTTGCAAACCAGGCGCCGGTCACGCCTAAAGACTTCTTCATGATGGAAATACCTACGGACTTTTTTCGGCCGGCCCAACACCTATCTCTCGCGTCTGAAACTCGACAGTGTCAGGTCAGCCGTCGCGATCGCATCGACCTTCGCTCTGCAGGCAGGTTATTTCGCCGACACGTCGACACTGCCAAAGTACTTCTGCGCCAGCTTCTTCACGGTACCGTCGTCCTGCACTTTCGCGATCGCCGCGTTCAATTCATTAAGTAGCGCCGCGTCGCCCTTACGGACACCGAACGCGATACCACTTCCAAGGATCTTGTCGTCGCGTACCGGGGCACCGACAAACGCAAACCCATTGCCTTCCTGACGCGACAGAAATCCAGTTTGCCCTGCCGGTGCGAGCACGAGCGTCGCATCGAGCCGGCCCGCAACGAGGTCCGTGTAGATCTGGTTCTGATCCTGATACGACACGACGTTCACGTCCGCACCTTCCCAGTGAGCCTTCGCGTAGGTTTCCTGAATCGAAGCCTGCAGCACGCCTACGCGTCTGCCTTTCAGCGATTCGGGGGTTGCATCTAAGCCACTGTTGCTCTTCGCGATCAATCGTGTCGGCACACGGTAGATCACAGACGTGAAATCGATCGCCTGGCGGCGCTTCTCAGTCGCATTCATTGCCGAATTGATCGCGTCGAACTTCCGACCCTCCAGGGCGGGAATCAAGCCGTCAAACGAGGTCTCGACCCAATTGCAGGTCAGATGTGCGGTCGTGCAGACAGCATTGCCGATGTCGATATCGAGGCCTTGCAACTTGCCGTTCGGCCCCTTGGATTCAAACGGAGGATATTGCGCTTCAAGACCGAAGCGCAGCGTGCCCGCATCAGCGGCCATCGCAGACATGGACGCGAACGCGCAAGCGAATACCAGCAAGTTCTTCAGCTGCTTCATGGATGATCTCCTTTGCTTTATGTTTGGCTACGTGACGCGGATACCGAGCAGGTACGGTGACTCCGCTGGCTGCGCCGCATCTTTCAGAATCTACGCCCTGCTTGCGCAAAACGTTTTCATGGGGTCTAGCGATTAAACGTCAACTCTCCCAACGTCACCACCGAAAATTTTTCATGCGAAGCATGCGCCTGCATCATGGCCTTGGTTCGTCTACGAAGATACTCAAAATCACGCTTAAATTCCGCAAGCAGACTCACTTTGTGTTCCGGTACCTCGCCCTCGATCACGCGAACCATCTGTCGTTGCCGTATTCATTTAGCAACGCGCTGTCATTTTCGTGTCACTGCCAATAGACACTGTTCCATCGGTATGACAGCATCACGTCCGTTGCATTTTTCGGAGTGCGACTCTAAGAAAATGATACGAATTACTAATGAAGTCTGGAGATCTTAATGAAGAAGCAAGTCATCGCACTGGCCGTGTCCGCAGCATTCGCAGCACCCGTGTTCGCGCAAAACACCGTCACGCTGTATGGACTCATCGACGAGGGTTTCGACTATACGAATAGTGTCGGTGGGAAATCACTCTCCGAACTTCAAAGCGGCTACGCGCAGGGCAGTCGCTGGGGCCTCAAGGGCACGGAAGATCTCGGCGGCGGTCTGAAGGCAGTCTTCCAGTTGGAAAACGGCTTTAACGTGAACAACGGTAAGCTTGGCCAGGGTGGCCTAATGTTCGGCCGGCAGGCCTATGTGGGTTTGAGCAATGACACCTACGGTACGGTCACTGTGGGCCGCCAGTACGACTCGCTGGTCGACTACCTCGCACAAACAACAGCCAACGGCAACTGGGCCGGCTACCTGTTCTCGCATCCGTACGACAACGACAACACGGATAACTCGTTCCGTGTGAACAACACGGTCAAATACGCAAGTCCGAGTTTCGCTGGATTCCAGGCGGGTGGTACGTATAGTTTCAGCAACGACACGAACTTCGCGAATAACCGTCAATACAGCATCGGCGGCCAATATGCGAACGGCGGCTTGCTTGTCGCCGCAGCTTACCTGCAGGCGAACAATCCTTCGTCGAGCGCGATCGGCGCGATCAACAACGGTGGCGACGAGAACTTCCTGGCCAAGCGGTTGCGCGTTTTCGGCGGTGGCGTCAACTATACGTTCGGGTCGGCGACCGCGGGTTTCGTGTATACGAACACCGACCTTACGTCGCCTCTCTCAACGACTTACATCTCGGGATCGATCCTTCCGGCTAGCGGCACGCTCAACGCGCTCAAATTCCAGAACTTCGAAGTCAACGGCAAATATCAGTTCACGCCGGCGTTCTTTGTTGGTGCACAATATGTGTACACGATGGAAAGCTACGATGCGTCCTCGGGCAGCGCCAAGCCGAAAATCCATTCATTTGGCCTGATGGCAGACTACAACATCTCGAAGCGCACAGACTTCTATGTTCAGGGTGCCTACCAGAAGGTCGCTGGCGACAAGACTGGCAGCGCGTTGGATCAGGCGTATGTGCCGGGTGCAGCGGATGCTTCGTCGACGCAGAATCAGGTCGTGTTTCGCGTAGCAATCCGTCACAAGTTCTAACTGCCACACCGTATCACGCGACGCCAACGGCGTCGCGTGACGGTATGCGAGTGCCGAGCGCTGTTCGAACTTCAGCGTCGCGGCCTCGCGTGGCAGTTAACGGCGTTTAACCTGCGGCAAAACGCAGAGCATCTCGTATGCGAGATTCGCGCCCAGCAAAGCGGTCGTGCCAAACGGGTCGTACGGCGGCGCAACCTCAACAAGGTCAGCGCCCACGAGATTCAAGCCCCAGCAACCACGGATAATCTCGAGGGCTTGCGGCACAGTTAGACCGGCAATCTCCGGCGTGCCGGTGCCGGGCGCATAGGCGGGATCGATACCGTCGATGTCGAAAGTCAAGTAAACCGGACCGTCGCCGATTTTCGCCTGCACTTCCTTCATCAGCGGTTCAAGAGAACGGTTCCAGCACTCCTCCGCCTGCACGACCCGGAAGCCCTGGTCTCGGCACCAGTCAAAATCTTCCGCCTCGTAGCCGGTGCCACGCAGGCCAATCTGCACGACGCGATCACAGTCCAGCAAGCCCTCTTCAGCCGCCCGGCGGAACGGCGTGCCATGCGCAATCTTTTCGCCCATCATCGTATCGTTGACGTCCGCATGTGCGTCGACGTGAATCAGGCCAACCTTGCCGTGTTTCCGGTGGATCGCCCGCAGGATCGGCAGCGTGATCGTGTGGTCGCCGCCGAGCGTGATCGGCTTGGTGCCGTGCCGCAGGATCTCGTCATACGCAACTTCAATGCGCTTGATCGAATCGAGAAGATTGTACGGATTGATCGCGACATCGCCGATATCGGCGACCTGCAGCGAATCAAACGGCGCAGCGCGCGTCGCCATGTTGTAAGGCCGCAGCAGCACCGATTCGTTGCGAATCTGGCGCGGCCCGAAACGCGCACCGGTGCGATTCGACGTGCCTAGATCAAATGGCACGCCGACGAAACATGCGTCGAGCCCCTCGGTCGAAGCAACATTCGGCAGACGCATCATTGTCGCAATGCCGCCGCAGCGCGGCATCTCATTGCCGCCCATTGGTTGAAAGTATTCCGCCACGATTGATTTCTCCACTTGAATTGTTCTGGCCGTCCCATCCGTTACGACTCTGATCGTATTTATACGTACTTCCAAGGAAAGTGAAATAACGATTTCCGGATGTTCACGTCAACACTTATCGATGCGATTTCATTCGTCACGATGTTCCGCTATCCACTCACTAAAGAGCTTTACCTTATGCTGGTCCGCGACGCATTCGGGATACACCAGGTAATAACGCGAGCCTGTCCCTATCACGGTATCGAACGGCATCGTCAGACGCTTCGCCGCAATGTCTTCGCCGACCAGAGTCAGATCGCTGATTGCAACGCCAAAGCCCTGCATGGCGGCATTGGTCGCCATATCGAGGGTGTCAAAGCTCGCGCCGAGGTTTGCGTCGACGGCCTGTGCACCGACACGGTCGAGCCACAGCTTCCAGTCGCGATGATCGCGGGTCGGATGCAGCAACGTGTGCTCAATCAGATCGGCCGCGCTGGCAAGTGGTTTGACTTTCAAAAGATCAGGCGCGCATACGGGCGTCAGCCGCTCTTCAAAGAGCGGCACTGCACGCACGTTGGCGCCCGGCGACGAACCATAAATGATCGCCGCATCGAACGGCTCGGACTCGAAATTGACGTCGTGCTGCCATGTCGTCGTGATTTGCACCTGAACGCCTGGATGCCCGCCTTGAAAGCGCATGATCTTCGGCAACATCCAGCGCATGACGCAGGTCGGCACTTTCAGCGCGAGGTCCGTGCGCTGACGGGTGAGGCGCAGCGAAATCTCTTCGATCCGCGCAAAACTTTCCTTCACCGCCGGCAGCAGCAGTTCACCTTCTGCGGTCAGCGTGAGCCCCTTCGCGTGCCGCTTAAAGAGCGGGAACTTGTAATACTCCTCTAGTGTGAGGATCTGCCGGCTGACCGCGCCTTGCGTCAGACACAGATGCTCCGCCGCGCGCGTGAAGCTGCGGTGCCGCGCGACAGTCTCGAAGATCTGCAGCGCGTTCAAGGGTGGAAGTCGTCGCATGGTGTTCTGGAAACGAAAGTTGGAATCAGCCGTCGCGCAACGCCGACCGCTCAGGCAAACGTAACGCGTGCAGGCTATCAAGATACGCCGAAAAATGGGATCACACGATGCGGAACACGGCGACCGCGCCTTGCAACTTGATCGCTTGATCCTGCAACGATTGCGCAGCCGCTGCAGCCTGCTCAACGAGCGCAGCATTTTGCTGCGTGCCTTCGTCCATCTGCACACGGCGCGGGAAGCCTGATCTATCCCCATACTCTGTTCCATCGACGCCGCGCCGATCTCGGTCATGATGTCGGTGACGCGCTGCACTGCAACGATAATGTCGTTCATCGTTTGGGCCGCCTGATCGGCTAATTGCGAGCCCCGTTGCACGCGCTGAACCGAGTCGCCGATCAATTCCCGGATTTCCTTCGCCGCGGAAGACGCGCCCTCATGGAATGCGAGGTATTCAGGAAAGAGGCCACTTGCGGCGTACCGACAACCATTGCAGCTTGATCGAGTGTAGTGCGTGAGCGAGACGAGTACAGCTCCGCATTGGCTATCGCTCTTGCACGCTTTAATGCTCGCGACGCCCCCCGTTGCGGCGACGCAGTGACAGAGTCCGACTAGTGCAGGATCTTCGCCAGGAATTCCTTGGCCCGATCGGACTTCGGATTGGCGAAGAAATCTTCCTTACGGCCATCTTCCACGATCAAGCCCTTGTCCATGAAGATCACGCGGTGCGCGACCTTCTTTGCAAAGCCCATTTCGTGCGTGACGCACATCATTGTCATACCTTCCTGCGCGAGTTCGACCATCACGTCGAGCACCTCATTGATCATCTCGGGGTCGAGCGCCGAGGTCGGCTCGTCAAACAGCATCGCGATCGGGTCCATCGAGAGAGCACGTGCAATCGCTACACGTTGCTGCTGACCACCTGACAATTGCGCGGGAAACTTGTCCGCATGCGCACGCAGGCCGACTCGATCCAGCAGTTTCAGCGCCTTCGCGGCTGCTTCGTCCTTTGAACGACCCAGCACCTTGATCTGGGCAAGCGTCAGGTTCTGGGTGATCGAGAGATGCGGGAACAACTCGAAATGTTGAAACACCATGCCGACTTTCGCGCGCAACTTCGACAGGTTGGTCTTCTTGTCACCAACTGACTGGCCGTTGATCGCGATCTCGCCGTTCTGGAACGGCTCCAGCCCATTCACCGTCTTGATGAGCGTCGACTTACCCGAACCCGACGGGCCGCACACCACCACCACCTCACCTTTCTTTACTTCGGTTGTGCAGTTGGTCAACACCTGAAACTGCCCGTACCACTTCGAAACATCATTGATAGAAATCATTTCTACACCTGTCAACGTTATGTCACTGCATCCACTGCGCTATTGAGCGCTGTGTGCCGGTCGCGGCTGATGGTCCCATCAGCGGTGCCGCGCGACCTGAACCCTGTTTTCGAGCAAGCGCGCGTACCAGGTCAGTGGAAAACACATCGCAAAGTACAGAACTGCGACCATTCCATAGATTGGAAACGGGCGAAACGCCGTATTGGTGATCATCGACCCCGTCTTTGTCAGTTCGACAAAGCCAATAATCGACGTCAACGACGTGCTTTTAACAACTTGCACCAGGAACCCGACAGTCGGAGCAATTGCGATCTGGCGTGCCTGTGGCCAAATGATGTATCTCAGTTGCTGGCCATATGTCATGCCGAGACTGGCGCCAGCACCCCACTGGCCTCGCGGCACGGCATCGACGCAACCTCGCCAGATATCCACCAGATAAGCGCTCGTGTAGAGCGTTAGCGTCACCGCTGCAGCGCTCCACGGAGACACATCGATACCGAGCAAAGGCAGGCCGAAGAAGCCAAGAAACAGTTGCAGCACCAGCGGTGTACCCTGGAAGAGCTCGACATACCACGCAACACCGTGCTGAAGCGCTGTGCTTTTCGATACGCGCATCGCCAGCAGCACCATGCCAACGGCCCCTCCGCCAACAAAGGCGATAAAGGAAAGCAGGACTGTCCAGCGCGCCCCAATAATCAGATTGCGCGCAATATCCCATAGAGTGAAGTCGCTCATCGCTTACGCCCCGCAAAGAGACCGGAGCCCAGCTGGTTCAACATGCGCCGCAACACGATTGCGAGACCCAGATAGATCGCCGTGATCACCAGATAGATTTCAAACGACCGGAAATTGCGCGACTGGATAAAATTGGCCGCGTAAGTGAGATCCGGCACCGAGATTTGCGATACGACGGCGGATCCGAGCATGACGATCATGACCTGCCCGAGTAGCGCGGGGAACACGTTCGCGAGCGCCTGCGGTAGTACGATGTAGCGAAACACCTGCCGCCCAGGCAAGCCAAGCGCGACCGCCGCCTGGACCTGCCCGCGCGGAATCGAGTCGATCCCCGCACGGACTATTTCAATCGCGTACGCGCCCAGGTTGACGGTCATCGCGAGCACCGCAGCCTGCATCTCGTCGATATGGATACCAAGACCTGGCAATCCGAAAAACACGAAGAACAACTGCACCAGAAACGGTGTGTTCCGGATCAACTCGACATAGGCCCCGACGAGCGCGCGCGCCCAACGGGGGCCAGCCACACCGACGGCAGCCCCGGCCACGCCAACTACGCCTCCGAGCACCGTCGAGACTGCTGTGAGTCCCAGCGTCACCGCTACACCTCGCACCAGTATTTCTGTGTAAGTGTGCAGATCACTGAAATTGAATGCATAACTCATTACGTACTCACAGGTTCGCGGGCAACGAGGTCTTCAGCCACTTTTGAGAGATTGCGTTCAGCGAGCCGTCCTTCTTTGCGTGCTCAATCGTCGCGTCAACCTTTTGCATGAGTCGCACCTCGTTTTTGTTCATACCGACGTGGTCAGGCGAGCTGAACAATTCGAATTTCTGCTCAGGTTCAATGGCCGGGTGGCGCGCGAGAATTGTCGCTCCGACGTCGTTGCCCACCACCATCAGTTGCACCTGACCGGAGAGAAATGCCGAAATTGCGCCGTTCGGATCGTCGAACCGCTTGATCGTCGCGCTCGCCGGCGCAACCTTCGAGATGCTCAGGTCTTCAAGCGTGCCGCGCGCAACCGAGATGGTCTTGCCTGAAAGATCCGCCGCGCCCTTGACCGGCAGATTCTTCGGACCGAACACGGCCAGGTAGTACGGCGCGTAGGGCTGCGAGAAATCGATCACTTTCGCGCGCTCCGGCGTTTGGCCGACGGATAGCAGCATGTCCGCCTTGTGGTCAGCGAGGTACGCCATGCGGTTGTCGCCTGTCACCTGGACGAGTTCCACCTTCGCATTCAGTTCCTTGCCGATCAGGTTGGCCATTTCGATGTCGTAGCCAACCGGCTTCATATCAGCACCGATCGAGCCGAACGGAGGATAGTCTTCGAAAACGCCGATCCGCACGACACCGGACTTGGCGATCGAATCGAGCGCATCAGCATGCGCGACAGGTGCCAGCATAGTCAGCACAGCGCCACAGGCGACCGATAGCGTAAAGACCGTGTTGCCGAAAAGGCGATTCGCGACGTTGGAAAGGGATAAAGCATTCATGGTGTGCTCCTCTATGGATAGTTTTGTGTTGAGTTCAATATGTTTGGCGCGCGGCAACAAGCTTGCACGCGTGAGCCGGCAATTCAGCAAGTACCGGCATACCCAGGGCAAGACCCGGCGTCTCGCGGGACGTCGTTGCGACAGTCAGTGAGAAGCCGGAACAGTCGATCGTCGCTTCGAGCGATGCGCCCACATCGCGGATGAAGGTCACCGTTCCGCTTAGCCGGTTCGGGCCAGCGTCAGCCGACGCGGCCTTGACGCAGACGTCTTCGGGACGGATCAGCAGACGGACGTCCGAGGTGGCTTGCGTCACCCGCTCCGGTTGGGTCACGACGATCTGTTGGCCGCCGGGTAAGCTCACGCCGCCTTGCCCGTCGTGGGTGACCGGCAGGATGTTGCCCAAGCCGATAAAGTCCGCGACGAACTCGCTGACCGGGTCACGGTAGATATCGAGCGGCTTGCCCACCTGCGCAATCCGGCCCTTTTCCATGACGACGATTTCGTCGGCCATCGTCATTGCCTCGCGCTGGTCGTGCGTGACCATGATTGTCGTGATGCCGAGACGCTGTTGCAGCAGGCGGATTTCCACCTGCATCGCTTCGCGCAGCTTGGCATCGAGCGCGGAGAGCGGTTCGTCGAGCAGCAGCAGTTTCGGTTGCGATGCGATTGCGCGCGCGATCGCCACGCGTTGCCGCTGGCCGCCGGAGAGTTGCGTGACCGGCCGGTTCGCCATATGCGGCAACTGGATCAACTCAAGCAGTTCCGTGACGCGGCGGCTTTGCGCCGCCTTGTCCGTTTTGCGCAATCGCAGCGGATAAGCAACGTTCTCCGCCACCGTCATATGCGGAAACAACGCGAGCGACTGGAACACCATGCCAAAGTCGCGCCGGTTGGCGGGCAGATGCGTGATATCTCGGCCGGCGAAGTTCACGCTGCCGGAGCTTGGCGTTTCGAGCCCGGCAATCATGCGCAGCAAGGTCGTCTTGCCGCAGCCGGACGGCCCGAGGAAGCAAACCAGTTTGCCGTCCGGCACGCTCAGGTCGACGTGGTCGACGGCATACGCGGCGTTAAAGCGCTTGGTCACGGCCTGCAATGTCAAATGAGTCATGAAGATTTCCTGCTTGAGCCAGAATCGCCACGGAATCGAAGCGCAATCAATACGGAATCAGAGAGCAACGCCTTCATCGCCGATCAGCTTTTCGAGCAACCAGATCAGCGCGAAGTCGATCGCGACGATAAAAACCGCGAACGAGAACACAGTCGGATCGAGCGACGACACCGTGCGGCTATAGAGCCATACCGGCAGCGTCATCGTGTTGATGCCGTAAAGAAAAAACGTCACCGTGAATTCGTTGAACGAGATGATGAAGGCAAACAGCATGCCGGCGAGGATGCCTGGGCGCATCAATGGCAACACGACGTCGAAGAGCGCTCTGCGCGGACTTGCACCCATCACACAGGCGGCTTCCTCGAACTCCGGGCCGATCGAGGCCACAGAGGCCGCGCAGTTCTTCACCGTGAACGGCAGCGCGAGAATCACATGCGCGATGATCAGCCGGAACACGCCGAGTTCGACCGGCAGCACGTTGAACACCAGCAACAGCGACAGGCCGAGCATCACCAGCGGATAGACGAGCGGCAACGCGACCAGTTGTTCGACCGCCGACTTGCCGCGAAAGCGGTAACGGCTCAATGCATAGGCGGCCGGCACCGAGACGAGCGTGGCGATGATCATCGTCGAGACGGCGACGATCAGGCTGGTGCTGAGGGCGCTGCCCATCGACAGCGTGTCGCTCGCCTCGGGTGAGACGAAGTTGTGCCACGCCGCGCGATACCACTGCAGGCTGTAGCCGGACGGTGGAAATTCGAGCGTGTCCGACGCGCTGAACGACATCGTGATCATCGTCAGGATCGGCATCGCGGCGAGGAACAGGACGATCGCAGCAAGCAACGCGGCGGGCTTGCCAAGCTGGCCCGGCATCGTGGTGGGCAGGCGTAGCGAGCGCAATCGCAGTGAGGAGGTGGGCGTGCTCATGCGGAAGTCTCCTCGAGATGTTGCGTGCGACGCACGAGGCGCTGCGAGATTGTCATCACAGTCAGCGTCGCAACCATGAGCACGACGCCGGATGCCGATGCAGCGGGCCAGTTCAAAAGCGGCGCGACCTGGTCGTGGACCAGCACGGCGAGCATCGGCACACGGCGTCCGCCGAGCAGCAGCGGCACGGCAAACGCGCTGGCGTTATAGGCAAACACCAGCAGCGCGCCGGACACGAGTCCGGGCATCGCCAGCGGCAGCATCACGTGGCGCAGGGTCTGCCAGCGGCTCGCACCGAGCGTTGCCGCGGCTTCTTCGTATGAGCGCGACACCGCACGCATCGCGCTCGACAACGGCAGCACGGCAAGCGGAAACGCAGTCTGGATCAAGCCGAGCAACACGCCATGCTCGCGATACAGCCACAGCACCGGCCGGTCGATGAGCCGGGTTGCGAGCAGTGCGTGATTGAGCAAACCGGCCGGCCCCAGGATCACCAGCCAGCCATAGCCTTGCAGCAGCAGATTGACGAGCAGTGGCAACAGCACGCCGGCCAGCAGCAGCCGGCGCGCGAGGCGAGACTCGGTGCGCGCCATCGCGAGCGCGACCGGGATCGCCAGCAGCACCGCGCAGATCATGCTCTGAAAGGCGAGTTTGAGCGTGATCCAAAGTGACTTCATGAAGTAGCTATCGGCCAGATCCGCGTAGTTCTGCAAGGTGAAGCCGTGCCACTCGTTGCCGGTGGTGCCGAAACTCATCCGCAGCACCACGAGCGCAGCTGCCGCGAGCACGGCAAGAAACACGAGGATCGGCGTCAGCAGCAGCCACGGCCGCGCGTTCGCCAACGCGGCGCCGGGTGCGGCGGACGCCGGATCGTCCGGCGCACCGGAAGTGCGCCGCGAGGAGAGCGCGGGCATCGTGGTCATGCTGCGAAGATCTCGGTGTAGCGCTTGATCCACGCAGCTTGCACCGCGGCGAGCGACTTGTCGTCGTGCAGGACAGCCTTTTCGGCGATCTGCTTCGGACTGGGTACGAACGCGCGACTCTCAGCCGGGATCACCGCCTTCGAATTGACCGGGCCGTTCAGCACGTCGGCAGCCATGCGGCCTTGCACGCCGGCGTCGAGCGAATGGTTGATGAACGCGTGGATCAGATCGCTGTCGGCGGGGTGCGACTTCGGGATCACCGTGAACATCAGTTGCGTGGCGAAGCCTTCCTTCATGCCGTAGGTCACGCCCATCTTGTACTCGGGCTTGCGGATCTGGTCGGGGAAAAAGGCCGGGGAATAGATGCCGCCGATATCGAGCGATCCGGTGCGGAACAGATCGGCCACCTGATTCGG
>NZ_JABBGJ010000042.1 GCF_012927345.1 Paraburkholderia polaris
CGAGCCAGGTGTGGCGCTTCATTGCCGATCACCGGGTACCGTTCGACAACAACCAGGCCGAACGCGATATCCGCATGCCCAAGCTCAAACAGAAAATCTCAGGGTGTTTCCGTGCGGTATCAGGCATGGAAGCGTTCTGCACGATCCGCTCCTACCTTGCCAGTCTGCGCAAACAGAACCGTTCGCTGATCGATGCGCTGGCTTTGGGCTTCGCCGGATTCGTCGTTTCGCCGCTTCCGGCTGCTGAATAGTTACGCGGCGGCAAAGAAAGTAAGTGCCTGCCCCGCACAGGGGCGAACACTAATAGACCACTAACAATTCAAGGAAAGGCCAAAGCCATAAGCAAACAGACAGAAAGCGCCGCGCAGGCGAAAAAATCAAGAAAAGCCCAACACCCCAGGCATACAGAAAAACAAACACCGCACAGGCAAACAACCAACCAAACCCCCTTCCACGAACGTGGACATCGCCGAGCCACCGGCAGAAAAACAAAACCTTTGCCACAATGCCCCACCGCGCGAAAGCGCCCGAAACAGCAAATGAACAGAAAATGATCCCCTTCTCGGTCCTAGACCTATCGCCGGTCACCGCAGGTGCCACCCCCGCGGACGCGTTCAGAAACACACTCGACCTCGCCCAGCACGCGGAAAACTGGCACTACCGCCGCTTCTGGTTAGCGGAGCACCACAACATGACCGGCATCGCCAGCGCGGCCACCGCGGTGGTGATCGGCCACGTCGCCGGTGGCACCAGGACAATCCGCGTCGGCTCCGGCGGGGTCATGCTGCCGAACCACGCACCGCTCGTCATCGCGGAACAGTTCGGCACCCTCGCCTCACTCTATCCGGACCGCATCGACCTGGGCCTCGGCCGCGCACCCGGCACCGATCAAAGCACCGCCCGCGCGCTGCGCCGCGATCTGCAAAATAGTGCGGAGTCCTTCCCCGACGACGTCGTCGAGTTGCAACGCTATTTCGCCGACCCCGTGCCAGGCCAGCGCATTCGCGCCGTCCCCGGAGCAGGTCTGCGTGTGCCGCTGTGGCTGCTCGGCTCGTCGCTATACAGCGCGCAACTGGCCGCGGCACTCGGTCTGCCGTTCGCGTTCGCGTCGCACTTTGCGCCCGATCATATGTTCACCGCGCTCAAGGTCTATCGCGAACAATTCCGTCCGTCGGCAACGCTCGATAAGCCCTACGCAATGGTCGGCGTCAACCTTTTCGCCGCCGATACCAACGACGAAGCGCGCCGTCTGTTCACTTCGCTGCAGCAGCAGTTCATCAATCTGCGGCGCGGCACGCCCGGTCAGCTGCAGCCGCCAGTCGAGCGCCTCGAAGCGTCGGAGATGGAGTTAAAAGGCGTCGCGCATTCGCTCGCGTGCTCCGTCATCGGCGATCGCGATGTGGTACGCGAAGGACTGCTGTCTGTCATCGATCAGACCGGCGCGGATGAATTGATGCTGACCGCGCAGATCTACGATCACAATGCGCGGCTGCGGTCGTTCGAAATCGGCGCGCAAGTACGCGAAGCGTTGGGCGCCAGCAAGTAGCGACGCCGGCAAGTAACAGAAAAGCGTGGCCTGTATTAGTAAGGGCCGCCCTTATTTTTTTCGCCGATCGGCTGGCTACCCTTAGTACACGAACATCAGATTGTCCCGCCGCAATCCTCACCGCGCCCGGTCAGGCCGTGCGAGTTCAAACTAAATTCCGGGCTTCAAATCAAACTCATACCCTGGTTCTGACTTCGGTCAAAACGCTTCAACTCAAGCCCACGCCTTGGCTTGGAGTTCGGCCAAAACTCAAACGGCGCGCTGAACCTCACCGATTAGACGGCACCGCCGCCAAGCCATCGAGCAGCGCCTTATGAAACGCCTGCGGATCCTGCATCTGCGGCGCGTGCCCCAATTCGGCGAATTCGACGAGCGTCGCGTGCGGAATCGCCTTCGCGGCGGCCTTGCCCAGTTCGGGGTAATGGCCGATCTTCGCGCGCACCTCGGGCGGCGCCGCGTCCTTGCCAGTCGCGGTCGTGTCCTTCTGGCCGATCAGCAGCAGCGTCGGCATGCTCAGGTGGCCCAACTCATACACCACCGGCTGCGTGTAAATCATGTCGTACAGCAACGCGGAATTCCACGCCACGATCTGTTTGCCGGGGCCGCGGTACATCCCCGCCAGCATCTGTACCCACGGCTCATAGTCCGCGCGCCACTGGCCGGCGTAATAGGTCGCCTGTTCGTAGCGGCGAATGCCGTCCGCAGTCGTCTTCAACTCACGCTCGTACCATTGGTCGACCGATAAGGAGGGGACACCCTTCGCCTTCCAGTCCTCGAGGCCAATCGGATCGACCAGCACCAGTTGCTGGGTCTCATGCGGATACATCAGCGCATAGCGTATCGCGAGCATGCCGCCGGTCGAATGGCCGATTACAGTCGCATCAGTCACGCCGAGCGACGCGAGCAACGCATGCGTATTGCGCGCCAGTTGCTGAAAACTGTACTGATAGTGCTCCGGCTTGCTCGATTTGCAAAAGCCGATCTGGTCCGGCGCGATCACCCGATAGCCGGCGTCGCTCAGACGATGAATGGTCGCCTCCCACGTCGCCGCACAAAAGTTCTTGCCGTGCAGCAACACGGCCGTGCGACCGTTCGCGTGTTCCGGCTTGATATCCATGTACGCCATATGCAGCGCCACGCCCTGCGAGGTGAAGTCGTATTGCCCGACCGGCGCCGGATAGTTGAAGCCCTGCAACTCGGGGCCGTACGCCGGACCGCTATTGTCGACGGCTGCAACCGGCGCGGCGCCGGCAGCCGCCGGACCGGGCTGGATAATGGAACGATCGGAACGATCCGAACTAGCCGGACTCACCGGACTACCCGCAACGGCGGCGCTAACCGGCGTGACGGCGAAAGCACCGGGCGCAACGGCTAGCACGCAGGCGCTCAAGATGGCGAACAAAGACTGGCGGCGGAAATTCATCGATCGTTTTCTTGCAAAGAGAAATCGGCGGGAAGCATGCGGGCCGCGCGCGCTGACAAACCAACGCCCACACCCCTTTCAGAGCGGACGATTCTACGACGCGCCGCCGGACTCTGCTGCCGCGCGCGCAGGCTCAAGGCGGCGTCGACCGGTGTGGCACGCATATTGCGACGGTTCGCCTTACGCCCTATGTGTTGTGGCGCACGGATGAGTACGGTGCAAGGGTTGATCGTTCGCAAGGCGGCCGCGCGAGTTGCATCCGCACAATTCACACTATTCGCCCGCGGCAAATCGGTGCTAGAACTAGCAGACGGGCCCGCGAAGACGAAAGCCGCCTGGCAGCACGAATCAATCGTGCGGAGCGAGTGCACAAGACCATCCGGGGCATACTAATCAGCAACTATCTTGCATGGGACCGGAGTCAGTGCTTTGCATGAGGCCGAAGTAAGCGCTAATGCGCTAACGCCGGTCGACAGCTAAAGCGCCCACTCTGGCCGACCGCAATAACTTGCATGGGACCGGAGTAAGCGCCAAAGCGCTAATTCCGGTCGACAAAGGAGACAGACATGGAAACTCCGGCACGGCTGAACGATCTGCAACGCACCACCCTCGCCATCGTCCTCGCGGGCGGACGGGGCACGCGGCTCGGGCCGCTCACCAACAAGCGCGTCAAACCGGCGGTGCACTTCGGCGGCAAATACCGGATCATCGACTTCGCGCTCTCCAATTGTCTGAACTCCGGTATCCGCCGCATCGCGGTGGTCACGCAATACAAGGCGCACTCGCTCTTGCGCCACCTGCAGCGCGGCTGGGGCTTCCTGCGCGGCGAATTCGGCGAATTCATCGATCTGTGGCCGGCGCAGCAGCGTGTGGAGGGCGCCCACTGGTACCGCGGCACAGCGGACGCCGTGTTCCAGAATCTCGACATCATCCGCTCGATCCGGCCGAAATACGTGGTGGTGCTGGCGGGCGACCATATCTACAAGATGGACTACACGCGCATGATCGCGGATCACGCGGAAAGCGGCGCGGATTGCACGGTCGGCTGTATCGAGGTGCCGCGCATGGAAGCCGTGGCCTTCGGCGTGATGCATGTGGATGAAAACCGCCGCGTGACTGGCTTCGTCGAGAAACCCGCCGATCCGCCCGCTATGCCGGGCCGTCCTGATTCGGCGCTCGCCAGCATGGGCATCTACGTGTTCAGCGCCGATTACCTGTATTCGCTGCTCGAAGAGAACATCTCGAGCGTCGACACCGATCACGATTTCGGCAAAGACATCCTGCCGCGGGTCGTCACGCAAGGCACCGCGATCGCTCATCCTTTCAGCATGTCGTGCGTGTCGTCGGACCCGAACGTAGAGCCATACTGGCGCGACGTCGGCACGATCGACGCCTACTGGGCAGCCAACCTCGACCTCGCCTCCACCATCCCGACGCTCGACCTGTACGATCGCAACTGGCCGATCTGGACGTATCAGGAGCAGTTGCCGCCCGCCAAGTTCGTGCGCGACATGAAGGGCCTGCAAGGTTCCGGCAACAATCTGATCGTGTGCGGCGGCTGCGTGATCTCGGGGTCGCAAATTTCGCGCTCGGTGCTGTCGTCGAACGTGAAAGTGAGTTCGTTCTGTAATATCAATGAGGCAGTCTTGTTGCCGCAGGTCACCATCGGCGCGAGCTGCCGGCTGCAGAAAGTGGTGATAGACCGCGGCTGTACCATTCCGGACGGCACGGTGATCGGCGAAGATCCGGTGGCCGACGCCGAACGCTTCTATCGCACCGACGACGGCGTCGTGCTGGTCACGCCCGAAGCACTGCGGCAGAAGGGGACGTGATCCTCGCCGGGACGGCAAAACGAACGGGCTGGCGAAGCCGCCGCCCGTCCTGCCGCGCAAGTAGACCTTGCGCACACCCCGTATTAACAGGAACGAGACCGAGCCTATGACGATTCGCGCCCTGCACGTCGCAAGCGAACTGTATCCCCTCCTCAAAACGGGCGGTCTCGCCGACGTCGCGGGCGCGTTGCCGCCCGCGCTGATCGAGCGCGGCGCCGATGTGCGGGCGCTGCTGCCCGGCTTTCCGGCGGTGGTCGCCGGCTTGACCGACTTGCGGCCGGTAGCGCAGTTGGGCCGCCGTTTCGACTCGCCGGGCGTCACGCTCGAACAGGGCACGCTGCCGTCGAACGGTCTGATCGTCTACGTGATCCGCGCCGGCACACTGTACGACCGGCCCGGCAATCCCTATCTCAACGACGAACACGTACCGTACGGCGACAATGCGCAACGCTTCGCCCTGCTCGGCTGGGTCGCCGCCCAACTGGCACAGCACCTCGACCCGGCGTGGGCGCCGCAGATCGTCCACGCACACGATTGGCATGCCGGACTCGCGCCCGCCTATCTGAAGGCGGCTGAACGGCAGCACGGCCGCTCGTTCGCGCGCAGCGTCTTCACGGTGCACAACCTCGCGTATCAGGGTGTCTTTCCGGCGCATCAGTTCAGCCAGTTGGGGTTGCCGGATGACTTCTTCAGCGTGCACGGCGTCGAATTCTATGGGCAGTTGTCGTTCCTCAAGGCAGGCCTCTACTACAGCGACCGCATCACCACCGTCAGCCCGACCTACGCCCGCGAAATCCAGACACTCGCCCAGGGCGGCGGCCTCGATGGATTGCTGCGCCATCGCTCGCACGATCTGAGCGGCATTCTGAACGGTGTCGATTACGCGGTGTGGAATCCCGCCACCGACGCGCTGCTCGAAGATCACTACACAGCCTCCCGTCTGGCCGGCAAACTGGCGTGCAAGGAGGCGTTGCAGAAGCGCTTCAGCCTCGCGCAGAAAAGCGACGCACTGCTATTCGGCGTGGTGAGCCGGCTGACCGAACAGAAAGGCCTCGACCTGCTTCTCGAGACGGTCCCCGAAATTGTCAAACGCGGCGGCCAGCTGGTGGTGTTCGGCACCGGCGACCCGGCGCTTGAGAACGGTTTGAAACGCGTCGCGCACATGCATCCGGAATCCGTGGCGGTCGAACTGGGTTTCGACGAAACACTCGCGCACACGATCGTCGCGGGCAGCGACGTGATCGCGGTGCCGTCGCGCTTCGAACCCTGCGGGCTGACGCAACTGTATGCACTGGCTTATGGGTCGCTGCCGCTCGTGCATTGCGTCGGCGGCCTGGCGGACACGGTGGTCGACGCGTCGCTCGAAAATCTCGCCGACGATCTCGCCACCGGCTTCGTGTTCGAACGATTCGAGCCGAAGGGCCTTGCCGCGGCGATCCGCCGCGCGTTCGCGCTCCATGAACGCCGCACCGAGTGGAAAGCCACGCAACGCCGCGCGATGCGTCAGGATTTCGGCTGGGGCGCCTCGGCCGAGCGCTATCTGGCGCTGTATCGCGAACTCGCCTGATCCCCACCCGTTTGATGGTTCGACGCAACAACGCGGGGACGGATCAACTCGCGGGCGACAAACTCATGTATTGTTTCCTGACTATGCAGATCGCGCATTTTTCTTGCACTATCTGAAAACAGTCACGCCGCATCAGGCGCCCGGCCAAGGCCGGTTCGTTATCGCGGCCATCCGTCCGTTCTCATTGATCGCGCATAACCCCTTGCGCGGGCCACACCATGACGAAAAACGTTCTGAGCATCCAGTCACATGTCGTCTTCGGACACGCCGGTAACAGCGCGGCCGTGTTTCCGATGCGCCGGCTCGGCGTCAATGTCTGGCCGCTCAATACCGTGCAGTTCTCGAACCACACGCAGTACGGCCATTGGACCGGCGGGGCGATCGAGGCCTCGCAGATGGAAGAGCTCGTCGAAGGGATCGGCGCGATCGGCATGCTGCCGCGCTGCGATGCCGTGCTGTCCGGCTATCTGGGCACGCCCGAGCAAGCGCAATCGGTGCTGGAGATCGTCAAGGCCGTGAAAGCCGCCAATCCGCGCGCGTGGTACTTCTGCGATCCGGTGATGGGCGCCGCGAGCGGCTGCAAGGTCGAACCGGGCATCCAGGAATTTCTTGTCCGCACCATGCCGACGGTCGCTGACGCGATGGCGCCGAACCATTCCGAGTTGCAACGGCTGGTAGGCCGCGAAATCGACACGCTCGAGGAAGCCGTGACCGCCTGCCGCGAGGTCATTGCCCGCGGGCCGAAGCTCATGCTGGTCAAACATCTGCTCGATCGCAACAGCCCCGCCGACCGTTTCAACATGCTGGTCGTCACCGAGCGCGAGGCCTGGATGGGGCAGCGTCCGCTCTACCCGTTCGCGCGGCAGCCGGTGGGCGTCGGCGATCTGACGAGCGCGGTGTTTATCGCGCGCACGCTGCTGGGCGATTCGATCCGCGCGGCCTTCGAGCACACGCTGGCCGCCGTGAACGCGGTGGTGAAAGCGACTTGGCAGGCTGGGCGCTATGAACTGGAACTGGTGGCCGCACAGAACGAAATCGCGCAGCCGCGGGAATGGTTCGACGCCTGGGTGGCGGAGACGGCGTAGATCGGCAGAGAGAACTGCGGTTACACGGCGCGATCTCGTCACGGCCTGCCTGAAGACGCGCTGCTTTGGGTACGCCGACCGCACAGCACAATCTGCCCGCGGGCCACGTGACCCGCGCTTGTCAGCCGGGCGTCCTATAATGCGTGCCGCGTGGGCGAGGCATTCCCCCGCCCGCACCGCATTTTTCAGGCGTCCGGGCGTCGGGCGTCCGGCGTCCGGGCATCCGGCATCCGGCATCCGGCATCCGGCATTCAGCATCCGGCATTCAGCAAACGAGGCATCGATGGACGGTTACATCCGCAGCGAGCGGGAAGAATTTTTTGAGCAGTTGTGCATGAGCGTCGACGCGGACGAAGCGCACGAGCAGGAAGCAATCGAGTACTTCGAGAACCAGTTCGACCAGGCCGACTTCGACCCCGCACAGTGGCTCGACATCGCGCTTTACTATTCGCCGGCGGTGGCACGCGGCATTGTCGACATGGTGACGCCCGACGACAAGGCACGCAGCAACATCGCCGAAGTGATCGCCGACAACCTCGATATTTCGTACGGCGAGGACGAGTGCCAACAGTTCGCCGAGACGATCGAATTCGCGTTGAACAACGGCGTGCCGGTGGACCTCGACCTGGTGCTCGACGGCTGCCAGCGCGCGATCGACGACCTCGACACCTGGGCCGACGAAGAAACCAAGGCGCCGCTGCTGCGTCTGCGTGAAGAGTTGCTGCGCCAGCAAGGCGAGCACTGAGGGCGCTGCATTAGCCCGCTTTTTTGTCCGGCTGAGTGGTCGTTTTTATCAGCGTATTCGCGCAGGCCGTATTTCGCGGATGCGCAACTGCAGTAACGCCGGCGCGCTCGCGCCGGCTTCCTGATCCGCTTCCCTGAGTCGCATCGCAAGGCTTTTTCAACGGCGTATCTGCCATTCCGCTTTCTTAAGCATATGCCGCAATCCGCACCCGCGCGCCGCCGCTGACAGGCCGCCAGCCCAGGCGCTGCGCGCCCTATGCCGAAATGCTCATTCAAAGCGCCGCGAACTGCCAAGACGATGGCAAATTGGCTTTCTATATTCGCGCCAGATGACCGGCATGTGAACGCCATTGCGCGTCCCCAATCCCCCAAGGGGACTTCCCTCGGGCCGGGGGACTTCCTACGGGGGTCCCCAAGGGGACTTTCTATGGGCGTATTCCAGCATTGTTAATGGCGACCGATCATCCGTACCCTTGATGCCGCGCGCCATGGGAAGCCAAACCCATGCTTGCGCGTCGATCCAGCGTTACCGCCTTGCCGCTTTCACACCTGAAACTGTCGATGGAGAGAGAGACCATGAGTCTTCGCAACACGCTGAAACCGCTTGCTCTGTTTGTTGGCGCTACCTTCGCGATCGCGCCGCTCGCCAGTTTCGCCGACGACCTGCCGGTGAAGATCGGCTTCGCCGCGCCGCTGACGGGCGCCAACGCCGGCTACGGGAAGGATCTGGAAAACGGTGTCCGGCTTGCAATCGAAGAAGCCAACGCGCAGAAGATCAAGATCGGCGACAAGGTCGCGCAATTCGAGATCGTCTCCGAGGACGATCAGGCCGACCCGCGCGTCGGCGTGCAGGCCGCGCAGAAGCTGGTCGACGCGGGCGTATCGGCGGTCGTGGGCCACTTCAATTCGGGCACGACGATTCCTGCCTCGCAGGTGTACGAGCAGGCCGGCATTCCGGTGATCGATCCGGCCGCGACCAATCCGATCATTACCGGGCGAGGCTTTGCGAACACCTTCATGGTGATTTCCACCGACGCTCAGAACGCCGGCAACGCGGGCGTCTACGCCGTCGAGGTGACGAAGGCCAAACGCATTGCGATCATCGACGACCGCACCGCGTTCGGCCAGGGCGAGGCCGACGAGTTCGAGAAGGCGGTGAAGGCGCATGGCGGCAACATCGTGACGCGCGAATACACCGACAATCACGCGGTGGACTTCAGCACGCAGATCACCAAGATCAAGGCGACCAATGCGGATCTGATTTTCTTCGGCGGCCTGGATACACAGGCGGCGGGCTTCGCGAAGCGGATGAAACAATTGGGGATGACTGCGCAGCTGGTGGGTGGTGGCGGCGTGATGGACCAGGACTTCATCAAGCTCGCGGGCGACCCGGCCGAAGGCGTGATGGCCTGGGAATATGGCAGACCGTTGGCCCAGTTGCCGGGCGGCAAGGATTTTTCCGCGAAGTTCAAGAAGCGCTTCGGGGTGGATATCCTGTCGTACGCGCCGTTTGGATATGACGGGGCATGGGCCGCGATCAGGGCGATGCAGCAGGCTAAATCCACCTCACCGGCGGTTTATCGACCTGTTCTCAAGACGATTGATTTTGACGGCGTCACCGGGAAGATTTCTTTTGACAACACCGGCGCACTGAAAAGCGGGGCTTCGACGCTCTACCAGGTGAAGAGCGGGAATTGGGTTCCAGTTGTCACCAAGAGCGGCAGTTAAGGTCCTGTTGCCTCTGGCGCCGGCATAAGTGTGTGCGCCTGTTGCGGTGGAAAGGCATCGCAGCAGGCGCACACACTGACTGACGCGAGGCGCTGCAGAGCGCTAACACCCTCTACTTCATCGTCTTGACCACCACCTCGGCATCGAGATCCCGCTCGATCCGGACAAGATCATCCTTCACGCCCGCAAATTCATCGGCAGAGCACATCTGATGCCCAAACGCGGCTCGAAGATGTCGCCTGACCTGCAAGACCCGCGCGGCAGGATCGAACACGTAGTGAGAAGAAAACTCGAAGAAACGATCCTTCACCGTGGCATCCGGCGGCACATCTGTCACGCGGGCGAACCTCGGCAGCGTCATTTCCAGCGTCTCGTCGAATTCCCCGCCGATGCAAGCCCACGGCTGCGTCCTGGCAGGCTCCGCAAGCCACGCCTGCACCTGCCCCGCCATTCCGCCCGACAAGCTCGTCAGGGCCGCCACGGCTGTCGTGCCGTCGGTCCAGACAAAGTGCTCGACCATTCCCTGCATCGACGTGGAAAACGCTCCGTCTGTAGCGGCCACGTCGCCGGTAAGCAAGTGCGCCGTGCCATGCAAGCCGGTCAGCAACAGACGATTCGCGGCGATCTGCTGCGTACGCTGCCGCGTTGCGCGTCGAAACATATTGCGTTCGAGCTCCGCGGTATAGCCGGCATCTTCCACGCGATAAGCGTAGTTCGCCGCCCCGCTCTCATCGACGTCGATCTGCAGGCGCGCCGTGCGCTCGCGCAACTGGGTGGCCGGCGTGCGCGCCAGCATGCCTTCGTCGACCAGCAAAACGGGCCGGTCCATCACGCTCGGCGGCAGATAACCAAAACCCATGCCGCCTGCCGTGGTGTCGGCAAATAACGATAGATCAGGAATCCAGACGATTGCATGATTGATCGCGCTTTCTCCATACCCCGGCACAGAAGGCAAGCTGTAGTACGGCCCAAGATTGAGCAGCACGGCCTCGCTGCGGATGCCGACCGCCGCCAATAGCGCGCTGTACAACGCGACGTGATCCTTGCAGTCGCCATAGCGGTTGTGCAGAATGTCGATCGCCTTATGCGGGATCGCCGCCGTCTCGCCGAGAAACAGCGCGACGTAGCGAATATTCAAACGCATCCAGTCGTACAGTATCCGCGCTTTCGCGCGCGGGTCGCTGGCCTCTCCGGTCAGACTCTGCGCGAGCTGGACGATCGCCGGGTCGCTCATCGTCGCGTCGGCAGCCGGGCCGCGGTAACGCGCGGCGAAACTCGCGAAGTCCGGCACCGTCGACACCATCAGCCGGTCGCCCCAGTTCGTATAGCCCACCGCGCCTGCTTCGAGCGGCGCATACGGTCCGTGCCGGTAGTTGAACTCATAGCGGGTGCGGCCATTTGCCGTGACCGGTGGCAGCGCGACGTAGCCGCGCGCATCGGCATAGAGCGGCACGTCAGTGGGCAGGTCGAAGATCAAACGCTGCATCTCGACGGGGTCGCGCGTCGGTTCGACCAGGTAGGCGAACGTGCCCACCTGCAGCGGCTTCGTGCGGGTTTTGCGAAACGCCAGATGCACGCGCGAACCGGGTTCGACGCCCGGAAAAATTACTGTGCGCAATACCCCGTCTTCGAAACTCGGCGCGCCCGCCGAGCGGGGTTCCTGTACATCGCGGATCGCCTCGGGGCCGACCGGATGCGCGACGCCGTTCGGGTCGATTGTTTCCGCGACCAGCAATTGCACCTGCTCGATGTCCTTGTTGAACCACACATAGCGTTGCGCGATATCGTCGACGCCGCTGGTCGTGTTGGCCCGCAGGATCGTGTCGTCGTGTTCTTCGACGGAGCCGTCTTTCTGGATCACGAAGAGATGGACGTCACGCTCCATTGTCGAGGGTGAAAGGTCGTCGTTGGAGGTGCTGGAGGTGCTGGAGGCATTGGAGCCGTTGGAGCCACTGGAAACGTTGGAGGTGCTGGAGGCGCCCGGAGCGCTCGCGGCACTCCCCTCAGCCTGCGCGGCGGTTGCGCACGCAACCAGCGCCAACGCGACGGCCATCTTCATGAACGCAGCGCACGGGGTCATGCGCGATCAGGCCGCGGCGCTTGCGCGCGGTTCCGCACGCGTCAAGGCGTCCGCCGCCTTGAGCGGCGAGACGGCCAGTTCGACAGCAAGTTGGTCCCACACCGCGTCGCCAGCATCGAGGGCGACGGCACAGGCCCGCGCAATCAGCGGCGACAACGCCGGCATCAATCCCCTCCCCCGATTTGCCCGAGCAAAGCCTGCAACCGCTCCACGTGCCTAAGCAGTAAATGCCGATGCTTTTCGATCTGCTCGAGCCGGCCGACCAGATCGGCCTGAATCGGGTCGTCGAGATCGGCGGCGGCGATCACGTCCTCCACTTTGGATCGCATCGACGCAAGCTCCACCGGCGCATGACTCAAGTGCCGCTCGAAGCGCCGCACGTCCTGCATCGCCAGATCGCGCACTTTGCGGAAGTGCGCCTGACGCCGATGCGCTTCGGCGTCGAGCGTCTCTTCTTCCACGCGCTTGGCCGGGCCCGCCTGGCCGAAAATCGGCTCTGGCGGCCGCAGCACCGACTTCTTGCGCACCGGATGCGCCGTGCCACGAAACCGCGCTAGCGGCTGTTCATTGTCGATTGCCTCGCGCGCGTTGGCCGGTATGTCCTGCTCGGTATGCGACACGTTCATCCAGCCAGTCGGCAAGCCCGTCACCGCCTCGATACCGCGCACGAACTCCTCGCTGAATTCGCGCTGGCCGGACAACATCAATTTCAGGTAGCTGGCGGAAAAGGTCATCATGCGCGCGAGACGCGTCGCCGCGCCGACCTCGCGGGTCAGCAGCACCAGGTTCGCTCGCCAGACCGGGAGCAGCAATTCGTCGGAATCTTCCATCGCTGGGTCTTCCATCTTTTTGCCCGATGTATGGACGACACGTTCGCCCGCGTCATCGTTTTGAAAGGGTAGCTGTTTCACGGCGTGGCGCGCAATCCCGGGGCGAACATATGGCGGCTGCAGATGTGTCGAAATTACACGCTACGCTGTACCGGCACCCGGGGATAAAACGCCACGAAGCCCGTCGTTTTGAGTTGACCCATGCATTCGGTCAGTGTTCCTGTGCTGAGCGCGCGATCTGTGGCATCCTTTCGCACCGTTGCGGCACGCATCGTGCTGTAGCCTTAGCACCATCACGTCGATTAAGGATTTTGTAATGAAGAAAGTCATTCTTGCCCTCGCAGCAGCCGTAGTCGCCCTGAGCGCGATCGCTCCCGCCCAAGCCTACGAGCATCATCACAAGGAATGCCACAAAGTGCGCGTCCACCATCACTGGGAAAACCGCTGCCACTAACGGCTAGGTCTCGCCCGCGAGGGTGAACTGAAGGTGGTATCCAAGAGCCCCGCTTTACGCGGGGCTTTTTTATGACCGCCAGGGCGCGCGTACCGGCATGTTCTTCAACGCCCTATAAGTTCTGCGCGAAACCGGCAGCATGCAATCACGGACACATGCTGTTACACCTTTGCGCTGTGAGAGAGCGTCGCAGCGGCCTCGCGCAATGCGAAGCGCCACGAACGCCATAGGGAAGATTAGATGAAATGCAACGAGTGCGGCGCCGACCGGTTCGACGCGCGTGACCAGTCAGTCAACCCGCCTTGACGCGCTCCAACGCGGTCGCCACCAGTTCTTCCAGCAAAGGCTCGACCTTCACCGCCAGCCTTTCGTCATACGCATACGGCATCTGCTCTTCCATATACGTAATCTGCGACAACTCGAGCTGCACCGCGTGCACACCCTGCGACGGCTGCCCGTACTGCCGCGTGATATACCCGCCCTTGAAGCGCCCATTGGAGACGGCGGAATAACCGCCATGCCGCTCGACCACAGCAGCCAATTCCTCGCCCAATCCGGCCACCGCGCTGGCGCCGTTCGACGTGCCGAAATTGAAATCCGGCAGACGTCCTTCGAAAAAACGCGGCACGTGCGAGCGAATCGAATGCGCTTCCCACAGCAGCACCTTGCCGTGCTTCGCCTTCAGCGCGGCGAGCTCGCCCGCCAGCGCATCGTGATAGGGCTTCCAGTAGGCATCGCGCCGGCGCGCGACTTCGGCGTCGGTCGGCAGATGGCCTTCCAGATACAAGGGTTCCTTGTCGAAGGTATCGACCGGCAGCAAACCGGTGGTGTCCTGCCCCGGATACAGATTCGCGCCGTCGGGCGGACGGTTCAGGTCGATTACATAACGCGCGTAGGTCGGCGCCAGGATCGACGCGCCCATGCGCCTCGCAAACGCGTAGAGACGGTCAAGGTGCCAGTCGCAGTCGTCGGTGCGCTGCGCGACCGGCGTCATCGTCGCGGCGATATCGGCGGGGATTTGCGTGCCCAGATGCGGGATCGAAATCAGCAACGGCAGGCTTCCCTGATGCAGCGATAAAACCGGCGGAGTAGTTGCAGTAGACGAAGCAGTCATGTCAGTCCGGAATCGATGAAATCGATAAAAGTCGAAAGCTCAGTGGCTTCAGCAATTCAAGCGAGCATTTCACTCTGGCAAGTCACTCGAGCAGCTTACTTCAGCAACTCACTTGAGCAAATCGGCGAGCGCCCCGCGATAGCGTGCGTAAGCGCCTTCCTCATCGCGATGGCGGCGGTTGTCGACGACCTTGTCGCCGCCCGCGTAGACGTCGCGAATCGGTGACTCGCCATGCTCGCAGAATACAACGCCCGAGAGCCACGCGTTCGGCGCGTGCTCGGCGATGCTCGAATGATCCGGATCGAGCACCAGCCAGTCGGCACGGCGGCCTGCCTGCAATGCGCCGACCGCACGCCCCGTAGCATGCGCGCCGCCGTCAAGCGCGGCGTCAAACAAACGGTCGGCCACGTGCGTAGCCTGCGACGACGCGAGCACATTGCGCTGCCGGCGCGTGAGGCGCTGGCCGTATTCGAGCAAACGCAATTCCGCCCGCCAGTCGACCCCGATATGGCTATCCGAACCGACGCCGATACGCCCTTGCGCGTCGAGATATTCGTGTGCCGGGAAAATGCCGTCGCCGAGATTGGCTTCGGTGGTCAGACACAAACCGGCGACCGCCCCACTTTTCGCGAGCGCAAGCGTTTCGTTCGCATCGACATGCGTGGCGTGCACGAGGCACCAGCGGCTATCGACGTCGAAGCGATCGAGCAGCCACTGCACCGGCCGCGCGCCTTCGGTTTCGAGGCAGGCGTCGACTTCGGCGGTTTGCTCGGCGATGTGGATGTGAACCGGCGCGCTTCTATCGACGCCGTTCAGCAACGCACGCAACGAATCGGCCGATACCGCACGCAATGAATGCGGCGCGACGCCATAACGCAACGCAGCGCTCTCGGGACGCGCCGCGCGCAACGTGCCGAGCAGATCGAGCAGACTCTCCGGCGTATTGATGAAGCGCTGCTGATCTTCACGCGGGGCGCGCGAACCGAAACCGCTGTACTGGTACAGCACGGGCAGCATCGTCATGCCGATGCCGCTCGCCGACGCCGCATCCACGACACGCTGCGCCAGTTCCGCCTGGTTCGCATAGCGGCTGCCATCCGGCGTGTGGTGCACGTAATGGAATTCGCAGACCGACGTATAGCCCGCCTTCAACATCTCGATGTACAGCCACTGTGCGACAGCGGCGAGCCCTTCCGGCGTGATCCGCGCGGCGAAGCGGTACATCAGATCGCGCCAGCTCCAGAAGTTATCCGTCGCGTTCGCACGATACTCGGTCAAGCCGGCCATCGCACGTTGAAACGCGTGCGAGTGAAGATTCGGCATGCCTGGCAACACCGGGCCGGCGGCTTTTTGGACACCGTCAGGCACAGCCGCCGTATCGGGCGTAACCGATGTCAGCGTACCGTTTGCGTCCCATTCCAGCAGCACATTGCGGCGCCAGCCGTCGGGTAGATAGGCGTGATCGGCGAATAGTGATTGTTTTGATTGCATCATCTCTCAGGCCCTAGCTCAAATCACGCCGCGTATAAACAGTTTCGCCCGCACGCACGACTCGCGCGCACAACGGACGCCCAATCCAGTAAGCCAGCTCGGCAAGCGAATCCACCGACCACACCGCGAAATCCGCCGCGCGCCCTGCTTCCAGCGAGCCATGTTGGTCCGCCTTGCCGAGCGCACGCGCCGCATGCGAGGTCACGCCTTGCAGCACTTCGGGCACGGTCATGCGGAACAGTGTGGTCGCCATGTTCATCATCAACAGCAGCGAGGTGGTGGGCGATGTGCCGGGATTGCTATCAGTGGAAATCGCGATCGGCACCTGGTAGCGCCGCAGCAAGTCCAAAGGCGGCAATTGCGTCTCGCGGATGAAGTAGTACGCGCCGGGCAGCAGCACGGCGACGGTGCCGGACGCTTTCATCGCGGCAACACCGGCTTCGTCGAGGAATTCAAGGTGATCCGCGGAGAGTGCATGGTGACGCGCGGCCAATGCCGTGCCGCCGCCATTCGACAACTGCTCGGCGTGCATCTTCACCGGCAGTTTGTAGCGCTCCGCAGCCTGGAACACACGCTCGCTCTGTTCCAGCGAAAAACCGATGCGCTCGCAAAATACGTCGACGGCGTCGACCAGGCCTTCGTCGGCAAGCGCGGGCAGCATCGTGTTGCAGACTTCGTCGATATACGCATCGGCCCTTCCCGCGAATTCAGGCGGCAATGCGTGCGCACCGAGAAACGTCGTATAGACCGATACCGGATAGCGCTCGCCCAACTGGCGCGCGACGCGCAGCATCTTGCGCTCGCTGGCGAGATCGAGGCCGTAGCCGGATTTGATTTCGACCGCCGTGACACCTTCGGTGAGGAGCGGTTCGAGGCGCGCGGCCGATTGACGGAACAGCGAGTCTTCGTCGGCGGCACGCGTGGCGCGCACCGTCGAAACGATGCCGCCGCCCTGCCGCGCGATTTCTTCATAACTGACGCCGGCGAGGCGCTGCGCGAATTCATCCGCGCGCTGGCCGCCGTACACCAGATGCGTATGACAATCGACGAGACCCGGCGTCACCCACGCGCCGTGGAGATCTTCACGCGGCCACGCGGCGTATTGAGCGGGTAATTCTGAAGCTGCGCCGAGCCATGCGATCTTGCCGTTTTCAACGGCAATCGCGGCATCGGGCAGCGTGTGTTCGGGATCGCCCTGGGGGTAGAGTTTCAGGTGATGCCAGACGGTTTGCTTCATCGCGTGCTCTTGCAGCTCGTTGCGTGTCTGTGGTGGTTCGCGGCGCGCTTTGCCAGGCCCTTAGCAGGCGTTTGGCAGGATTTAAGCGCGCGCGCGAATCGTCGTCATCGTTGCGGTTATCACGTATAGCGGATGCTGATCGCGAGCAATGCGCCCGCGCCCTTGACCGTGCATGACAGCGCGCTCGGCGTGTCGATGCGCAGTGTGTCGTCGGCCTCAAGTGCTTGCGATTGGGCTTCGCCACCGAGCGTGACCGAAACCGAACCGCTTGCGCAGAACAACAGCACCACATCCGCGGACAAAGCGCGTTGCGTATCGCCGCGCCACACCTCTGTTTCACCCACCGCCGCGCCACGGCGGACCATCAGGTTGAAATCGCGCGTGGCGCCGTCGACGAGGCGTGCGTCGATTTGCGCTTCGCCCGCAAACTGGGCGACGTCGAGTCGCTGCGTCAACGCATGCGTCTTCACGGCGTGAACGCCAGTGTCGTCTGTTTCGTCGAGCAACATGCCCGCGCCCGACAACAATACCAACGTGCGGTCGATACCCGCGAAACGCGAGAACGGCCCCGCTTGCGCCACGTCGGCGATGCTTACGCGCCAAACGAATGCATCGAGTCCAGCGCCTGCGGGAAACGCCCCGACTTCGCGCGTGACGCCGCCGCCGTTCTTCCACGGCGCCGCCACAAGGTCGGCGCCGCGAATGAGCGTCGTGGTTGCCCTATTCCCGACAACCGACACGATCAACGGCCCAGCATCGGCAGATTCAGGCCTGCCTCGCGCGCCGTTTCCTGCGCGAGTTCATAGCCTGCATCCGCGTGACGCATCACGCCGGTCGCCGGATCGTTGAACAGCACACGGCCGAGACGCTCCTTCGCTGCGTCCGTGCCGTCAGCGACGATCACAACGCCCGAGTGCTGGCTGAAGCCCATGCCGACCCCGCCGCCATGATGCAGCGAGACCCACGACGCGCCGCCCGCCGTGTTCAGCAGTGCGTTGAGCAGCGGCCAGTCGCTGACTGCGTCCGAGCCGTCTTTCATCGATTCGGTTTCGCGATTCGGGCTTGCCACCGAACCCGTGTCGAGGTGGTCGCGGCCGATCACGATCGGCGCCTTCAGCTCACCGTTCCTGACCATTTCGTTGAACGCCTGGCCCAGACGGTAACGATCCTTCACGCCGACCCAGCAAATCCGGGCCGGCAGACCCTGGAACGCAATGCGTTCGCGCGCCATGTCGAGCCAGTTGTGCAGATGCGGATCGTCAGGGATCAGTTCCTTGACCTTCGCATCGGTCTTGTAGATGTCCTCCGGATCGCCCGACAGCGCGACCCAGCGGAACGGACCCTTGCCTTCGCAGAACAGCGGGCGGATGTACGCCGGCACGAAGCCCGGGAAATCGAACGCGTTTTCCACGCCCATTTCCAGCGCCATCTGACGAATATTGTTGCCATAGTCGAGCGTCGCGGCGCCACGGTCCTGCAGTGTGAGCATTGCCTGAACCTGCTTGGCCATCGACTGCTTGGCAGGCAGCACGATACTGTCCGGCACGGTTTTTTGACGCTCGCGCCAGTCTTCAACATTCCAGCCTTGCGGCAGGTAGCCGTGAATCGGATCGTGCGCGCTGGTCTGGTCCGTCACGCAATCTGGCGTGATGCCACGCGTCACGCATTCAGCGAACACATCCGCTGCGTTGCCGAGCAGGCCGATCGACACCGGCTTGCCTTCTTTCTTCGCTTCTTCAAGCATGGCGAGCGCTTCGTCGAGCGTCGCTGCTTTCTTGTCGACGTAACGCGTCTTCAGACGGAAGTCGATACGCGTCTCGTCGCATTCCACTGCGATCATCGAGAAGCCGGCCATGGTTGCCGCCAGCGGTTGCGCGCCGCCCATGCCGCCCAGGCCACCCGTCAGAATCCAGCGGCCCGAAGGATCGCCGTTGAAATGCTGGTTCGCCACCGAGAAGAACGTTTCGTAGGTACCCTGCACGATGCCCTGGCTGCCGATGTAGATCCAGCTGCCAGCCGTCATCTGGCCGTACATCATCAGGCCCTTGCGATCGAGTTCGTGGAAGTGTTCCCACGTCGCCCAATGCGGCACCAGGTTCGAATTCGCCAGCAGCACGCGCGGGGCGTCCGCATGCGTGCGAAACACGCCGACCGGCTTGCCCGATTGAATCAGCAGCGTCTCGTCTTCGTTCAGGTCCTTCAGCGAAGTCAGGATCTGATCGAAGCAATCCCAGTTACGCGCGGCACGGCCAATGCCGCCGTACACGACCAGTGCATGCGGATGCTCGGCGACTTCCGGGTCCAGATTGTTCTGGATCATCCGGTACGCGGCTTCCGCAATCCAGGTCTTGCAGGTCTTTTCCGCGCCGCGCGGTGCGCGGATCGTGCGGGTCGGGTCCAGACGCGGGTCGATGTGTTTCGGGTTGTTCATGGTGGCCCTCGGAATGCTTGAAAATGTTCGGGAAAATGAGTCGGAAAATACGGCGAAATCAGAAATGTCCGGTGAAGCGATAGCGGCTGCCGGGATGCCAGAGATTGGCGATCGAAGCGACCTGGCTTTGCGACCACGTGCGCCGATGCAGCACGAGGCACGGTTCGAGTTCATCCATCGTCAGCAGCTCGCGTGTATCCGCATCTGCAGCCAACGCTTCGATGCGGTACTCGACGCGCTGCAGCGGCGCGACGCGCACCAGATACTGATTCGGCGTGGTGTTCGTGAAGTCCTGCAACGCGTACTCAGGCGCGACCACCGGATTGACCCAGCGCTCTTCGAGCTGGACCGGTTCGTCGTTTTCGAAATGCAGCACGCGTGAATGAAACACCGGACTGCCCGCGCTCACCTGCATTTCTTCGGCGAGCGCTTCGTCGGCGATGCTCGCGCCGATGTGCAGCACGTTCGCCTGATGGCGATGACCGCGCGCGACGATTTCGTCGGAGATGCTGCGGATCGCCACCAGCGTCGATTCGTACTTGGGCCGGGCCACGAACGTGCCCGAGCCCTGCACACGCGTGAGGACCTGCTCCGAGGTCAACTCGCGCAACGCGCGGTTGACCGTCATGCGCGCGACGTTGAATTCGCGCGCGAGCTCGTTTTCGGAGGGCACCTGGTCGCCTTCAGCCCATTCGCCCGCATGGATGCGGCCGAGGATGAAGTCCTTGATGCCCTGGTAGGCCGGTGCGTTCATTTAGCTTGCTCTGCCTGGCTAACTGCTTACTGTTCGGAGGCGAACGAGAACGGGCTCAGCTTCGCGATCGTGCCGTTTTGCACGAGACGCGTGACTGCCGCGATATCCGGTGCGAAGTAGTGATCGAGTTCGTAATGCGCGACGTCCTGGCGCACCGCGTCCATCACTTTCTGCAGGCTCGGGCTGGTCTTGTGCGGCGCGCGCAGATCGACGCCTTGCGCAGCGGCGAGCAACTCGATCGACAGGATGTTCGCGACGTTTTCGGCGATGTCGCCGAGCTTGCGCGCAGCGAACGTCGCCATCGAAACGTGATCTTCCTGGTTCGCGGACGTCGGCAGCGAATCAACCGAAGCCGGATGCGCGAGCGTCTTGTTCTCGGAAGCGAGCGCCGCAGCGGTCACGTGAGCGATCATGAAGCCCGAATTCACACCGCCGTCGCGCACGAGGAATGGCGGCAGACCCGACAGCGTCGCGTCGATCAGCAGCGCGATGCGACGTTCGGCCAAGGCGCCGATTTCAGCGACGGCGAGCGCGAGGTTGTCAGCAGCGAATGCAACCGGCTCAGCGTGGAAATTGCCACCCGACAGCACTTCGCCCGTGTCCGGGAAAATCAGCGGATTGTCGGAAACAGCGTTTGCTTCGATCAACAGCACGTCGGCTGCGTGACGCATCTGGTCCAGACACGCGCCCATGACTTGCGGCTGGCAGCGCAGGCTGTACGGGTCCTGCACCTTGTCGCAATCGGCATGCGAAACATTGATGCCCGAACCTTGCAGCAGCGAACGGTAAGCCGTTGCCGCTTCGGTCTGACCTTGATGGCCGCGCAGTTCGTGAATGCGCGCGTCGAAAGGCTTGACCGAACCCGCTGCTGCGTCCACCGACAACGCACCCGCCACCAGTGCGGTGCGGTACAGGTCTTCGATGGCGAACATGTTGTAGAGCGCGAGCGCGGTCGAGGCTTGCGTGCCGTTCAGCAGTGCCAGACCTTCTTTCGCTTGCAACGTGAGCGGCTTCAGGCCGGCCAGCGCGAGGCCTTCGGTAGCCGGCATGCGCTCGCCCTTGGCGAACACCTCGCCGACGCCGATCAAGGCTGCCGACATATGCGCGAGCGGCGCGAGGTCGCCCGATGCGCCAACCGAACCCTTGACCGGGATCACCGGCAGCACGTCGGCGTTGTACAGCGTGATCAGCGCTTCCATTACTTCGCGGCGGATGCCCGAGTGGCCGCGGCCAAGGCTCGACAGCTTCAGCGCGATCAGCAGGCGCACGACCGGACGCGACATCGGCTCACCCACGCCGACCGCGTGCGACAGCACCAGATTGCGTTGCAGCAGTTCGAGCTGATCGTGCGGGATGTGCGTGCTGGCGAGGCGCCCGAAACCCGTGTTGATGCCATACGCCGGTTCGCCTTTCGCGGCGATATCGGCGACGGCTTTGGCGCAGGCGTCGATGGCGGCGTGGCTGGCGGGATCGAGTTGCAGCGCGACGTGTTCGCGTGCGATCTGGCGCAGTTGCGGGAGGGTCAGGTAGCCGGGCTTCAGAATCATCATGGTGTTGTCCTGTCTTGTCTATACAATTCGAGAGAAGTCTAGCGTTCTCGCCTTGTATATACAACTTGTTTTTGCAGCTTCGGGCCTAGGGGTTTCCATTAGGGCTGGACGCTTGCGTGGCATACATATCGCGTGAACCGGGGTTTCGGGCGTCCGCGTACGCGGCACCACATTCGTTCGTCGCGACAAACAACTTGTATATACACGTTCAAAATGGACTGCAGCAAGCGGACAAAAAAATCCAGCGCGCCGGTCGGCGCAGTTGGGCCAGCCGACGCACCGATGCAGCTCTTACAGAGTTATAGGAGAGCCCACTGCAGGCGCAAAAAAGCCCACGTACGCATACTGAACCGCACCCCAAATCGTTGGACGGGTGTCCAACTTTGCGGGGTCAGTTCAATACGAGCCGCAGGCTTTTTTAACCGTATGACTGGCGAAGGATTCGCTAAAGCGTCACCCGAGCCGCAATGAAGCCTAGGAAACACTGCACGCGCCCCGCCAGCGACGCGCTCTGGTAATACACCGCGCTCACCGGCTGCCGCTCATCCACCAACACGTTGCCGAGAATCGGCACCAGCCGCTCTTCGCGTACGTCGGCCGCGGTCATGAAGTCGGCGAGACAGGCGATGCCCCATCCCGACAGCGCCAACTGGCGCAGCGTCTCGCCGCTCGATGCGGTGATCGCCGGCTCGATCTTCAGCGGCTCTGACTTGTCCTTCCCACCGCTTCGCAATGGCCAGCGATTCAGATGCTCCGGCGCAGTGAAGCCGATCAGGCGATGTTCGCGCAACGCTTCCACCGACCTGGGCTCGCCGTATTCGGCCAGATACGCCGGACTGGCAAGCACCCTCAGTTTGCTACTGCCCAGGGCGCGCGCATGCAAGGTCGAATCCTGCAACGCGCCAATGCGGATCGCGATGTCCACCTTCTGTTCGAGCAGATCGACGATCCGCTCGTTGCTGGTCAGCTCCAGACGAATCTCCGGATACAGCGCCGAAAACGCCTTCATATGGGGCGCCACGCAATGAAGCATGAACGGCGACGCCGCATCGACCCGCAAGCGCCCCGAGGGCCGCTCGCGCCCGCGCGTGACGGATTCCTCGGCTTCTTCCATGGCGGCGAGAATCGCCCGCGCCCGCCGCAGAAACGCCTCGCCCTCTTCGGTCAGTTGCAGACGGCGCGTCGTGCGGCGCACCAGCGCGGTGTCGAGCTTCTTTTCCAGGCGCGTGAGCGCGCGGCTAACGCCGGAGACGGTCTGCCCCAATTTCTCCGCCGCCGCAGTGATCGAACCGCTGTCAATCACCGTGACGAACACCAGCAACTCGTCGGTGGAAGTCTTCATTGTTGATTTCAAATCAAGATTGATTTGAGACTAACACGCTTTTTGCGAGAATCAAGACGGCGGATACTGCGTGCATGTCATCGTGTTTCCGATGTTTCCACCCTAGGGAGAACGTCTTGAAGATTTTCATTACTGGCGCAAGCGGCTTTATCGGCGGTTCGATCGCGGCGCACCTCGTGCGCGCCGGTCATCAGGTGCGCGGTTTGATCCGCAAGCCTGAGCACTGCGCTGGGTTGCAACGCCTCGGTATCGAGCCCGTGATCGGCACGCTCGACGACCGCGAACTGCTGATCGCCGAAGCAAAAGCCGCCGACGCGGTCATCAACGCCGCGAGCAGCGACCATGAAGGTGCAGTGAAAGCGCTGATCGAGGGCCTCGCCGGTTCCGGCAAGCCGTTTCTGCATACGAGCGGCTCGAGCATCGTGGGCGATGCGTCGGGCGGCGAAGCGGGCGAGGCACGCATCTATCATGAAGACGCCCTGCCCAAGCCGACCGCGGACAAAGCGGCACGCGTCGCCATCGATCAACTCGTGCTCGATGCGGCGCAGCAGAACATCCGCTCGGCAGTGCTGTGCAACACGCTGATCTACGGCCACGGCGCCGTGCCGGGCAGCGCAAGCGTGCAGTTGCCGCGGCTCGTGCGTCAGGCGCAAAAGAGCGGCGTGGTGCGGCATGTGGGCAGCGGCGGCAATATCTGGTCGAACGTGCATATCGACGACGTCGCCGAGCTCTATCGCCTCGCGCTGGAGCAGACGCCGGCGGGCACCTTCTATTTCGTCGAAAGCGGTGAAGCGTCGTTTCGTGACATGAGCGCCGCGATCGCCCGCGTGATGAAACTGGGCGAGCCGCAAGACTGGCCGCTCGAAGCAGCGCAAAAGGAATGGGGCTACGAAATGGCTTCGTACGGGCTCGGTTCGAACAGCCGCGTGCGCGGTGAGCGCGCACGCAAACTGCTCGGCTGGCAGCCCAAACGCACCTCCGTGATCGACTGGATCGAACACGACATGATGTCCTCCGAGGCGACTTCCTAAAGGGACGTCCTCTGGGCGTCCCCCAAGAGGACTTCCTCCGAGGCGCCCCCCAAGAGGACTTCCTCCGGGGCGCCCCCCAAGGGGACTTCCTCCGGGGCGTAATTTGTGTAAGCACAGTCGTTGCGAATCCGTAAGCTCAACTCGCTAGAATTCGGCTCATGTAATAGCGCGATTCGACGACACGAGTCGCGCGTGAGCCCGGATTTAATCGATGACTTTGGCGCTGAATTTCGACTGGCTGACCAACCTGCTGGCGATTCTCTTCGTCGTGGCGTGCCTGTACGATTCACGCTACGACGAATACGGCACGTTGACGCTGTCAGCGGCCGCAATGGGCCTCATCGTGATGGCGATCGAACTGTTCCTCAAGCCCGCTTTCGACATGGCGCTTTGAACGGCGTCATCGAGTCAGGCCAACGGTTCACGAGTTCACTTTGCTGCGTTGATCACCTCCTGGCTGAGCTCTCCCCAAGGCGTCGACGCACTCCACTCCTTCACCTCATAGCCGGGTAGAGACAACTTGTCCCCCGCAACGGGATCGATTTCGACATACTCGCCGGTGCCTTTCGCAATGATGCCCTGCACCGTCTCTTCGACCGTTCCGCGCGCATTGTCCAAAGTAATCAGCGTAACCAGGTGAGTAATGGGCACGCGTGTTCCGGATTTCGCTTCGCGACCTGGCGTAACCGTCCCGCCGGATTCGGCTTCGCTGAGCCGCAACTGATCTGCAACCGAGGAGTCCCGCATCGACAGATCCATTGTCAATGTTGCCGCGTCGCCGAGCGGCCGGCACACGCATAGATGGACACGTTTGTACTCGGGCCCGACGTCGGCAATCTGACGACGTATATCGTCAATCGACATGCGGGTGCCGGTCGACGCATCACCGTTAAAACTCAGTATGTCGGCTCCTTGCACCCCAGTCCCCGCACGGCCGGGAATGAGCGCCATTTTCTGGATTTTGAGGTCGTCATAATCGTAACGAGTCGAGGTGTATTCGGACACTTTGCTGAGTGCGGTATCGGTCGGCGTGTTTTTTCCCGGCCCGCGGGCATAGTCAAGGATAGGCTCGTTTGATGCCCCAACGGGACGCGTCCACGTGCCGCTCGGCAAGAGCTGAAACTCACTGGATTTGAATCCGGCGACGACTCCCGAATCGTCGTCTTCAGTATCGAACCGGTCGGTGCTTCTCATCAGAAAAGCCAGATGCCGATCGGCAATACGATAGGTTCCAGGTCCATAAAAAAGCAGCGTCATCACATTGGAGTCAGATGTCCCAAGCTTTGACGTGTCCAGTTCGCCAGCGCTCACGACGATGTCGTCTGGTGGGTTATCAAGCGGTTTCTCGCCCGCCCGCCAGACAGTCATGTGCCTCGATTTTTTGCCTATTTCAGCAATGCCCACCTCTACATCTGCACCTACATCCAGAATCTTGTATTCGCGTTGAGCGGAGGATCGCAGCGCGCCGACAACCTCGACTTCGACACGGATAGTCGACGGATTCGGCGTTGCTGGGCGAGGCCCGGACGGCGGAAGCGCCGGCAATGGACCGCCGCCCGCGGGTGCAACGACCGGCGCACCGCCGGCCGGCTTTGTGGGCGCACGGGTTGCCAATCCGCTCAGCAGGTCCTCGTCCTCGGCCGTCAGGCGTTTGAATGCAGTGGGATTCGAGCGCAATTCATTCAATGCGTATAGCGTTCTCGCCGTACGTATATTGCCATCGGCGTAGGGACGGCCACGGGCGACGGCGGCAAATAGCAGATCGCCGCCTTCGGGAACAGCGCTGATATCGTCGAGACGTCTGGCGAAAAACTCCTCGGCGACCTCGAGGCTCATGAACTCCGGGTCATCCGCCGTTCTGAACCGTCGAGGCACTTCTCCCGCAGCCGGCCGATAGACATCGCGATGAATCGACTCAATCACAGATTTGTCGAATAGATCGGCCGATTTGAATTTTTGCAGCGTCAGAAGCATAGCGTCGACGGCACGCCTGTCAGAACGGTTGGCACCCAGAATCCATTCGGCGGCCGCCTCTTCGGGAGGAGTCCCTTGCTCCAGGTGCCGGGTCAGCTCGAGTGGATTCCTTTGCAATGACTTCAGGTGTGCTTGCGCCTCCTTGTACCTGCTCAGATCGTTGGCAATTCGAATGCGAAGTTTTTCCAGATCCACGTCATGAGTCGCACCCCACGAAAAACGGGTCTTCTTCACCCCGTCGAAATCGAACCGCAGGCTCTTACTGACCGACCGTTCGAGTACGTCATCGCCGACCAGATAAGCCAGCTCGGTAAACTCCGGAAGTTTGGCCGCACGTTGAATCAGCAGATTGATCTTTCCCTGATCGTCCGCCCGTCTCCAGGCCGCGTTCAAAACCATATCCTGCAGACCACGCTGGATGACGCGGCCCGTCCCAGGTGTCTGCGGAACATTGAAATCAAATAAAAGCTCCGCCTCCGCGTTTTGCACCCTGTCCGCCTTCCATTTTTCAAAGGCGGCCTTAAATTCAGTGAACTTCTCAGGGTTGCGCTTGAACTGCGTGACGTACTGGACGAAGGTCGCGTATGAGTCTGCATTGTTAGCCGCCGCGCCCGGATCCGCAGGAAGTCTGGCCAGCGCGGTCAGATCGTGTTTCCTGTCAGGCCGCAAAATTCCAAGGTAGGCGTTGTCAAACGTGCTCAATTCCCCGGTTTTCCCGGGGGCATGGGTCATTTCATGAACGATGACCCTTCCCATATACGCCTTCCCCAAGTCATCCCTACTTTGGATGAAATTCACCCCCGTTTCGTAGGCGTTCACGTAGGTGCCGACTTCTTTATTCTGGACGACGTCCTCGTACTTCAGCTGATCGAGCTCCGCGACTGTCATGCCGGTATTGGCCGACGGCCCCCCGGTTCCGCCTGTGACCTTGGCGTTGTAATAACTCACATGCGCGGCCGGATCGAACTTCCTGAGGCGCCTCCGGATGATTTCCAGGTTATTTGCCAACTTCTCAATGAGCTGCGGACGTGCAAATTCGTCCAACCATTGCCTGCCCCACAGACACTCCGCGACCGTGGCAACCATCTCGCTGTCCGCGCCGTTTTTCAATGCAGCCTGCGCCTCACCCAGTTGTTCAACCGCGCTGCGCCGGCCGTTCTTCATGAACTGCGTCATCTGGCTGAGCGACGGGCCGACCAATGGCGTCTGCCGCACAAGCACGGGCGCGCCGCCTTTGCCCGCCAGATCGAGATGCCTCACCCACGCGCCGTTACCGCTGCGCCTGACAGGAGGTGCATACCCTGACGTATTGCTCGGGTTGATCAAGCGCCAGGTACGTGCGTCGTCATCCCATTTCACCCGAAAAACCCCGCCGTCCTGATTGCGGATGTAGCACTCGACAGTGGACGGCGAAGCTGAGGTACTGGCCTGCTGGATCCGATAGATGCCCGCTGAATCTGGCGTGATGCCTTCAAGACTGACATTGGCCCGCCAGTCGGCATTCAATCCCCCGTAATTCCCCAAATCCGGTTCATACCAGGCAGGGGAGCTCAGGACAACCGTACCGCTTTCCGTTTTATCAACGTCGAATGAGAATGTCGGGTCATTGTATTTTCTCGCCTTTTCCAGACTGGAGAAATCTTTATATTTTACTAATTTCGATTTAGCGCCTGCCTGGTTGCGGCGGAACCACTCCTGCTCGAGCATCACCCTATTTCCGGCGCCGGTAATCGATCCCGCCGACATTGGCGTAGGATCGACAACGAATTTCACGTTGTCCAATTCAATGACCGTGACGAGATGACCGATTCGCGAGTCCGGGTGCAAACGATCCCACTGATTGATGGATCTGAATTTCATTGAAACGCTTCGGCCGCTGGTCAAGGCCGGCAAAAGCTTTCCGGATTTCTGCATGCTGTCCAACTCCAGCGCCGTCTCCAGCGAACTCTTTCCACGAAAACGGACATCGCCTAGCACGCCGTCGACACGCGACATGGATTCTTCTATTTTTGCATTCACCCTGACCCGAACTTCATGATCGAGTTTTCTATTCCATTCGAGGGACGACAATGATCCCAATTCGCCCCGCACCCTACTTCCAAATGCACGAGCGGGATTTGCGGAATCCTTGCTTGCCAGCCATGACAGGAATTTCCGGTAACTCGGCGATGTTCTGATTTTCTTTGTGATCCCGCCCAACAGATTTGGGGCGCCGGTCAACGCGGCTTCAGACATGAGGCTTATCGCCGCATCCCATAAATACGAATCCCGCTCTTCCGGATCGTCTTCTGTAATCGCCCTTCCGATTGCCGGCCCAGCCTCCGTTACGAGACCAATCACAAAGCCAGCCAGTGGGCCCAAAGGAAGCGAAAAAATTGCCGCGGCGATCGCAAATAGCTCCAGCCAGTCCATCGCGGTCTGCCAGTCAATCTCACTCCTTGATTTGGCAAGCAAATCAGCTTCCCGATATAGTCGGGTCAGAAAATCCTGATAAAAAGAAAATGACGACGGATCGATCTGGTGATAAGTCAGCATGCTAGAAAATCTGGCGTCTTCATCGAAACTGATCGGAATCACAGCTCCAGTCGGATAACGGCCAAAATTATCGTAAGCCCAGGCAGCCGCGGTGTCGACGCTATGCCCTAGCATCCAATGCGCCACTTCCTTGTCCTGTCTGAATTTTCCCTCAACATCCTTTAAAGAAAGGAACTCTTTCAGGGAATCGTCGAGCAGGGACAGAATATTAATCCGGTTATTCTCGCTTTTATACATCAGCAAGCCGGCCAGTTCGTAACCGGAATACTTGATCCAATGCAGCCGCCCCGGCTGATCGAGAAGCGGTTTTATCTTGGAGAGCATGACTGCATCAAATGCTCTTTTTATCTGCTTCATCTCCCTCAGCAGACTTACTTCGCGCTGATAGTCAGACTGAAAATCCCGGGCCAGCAGACTTTCCACTAGTGGTTTCAGGCGCGCATCGGACACTTTCATGTCTTTCGTCGACTCAAGTTTTCTCAGCGCAATTTCTCCAAGGCGACATTCCTTGTTCACCGTGAAAATTTGTTTCGAAGGGGCAATCTGAGAAAACGGAGCAGGTTTTATATCGGTTGTCGATACAACAACCCGGGTATCGATATTAAAATCCCCCGTTATTCCGAGTTTCGCTGCCTCGTGCCGGATCGCATTGTCGACATATTTGACAATACCGCCGATCTGCACGCCCTTCAAGGTTTTCTGGTGAACACGTATCAACTCGGCGTTAGCGGCAATCTTTCTCGCCTCACTTATTTCATCAGAAATTGCCAGAATTTTTCCTCTCATATCAGAATCGAAAGCGGCTGACCATTTGATCTCGGCGTTTTTATTTTTATAATTTTCGTGCCTAAGGTGAAGACCCATGACTATTTGTTCGACATTGAACAGCCCAACTCTCATCTCCCCCTCACACGTGAAGACTACAGGTATTATCTGGTCTAGCTCATTACCCGGCCCGGCAATTTCCCTGATTCGTCCTTTTATAAAAATCGAGTCTTCACAGGCCTTTTCTCCGCCCGGATACATGAACTCCCGCACACCCTGTTTCGAGAGAATTTTTGACGCTTTTTCCAGATATCCCGCTATTTTTACAATCTTTTCCATCAACTCTTCATCAATTGACTTTTTGTTACTGCTCTCCTCCCCCGGGTCTCGCGACTCCTCCCATAGAAGCTTTCCGTCGTAATATTTCAAGGTCGCGTCCACACCCTCGACGATCAACTTGAGGACTCCGTCTTCGCCAATGAAGCCAACGGCGCCTTCGCGCGTCGATACGCTGTCGGAAAGCATGGCTGCTTCAAGAATTGTCTTCAGGAGGTTGTAATAAAAATCGATGTCCTCATTCGACAGCCCCTCGTCATGCAAGAGATACCGCAGATAGCTCGCCGGCATCCTTATTTTCCAGAACTCATTCAGCTCCTTGAAATCTTTCTGACTGACCATTGCTGCATAATAGCTCATGGTCTTGTCCGGGTATTTATCCAGCAAGATTTGCAAGATCAAATTTCGCAACTGATTGAGCATCAGGAGCGTTTTAAAATCGGTGAAATTATCGAAGGCGAGAACGACCGAAACAATATATCTCTGCATTTTTATCAACATCAGGTCGAGTTCTGCCAGCAGAGCAAAATCGTCATCCAGGCTGTCAGTCACGCCCCGCTTACTTAAAATTTTCGGAAGTAGACGGACCTTCAGAATTTCAAAAAATGTTTTTAGTGAGCCCTCGTTCCCGAGCTTTTCGCCCAGAGCCGAAAAGTATTTTTTTATTTTTCCCTCTGAACTCTCCGCTGCTCCAGCAGAAAGCACACTTCTTGAGCGGTGGGCACGTGCTGAAAATAATTCGCGAAACTCCGGAATTGACGTGACATCGTCGAACTCGACTTTGTCCACGACCCTGTCAACGGCGGCAGCCAGGTCGTCGCACAAAAAATACTTTCCAACAAAGTAACTGGTTAGACCGGCTCCCATCATCACCGCCGCGCCAACCGCCAGCTCGCCACGATATTTTTTCAGGAAATGGCAAACGCCTGGCGCCGCCGGAGGCTCGTGATTGCCGCCCGGATTGCCGACCAGCTTCTGCGACTCCCTTGCTATGCCCTCTCCGTTTTCCGAACTGACTTTCCCGTCGACGTTTTGATCGGTTTTTACTTCGGCCAAATCGGCAAGCACCGCGGTGTCGGTTGCTTCATTTTTCACACCGCGGAACCTCGGCGACAGCACTTTATAGGCCGCCCATGTTGTAGCCAGCCAGTACGCTCCCAGCGATATCCCTGCCAGTATTCTTTCGCGCTTTGCCTGCTCATCGCCCCAAATGACGGCGGGCGTATCAGGGAGCAACGACGCGCCGAATGGCGCTGCGACGGCAACTTCATCCGGCCGCATAGCGCTTGCTGATGACCCCATTGCCCCCTCCGACATGTCTGCGCCACTGTCGGGTGCTTCCAGAACCGCCAGACACGCAAAGACCACCCCTAATTCTTCGCTGTTTTGCGGCATTTTCCTGAACGCGAAGACAGCGAGCGCGTCAGCGTAATCACGGATGGTGTCTTGCAATGACACGAAGGGATGGGCGAGATACCGGGCGAGCGCCAAGGCCACCTCGTTACGCCGGGCAGTGGCAGCATCAAGCGCACCACCGGTTAGGTCGCTGCCTGGCCGAGACTGTTCGTTGGATAGCGGCATGGCTGTCCCTTCTGATGCGGGGAACGTCCCCAACACATTCGCCATGACATTCGATAAGCGTCCAACTATGCCGAGCATTGCGTCAGTACCGAACCGACAAGCCAACGCCTCTATCCTGCCCGCCAGGTCTCTAACCACGGGACGGGTGCTCTGCCTGGAATGCTCGACGACGCAGTTCAACCATGTGATCCACGAGTCGGTGACGGGCAGCGTGCCAAGCTCCTCTTTCAGCGCGATCAGTCCCGGCAACAGCGGCCATACAGTCTGAAGCGTGTCAATCACGACTTCGCCACCGTCGGGGAGATAGCATCGGAGGATCTTGATCACCCCTTGCAACGCCTCTGGGTCCTCAATGGCATCTTGCCGTGTCAGGATCTGATAGAACTGCCAGGCTAGACACACTTCCAGGAAACGATCGAAGTACCAGCGAGCATCAGGATTCCTGATTGCCTCCCGCACTAACCACACGGCCGCTTCCTCCCAGTTCCACTCCCTCTTTATTGCCGGCAGTTTTCTTATCATTTCGGCGACGGTTAAGGCATAAGTGATATCTACGCCAGTTAGCGATTTGATCAACGCGGGTTGATCTTTGACGTAGTGCGCCGCCTCGCCGACAAAATATCGCGCCGTCTCCCCCCACGTCATGCCCGCGGGGATATTCATATACCAGTCGTACACGCCCGAACCCACCCTCGCCGCCGGCGAGAACGGTCCCAGAAGAGAGACCATGTTCCTCATCTGGCCCGGGCCAAGCAAAGCTGACGCGAGCATCCTCGCCTGTTCGAATCGACCGATGTCCGGTGCAGTGATTCCGGTTAAGAAGTCGACTATCGGCAATACTTTATCGCTGCCGCCCACAGCGCGGCTCATGCCCTCCACAACAGGCCGGAGCAGTGTGCCTTCGGTAATCTTCCTTGCACTGGGTGAACTTTCCAGACTCGCTATCCAGCGCAATTTTTCTAGTGCGCTGGATTCGCCAGGATAATCGCCGACCAACTTGACCAAAGCCTGCGGAGTGGCTAACAAAGCCAACTGCTGGGGTCCCAGAAAAGAAGACAACGCCTGGCGAACTTCGTCGACCTCCAAAATCTGCATCAGCCAGCCCAGCTTCTCCGTGTGCGTCCCACTGGTGGGGAAATCAGCACATGGATTGACCACGTCGGCGTAGAGCACATCGACTCTCTTTTTCACATCCACGGCGAGGCTGACCAGCGAAGTTAGACACTCTGGCGCCAGTTCATTGATCAACTGATCGGACGTGACCAATTCCAGATAGTCGTCAAATCCGGCTCCTTCCTCAAGGCTATTCAGCTTCGCTAGAAGCTCGAATGTCTGCGCACTCCGATCGAGGATCGTCAGAAACTGCTCGCTCCGCTCTCTCGACAAAGCGGATTGCACTGCGTCACTATTCAGTATTCCCCGTATCTCGGCGATCGCGCCTCTCAGGTTTGTTTCGCCACGCTGCCTGCGGGCCGTTTCAATCAATGCATCTACTTTGGACGTCAACTTCAAACACTGCTGCAACGACTTGATGTTTTCCGGCACCCAGCCTTCGTAGCGGGAAATAATCGTCGCCATGTCGGTGAAGCGTTGCAGCAGACTTCGACTTGTGTCCTCGTAAACTGCGGATAACTCGGCAGATAACTTTTTCACCAGATGGTATTGCTGCTGCAATGCCCGCTGTTCGGCGAACAAGCCCGACATTAGCCTCGCGACGGTCTCTCGTTGAATTCTGCAAGCGAGCGCGACCAGGCAGTCGCTCAAGGCCTCGTAACGGACCACAGGCAGATCGAGCTCCTGCGCAGCATCGATGAACTCGTCGTCATCACTGCTCTCGTCTGCGACATGTTGCAACGATTCAACCGGGAATGCTGAACCAAATAATGTGCGCTCATGATGCGGATGCTCCGGCCGCAATACCATGACTTCTCGCGTTGCTTCGCGACCATGCCTTTCAATTACTGGGCGGTTTATCGCTTCAATCTTATGAAAGCCTTTGAAATAATCCTCATCATTATTTGCATCCGTCGCGTCAAATGCCATATGAAATGAATACCCGGGCGCCCCCGGCAGCAAGTCGTGGTCTGGGCTCGCCAGATGCGACACGCTGCTCCCAGAGCTGGCGCCATCCCTATGCTTTTTAATCAGTCCATGGTTGATGGCCTCTTGTATCGGCATGGCAAACCTCGCATCAGTCTTAACGGCGGGAATATGTGGCGTCGCACTCGCGCAATTTCGCGAACCATCATATTGAGTCAACCCGGCGTATTGTCCGCGTCAAGATCCACTGAAATGCGGATGACATAAGGCCGCACCTGAACGTGAAAATCGCATTAAACCGCGACTTCCGGCGGTGCCTGGCGGAAACAGCGCGTGATCCAGCCGAGGTAGCACAACCCCAGCACAAACCACACCGCGCCGAGCACCAGTGCGGTTTTCTCGAGGCTCACCAGCAGCCAGATATCCGCAATCGCACCGGCCAGGGGAAACAGCAGGCCGCCGATCACGCCCATCGCATTCGCACTACCCTTCGCGCTGAAAAACTGGCGGATCACACAAAGATTGACCGCGGTGAACGCGAGAAAGGCGCCGAAGTTAATGAACGAGGTCGACGTCGCCACATCGAGCTTCAACGCGACCAGACCGATTGCGCCCGCGATCGCGATGTTCAGCGCCGGCGTTTTGAACTTCGGATGCACGAAACCGAAGATGCGCTTGGGCAATACTTCATCACGCCCCATTGCATACAGAAGACGCCCCACGCTCGCCTGCGCCGAGATGCCCGAGGCGAACTGCGCGAGAATCAGGCCGGCCAGAAACACCGTCACGAAGATATCGCCGCCTACTTTGCGCGCGACTTCGAAGGCAGCCGAATCCGGGTCCTTGAACACCGCACCTGGGTGCGCGAGTTGCACCGTGTACGCGGCGATCACGAAGATCGCGCCGCCGATCAGCGCGATCAGCACGATTGCGCGCGGCATGGTCTTTTCCGGGGCGATGGTTTCTTCGGTCAACGTCGATACCGCGTCGAAGCCGAGATACGAATAGGCGGCAATTGCGGCGCCCGCCATCGTCGCCGAGAACGGCACATGCGGCTTGAAGAACGGCTCAGCCGAAATCAGACCGCCGGGGCCGGCCGCCGCGGTCACATAGTGGCAGCACAGCACGACGAACAACGCGACGATCGCGAGTTGCACGACCATCAGCACGATGTTGAAACGGTTCGCGAGTTCAATGCCGAGAATGTTCAGGGCACTCGTCAACACGATGAACGCGACGATCCAGATCCAGCTCGGAATGTGCGGAAACGCGGCGCTGAGATACGCCGCACCGATCAGCCAGATCACCATCGGCAGGAAAAAATAATCGAGCAAGGTGGCCCAGCCGATCATGAAGCCCAGATGCGGATTGAAGGTTTTGCGCGTGTATGTATAAGCTGAACCCGCCACCGGGAAAAGCCGCGCGAGCTTACCGTAACTGAGCGCCGTGAATACGATCGCGATCAGGGCAATCAGATACGCGAGCGCCGCGGTATCGTTGCTGGCGCTCGCCAGCACACCGTAGGTGCCGTAGACGATCAGCGGCGCCATATAGGCGAGGCCGAACAGCAAGACTGAAGGCAGGCCGAGCGTACGCTTCAGATGCGCGCTTTGGGGCGAGGCAGATGCGTCAGCGCGCTCGGTGGGTGATGTTGGGGTCATGCGGTGTCTCCTCTTGCGAATGGGCGAGCGTCGCCGGGGGCGGCGTTGAACGCGCCCCGGTCGAGGTTTGTCGATCAGTCTTGCTGGATGCGCGGATGTCGCGCCGATGATTCTTTGCCTGACGTGGTGTACGTAGGTGCGTCGGTGGGTCTATGCGCTTATGTGCGCTTGCAACTTAACGCGAGCGGATCACACGCGCACGTTGCCCGTGCTCGCCGTCCACCGTCGCGAGGTCGAGCGCAATGCGCGCGTCATGCAGATAACGATAGTGTTCGCGCGCGCCTTCGAGACGTGCCGGATCGAGTGTGGCGCGCAGGACCGTTTCTTCGTGACCAGCGTCGCACACCACGTCGCCGGATGGATCGATCAGCGCCGATTCGCCGGGGAACGTGAGGTTGTCGTCACCCGAACCGATGCGATTCACGAGCGCTGCGAACATCTGATTCTCCATGGCGCGCGCCACGATCGCGCGACGATGCACTGGCCCGAACGGCTCCATATTGCCGTTCGTCACGATCAGCAGATCGGCGCCGAGCGAGGCGACCGCACGCGCCGTTTCCGGAAATTCGATGTCGTAGCAGATCAGGAGGCCTACGGTCAGGCCCTTGAAACTGCACACTTCGTAGCGGTCGCCCGGTTCGAATACACCGACGTCCGACGCCCACAGGTGCGTCTTGCGATAGCGCAGCGCGATCTCGCCACGTTCGTCGACCAGCACCGTGGTGTTGAAAAAGCGGTTACCGTCACGCTCGGCAAGCCCCACCGCCACCGCTACGCGTGCTTCGCGCGCCGCATTGCGGACTGCGCTAAGCGACGGCCCGTCGATCGGTTCGGCCAAGTCGCCAATGGTGTCCCGCGTCGGAAAGCCCGACAGCGTGGTCTCCGGAAACACGATCAGTTCGGTTCCGGCCGCGCGTTGACCGATGGTTTGCAGCACGCGTTGCACGTTTATACCGCCCACGCCCGCCGCGCCATCCACGATCGGGATCTGTGCCAGTTCGAGTTGAAGCATTCTGTCTCCTGTTGACCAGATGTCGATCGGAGTTGGCGCTTTAGCTGTCGACTAGAGTTGGCGCTTTAGCACTTACTCTAGTCCCATGCAAATCACTTACTCTAGTCCCATGCAAATGGTTGCTGTCCTTGCCGGTCTGCTTCGCGTTAAATAGCGGCTGTTGCCGGGCCGCCCGCGTTTCAGGTTGGGCCTATTATTACCAGACATATTTTTGTTCGTAATTACCCAACTGGGTTACCCTCAACGGAGCACGCATGGAACTCGAATGGCGCGATCTGGCCTTTCATCGCGAGATCGGCGCGGTTATCGAAGCACTCGACAGCGCGCAATTCTGGACTCGCCTCACGCGCGCGCTGGAACGTTACGTCGTGTTCGACAACTGGGTGGCCCTGCGCTTCACACCTGGCGTCGCGCCGCTCGTCTGCGCCGAATCGCCCACACCGGACGGCACAGTGGATGTGATGTTCCAGGACTATCTCGCCGCGCTTTATCAACTGGACCCGTTTTATATCGCCGCGACCGAGAAGCCTGCATCGGGCTTTGTCACGCTTGCAGATGTCGCGCCCGACAACTTCTCGATGACCGACTACTACCAGCGGTACTTCAGGAAAAATATCGTCGGCGATGAGGTGCATTTCAACTACATGATCGACGCGCGGCATACGCTGGCGTTCTCGCTGGGCGCAACGCATCGCTATGGCGAGCGCGACCTGGCGGTGCTCGCGCTCTGCGCACCATGGGTGATCGCGCTGCTGCGGCAGCGTTTGCCATATGAGGCATTCGACGCGCCGGAGCCGGCCTCGAGCGAGGCGGTGACGCAAACATCAACGGGAGCAGCGGCAGAAGCAGTGACAAAAGCAGGCCCGCCGGCGGACACACCCACCTATGCCACGCGCTTCGAGCAGGTGTCGTCGGTGAGCGGCCGCTCGCCACTCACCGCGCGCGAAGTCGAGGTGGCGATGCTGACCCTGAGCGGATTTTCAACGCGCGCCATCGCGGAGAAACTGGCGATCTCGTTCGAGACAGTGCGCGCACACAAGAAGCACATTTATACGAAGCTCAACGTCAACTCGCAATCGGAGTTGTTCGCGCTGTTTTATGAAGCAGGGCGCAAAGGGGCATGACGTCCTGCTCTTTCCTGCGAACGAGCACTTCTGCCACGCACTTCGCCATCACGAACCGCACGCGGCGCAACCGCTCGCCTTCTCTTCGTAGCGATCGTGATACTTGAGCCACTCGCCCATATTCTTCTTCTCCTCGCGGCCTTTCGGCGTAACGTCGAGATGCGCGTACGCGCTGAGGAACTGCTCGCCGCCGCGTCCGTAGGTGGAATACGTGTGATAGACGTCGCCTGCTTCGTCCTTGTAAAACACGCTGTGACCGGATAGCTCGTCGATGCCGACATCCTGCTCGGTGAAGTTGTAGAACGCCTTCTTGCTGGCGACCTCCTCCGGCGTGAACGACACGTGATAGTCGAAATTGAAGTCACTCTCATTCGACGATACCCACGGAAACTTCCAGCCCATCCGCTTCTTGAAAGCCTCGATCTTCGCGAGCGGCCCACGCGAGACCGCCACGTACGATACGTCGTGATGTTCAAGATGCGTCAGGATGCCGTCCATATGATCCGACACGAATGAGCAGCCGAAACAGCCCTCTTCCCAATCCGGGCCCAGCATGAAGTGATAGACAATCAATTGGCTACGGCCGCCGAACAGATCGGCGAGTGTCTTGCGGCCTTGCGGCGTGTCGAATACATAGGTCTTGTCGACCTTCACCCACGGCAGTGCGCGGCGTTTGCGGGCGAGTTCATCGCCGGCGCGTGTGTACGCTTTCTCTTCGACTAATAGCGCCTTGCTGGCGGCCAGCCATTCTTCCCGGGTGCCGATACGGTGTTGCGGGTCCATGTGCGTCTCCTTCTCTGTGTCGTGCAGATTCGTGACAGGCGTGAAAGTCAGCAAGCTGCCGTTACCGTCCGCGCACGGAAGGTTTTCGCGGGCGCGGCGTTGATTCGGCGCTGGAGGGTAAAGCTGCGTTTGGCGGACATCGCGGCTCCTCTTCAACGAAAGCAGCAAGACGATCGAGTGATTCGGACCAGAAGCGCTGATAGCGGGTGAGCCACTCCATGGCTTCCTCCATCGGTCCGGCGGACAGGCGGCACGCCACCGTGCGGCCGGTTTTACTGCGTGTGATGAGACCGGCCTCGGACAACACGTCGAGGTGTTTCATCACCGCGGGCAACGACATCGCAAACGGCTCGGCGAGCTCACTGACCGACAGATCGTTCAGTTCGGACAAACGCACGAGCAACGCACGCCGCGTCGGATCGGACAGCGCGGCGAAGGTGCGATCGAGTAGCACTTCATTAAACTTAACCATGAGGTTAAATATAGAAACACGTGAGGGGATGTCAAGGACAGGTACGTACTTTTCTCAAAGCGCGCAGGGAGAGGTGAAAGAAGAGGTGGATGAAGCGGAGAAGAGGACGCTGCAAAAAAAGATACGCGGCGCATCGCAGATCGAACCCTGCAATACGCCGCGTCAAGGTGGAGAACAACCGACTACACGTTCGAGCAAAGCGGCAGGGAAAACCCGCCCCACTCTCGCGTTACAGCAAATCGCGCAAAACGCAATGCGGCAGAATCAGATCGCCCAACCGCCGAGATAGAAGCCGACCAGCACAACAGCGATGACAACCGTGCCCACGTTCAGCTTGCGGTACTCGCCGCTCACCACACGGCCGATCACCAGCGTCGCGAAGCCGAGCATGATGCCCGTCACGATATTGGCGGTCAGCACGATGAACACGGCGCACATCAGGCCCGACATCGCGTCGACCATGTCGTCCATGTGCAGCTTGCTCACGTTCGAGAGCATCAGCAGACCCACGTACATCAGCGCCGGGGCCGTTGCATACGAAGGCACGAGACTGGCCAACGGCGAGAAGAACATCACCACCAGGAACAGCAGACCGACCACCGCCGCAGCCATCCCCGTCTTCGCGCCGGCTGCAACGCCGACCGTCGATTCGATGTAGGCAGCCGCCGGTGCACCACCGAGCAGACCCGAGAAAATCGAGCTCAGCGAATCGGCTGTCAACGCACGGCCGCCGTTGATGATGCGGCCGTTTTCGTCGAGTTGACCGGCTTGTCCGGCAACGGCGCGAATCGTGCCGGTTGCGTCGAACACAGCCGTCATCACGAGGGCCAGCACGCTAGGCAGGACTGCCATCGACAGCGCGCCTTTGATGTCCATCGCGCCGATCAGCGAAGCATGGCCCGGCGCGCTCAGCGAGGGCACCGCGAACACGCCGTGGAATGCCACCGCCGGATCGATCATGAGAGCAATCCCCGAGATCGCGACGATCACGATCAGGATCGAACCCGGTACGCGACGGCGTACTAAACCGAAGATCGCCGCCAGACCTGCCACCGACATGATCGCCGGCAACGCCGTGATATTGCCGAGCGCGACCGGCAGACCGGCGCCCGGATTCTTGACGACCAGACCCACGTCATTCGCAGCGATCAGCAGCAGGAACAGGCCGATGCCGATACCCGTGCCGTGCGCGATGCCGGTCGGCAGATTGCGCAGAATCCACGAACGCACGCCCGTCACCGAGATGCCGGTGAAGACTACGCCCATCAGGAACACCGCGCCGAGCGCGACGTTCGGATGCAGACCTTTGCCGAGCACGAGACCGAACGCGGTGAAAGCGGTCAGCGAAATCGCGCAACCGATCGCGATCGGCAGACGCGCCCAGACGCCCATCAGCAGCGAGCCGAAGGCGGTGGTCAGGCACACGGCGACGAACACCGCGCTGGTATCGAAGCCCGCTTTGCCGAACATGCCCGGCACGACGAACACGGAATAGACCATCGCGAGGAAGGTCGTGATGCCCGCAACGATTTCCGTACGCTGCGAACTGCCGCGTGAAGAGATTTCGAAATAGCGGTCGAGAAAGCCCTTTCCGTCGAATGATTCGGCGCCGACTTCAGAAATCGGTTGGGCGTGGGGTTCCATCATGATGAGTGCCTCCTTTATCAGCGTGCTGAAACGGCCCGGTTTCCGGCCGCCATCAGGTTCGTCTCGTTGCGTTGATCTAATGTGGTGTGGCAAGGTTTGAACGTCGGCTTGCGATGCGTCGGGACAACCCGCCTTCCGTCCTTCTTTTGCTGTCTCGAAATGTAGGGCAACACAAATATATCTCCCATCGCATGGATGGCATGCCCGACATGTCGCGACGCTTATATCGTTTAAAGGACGGCAAACCATAGAGACGGTCCGCGCGTTTACACCTACGGTTTGTCATTAAGTTGTGAAAGGGTTTTGAGGGGTTCGGCGCGCAAAAACGGGCATTCATCGCCGCCAAAGCGCGCAATGCGGCATGAACCGTGCGTCGCAGACACCTATCAGAAAGCCTGCAAAACCGGGCCGCCCCGGCGCCGCGGGTTACACTCTGGCCCTTACCTGACTTAAAGCGTGACTTAACTGCGGCGGTCCACAGCGCCCGTCCGCACTGGCCCATGGAGTCCTTCTTGATGAGCGGCGGTTTTTCGCGTCCTGCCTGGCGTCTTCTGATTCTTGCTGTGTTCGCGCTGTTTGCGCTGTCCGGTTGCAGCCTGCTGTGGGGCCCGCAGCAGGCGCCGATTGTCGATGCCACGGTGATGCCCGTCGAGCCCGCGAGCGCCCCGGTGGCCGCCTCCGCGCCGGAGCCCGTCGAGACTGAAGCGGCCGAGCCCGAACAGCCGAAGAAGCCTAAAAAACCGGTCGTCAAGCCGCGCAAGGTCGAACCGCCGCCGCCGGTCGCCACGCCCGTGCCGCCGCCGCCCGCGCCCCCGCCGCTGATCGTGCTGCGCACGATCGAACGCAGCGAGGCGCACGCCCTGCTCGATACCGAAGTGCAGAAACCCGACGGCAAGGTGGTGGGCCGCGCGGTCGATATGATCGCGGATGCGAGCGGCAAGCCGCGCGAGATGGTGGTCAATCTGCAGGGCTTCCTCGGCGTCGGCGACCGCAAGGTCAATTTCCCGTGGAGCGCGTTCCGCTTCACGCCGGCCGCGAAGACCGCGCCGATCACGCTCAACGCGGCGGCCGTGCCGACGCCCGCGGCGAAATCCGCTGCCATGCAATTGCCGCTGATCGACACGGACGTCGAGCGTTCGAACGGCGCCAAGGTCGGCCGCGTGATCGACGTGCTGATCGACGCCAACGCGCAACCGCAGGCGGTTGTGCTCGACGTCAACGGCATGGTCAGCACCGAGCGGCGCTCGATTGCCGCCAACTGGTCGGCGCTGCGTTTCGTCATCAAAGACAAGGAACTGCATCCGCTGATCGATTTGAGCGACGCGCAGATCAATGCGACGCCGCCGTACGCCAGCGACAAGCCGATCCGCGCAGTGTCTCCGGCCCCCGCTCCGGCGCCTGCTCCCGCCGCCGCGGCTTCTGCCGCGCCGGCCACTGTCACTGCGGGTTCCAACGCACGGGCGGCCCGATGACAGGCCGCACTTTGGTTACCGCGCGCAGTCTGCGCGCACTCGATTGGTTGAATTTTTTCGTCGCCAACGTGCAGACGGGTTTCGGGCCGTTCATTGCGTCGTACCTCGCCTCGCACAAGTGGACCCAGGGCGAGATCGGCATGGCGCTGTCCGTCGGCACCATTAGTGCGATGGTGAGTCAGGTGCCTGGCGGCGCTGCCGTCGACGCGTTGCGCAACAAAAAAGGCGCTGCCGCATGGGCGATCTTCGCGATCATCTTCAGCGCGGTGCTGCTGGCCGCGAGCCCGACGGTGCTGCCGGTGATTGCCGCGGAGGTGTTCCACGGCTTTGCCAGTTGCATGCTGACGCCGGCGTTGGCCGCGATCTCGTTCGCCCTGGTGGGGCGCGCGAATCTGGGCGACCGGCTGGGACGCAATGCGCGCTGGGCATCGATCGGCAGCGCCGTCGCGGCCGGGCTGATGGGCGTATTCGGCGAATACTATTCGCCCCGCGCGGTGTTCTGGCTGACTGCGGCGCTGGCCGTGCCCGCGCTGTTTGCGCTGACGATGATTCAGCGTACCGACACGATCGAGCTGCCGAAAGCCGGGCCGACACCGAAACAGATCGAACGGCGCGAGAGTTTGCGCGAGTTGTTGCGCGATAAGCGGATGCTGCTGTTCGCGGCTTGTATCGTGTTGTTCCACTTGTCGAATGCGGCAATGCTGAATCTCGCCGCTGGCGAAGTGACGGCCGGTATGGGCGACAACGTGCAGCTCGTGATTGCCGCGTGCATCATCGTGCCGCAGGCGATTGTCGCGATGATGTCGCCATGGGTTGGGCGCTCCGCCGAGCGGTGGGGACGCAGGCCGATTTTGCTGCTTGGTTTTTCCGCGTTGCCGATACGGGCGTTGTTGTTTGCCGGGATCAGCAGCCCTTATTTGCTGGTGCCGGTGCAGATGCTGGACGGCCTGAGCGCGGCCGTGTTCGGCGTGATGCTGCCGTTGATTGCCGCCGATGTCGCCGGCGGCAAGGGGCGGTATAACCTTTGTATTGGGTTGTTCGGGTTGGCGGCCGGGATTGGGGCTACTTTGAGCACGACTGCTGCTGGGTTTGTGGCGGATCATTTTGGCAATGCTGTGAGCTTCTTTGGGCTTGCCGCCGCGGGGGCGCTTGCTGTGCTGCTGGTGTGGGCGGCGATGCCCGAGACACGGGATGCGGCTGCGGATGAGGCGGCTGCGGCTGTGGGGGATGGGAAGTCGGCTGTTAGATGAGCTGAGGTTTTTTGCCTTTGGCGGCGGCATTTGGTGGGGTGCCTGGTTTGTTTGCCTTCGCGGCGGTTGTTTGTCTGGGTGCCTGGGGTGTTGGGCTTTTCTTGATCTGTTTGCCTGTGAGGCGCTTTTTTTCTGTGTGCCTGGAGCGTTGGCCTTTTCTTGATCTGTTTGCCTGTGTGGCGCTTTTTTTCTGTGCGCTTGCGGTGTTGGCCTTTCCTTGATTTGTTAGTGGTCTATTAGCGTTCGCCCCTGTGCGGGGCAGGCACTTACTTTCTTTGCCGCCGCAAAGAAAGTAAGCAAAGAAAGCGGCTCGAACCGCGAATGCTAAGTGGGCACCGTTGCCTGCAGAGGGTAGTGGCTCCGTGGAATCCGGGCCCTCGCACCCTCTGGCGCTAGTGACAAAGGAATCATCAGCTCCCACTCCGCACTGCGTGCGTCGCGGACGGGTCCGCCTGGGAAACCAAGGGCTTCGGTTCAGAGCTGTGGGGCCATCGGCTTCGCCTCGGCGAGGCGACTCCGTACTTCATGGGGAACCCACACCTTGAATGAAATGTCGGTGTGTCGCAGTCGCAGTCGCAGTCGCAGTCGCAGTCGCAGTCGCAATCGCAATCGCAGTCGCAATGGCAGTCGCAATGGCAGAGTTGATGTGTATTAACTGGTACTCGACCGGTCAGCCAATGTCAGCGGAGATATCGTCCACTCCCGCCTATGGGAATGATTCTCCGGGGCGAGTCGAACCTCATGCCTGCGCCTCTGGCGCACCACTTCGCGGCTACGGGCTTGACCTTTTCCCTCGCCCCGGAAAGGCTGCTATCAAGTCGGGAATGACGAAATGAACTGACACTGTCTGTCGAGTCAAGTGCTGCTGTCTACAGTTGACGCGACCGCGCGCCACGGTTCCGTGACAGAACGCGAGCGCCAAAACGCAGCGGGCGGTTTTATGAAGCACGCTTCGGCGCGCGCAGCGTCGCCGGAAGTATGACGCCCTTGTCACTCAGGCCGAATGCGCGAGAACACGGATTCCAGATGCTCCACTACCCCTTCCAAGCCAGGGGACCCGCTTAGCAGGATTGGCTTGAGCCGCTTTCTTTGCTTACTTTCTTTGCGGCGGCAAAGAAAGTAAGTGCCTGCCCCGCACAGGGGCGAACGCTAATAGACCACTAACAATTCAAGGAAAGGCACCGCCATAAAAGCACAGAAAAAAAGCGCCACGCAGGCAAACAAATCAAGAAAAGCCCAACGCCGTCAGCATCCAGACAACAAGCGCCGCGCAGGCAAACAACCCAAACAAACCACCAATGCCGCCGCCAAAGGCAAAACCCAACCTTAATCAATAGCCTTCCCAGCCGTCTCCCGCATAAACGGCAACGGCAACAACGACACAACCCCACACCCGATCAAATACCAGGCAGGAGCCAGATTACTCCCAGAAATCTGAATCAACCAGGTAGCAAAAAACTGTGCAAACCCACCAAAAATAGAAACCCCTAAACAATAAACAATCGACATCCCGGTAGCGCGAATCTCGCGCGGAAACATCTCAGGCAGCATGACGATATTAGGCACGGCCGTAAAAGCGACAAACACCGCAAGCATAGCAACCACCGACAACAAGACAGGTACCGTTGGCGAAGCATTAATAATCATGAAAGCCGGATACACGGCAACAATCAGCAACACCCGCGAAATCCACAAAACACGTTTACGCCCTACACGATCGGACAACGCCCCCGCAAACGGCGAGCAAATCACCGTCACGATCGCCGCGGTCCACGCGGCCCACAGCGCCGACGACATCGGCAAATGCAAAATCCGAATCGCGTAGGTAGACAGATAAAACAGCACGATGTAGTTCGCCGCCGTGCCGCCAATGGTCGTCAACACACCGGTCGTTATCACGCGCGAATGCTCGCGAAACAGCTTGCGAACCGGCTGCGCGGCAGGCGCCTGCGCCACCGAAACCGTGCCGTCTTCCACACCCGGCAACGTTTCGTCCAGATGCCGCCGGATGTAAATACCAATCGGCCCCATCGCCATGCCAATCACAAACGGCACACGCCAGCCCCAGCTCTCGAGCGCGGCAGTGGACAGCGCCGCCGCCAGCGCAACACCCAGCAGCGAACCACATACCGTATTCAACCCCTGACTCACGAACTGCCAGCTTCCGTAAAATCCACGCGTCTTGTCGCTGCCATATTCAAGCAGCAACGATGTCGATGCACCGATCTCGCCGCCCAGCGCGAACCCCTGAATCAAGCGCGCAAGGATCACCAGTAATGGCGCGGCAATGCCGATCGCCGCGTAAGTCGGCGCGAACGCGATGATCGCCGAGCCGAGCGTCATCAACCACAGCGTGAGACTCATCGCGGCCTTGCGTCCGGCGCGATCGGCATACGCGCCGAGAACAATCCCGCCCACCGGCCGCATGATGAAGCCCACGCCGAAGGTGCCGACCGCCAGCATCAGTTGCGCAAGCTGCCCTTCCACCGGGAAATACAGCTTGCCGATGATCGTCGCGAAGAAGCTATAAATCGTGAAATCGAAAAACTCGAGACCGTTGCCGAGCGTGATCGCAGCGATCGCTTTGGCGTGGCTCGTGCGTTTTGCGGGCTGCATGGTCGACGCGTCAGCGAGATTCAGCGTGTCGGTGCCATCGGGTTGCGGTGTAGCGGAATAGTCCATCTGTGTCTCCATGGTGTCCTTCCTGCCGATGCGCGGCTCTGCGGCCTTGTGCGCCTAGAAGTAATGGACAGTCTGACTGGCCCCAACACGGCCTTGATGGCCCCGCCGGCCTTCGCGACCTTCGGAGCCTTGCGCGGCTTCAGTCCAACCCGATGCAACGTGCCTCAGACGAGGAAGGTCTGCGCGAGCCGCACCCAATAAGCCGCGCCAGTAGCGAGGCAGTCGTCGTTGAAGTCGTAGCCCGGGTTGTGGACCATGCAACCGCCCTCGCCGTCGCCATTGCCGATGATCAGGTAGCTGCCCGGGCAACGCTCCAGCAGGAACGCGAAGTCTTCACTGCCGGTCAACGGTTGCATGTCGGCGATCAAACCGTCTTCACCCAGCCAGTCGAGCGCGACTTGCCGTGCGAGACCGGTCATTTCCGCATCGTTGACGAGCACCGGATAGCGGCGCTGATAATCCACATGCGCCCGCGCGCCGAACACGGCCGCCTGCCCGCACGCGACCGCCGTGATGCGTTCCTGCAAAAGGTCGCGAACCTCGGGCCTCAGCGCACGCACGGACAAGCGCATCTCCGCGGTCTCAGGAATCACATTCGGCGCATCACCGGCGTGAATCGCGCCGACCGTGATGATCGCCATATCGAGCGGCGCGATGTTGCGCGACACGATCGACTGCAACGCAAGCACGATCTGCGCACACACCACCACGGGATCGACCGCCTTATGCGGCACCGCGCCATGACCGCCGCGGCCGGTCACCGTGATGATCACCGTATCCGACGAAGCCATGAACGAGCCCGGCAGGAAGCCGAACTTGCCGGTCGGAAAACCCGGCATGTTGTGCATCGCGAAGACCGCGTCGCACGGGAATTTGTCGAACAGGCCGTCTTCGAGCATTTTTTTCGCGCCGGCCTGACCTTCTTCGGCGGGCTGGAAAATCAGGTTCAACGTGCCGTCGAAACTTTTTTCCTGCGCAAGGTGCTTGGCGGCCGCCAGCAGCATCGCCGTGTGGCCGTCATGGCCGCAAGCGTGCATCTTGCCGGGCACCGTGCTCGCATAAGGCAGACCGGTCGTTTCGTGGATCGGCAATGCGTCCATGTCGGCGCGCAGGCCGAGTTTGCGCGTGCCGTTGCCGACTTTCAGTTGCCCGACAACGCCGGTTTGGCCCAGCCCGCGATGCACGGTGTAGCCCCACGCCTGCAAACGCTCGGCGACCAGGTCGCCGGTGGCGAATTCTTCGTAAGCCAGTTCGGGCTGCGCGTGGATGCGATGGCGCAGCGCGATCATTTCGTCTTCGAGTTCGGCGATGCCCGCCGGGATGGCCATGGTGTTCACGATGTCGTCTCCGTCTATGAAAGCGTGAGCCAAGCATAGCGACGCCGATTTTCCAGCGGCAGGCGTAGAATCGTTGCGGCGGCAACCAGCAGTTGCCACCCATCTACGGGTTCTCCAGATGAAACTGCATCAACTCAGCACCTTAGCGGCCATTGCGGATACCGGCAGTATCCGGGCTGCTGCCCGTTCGCTCGACCTTTCACCGGCCGCCGTCACCAAGGCCATGCGCGAACTGGAGGCCGATCTGCACGCGCCATTGCTGGTGCGCGGCGCGAGCGGCGTCGCGTTCACGGAGTTCGGCCGCGCGCTGGTCGTACATGCCCGGTTGGTACTCGGCCAGTTGCAACGCGCGGAAGCGGAGATCGAGGCGATGCGCGGCGCGGCGGCCGGCAAACTGTCGATCGGCGTCACGCCGTGGGTGGCGCTGACTTTTCTGCCGCCCACGGTGCAGCGGTTCCGGCAGCGCATGCCGGAAGTCCAACTGGAATTCTTCGAGGGTCTGTTGGCGGTCGTGCAACCGCGCTTGCGCGACGGCAGCCTCGATTTTTCGATCGGCCGTCCCCCGCCCGCGTCGCCGCAATCGGAGTTTCACAACGTGCCGCTGTTTTCGACGCATTCGGCGGTGGTCGCGCGCCGCGATCATCCGAAGGCCGGTTGCCGCACGCTGCTCGAACTGGAAGACGCCGAATGGGTATTGAACTGGGATCCCGCAAGCCGCGAGTCGATCTCGGACAACCTGTTCCGCAAGCGCGGCATGAGCGTGCCGCACACGATCCATCTCGCGCATTCGCTCGCGGTCGTGCTCGGCCTGCTCGCGCAGACGGACATGCTCAGCATTTTTCCGTGGCCGCTCGTCGAGGTGAGCATCGCAAAGGAGAATCTGTGGGCGCTGCCCTTGCGCGAAACGGTGGATGAAACCATCGTCAGCATAACTTCGCGGCGCGGCGCGCCGACAAGTCCGGCGGCCACGTGTTTTCTCGATTGTTTGCGCGAAGTGATCGACGAAGGCGCGCGCTCGCAAGACCCCGAGCTGCGCCGCCTGTTTCATTCGATTGAACTGCTGCTGTAGTGACGTGGCTCGACAAACTAACGGGGGATGCGACTCGGTGGCGTGAGCAAACGCTCCGAACGAGGTCACGGGTCCACCTCGCTGCCTCGCCTTCAAACGACGACGCACGCCCCCCTGCGCATGTCGCTCGTCGCACACACATAGGGGCTGTAAGCTGAATCGCATGCACGCCCACTATGCTTCGAGTGCGCAGCGGCGCGCCGCCCTGCCCCCACTCCGTGCCGACCATGAAGCAGACTCAACCCGACAACGAAGCCGACTACGACACACAGGTGCCGGGCGCGCCAGCGCAGCGCGCCGGCGACAGCGACGGCAACAGCGCCTCGCCCGATCCGGCCAGTCACCGCGCCCTTGCTGAAGCCCGGCGCAGCGACGGCGACGAACTGGGCGCCGTTGCGCATCTGATCGCCGCCCACACGCTGGACGCCTACGCCGCTGCGGCACGCGACGCCAGCGCCTCGAATCTCTGCGATGTCGCGACCGGATACTTCATGAAAGGCGATCACGCGATCGCTGAGTACTGGTATCGCCTCGTCCTGACGCTCGATCCGCATGTCGCGGTGGCCTGCCAGAACCTGGCTGCCATCCTCGCGAGCACTGGACACGTGAGCGAAGCCGCCATGTATCGGGAACGTGCCTATCGGATCCAGCGCGTCTTTGTCGAAGGAAGCGGCGCAGCGCCGCGCCGCGTGCTGGTCCTCTGCGCGGCGCACACTTCCGGCAATGTGCCGTTCGATGCACTGCTGCCTGGCGCGAGCTGCTGCCGCATCAAGTACGCGATCGACTACGCCGCCGACGACGAAGACCATCAGTTACCGGCCTACGATCTCGTGTTCAACGCGATTGGCGATGCGGATGTCGCCGCCCCGCTCGCCGGGCGGCTCGCGCGCTTCGTCTCGCGCTGCGCGCGGCCCGTGCTCAATCCGCCCGCTGCTGTCGCCCGGACCCAACGGCACCGCACCGCGAGCCTCCTCAACGGGCTGCCGGACGTGCAGGTGGCGCCGTGCGTGCAGAGCGATGCCGCTCCGGCTTCACGCGCCGCGCTTGACGCCTTGCTCACGGAGGGTGGCATCGACTTTCCGGTGCTGGCGCGTCCCGCCGCTACGCACGGTGGTGATGGGCTGACGCTATGCGAGAACCGCGCAGCGCTCGAAGCGTGGCAGCTGGTACAAGTCGGGGTTTCCTATCTGGCAGCGTTTCGCGACTATCGCAGCGCCGACGGCTTCTACCGCAAATACCGGATCATTTTTGTCGACCGGGAGCCGTTTCCATACCATCTGGCGATTTCGCCGCACTGGATGGTGCACTACTACTCTGCCGACATGGAACACCATCCGTGGAAGCTGGAGGAAGAGCGGCGCTTCCTCGACAATCCGCACGCCGTGCTCGGCGAGCGAGTGATGAGTGCCATCGCGGCAATCGGCAGGCGGCTCGATCTTGACTACGGCGGAATCGACTTTACGGTACTGCCCGGAGGACAGGTGCTGGTCTTCGAAGCGAACGCGACCATGCTGGCGCATTTCGAGCGCGAGACCGGCGCGCTCGCCCACAAAAATCCTTACGTGCAACGTATCGTCGACGCGTTCGAACGCATGATGAAGCGTCACACGTCGACCTGAATGTCGGCCCCGTTACTGGTCACTGGCTGGATAGATGCTGGCGCAAAAACGGCACGAAGCCGTTTTGCGTCGGACCGATTTGCTTGACGCAATCATCGTAGTCAGAGCCTTGCGCGCGATCGGGACCATACATGCCACGGCATTGCGCATACAGCGTGATCGTCGCCCCGCTGCCCTTGGCCACGCGCGTGGCCGAATAGACCGCCTTGCCCGAGCGGCTCGGAACGTCGGTCTCGATCGCTACGGCGTCCGCGCGAACGATCGATGTGGAAGAGTGCGCCGCCACGTAGTCCTTCGTGAGTGCCCAGGCTCTGTCGCACTGCGTCTGATCCGCGCACGCAATGGCAGCGTTACGCTGCGCGGCATCGAGCAGGTTCTCCGAGCGGGTGAAGTCACGCGCTTGCGTCTCCTCCTTTTCGGCGGACATACACCCACTCAGGGCAAGCGCAGCAAGCGCAATAGCGATAGTTGTTTTCACAGGTTCAAGATCCGATGGCGAATTCCGGTGAGGATTATAGTCGCCCTCAACAGGGACTCGCAGGTTCGGAACGGCCATCGGAAAGCTGCCGGCGCGGTGATGTCCCTCACCGCCCGCATGACTTTCGTTTTGTGTGCGCGGCTAAGGCACATCACCGAGTCACATCACCGCCCGGCCTTCACGCAGCCTCAACTCGCGTAGCCAACCACCCCCTTGATCTCCAGAAAGTCCTCTAGACCGAACTCGCCATACTCGCGGCCATTGCCGGACTGCTTGAAGCCGCCGAACGGCGCATCTGGACTGTAGTCCGCGTAGTTCAGATAGATCGTGCCGGTGCGCAGGCGCTTCGCCACAGCATGCGCATGCTCGATCGACGCGGATTGCACATAGCCCGCGAGGCCATAGAGACTGTCGTTGGCCATCGCGATCGCCTCGTCTTCGGAGTCGTAGCCGAGAATCGACAGCACCGGTCCGAAAATCTCTTCGCGCGCGATCGTCATGTTCGGTGTGACATTGCCGAATACCGTCGGGCGCACGAAGTAGCCCTCTTTCAAGCCTTCGGGGCGGCCCGGGCCGCCGGCCACCAGCGTCGCGCCCTCTTCGATGCCCACACCGATCAGCCGCTGGATCTTGTCGAACTGCTGCTCGCTGATGACAGGCCCAAGATCGATGCCCTTGGCATCCGCGGGACCGACGACCAGTGCTTCAGCCGCCTCCTTCGCATACGTCAATGCCTCCTCCAGGCGTGCGCGCGGCACGAACATGCGGGTGGGCGCATCGCACGACTGGCCGCTGTTGTCGAAACACGCACGTGCACCACGCATCACTGCCTGCTTCAGATCGGCATCTTCAAGAATCAGGTTGGCCGATTTGCCGCCCAGTTCCTGATGCACGCGTTTGACCGTATCCGCCGCGGCCTTTGCGACCTGCACGCCCGCACGCGTCGAACCGGTAAACGACATCATGTCGATGTCCGGATGACGCGACATCGCCTCACCCACCGTCGCACCTTCGCCGTTCACAAGGTTGAACACGCCCGCCGGCACACCCGCTTCGTCGAGGATCTCGGCAAAGATGATGCCGGAGAGCGGCGCCAGTTCCGAGGGCTTGAGCACCATCGTGCAGCCGGCCGCGAGCGCGGGCACGACCTTGGTGGCGATCTGCAAGGCGGGCCAGTTCCACGGCGTAATCAGCCCGCACACGCCGACCGCTTCCTTACGGATCAGAATGCTGCTCTTCACGTACTCGAATTCGAACGTGTCGAGGGTGCGGATCATCGTCTCCAGATGCGCGACGCCGGTCCATGCCTGCGCGTCGTTCGCATATTGGAGCGGCGCCCCCATCTCACGGCTGATCGCATGCACCATGTCGTCGTAGCGCTTGCGGTAGACGTCGAGGATCGCTTGCAGCAGATCGATTCGCTGCGCGATCGTCGTCTCGCTGTAGGCCGGAAAGGCACGCTTCGCAGCCACTACCGCGCGGTCGACATCGGCCGCGCTGCCGAGCGAAATCTGCGCGAACGCAGTGGCCGTGGACGGATCGATCACGTCGAGCGTGGCAGCGCCGGCCGGGTTTTGCGGATCGACCCATTGGCCGTCGATATAAAACTGCCTGGCATGTTGCAGTTGCATGGCTTAGTCCTTTATATGAATTGTGTTAGGTCAGACGGCGGGCCGCAGATCGCGCCCCTAGCGGTATCGAAGGCTTTACATCGACGCCGCTCAATCTGAATGTCTTCAAATCGAAATTCATCGCTACGCAGCTTTGGCTCAGACTCCGGTTCTGCTTCGATTTCGTCATCGAATCACATCAACCAGGAGAGACACATGAGCACCATCACTTTCACCCGCATCGACGCTAAAGGCCCCGGCGCTTCCGGCCTGAACCCTGCCCTGCACGATCCTGCCGACGTCATTCTGGACGGCGCCAAGGCACCGCACGCCCTCAACGCCTTCTCCGACGCGGCCAACATGTTGTCCGCCGGCGTATGGCAATGCGACGCGGGCACGCTGAAACTGGCCGACCTGCCGATCCACGAAGTCTGCGTGCTGATCGAAGGCGAAGTCGTTATCACCAGCGACGACGGCCGCAGCGAACGCTATGCCGCCGGCGACGCCTTCATCCTGCACAAGGGCTTCTCGGGCACGTGGCACATGCCGGTGGCGACCAAGAAGTACAGCATCGTGTACTGCGGTTGATTCATACTGCATCACACCGTTACTTCATCAAGAACCGCACCCGTTAAGGTGCGGTTTTTTTATTCTGGCGGCAATCAATAAAAAACCGCCAGACACATCAACAACGTCGCGACACCCTGCGCCACTACATCGGGAAACCCAGCGCCTTGATCGAATTGATCCACAGACGCCGCCAGCCGCCGCGATCGTCGGCGCCATCGAATGCGTTGAAGGTGATCTTCGCGGCAATCCAGCGCAGCGGCTCCGGCGGGATGTACGACGGCCCTTTGCGCGAAATATCCAGCGACGTAATCAGCGTATCGCGATTCCACAGCATGTCGAGGCCCATCTTCGCGCCGAAGCGGCTGCCCGCCACGCCAAAGCCCGTATAGCCCGCGACGAACACGCTCTTGCCGCCGTGATAGCGGCGCGCGAACACCGCGCCGCGTGAGCAGTAGTCGATCGGGCCGCCCCATGCATGGGTGAAGCGCACGTCCCCCAGTTGCGGGAAGGTACGATAGAACGCTTCGGCGAGCTTGTAGTAGGTGCTCTCGTCACGATCCGCTGCCGGATTCGGATCGCCGCCAAAGTGATAGCTCACACGGCCGCCGAAGATGATCCGGTTGTCTTTGGTGAGACGGAAATAATTGAGCTGCGTACGCGTATCGTAAATGCCCTGCCGATTGTTCCAGCCGATGCGCGCCATCTGCTCGTCGCTCAAAGGCGCGGTCGCGATGATGTGATCGCGCACCTGCATCACGCGGCGCTTGATGTCGGTCACGCCAACATCGGCCGTGCCGGTGCCGAGCAGCACGCGTCGCGTTTCGATGCGGCCCGCCTGCGTATGCACGATCATCGTCGCGCCGAGATCTTCCATACGCGTGATCGGCGAGTGTTCATGCAAACGCACGCCGAGTTTCAGCGCAGCCGCTTTCAGGCCCCATGCGAGCTTTGCCGGGTGAATCGTGCCGCTGCGATTACGCGACCACATCGCGCCTGCGAACAACGGCGAATCGAGTTGTTCGCGGGCGCCCTTGCTGTCGAGCAGCACGACATCATGACCGTGCGCCACGTGCAGCTCGTAATCGCCTTTCAGATGATCGAGGTGCCCGGGATCGACGGCCACCGTCATCTCGCCATTCCATTCGACATCCGCTTCAATGCCGTAGCGTGTCAACGATTCCTTGAAGCCGTCGAGATTCTCCTGGCCCAGCTTTTCCAGCACGTCGAGGTCTTGCGGAAAGACCCGCGTCGCATTCGGCAGACCATGCATCACCGACGTGGAAATGATCCCGCCCGGACGACCCGACGCACCGTAGGCCACCTTCCCTGCTTCGACCAGCACGACGTCGAGCGACGGGTCTGCTTCTTTCGCCTGAATCGCGGCCCACAACCCGGTAAAGCCACCGCCCACCACCACCAGATCCGCGGAAGTCGGACCGATCAATTCCCGTTCGACAGCCGGTGCGCGCGGATTGTCCAGCCAGAACGGAAACAGCTTTACACCTTCAAACGCGCGCTTTACTGACTCGCTCATTTTGTTTGCCTACTCAACTTGAATACCATTGCATTTACTGCGTGACTGTTGGTTTGGTGCGGCCTCAGTGGTGCCTGACCGCGCCTGACCCGGCAGCATCGAACCGCACTGTTCAGCCCGCATCCTGCGTGTCCAGTGCTTCTTCGCGTTCGCGTTGCACGGCGGCCTGCTGCGGTTGCGATACCGGTTGCGCTTTCGATTGCACCTTCATTTGTGGCTTCAATTGCGACCCGACAGTTTTAAGCTTAGTCGCCGGAACCACCGGATGCACGGTCACATTGCGCTGCAAACCGCTGCGCAACCAACGGCGGCCAAGCGGCCCATACACGCCATCCGGTTCAGGAAAGCACTGCAGCAACGCGATATACAACGCACAGGCCAACGTCAACGAAACCGGCATGCTGATGTCGAGACCACCGGCAAGTTGCCCGAGCGGACCGACGAACTGATCCGGCAAATTGACGAAGCACAGACCGACCACCGCGCTCGGAATCCACGCGCCCATCGCGCGCCAGTTCCAACCGTGCGTGAACCAGTAGTGACCGCCACGGCCGCCGCGATTGAACACCTGCAGATCGTCGGACAGATAGAAGCCGCGCCGCGTCACGAAGCCGATGATCATGATCACCATCCACGGGCAGCTGCAGACGTTGATCAGCACCGAGAACGTCGACACGCTTTCGACCAGATTGAACGCGAAGCGGCCGAGAAAGATGAAGCCGATTGCGAGGCTGCCGATCAGCAACGTGGCGCGCACGCGGTTCAGAAACTTCGGAAACATGCTCGACATGTCGAGCCCGGTGCCGTACAGCGCCGTGGTTCCCGTCGACATCCCGCCGATGATCGCAATCAGGCACACCGGCAAAAAGAACCAGTTCGGCGAGATCGCCAACAAACCGCCCACGTAGTTATTCGAGGCGATGAAATCCGGCGCCTTGCTGGCGATGATCGTCGCGGTGGCAAGACCAAAGAAGAAAGGCACGAAGGTGGCCAGTTGCGCGAGCATCACCGCGAGGATCGTGCGTTTCTTCGGTGTGTTCTGCGGAATATAGCGGGCCCAGTCGCCGAGCGTGCAGGCGAACGACACCGGATTGCTCATCGCAACCAGCACGGCGCTTACGAACGCCGGCCAGAAACCGACCGACCCGAGCGCCACCTTGCCGGCGTACGCGCTATTGAACGGCCCGGCGAACGCCACGATGCCGACCACGAACAGCAAACTCGCCGCCCACACGGCGATCTTGTTGACCCACAACATGAAGCGGAAGCCATAGACGCAGACGGTCAGCACCAGTACCGCAAAGAGACCGTATGCGAAGCTCAGCGTCATCCAGTTGACCGGCAGGCCGAGCAGATGATTCGCGCCGCCCACGAGCGCGTCGCCCGAACTCCACACCGCCAGCGAAAAGAACGCGACGGCGGTCAACACCGCCAGAAAGGAGCCGACGATCCGGCCATGAATACCGAAGTGCGCGCCCGACGAAACCGGATCGCTCGTGCCGTTGCGCGGACCGAACAGACCCATCGGCGCAAGAATGCACGAACCGATCACCACGCCGAGCACGATCGAATAAACGCCCGCCTTGAACGACAAACCGAGCAGCACCGGGAAACTGCCGAGCACCGACGTCGAAAAAGTATTGCAACCGCCGAACAGCAAGCGGAACAGATCGATCGGCCGCGCATAACGCGAGCGATCCGGAATGCGTTCAAAACCGAATGTTTCGACTTGGGTGATGCTATTACTGCTCATTGTCTCCAACTCCTGTAACGGCCAGGTCAATCACAATGGCTCACCACGGGGATGCGGCGTCCACTTTTCTCAGATGTCTGGACGTCACTGTAAAGACAATCAGCGCGTGCAAAAATATCGGCCGCGCAACCTTTACTTCGATCGCGGGCGATGTGACCCGAAATGCCCGTCCCACAAGGCTTCGCGGATACAACTAAAGGCCGCTCGGGGACTTCCTTCGGGCATGGCAGAGCACAAACGTCGAAGCGAATAGCGAGAATCCGCGCCTTAGACCGGACCTGCCTCACGCGCCTGGCGGCGCCGCTTCGCCGCGGCCACAGTCGGCACCGGCACCGGCACCGCGCCGGACATGCCGTGTTCGATCAGAAAATCGCGGAACAGCCCGGCGACATGTGGCAGGCGTTTGTCGGACACATGCATCACGTACCAGTCGCGCTCGATCGGATTGGCGGGCAAGGGCAGCAACGCCAGCAAGCCGGCCTGAAATTCCAGCGAGCACGCATGCAGCGACAGAAACGCGACGCCCAAACCCGCCTCGACCAGTTGCTTGATCGCCTCGTTGCTCGAGAGTTCGGAGCCGATATGCAGCTTGTGCCCGGCGAGTCGAAACAGATTCTCGACGGTTGAACGCGTGCCCGACCCCCGCTCCCGCACAAACAGATTCGCCGTTTGCAGATCGTCCAGCGACAGGCGCTTTTTCTTCATCAGCGCATGGGCGGGCGAGGCGACGAACGCCATGGGATGCTTCGCGAAGGCGGTAGCCACCGTGCGCAATTCGCGCGGCGCGCTGCCCATCACCGCAAGATCGATCTCGTGCGTGGCCAGCATGCGGATGATGTCGGCGCGATTGCCGACCTTGAACTGCACCTTCACTTGCGGACGCAACTCGGTGAAGCGCACCAGAAAAGGCGGGATCAGATATTCGGCGGTCGTGATCGCACCGATGCGCAGCGTGCCGCCCTGCTCGCCGTGCAACGCGGCGAGATCATCCGCCGCACCATTCCATAGATCGAGGATTTCCAGCGCATAACGCGCGAGGATTTCGCCCGCAGCGGTCAACTGCACGCCACGGCCCACCCGCTGCAACAGCGGCGCCCCCGCCGCCTCTTCGAGCAGACGCACCTGGAGTGACACCGCCGGTTGCGTGAGCTTCAGTTCTTCGGCCGCGCGCGACACGCTGCCGAGCTTCGCGACCGTATGCAAGGCTTTCAATTGACGGAACGTGGCGGCTTTTAACATAAGTGAAAACCTATATGTTCTGTATAAACATTAAATTGTGCTGCGGTTTCAGCCGATTCTATACTGGCCCTGACAGATGAGGCCGATGAATACCGGGAATAGCCCGCAAACCCCTTCACCGGCTGAGCACAGACAACTTCAGGAGGATACGGATCATGGCCGCAATCGATCAGCAAACAACCCCTGGCGCGCAATCCACGCAATCCGCGCAGCCCATGCTGCACGACGCGGCGCCAGCGGCGGCGCATCGCGTCGTGATCGTCGGCGGCGGAGTCGGCGGCCTTGGGCTCGCTACGCGGCTGTCGGAAACGCTGGGACGCGCCGGTCTCGCGCAGGTCGTGCTGGTGGATCGCTGGCCGACGCATTTCTGGAAGCCCTTGCTGCATGAAGCCGCATCGGGCCAACTCGATCCGGCCACGCATCAACTGCAATATGCGGTGCAAGCGCAACGGCATGGTTTCGAATTCGAACAGGGCGAACTCGCCGCGCTCGATCGTACGAACCGGCACATCACCCTGAATGCGCTCCACGACGCCGACGGCCGCGAAATCCTGCCGTCACGGCAGCTTGCATTCGACACGCTGGTCCTGGCAATGGGCAGTGTCACGCAATATTTCGGCGTGCCCGGCGCGGCCGAACACGCATTGCCGCTCGAATCGGTCGCCCATGCGGAAGCGTTTCGCCGCAGGCTGCTCGATGCCTGTCTGCGGGCGAACCATGCGCGCCGCGCGCAGACCGCCGGGGCGGACACGCCGGTATCGATCAACATCATCGGCGCGGGAGCAACAGGCGTTGAACTCGCTGCTGCGTTGCGCGATACGGTGCGTCTGCTGAACCGCTATAGCCCGTTTTCGCTCGACCCCGTGCGCGACTTCCGTATCCGTCTGATCGAAAGCAGCGAGCGCGTGTTGCCCGCACTGTCTGAAACGATCTCGGCGCGCGCGCAAAAGATGCTCGGCAGTCTTGGTGTCGACGTATTGAACGCAACGCGCGTCACCGAAGTGCGCGCCGATGCCGTGCTGACGAATGAAGGCACGCCGCTCGCCAGCGACATCGCCATCTGGACTGCCGGCATTGCGGGCCCACCGGTGTTGCGTACGCTGGACGGCATCGCGGTGAATCGCAACGCACAGGTGCAGGTGAACCGCACGCTGCAATGCACGAACGACGCGAACATCTTTGGACTCGGCGATTGTGCGGCCTGCCCTTCTTCGGAGAACGCGGACGCGTTTCTGGCGCCGCGCGCTCAGGTCGCGCACCAACAGGCGCAGTTTCTGGCGCGTGCGCTGAAGTGCAGGATAGCGGGAGAGCCCTTACCGGAGTTCGTCTATCGCGACGCCGGCACGTTGGTCGGCTTCGGCCGCGAAGGCACGATCGGCAGCCTGAGCAATAGCTTGCTGACGCAGCCGGTGTTCGTCGACGGCTGGCTGGCGACTGCCGTCTACAAGCTCATCTATCGCCGCCACGTGATGACGTTGACCGGCTTCGCACGCATGGCGCTCGATTCGGCGAGCCACTGGTTGCGTAGACGTGTGCATCCGGTGATCCGACTGCATTGAGAACTTTCGAAGCGCGCACGCGCGGAGCCCGGTCAAGGGTCCCGCGCGTGCGCGTCGCTGCCTGTATGTCGCGCTACTCTGCCTGAAAAGCGTCCGCTATCGAGCGGGTGGCGCCCGCCGGCGGACACGGCTGCGGGTACTGGCTATCGGGCACATCCATACAGCCCGACGCGCGCGCGGCAGCGAGTTCACGCTTTACCTCTTCGCGGGTCTTTCCCCGCGGTACTTGCGGTACCTGCGGCACCTGCAGAACTCGCGGCTCCTGCCTCACTTGCGAAGCTTGTTGAGGCCCCGGTGCTGCGGCACCGCGCAAGCTCTCTACCTGCGGCTTCGGCAACACCCGTTCGTGAAATTTGTAGAACTCATGAGGCCCCGGCGTGGGCTCGCTCAACGGGATAGTGTCGACGGCCACCGCCGCACTCACACAGGCGCAACTCAGCGCGAATCCTGCCAACCACATCATGTTCCGCATGATCGATTCTCCGTTTGACTGAGTCCCGATGCTAAGCGTGGCCTGCTGCACAAACGTGAGCACCACATGACAAATCGGTCATCCGCGCCGCCATCGGTGCAACGCTGAAGGACTGCATGACGGAAATGTCACGTTGTTTTCATCTTGATATCGGTGAAGCGTTCATACGATGGACGCTCTCGACTTCGAACCGGAATCGCATGCGACGAGTCCAACCAATGCGATGCGTGGCGATACGGGCTTCGACCGTAAGAGCATGCGTGTCGCATCTCAAAAGACGGCTCCCCGGCTGCAAAGGCGAGACGCTCTCCCTAGCGGCGAGTCTGGTGGCCATCGCAATCGGCTCGCTCGCGTTCTGGCTAAACCAGCCCGCTCACCTGTTCAACGGTGGCGCGCCGACTTCCGCATCCAAAACCGAAGAGTCTTCTGCGTCCGCGATCCACGCGCCACTGAATCGCTTAAGTCCGCCGCTCACGCACGGATTGCTATCGCTTGAACTGCTTTCCGCAATGCAGCGCGACTCGCGAAGATTGATGCTCCAACGCGACACGATCGCCAACCTGCTCTGCGAACGGAAGACCTCTTCAACAGCTTCGCCGGCTTCCCACCTCGTTCGCGCACATAGCGCGTGCACCAACCGCGCAACGACACGTTGACGGTTCAGCAGGCTGCCCCACGCGAGGCCAGCACGATCGGCCCGATGACCCGCCGCCATCTTTCGACTCACGCAAGGCATGCAAGGATGAAAGCCATTTTGAAACACGCCATGGTATAAGTACTACATACATTCAGGAGGCCATGCTAACTGTGCCTACCCGATTTCGGCGACCACGCGTCTCAAAATTAATCGCCGCTTCGGTATGGTCAGATGCATGCCTGACGATATGAAAGAGAACATCAAAGCGATCCGTCTTTCGTCGATCGCGCTGCCAGCAGTCCACGGCGCGCTCGTCCGCATCCGCGCAACCGCATCGGCAGATTCAGTCCCGATAGTCGGACTCACACGCCTCAACCCGAACCACATCGCGCCTCCCTGCTGCCTCTCTCGGGGCAAGCCAGGCATGCGACTCGTTGGCGCCTGTGCTTACGCCCGTGCGTCATCGCGAAGGGTGCACGTACCCGCTCACGCTTAGCGGTGCTCACCGCGTCAAGAGCGGCCCCTATCCTCGCCCCCGCTTGCCGCGCCGCTCGCGCGGTTTGGCGCAGAGGGCGTCACCAGGAGAAAGACCATGCGAATTCTGATCGTCGAAGACGAAGCGAAAACCGGCACCTACCTCCGAAAGGGTCTGACAGAAGCGGGATTTGTCGCCGACTGGGTGAAAGACGGCGTGACCGGTCAGCATCTGGCGCTGACCGAGGACTACGACCTGATCATCCTTGACGTGATGCTGCCCGGTGTAGACGGCTGGACCGTACTGAAAAACCTGCGCCGCACACGTTCCACACCGGTATTGTTGCTCACCGCACGCGACGACCTGGACGACAAAGTGCGCGGCCTCGAAATGGGCGGTGACGATTATCTGGTCAAGCCCTTCGACTTTGCCGAATTACTGGCGCGCCTTCGCTCGATCTTGCGGCGTGGCCATGCGCGCGACGCCGCCTCGCTGCACGTCGCGGATCTGGCGCTCGACCTGACGCGCCGCAAGGCCACACGGCAAGGCGATACGATCCTGCTTACCGCGAAGGAATTTGCGCTGCTGTGGCTGCTGATGCGCCGCCACGGCGAGATTCTGCCACGCTCGACGATCGCCTCGCAGGTGTGGGACATGAATTTCGATAGCGACACCAACGTGGTCGATGCCGCGATCCGGCGCGTGCGTGCGAAGGTCGACGACAACTATGAACCCAAGCTGATCCACACGGTACGCGGCATGGGGTACGTGCTCGAAGAACGCAGCAGCGCGTCACGATGAAGTGGCGCCTGCCCTGCTCTATCTTCGCGCCGGTGGCGCGGTGGCTTCTGAAGCCACTCGCGCCGCTCATGCCGCACACCTTGAGGGCACGGCTCTCGATCCTGTTCGCGGTATCGACCTCCTGTTTGCTCGTATTCAACGGCGTGTTGCTGTATCACGGTCTGAAGACGCGCCTCGACTCGACCTCGGCGCGCGAGATGACGGCAACCCTCACCGCCTTGCAACTGAGCCTGCAAACCATGCCCGGATTGGACGCGGTCCGCGCCGATCGTGAAATCTGGTACGACCATCTACACGGCCATCAGAATCTCGACATCGCACTGTTCGATGCGCGTGGCGCGCCGCTCAACCGCACCAACGGCTACTCGCCGAATGCTGAATCGCTCGCGGTGCGCGCCGGGCTTGCGCCCGTACAGGTCAAGGTAGCAGGCATGCCAATGCGTTTTCTAGTGGCGATGGCGCCGCTCGGCGGCCAATCCGGCGCGCGCGTGCGCGTGGTCGTGCAATACGACGCCAGCGCCGAGGGGGCCTTGCTAAGCGCCTACGCGCTCAACGTGTTGTTCGTCAGCGTGATCGGCACGCTGGTGAACGCACTGTTGGCCTGGTGGATCGCGCGTTTCGGGCTGCGCCCGCTGGCCCGCCTGACCGCGCGCGCCGAGCAGATATCCAGCAGCCGCCTCGCGCAGCCGTTGCCCGAGCGTGACATGCCGGGCGAGCTGAAGGAATTGAGCCACGCCTTCAACCGGATGCTGGCGCGGCTGGACGAATCCTTCACGCGTCTCACGCAGTTCTCATCCGATCTTGCACACGACATGCGCACGCCGCTCACCAACTTGCTGGCCGAAGCGCAAGTCGCACTTTCGCAACCCCGTTCCGCCGACGATTACCGCGCGGTGATCGAGTCGAGCGTGGACGAATTCCAGCGCCTGTCGCGCCTGATCGACAGCATGCTGTTCCTCGCCCGCGCGGATAGCGCGCAACGCCGCTTGTCGCTGCAGCAAGTGGACGCGCGCAGCGAAGCGTTACGGGTCGCGGGCTACTACGAAAGCATGGCTGCGGACGCAGGCGTGGAGATCGTTGTGACGGGCAATGCAAGTTTCGATGGCGATGTGCTGCTCGTGCAGCGCGCGCTAAGCAATCTGGTCTCCAATGCATTGGCGCACGCGCCGCGCGGCAGCACGGTCGAACTGCATTGCGTCGAGCGGCTCCGCTATGCCCAACTATCCGTATCCGACATCGGCGCCGGCATCGCCGAGCCGCATCTGGAAAGAATCTTCGACCGCTTCTATCGCGTCGACCCGGCGCGCTACAACTCGGCGCGTGGCACCGGCCTCGGTCTTGCCATCGTCAAGTCGATCATGAACGAGCACCACGGCGAATGCAGTGTCGAAAGTATCCCGCACGTGCACACCACATTCAGCCTGCGCTTTCCGAAACAGCCCGCGGCTCTGCAGACGCCAAAAGTCCAGCGCGGGAGTCTTCGCAGACGGCGCGGCAAAAAAGAGGAAATGACGTAATTGTCATCTCGCGATCACCGCCGCCTCATGCCTCCCCATGCAGAATGAGTCATACCGGATACAACTTCGGTATGCAAATCATTCATGGAAAGATAGATGAAATCGAAACGAATTATTCTAGCCACCATTCTCATGAGCGCGCTGTCCACATCGGCGCTGGCGAACAACGGCGACAGCGTCTCCGCACAGGGCGAATCGAACCGGATCGCACCGCCATCGTCGAAAAACGAATCTACCGCGCGAGCGCACCCACTCGGAAAAACACGCGCACAGGTCCGCAAGGAGCTCATCGACGCGCGCCGTGCGGGAACCATCCCGACCACTGAGGCCGACTATCCGCCAAGCCAGCGCACCATCGACGCGAACCGCGCCCGCAACCAGATTTTCGAGAATTTCTGGAGCAGCAAGGACTGAAGCGGACGCAACGACAAGGAGCACCACCGATGACCTACCCTCAACGCATGCTGGTCGAAAACCTCGCCTGGTCCGAAGAAATCAGCACCCGCGATCCGGCCTATTTCCAGCGCCTCGCCAGCGACCAGCGGCCCAACGTGTTGTGGCTCGGCTGCTCTGACAGCCGCGTATCCGAAGTCATTACCCGCGCAATGCCCGGCGAGATCTTCGTTCACCGCAATATCGCGAATCTGGTCGGCGAACACGACGACAGTCTCGCGAGCGTACTCGAATATGCGATCGTCGTGCTGCGCGTGCAGCACATCATCGTATGCGGCCATCATTGCTGCGGCGGTGTGCAGGCGGCGTTGCGCCCGCCGGCGGCCGCGCTGCCTAACGTCAATCGCCGCATCGAGCCGATTCGTCGCCTGGCCGCACTGCATACCACTGAACTCCGTCTGCTGGAGGATTTCGACGCACGCGCCGACCGGCTCGCCGAGCTCAACGTGCTGGCGCAGGTACAGGCCCTGCACGCGATGCCGCTGATTCAAAGCGCACAACGTCCCGTGCAGATTCACGGCTGGATTTTTTCAATGCACGACGGCCGCCTGAAGGCGCTGACCGCCCCGCAGTGGGCGCTCAGCGACGCCGCCGACGCCCACGAGGCGGTCGGCTAACCGCCGGAGCCGCACGCGTCCTGGTACCGGCGCATGCGAAACGGCAACGCGATCACCGCGTAACCCGCCACGTCCGAGTCGGCGATCCGCTTCTTCTGCGAGCGCCGCTCTCCTCCCCCAGTTCGTCCCCAGCTTCGAGGTAAGTCTCACGATGACGCAAGCTCACGCCACCCCACCTCATGCCTCTCCCCCCCAAGCTCGCCCGGCATCGGCCTGGCGCACCGATCTGCTGGCCGGCATCAGCGTCTTCCTGATCGCGCTGCCGCTGTGTCTGGGCATTGCGACCGCCTCCGGCGTGGCGCCGTTCGCCGGCATTCTCGCCGGCGTGATCGGCGGGCTCGTGGTAGCACTGCTGAGCGGTTCGCGGCTGAGCGTAAGCGGCCCGGCAGCCGGTCTGGTGGTGATCGTCGTGCAGGCGCTTGCCACGCTGGGCAGTTTCCCGGCGTTTCTGAGCGCGTTGGTGCTCGCGGGCGCCTTGCAATTGATGTTCGGTTTCCTGCGCGCCGGCAAACTGGCGAGTTACGTGCCCACGCCCGTGATCAACGGCATGCTCGCCGCGATCGGCATTCTGCTGATCATGAACCAGCTGCCGCTGGCAGTGGGTATCGCCAATGGCGGCATTTCCGTCGCGATGCCGTTGCTGGCGCTCGCGTCGCTGGCAATTCTCCTCGCGTGGGAAACGCCCCGATTGCGCGCCTTCGCCCTCGTCCGCGCGATTCCCGCGCCGCTCGCCGTCGTGTCTTTCGGCATTGCCGCGACCGCGCTCATCGACACATTCGCGCCAGACGTGGCACTCGCGTCCACACAGCGCGTCGCGATGCCGCCACTCGGCTCGTGGGATGCGCTGCGCCAGGCATTCACCTTCCCGGATCTCGCGCAGTGGCTCAGCCGCGATGTATGGCGCGTGGCCGTGGTGATCGCCATCGTCGCGAGTCTGGAGACCTTGCTGAGTCTCGAAGCACTCGAACAGATCGACCCGGACCATCAAAAAGCGGCGCCTGATCGCGAACTGAAGGCCCAAGGTGTCGGCAACCTGCTCGCCGGCCTGCTCGGCGCCTTGCCGCTCACCGCCGTGGTGGTGCGCAGCGCCGCCAACGTGCATGCAGGCGCGCGCGGCCGCCTGTCGTGCGTGACTCATGGCGTCATGCTGCTGATCGCCTGTCTCGCGTTGACCAGCGTGATCAATATGATTCCGCTCGCAAGCCTCGCGGCGATCCTGATTCATACCGGCTACAAACTCGCCAAGCCGCAATTGTTCGTGTCGATGGGTAAGGCGGGGTTCGCGCAGTTCGTGCCGTTCATCGGCACGATCGCGGGCGTGCTGGCGACTGATCTCCTGATCGGCATAGCGATCGGCTTCGCGCTGAGCGTCATGCTGGTGGTCGAGCGCAACATCCGCCGCGTGTTGAGTTTTACACGCGACGGCGACCACTATCTGCTGACCGTGCGCAAGAGCGCGACCTTCTTCTGCACACCGCAACTCAAGCACTATCTCGCGCAGATTCCGTCGGGCGCGACCTTGATTTTCGATGCGACGCATGCCGATCATATCGACCACGACGTGCACCAGGTGGTCGACAGTTACGCGGCGCGGGCGGGTGCTAGCGGCGTGCGCGTCGAGTACAAGCAGTGGCCGGCGCGCCGCTGATTGAGGCCGGCGGGGGCGACGCTCAATCGAGAAACTCCGTCGCCCGCTTGCGCAGCACCGCGCCGAAATCGTCGAGCCAGCCGATCGACAATCGCCAGCTCTGCCAGTAGAGATCGACGTCGATATGCTTGCCCGGCGCCATGTCCACCAACTCGCCGCTTGCCAGATGCGGCGCGATCATGCGTTCCGGGCACATGCCCCAGCCGAGGCCGGTCACGCAGGCGCGCAAAAAGCCGGCAACGTGCGGAATCCAGTGCAAGGGCGGCTCCAGTTCCGCCCGCGTGATGCGGCGCATGAAGCGCTTCTGCAACTGATCCTTCGGATTGAAATCGACGCACGGCGCCCGCCGCAGCGACTCGCGCGTGACACCATCAGCAAAATGACGCGCGCGAAACGCCGGTGTGCAGACCGCCAGATAGCGCATCCGCCCGAGCCGTGTGGAGCGGCAGCCCTGCACCGGCTCGGCTTGCGTGGTGACCGCGCCCTGCACGCTGCCGTCACGAATCCGCTGCGCGGTGTGGTCCTGATCGTCGATCACCAGATCGAGCAGCATCTCCCGCTCGACACAGAATTGCGCCACGGCGTCGATAAACCAGGTGCCCACGCTGTCGTCGTTGACGGCCACGCGCAGCGCCGGCCATGGTTCCACCAGCGCGCCGGGCAGCGCCGGCAGCCGGCCGGTAAGTTCTGCTTCCAGCAACAGCACGCGTTCGGTATGGCGGCACAGCAGCGCACCCGAGGTGGTCGCGACACACGGCTGGCCGCGCTTCACGAGCACACTCCCCACCCTTTCCTCCAGCAGCTTGACCCGCTGGGAGACAGCTGACGGTGTCACATTCAGTTCGCTGGCGGCACGGTCGAACGAACCGTGCCGCACGACGGCGGCCAGTGCGTCGAGCAACGCATAGTCGAGCATTAGCGTTCCTTAATCGGCATTAATTAAATTAGCTTCTCTTATGATCGGCAAAACCGCAGACTAGCCTCGTTCGCTTCCCCCGTCTACTGGATCGATTATGAACTGGCTGTCTTTTTCCCATGGTGCCGCCCTGTGTGCGTCGCTGATCGTGACGATCGGCGCGCAGAACGCCTTTGTGCTCCGTCAGGGCATCATGCGCTCGCACGTCGGCAAAATCGTCGCGCTGTGCGCGCTGTCGGACTTCATCCTGATCGGCGCCGGTGTCGGTGGTGCGTCCGTCCTGGTGGAACGCTTTCCGGTCTTCGTCCACGCGATGCTGTATGTCGGGCTCGCCTATCTGGCATGGTTCGGTGTCAACGCGCTACGCCGTGCAGTGCGGCCGGGCCATGCGGTGCTGGACGCCAATGGGAGCGGCGCGGCGCCGGGCGCGAGCGCGGCCCCCGTGCAACGTGCGATGCCGATCATTCTGATGACATTGGCCTTCACGTGGCTCAATCCGCACGTTTATCTCGACACCTTTCTGCTGATCGGCACGGCCGGCGCACGCGAACCTGAGGGCGCACGGGTGGCGTTCGCGCTCGGCGCGATGGCCGTGAGCGGGGTCTGGTTTATCGGTCTGGGTTACGGCGCCCGTGCGTTGGCGCCGCTGTTTCGCAGGGCGACCGCATGGCGCGTGCTGGATGGCGCGATCGGCAGCATGGTGTTGCTGCTGGCGGTGACGCAGTTGCGGTGAGCAGACCACCTGAAGAAGCGCGCCAGCCGGCGCGCTACCGCGCAAACGCTTAATCGGCCGCCGCAGCTTGCACGGATTCGTGCATAACTGACGCGGTGGACACGGTGGGCTCCATAAGCACCGCAGACACCGCAGGCACCGCAGGCGCCGCGGCCTCGTCGAGCGGCACTAGCTTCATCAGCCGGGCGAGCACCGGCCACTTCACAAGCGACCGCTGATACGACTCCCGCGCCTGTTCGTCGAAGTACCTGGCCGGATCGACTTCGGGCAATCGGCGCCCAAGGCCGGTGATATCGTTCACCGGCCAGCCGCCCGGCTGCGCCTTTACTTCAGGATTGGCTACTGTCATTTGCCGTCCACCCATACGCCATCCGGCGTCTTGACCACGTAGCCGGACGCCGTCTTCATCGTCACAGTTCCCTCGTTCTCGCCAACCATCTGCGTTTGCGGCAGGTTGGCTGCGTATTGCGACAAGGTCACACCCGGCTTGAACGGACTGTTCGAAACCAGATTCGACAGCAATTGAGCGATCGCGAGAAAGCTCGTCGGATTGTCGATCACCGTGGTCGGTCCGTGGTTGCCCTGGAAGCCGACCAGCCGCACACCGGCCGGACCGTGGACCACCCGCGGCGTCGGAATCTCGCGCAGCCCGGCCACCTGATTTTGATCCCCACGCAGCGCCGCGCCATGCTCCGGCACGAACACGATCACCGCGCGCCGCCCCGAGGCCGCGATCAGATCAGCAAAGCGGTCGAAGTCGCTCATCAGCTTGTTCACGCGCTGCGGGTACGAGTCGATACTCGACAGATTGCTGTTCGGCAAACGGTTGCCGTCGTGCAGGCTGATCGTGTTGTAGTACAGCGCCACCGGGCCGGGCGTATTTGCGCGTTGCGCATACCAGTTGGCGAGCGTCGCGTAATCGTCGCGAATGGCCGAACCGTCGAAGGCATGCATCGCGACCGGCACGCTCGTGTTCGAGATCATCGGCACGTTCGGCACGCCGGCGTTGTCATGCACCAGTTCCAGGAAGTTGTCGAAGTGGCCGTCGTGATTCAGCATCGTCTGCGGCGTGTAGCCGGCCTGCGCGAGGTCGGCCAGCAGGTGGCATTGCTGCGGCGCATCCTTGTAGAGATCCGCGTGCGCTTCCTGTCCGCAGCTCGCCCGCAGCACGCGAATCGCGGCCGGGCCGCTGTAGCTGGCGGCTGTGCTGAAGTTGCTGAACAGATAGTCGAAGTGGCTCAGCATCGGGTGATTGCGTGCCTTCACCGCGTCGAGGTCGTCCCACGACAACGAACAGATATGCAGCACGATCACGTCAAACTGCGTGTTCGCATCGGCGCCGAGATGGCCGAAGGTGACTTGCCGTTGTGATTCCTGCGTGCGGAAGGCCGACAGCGCCGCGTTATGGTCGAGCGGCTGCGCGGCAAGCGCATTGCTGGATGCGGGCGTAGCCGGTCCGATCTGCAGCCGCGCGTACACCGCGTTGCCCTGTTGCCATAGCGGGATCGCGACCAGCGCGATCAGCACGAAAGTCGCCACGCGCAGCCAGCGGTTGACGATCAGATAGCCAACCAGGCCGCCGAGCGCAGTGAGCAGCAGCATCGGCGGCAAGAAACGCTGCGCGAGTTCGAGCCAGTAGCCAAAACTGAAGGTGGTGAGGTTGCCGAATTCTTCGGTCAGGCGCGAGAACGGCGGCACATTGGCTTCGTGGTACATCAGCGGGATGCCGATCGCGAGACCGAGCAGGTTGCGCAGGACGCGCCACCCGCGATGGCGCAGCGTCGCGCTCGCCGCCAGCGCCAGTGCGAAGCCGATGTTGGCGATCCACACCGGCTGTAGATGGCCGCCCGCGAACAGGTACAGCTTGATGATGAAATACAGGTTCCACAGCGTCATTTACGGAGTTCTCTCATTGGCCGGGCGCACGCGCCACCGGCATTAATAGCGTGTACGGTCCAGCGCGAGCAGCGACTGAACAGCGCGCAACGCGCCGCTCAATAGCCGCGAATAACCTTCGATGCCCATCGTCAGCACTTCCTTCAGGCCGCGCAGCGGCGCGTCCTCGATGGTCTGTTCGTCCCAGTTGAGCCAGGCGTCGGCGCGGCCGAACGTACATTGCACCATCTGCCGCTCCTGTTCGAGCGTCAGGCCATCGAAGCGCACGCCGAGGTGCGAGCCCACAAAGCGGCTCACGTGCACCGGAAAATGGAATTGCCGGTCGCCACGGCTCAGGCACACGCCGAGGCTGTCGCCGAGCGCAAGTTTCAACGCCGGATCGACTTCGAGACCGAGACCGCCGGTCGAATAGTCACTGGTGGTGCACGCCACCGTCGTGCCGTCCACGAGCAGCAGCGTCGCCGCGGCTCGCATCGCGATACGGTGGGTGACGCGCACCTGCTTCGCCTCGCGCGCCACGCTCGCTGCCGCACCGAGCATCACGAGGTTGTAGAGCGTCCAGAATACGTTCATCAGGATCGTCGCGGTTTCACCGCCCGGCCCGAACGTCAGCCGGACCACGCCCGCCGTCAGCGCGCAACCGTTCAGCGCCAGCAGCACCAGATAGGGTTTCGACACCGCCCAGTCGAAGTAGCCTTCGTCGATGCGCCCGCCCTTGTCGGTCACATTGAACTTGCCGTGTTTCGGGCTAAAAAACGCGATCGTGGTCGGCAGCGCGATGTACCACGCGAGCACCGATTCGTAGACTTCGGCCCAGAACGAGTGGCGGAATTTGCCCTGCATCCGCGAGTTCGCGATGTTGGCGAGCACGATATAGGGCAGCACGAAGCTCGCGATGGTGGTCGCGGACGCGTTGATGAAATACATCTGGAAGAACAGGTACGCCATCGGCATGGTCAGGAAGATGAGCCGCGGCACGCCGTAGAAGAAATGCAGCATCGCGTTGCCGTAGCACAGGCGCTGGAAGAAACCCAGACCGCGGCCGAAAAACGGATTGTCGATGCGGAAAATCTGCGCCATGCCGCGCGCCCACCGGGTGCGTTGCTTGATGTGGCTGGCGAGACTTTCGGTGGCGAGACCGGCTGCCTGCACGGTCGGCAGATACGCGGTCGTATAGCCGCGCCGGTGCAGTTTGAGTGCGGTGTGCGCGTCTTCCGTGACCGTTTCGACCGCCACGCCGCCGACTTCGACGAGCGCAGTGCGCTTGATGACCGCGCACGAGCCACAGAAGAACGACGCGTTCCACAGGTCGTTGCCGGACTGCACGAGCCCGTAGAACAGATTGCCTTCGTTAGGCACGCGGCGGAAGGTGCCAAGATTGCGCTCGAACGGATCGGGCGAGAAGAAATGATGTGGCGTCTGCACCATCGCGCAGCGGGCGTCGCGCAGGAATGTGCCCATCGTGGTTTGCAGAAACGAGCGGGTCGGCACGTGATCGCAATCGAAGATCACAATGTACTCGGCGTTCGTTTTTTCGAGCGCGCGGTTAATGTTGCCCGCTTTCGCATGCTGGTTGTCGTCGCGCGTGATGTAGCCGATGCCGGCATCGCGCGCAAAATTCCTGAATTCCTCGCGATGACCGTCGTCGAGCAGATAGACCCGCAGCTTGTCCGCGGGCCAGTCGATGCCCTGAGCGGCGAACACGGTCGGCCGCACCACCGTCAACGGTTCGTTGTAGGTCGGGATATAGATGTCGACGCTCGGCCAGCTCGAGGTATCGGCGGGCAGCTCGGCAACCGTACGGTTGAGCGGCCATGCGGTCTGCACGAAACCGAGCAGCAGAATGATCCAGGTGTACGCTTCGGCGCCGAACAGCAGATAGCCGAGAATCGCCTCGCCCGGCGTCTGGAACGACAGTGTCTGGGTGACGCGCCACCAGACGTAGCGCACCATCGCGAGCAAGGCCAGGGTCGTCAGGATCAGCACGGGCATGCGGCCGGGGAAACGGCGCACCACCAACGCCGCGACTACCAGCACCGCGAAGAATTCGAACTGGCCTTCCGTCGCCAGCGGCGAGGTGCCGATCATGGTCCACAACGCAGCGCCCGCCACCACGATGAGCGGCAGGAGCCAGCGAATGTGGCCAATGCGCTGGGTGCCGGCTTCGAGCCGCATGCCCCAGCGTTGCCACGGCAGACTCGGCAGCATCGCTTCGATGCGCCGGCGCACGCGCCGCCAGCGCAGCAGCACCGGCACCAGCCAGCGGTCGATCCACGCGAGCACCGCGCGCACTTTGACCGCGCCCGTCTGGGCGTGCGGCTTCGGCGCCCGGATGAACGCGCGCCACAACCAAGCACGCAGGCGATGCGGTTCGAGCACGCCCCACTGCGCGGCCTGATGCAGCACGGCGGCACGAATCCACAGGCGCGCGACATCCGCCTTGCCGGCTGCCGGCGGCTGGAAGAACACGCGCACGAACCAGTCGAGCGCCGTGCGCTCGGCGGGCAGTCCGAGGCCGCGCGCGAGCCAGTCCAGCGCGCGCTGGCGTAGCGTGCGCTCGCTGCGACCGGCGGATGCGGGTCCGTTCATGGCCACCCACCCGCCCGGCGCGTGTTTGCCGCCGACCCGTCAGGAAGCGCCGTGGCGAGCCACGCATGCAGCCAGTTCGCGAGGCCCTGCAGATCGTGCGACGCCTGCGAATGCGGTGCGTCGTCGAACAGCCACGTGCCGCGTGCGAACGATTCGGGCAAGGCCGCATCCAGATGCACGCGCTGCGCAAGCGGCAGCCCGTCGCCGAGCGCGGTGCCCAGCATCGCCAGCGCGTCGCGTTGCATGTCGCGCGCCGGATTCAGCCGATTGACGATGATCCGCAGGTTCGCGCAGCCGCGCCGCAACGCGTCGAGCCGCGCGACCAGGCTCGTGCAGGCGGCCGGTTCGGGCGGCGTCACGCACAGCACGAGATCGGCACTCTGCACGGCCTGCTCACCTTGCTGCGACGGATAGCGGGCGGTGTCAATCAGCACGACGCCATCGCGCGGCAAATCGAGTTGCGCGAGCGCGTTCGCGAGCCACTGCGGTTCGGCGGCCAGGCGCGCATCGCAGCGCGCACTTTGTTCGAGCGACACCGCGCCGTACGGAACGAACAACACGCCCTCGCTATTGCGCCACGTGTGCGCGTGCCATGCTGCGCTTTCGTCGAGCATGGCTTGCGCGAGGCCGGCCGGTGCGAGGCAATCGAGGCCGAGGTGCGCGCCGAGCATATTCTGCGGATCGAAATCGAGCGCGACCACCGGGCGTCCGCGGCGCGCGAGCAGCACGGCGAGCGCAGCGCTCAAAGTCGTGCGGCCTGTGCCGCCGGCGGTGGAGACGACAGCAATCGTCTTCATGACGTGACCTCAGCGGCGCGCTCGGCGTCAGGCAACAGGCGCGCACGTAATGCGACTGGCTCAATTTCGCAGGGCACCGCGTCGCGCGGATCGAAATGGCGCATCGCCGCGAGACCGCGACGCGAGCTGGCGCGCTGCCACACGATCCACACCGGGATCGCGAGAATCAGACCCGCGACAAAACAGATCAACAGAAATCCCATTACTCGCTCCCGTTCTTGCGTAGCGGCATCGCATACGGCTCGGCACGGCGCTGTGGCGGAGCCGCGAGGGGCGCGGGCCGCTGCGTCGCTTCCGCGCGCGCGGCTCCGAGCGCCTGCTCCACCGCGGCGATCTGTTCGACCGTGGACATCCCCTCTGCGGCCGGCAAGACCGTGCCGGCATGCGCGACTGTGGCCGGCGCAGCGGTTTGATTACGCAACGGCATGGCGAACAGATCGCTGTAGTCGGCGATCGGCGTGCGCCGGCTCGCCGTGGCGAGCGCATTCAATTCATCGCCTATGCTCTGCTCCGCCAGATGCACGATGTCACCCGCGATCCGCTCGACCGGCACGTTGAAGATGCGGGCCAGCGCGGCGTCCGCGTCGGCCAGCCGGCACGCGAACAGAAACACGTACAGGTGCGAGGCATCGGCCGTGAAGACGTCCCCCGCACGGCGCGGCACGCAGCTTTTCAGCGCTTCGATGTGCGCGCATTGCGGCAACAGCGTCAGCTTGACGAGCACATGCGGCAGTTGCAGCACGGCACTGCGTTCGAGCACCGCGCGCACCCGCTCGCAGAACGTGCCGGCCGGCAGATAGCCAAGTACGTCTTCGCTCAGCGCGGCGCTGAGCGCGGTTCGATAGTCGGTGGCGATCGGCCGCGTGTGCAGTTGTCCCTGCAACGATTGCAGCAGCGACTGCATCCGCGAAAACGGCAGATCGCGGCCCAGAACCAGGTTGGCGCCGAGCGTCAGCACCAGCAGTTCGTATTGATGGCGCAGCACTTCACCCCGTTCGGCGACGACGATCTTCAACGCGCGTCCGGCCTGGCGGCGCAACGCATGAATCGCCCCGCACAGCGCATCGAGCTGCGCGCCGCCGGCGTAATCGAGCACCACGGTCGCCGCCTGCGCGTCAACGCACGCCGCGAGCACGGCCTTCTGATCGGCCAGCACCTCCCAGTTCGACGGCACCCACTCCTCGTGTCCGCGCACCACCGCGCGGCTGACCACCACCCGCTGTTCGTCGCGCGCCAGCAGTCCATCGCCTCGCGCGGCGCCATTGCCGAGTGCATCAGGCGCGACGCTCAGCCGGCCGCTGTCGGTGAAGCGCAGCGAGCCGACTTCGCCGGTAACCAGCGTGCGGTCCGAGCGCCAGAAATCCACGTGCCACAACAACTCCCCGTGAGTGCGCTCCATCCGCGCGACGCCCGCGCAGGCCGCGTGAAATTCGTTGCGGCCATGCTGCGCCGCTGCGTCGTCGAGCGCGGGCTCGAGGAACAGCGAACCGGCGTCGGCGTCGGCATCGGCATCGGCGTCCGCTTGCGAACCTAGCAGCAGCACCAGCGTGATGTTGCGCACCGCGCACCAGTTCGCGAGCATTCGGCCTTCCCGCGCGAGTGCTGCCGGATCGGCCCAGTTGAACCAGCGCTCGGCGCCCTCGACGAAGTACAGCGAGCGCGAACGGAAGCCAAAGCGCTTGAGCGCGCGCAGGCCGCCAAACACCTTGGCAAGCGCGACCGGCGGGACACTGTGGGCGCCTGCGTCGGCGGGACCGGCCGGCGGCATCGCGAGGACGCTCAGGTTGCGCGGCCAGCCGGAGGCCGGCGCGTTGGCGCTGAAACCGAGTTCGCGCAGGCGCGTGGCGACCTGTGCACGAGCGCGCGCCAGCACCACCGTGACGTCGCGCGCCTGCGCCTGACGCGCACTTTCCCACAACAACGCGTCGGCACCCGGCGTGCGTGCCGCCGCGTAGACCGCGTAGAGCTTGCCGGCTTCGAGCGCGGCCCATTCGTCGGGAAGCGCATCGATCGCCAACTGGCCGAGCGGCCGCGCGCCGCGATCCGATCCCGCCCGGCGGACAGCCTGCAGCAGGCGTCGCACCAAGGCGCGAGCCGGCGTCGGCTTGAGTGAATTCGAAACGATGCTCACGCGTGGCTTCCCTGATCTCGTTGTAGCGCCGTTCAAAAGCTGGAGTAAAGGCGCACGGGTCTCGGCGACAGACTGTTGTCCTGCTTGCGTCCGTCGAAGGTGTAGCGCATGTACAGCAGCGCGGAACTCGGTGCGTAGTCATGCGAACGGTCGATGCTCAGTTGCGCGCCCGCCACCAGATAACGGTTGAAACGGTACTGCACGATGCCGCTCAAGCCATACGAGAACGCGACGCCGCGCGTCGAGCTGGCCGTGTTGACCAGGTTGCTGAAGCCCGGTGCCGAACTGGCGGTCTTCCACAGGCTGTTGATCGCGGCCGATGCACTGTTCAGGGGGGGCAAACCATTCGGGTAATACGGTGAGTCCTTCTCATACGAATTCGACACGCCGACGGTGGCCGTCAGGTCCCAGTTCAGCGCATCGCGCCGGCCCGCCCATTCGATCGGCACGCCGAGCGACAGATAGCGTTGCGGGCTGTAATAGCCGCCCTGTCCGAACGAATAGAAACGCTGATTATTGGTGTAGTGCCAGACGTTGCCGACCAGACCCGTGCTCACCAGCGTGTTGAGGCGCTGGTAGAGCGGCAGCGTGAAGCCGGTGCGCAGGGTGACTTCCTGGTTGCTCGCCACATTGCGGCCGGTCAGCATCCCCGCGCCGACATCGGTGAACACGCTGGTCGTGCCGATATCGACTGCCGAGTGGAAGTCGATGCCGTCGCGGCGCACCCCGCCCCACACGGCGCCGGTCAGCGGATCGTGCATGCCCGCGTACGACAGCAGGCTGCTCGTCTCCGGACGGCGCGAGCCGCTGACCGAAAAGCTCGCCGGTCCCGCATCGAACTGATAGCGCACGCCGCCGACCATGTAATGCACGGGAAAGCCGAGCGGTGTGGTGCCCAAGTCGAAGCGCCATGCATCGGACGTATAGCCCGCGCCGAGCGCGACGCCGGTGGCCGACTGATGCAGGTACGGCAACGTCGCGGCGTAGTCGGCCACGGTCTGTGCCGACACGTTTTGCGACTGTGCGAGCTTATCGGCGGCGCCGAGCGTGCCGAACGTGTCGCGTGTAAACGAATTCGCGTCGCTAACGTCGAGCGTGCCGGCATCGATATGAACCGTGTCGGCGTGGAGGAAAAAGTGGCCGTCGTAGCGATACGGAATCTGCAGGTACACGGGCGCTTGCCACGCACGGAACTGCGAAATACCGGCGTCGCCCGATTTATAGGCGGGGATCCACGCTGTCTCGATCTCCGGATTGCGGCGTTGCTGCAGATCGGCCAGCGCGGCTTGCGCGGGCGTGCCGTCGGGGCCGGCCGTCACACCCATCGCGCGTTCCTGGGTAAGCGACAGACGGTACAGCGCTTCAGCGTCCTCATACTGTCCCAGATCCTGGGCGATGCGTCCGCTTTGCACCGTCACGTCCGACCGCGCCGGATACGCGACCCGCAAGGCCGAGGTGATCTGCGCCGCCTCTTGCGGGCGGCGCAATGCCGCCAGACGGCGAGCCGCGGACAGCCGTGTATCGACGTCGTCGGGTGCCGCGCCGTCGATCACCGTGCGCACGAGATCGAGCGCCGAGCGGCGTTCGCCGCTTTGCTCCAGCACACGGGCGAGCGCCAATTGGGCCTCCGGATCGTTCGGCGTCGCGGCCAGCACCGGGGCCAGCGCGGCGCGCGCGGCCGCATAGTGCCCCTGCAACCGCTCGAGATCGGCGACTTCGAACGCATACCGTTTGTCGCTGCGGCCGGCCGGGCTGACGCGGGCGAGCAACTGCCGCGCCGCGACATAGTCCTGGCGATCGAGCGCTTCGTCGGTCTGCCGCAGGATCGAGCGCAGCGCCTGGTCTTCGAGACGCGCGCTTTGCGCGGGACTCAGCTGTGCATCGCTGCGCAGCGTCGTCAGCCACGCGTCCAGTTCGTCATTGCGTTTCGCGCTGCCGAGCAGATCGCCGTAACGCAGACGCACGTCGGCGTCGGTCTGCTGCGGATGCGTGTCGATCCAGTTCTGCAGCAACGCGAGACCGCGCTCGGCTTCGCCCTGATCGATCCACATCGAGCCGACCGCGGCCAGCAGGTTCGGATCGTCGCCGGCCAGCGAGCATGCCTGGTCGAGGGCGTGTGCCGCGCCCGCACGGTCGTCCTGCGCGAATGCGGCGCGTGCCTTCGCGAGCCACTGCTGTGCTTGCAGGTTGCGCTCGAGCGCACGCATGCCGTCCGTGCGGTCCTTGTCGGCGATCGGCGCGAGCACGGCTTGCGCACCGTCGAGGTCGTCGAGCGAGTTGCGATAGAGCGCGCTCGCATAACGCATTTCGGGCGACGCCGACACGGCGAGGCCGTCGTCCATCACTACCCGCCCAAGTTGCGGCAGGCCCAGATCACGATACAGGCGCGCGAGCGCAAAGCGCGTCCACGGGGCATCGGGCGCGAGCCGCAACGCCGCTTCGTAGCGCTGCGCGGCCGGGCCGCGCTGACCCGCCGCCAGCAATTTTTCCGCCTGTCCGCCCAGGATGTCGGCGCGCAATTGCGCGAGACCCTGGCGATCGTCTGCGGCAGTGAAACGGCTTTGCAATGCGTCGAGCAGAGGCGCGACCTGAGCCGCGCGGCCGGTGTTCTCGAACAGCGTTTGAGTGCTGCGCACCGCCGACAGATTCGGTTCGCGCGCCGCCAGCAGGTCACGCAGCAACGGTTCCGCGGCGCTCCAGTTGTGCTGCGCGAGCAGCGCGTCGGCGAGCATCAGTTTGGCGTCGGCGTTGGCCGGCTCGATCGCGAGCGCGGCGCGTGCGGCCCGCTCGGCGTCTTGCGGCCGTCCGGCTGCGGCGGCCTCGCGGCCCTGCGCCAGCGTGCCCCAGAACTGCGCGGAACGCGCGAGGCTTTCCCATTTCCCGCGATTGTCCGGCGCGAGCGCAGCCGCACGCAGAAACAATGTGCGGGCTTCGTCACGCCGCCCTTCGCGCATGCGGATCAGACCGAGGCCGCCGACAGCCTCGGCGTCGTTGGCCCGGGCTTGTGCGGCCCGCGCGAGCAGCGGTTCGGCTGTCGTCAGATCGTTGCGCGCGAGTGCCTGCAGGCCGCGTTGCTGCGCGATGTAGTCGGGATTGCGTTCGAGTTGCCGCTGCGCCTCCAGCTGCGCCTCGATCACGCCGACCCGATCCTTGAATTCGGTATCGTCCGGCACGAGTTGCAGATAGGCGCGCAGCGCGGCCAGATACGCCGGGTCCGCGCCGGCGGATTGCAGCACGTGACGCCACGCGTCCAGCGATGCCGAGCGATCCGAATCCGGCCGCGTGGCGAGATTCCACGCGATGCGGTTGGCCTCGGCACGCGTCTCGCCGCGTGCATTCAACAGATTGGCGAGCACCAGCGCCGAATCGACATCCGACGGATCGGCGGCGATCCGCTGACGCAATGCGCCGACCGCCTGCACGCGGCCCTCAGGCGTGCCCGCGATGATCTGGTAGTACTCGGCGCCGAGCGACCCCGACGGCGCGCCGTGCGGAAACAGCACGACCAGCCGCCGCGTCGCCTCGGCGGACTGGCCGCTGCGCGCCATCAGCCGGATCGTCGCCAGTTCCTCGCGGCCATTGGTGGCGACGCGGAACTCGTCTTCGATCTGCTGCGTGGCCGGCGTTCCAGGGGCCTTGGTCCGCAGCCGCGCCAGCGTCGTCTGCGCGGCCTGTGCCTGGCCGAGACGCAACTGGATGCGCACCTGCTGGGCCAGCAACGCGGGATCGTCCGGCGCGATCAGCAACGCCTTCTGGATCGACTGCAACGCGAGATCGTCGCGATGCTTGGTCGACCACATGCGGGCCGTCGCGAACAGGCGTTGCGCTGCGGCGTTTTGCGACGGCACGGTCGTGCTTGGCTGCGTGCTTGGCTGTGTGCTTGTCTGTGCGCTTGCCTGCGTGCTTGCTTGCGCGCCTGCCCATGCGGCTACCGGCGCCACCTGCGCCGCGAGGCCGAGCAACAGCGCCGCGCACGTTACCGGGAAGCGACGCGACACGGCGAACTCCAGCGCAGGTTGAGGGTGCCGTCGGCGGCAAAGCGATAGCGGCCATCGCGCCAGCCCAGCCCAAACAGACTCAGCACGCTGGTGTAATAGCCGGCCGGCGTATCGCGACCGAGTTGTTCCATGCGCGCGATCTGTGCATCGCCGAGCGCGCGCTGGCCGCGCGCGTCGAGAAACGGCACGGCCGCCGCCGAGAAGCCGGCGTTACCCATGTTCGCGCCGACGCTGCCGTTCGTCGTGTCGACCTTTTCCGGCGGCGCACCGTGCGCGACGATAAAGCCGGCGAACGGTGCAAGGCGCGCGAGCAGCGGTTGCGCGAGCGGATCGCGCGGATCGAGCATGCCGGCCCACAGATAGACGCGAATCGCGTTGTAGGCGCTTTCGGCCTGGGTTTGCGCATCCGGCGCGAAACCATGCCTGGCGAGGTACAACGCCCAGTCAGGTGAAAAGCCGTGCGGTGCGGTGTCGAGCAGAACCCGGCCGGTGCTGTCGAGAAGGCGGGTCCAGCGGGCGTCGTCCGGCAGCCGCGTGCCGATGCCGCGGACCACCTGCGGCGGCGAATAACTCGGATTGACGCGCCACACGTCCGGCGCGGGATGAAAGCCTACCGGTCCTGGCAACAGCGTCAACCCGAGACCGGGAACGTTGGCTGTTTCCTCGTCGAGCACACGCTTCGCGAGTACCGCGCCACGCGCTGTATAGCTGCGTTCCTGCCACACGCGGCCGGCTTCGAGCAGCGCATAGGCGATCCACAGATCGGCATCGGACGAAGCATTTGCATCCAGCACGCCCCATTGCCCGCTGTCCGAGCGACCCCACAACCAGGCCGGCAGATGCGCGGTCAGGTCGCCTTGCGCGAGATGCGCCTCGGTCCAGTTGAGGATCGAATCGAAAGCCGTGCGGTCATCGGCGACGAGAGCGAAGAACAGTCCGTACGACTGTCCTTCGGATACCGTGCGCGAATCGGTCGAGCCGACGTCGATCACGCGCCCTTCGGGCGAGATGAAATCGCGCTTGAACTGCTGCCAGCGCGGCCATGCGGGCGCTGCGCAACTGCTTGGTGCAGGACTGGCGAGAACGGTGGCGGAGGCAGTGGTGGCTGCGGTGGGTACGGTGGCTACGGTGGGTACGGTGGGTACGGTGGCTACGGTGGCTACGGTGGCTACGGTGGCGGCGGCCGTGGCCGTGGCCGTGGCCGTGGCCGTGGCCGTGGCCGTGGCCGTCGCGGTCGCTGTCGCTGTCGCGGCGACTGTCGCGGTGACGGGCAGCGGCAGGCTCGCGGCGAACGCGCCGCTCGCGAGCGTGGCCGCCACACTGGTCAACGCGCGAGTCACCACGCGGGTAGACAAGCGGCGACACAAGCGGGTGACACCCGTCGCGCCAGCCACCGACGCCAGGCGCGTGCGCGCACCCGTCAGTACCGCGCCCGACGCCCGCCGCAGCGACGCTTTCCACTTCACCGGCAGCATCGGTCAGACTCCCCGGCGGCGCGCGGCCAGTTCCTGCAGCGCGGTGAACGCGCCGACCGCCAGCAGCAGCCCGGCGATCGCGCCGAGCACGCCCAGTAGGATCGGATGCTGGATCGCCTTGCTCCAGAACCGCGCATACCAGGGCACATAACCGACCAGATACGGTTCGCCGACGCGCATGCTATCGACTTCGCCGCCGCGCACCAGCGCGACGTCGCCCTGCAGCTGCGCGACCCGGTCGGGTTTTTCCAGCACGTCGAGCAACTGGATCAGCTGACGCTGATCGGTGGCCGTCAGTGCGACAACACTGCGTCCCTTGCTACCAGGCAATTCGAAGCCCATCAACGCGGCCAGCGAGCCGTCGCGTTCGAGATGCGCGCTGCCGTCCGGCAGATGCGCGCCATTGCGCCACTGCTCCTGCACCGAAAACGTGGCGCGCGTGACCGCGCCGCCTTCGACACCCTCTGCACCGTCGTTCGAGCGCCCGCCGATGGTCAGCGGTAGCGCCTGATGCCAACGATCAGGCAACGACGCCGATCCATTGCCGCCGATCACCAGCAGATCCTTGCCCGCCAGTTGCGCGACGTCAGCCGGCCGCGCGATCTGCACGCGCAGCGCCGGATAGCCGGTCCATTGCCCCATGTGGCCGAACATCGTCAGCAATGCTTCGAGTTCTTCCGGTGCGGGATGCGCGGGAATCACCACGGCCGTCTGCGCCAGATCGGCATACCGCGTGAACGGGAAGCCGCTATTTGCGAAGTACGCGAGATTCGGCATCTGCGCGTAGTGAGCGAAGCTGGAGAAGTCGATTGTCGAATCCGGGTCGACCGCTGCCTGCACGGGATTCGACGCGACGCCCTGACACAGCCCCGTCTTTTGCGAATCGAGATTGAAGCGCAACTGCAACTGGTTCGAGCTGCCGACGCGGAACGCCGGAATATCGAGCGCGCTGCTCGAACGGTTGCCGCTCGCCGACAGCACCGGCAATTGCAGGCGCCCCTGCGCATCGTCGGCACTGGCGGGCGCGAGCCGGTACGACTTGACCAGTTGATCGTTGATCTGCACGGCGAGGATCGAGTTGTTCTGCACCGTCGGCGCCGTGTAGCGGTACTTCAGATTCAGCGGCACGCCTGAGCCGTTCCATGAGAACAGATCGGCGGGCACGCGCAGGTTCAGACGGATCGCGTCCGGCGAACTGCCGCGCACCTGCAGCTGATTCGGATCGTCGATCAGTTCCTTGAAGGCGACCGGACGATCGACCGGCAACCAGCGCGGCGCGTCATAGGGCTTGCGCGGCGCGCCGATGTCGATCTGCGCGACCTGCACGGCGGGACCCGCCATCGCCGTCCTGCCGAGCACGAGCGCGGCGGCCGCCTGATCGACTTCAACGGCGGTGCGGCCCGTCACGATCAGCAGCTTCTTGTCGACGGCGGCGGGATTGTCGGTGACGATCAGCATCGGCCCATTGACCGGCGGCAGCTTCAGCGCCGCGGGCAATTGCGCGCTGCGCGCCACCACCACGGCCTGATCGTCGGATGGCAAGGTGGACGAGGCCGGAAAACGCGCCTGACGATAGTCGGCGAGCGCGCCGAACCACGACGCAAGCACCCCGGCGCTGCGCAGCGTCGCGTTGTCGGCGGCTGCCGGCAGCACGAACGGCAGACGCAGGCGGCTCACATCGCGCCGGTCGAAAAACGGCGCCGGCAGCAACGCAAGATCGTTTGGCAAGCGAATCGGCGACGTGTCGAGAATGATCTCGCTCGTCGGACTCACGTCGGCCCACAACGCCGAGTTCTCCGGGTCTTCGCAATGCTCGAGGGTGTAGTGCGCGATGAGCCGAAGGCCAAGCTGGTTGTAATCCGTCAGGAAACGCGGATCGAGCGGGATGTCCTGCGTGACGATCTGCCCGGCATGCTCACGATCGAACGGCACGGTCGCCACCACTTCATTGTTGATCGACACCTTGAAGTGCGAGATCGGGAACACCAGCGCCGGCGAATACGTGTAGCGCAAGCGCAGCCGCGCCGCGGTCACCACATGATCGAGCCGCACGCCGACGTTGACGACGCGCACGTCCTCGAGACCGCGCAGATTCAGCGGCTGATAGGCGCCCAATGCGGAGAACGGCATGTGCACGGTGACCGAACCGGCGACGCTGCTCGCGGCGATGGACGCCTTCATTGCGTTCGGCGCGTTCGTTGCGTTCTGCGCGTTCGTTACATGCACGCCGTCAGCAGCGGCGCCCGGCGAAGCGGGCGACGGCAGTGCAGCGACGGCCGCGGACGACAGAACGCGCGCGGAAGGCGCGGGAAGTCCGGAAGGCGCGGCGGCTAGCGTAGCGGCATACAGAGCGCCGACGAGCGCCGTCAGCGACAGGCAAAACGAAACGACAGGTTTCATGGACAGATCAGCTTGTTGGACATCGGCCATCCGCCCCATGACTGCGCGGGACATCCTTGCGAATTCGGCCTGCCGCAGAAGTTTGCGGGGAAACGTGAAAAACGGAATGCGGCATGACCGCAATGCGGTCCTCTACGCTTGTATACGGACGATCCGGCGAAACCTTGAATGACGAGCGACACGACGGGCGCGTCCAACACATGGAGCGTGTCCGGCATGGCGTGCCGGATGCCTGCTCTTCGCTTATTTTCCGTGGCCTGTCGCTCAGGTGTACCGGTGCCGTTGGGCGGGCGCAAAGATATCACAACTCTGTGACAATTTGTGACATTTGAGGCATGCTGCGGCCATCTTGACCCGATGCAAATCATGAGTAATCCGACCCGATCTTCTTCTGCCCCCTCAGAGGCTTGTGCAGCGGCCCAGACCTCTACACCGTTGCCTGCCAAACGCAGCGGTCCTTTACGGGCGCTGTTTGCGCTGCGGCACTCGTGCGACGGCATGATTGCGACGTTACGCGAGGAAAGCGCGTTTCGCCAGGAGGTTGCGCTGGCGGCGATCTTGCTTCCTTGCGCGCTATTGCTGCCAGTTAGCGCGATCGAGCGGGTATTGCTGATCGTTTCCGTGCTGCTGGTACTGCTGGTGGAGTTGTTGAATTCGAGCATCGAGGCCGCGATCGATCGTATTTCGCTCGAACGGCACGCGTTGTCGAAGCGTGCCAAGGACTGCGGCAGTGCGGCGGTGACGATGGCGCTGCTGATCTGCGCGGTGACGTGGGGCGTATTGTGCGGGCCGCTGGTTTATCACTGGCTTCGCGCGCAGATATGAGCCGCTGTATGGCCGGCCTGGCGGTCTCGCGAATACCCTGCGCCTGATTTCTATGTAATGCGTATTGATCGTTTGCGTGCGGATCGATGGAAGGCGCAAACGTTAGCGCATGGCGAAAGTCCAAGTTTCCGGTTTGTCTTCGGCGGTTGTCTGGGCTCTTCTGGTGTTGGCTTTTCCTTGAATAGACCAATAACAGATCAAGGAAAGGCCAACGCCATAAGCGAACAAAAAAAGCCGCCGCCCAAGGCAAAAAACGCCACCTAAAACACCCCCATCAACCTGGACAGCGCCGAAACATACTCCCCGTACAGGGGATCACTCTTAACCTGATCAGGCTCCCGCGGCCGCGGCAAATCGATCTTCATATCGTGAACCACCCTCCCCGGCCGCTCAGACATCACTAACACCCGATCCGACAAGAACACCGCTTCGTGAATGCTATGAGTAACAAGCAAAACCGTCAGGGTGCTCTGCTGCCAGATCCGCAAAAGCTCAACATTCAACCGATCCCGCGTCAACGCATCCAGCGCCCCAAACGGCTCATCCATCAACATCACCCGCGGCTCGAGCAACAGAATCTGCCCAATTGCGGCACGCTGCCTCATCCCGCCGGACAGTTCATGCGGGTACCGGTCGGCAAATGCCGTCAACCCCAAGGTCTCGAGCAACGCAGGAAGCCGCTGCTCCACCTGCGCCTTCGGCAGATTCCTCAACTTCGCGCCTAACCGGATATTCGCGCCAACGGTCAGCCAGGGCAGCATATTGCTCGTCTGAAACACCACGCCAATGTCCGGCACCGGCGCGGAAATGGGCTCGGCACCCAGCAGAATCCGCCCGCCATCGCATGGCACAAGTCCCGCCACCATCCGCAGCAAGGTGCTCTTGCCGCAACCGCTCGGCCCGAGAATCGAGACGAACTCGCCCTGGCGAATCTGCATCGAGACATCGTCGAGCGCGCTGAACGCCCCCGCCCCGCCCCGCGCGGCGAATCGCTTGCCGACCTTCTCGACGGAAATCAGCGCGGGCGCCGCTTCGTCGCGATGCAAGGGGTGAACCTGTGCGCCGGTTGCCGCGGCGCGCTGCACGATACGCAACTTGTCGACTAATGCCATCAGACCGTCACTCCTCTCCACCAGACACCGCGCGAAACCAGTTCGACGGCCCAGTAAAACAGCATCGCCAGTACCGTCACCATCAGGATCGCCGCGAACGACAACGCAGTCTGTGCGTTCGATGTCGCGAACACGATCAGATGCCCCAACCCCGACTCGGAACCGATGAACTCACCCACAATCGCGCCGATTACCGCCAATGGCATCGCGATCTTCAAACCGTCGATCAATGCCGGCAACGCGGCGGGCAAACGCAAGTGCCAGAAGGTCTTCGCCTGCGACGCACCGAGCGCCCGAAAATGCTCATCCAGATTGCGCGGCACGCCGGCCAGGCCACCCATCGTCGCGATCACGATCGGGAAGAACGCGAACAGCACGGCCGCCGCCAGCTTCGAGGCAAAGCCATAGCCGAACCACACGATCAGCAACGGCGCGAGCGCGATCTTCGGCATGCTTTGCAACGCGGTGACGAGCGGAAACAGCGTGCGCCGCGCGATGCTCGACATGCTCGCCAGCAAACCGATCGCCAGACCGCCGATCAGCGCCAGCGCGAAACCGGCGAACACTTCCCACGCGGTCGCCAATGTATCGGACAGCAACTGCCCGCGCATTTCCCAACCGGCCGCAAAGACCTGCGATAGCGCCGGCAACACATATTCGCGCGTGCCCGTCCAACGCACGCCGAATTCCCAGATCAAGCCAATCACGATCCAGAACGAGACGGTTTCGATCAATCGCTTCATGAGGGTTCCGAATTATTCTTGATCGGATGAATCGGCTTTCGCTGAATCTTGCGGAGCGCTCGACGCCGTATTCTGCGCCGCTGCCTGCGCCGTTTTTTGTGCCACCAGATGCGGTGGCGGCGGCACGACAAAACGTTCGAAGCGGTACTGGTCGAACGATTCGATCGTGCGCTCCCACACCTGCGGCTCGTGTGCGTCGCGTTCGCCGATCTGTGTCATCTCGCAGTACACCTCGACGTTATTGCCATCCGGGTCCTTGAAGACCAGAAACAGATTGTTGCCCGGACCGTGCCGGCCAATGCCACGCACGATCTCGACGCCATGCTCCTGCAATACCTTCACCGAGCGTTCCATCTCCTCGTAGCTGTCGATCAGATACGAAAAGTGCTCGAGGCCGGGGCGCGAATAGCGCGGCAGATCGTTGAAGTCGGCGGAATCTTTCGGCAGTTGCGCGAGCGCGAGATCGTGGTGATCGCTGCCGGCGCGCAGAAACACCATCTGGTCGCCGATCCAGTCCGATACTTTGAGGCCTAGCACGTCGGTATAAAACTGCGCGGATTTCTTGATGTCGCGCACCATCAGCACCATGTGTCCAAGCCGCTTCGGACGCAAACTGTTCATTGCCTGTCTCCTGTGTCGACCAGAGTTAGCGCTTTAGCGCTTACTCTGGTCCCATACAAAGTTGTCGACCAGAGTTAGCGCTTTAGCTGTCGACTAGAGTTGGCGCTTTAGCGCTTACTCTAGTCCCATGCAAAGCACTTACTCTGGTCCCATACAAAGTTGTCGACCGGAGTTAGCGCTTTAGCTGTCGACTAGAGTTGGCGCTTCAGCGCTTACTCTAGTCCCATGCAAAGCACTTACTCTGGTCCCATGCCACGTAGTGGCGTTGCGCCCACGCCCCGCGCGGGCTGGTTGGAACGAACGCATTGTTTAAACGATGCGCTCACTCCCGAACGGGGTTTATTCGACAAACTTATTCGTATAGAGATCGGCCGCCTTCACCTTCGCACCGGTGCCGAACGCACGCGACACGAACGCAGCGGTCGCATCCATGCGAGCGGGACGCAGCCAGCCGGTCTTGTGTTGCGCGGGATCGTCGGTAATCAGGCCGTTGGTTTCGACGATCTGCTGCAACAGGATCGCCTTGTCGAGCACCGGATAGAGCCCACCAATCGCATCGGCGGCTTCCTGCGGATGCTCGCGCATCAACGCATAGCCACGATATGTCGCGGTGACAAAACGTTTGACCACGTCGGGATGCTGAGCAACGAATGTATCGGTGGTCACGATGCCGTTGCCCATCATATCCAGACCAAAGTCCCGGTAGTAGACTTTGCCGAGCTGCTGCCCGGCCCGCTTCGCCAACGCAGCCTGCACCGGCAGGCTCGCGCCTTCCCAGCACTCGGACAGGTCGATGCGCTTTTGCAGCAGCGCGGTATTGATCACGGCCGGATCGAGGCGCACGGTCTTGATCGCATCGGGCGCCATGCCGTTCTGCTTGAGCCATGCGGGCATAATGTTCTGCACCGGCGAGGCCCCACCGCCGCCGAGCGTCATCCCCGACAAATCCTTCAGTGTGTTCACCTTGAAGCCGGGCCGCTCGAGATAGCACATCGCCCCCGGCCAGCGCGTATTGATCGCGCCGACCATCATCGCATGGCCGCCATGCGCGCGGTTCAGCATCACGCTGACAGGGTCACCGTAACCGAACTCGAACAGGCCCTCATCCACTTCATTGACGGTGCGCTGCCCGCCGTAGCCACGCATCACGCTGACGTCGAGACCCGCGTCACGGTAGTAACCCTTCGCCTGCGCCAGCAGGATGCCACCGGTGCTGCCCTGCGGCAGCCACGCCAGATTGACGCGCACCGTATCGGCCGCGTGCGCGCTCGTGAAAAGCGCCGTGGCGGCCAAGGCAACCGCGCTCAACGCAGCCTGCTGCTTCAGTGGCTGAACCAGCCGTCGTACCGCGCGCCGTATCCGCTGCAACATGTCGTGTTTCCCGTCTATGAGTGGAATGAGTGGATGGCGCGGCGAGCGTGCTTCCGCTCAGCCGGCGACCAGCGGATTCTCGATCGAGCCGATCCCGTCGATCGAAGCGACCATCACGTCGCCCGCCTTCAGATAAATGCCGCGCCCCATGCCGACGCCGGTCGGTGTGCCCGTCGCGATCAGATCGCCCGGCTGCAGCGTGAGGATCGTCGATAAATATTCGATCTGCTCGGCGATGTTGAAAATCATCCCGGACGTGTTGCCGTCCTGCATCATTTCGCCGTTCACCGCGAGACGCATGCGCAGATTCTGCGGCTCGGCGATGCACGCACGCGGCACGAACCAGGGGCCGAGCGGACCAAAGGTATCGAAACTCTTGCCGCGAAACCAGTCGTGTTTGAACGGATAGTCGGTGCGGCGATTCAGGTCGCGCGCGCTGACGTCGTTGAGAATCGTATAGCCGGCGATGTAGTCGTAAGCGTCTTCTTTGGCGATGTGGCGGCCGGTCCTGCCGATCACCACGGCCAGTTCCACTTCCCAGTCGACCCGCTCCGCGTGCGGCGGAATCACCACGTTGGCAAGGGTCGGCACTACGCTCGTTTCGGCCTTCATGAACATGTACGGCGTGCTTTCCTCACGCGGCGCCAGTTCGGTGCCCATCTCCTGCGCGTGTTCGTAGTAGTTCGACGCCGCCGCGAAAATACGCCGCGGCTGGTACGGCACACACAGCGTGTGGCCGGCGAGCGGCGCGACGTCGAGCGTGCCCGCCTCGATCGCGCGCGCCGCGGCTTCGAGCCGTTCGACCGTGGCCGCGCCGCCGGCCTCCCAACCGGCAATCAACGTGCCGACATCGGCAAGCGGCGCCGCTGAAGCGGTTTGCTTCAACGCCGCTTGTGCGTCGTACAGCGTGCCGCCGACCGCCAGGCCGGTGGCCGTGCGGCCATTCAATTCATAAGTTGCGATACCAAACCAGGTCACGTATTGCCTCGCTTTTTGTGTTTGTAGGGGGTTAGTTAGCTGCTGTCGAGGATTTAGTAATTCGTATACATTAAGTAATCTGTGTATTTTTATTAAAATCCTCGTATACACCAATCAGGGCGTGAACACGTTCGCGCGTACACTGCATGGGCCTGCAAAGGCCAGATATGCGCGGTGGCGATTGAGGCGGTTGGGCCGCTGGCGCATAATGGGGCCGCTTGCTCACGGTTTCGCTCAACCCACCACCATGACGATGACGACGCTCTCCTCCAAGATCTACCGACTGCTGTGCGACGAGATCATCGACGGCACGCTTGAACCGGGCCAGAAGCTCGAAGAAGCCGCGCTCGCCGAACGCTTCAACGCCTCGCGCACACCGATCCGCGAAGCACTGCGCGAACTCGCTGCGCGCGGCATGGTCGAGCTGACCCCGCGCAAGGGCGTGGTGGTCGCTCAGTTCAGCATCGACGAACTGGCTGACATGCTCGAAGCGATGTGCGAACTCGAAGCCCTGTGCTGCCGGTTGAGCGCGCAGCGTATGAGCCTCGTCGAGAAGAAACAGCTCGAAGAGCTCCAGACCGAAATGAACGCCGCGATCGCGCGCGGCGATGAAACGGAGTACTTCCAGCTCAATCGCGAATTCCACGAACTGATCTGCAAGGGCGCGCAAAGCAAATCGCTGGCGTCGATCATGTCCGTACAGCGGCAGCGTCTGGCGGGCTTTCGCGCCGCGCAGCCGGCTTCGCCGTCGCGCTTCGAAGCAGCAACCGACGAGCATCGCGAGATCGTCTCCGCGATCCTCAACTCCGAACCGGAACGTGCGTACAACGCAATGCGCGACCACACGGCACGCCTGTCGATCGTCGTGCTCGGCCGGCTCAAGCGCCAGCGTACCGAGCGCGAGAACGCCTGAGTCGTTGCGCGCGCTGTGTCGCTGCGATCGCAGCATACTCACGCGGTCACCCCTGCAAGCGATGCCATCGACGGCATCGAAAAATCCAACGCCTGAAGCTGCTGCAACAGCGCGCCGGACTGCGCCGGATTCATCGGCGTGAGCGGCGGGCGCACGTGAGCCCATTCGGGATCGTTCGCGAAGTGCGCGACAATGCTTTTCAAAGCAGGGATCATCGGTTGCGCTTGCACAGCCAGGCGAACCGTCGCGACCTTGCCCTCCCACACCGCCCTTTCTTCCAGCGTCGCCGCGTTCAGCAGACTCGCAATGGCATGCGGCTGAATATTCGCCGTCGCCGAAATGCAGCCGGCCGCGCCCAGCGGCAGCGCTTTGCCGAGCAAGGCCTCAGAAGCGGGAAACACCGCGAAACCGGGAAACTTCTCCAGCATCGCCGCGGTGTTAGCCCAGTCGCCTGAACTATCCTTGATGCCTACCGCCGTTTGCGGATACGCCGCGACCAGGCGTTCGATCAGCGTGTGCGTGATCGGCACGCCGGTGAACTGCGGGATGTGATACAGCAGTACGCGCAACTGATCTGAGCCGACTGCCTGGATCACGTCGGAGTAGTACGCGAACAGACCGTCGTCGCTAACGCCTTTATAGAAGAACGGCGGCAGCATCAACGCGCCTGCGCAACCCGCTTCGGTGGCGTGACGCGTCAACGCGATCGCGTCGGGCAATGCGCATGCGCCAGTGCCCGGCAACATCTGTGCGGGGTCAATGCCGGCTTCGAGCACCTGATCCAGCAACGCGTGACGTTCGGCAAGACTCAGCGAGTTGGCTTCGCTATTCGTGCCGAACAGCGCGAGCCCGGCGCCCTGCCCGACGAGCCACTGGCAGAACGCGACGAAACGCGGCGCATCGATACCCAGCCCGCCGGTGAACGGCGTAACAACCGGCGCGAATACACGCGGCTTTGCAAAAGCAGACGGATAGCTGATGGACATGCGGATCTCCTGATTGACTGGACAAATAGACGTGGACGATCACGCGCTGAAAAAGTCGAGCATCGCGTCGCCTAACAGCGTCTCGCCCGAATCGAAATGCGCGACGACGGACGTGTGGTTGTGCCGCAGCATCTGCATGAAGCGCGGTGCGCGTTTCGGCGCAGCATCACCGGCGCGTTGACGCGCTTGCAGTACGCGCTCGAAGAAAGCCGCGCCGTAGACGTCCAGATAAGGGTTTTCGTATTCGGCGACGACCACCATCAGCGGCGCGTCGAAATGCGCCGCATGGGTCAGCGGCGAACGCGCGGCGTAGCGTGTTTCGTCCGTGCCGAAATAGGCGCGCACGCCTGCTGCGTTCGGGTTGTCGGGAAGCACGTCGGCCGCGAGCCGTGCGCTGATCAGTACCGCACCGGCAACGGCCGAAGCGCTTTCACGCGATCCGGCAAACAATGGATCGCACAGATACGTGGCGACATGCGCGCCGCCCGCCGAATGCCCAACCAGAAAGATCCGCTGCGGATTGCCGCCGAATTCGGCGGCATGTTTCAGTGCCCACGCCAAAGCAGCAGCGACGTCGTCTGCGCCGGCGGGATACGGCGCTTCAGGCGCGAGCCGGTATTCGACGTTCAGCGCGACGCAGCCCTGCCGTGCGAACCAGCGCGACACGTTGTCGTAGATGAGTCCGTTGAAGCTCTTGGTGCCGCGTAAAAACGCACCGCCGTGGACGAACAGCACGACATCGGCGTCGCCCTTCTGCCTCGTTTGCGCAGAAGCAAACACATCCAGACGCTGCCGCTCATGGCTGCCGTACGCGACATCGCGCGCCACCTCGAACGACTCCCCTACGTCCCGTGCGGCAGCTACCAAAGGGGAATACGCGTCGATCACCAGATCGCGATGCGTATTGATATCGCGCCCCCAGACCGGCCCGATCTGCGCAAAGCGCTGCCTGAGCGTGGCGGAAAGACTACCCAACGGTTCCTGCAAGGTGCGCATCGGTGGTCCTCATACAGTGCAGCGAGTCGGCGCTAGCGGCGGCGACCGGCGTATGAGAACCATTCTGGTATATCAATTTGATTTTGTGTATACATTTCGTATCCGTAGTATACCTGGTGAAGTTGCGGACACACTTGATTCACAGTCACGACAACCCTCTCTACGCCGACAGGCGATTCACTTGCAGCTCAATCCCGGGTAGCCCCCGGGACAACCCAAGGACATCTCATGGACAAGCTCCGCCACATCGCGCTTTCGGTCGACGATCCCGAAGCCGCCGCGCAATTTTTCGAGCAGGCATTCGGCATGCGCCGCGCGGGCAACGCGATGCGCGGCATCTATATGACGGACGGCACGATGAACGTGGCGCTCCTCAACTTCAAGGACGAGACCGTCCCCGGTTACGCCGGCCTGAAGGACGTGCGTGGCGTGATCCACTTCGGCATGTGGGTGGACAGCGTCGAAGACACCGCGGCGCGCGTGGTCGCGGCGGGCGGCACCTATCTGACGGGACGCCACGAAAAAGATCCGAACGTGTTCTACGAAGTGAAGTACCGGATGCCCGACGGCACCGTGTTCGATATCACCGAAAACGGCTGGAAAGGCGCGGTGAAGGAAGTGGCGCCTGCCGCGCAAGCCGCCGATCCACAATCATGAGCGCGGCCCTGAGCGCAAACACGGACGGCAAGCATGTGCTGGCGCTGATCGCGCTGCCCGACGCGACACTCGATGCGCTGCGGCGCGGCTACACGCTTCACTATCATCCCGATGGTTGGGGCGAGGCCTTGTCAGCCGGCGTCGATCCAGTGAACGTGCGCGCGGCGGTGACCAACGGCTCGACCGGTTTGTCCGGCGCGCAGATGGCCGCGCTGCCCGCGCTGGAGATCGTCAGCGCGTTCGGTGCGGGCTACGAGAACGTCGACATGGCCGCCGCCACCCGGCGCGGCATCGTGGTGACCCATGCGCCCGGCGCGAATGCGGCGACCGTCGCCGATCACGCCATCGGCCTGCTGCTCGCGCTCGCACGCGGCTATGCGCCACTTACCGAGGCAGTGCGCGCCGGCCGTTGGCGCGCCTCACGCGCCGAGCGGCCCACGCTGACGGGGGCACGCCTGGGGCTGCTTGGGATGGGACGCATCGGCAGGCTGATTGCGGCACGCGCGCAGGGTTTCGATATGACGCTTGGTTATCACGGACGGCAGCCGCATGCCGATGCGCCAGGCCGCTACTACGCGGATCTCACCGAGCTGGCCGCCGACAGTGATTTTCTTGTGATCGCCTGCAACGGCGGCGCCGCCACGAAGCATCTGGTCAATCGCGAGGTGCTGCAAGCGCTGGGGCCGAATGGCTACGTGGTGAATGTGTCGCGTGGATCCGTGCTCGACACGCAGGCGTTGATCGACGCCCTCGCTCACGCCGCGATCGCCGGCGCCGGACTCGACGTGATCGAAGACGAACCCGAGGTCCCGGCCGCCCTGCTCGATCATCCCGACGTGCTCATCACCCCGCACATCGCGGGCCGCTCGCCCGCTTCCATGATCGCGCAGCGAGACGCATTGCTCGCCAGTCTGGCCCAGCACTTCGCGCACACACCCATCGAATTCGCGGTGCGCGCTGCCTGAAACGTGGCGGCGCAGCTTCGCGCCGCCACCTGACGCTTCATTGCTGTCTCGTTGCTGTCTCGTTGCTGTCTCGTTGCCGCCTCGTTGTCGCCTCGTTGTCGCCTCGTTGTCGCCCTCGTTGCCGCCTTGCTGATGTCCCACTGATGTCTTGCTGTTCCCTCGTTGTTCCCAACTGCACAAGAGGATCCGCCATGAACGTTCGATCGTTGGGCGCGCTCGCGCTCAGTTGCGCCGCCGCATGGGGACTCGCGTCCCACGCCGTTAAAGCGCAAACGTCTGTCACGCTGTATGGGCTCGTCGGGCTCGATATCGCCAGCACCAAACGGAGCAACGGGCCGCCCGCCGCCATCGCCGAACAGAGTCCGGGATTGACGGCGCCTTACTGGGGTATCCGTGTCAATGAGGAACTCGGCGCCGGCTATCGCGCGATCGCCGTGCTCGAGAGCTTCTTTCAGCCCACCAACGGCGGCATCGGCCGCACCGCCGCCGATCCGTTCTGGGGACGCAATTCGTACGTCGGTATCGCCGGGCCGTTTGGACGCGTGACGCTCGGCCGGCATACCAATCTGCTCTACCTCGCCGAGCAGGCGGTCAATCCGTTTCAGGCGTCGATCCTATTCTCACCACTGGTCATGCAGACCTTCACCGCGCCGTACGGCGGCAGCATTGCAGGCGATACCGTCTGGAACAACGGCATCCAGTACACCAGCCCCAATCTGAACGGACTGACCACCACCGCGGTGTATGCGCCGGGCGGTTTCGCGGGCGCGGACGGCACTTACAACGCCGCACTCTCGACGCTCTATGCGGGCGGTTCGCTCACTGCTGTCGCGACCGTACAACGCACACGCGTAGTCGCCGGTGTGGCGTCGCCGACACAGAACGCGTACATCGTCGGCGCTGCCTATGATTTTTCGCTCTTCAAGCTGTATGGCGCATTGCAAGGCCTGCGTACCGATTCGACCGACATTGGCGCGCACACCTACGAAGCCGGCCTCTCGGTACCGCTGACATCGCAACTCAGCGCACTCGGCGAATGGGCGTACACGCGCCGCAGCGCGTCGAAAAACGCCGTGACTGGCCGCAATACCGGCTCCGCGGGCCTCGACTACTTCCTGTCCAAACGCACCGATCTGTACCTGCTGAGCGTCTACGACAAGCTATCCGGCTCTGCCACCGCGATGACGTATGCAGCCGGAATCCGGCATCTGTTTTGACGCGCGATGCCATCCGGGTCAACCCGCTATAACTAAACCGCTGTTTTGTATAAAAAAATAAAGCTCGGAATCCAAATTTTGCCGTGGGTATAATTTTTCACGGTTTGTGTATACACGACAGAAAAAGGACGTAACCGCGGCTGTCGCGCGCGACGACAGCACTCTCTACCACACGAAAAGAACAACGATCTGTTTGGAGATTGAATGAAAAGGAAAGCACTCGTGTCAGGCGCCGTCATGCTTGCATGCGCCGGGGCACACGCTCAGTCGAGCGTCTGGCTGTCGGGATATGTCGACCTGAACATCGAACATCTGATTTCTTCCGGCTCCGGCGGAAACATGACTCGCATGTCGAGCGGCGGTCTGAACAACTCCCGCTTCAACTTGAGTGGCGTCGAAGATCTGGGCGGCGGCAATAAGGCCGTATTCACCGTCGAACCGATGTTCTCCGCGAATACCGGCGTGCAGTCGACGCAGTTCCGCCAGTCGTTCGTGGGCCTGAAAGGCAACTGGGGCGAAGTGACGATGGGGCGGCAATTCACGCCGTCGTACTGGATTGCGGGCTACGCCGATCCGAGCTGGGCTGCCGACTTCAGTATGGTCAACAACATGGAGTTCTTCTACGCGTCGTATCGCGTGGATAACGCGATCCAGTACAAGACGCCGACTTTCTACGGCTTCACCGGCCGGATCATGGCGACGACCGGCGTGGGCGACAGCACCCGCGCGGGGCGTTTCCTGAGCACCAGTATCGAATATCGGCAGGGGCCGATTTTCGCCGGCGCTGTGAGCGAGTTGCAGTACACGCGCAATATCTTCAAGCCGTCACAGATCCTCTCGTCGCGCGACAACTATTTCTCTGCCGTCTACAGGTTCGGCGGTTTCGAGCCGACGCTGATCTATCACACGTACAACGGCTACTACGCGTATCCGCCGTACGTCGCGTTCAATTCGCAGGGATGGGACGTGCAGGTCGGCGCACGCTGGAATATTGATGGACGCAATCGCCTGTACCTCAGCGTGGTGCATCGTCACGACGACAACAACACCAGCATTGCCAGCGCGACCGGCGAAGTGATCGGCTACATCTACGGTTTATCGAAACGGACCGACCTGTATGCGACCTTCGCGCACGTTCAGCATCAGCACGACGTGCCGATCCCCTATCCGGTCACGTTCCAGGAGTATCCGAACGGTGGACAGAATCCGAGCGGCTTCCAGTTCGGGATTCGTCACGCGTTCTAATATAAAAAGGAGGAAGCCAATGCTTCGCAAACGCAATCTGAAATCCACTCTCGCAACAGGCGTCCTGTTGACTTTCGTGTCCGCAGCGGCTTGTGCTGCCACGGAAGGTGCGCCGGCTGCAGCCGCATCGGACAGTGCAGCCTCCGCTGCACAGGTTACGCCCGGCACGCCGAATGTTAAGGATCCCTACCTCGCCCAGTGGCTGCGCCTCACGCCCGACCGCCGGCCTGTCCCGCTCAAGCCGGGTGTCGACTATGGCATGGACCCGGCAACCGGCCAGTTCGTGTGGCCGAAGGCTACCCCCGAAGTGCACCAGGGCCAGCACTTCCCGGGTGAAATGACCACGTGGGACAAAAAGAGCTATGCCAAGGACGTGAAGGTTCTGGCCTTCTATCCCCTCGTCGATTCGCCCTTCCACGCCTGGAACAATATTGCCGACTTCGACGGGCGCCGTTACCTCTATATCCACGACCGCGACTATTTGCGGATCATGGACGTCACCGATCCCGCCAACGGCAAGGTCGTTTTTTCGCAGGGTGGCACGTGGGGACCGAAGGGACCGACCGAGAAGTTCGACCCGAACAATGTGCAAGACTATCTCGGCGGCGCCACCATCGTGTGGAGCAAGAAGCTTGGCAAGCCGGTGTTGGTCGCCTCATTCGAAATCGGCCGCTACGGCCTGATGACCGACAAGAGCGAGCAGCCTGACAAGGTCGAAGCACAGCGCCACTACAACTCGCTCAAGGGCTTCAAGGTCTTCGAAATGGACGGCCCCCTGCCGAGCCAATGGAAGCTGATCGCAACGCGTACGACTGACTATAAGCATCCCGATGCGCCGATCGGTCAGCAGCAGGGTTCGGGATCGCTCGACGCACCCGAATATTACGGTGGCAAGTACATGATCCTGTCGGCCGCACCGGACGACAGCTACGCTCTGACTGAATACCCGAACTACCTGTATTCACCGGGTTATCAGGTCTGGGACATGTCGGATCCCGCGAATCCGAAGTTCGTCTCGCAGATCTCGGTGCCCGGGCAAAAACTCGGCAATGAAGCCGACGAACAGGCTTATCTGACCAATCCGCGTGCCGGCAACCGCACCTCGTGGATGGGCTCGCGTATTCCGATCTTCTTGCCAAAGCCGTTGGAACAAGGCGGCAAGATCGGCTTCGGCGCAATGGGCGGCCTGGGTCTTTATTCGTTCGACCTGTCCAACCCGGCGAAGCCGAAAGTGCTCGGCAATGTGAATACCGCGCCGAGCTTTGCCGGCACCGAGTACGACAACGCCGACGTCAGCCAGTACGAACGCACGGGTTTCGTGCTGACAAGCGGCTACCCGATGAACCGTGATTGCTATGAGCCGTACAAGGACATTTTCGTTGTCGACGCGCGCGATCCGTCGCATCTGAAGGTCGCGGGCAAGCTGCCACAGCCGACAGCGCCAGAAGGCGCGCCGTTCACGAGTTTCTGCCAGCGCGGCGGCAACTTCGGTCCGAAGCGTTCGAACGCGATTGGTCAGCCGGGGGGCTCGCGTCAGGGCGTGATTCCGTATTCGTTCTATAACGCCGGCGTGCAGATTTTCGACGTGCGCAATCCGGAGAAGCCGACCATCGCTGGGTATTTCGTTCCGGCGCTGGCGGACGAGAGCGAGCTGCCGAGTTATACCCTCGGCAAAGGCGTGCTGGCGATTTATACCGAGTACGACCGCAACATCATTTGGGCCTTTACTGAGAATGGGGCTTATGCGTTGTCGACGCCGCTGTTGGGCAAGCCGGTGATTGGTGCTCCGGCCAAGCCGTGGCCGCCGCGGTAACGCGATTGGATTTCTTCATTCTTCATGTTTGTTTTTGATTGTTGAGCGCTTTGCCCCGCCGGCGGTTTTTGTCGGTGGGGTTTTTTGTTTTTTATTGGGGTGGAATTGTGAGAGGGATCGTTTTATTTGCTGCGCTGGCTGGGGGGTTGTGCGGGAGTTCTTTTGCTGCGGCGCCGGGGGGTGGCATTGCTACCGCTGGTGGCATTTCTGCTAGCGAGCAGACTTGTCGCGCTTGTCATACTCTGGATACGACCAAGGTCGGGCCGCCGTTCAGGGCTATCGCCGAGCGGTATCGGGGAGATTCGGATGCGGTCGCGAAGCTTAAGAAGAGTATGTTGGAAGGGAGCTCAGGGAAGTGGAATACCGGGGCACAGATGCCGGCCAATGCGATTTCTGACGCTGACGCGGAGAGGTTTGCTCGTTGGATTTTGGGGGTTAAATAAGGGGCGGGGTTTTGCCTTTGGCGGCGGCATGGGGTTTATTTGATGTCTGTGTCTGTGCGGTGCTTTGTTTTCTGTATGCCTACGGCGTTGGGCTTTGCTTGGTTTGGTTGCCTGCGTGGCGCTTTTTTCTGTGCTTTTATGGTGTTGGCCTTTCCTTGATTTGTTAGTGGTCTATTAGCGTTCGCCCCTGTGCGGGGCAGGCACTTACTTCTCTTTGCCGCCGCAAAGAGAAGTAAGCAAGAGAAAGCGGCTCAAACCGCTAATTCTAAGTGGGCACCGTTGCCTGGAACGGATAGTGGCTCCGTGGAATCCGGGCCCCCACAAGCTCCACCCGGAGTGACTAGGGGCTCATCAGCTCCCACTCCGCACTACGTGCGTCGCGGATGGGTCTGCATGGGAAACCAAGAGCTCCAGTTCAGATCTGCAGCGCGATCGGCTTCGCCTCGGCGAGGCAACTCCGTACTTCATGGGGAACCCACACCTTGAATGAAATGTCGGTGTGTCGCAGTCGCAGTCGCAGTCGCAGTCGCAGTCACAGTCACAGTCGCAACGGCAACGGCAACGGCAATGGCAATGGCAATGGCCGTGGCCGTGGCCGTGGCAGAGTTGATGTGTATTAGCTGGTACTCGACCGGTCAGCCAATGTCAGCGGAGATATCGTCCACTCCCGCCTATGGGAATGATTCTCCGGGGCGAGTCGAACCTCATGCCTGCGCCTCTGGCGCACCGCTTCGCGGCTCCGGGCTTGATCTTTTCCTCGCCCCGGAAAGGCAGCTATCAGGTCGGGAATGACGAAATGAACTGACACTGTCTGTTGAGTCAAGTGCTGCTGTCTACAGTTGATGCGACCGCGGGCCACGGTTCCGTGACAAAACGCGAGAGCCAAAACCTGGTGGTGGGTTTGTGAAGTACGCTTCGGCGCGCGCAGCGTCGCCGGAAGTATGACGCCCTTGTCACTCACGCCGAATGTGCGAGAACACAGATTCCAGATGCACCACTGCCCCCTCCAAGCCAGGGGACCCGCTTAGCAGGATTGGCTTGAGCCGCTTTCTTTGCTTACTTTCTTTGCGGCGGCGTAACTATTCAGCAGCCGGAAGCGGCGAAACGACGAATCCGGCGAAGCCCAAAGCCAGCGCATCGATCAGCGAACGGTTCTGTTTGCGCAGACTGGCAAGGTAGGAGCGGATCGTGCAGAACGCTTCCATGCCTGATACCGCACGGAAACACCCTGAGATTTTCTGTTTGAGCTTGGGCATGCGGATATCGCGTTCGGCCTGGTTGTTGTCGAACGGTACCCGGTGATCGGCAATGAAGCGCCACACCTGGCTCGCCTGCAT
>NZ_JABBGJ010000043.1 GCF_012927345.1 Paraburkholderia polaris
TCCTGCTCCATGGCAGCGGGGGTCTTCGAAGGACTGCTGGCAGGGCGCCGGGATTGATCTGACAGCGCGTTCTCGCCGCGCCTGAGCCATTTGTAGCCGGTCTGCCGGCTGATGTTAAAGCGCTGGCACAACTCGGTCATCGTCAGCGTGTCCTGACTGGCCAGATGAACAAATTCCTGTCTGAGGCTCATGGTGTCTCTTGCGTTCCAGGGCATGGTCGGGACCGGGCGTTTTAATACCCGGAAGTGTCAACCATGTCCCCGCACACCTGTCAGCTATGTCTCCGGTCTATACACGGCGGCAAAGAGAAGTAAGTGCCTGCCCCGCACAGGGGCGACACTAATAGACCAATAACAATTCAAGGAAAGGCCAACGCCCCAGGCAGGCAGACAAGCGCAAGCAGGCAAACGAATCAAGGCAAGCCCAACGCCCCAGGCAAACAGACAAACAAGCGCAAGCAGGCAAAAAACCCCTACACCGCCATAACAGCCCTCTTCCTCTCAGCCCGCTGCATAAAATAATTAGCAGCAACAACACCAACCGTCACAACAGCAATAAACAACGTAGCCAGCGCATTCATCTCCGGATTCAACCCAAGCCGAACACGGGAGAAGACAACCAGCGGCAACGTAGTCGACCCAGGCCCCGACAAAAACGCCGACAAAACCAGATCATCGATAGACAAAGTAAACGACAACAACCACCCAGAAACCAGAGCCTGCGAAATCAACGGCAACGTAATGAAGAAAAACACCTTAAGCGGCGTCGCCCCAAGATCAAGCGCAGCTTCCTCAAGAGAAGGATTCAACTCCTTCACACGCGACTGCACGATGATGGCCACATAAGAAATACACAACATCACGTGCCCGATCCAGATCGTGAAAATGCCACGCCCGGCGGGCCACCCCAGCCACTTCGCCATTTCGATGAACAACAGCAGCAGCGAGATCCCCTGAATCACCTCGGGAATCACCAGCGGCGCATTGATCATCCCGGTATAGAGCGTAAAACCACGAAACCGCCCCATCCGGGCCAGAACAAACCCGGCCCACGTGCCGATAATCACCGAAGCAAACGCCGTCAGCAACGCCACGCGCAACGACAACCACGCAGCCGCGATCAACTCGTCATCCTGCAACAACGCCGCATACCAGCGCGTAGAAAACCGCGTCCACACCGTGACCAGTTGCGATTCGTTGAACGAATACACAATCAGACTCACGATCGGAATGTAGAGAAACAGAAACCCAATCCCCAAGGCAATGAACTGCAAAATCCGGTTCGGCTTCATCAGCGCCTTTCCTCCATCGCCTTCGCCTGCGCGTACTGGAAAAACGCCATCGGCACCAATAACAACAACACCATCGCGCACGTCACGGCAGACGCCATCGGCCAATCGGCATTGTCGAAAAACTCATTCCACATCACGCGGCCAATCATCAGCGTGTTCGCGCCGCCCAGCAATTCCGGAATCACGTACTCGCCTACCGCCGGAATGAACACCAGCAAACAACCGGCAATGATGCCGTTCTTCGACAGCGGCAAGGTGATCTGCCAGAACGCCCGCCACGGCTTCGCACCGAGATCGTAGGCGGCTTCCAGCAACGTCATGTCCATCTTCACCAGATGTGCATACAGCGGCATGACGAGGAACGGCAGGTACGAATACACCATGCCGATATAAACCGCGGTGTTGGTGTGGTACAGCTCGATCGGCGTATGGATAAGCCCGACCGACATCAAAAAGTTGTTCAGCAAGCCATTGTTCTTCAGGATGCCGATCCATGCATACACGCGAATCAGAAACGACGTCCAGAATGGCAGCATCACCGCCATCATCAGCAGATTGCGGCTCGCCGGACTCGATCGCGCAATGTAGTACGCCATCGGATAACCGATCAGCAAACACAGCAACGTGGATATCGCCGCGACCACCACCGAATTCACATAAGTCGCGAAATACAGGCTGTCGGTCAGCAGAAACGCATAGTGCGACAGATCCAGCGCGACGTGAATCACACCATCCGTGTACGTGGTGAGTTCCGTATAGGGCGGAATGCCAAGCTGCAAATCGGCGAAGCTGATCTTCACGACCAGCAGGAACGGCACGAGGAAGAACAGCAGCAGCCAGATGAACGGCCCCGCCACCACCGCGGTGCGGCCGGTCAGGTTGAAACGGCGCACCGGCCACGACGCGAAAGAACTGATCGAGCGCTTCATGACGTCAGCACCACGCCGGCCGATGCGCTCCAGCGCACATACACTTCGTCGCCCCACGTGGGCGGATCGATCTCCGTCAATGCAAGGCTCGTCACGTTGGCGATCACCGTTTTGCCGGCATCGAGCTTCACGTGATACAGCGAATAGCCGCCCATGTAAGCGACATTCGTGACGACGCCCTTGCCCCAGTTGTACGCGCCTTCAGGCGGCTTGCGCGTGAGCGCGATGCGCTCGGGCCGCACCGAGATCGTCACCGGCATGCCGAGCGGCCCGGTGATGCCATGGCTCACGTAGAGTCGGACCGGCAGATCGGCGGTTTCGATGAACACGTGATCGGGTTCGTCTTCGACGACGTTGCCGTCGAACAGATTGGTCGAGCCAATGAACTCGGCCGAAAAACGACAATTCGGATATTCGTACACTTCGTGCGGTGTGCCGAGCTGGATGATCTCGCCTTCACTCATCACGGCAAGACGGTCCGCCATCGTCATCGCCTCTTCCTGGTCGTGCGTCACCATCATGCAGGTCACGCCGACCTTGTCGAGAATGTTGACCAGTTCGATCTGCGTACGCTGACGGATCTGTTTATCGAGCGCGGACATCGGTTCATCGAGCAGCAACAGCTTTGGCCGCTTGACGAGCGAGCGCGCGAGCGCCACACGCTGCTGCTGACCGCCGGATAGCTGATGCGGCTTGCGCTTCGCAAAGCGGCCCATCTGCACGAGATCGAGCGCGGTCTGCACGCGGTCTTTCAGTTCAGACTTCGGCACGCCTTCCTGCTTCAGCCCGAAGGCGACGTTGGCCTCGACCGTCATGTGCGGGAACAGTGCGTACGACTGGAACATCATGTTGACCGGCCGGCGATAAGGCGGCAATTGCGCGAGGTCCTCGCCGTCGATCAGGATCTTGCCCGACGTGATCGATTCCAGGCCGGCCAGCATGCGCAACAAGGTCGACTTGCCGCAGCCGGAACTGCCGAGCAGCGCGAACAGTTCGCCCTTTTTCACCGACAGGTTGACCCCCTTGACCGCCGCGGTCTCGCCGAACTTCTTCACGATGTCGACGATCTGGACGAAATTCTCTGCTGCGTCGCCCGCTTCGGCGTTCAGGCCCGGGGACGGCGCGGCGGCCGCTGCCAGCGCGCCCGACTGGTCACTACTCATCACAATGCTTTACTCCGGCGTTTGACGAACAAAGCCCCCGGTGGACACCGAGGGCTTCATGATGATACTTACCCGTTCACTCTGACCGCGGATCAGCGGCCGGACTTGAATTCAGTCCACAGCCGCGTTTGCAGCCGCTGGATTTCCGGCGGCAGCGGCTTCAACAGGAATAGCGTCTTGATGACTTCAGGCGACGGGTACACCGCCGGGTCATTCGCCACGTCCTTGTCCACGTACTTGCGCGCTTCGAGGTTGGCGCTCGGATAGTAGACGGCGTTGGTGATCGCGGCGTGGACCTGCGGCGTTTCGATGTAGTTGATCCACTCGAGCGCGGCTTCCTTGTTCTTCGCGTCCTTCGGAATCGCCATCACGTCGAACCACACCGGGGCACCGCCCTTCGGAATGTAATACTCGATCTTGTAGGCCTTCTTCGCCTCAACCGCGCGATGCTTGGCGATCACGACGTCGCCCGACCAGCCGTACGCGAAGCACACGTCGCCGCCGACCAGATCGTTGATGTAGCCCGACGAGTTGAACTGCGTGATGTACGGGCGGATCTTCTTCATCATCTCGAGCGCGGCGCGATAGTCGGCCGGGTTCGTGCTCATCGGATCCTTACCGATGTAGTGAAGCGCGGCGGCGAACACCTGGTCCGGCGCGTCGAGCACGGACACGCCGCAGGCTTTCAGCTTCGAAATATTTTCCGGCTTGAAAAGGATGTCCCAGTTGTCGAGCGGCACATTCTTGCCGAGGATCTGCTGCGCCTTGGTGACGTTATAACCGAGGCCGGTCGTGCCGTATGCCCAGGGTACCGTGAACTTGTTGCCCGGATCGGCGCCGGCCACGAGGGCCATCAGCGACGGGTCGAGGTATTTGAGGTTCGGCAGCTTCGATTTGTCGAGCGGCGCGAAGATGCCCGCGGCAATCTGCTTACCGGCGTAATTGCTGGTCGGCACGACGATGTCATAGCCCGAATTGCCGGTGAGAAGCTTGGCTTGCAGCGTGTCGTCGCTGTCGTAGTTGTCGTATTTGACCTGGACGCCAGTCTGCTTGGTGAAGTTCGGAATGGTGTCCTTGGCGATGTAATCGGACCAGTTATACACGTTCAGCTGCGTATCTTTCGCAGCGGCCGTCAACCACGGCGTCGCGCACAAGACCAGCGCCGCCACCTGCCCCACTACCCGTCGTTTCATTCCGTTCTCCGATCCTGACCGGCCCGAGCCGGCCGTCTTCGCCCACGCCGCAGCACACCGCACGCGGCTCCCCTGAAAAACTCGAAAACTACCATTAATTATTGCGCGCACCAAAAAAAATACGGAGCTGTCGCGCAAACGGTACAGCGTAAGCCGCGCCGCCACAAAATGGCCGCAATTTTAGCGGGTTATCGGCGCGTGTCTACCCGAAAAAAACACCAGTGGCGGCCTCCGTGTTATCTCGTTGTCAAGTTGCGGCGGCCTCGCCGCGCCCGGTTCGCATCGGGGTGGTAGTCAGAGGCCGCTTTCCGCGAATTTTATGCCTTACGGCTAACCTTGATGCAAGCGTAAGCCACCCGTCGCGCCACGGTGCACAATGGCTCAGGGAGACTTGAAGACGGCGTCGCGCAACTCACGCAGACGTGCCGTGGCCTCACTGCGAAGTGATTTTGTAATCTTTCTCCCAGGCATTGCGCCATGACCTGCGACGCTGCCCGCAGTGGCATCACGCAGGTCATTGCGCGCTGAGGGGCGGGATTCGAATCGGGGCGAACGCGGCAGTGGATACTGCCAGCCGTGCATGCATCTGTGCCACGGCGAGCGCGGCGCCGAGGCGCAATCGCCGTATCGGTTAACATAGCGGCACTCCGCTTCTCCGCCCCAAGGTTTCCGATGGCTTCGAATCTCCACGATCTTCCCGACAGCCCGTGCATCGGTGTCTGTTCCACGCTTTTCGACGAAATCTGCAAAGGCTGCGGCCGCACCGCCACCGAAGTATCCAACTGGGTGTTCCTGAGCGACGAGGAAAAGCGCGCCGTATGGGTACGCATCGAGCAGGACGGCACTGCCATGCGTTTCAAGAACGACAAGCTGTAACCTCCTCGCGCGGCAGCCGTCCATATCGGCCCGCCTGTCGGCGAATTCGTCCCGCGATTGGGATTGAGATTGCAATAAAAAACGCCGGAAATTCCGGCGTTTTTGCATAACGAGCGCAGCTTCTCAAGCGCGGCAATCAGAACCGCATACCGACACCCAAACCGACCACCACGGGATCGATATTCAGCCGGCCGAGCGACTGACCGCCGAGCGTTGCGTCGGTGTGCATCCAGATCTTTTTGATGTCCGCGTTGACGAACAGCGACTTGGTCACCTGCACGTCCACGCCGGCCTGCAATGCGGGGCCAGCGCGCCCGCGCCTAGCAGACACGACGCGACGGCGGCGGCCTTGATTCTGTTCCTGAGCGAGTGCTTCATGTGCTTCCCCGAGTGTTTGTTTGCGTGCGGGGATTGTCGAAGGTCTCGTCAGGCTTCGCGTTGACCCGCGTCAACCCAGCGAGAACGTCCATCGCCCTGCGACAGCGGGTCGCGCCGCGCCGGTCAGCAGCAGTTCGATCAAATCGCGATGATGATGGCGCAGGTCAATGCTGGCGATGGTGCCGAGCACCCCCTCGCGGGCAACGCTGCCTGCCAGCCGGTGGGCTGAGACGCCGACGCCCCTACCACCTTGCACGATCGGAAGGAGTGAGCGGCCGCGGATAACGAGCGGTGAGATTTATGGCTCTTCCGTCGTGACGCTCGCGGGGCTGCGGATCAGTGGGCCTGCCGCGCGTAGACACACTGGAACCCATGCACAAGTCGCGCACCATGAAAAAAGCCCGCTTCGAAGAAGCGGGCTTTGCTCTACGCTATACCGTGAAGCAGGGAGCGCTTACTGCACGCCCTGGCTCGTCAGGAACTCTTCATAGTTGCCGCCGAAGTCGTTCAGCGTGCCATCGGTCTTCACTTCGATGATCCGGTTCGCGAGGCCGCTCACGAACTCACGGTCGTGGGAAACGAAAATCAGCGTGCCTTCGAACTTGTCGAGCGCGATCTGCAGCGACTCGATCGACTCCATGTCCATGTGGTTGGTCGGCTCGTCCATCAGCATCACGTTGTGGCGGCCCAGCATCAGCTTGCCCCAGATCATGCGACCCTTCTCGCCACCCGAGAGCACCTTGACCGACTTGCGGATGTCGTCAGCATTGAACAGCAGGCGGCCAAGCGTGCCGCGCACCATCTGCTCGTCGTCGCCTTCCTGGCGGTAGCCGTCGATCCAGTCCATCAGCGTGATGTCGTCCGGAAACTCTTCATACGTGTCCTGCGGCATGTAACCGATGTTCGCGTTTTCAGCCCACTTCACCGTGCCGTGATCGAGCGCAAGCTTGCCGAGCAGCGAACGCAGCAGCGTGGTCTTACCCGCGCCGTTCTCGCCGATGATCGCGATGCGCTCGCCCGGCTGCACGCTAATGCTGAAATCGTTGAAGATCTGGCGCTCGTACTTCTTCGAGATCTTCTCCGCCACCACGGCGATGTTATGCAGCTTCTTCTCGTACTCGAAGCGGATGAACGGGTTCTGCCGCGACGACGGCTTGAATTCCTCGATCTTGATCTTGTCGATCATCTTCAGACGGCTGGTAGCCTGACGCGCCTTCGACTTGTTCGCCGAGAAGCGGCGCACGAAGTCCTGCAGGTCGGCAACACGTTCCTTCGCCTTGGCGTTGGCGTTCTGCTGACGCTCGCGCGCCTGCGTGCTGGCCAGCATGTAGTCGTCGTAGTTGCCCGGATAGACCTTCAGCGTACCGAAGTCCATGTCGGCCATGTGCGTGCAGACCTGGTTCAGAAAGTGACGATCGTGCGAGATGATGATCATCGTCGAGTTGTACTGGTTGAGCACGTCTTCCAGCCAACGGATCGAGTTGATGTCCAGGTTGTTGGTCGGCTCGTCCAGCAGCAGCACGTCCGGCTTCGAGAACAGCGCCTGCGCGAGCAGCACGCGCAGTTTCCAGCCCGGTGCGACGTTGCTCATCGGGCCGTTGTGGTCTTCGATCGCGATGCCGATGCCAAGCAGCAGCTCGCCCGCGCGCGCTTCGGCGGTGTAACCGTCGTACTCGGCGAACTTCGCTTCGAGTTCGGCGGCGTGCATGTAGTCGTCGTCGGTGGCGTCCGGGTTCGCGTAGATCGCGTCACGCTCGGTCATCGCGGCCCACATTTCGGCGTGCCCCATCATCACGACGTCGAGCACGCGCACGTCTTCGTACGCGAACTGATCCTGGCGCAGCTTGCCGAGGCGCACATTCGGTTCGAGCATCACGTTGCCGGAGCTCGGTTCCAGATCGCTACCCAGGATCTTCATGAAAGTGGACTTGCCGCAGCCGTTCGCACCAATCAGGCCATAGCGGTTCCCTCCCCCGAATTTGACCGAGATGTTCTCGAAGAGGGGCTTTGGCCCGAATTGCATGGTGATATTGGCGGTAGACAGCACGGCGCGTCCTTAAATGTGATATCGGCGAACAACCCAATATTTTAGCAGGTTATCGCGAATTCGACCCACGCGGGCGCCGTGCTCCCGCGTTTTGGCGCCGCTTTCACGCTGCGCTCATGGTCGGCTCACGCACGGCTCATGCACGGCTCACGCCTCCCACCTGCCTTCTAGCCGCCGCGCGGCGTCTGCAAAACGTCGATGAAAGCCGACAGATCGGCCTCAGCAAGCCCCATCGCCGCGCCGAGTCGCAGCAGTTGCTGGACCGTCGACGAAACCGGCATCGGCGTGCCGGTCTCGTACGCCGTCGCGGCGACCGTGTCGATGTCCTTCTGGAACGTGCGCAATGCGCCGATCGGCGCGAGGCCGCTTTGCGTCATGCGCGGCACGAAAATCTGCAGCAGCACCGAATCGGCCCAGCCGCCGGCGAGGCCCTGAGTGAGCCTGACGGCGTCGATGCCGCTGCGTTGCGCAAGGCTCACCGCCTCGGCGATCGCCGCCACGGTCGCGGTGACGATGGTCTGGTTGCAGAGCTTGGTGGTCTGCCCCGCACCGACATCGCCCATGTGCGTGACGCGGGCTGAATACGCACCGAGGAGCGGCGTGACGGCCTCGACGTCCGCTACGGCGCCGCCTGCCATGATCGCCAGCGTGCCCGCCATCGCGCCGGCCACGCCGCCGGATACGGGCGCGTCGATCCAGCCGACGCTTGTGGCGCGCTCGCCCTTACCCTCGCGCTCCTGTCCAGCGTAGTCCCTGGCCGCGGCCGCGCCTGGCGCCGTTACGCCGGCAAACGTCGCCGCACGTCGCGCGAACGCCCTAGTCGCGGCCGGCGGAATGCTCGAGTGATCGACGATCCAGCGCACGCGTCTCGGCCCAACGGCATCCACGCTCAGCAGCCCCTCTGCGCCGAACACCGTTTCCTCAACCGCCGCCGCATCCGCGACGCACAGCAGCACCGCCTCGCATCGCGAAGCCAGTTCGCGTGGCGTATCGACCACCTTGGCCCCGTCCGCCAGCAACGCTTCCGCCTTGGTCCGCGTGCGATTCCAGACATGCACCGTATGCCCCACGCGCAGCAGATGCCGGATCATCGGCGCGCCCATCAGACCGGGACCGCAAAAACCAATTTCCACTTTCAAGCCTCGTCAGGTTTCAGATTGAGTTGCGCGGACATCATAACGGCCTCGCCTCGCCGCGGCATATCGGGCACACGATGTGCGGGATGACTCACTCATACGAGGGACGTCTGCGGCGATTCATTGCCTATACTTTTTGCACACCAACGAAGATCAAAGGAGGAAGTTCATGTCAGAACACGTCTACAAACAAATCGAACTGACCGGCTCATCGACCAAATCGATCGACGACGCAATCAGCACAGCGATTACAAAAGCGTCCAAGACGTTGCGCAATTTGCACTGGTTCGAAGTGACGGAAACGCGGGGCCAGATCGAAAACGACAAAGTCGCCTACTGGCAGGTGACCATCAAGGTCGGTCTGCGCATCGACTAACGCTTCGCCTGAAGCATCTTCGGCACATAAATTGAAGCAAAAAAAAGCTGCGTCCGTACTGGACGCAGCGCCTTAAAGCAGCGGTTGCTGAAACCGCCGCCTGGTCGATGGTTAATCGGTCATTCGCGCCCGGTCGATCGCGACCCCGTCGATGGCGACCCCGTCGATCGTTACTGGCTCGGTCGCAATGCGGTTGATCGCAACCCCGTCGACAGTTACGCGATTCGCTCGCGATGACCGCTAAAGCCGAATTACTTCGGCAGCGAGCCGTCCACGCCTTCCACGTACCAGTTCAGGCGTTGCAACTCCGGATCGGTCAGCGTCTTGCCTGCCGGCACCTTCACCGCGCCGGACTGATCCTTGATCGGGCCCGTGAATACGTCCCATTTGCCGCCTGCCAGTTCATCGCGCTTGGCCGCGACCTGCTTCTGCGCATCAGCCGAAATCGCCGACGTATTCAGGTCTTCAAGATTGACGGCCTTCTGCGGGATGCCCCACCACACCGGATCGTTCTTCCACTTGCCGTCCAGCACCTGCTGAATCGCCGCGTTGTAATACACGCCCCAGTGCGCAACCACCGAACCGAGATGCGCGTCAGGACCGAACTTCTTCATGTCCGAATCCCAGCCGAACGCATGCACGTGCTTTTCCGATGCAGTCGCGAGCGTCGCGCTCGAATCGGTGTTTTGCAACAGCACGTCGGCGCCCTGGCCGATCAGCGTTTCAGCGGCCTGCTTTTCCTTGCCCGGATCGAACCAGCTGTTGATCCAGATGACCTTGGTGTGAATCTTCGGATTCACCGAACGCGCGCCGAGCGTGTAGGCGTTGATGTTGCGGATCACTTCAGGAATCGGCACCGATGCGACGAAGCCGAGCGTGTTGGTCTTCGTCACGTAACCCGCGGCGACGCCGGCCAGGTAGGCGCCCTGGTACATGCGCACGTCATAGGTGCCGAAGTTCGGCGCCTTCTTGTAGCCGGTCGCGTGCAGGAACACCGTATCAGGGAAGTCCTTCGCGACCTTCAGTTCGAAATCCTGATAGCCGAAGCTCGAACCGATGATGATCTTGTTGCCCTTGTTCGCCAGATCGCGGAACACACGTTCCGAGTCGGCCGATTCCGGCACGTTCTCGATGCGGGTGATCTTGATCTTGTTGCCGAACTTCGCTTCGGCTTCCTTCGAGCCCTGATCGTGCGCGAAGGTCCAGCCGGCATCGCCAGGATTGCCGAGGTAGACGAACGCAACGCCCGGTGCGTCGGCCGCTTGCGCGGTTTGCGCGAGCGGCGCGGCGAGCGCCAGCGAGGCCGCGCCCCAAGCGAATGCGGTCAGCAGATTTCTTCTCTTCATGTTTTCTCCTGTCGTGTTTATCGATAGATTTGAAACGTGTGGTCGGTCACGTGCGAATACTCAGGTGAATACAACCGTGTCAGCCCGCCGAGAAAAACGGCTTGCCAAGAGACGCCGGTGCATTCAGACGAATCGTGTTCGGGTTGCGCGAAATCAGCACGAGCACGACGACAGTCGCGACGTACGGCAGCATCGCGAGAAACTGCGTCGGCACCGGCACGCCGATGGCCTGCGCGTAGAACTGCAGGCCGGTCACGGCGCCGAACAGCAGCGCGCCGATCAACAGACGCCCCGGACGCCATGTCGCGAACACGACCAGCGCGAGCGCGATCCAGCCGCGGCCCGACGTGAGTTGCTCCTGCCACAAGTGCAGGTTGACGATCGAGTAATAACCGCCGGCGAGCCCCGCCATGCCGCCGCCGAAGGCCACCGCGCCGTAACGCACGCCGACCACCGGAAAGCCGACTGAGTGCGCCACTTGCGGCGATTCGCCGACCGAGCGCAGCACGAGACCCGCTCGCGTGCGGTACAGGAACCACCAGATCACCGCGAACATCAGGAACGCGAGGTAGTCGAGCGGCGTAAGACTGAAAAGTGCGGGGCCGAGCACCGGAATCTTCGAGAGACCGGGAATGGTCCACGTGTCGATCGTGGCGCGCACGGCCGCCGACGTATACGGCTTGCCGACATACGCAGAGAGGCCAATGCCGAAGATCGTCAGCGACAGGCCGGTGGCGACCTGGTTGGCAAGCATGGTCAGCGTGAGAAAAGCGAACAGCATCGACATCGCGAGACCCGCGCCGATCGCTGCGACCACGCCGAGCCACGGGTTGCCGGTAATGGCGGTGACCGCGTAGCCGGTCACGGCGCCCATCAGCATCATGCCTTCGACGCCGAGGTTGAGAACGCCCGACTTCTCGGCGACGAGTTCGCCCGCGCCCGCGAACATCAGCGGGATCGCGGCGGTGACGGCGCTCGAGGTGAGCGCGCTGGCTTGTTGAATATCCATGGGGATCCGCCGGGAAAATCAGTGGGCTTGCGCGGCGGCGGAGCGCCGGCGCACGCGATAGTTCACGAACAGGTCAGCACCCAGCAGGCAGAACAGCAGCAGCCCCTGGAACACGCCGGAGAGCGCTTGCGGCAATTGCATCGAGGTCTGCACCGCTTCGCCGCCGAGGTACAGCAGCGCCATCAGGAGGCTCGCGAGCACGATGCCGACCGGATGCAGCCGTCCGACGAACACGACGATGATCGCGGTGAAGCCGTAACCCGGCGACCACGTCGCCTGCAACTGGCCGATCGGACCGGCGATCTCGCCCATACCGGCGAGGCCCGCCAGACCGCCGCTGATCAGGAGCGACGTCCAGATGGTTTTCTTGTCGGAGAAACCGGCGTAGCGCGCGGCGAGCGGCGCGAGACCGCCGACGTTCATCCGGTAGCCCGCGAAGCTTTTGCGCATGAAGAGCCACACGCACGGAATCGCGATCAGCGTGATGAACACGGACGCGTTCAGCCGCGTGCCGCGCAGCCATTTCCAGTGCCAGTCGCCGGAGAACGTCGGGTACAGTGCATCGCCGCTGAACATCTCCGAGAGCGGGAAGTTCATGCCCTGCGGATCGCGCCACGGGCCGCTCACCAGATAGATCAGCAACTGCGTGGCCACATACGTGAGCATCAGGCTGACGAGAATCTCGTTGGTGTTGAAGCGGCTCTTCAGCAGTGCCGGGATCGCGGCCCACGCCATGCCGCCGAGCACGCCGGCGACCATCATGGTCGGCAGAATCCACCAGCCGGTGGCCTGATCGAAATAGATCGCGACGCCGCTGGCGGCGATGCCGCCGAGCAGCATCTGCCCTTCAGCGCCGATGTTCCAGACGTTGGCGCGATAACCGATCGCGAGGCCAAGGCCGATCAGGCACAAGGGTGAAGCCTTCAGCAACAGTTCGGACCAGCCGTTCACGCTGGAGAGCGGTTCGATAAAAAAGGCGTGCATAGCTTCGAGTGGATCCCGGCCGACCAGGCTGAAGATCAGGAAGCCGATCGCGAGCGTGAGCAACGCGGCGATCAGCGGCACGGCAAGCTGCATCGTGCGTGAGGGCGTCGTGCGTGCTTCGAGTCGATACGGAAGAATCATGGGAGCGTGTGCTTATGTGTGTGCTTATGTCTGGTTCTTGTGCCTAACGTCGATCAGCTATCCGATCGCGCCTCGATCTGATCAGGCATGCGCCGGCTGTTCCGCCGACGGCGCCGTGCCCTCGCGGTCGCCGAACAGGCCCGCCATCCAGCGGCCGATTTCCTCGGCGTTGGTCGCGCCTGTGGCGCGTACCGGCGACAGTCTGCCGCCCGCCAGCACCGCGATGCGATCGCAGATGTCGAACAACTCTTCCAGCTCTTCGGAGATCACCAGAATCGCCACGCCTCGGGCAGACAGGTCGAGCAACTGCTGACGAATAAACGCTGCCGCGCCGACGTCAACGCCCCAGGTCGGCTGCGCGACCACCAGCACCTTGGGCGCCTGCAGAATCTCGCGGCCCATGATGTATTTCTGCAGATTGCCGCCGGAGAGACTTTGCGCCAACGCTTCCGAGCCGCCGCAACGGACGTCGAAGGCTTCGATGCAACGCCTCGCGAAGGCACGCATCGCGCCCGCCTTGATCCAGCCGGAGTTCACCATCTGCTGACGATGCGCCGTGAGCAGCGCGTTTTCCGACAGCGTCATCGCCGGCACTGCGCCGCGGCCGAGCCGCTCTTCCGGCACGAAACCGAAACCGAGCGAACGCCGGCCGCCTGCGCCGAGGCGCCCTGCCGCCTTGCCGCAGATCGTGACCGCGTCGGCGCGCGTGCCGCGCTTTTCACCTGAAAGTGCCGACAGCAATTCGGCCTGCCCGTTGCCCGACACGCCCGCGATGCCAAAGATCTCGCCGGCATGCACGCCGAACGACACATTATTGAGCGAGGTGCCGAACGGATCGTCGCTCTCTACCGACAACTGCTTCACATCGAGCAGCACCTCGGCCGGCTTGTGTTCACGGCGCGTGTAGTCGGGCAGCGAATGGCCGACCATCAACTGCGCGAGCGACGCATGCGTTTCTTCCTTCGGCGTCACGTGACCGGTCACGCGGCCGCCGCGCATCACCGTGGCGGTGTCGCACAATTCCTGGATTTCGTCGAGCTTGTGGCTGATGTAGAGGATGCTGCAACCTTCTGCCGCGAGGCGCCGCAGCGTCTCGAAGAGCTTGCGGACCGCTTGCGGCGTGAGCACCGAAGTCGGTTCGTCCATGATCAGGAGACGCGGGTTCTGCAGCAGGCAACGCACGATTTCAACGCGTTGCCGCTCGCCCACCGTCAAGCTGTGCACATGACGTTGCGGGTCGATGTCGAGGCCGTAGTCGGCGGAAACTTCGCGGATACGCCGCGCAAGCGTCTTCAGATCGAATGGTTCGTCGAGCGCGAGCGCGATGTTTTCGCCGACCGTGAGCGTCTCGAACAACGAAAAATGCTGGAACACCATGCCGATGCCAAGCTTGCGCGCCGCCGCCGGGCTGGCGATCTCGACCGGCTGGCCTTCCCAGCGAATCTCGCCGGCGTCGGGCCGCACCGCGCCGTAGATGATTTTCATCAGCGTGCTTTTGCCGGCGCCGTTTTCGCCGAGCACGGCATGGATTTCACCCGGCGCGACGATCAACGTGACGTCGTCGTTGGCGCGTACGGCCGGATACTGTTTGGTGATGCCCTGAAGCATCAACCGGGGCGCCGCCTGTTCCGGCCTGCTTGCCGGCTGCGCGGCGGCGCCGTCGCTATAAGAAGAGTCGCTCATGTGATTCCGTAGTACGTCAGAGACTGCCGGTTAGAGCGCGTCCGCCCGCCCTGTCAGCAGGCGATCCGTCACCACAACCGGATGACAATACCTAAATCGACCCAGTCAGTCGAGCCGTCAAAATTCCCCGCAAACCCGCGCCGCAGCGTGCTCTGCGGGTATCCCACTCTTGACGTGGCTTTGTGTTCATATTAAAACGCATATATACCCACGCCCGTTCGATCAGCCAGAACATATATTTCGGAGAAGTCATGAGTCAGCAACGCGAGGCGATCGATACGTACCTGTTACGCGTCTTGCACACCCTGTTGATGGAGCGCAGCGTTACGCGCGCGGCCGTCAAACTGAATCAATCGCAACCCGCCATCAGCGCGGCGCTGCGCCGCTTGCGCGACATCACCGGCGACCCGCTGCTGGTGCGTGGCAAATCCGGCATGGTGCCGACCGAATATGGCCTGCGCCTGCTTGAACCGGTGCAGAACGCGCTGCGCGAGATCGAACGCATCAAGTTCCAGCAGCACAACTTCGACCCCGCCACGTCGATTCGTTGCTACCGGATCGGCTGCCCGGACTACCTGAACGTGCTGTTCGTGCCGACGGTGGTCGAACGCTTTCGTCAGGCCGCGCCGAACGCGACGCTCGAGTTTCACTCGCTCGGGCCGGCGTTCGACTACGAACTCGCGCTCGAGGACGGCAAGCTCGACATCGTGGTCGGCAACTGGCCGGAGCCGCCGGAGCAATTGCACCTGTCGAATCTGTTCGTCGATCAGATCGTCTGCCTGATGAGCAACGCGCATCCGTTCGCCAAACGCGGCGGGTTGACGCTCGACCAGTACCTGAATGCGCCGCATCTTGCGCCTACTCCTTACTCGGTGGGCCAACGCGGCGCGATCGACGTGCATCTCGCGCGCGAACGGCTAAAGCGTCACGTGGTCGTCACGTTGCCGTACTTCAATCTGGCGCCTTACGTGCTGATCAAGTCCGATCTGATCTTCACGACGACGCGCCTGTTTGCCGATTACTACGCCAAATTCCTGCCGCTGACTGTGGTGCCCGCACCGCTCGACTTCCCGCCGATGCAGTACTACCAGCTGTGGCACGAGCGCGTGCATTACTCCGACGAAGTGCGCTGGCTGCGCAGTCTGGTCGCCGAAGCGACCAAGACGTTGATCGACAAGCCTTAAGCCTTGCTTTACGGTCTATCGGCAACCGTACACGTTCATCGTGGCTGCCGATAGACCTGCTTCTTCTACTCCGCCCTCAGTTCTTCGTCAGGCTGCCGCTTCGTAAAGCGTTTTAGCCAACCGGTTATGCTGCTCGATGACCGGTCCGAGTTCCAGCGTCGTCAACTGACCATTCTTCACCACCACCTTGCCGCCGATCACGCTATGGCTCACCTGCGACGGCGCGCAGAACACCAGTGCCGCCACCGGATCGTGCAACGCGCCCGCAAACAGCGGCTGACGCAGATCGAAGGACACGAAATCCGCTGCCATGCCGGGCGCCAGCGCGCCGATGTCGTCACGATTCAGCACCTTCGCGCCGCCTAGCGTCGCAATCTCCAAGGCTTCGCGCGCGGTCATTGCGTCCGGCCCGAAACCGACCCGCTGCAGCAGCAGCGCCTGGCGCACTTCGGCAACCATTTGCGCACCGTCATTCGACGCCGAACCGTCGACGCCCAAGCCCACCGGCACCCCTGCCAGGCGCATCCGCTTGACCGGCGCAATGCCCGACGCCAGTCGCATGTTCGAACACGGGCAATGTGCGACGCCTGTACCCGTGCGGGCGAACAGTTCGATGCCCGCGTCGTCGAGTTGCACACAGTGCGCATGCCATACATCGTGACCGACCCAGCCGAGGTCTTCCGCGTACTCGGCCGGCGTCATGCCGAACTTCTCGCGGCTGTACGCGATGTCGTTGACGTTCTCCGCCAGGTGCGTGTGCAGCGACACCCCGTAATGCCGCGCCATCACCGCCGATTCGCGCATCAGATCGCGGCTCACCGAAAACGGCGAGCACGGCGCCACCACCACGCGCAACATCGCGTAACGCCCTTCGTCGTTGTACGTCTCGATCAGACGCTGCGTGTCCTTCAGGATGTCCGCTTCACGCTCGACCACCGAATCCGGCGGCAAACCGCCGTCCTTCTGCCCCACGCTCATGCTGCCGCGCGCTGCGTGAAAACGCATGCCGATCCGCTGCGCCGCGACGATGCTGTCGTCGAGGCGGCTGCCGTTCGGGTAGATATACAAATGGTCGCTCGAGGTCGTGCAACCGGACAGCAACAGCTCGGCCATCGCCGTCAAGGTCGAGACTTCGATCATCTCCGGCGTGAGGTTCGCCCACACCTTGTAGAGGTTGGTCAGCCAGCCGAACAACTCGGCGTTCTGCGCCGCCGGAATCGCGCGCGTCAGGCTCTGATACATATGGTGGTGCGTGTTCACCAGCCCTGGAATCACCAGGTGGCCGCGCATATCCAGCACTTCGTCGGCCGTTTGCGGCAACTCCGCCGTCGGTCCCACCGCGACGATGCGGTTGTCCTCGATATACATGCCGCCGTCGCGCAGTTCGCGCCGGGCGCCGTCCATCGTGACCAGCACGTCCGCGTGCTTGACCAGCATCGTTTTCTTCGGCTTGCTAGCCGCCTGCTCCATCGTCATTCGTTTCTCCGCTTTATTGCTTCCGTGCAAAGCCGTTCGAACGCGATGGGGCGGCACGCCAACCGTGCCGCCGCGTCCCGTCGAACGCCGTTGGCCCGGTTACCCAGCGTATTTCCGCCGTCTTCGGGGTGCGCCGCGCTTCACTCACGTTTGCTGCGGCGCACAGGCGTAACCTTCGACGGTCAAAATAATGCTGACAACTCGTGCCACTGCGATACCCAACCTCACGCTGACGATATAGTGGGCCATTTTTGGCGCCGGTACGATCGAATTGCAGTGCAATAGTCGAACGAATCGACTCCCTACGGCTTTCAACAAGCTGTCTGTCATGCGCCAGGTATTATCTTTCCTATCTCGCGTGCGCTGACACGAACAACCTTTTTACAATGGCTGCACGGCGCTCGCTTCAATTCGCCGACGGGTATGTAGCCACTGACGTGGAGCCTCGATCCGCCGCAACGTATTCTGGATCGGGCCGCCGCCGAAACCTCGCATTCACATAAGGAAAATTGCGAATGGGAAAGCTCACTACCCATGTGCTCGACACCGCGAACGGCCGTCCCGGCGCGGGCATCAAGGTCGAACTCTTTGCGCTCTCCGGCGACACCCGCCGCGCGCTCAAAACCACCACCACCAATGACGACGGCCGCTGCGACCAGCCGCTGCTCGAAGGCGACGCATTGGTCCCGGGCGAATACGAACTCGTATTCGGCGCCGGCGATTACTTTGCGTCGATCGGCACGAAGGTGCCGGAGCCGCGTTTCGTCGATCGCGTTGTGTTGCGTTTCGGCGTGGCTGATGCCGGCGCGCACTATCACGTGCCGCTGCTGGTGTCGCCGTGGTCGTACAGCACCTATCGGGGCAGCTAAGTGGGCAACTGAGCGCACGGCGCGTTTTTTGATAGGTGTTGGAGGAGGACGAGGTTGAAGTCGCGTTGCATTTCCGAGCGCGCCCGATTGCACTGCGCGGATCTTTGGAGACACCCGCGAAGCGCAATCGAACGCGAGCGACTCGACCTGACGTTCCAATAAAAAACGGCGCGTGCGAACTGAGCGCACCGCGTCTATCACCCCGCAGTCTGTGCAGCGACGCCATGCATGCCGACGACCCGTCAGCCGGGTCACCGAAGGCGCAGTCAGGGCACAAGCGTCGTTGCGCGCACAACGAATCAGAAGTGGAGGAGTTTCATGGAAGGCTTTATCACAGACTGGCTGAACCTGGCATTGCGCTGGTTTCACGTCATCGCCGCCATCGCCTGGATCGGCGAATCGTTCTATTTCGTCGCGCTGGACAACAGCCTGAAACCGCCAGAGGACCCGAACCAACGCAGGCGCGGCGTGTTCGGCGAACTATGGCACGTGCATGGCGGCGGCTTCTACAACATGCAGAAGTACACCGTCGCGCCGCCGGAAATGCCGGACGACCTGCACTGGTCCAAGTGGCCGTCGTACACCACGTGGCTGTCGGGCGCGAGCCTCTTCACGGTGCTGTATCTGTTGTCGCCGTCCACGTACCTGATCGATAAGAACGTGCTCGACATGGGCCCGGTGGTCGCGGTTGCTTCGGCACTCGGCTTCCTCGCCGCGGGCTGGATCGTCTATGACTCGCTGTGCCGCCTCCTCGGCAACAAGGACAAGGTGCTCGGTATCTGCGTCGGCGTTTATGTGGTGGTCGCGGCGTACCTGGCGTGCCATATCTTTGCGGGCCGCGCGGCTTACCTGATCATGGGCGCAATGCTGGCGACGATCATGTCGGCCAACGTGTTCTTTGTGATCATCCCGGGCCAGCGCAAGATGGTTGCCGCCATGCTCAAGGGCGAAACCCCGAACCCGATCTACGGCAAGCGCGGCAAGCAACGTTCGGTGCACAACACGTATTTCACGCTGCCGGTCGTGTTCGCGATGCTGTCGAACCACTACGCGATGACGTACACGAACCAGTACAACTGGGTCGTGCTCCTGATGATCATGCTGGCCGGCGCACTGATTCGCCAGTTCTTCGTGATGCGTCACCGTGGGCAGGTGCTGTGGTACCTGCCGCTGGTTGGTATCGTGCTGATGTTCGCCGCCCTCTTCTGGACGATGCCCAAGCCGATCGTGCCGCAAGCGCAGGCAGCGAATGCGCCGTCGGTCAAGGTGGCCGATATCGCGCCGGTGCTGCAACAGCGCTGCGTGGCATGCCACTCCGCCCATCCGACGATGATGGGCAGCGCCCCGGCCGGCGTGTTGCTGGATACGCCGGATGAGATCTCGCAGAACGCACAGCGGATCTATCAGCAGGCGGTGACGTTGAAGGCGATGCCGCTGGGCAACGTCACACACATGACCGACGACGAGCGCATGAAGATCGCCGCGTGGTTCGAAGGTGGTGCAGTGAAGTAATGCGCTGGCCGGGTGTTATGCCCGGCTTTGCAGAGTATAAAGCGGGCTTTTCGCGTAAGCGGAGAGCTCGCTTTTTTGTTGGCCATTCGATCCAGATGGCTTGTCAGAATGACAATTTGAATTGTCGCCCGAGAGACACAAATTACGAAAAATACGCTGAAATGTAGCCCATGAGGCACAAAGCCATAAGAACAAAATGTGTCTTATGGGCTACAGTATAGCTACTATCAGCAAATTTGACGCCCAGAGGCTACAAATGACCAATCTCGCTGACGTATCGAACATGCTGAAGGCCGTTCGGCGCGAAAGCCACCTGTCGCAAGAGGAATTGGCGCGCCGCGCGGGCGTCGCGCGTACCACCGTCGCGCGTATGGAAACGCTAGCCAAAAACGATATGAGCGTGTCGGTGCTCGTGCGCCTGCTCGAAGCGGCCGGCTACGACCTCAAGTTCGTCGCGCACGGTCACGGGCGGACGCTCGAAGATATCCTGGCTGAACAGCGCATGCCGGACGCTGACTCATGAGGCTCGACGTCCAGGTACTGGGCAAGCACGTCGCTACGCTGTTTCGCGAGCGCGACGACTACGTCCTCAAATACAACCGTGACGCGACCGCGGCCGACTTCGTCAGTCTAACCATGCCGGTACGCGAAGAAGCCTGGCGCTGGCCACGCGACCTGCATCCGTTTTTCCGGCAGAATCTGCCGGAAGGCTACCTGCTGAACCTGATCCGCGAGCAATTCGGCCCCCTACTCGACGGCACCGATCTGTCGCTGCTTGCCGTAGTCGGCGCCATGGGGATTGGCCGCGTTACCGTGACGCCCGAAGGCGTCGTGCCGGGCACCGAACTGCAAGCGCTAGATGTGCAGGACATCCTGCATGGTGACAACACGGCCGAACATTTCGCTTCGCTGGTGCGCGAATATGCGCGCGCGGCCATCTCGGGCGCGGTGCCGAAGTTCATCGCGCCGCAGGCGGCAGCTTCCGGCGAGTCCACGCCGATGCCACTCGGCAAACCAACCATCCGAACGAGCCGCCACATTGTCAAAGGCTCCGACGACAACACACCGTTTCTCGGTTTCAACGAGTTCTACTCGATGCGCGTGCTCGAACGGCTCGGCGTGGCGCCGGTCGCACGCACGCAGATGTCGGACGATGGACGTGCGTTGATCGTCGAGCGTTTCGACGTGGATGCGCGCGGACTGCCCGCGTACGGAGTGGAAGACATGTGCGGTTTATTGGGCTTGCCGCCGCACGAAAAATACAATTCGACCAGCGAAAAGATGCTCAATGCCGCGCGCGCCTACCTGCTCGATCGCGACAGCATGCGGCAGCAACTCGAGCATCTCGGCTGGCATTTGCTGACAAACTACGTCGTACGCAACGCGGACTGCCATACAAAGAATGTCGCGCTGTTCTACACGTCCGTGGACGACGTCGCGTTTACACCCGTCTACGACATTGTCACGACGCAGGCTTATCCCCGTTTCGCAGCCAATCCGCCGGGGCTGCCGATCGACGGACGCAAGACATGGGCGGCCGGCAAAACGCTCGAACGATTTTTCAACACGCGCATGGGGATCGCACCGCGGCAATACGCACAGATGGTCGAAGCGTTATGCGACTCGGCGGTCGCCGTCGGGCACGAGTTGATTGAAGCGGCACGCAACGAACCGCAGTGGCGCAACGTCGCCAAGCAGATGCTGCACGCGTGGGACGACGGTATGGCGTCGTTGCGATCGCCGAAGAAGAGCTTGCAGTTCAAAGGACTCAAACCGGCGATCGAAGCGGCGGGATTTTCCGCACCGGAGCCGGCTGAACATGCGCGTGAAGTCATCGGGCGTTCACCGCTGCTCGGCAAGCGCAACTGACCAACGAGATTGCAGCCCACAGGTGTACTGCTCCGCAAATAAAAAAAGCCCACAGCATTGCACTGTGGGCTTTTTTACAACCGACCTGCTCGACCTACAACGCTAAAGCAACGACCTCAAACAGTCACTGCGCTCAACGCATCTTCAGTGAGCCAGAGCGACTCGGCCAGATCCTGCTCGTTCAGGTTGAGTCCATCACCGCCACGATCGACAACGATAAAGTCGCTCACGTCGCCCAATGCGATCAGCGGATGGTGCCAGACACCCTTCGCATAGTTCACTCCTTGCCAGCCGCTCGTCACGAACGCGCGAATCTGCGTCGGATCAAGCTCACCCGCCGGCGCCACGACCACCAGATACGGCTTGTCGTTCAGCGGCACGAAGGCCTGACTGCCGAGCGGATGACGTTCGAGCATCTTCACTTCGAACGGCAACGTGCGCGGCTGACCGCGAAACAGGTTCACCAGCGTGCGGCCGTTCTCGTCGGTCACGTCCACTTTCGCGAGATCGTGATAGCGGATCGTGGTGCCGAGGTTGATCGGAATCTGCTTCGCGCCTTCGAGTTCGACCACGTCGCCGAATGCGGCGAACGCTTCCTTCGTCAACGGTTCGATAGCCAGCGTTTTCATGATGCGAGCGTGCCCCACAGACGCAGACGCGACACGCCGCCGTCCGGAATGATGTTGAAGCGCACGTGCGTGACCGGACCCAGCGCAGCGATTTCGCTTTCGAAATAGTGCTGGTTGTCCATCTTCAGCTTCTGTTCGCCCAGCAGCACCGGCCAGAACATGGCTTGCGTGATCAGCGAGCTGTCCGTGCCGCCCGTTACATAGGCGGCCTGGATCGAGCAACGGTCCGGATAGTTGCCCTTGAAGTGAGCGGTATCGACCTCGATCTTCCTGATCACGCCCGGTTGCGCCAGCGCGACGATCGCCCAGTCATTGCCCGGTTCACGACGACGGCGCGTTTCCCAGCCGTCGCCCATGTTCACGCCGCGGCCCGGCATCAGAATCGTCGATGCAGCGCCGAAGTGCTGGTTGTTGGCCGCGACCAGATACGCGCCGTTTTCCATTGCGGCCAGATCGAACTGCTCGGTCCGGCTTGCGCCTGCCCAATCGACTTGCGGCTGGCCGTACACACGAAGGCGCGCAATACCGCCGTCCGGGTAGATGTTCACGCGCAGGTGCGTGTAAGCGTTCGCGTCGCTGACTTCGTGATAGTGGTGGCTGTTGCCTTGCAGCGTGGTCGACGGAACGATTTCAGTCCATTGCGTCGACTGGTTCGGCACGCCGTCCACGACTCGCGCAGCCTCAACCGAAGCCGCTGGCGGGAAGTTGCCCGTGAAGTGGCTGGTGTCGAGGTCGAGACCCTTGATTACGCCCGGACGCGCGAGCTTCACAACGCACCAGTCGTAACCGTTGGCGCGCTTGCGGCGCGTTTCCCAGCCGTCCATCCACTTGCCGTTGTCGTCGTACTTGCCCGGAATGAAGACGGCCGGCTCCGGATTCAGCATACGTTCCTTCGGTGCGAAGAAATCGTCGCTGGCCTCGAGCGCCTGCGCGCCCAGACGCGGGTCCGCCAGATTCACATAGCGGCGCGTGAATTCCGGTGCGTTGGGGTCGAGAATCGGGAGTGCCATCTTTGTCTTCCTTAATGTTTGTTGGTGCTGAAAAAACGTTTCGGTTCGAGGTCCGCGACGCGTAGTTGAAACCTTACGCGTCGATCAGGTCGTCGAGCCGGAAACGTGCGATGCGGTAGATCTGATCGAGGCTGGCGCGCAATTCGTCCGCGCGACTGTTGTTCACGCGCGCCTCGAAGTTCGCGATGATGCCGTGACGGTCGTAACCGCGCACCGCGAGAATGAACGGAAAGCCGAACTTCTCGCGATAGGCGCTATTCAACGCCACCAGTCTGTCAAATTCTTCCTGCGTGCACTGAGCGAGGCCCGCGCCGCTCTGCTCACGCGTGGATTCGGCCGTCAACTCGCCACGCACCGCAGCCTTGCCGGCGAGCTCCGGGTGGGCGTTGATCAGCGCCAGTTGCTTCTCTTCGCCGGCCGTCTCGACGATGTTCGACATCTTGCTATGCAGTTCGTCGATGCTGGCAAACGGCCGTTGTTGCGCGGCAATTTCCGCGACCCACGGCGAGTGCTCGAAAATGCCCGACAGCGCTGCGACGAACGCGTCGGTCGAGATGCTGTTGAGTTGGTCCAGAGTGTATTGCATCGCCTTCATGCCGCTGCCCCGCGGTTGTTTTGTTGGTAAGGGTGATGTTCGCGCCAGTGACGCGCGATATCGACGCGCCGCGTCACCCACACGCGATCGTGCTGTTCGATATGATCGAGAAAACGTTGCAGCGCGCGGAAACGCCCCGGACGGCCGAGCAGACGGCAGTGCATGCCGATCGACAGCATCTTCGGTGCTTCGTCGCCTTCTTCGTAGAGCACGTCGAATGCGTCGCGCAGGTACGTGAAGAAATGGTCTGCGGTGTTGAAGCCTTGCGGGCTTGCAAAGCGCATATCGTTGGTGTCGAGCGTGTACGGCACGATCAGTTGCGGGCTCGTTGCGCCGCCCGTCACTTCGACATCCATCCAGAACGGCAGATCGTCGCCGTAATAGTCCGAGTCGTACAGGAAGCCGCCGTATTCGGCGACCAGACGATGCGTGTTCGGACTGTCGCGGCCGGTGTACCAGCCAAGCGGCCGCTCGCCGGTGATGCGCTCGATCGCTTCCATGCCGAGGCGCATGTGTTCCGCCTCTTTTTCCGGCGTCACGTCCTGGTAGTGAATCCAGCGATAGCCGTGGCAAGCGATCTCATGACCGAGTTCGACGAAGGCGCGCCCCAGCTCAGGATGCCGCTCGATCGCCATGCCGACGCCGAACACCGTGAGCGGCAGGCCGCGCTTTTCGAATTCGCGCAGGATGCGCCATACACCTGCCCGCGAGCCGTATTCGTAGATCGACTCCATGCTCATGTGACGCGCCGGATAAGACGCCGCGCCAACGATTTCCGACAGGAACTGCTCTGAGCCCGGATCACCGTGCAGCACGCAGTTTTCACCGCCTTCTTCGTAGTTCAGGACGAATTGCACCGCGACGCGCGCTCGACCCGGCCAGTTCGCCTGCACCGGGTGGCGGCCGTAGCCGATCAGATCGCGTGGATAGTTCGAGTCGAGTGGCATGGTTTGACGAATGCGTGGTGACGGTACGTAAAATTCGCGTGGAACTCACGTGACATGCACGTGGGGTTTGCGTGCGTTCTGCATGCGTTTGCATGTTACGCATGCCGGCGCGGGCAAAAACAGCCCGAAAGCAGCCCTGAATAGCGGCACCAGAAGCAGCAGCAAAATAGCGTTCGGGTACCAGCGCCGAGTGGGACCAGTGTAGCGAAAACGCCCGGGTGCGCCCATACACCCGGGCAGATAGTGCGTGTCAGACTGGATGTATGTGCGAAGCCGGTCCCACCGGGCGTTCCGTGGTGTTTACCCGCAGTAAACCCGTCGAATTTGCGCTTTCCGCGGCGCTTGCGGCCGCATCGCGAGACGACTGAGGATTTGGGTCCGCATCGGTCGGACTGAACGCTTGCAGCGCGCCGTCGTAGCGCTTGGCCAACGGACGCGCGTAGTCACCCCGTTTGGCCGTCGACAGTCGCAGCGCGACCAGCGCCTCGGTCCATTTGACCGCCGCCGTCACGCCCTCGATCACCGGCGCGCCCAGGGCATCTTCAATCTCCGCGCACAATTCGGCCATCCCGGCGCAACCGAGCACGATCGCGTCCGAACCGTCTTCCTCCAGCGCGCGCCGGCATTCGTCGAGGATGATGCGGCGCGCCGCCGAGCCAGGCTTATCCAGGTCGAGCACGGCGACATCGGTGGCGCGCACGTTGCGGCAAAAGCGCTTCATGCCGTAACGCTCGGCGAGATGCCACGCCATGCCGCACGTACGTGCCAACGTAGTCACCACCGAAAATCCCGGCGCCAGCACGCTTGCCGCGTGCATCGCAGCTTCAGCGATGCCGATCACCGGACCGCGCGCCAACTCGCGGGCCGCGTATAAACCGGGGTCGCCGAAGCAGGCAATCACGTACCCGTCGCAACCCTCACGCTCACCGGCGATGACCTCAGCCAGCAAGCCGGGCGTCGCAAGCGCTTCGTCGTAATAGCCTTCAATCGACGGCGGCCCCATCGTGGGATTCACCGCGATTACTTCAGTGCCGGGTGCTGCGACTTCGCGCGCGCAGCGGCCCATCGCGTCCGTCATACGCTGTGTCGTATTCGGATTGATCAGTTTGATACGCATATCGACTCCTGTTGCAGCACTGGCTCAGCGAGCGAGCACACGGTAGAACACTGCACCCAATCCAGCCCCGATGAACCATGAGAAATTGGCCATCCCGTCGAGCGCCGGCACCATCACGCAGATCACGGCGATGAGCGCAGCCGGCAACAATGCAGCCACGGCTCGGTAGTTGACACCATTGGTGTACCAGTATGAGCCGGCTGGAGAGACCGAGTAGAGATCATCGAGCACGACCCTTTGACGCTTCACGAGAAAGTAGTCAACGATCAGGACGCCATACAAAGGTCCAATGAAACTGCCGAGTACATCGAGCGTGTAGTGAATGACCGCCGGGTTGTTGAACAGATTCCACGGCGTGATGAAGATCGACGCCACCGCCGCGAGCATGCCGCCCGCGCGCCAGCTGATCAGACGCGGCGCGACGTTCGAGAAATCGAAGGCCGGCGACACGAAGTTAGCGACGATGTTGATGCCGATAGTCGCAATCGTGAAGGTTAATGCACCGAGAATCACCGCGGTCGGATAGTCGATACGGCCCACCGTTTCGACCGGGTCCGTGATCAGTTGGCCAAACACTGGCAGCGTGGCTGCGGTCGTGATCACTGTCACCAGCGAGAAGGCGAGGAAGTTGACCGGCAGACCCCAGAAGTTGCCGCGCTGCACGCTGCGAAAACTCTTGCCGTAGCGCGAAAAGTCGCCGAAATTCAGCATCGGTCCGGAGAAGTACGAGACCACCAGCGAGGTCGCCGTGATCATCACCGGCACCACTTCCATGCCGTGATATTTGACGCCGCCCAGATTGATGCCGATGTTTCGCCATCCTGCGCGATACACCATGTAGCCGGCGAGAATAAACATCACCACATAGACCGCCGGACCGGCGTAGTCGATGAACTTCTTGATGGTCTCCATGCCGTGCCAGAACACCAGCGCCTGCAACACCCACAGCAACATGAAACCGGCCCAGCCCAAGGTGGAGAGCCCCATGAAACCATGGTGATGCACGTCCGCGTACGGCAGCAATTGTGGGACGAACTTCAGCACCACGATCACCAGCGCGCTCGAAGCCAGATAGGTTTGGATTCCGTACCATGCGACTGCGATCAAGCCGCGAATCACGGCAGGGATATTCGCGCCGAGCACGCCGAACGTTGCGCGGCAGGCTACCGGATAAGGCACGCCGTTCGCCTGACTCGGCTTGGCAATCAGGTTGCAGAGCACGTTGACAATCGCAATGCCGACCAGCAGCGCGATCAGCACCTGCCAACTCGTCAGCCCAAGCGCGAACAGACTGCCCGCGAACACATAGCCGCCGACACTGTGCACGTCTGACATCCAGAACGCGAAGATGTTGTAAGCGCCCCAGGTTTGATGGCGCAGCGGCGCCAGATCTTCGTTGTACAGCCTCTCGCTGTAACCTGCCGGGATCGGCGAATCGCTGGGCGCGCCGCCGTCTGCGTATGTGGGAATTGCGGGACTGCCGGGTGCTGCACTGAACTGTGCCATGATTCCTCCTTGGACTAGGGACCATCGATAGCGAATCGAAGGACGTTGCATCGGCCATGCCAGTCGTGCCCTCTTCCCTCGATCGGGAAACAGAAGGTTCAAACCGACTGATTGACCGCGCCGCAGGTGTCTCCGTACTTGATGTACTTGTGGTTATCGCACCGCCAGCAGCGCGGACTCCGGGCGGTGCGTTACTACTTCAAGGCTGTCATCCTGTGACGGCCACGCGTGCACAAGCCGGCAGCGCTCACGCCGAGCCGCCTTGCAACGCCTGATTCAGTTCAGTTCAATTCAGTGCGGCGCGCACCAGCAACGAGCGCGCACCGGCCGCCTGCCTCAGCCTGGCGCGGACTTGGTCTTCGGTGCTTCCTTCGGTGCGCCGTTACGTGCGCCGAACACTTCGTGCAGGTCGGCCGCGCCACGTGCTGGGCGGTCCAGCATCTTCAACTCGACGCTTTGCAAATGGCGCGACATCAGGGCCGCCGCCTCTTTTGCATCGCCGGCGTCGAGCGCGGCGAGAATCGCTTCATGGTCTTCGAACGAGCAAGGGCTGCGTCCGAGTGACTCATACAGTGCCGAAATCAGCGTGGAGCGCGCCACCAATCCATTCAGGCAGTCGCACAGCACGGTATTGCCAGTGAGCCCGGCCAGTTCAGTATGGAACTCACCTGACAGGCGAATCCACGCCGGAAAATCACGCGTTTCAAATGCTTTGCGTTCACGGCCGATCATGCTGCCGATGCTCTTCAACCGGCGCATGCCATGACCGCCGCAAATCTTTTCAACCACGGCCAACTCGATGATCCGGCGCATTTCGAACACCTCATGCACTTCCTGCAGCGACGGACTGGCAACAAACGCACCACGATTCGGTTCGAGGTCAACGAGGTGGTCGGTCGCCAGTTGCGCGAGCGCCTGCCGGATCGGGCCGCGCTTCACGCCGAATACTTCGCATAACTGCGCTTCTGTCAGCTTGGCGCCAGGAGCTAACCGATGCTCGAGGATCGCGGCGCGGATGCGCTCGGCGATCGCTTCGGGTTTCGAACTATTCGCGGCGGCGGAGTCTGTGTCGGACATGATGTGTGTCTCGGTATGTTTGTCATCATAGGACGGACATAAAGATTGTCAACAATTTTTGCCTTTAATTTCGACAATCTGGATGGCCGGGCCATGCTGCGGGCTAGCGAACACCCGCACAGGCCTTACGCTGCTTCACTACCAGTTTAATTAATGCATAGGATGGTCGTCTATTGGAGACGGTTTTTGTCAACAAAGTGCGGGACACTCATGGGGCTGTTCTGTGGGGAGTGGTTGCAAAAACACCGACCGTTAGTTGCGTTACTTATCGGAAAAGAAAGCGGGTACACACCCGCTTCCCTGCCCCGTGCCGTTTCAGGCGAGGGTTGGATAGCCCGATAACGTCAGTTTGAACCCGTGCGCGTTGGCGACGAGGTGTGCGTCCGCGCCGACCGGCAGCGTCAGCATGTTGGGAATATGGCCGAATTGCAGGCCGGTGATGACCGGAATCCCGACCACCGACCTCACCTGCTCGATCATCGTGTGCAGGTCGTAGCCGTTGTCGTAATCGTACGGTTTGCCGCCCGAGAAATCGCCGAGCACAAGCGCCTGCTGCTGCGCGAGGATGCCCGACAGGTGCAACTGATAAAGCATCCGCTCGATCCGGAACGGCTGCTCGTTGACATCTTCGAGGAACAGAATGCCGCCCTGCACCGCCGGCAGGTACGGCGTTCCAATCAGCGACGTCACCACCGCCAGATTGCCGCCCCACAACGTGCCCGTCACGTCGGCAGTGTGCGGTTGCGGCGCGTTGCTCGTCACCGTCATGGTCGGCTGGGTCAACGCAGACCAGAAGTGCTGCATCGTGAATTCGCTCAAATCTTCCGCGCCGAAGTCGCTCATCAACATCGGGCCGCCGAAGGTTTTCACACCCGCGCGTGCCAGCAAAGCAAGCTGTACCGCGGTGAAATCGCTATGGCCTACCAGCGCGACCGGCTGATCGGCCAACCGCCGTTGCAACCCGTCGTAGTCGAGCCCATGCAGGATGCGCACCGCGCCATAGCCACCACGCACGGCTAGCACGATGTCGGGCAACTGGCGCGAGGGGTCGGCCAGCCGGTTCAGATCGGCGGCACGCTCGCCGTCGGTGCCGGCGAAGCGCTGGTAGCGGCGCCTTGTCACCTCCACGCCTTCGACGCGGTGCCCCTGCGAATGCAAGCGGCGCAACGCGCGATGCAGCACATCGGCATCATGCGGATACCCGGACGGCGCGATCAACTCAATGTTGCGATGGACGGTCATGGGCAAGACCTGTTGGACGTTATTGTTTTAGAGCGGCTCAGCCGACCCCGGTTCGCTGCGTGTTTGGGAATGTCCTTCGTGGTGTTCGTCGGGACGCCCTTCGACGTGTGCGCCGCGGTGCGCTTCGCCGTGTATTTCGCTGCGTGTTTCAACCTGCACGCCGGGGTGGGCTTCGCCGCCTGCTACGGCGAGCGCTTCGCCCCGTGCCGCCGCGCGTGCTTCACGGCTTGCGCGCCGCCGCTCGGCAAAGAACGATTTGAGCGCGGCGCCGCATTCGGTTTCGAGTACGCCGCCGGTCACCGTGGTGTGGTGATTCAACTGCGGGTTCGCGAATGCATCGACGACGCTACCGCACGCGCCGGTTTTCGGATCGCGCGCCCCGAACACGACGCGTGCGATGCGCGCGTGCATGATCGCACCGGCGCACATCAGGCAAGGTTCCAGCGTCACATAGAGTTCACAGCCCGGCAGACGGTAGTTTTCGACAGCTTGCGCGGCTGCGCGCAATGCGATCATTTCCGCATGTGCCGACGGGTCGTGAGCACCGATCGGATGGTTAAACCCTCTGGCGATAACTTCGTCGCCCCGCACGAGCACTGCGCCAACCGGCACTTCTCCGGCTGCGCGAGCCTCCTCGGCGGCGGCCTGGGCGAGCGCCATGAAGCGGCGATCGCGCTCCGAGACAGGCGGTGCGGGCGCTTCGTCTGGCGTGGGGGTATCGATCGGCGTAGGGGCGGCAGCTGTTTGAGTTGAATCACTCAACGCGGGTGCTGAAGCGTCGGGACCCACTGAGCCGGCCTGAGCAGCCGGCAATGCGGCCGCCTCAGTCGATTCGCGGTACTCGAAAGACTCCGGACCAGGCGCGGCGGAGCGGGCAGGCGGCTCGCTCACTGCGAACCCGCGTCGGCCAAATTGAGGTTGCCGACGCGCTCCGACAGCCGCTCGGCAATGCGGCGGCAGTATTCGCGCGGCAGGACCAGCGGGCCGCCGCGCAGCGATTCAAGCGCCATATCCAGCGCCAGCATGTGCGCCTGGAGACGGCAGCGGGTAGCCCGGTCGCTCACGGCATTCAGCTCCACTTGCAGGTCGCGCAAGGCGCGCAGCTGCTCGACAGCCGGCGGCACGAAACCCGCGTTTCTCAAAATCCGGTTGGCGACACGCACTTCCTCCGGGACCAGTGCATCGTCCTCCAGGGGCAGCGGCGCGCCTGCGCCCGGCAAATCATCGAACTCACCGCGCGCGGCTGCGGCGGCAATACGCTGTTCGACTAACGCATCAAGCAATTTCATCTGCAGTCCACTACGTTGCGGCCCAAGCATTCTATCAGGGAGCGCTAGACGATTCTGGCTGTCTGACCGACGAATCCCCATGGTTTTCAGATTTTGCGTATTTGAGGGGTACATGGCGTGGATTAGGGTGGAGGGTTGCCGGCGCCGCCGCTTCGTGTCAGCAAAAAACTTACGAATATCTTTCGTCATGCGCCGCGACAACGGCCGCCCTCATCTGCCTCACTCGTGGAGTCCACTTACGCTATGCAATCCAGAATCACCGACCACCGCTTCGACACAGCACTTCCAGCTTGCGCCGCACACGTCGATCCGCACCTGACTGCATTGCCAGCGCTGCTTCGAAAGCGTGCCTTCAGGCGATGCCTACGCACGACATTGTTGGCCACTACGATGGCGGCCGCATTATCAGGCTGCGGCGTGTTCTGCGGAGGTGCAGGCGGAAGCGGCGGCGGCTTTGCCGGCGGCTGTGCAACCGGCGTGCGGTTCTAGTCCGGCACACCTCAACGCATTTGCTTCACCACGGCCGACGCGAGGCAGTACGACGTTCACCCGGCCGCCAACGGCCAGCGCGCCAGAACGACATGCCGGGTACGCCCGAGCAGGCTGTGCACCAGAGCAAACTCACGCACATTCCAACTGACAGCTTCGACAGGACGTGTCGCGATCCAGGGCATGCCATACGCGAGGGTCACGTGTGGGGTGTATGGCGTACTTGACGAGACCGCGCGGTCCCCAAAACCGGCGTTTTGCAATGCCAATGTAAGTGCGTCGTGAAGCGTGTGGAGTCCAAGGACACCCTCGCCTCCGCTCAACACCAGCGGCCCCGGCCGCGGCTTCAGCGCAAAACTGAGCGCACTGTCGAACTCGACGCTAAAAGGCGCCATCGTGATCGACGCGGCCGCGCTCATGGCCGCATCCACCCGTGCGGGCGGCAAACCGCCCGCGAAATTCCCGAGGTGATGCAACGTAACATGCATACGGTTGGCCGCAAGAGGCTTGCTCTTCGAGCGCGTCTCCCCACAGAGCTGTTGCGCCAGCTTTGAGATGGCCGCCGCCGTACGTGTATCTGGAAAGACGGCGAAGAACAGGCCGTCTGTCGGCACAGGTGGCGCCTCAAGTCCGGGCAGCCAGAGTTGCTCAGGCATGGCGCGCCTGAATGGGTGACGCAGACATTTAGAAGAATCTCCTCTCATCGATGCGGGCTTGCCCGCGCATCTGAAAATTTTCACAACCCGACGGCGCGAGGTTCACCATGCCCCGCCTCTCCGTGCCCATTGACGCCCATTGACGCCCGATAAACTTGCACTCGCTGGCTCTCCACGCACAATACTGTACATTCATACAGTATCGATGGCAACGTGGAATTGCTCAAGAAGCGGGAAGTATTGGCCGACGCCGCGAAATGCTCCCGAGCTGCTAAGCATGCCCGGCACACATAAAAAACGGCGCCGTGGCGCTCTCTTCCATGCCATCAAATCGAGCGCCTGCGAAGGGCAGTCAAAGACGCAAGCCATCCCGCCACTGCCGATACGGTCAGCAATGCCATCTCAGCCGGAACGACGCTATCAGCCGACAAACCTCGGGCTGGGTATTCTTCCGGCTGCCCCCTCTTTGCATGGAGACCGCGGCCGCACGATTGCGTAAAGGCGTGCGTGTTCCGTGCAATCGCCCAACGGTCACGTCGCGACCGGGTCTAGAATCGGTATCCAATTCCGAGAAAGACGATCACCGGGTCCGCCGTGATGCGCGTCTTGTTGGACAACACCGTCTGACCGTTGGCGGCCACAGAACTGACCGTCGCGTTTGTCTTCAGAAACAGATATGTCACCGACGCAGTTGCGTACCAGTTCTTGCTGATGTTGTAAGAGGCGCCCACGTCGAACGCAGGGTTCCATGACGGACTGAGCGAAGCCTTGACCTGTCCGCCCGGCCCCGCAATCTCTTGCAACGCGCCACTGAATGTCGAATTGAGATTGGTATGCGAGTACCACGTATAGTTCGCGCCTATACCGACAAACGGGCGCAGCTTCGTCTGCGCGTCGAAGAAGTAATACTTCAGGAACAGAATGGGTGACCACGACCGGGTGGTGGCGAGCGGCGCCAGATTCCCCAGATTGAGCGATGGGCCGCCGGCACCGAATGGTGCGGCGTTGCCCTGCGCATAGAGCTTGAGCTTGGGCGGTATGCCCGCCGCCAGGTCAAATGCAATATTGTCCGTGACGAAATACGTGTTCGAGAGTTCCAGGGTGAGCGTGTTATGTATCTGACCACCCGTTCCCGAAGACGTGAACGTGCCCAAAGCCGAACTGCTCTGTAACGAAGTTGCGGAAGACGGGCCAAAGTCGAGCCACGCCCCACCCATGCTGGTGATGAGACTGCCTGCGCTCTGCCCCATCGCACTGGAACATATCGCGCCCGATATTAACGCCAGGCATGCAAGTTTTTTCATCATGTCTCCTCCAATTTATTTCGGATTACATATCGATACTTTCGTATCGACGTTCTGTTTCTTGAATCACCGCTCAGAACTGTTCGATTGGCAGGCTCGACCCGCTCGATGCGCCGCTGCGGATCGCCTCCAGAAGCGCATTCGCTTTGGGCAAGACCTTGTCGGCGTAGAAGCGCGCAGTGGCGAGCTTGGTGCGATGAAAGTCCGGGTCCTCATTCGCTGCGCTTTTTCCCGACGCAACGAGCGCTGCGCGCCCCATCTGCCACCCACCGCACACGTAGCCGGTGAGCATGAGATAGTCGACGGAACTGGCAAGCGCCGCTTCGGGCTGAGTCACCAGTGCATGGAGCATCCAGGCGGTGGCATCGTCGAGCGCCTGTACACCGGCCGCGAGCGCCGTACCGACGGACGCCACTTGCGCATCCGTGCTTCGCTCCAATTCCAGCGCGACCTGACGCATCTCCGCAACAAGTTCAGCCATCCCCGCGCCCTGATCTGACGCGAGCTTGCGGCCTGCGAGATCGGCAGCCTGAATGCCCGTCGTGCCCTCGTAGATCGGCGCGATGCGCGCATCGCGCAGGAACTGGCATGCGCCCGTCTCTTCGATGTAGCCCATCCCGCCGTGCACCTGCACACCCATCGACGCAATCTCGACGCCCAACTCCGTGCACCATGCCTTCAACACGGGGATCAGAAGATCGACACGCGCCTGGCGATGTGCGCGCCCAGCGGCGTCGGGGTCACGATGCGCGCGGTCCATGTCCGCGGCCATCACGTAGGCGAAAGCTCGCATCGCTTCGATCTGGGACTTCATCGTCATCAACATACGCCGCACATCAGGGTGATGGATGATCGCCACAGCGCCACCCGATTTGCCAACCGCGAGCCGCCCCTGGACGCGTTCCTTCGCGTACTCGCGGGCCTGCTGATAAGCGCGTTCCGCCATCGCGAGCCCTTGAATACCCACCTTCTGGCGCGCCTCGTTCATCATCGTGAACATATGCGCGAGACCTTTGTTCTCCTGCCCCACCAGATAACCGATCGCCCCGCCTTGATCACCGAAGCTCATCACGCAGGTCGGGCTCGCGTGAATGCCGAGCTTGTGCTCGAGGGACACACAGTGCACGTCGTTGCGTTGCCCTGGAGAGCCGTCGTCATTCAGCAGGAACTTGGGCACGACAAAGAGCGATATGCCGCGCACGCCCTCGGGCGCGTCCGGCGTGCGTGCGAGGACAAGATGAATGACGTTGCCCGTCATATCGTGATCGCCCCACGTGATAAAAATCTTCTGACCGTAGAGGCGATAGTGGTCGCCTTGGGGTACCGCCTTCGTGCGCACGGCGGCGAGATCCGAGCCCGCTTGCGGCTCGGTCAGGTTCATGGTTCCCGTCCACTCACCGCTGACGAGATTGGGCAAATAGCGTCCCTTGAGTTCTTCCGAGCCGTGCTGCCTTAGCGCCTCCGTCGCGCCCGCCGTCAACAGAGGACACAGTGCGAACGCCATGTTGGACGAATTCCACATCTCGACGGTCGCCGCATGCAGCAACTCGGGCAGCCCCTGGCCGCCGAACTCCGGGTCGCCGGAGAGGCCGCTCCAGCCGCCTGCGACGAACTGCCGGTAGGCTGTCGCGAAACCGTCCGCGGCAACGACGCCGTCCTTCGTCAGGCGCGCGCCCTGCTCGTCGCCTGACTTGTTGAGCGGTGCCAGCACTTCGGTCGCGAGCTTCGCCGCCTCCTCGAGCACAGCCTCGGCGAGTTCGGGGTTCACCTCCTCGAAGCCCGGCAGCGCAGACAACTCGTTAAGACCGGCCAGTTCCGTCATGACGAAACGCATGTCGCGCAGCGGTGCAATATAGATGCTCATCATGGTCTCCGGGATTAGCTCTGTTGCAGTTTGTCCAGTTCACCGGACAACTCCGGTAATACCTTGAAAAGATCGCCGACGATCCAATAGTCGGCGACCTGAAAGATCGGCGCCTCTTCGTCCTTGTTGATCGCGACGATCACCTTCGAGTCCTTCATGCCGGCCAGATGCTGGATCGCGCCGGAGATGCCAACCGCGATGTAGAGCTGCGGCGCGATGACCTTGCCGGTCTGGCCCACCTGATAGTCGTTCGGCGCGAAACCGGCATCCACGGCAGCGCGCGACGCGCCGACCGCTGCGCCCAGTTTGCTGGCGATGTCCTCCAGCAGTGCGAAGTTTTCGCCGGAGCCCATGCCCCGGCCGCCCGAGATCACCCGTTGCGCCGCTGTCAGCTCAGGGCGCTCGGAACGGGTCAGTTGGTGGCTCACGAATCGTGAGCCCGGGACTTCGATGGCCGGTGAAAGCGATTCGATCGCCGCCGCGCCGCCAACGGTCTGCGCCGCCGCAAAGGCTGTCGTGCGTACTGTGATGACCTTGATGCCGTCCGCGCTTCGCACCGTCGCTAGCACGTTGCCCGCGTAGATGGGGCGCACGAACGTATCGGCGGATTCAACGGCAACGATGTCGGAGATCTGCGCGACGTCGAGCAGCGCGGCCACGCGCGGCATCGCGTTCTTCGCGGTTGTGGTGGCGGGCGCCAGCACGTGGCTGTAGTCGGCGGCGATCGTCGTGATTAGCGCGGCCAGGTTCTCGGCCAGCGGATGCGCGTAGTGCGGCGCATCGGCGACCCGCACGCGCTTCACGCCGGCGATGCTTGCGGCCTGTTCGGCCACTGTCGCGCATTGCGAGCCGGCGACGAGAACATGAATGTCCTCGCCAAGACACGCAGCGGCGGTGACGGTGTTCAACGTTGCAGCCTTCAGCGTCTGATTGTCGTGTTCTGCAATAACGAGTATGGACATGTTTCCCTCTTCCGTTTCAGATGACGTGTGCCACGTGCTTCAGCTTGGCCACGAGCTCCGCGGCATCGGCCACGCGAATGCCCGCCTCGCGTTTGGCCGGCTCCGCGAGCTTCAGCGTCGACAGCCGCGGTGCGATGTCGACGCCGAGGGCATTGGGTGTCACCACGTCGAGCGGCTTCTTCTTCGCCTTCATGATGTTGGGCAGCGTCGCATAGCGCGGCGTGTTCAGCCGGAGATCGGCGGTAATGACCGCCGGCAGATCGACTTCGATCGTTTCGAGGCCGCCGTCGATCTCGCGTGTGACCGTGGCCTTGCCCGCTTCGACGGCGATCTTCGAGGCGAACGTCGCCTGCGGCCAGCCGAGCAGTGCCGCAAGCATCTGACCGACCTGGTTCGAGTCATCGTCGATGGCCTGCTTGCCGAGCAACACGAGTTGCGGCTGCTCCTTGTCGACCAGCGCTTTGAGCAGCTTCGCAACGGCGAGCGGCTGCAACTCGGCGTGAGTCTCAACGAGAATGCCGCGGTCAGCGCCGGTTGCCAGCGCCGTGCGCAGCGTTTCCTGGCAGGCCTGCACCCCGCAGGACACGACGACCACCTCTGACACCAAGCCGGCTTCCTTCAAACGCACGGCCTCTTCCACGCTGATTTCGTCGAAGGGGTTCATCGACAGCTTCACATTCGCGATGTCGACGGCACTGCCGTCGGCTTTCACGCGGACTCTCACATTCGCGTCGACGACGCGTTTGACAGGAACCAGAACTTTCATTGCCTACTCCATTTGAATATTGCGTGGGGTTCGCCGCGCACCGTCACAGCGTCTCGGTAAATACGCTGTCGCGCTGCGTGTCCAACATGTCTATCAGATAGCGTTCAAGCGGTTTTTCCGACGCTGTCTTCGGTATTTCGGGCACCACCTGCAGCCAGGAGATGACCGAACTCGCTTCCAGCTTCGCGCGGCACGCGCGGAATATCTGCTGCGGGTCGAAGCGGGCCGCGTCCTTGGGCACCACCGCCGCGACCACATCCTTTTCCCCCGGCGCGCCTGACGCGGCCTTCACGCCGTACACGTAGACGTCTTCGACAAGACTGGATTCGGCGATCACCTTCTCGATCGGCGCCGGATTGATGAACTCGCCGTTGTGGCGAATGCCGCCACCTTTGCGGTATTCGAAGAAGAGCCAGCCGTTCTCGTCTTCGCGCACGACGTCGCCCATGCACAGCCATCCGTCCCTGCACTTCTTCGCCGACGCTTCCGGATTGCCGAAGTATTCGACCTTGAACGGCGAGCCGTCCGCCGGACGGAACAGCAGTTCGCCGGGAACGCCAGGCGCGCAGTCGTTGCCGTCGTCGTCGACAATGCGGTGCCTGAGAATCGGCGCCGGCTTGCCAATACTGCCCACTGGGCCGATGCCGAGTGGCTTGACCGTAATCCCGCCTTCCGCCGCACCGTAGAACTCAACGATCTGGATACCGAAGCGCTGCTCAAACGCCTTCCAGATCGCCGCCGGCATCCCCGCGGATATCACGAAGCGCACGGGGTTGTCCGCGTCATCGGGCTTGTTCGGCTCGCTGTAGACCGCCGTGGTCATTCCACCGAGTAGCGTGAAGGTCGTACAGCGGTACTTGCGAGTGATGTCCCACAGACGCGACTTCGTAAAGCGGCGCGACAGCACGGCGCGCATGCCGGCGGTGAGCGAGGCGCCCAGCGTCACGATCTGTGCATTGGCATGCGTCAGCGACAGTCCCGAGTACGGCCGGTCGCCGGGCACGTAGCCAAACAGCGCCGACACCGCCGCCGATGTGCCGCAATAGCGGCGATGCGTCATCACAATGCCCTTCGGATCGCCGGTGGTGCCGGACGTGAAGATCAACTGCATCGCGCTGTCGGGATCGCGGACCACGATAGGCAACTCGGGCACCCGTTCCGGCAGCAACGCGCGGTACGACGACACGCCGGGGAAATCGCCGAGCGGCTTCGCGCCCTCGTCCGTTTCGAGCCCGATCACCCAGGACAGATGGGACAGCGAAGCTCGTACGGCAAGGAGGTTGTCGAGCGCATAGTCCGCGGCGATGACGCCGCGGCAGCGCGGGCTATCGAGCATGAAGGCGAGCTTCTCGCCTCGCGCGCGCGGATCGATCGGCACGAACACGGTGCCCGAAATCGACGCCGCGACCATCGCGTCAATAAACTCCGCGTGATTGGCCATCAGCAGCGCGAAGTGCTCGCCGGGTTGCAGGCCCTGATCGATCAGCACCTGCGCGAGCCGTTGGCCGTTCTCCCACAGCTGCCGGTAGGTGCGCACGTCATCGGGCCGCACGCCGGCGCCTTCGACGGTCAGTACGTCGAGATCCGGCATGGTCTCGACGCGGTTGGCGAGCAACGCTGCCAACGTAGTTTCGGGTGTGGTGCTCATGGCGCCCTCTCTCCTTGCAGATGCGGTTCGGTCTTGCGCGTTCGCAGAATCTGTCGCGGCGTCGCAGTTCGGCCTCAGCGTCCGAGAATCGTGATGCTGGCAACGGCCTCTTCCACGCCGCACAGTCCGCCGCCGTTCTCCGCGATCGCGATGCGGGCGCCCTCCACCTGGCGGGCGCCCGCCTCACCGCGTAACTGAGTCACGAGTTCGTAAAGCTGACCCAGTCCTGTCGCACCGATCGGATGCCCCTTCGATTCGAGGCCGCCCGACGGATTGATTGGAATCCGTCCGCCTATCGTCGTCTCGCCTCGTTCCGCGGCCACCCCGCCCATGCCCGGCTCGCACAAGCCGAGTACTTCGGACTGGATGATTTCTCCGATCGCCGTCGCGTCGTGCACCTCGGCGACCGAGACATCCTGCGGCGGGACGCCCGCCTGCTCATAAGCGCGCAACGAGCCCAGCCTGACCAGATGCCGGTCGAGCGCCGTGGCCGGCCGGTCGCTTCCCGTTTGCAGCACGGACGCCAGCACACGAATGGCGCGCGAGCGCCGCCCACCCAACAGCGCGAGGCCGGCCTCGCTGCACACGATCGCCGCGGCCGCGCCATCGCTGACGGGCGAACACATCGGCAGCGTGAGCGGAAAGGTGATCGGCGGTGCGCCGAGAATCTCTTCGATCGAGTAAGCCTGCCGGTACTGCGCGAGCGGGTTGTGAACAGAATGTCCGTGGTTCTTGGCGGACACGGCGGCAAACTGCCGCTGGGTGGTGCCGAATTCGCGCATGTGCATACGGCCCATCGACGCGTAGATATCCATGAATACGCTGTACGGTTTCGTCGAGACGCTGCCTGCGGGCGGCTCGATGCCCTCGCCCATATCGAGCAGCCGGCGCTTGCCGTTCTCGGTGTCGTGCACATCCCACGCGCCGTCGAAGGCGCTGAAGGTGCGCACCTTGTCCGTGGAGAACATCTTCTCGGCGCCCGCCGCGAGCACGATGTCGGCAGCACCGGCTTTCACGTAGTTCACCGCAAGGTGAAATGCGGTGCTGGCGCTCGCGCAGGCGTTCTCGACGTTGATCACCGCGACCTTGTCGATGCCCATTGCCCGTAGCGCAAGCTGGCCGCGAATCATGTGCTGGCCTTCCATGTGCCCCTGGGTGGAGTTGCCGAAAAACGCACCCTGCAACTGCGCCTTGTCACAGCCTGCGTCGGCGAGCGCGTCTTCCACTGCCGCGCGCGTGAGCTGCTTCACGCTGGTATCCAGATGCTTGCCGAAGGGCGTCATGCCGACGCCCGCGATATACACTTCGTTGCCCATATCGATTCTCCACCGCCAGGAAGGACGCGCCGCGAACCGCCGACGCAAACCATCCGATTCGTCGTCAAACGCTCTTTATCTCGTAGGCGAGATATCCTTCCTCGGCCTGCGCGGCGACCAGATTGCGTGCGCCAAACGCCTGCGCCGGTGAAACGAAACCTGCCGCGTGCAGTTGCCCGCGCAACACGCGGCGCGCCGCCTCCGCACCGAGCACACCGGTTTGCGCATAGGGCGAGTTGCCGCGCAGAATCACACTGACGGAATTCGTATTGCCGCGCCCCTGACACGACAGCGTGCAGCGATTCACATCCGGGTTTTCACGCGCGGGCTCGACCTGGGTCACGGCTTTGCCCCATTCGTTGGTGACGTCTTCCTGTTTGGCGGGGTCGAGGTGGCGGCAATCTTCCTCGAACTTCTTCAGCAGGCCGACCACCGCGAGAAAGCGCTCCTGATTCCTGAACGACACGAGCGTCTGGCAATTTCGCACGCGTGGGTCGTCCTGGTACCACACCGGCTCGCCGCCCCCACCCCATGGCAACGCATTCAGCAGCAGGTGTTCACCCGGCACGTGAACCTGATACGGCGTTGCCCATGGCCACTGCACCAGTTGCTTGTTGCGCAGGTAGAACTGCGGCTGCGTACACATCCGCAGGAACGACATCGTCGAGGCGACGCTCACTTCCGAGTCGCCGAGATAGAGCACGTCGAGCGTGTCGATGCCCGGGGTTTCCAGCGCAATCTCCGCAGCGAGATTGCCTTCAGCCCACATGTACGAATTGCCGGGACACAGCGCCAGATTCCGGGCAGCGAAGGCCTCGCCATACGTGCGTTTCAGCAGCGACATCCAGTCGGTCTCGCCGGTGGTGTCGAAGTAATGGCAACCGGCCGCGAGACTCGCCTCGACAACAGGGCGCCCGAGCTGCATGAACGGCCCGACGATATTGATCACCACCTTCTTGCCATTGAAGAATTCGGTGAGCGCGCCCGTCTCGTGCTGAACCGCAACGCACTGATAGTCATGTCCGGCGAGTTCGGGCACCTTCGCCAGCTCTTCTTCCAGCCGCTCCTTGCTGCGCCCGGCGGCAATGAACGGAATGCCGCGTTCGGCGAGCTTCCATGCCGTGAGCTTGCCGGTGTAGCCACTCGCTCCATAGAGGACCACTTCGTATGTCGTTGCCATGTCGTCGTCTCCTTCAGGTTGTCATCGGATTGCGTGAACGCGCCGTGCCGTTCAAAGCAGCTCGGGATCGATCAGGTAGTAGCCGCCCTTGATCGCCAGCACTTCGTTGCAGCCGTCCTCGATCATCGACGCGCGTGCGTCGCGCCAGATCTTTTCGATCGGATACTCGCGTGTGAGCCCGTTGCCGCAGAAGATCTGCAGCGCGTCGTTGGCGACTTCGAAGGCGGTCTGGGTCGCGGTGACCTTCGCCGTCATGGCCGCGTGCAGCGAAGGCTGCGCAGCGGTGAAGTTGTAATGCACGACACGCTGCGCGAGCGCGCGGGCGGCCTCCACCTTGCGGAACATATGAAAGAGCCGTGATGCGACCGACTGATGGCGAATGATCGGCAAACCACCCTGCTTGCGTTCATGCGCGTAAGCGAGCGCGAGCTCGAACGCGGCGCGTGCGGTACCCGCAAAAACGTTGGCCATGATCGCGTTGGCAAACGTGTGGATCGCATAGACCGCGTCGACGTACTGGTCGGGGCCCGCGAGAATGTGCTCCTTCGACAACGTGACGTTCTCGAAGAACAGTTCGCCCTGGTTGAGCGCGCGCTGGCCGATCTTGTCGAGCGGCTTGCCGCGCGAGACGCCTTTGGCGTCGAGCGGCACGATCACCACCGCGCCGCGTTTCGTGTCGGCTCCGTTGCCGCTGTCCGCCGCGCAATAGAGAATGCACACGTCGGCGGCGATACCGTTCGACACCCACGCCGACTTCTGCCCGTTGATGATCACCTCGTCGCCGCGCAGCGTCGCCACGCAGTTAGGCCTGCCGTACGTGCCCTGCGGATGAAAGATCATGCCGTTCACGTCGAGCATGTCGGAGCCGTGATCGGGTTCCGTGATGGCCCAGCAGCCGAGCTTCGCATCCGGTGCGAGCGCACGGCAAAACGGGTTGACGGACACCGCGCTCATCAGCGCGGGCAGCAAACCTGCGCCGTAGGTGATCGCGAGTCCCGCATCGCCCCAGCCAAGCTCTTCGAACAGGATGCTCATCGTCGTCGCCCGTTCGGCGGGTTCGAGTTCGAGCAGCCCGTCGACGCCGAAACCCAGCCCGACAAACTTGTCGCGCGCCTCCCAATAGGGCGAGCCCTGCGCGATCACCTCCTCGGGCGTCATGCGATCGAGCTTGACGCCGATCGGACGCATCACTTCTTCTGCGTAACGATGCACGCTCTGCTGCACCATCTGGTTCATCTCGGAGAGTTCCGGCTGCGCGCCGAGCGGACCGAGTTTGTGCGCTGCAATGTGATTCGTTGCGGTTGACATGTCTCCTCCTTCGAGGTGGTTGGGCGTATCATTTCGTGAGCAACACGCGGGTACTGGTCGCGCGCAGCGAGGTGTCCAGACATCACCCGCCGGCGCGTTGCACCGTTGTCCGGCTGACTGAACTTCGATCTCCGCGATGGAATCCATGGTGTCTTTGCGCGACGCCGCGCAATATCCCCCGTACAGGGGAGCGCGACTACATGGACGGGGGGTGGCAGCCAGGGTCAACCCGAACGCCTGGAGCCGCCGATGCATGTGACTGAAGCGATGCCCCCGAAGCGGTTCCCTCTGCTTCTCGCTACGAAGGTGTATCCGCCGCGGCTGCCCGCGGGCCTGATCGATCGTCCGCGGCTGATTCGCCTCGCCGAGCAGGCCGAAAGCAAACGGCTCACGGTGATCAAGGCCCCCGCCGGCTTCGGCAAGACTTCGCTCGCGCTCATGTGGCTCGACCGGCTGCGTGCGGGCGGTGCGCAGATAGCGTGGCTGTCGCTCGATACCGACGACGACGAACCTGCGCGCTTTCTCCATCATCTGGCGCAGGCGTTGCAGCATGCGAGCAACAAGGTCGGCGCGGCGGCGATCGGCCTGACGGCCGAGGCCTCGCTGATTCCAGCGCACGCCATTGTCTCGACGCTGATCAATGAACTGGTCGATGTCGACGACGAGGTCTATCTTTTCCTCGACGACTATCATCTGATCAGCCTTGCGACGATTCATGACGCCGTGTCGTTCTTCGTCGAGAACGCCCCATCGCACGTGCATGTGGTGATCTGCACCCGAACGGATCCCGCGCTGCCGCTCGCCCGACTGCGAGCCCGCAACAATCTGCTGGAAATCGACGCGTCGACGCTGCGCTTCAACTTCGACGAAACGCGCATTTTTGTCGAACACGAATGCCCAGGCAAACTGCACGCGTCCAGCGTCAAATCGCTCTTCGCAAACACCGAGGGCTGGGCCGCGGCGCTGCGCATTTCCACCTCGGCGTTATCGCGCGAGACGTACAAACCCGGTTTGGAACTGGCCGCGCCATCCGGTGCTTCCCGGCCGTTCGCGGCTTATCTGGAAGACATGCTTAAGCGCCTGCCCGTCGAGACCGTCGAGTTCATGCTGCGCACGTCGATACTCGATCGGCTGACGGCATCGCTGTGCGAGGCGGTCACAGGCGTCGAGGCGAGCCAGAGCATGCTGGAGGCGATCGCCGCGCGCCAGTTGCTGCTCGAACCGATGGATCTCGAAGGAGACTGGTTCCGCTATCACCATTTGATGGGCGAATACTTGCGGCTGCGGCTGGAGAAGCAGTACCGCGACAAAGTGCCGGAGCTGCATCGCCGTGCGTGCCAGTGGTACGCCGGGCAAGAACGGTGGACAGACGCGGTCAGACACGCCATCGCCGCAGGCGCCACGGAAGATGCCGTCTCCTTGATGGGCCATTGCGCGATGGCGCTCGTCACGAAAGGCGACCTGCTTACGCTGCTCGGCTGGCAACGCCAGTTCCCTGCGCACCTGATGCGGGCGCAAGTGAAGGTCACCCTCGCGATCGCCTGGGGAATGGCGCTTGCGATGCGTTTTCACGATGCGCTTGCGATGTTGGATGCGATCGGGAACGACACCCCCGGCACGAGCGCCGACGCCGAAAGTATCCATTGGGAATCCCAGGCGATCCGCTCGGTCGTGGCGGCGCTGCAAGACGATCCGCAGCGGGCGCTCGTGCTTGCACAGGCCTGCCTCGACAAGCCGTCGACCGATATCTGGACCACCAACGTGGTATCCAACGTCGTGCGCTTCGGGCACTGGAAAGCGGGCAACCTCGAAGCGCTGTACGCGACGCCATGGATCCCCTATTCGATCGAGGAAGACAAGCGCAACGTGTTCTCTTCTGTCTACCGGCTCTGTCTGCTTGGCCACGCGGAAATGCAGCAGATGCATTTCGCGTTGGCCGAACGGTATTTCACGGAGTCGATGCGGCTCGCCGAACATCATGCCGGCCCGCAGTCCATCTGCGTCGCGCTATGCGCGCCGATGATCGGACACATCCGCTACGAACAAGGCCGGCTGGACGAGGCTGAAGCGCTGGTCATCGACCTGATGCCGGTCGTCGACGCCGCAGTCATGCTGGATAGCGTGTTGATCGCCTATCGTCTGCTCGTCCGGATCGCGATCGCGCGCGCGAACACACCCCAAGCCCATACCTTGCTCGACCAGGCTCAGACCTTGGCTTATGCGCGCCGGTGGGACCGGCTGAGCGCCGCCGCGCTCGTTGAGCGCACCCGGCTCTATCTGACGGAAGGGAGGGTCGCGGAAGCCGCCGCGTGTGTTGCACAACTCGATCGGCTCGCAACCTCCGTTTGCGCCCCTGCGCAGTCCGTCTCACCGGAGGTCGAGACCTACCGCGCGCTTGCGGCCGCCTTTGTGGCGATGGCGCAGAGCCGAACCCAGAATGCGGTCGAGTCGTTAAATGCCGCGTTGAGCAGCGTCGAACGCCGGCATGGCGATTACCTCGCGTTGCGTTTGCGGACTGTGCTCGCGGTTGTCTGGCTGAGTGCTGGCGAACGCAGCCGCGCCGTCGGGATCTTTCGGGAAGTCCTGAGCGTCGCCGCGAGCGCGGGCGTCTACCGGTCCATTCTCGACCAGGGACCGGAAATCGGCGCGTTGCTGCAGGCCGTGCGCGACGATACGGGGTGCACGGCGCAGACGAAGGAGACCGTCTCTTACATCGATCACCTGCTCGATGGCTGGCGGGCGCTGTACCAGCCTGGCAGCAAGCCGGGGCGCGATGCCGAACGGGAAGCGCTGAGCGCGCGGGAGCGCGGCATCGTCGAGTTGATTGCGCACGGGCAATCGAACAAGGAAATCGCGCGCACCCTCGGGATCGGGCCTGAAACCGTCAAGTCCCATGTGAAGAGCATCTTCGTGAAGCTGGCGGTCGACAAGCGCGCCCAGGCGGTTGCGCGCGCGCAGCTGTTGGGACTGGTTGGGCAGCGCTAGTTCGCGCTTCACCGGGCGACAGCAAGCGTGAGCGCATGGAGCACAACGCCAATCAGGCCGCCGACGAAGGTGCCGTTGACCCGGATGTATTGCAGGTCGCGGCCGATCTCCGCCTCGATCTTTCGGCTGACTTCTTGCGCGTCCCAGCTCTTCACCACCTCGGTAATCAGCGCCGACAACTGGCGCCGGTAGCGCACCACGAGCGACCGGGCGAGTTCGAGCCACCATGCGTTCAGCTTGCCCTGAATGGCTGGCTCGCTTCGTACGCTCTTGCCGAGAGAAGCCAACGCACTCGCGGCTACTTCGCGCAGGACCGAATGCTCGCGATCGAGGTCGGCTGTCACGCGCGCGCGGGTGTGAGCCAGAATCAGACGATAGTATTCGCCGCCCCGGACATGCCGGATGCAATCGCGCAAGAACGTTCTGCCCAGGCGGCGGTGAACGGCCGACGTCTGTAATTGAACAATCAGGTGCCGCACAGCCTGGTCGAACTGACGGCGCAGCTCATGATCCGGACTCGCGGCGACTTCATGAAGCAGTGCAACGATGCCTTCGACGAATCGATTGACGATATAGGCGTCCAGCGGCGCGGGCGTGTATCTCGACGCCGCGCTGAATTTTGCCTTGATCAGATCCACGTTGGCCTTGAGCCATGTCTCCAGCGCCTCTAGTCCGCGATCCAGCAGCGGCTGATGCCGGTCCCCCTCGGTCAGGACTTTCAGGATGCCGCCGGCCGCGCGAGACACGTCGAGCGTACGCAATTGCGGAATCACCAGTTGGTCGAAGAATCGCCCCACGTCCGCGTCGTCGATACCGTCCAGCAAGCCCGGCAGCGAGTCGGCCACCACGTCGGCGATGGCCCGGCTGTTTGCCGGTTCGGCCAGCCACCCGGCCAGCGCGTGCACGGCGTTATGACCGCTTAGCCGGCTGATGATCAGCTCCGGCGTCAGGAAATTTTCTTCGACGAAGTTGCCGAGACTCTCGGCGATGCGTTGCTGCCGTTGCGGAATGATCGCCGTATGCGGGATCGGCAGGCCAAACGGATGCCGGAATAACGCGACCACCGCATACCAGTCAGCTATCGCGCCGACTGTGCCTGCCTCAGCAAACGCGCGCAGCCAGGCAAGCCACGGATACTGGCCCTGCCAGGGAATGCACACGAGCAGCAGCGCGATCATCAGCGCGAGCAGACACGTCGCCGTTCGTCTCATGCGTGTCAGGCGAATTGCCTTGCGCTCCGCAGGTAAAGCGGCCGCCGTGCGTTGCAGCCTCTCTTCGCCGTCAGTCAGAAACCTCAAACCGCCTCCTGCCCAAGGAACCTTTGCACGACAGGAGCGACGTCTTTCGCACGCGTGATCAGAAACAGGTGCCCGTCGTCGATCACATAGAGCGTCGCGTCGCGGATCCGGGCAGCGAGAATCTTCGCGTTGGTCAAGGGCACGATAGGATCGTCGTTGCCGTGCATGACGAGCGTTCTCTGGCGCAAGCCGCCGAGCCAGGGCAGGCTGCTCCAGCCCGCGGCGGCCAGCAGTTGATAAAGGTAGCCACGGCCGCGCGGCGCCTGAATGTGGCGGCTATGTTCCTTCAGCAGCGCAGGATCGCGCCGGTAGGCGCCGCCGTATATTTCCGCCCCGACCTGTTGCAGGTAAGCCGGATCGGTATAGCGGCGCGGTCCGATCAGCTTCGACAGCACCGAGAGCCGCGCCGGCACCATGACCACGCCTGGCGACGTTGCCGCAAGAATCAGCCGGCGGCAGCGCCCCGGATACAGGTGGGCGAATTGCTGCGCGAGCGCGCCGCCCCACGACACGCCGAGCACATCGACGGGTCCGTCATAACCCAGCCGCGACAAGAGCTTGTCGGTCAGCACGGACAGCGTCGAGAAGCGATACGGCACGACCGGCGCAGGCGAGCCGCCGACACCGGGAATGTCGAAGATGATGACGCCCACACCCTCCAGCGCGGCCACGAACGGTTCCACCAGTTCGAGATTCGCGCCAATACCGTTGAAGATGAGCAATGGCGGCGCAGCGTCACTGCCATGCCGGATCGCAACGCGCAACACCTGGCCGTCCAGATCGACGGTCTGGATCTGCAGGGTGGTGACAGACTCGGGGTGAATAGTCATTTTTTTCTCATCTGGAAGACCTCATGACACGACACGTCAGACCGCCGCTGCCTCGGCGGCATCGGCGTTTTGCATTGCTTTGCCGCACTACTTCCTGGGTTGCAGCAGCGCCTTCAACTCTTCGACGTGCTCAGCAACACGCTTGGTCACCACCGCGAAACTGTCGGACTGGGCCCGGTATGCCGTATCCGCGAGTTCCTGCATGTCCACCAGCGCCTTATGCAACGCCTGTTGCACCACTTCGCCCGTATTCGCGGTGGGCTTGCTGCCTGACGCGATCAGCCGCGTGACGAGAGACTGCAACTCAGTCATCGTCGTGCGCAGAATCTCCGACTGCCGGTTCGCGAGCGATTGCATGCCTGCGAGCGCGGTGGTGTTGGCCTGCGCCAGGGCGTCGATGTCCTTGCGGCGCGACTCCAGAAGCGCGGCAACGTCGATGCCCGGCAGCTTGAACTGCCCGATCATCTTGGTGTATTCAGCGAAAAGGCTGTTGGGATTGGTTGATTCCATGGTCAAGACTCCAAAAAACTGCGTTGAAAAATACGGGCCGTGATGCGATGACGCGACGACACGGCCAATGGGGTACGTCATGCTTCCATCACGTAGGTGCCGGGCGCTTGTGCGACCGACGCATACCGCTCATTGCCGGGCGACGCCGGCGCGGCTCGCCGCTCGCCTGAACGGGTGGCCAACCAGTCTCGCCAGTTGTTCCACCACGAGTCCTTTTCAGGCTGCGCGGCAGCGAGCCACGCGTCGGCACTGGCCGGCAGAGCCGGATCCGGATTCACGAAGAACTTCGCCTTGGGATTGCCCGGCGGGTTGATCAGGCTTTGAATATGGCCACTCGAACTCAGCACGAAGCGCGTATTGCCGCCGAAGGTCCGCGCCGAGTTGTAGACGCCCTTCCATGGCGTGATGTGATCCGTGATGCCGGCCACCACGTACTTGTCGCAGGTCACCTCGGACAGGTCGATCGGCGTATCCAGCACCGTCAGCGCATGCGGCTTGCAGAACAGGTTGCCCGTGAAAATATCGAGCAGCTGTCCGTGCAGCTTCGCGGGCAGCCGGGTCGTGTCGTTGTTCCAGTAGAGGATGTCGAAAGCAGGCGGCGTCTTGCCCAACAGGTAGTTGTTGACCCAGTAACTCCACACCAGATCGTTGGGGCGCAACCACGCAAACACGCGGCCCATCTCCTCGCCGGCGAGCACGCCGCGCGCGGTGCTGTTCTGCTTGGCCGCCGCGATCGCTTCCGGCGTTGCGAAGAGGCCGAGTTGCGACTGTTCGGTGTTGTCCAGCACGGCGACCATCAGCGTGGCGGCGTTCACGGTCTTGTCACCGCGGCTCGCGAGGTGCCCGAGCAGCGCGGATATCGTCATCGCGCCGGAGCAGGCGCCGTGCAGGTTCACGTCGTCGCTGCCGGTGATGTCCCGTACCGCCGCGATGGCTTCGATGAGCGCGGTGACATAGGTATCCATGTCCCAGTCACGCTGCACGGCGGTGGGGTTGCGCCAGCTCACGACAAACACCTGGAACTCGTTCTTCACCAGATAGTTGACGATGCTCTTGCCTTCCGACAGATCGAACACATAGAACTTGTTGATCTGGGGCGGCACGATCAGTTGCGGGCGGCCGTACACCTGCTCCGTTGCCGGCGCGTACTGGATCAGTTCAAGCACTTCGTTACGAAACACCACTGCACCCGGCGACATGGCGAGATTCTTGCCGACCTCGAACGCCGTGCGGTCGACCTGCTCCGGCATGCCCTGGTTCTTCAGCAGGTCCATCATGAAGTTTTTGAAGCCGCCAAGCAGGCTCGCGCCGCCTGACTCGACGATCTTCTTGAGCGCGGCCGGATTGCCGAGCAGCGTATTCGTCGGCGCCAACGCATCCGTGAAAAGCGACATCACGAACTGCGCGCGTTCCTTGCTTTTCGGGTCCAGCGCCGAGCGGGCGACGAACCCGTTCAACGCGTCGCGCCATGCCATATAGCCTTGCAGCGTCATGCGGTACCACGTGTTGTCCTGCCACGCCGGATCGCCGAAGCGCTTGTCGCCCGGCGGCGGCTGGCACTCCGCGCTGCCGGACAGCACGGCGATCAGCTCACGGGCCAGCGCCGCTTCCTGTTCAGCGACCAGCGCGGGTTGTCGCAACGCCTGGGCGCCGATCTGCTGTGCGGTGGCCAGGATGTCGCGCGGACGCAGCCCGACAAACGGGTTGGGGCCGAGCATGCCCTCCGCCGCAGACGCCGCGAGATCGTCGGACGGCGTGCCGCGCGATGTGTTTTCAGGGGTTACCGCCATTTTGCTGCTCCTCAAACAACTGCATCATGTTCGTCGAGCGATCCGGCTCACGCCACCAGCATCGCCAGCGTCTCCGCAATCAGGGCCGGCTTGGCCTCGCCCTCGATCTGCAACTCGTTCATCGTCTTGACGATGACGCGGCCGCCGCCCTTTTTCTCCACCGACACCAGGGTCACGCGGTTGCGTACCCGTGCGCCGGCCTTAACCGGTGTCATGAAGCGCACCTTGTCGAGCCCGTAGTTGAGGCCAGCCGATGCGTCTTCGGGAATCAGGCCGATCTCGATCGCAAGTGCCGCCAGTAGAGATAGCGTCAGATAGCCATGCGCGATCGTGCCGCCGAAGGGGCTCTCGCGCTTCGCACGCTCCACGTCTACGTGAATCCATTGCCTGTCGCCGGTGCATTGCGCGAAGGCGTCGATGCGCGCCTGATCGACGACGACCCAATCCGACACGCCCAGCTCGCGACCCACGAAGTCGTCGATGGTGACGACGCTGTAATTCTCGATACTCATCATTTGCACTCCTCGAAATTTGCTTGCCAATCAGGCGAACTGATCACGCAGCCACTTCTTGTTAGTCTTGCCGACACTCGTTTTTGCGAGCGCATCGACAAACTTCACGATCTGCGGCACCGCGTATTTCGATATCTTTCCGGATGTGCTGAACGACAGTACGTGCTGCTTGATATCGTCCTCCGTGACGCCCGCTCCCTCCTTGAGCACGACAAGCGCCACCGGCCGCTCCCCCCACTTCTCATCCTTGATGCCGATGACGGCCACTTCGGAAACCCCCTCATAGCGCGAGATCAGGTTTTCTATCTCGAGCGATGAAACCCACTCGCCGCCGGACTTGATCACGTCCTTGAGACGGTCAGTGATCTGGATGTTGCCCGTTGGATCGACATTGGCAATATCCTGCGTATGGAGATAGCCACCGGTCCAAAGCTGCTGGGAAGCCTCAGGATTGTTCAGATAGCCCTGCGTGAGCCACGGAGCGCGAGCGACGATCTCGCCGGTGGCTTTGCCGTCGCGGGCGAGTTCGTCCATGTTGTCGTCGACGACCCGCAGGTCGACGAGCGGAACCGGCCGGCCGGTCTTGCAGCGCAGGCGAAGCTGCTCGTCGGCGTCGAGCTTTTCGGCCCCCGGCGGCAGTTGGGCGAGACTGAGCACGGGGCACGTCTCCGACATCCCGTAACCGACGAACACGTCGATGCCCCGGTCTAGCGCAGCCTTGGCGAGGCCTTCCGGCAACGCGCCGCCGCCGATGATGACTTTCCACTTGCTCATGTCCGTCGCCTTGCCCTCCTCGCACGCGAGCAGCATGTGCAGGATCGTGCCGACACAATGCGAGAACGTGACGCCCTCTTCGCGCACGAGTCGTGCGAGCCGGTCCGGCAGATAGCGCCCGGGATAGACCTGCTTCACACCCAGAGCCGTGGCGATATACGGCATGCCCCATGCGTGGACGTGAAACATCGGCGTGAGCGGCATGTACACGTCACCACGATGGAAACGCTGTCCCGAGACAGGGCTCGCCAGCGCCGCCATCAGGGTGATGGTGTGCAGAACCAATTGCCGATGCGTAAAGTAGACGCCCTTCGGAAGACCGGTCGTACCGGTGGTGTAGAACGTCGTTGCACGCGTGTTCTCGTCAAAGTCCGGAAAGGCGTAGCTCGTGCTATTCGCCGACAGCATCGACTCGTATTCGGCCGAGAACGGAATACTGTGTGCACAAGTTTCACTGCCGGGTTCATCGATCAAGATGAAGGTACGCACTGTTTCCAGTTTGTCCTTGATGGCTTCGACGACAGGCAGAAAATCAGCGTGAACCAGCAGAATTTCAGCGCCGGCATGATTGATCGTGTAGGCGATTTCAGCCGGCGACAAACGTACGTTCACGGTCTGCAACACCGCGCCCATCATCGGAACGGCGAAATAGCACTCGAGATAGCGGTGGCTGTCCCAGTCCATCACCCCGACGGTGCTGCCGTGCTGCACGCCAAGCTGGCTCAACCCGTTGGCGAGTCGCGCGATCCGCTCGCGCAACGTCGCATAGGTCATGCGGAACTGATCCCGGTAGACAATCTCTTCGTCTTGCGCCTGAACGAACGGCGTGAGCAACAGCTGCTTGATCAGCAACGGATAGGCGTAAGCGGCGGTCGCTGGCGTATTGACTTCGTTCTGCATCTATATCTCCTTCAGTTCCAAAATGGATTGCAAGCGAATGTTGATCGTTGTATTTTTCCCGGCCTGCTGTGACATCCCGTTGGGACAATCATGCAAGTGTCAGGACTCGGGAAGTACCCCCTGAATGGGGGAGCGCCGTGGTTACAACCGGGGGAGACCGGCGCCGGCAAGGCCCGGGCGGCAACCTTGCATGGCAATTTTCCGCACGTATAAAATGAATTCTTCTCGATCAGCGGCCTGAACCCGATAATGGTCGGAGACCAACAGCCTGGCGGTCTGATACGCACGCGTCGGAAGCTGCGCAAGCCTGTGATTTTCCGTCGCGTTTTCAGCACTTGTGTACATCGACTGCTCCAAAATGGCGTTCATGACCGATACGTCCGAAGAAATGCGGACAAACCAGTGGTTCTGCTCCTTGCCTGCGCTCGAGCAGGAGGCGCTTGTCCAGCGAAGCGAATTGATGACGCTGCAGCCGGGCGAATATCTGTTCCGCCGTGGCGATACGCCGACCGGCTTCTGTGGCCTCAAGAACGGCAGACTCAAGGCCTTCACGCTGCGCGAAGACGGCAAGGAGGCGATACTGGCCGTCATCGAAGCCGGTAACTGGTTTGGACAGACATCCATGACCGTTCGCCAGCCACGCACGCGAGATGTCGTGGCGATCGAGCGATCGACCGTCTTCGTGGTCAGGACACCCGCCTTTGAGGAGCTGATGCAGAGTCAAGCGTTCCTTCGGGCCATCGCCGAGTTGCAGTCCATTCACATGAATTGGCTCTATCGCATAGTCGAAGATGCCACCCTCCACTCGACGCGCGCACGCGTTGCCCGGCGCCTGCTGCTGCTCGCGTCGGGCGACGTGACAGCGTGGCCGCAGAGTCGCCAGGACGTCAGCATCTCCCAGGACACACTGGCCATGATGCTCGGCATCACACGCCAGACGTTGTCGCTGGAGCTCAAGGCAATGGCCGAAAAAGGAGCGATCGCTCTCCGGTATGGTCGAATCGAAATATGTTCGAAGGACATCCTCTCGTCCTTTCAGGACTATCCGTAATCGCTCCCGCTGGCGCTCTCTCGAGCCACGAGTCGTCCCGCAGGCAGGCTAGAACGTATGCCGGATGCCGGCCATGATGCCTAGCTGGGTCGTGCCGTACGCAGAACTCAGGGCGTTGATGCCCTGGAACTGGGCGCCCACCATTCCGCCGCGGTACAGCGAGTAGTCGGCTTCCAGATAGGTGTCCGTGCGTTTCGACCAGTTATAGTCCGCGAGCAGCTGGAATTGCGTCGCGTTCCCGTCGGCCGCTTGCGTCTTCCCGGTCTGAATCGTGCGCCATACATTCGCCGAAAGGTGTGTCGCGTCCCCTACCAGCTGCGTCACCCCACCAAAAAACATTTGCCGGGCACTGAATGTATTGAATTTAAGCGCGGACAATTCCGGCGCGGTGAATGGACCGTTAGGGAAATTGCCGACAAACCCGGCATCCTGTCTGTTCACGGCCCAGCCTGCATTGACTGTCGTATCTCCGAACGAATAGGACCCGCCAGCCGTCCAGGATTTGAAGTGCGCGGAACCGTTCACGGCATCGCGCGAGTCCAGGTACGCGGCAGCCAGACGCAATGGCGCGCCAGGCAAATAGAGAATCGACGCCCCAATCTGACTTCCCGAACCAAATGCGCCTGCATTGCCACCAAATGCATACGACACCTCAGCCGTGAGGTATTGCCATCGCGCCGCGTACTTCACCATGTTGCTGGTCCACACGCCCTGGGCCATCATGACTTCTGGCCGAAACTGGTAGAAGGTCGGCAGCCATGCATTGGTCACGAAGGCGCCCACAACAGCGTCGGTAAGCGGGTTGATCTGACGGCCCATGGTCAACTTTCCGTAACTGCTCGACTGCAGCCCAACAAAGGCCGTATTGAAGAACGGATAAGCGGGGTCGGTCGCCCCGGTGTTCGGGAAAAAGCGATTCTCCAGCTGGAATACGACCTTCGTTCCGCCACCAATGTCTTCCGTTCCCTTGAATCCCCAAAGGCTCTCGTTTGCACCGTTGGCGAGCTGCACACGATAATCGCCTTGCGGATCCGCATGAGTCGTGTAGCGAATTCCTTCATCGACGACGCCGAAAAGCGTGACCGACGACTGCGCGGCTGCTGAGACGGAGTACAGCGTCGCAGTAGACATGATGGCCGCCAACAGGCCGGCCTTGCGTCGATGCCGCTCCTTTCCGAACAATCTCCTGACCTTCGTCATACACAAGCTCCAATTTTATGATTATGTCGTACTACGAATCATATGAATCACATCTCCAACTCGTTCGTTGCCAGCTACGCACTCGCGCCTGATTGCTTCTTTGCGTGACTCAATGGGCCGGGACGACTTTAGCAACCGGCCGACTCGGCGAATACGTCATCCACTAATGGCACCGGCTCCGATCGAGGCGTTGTGCCCACAACCACACGTTGCCCGGAAACTTTGTGCGCAACTGCCAGAAAATTTACTTTCTGCACCGCCAACACATCGACCACTGCGGCGCGCCTTGTTCCGCGGGGTTTAAGAGGCGTGAGGGATAACCCTATAGGCATGGCAACGCATCTCGAGCGGGCAACAGATCAATCCACGGGGCGGTCTTCCGATTGGGCATTTTGACGCCGCGTTTCGTCTTCCTGCGGCAGTCTCCACTGGCCTACCGCATCCGCGAGGGCTCTGTTCCCCGCGATACGCCGTGTCCAGGTTGATGGACAGCTTGATGGACAGCTTTGAAAGCGTACTTGCGGCAGAGCCGTCGGAAAAAACACGGTCTTTGTTGGGGGGGGATTTGACGGCGAGCGCTAGTCGTCTCGCCAAGGGGCGGGAAATGCGTTGGCACATCCTGCGGCTGGCGGCGGAGGGTCAACGCACTGCGAGAGATCGACCTCCGTGGAGTGCCTCAGTGTTGAGCGTATTCACGCCGCTCGCCGCCAAGGTCCCCCACAAGGTCGGTCCTTGAAACTGGCGCGATGCGTCACACCGACGCCGTCAGGTAGGGATTGTCCTTCCCCGGCTCATAGGGCTGCGCCTTGATTTCCATGCGTGCAATGCTCTGCAAGTGAACCTCGTCCGGGCCATCTGCGAACCGTAATGCACGGCCCCATGTCCAGCTATCGGCCAATGGCGTGTCGGGGCTCAGCCCCATCGCGCCAAATACCTGCATCGCCCGCTCGCAAACGGCGGTATGAACACTCGGTACGAGCGCCTTGATCATCGAGATCTCCTTCTTCGCCTCCTTCGCACCCACGTTGTCGATCATCCACGCGGCTTTGAGAACGAACAGCCTTGCTTGATCGATTTCAATTCTGGATTTCGCGATCCATTCGGCGACGACCCCCTGCTCATACAGCGTCTTTCCGAATGCCGTGCGTGCCTGGGCCCGTTCCACCATCAACTCGAGCGCCAGTTCCGCGGCGCCGATCGAACGCATGCAGTGGTGAATCCGTCCCGGCCCAAGGCGCGCCTGCGCGAGCGCAAAGCCGCTACCTTCTTCACCGAGTAGATTCGACCGGGGTACGCGCACACCTTTGAACTCGATCTCGCAGTGTCCTTCCGGTGCCACGTGATTGACCACCGTGATATTGCGGATCACCTTGACGCCGGGTGTATCGCGGGGCACGAGAATCATGCTCTGTTGACGGTGGCTCGGCGCGTCCGGGTCCGTTTTGCCCATCACGATGAAGAGCGTGCAATTCGGGTGTGCTGCATTCGTGATGAACCACTTCCTGCCGTCGATGACATAGTCATCCCCGTCACGACGAATCGACGTCGTGATATTGGTCGCGTCCGAGGAGGCCACAGCCGGCTCCGTCATCGCAAACGCCGAGCGGATCTTGCCGTCGAGAAGGGGCTTGAGCCACTGCTCGCGCTGATCGGGCGTGGCAAACATATGGAGCAGCTCCATATTGCCCGTGTCCGGCGCATTGCAGTTGAACACTTCCGATGCCCACGACACCCGCCCCATGATTTCAGCGAGGGGCGCGTACTCGAGATTGGTCAGGCGGGTACCGGGCTCGTCATCGCGCAGATGCGGAAGGAACAGGTTCCAGAGACCCTCTTCACGCGCCTGATCTTTCAAGGTCTCCATGAAGGAAACCGGATATTGACCCGCATGCACTTCCTCGTGCCATTGGCGGATGCGCGGAACGATGTGGGCGTCCATGAACGCACGCACCTGGGTGCGTAGCGCTTCGACTTTCGGGCTGTATGCAAAGTCCATTTTTACTCTTCCTTAATCCTGATTGAAGTCGTCGACGTATCGGTTAATGCTGCATTTCGACTACCTGATTAGATCGTCAGTCCACCGTCGACGACGACACACTCTCCATTGGTATAGCTCGCAGCGTCGGACACCAGGTAAAGCACGGTGCCCGCCATCTCACGAGGTTCCGCGTGGCGCCGCAGCGGGATCTGCGACACCCAGTTTTCGTACGTAGCCTGATCTTCGAACAGTGCCCCCGCAAAGCGGGTTTTGGTCAATCCGGGGAGCAGCGCATTCACACGAATCCCCAACGGCCCGCACTCCTTTGCGAATGCCCGCGTCATGTTGACAACGGCGGCTTTGGTGATCGAGTAGATGCCCTGCCTGTCGCCAGGCTGCAATGCATTGACCGAAGCCGTGTTGACGATCGCACCGCCGCCGTTCTCCCGCATCAGCTTGCCCGCCTCCACGGACATGAAGAAGTAGCCGCGCAGATTGACCTCCACCGTCTTTTCGAATGACGTCAGATCGGTGTCGAGAATGTGGCCAAAATACGGATTCGTCGCCGCGTTGTTGACGAGGATGTCCAGACGGCCATGCCGTGCACGAATATGCTGGAAGATCGCGAGAATGTCCTCGACACGCCCGACATGGCACGGTTGCGCTTCAGCGCTCCCGCCCGCTTCCCTGATCTCGCGCGCCACCGATTCGCAATCTTCCAGCTTGCGGCTCGACACAATCACGTGGGCACCCTGCTCGGCGAGCAGTTTGGCGATCTCCTCACCGATACCGCGGCTGGCGCCCGTCACCAGCGCAATCTTTCCTTTCAGATCAAACAAATTAGTAGTCACAATCAGTCTCCGTATGTCCACGTTCCGGTTTCCTGCCTGTCTTCAGATCAGGTCAGTGCCCATCCTGGCAAGCGCCCCAGCCATCTGCCCCACCTGGCGCGCCTTTTCATTCGATGCGTTACCGCTCAAGGCCCGCTTCTTCACCCCCTGTGCGATAGCTGCAAGCCGGAAAAAACTGAACGCCAGGTAAAAGTTCCAGTTCTCAATCGACGACATTCCCCTGAGCTCGCAATACCGCTCGACAATCGACGCCTCGTCCGGCACCCCCAACGCTCCTCGATTCAGACCCTCGAGTCCGGCGATATGACCGCCGGGCGGGAGCCGCAAACACATGCAGAAGTACGCAATGTCAGCCAGTGGATTGCCCAGCGTGGATAGCTCCCAGTCGAGAACGGCGCGAACTTGCGGCGCGTCGCGCATGAAAATGAGGTTGTCGATACGGAAATCTCCGTGCACGAGTGAAGGCTTTCCGGCTTCCTCTGGACAGTGGGCAGGCAGCCACTCGATCAGCGACTCCATCGGCGCCAGGATCTCGGTCTGCGCGGCGCGATATTGCCTCGTCCAGACGTCGATTTGACGCGCGAAATAGTTGCCTGGGCGACCGTAGTCCGACAATCCGACTTCGTCGATATCCACGTCGTGGAGCGCCGTCATCGTGCCGAGCAGTGCGTCGTAGACGGCGCCGCGCTCCTCGACGGGTACTTCGGGCAGCGCCGGATTCCAGAAGATTCGCCCGTCTTCGTAGCTCATGATGTAAAACAGGCTGCCGATGACGTCACGGTCCTCGCAAAGGTGATAAGCACGTGCGACAGGGACCGGTGTCCGGCCGAGCGCCGACAGCACGCGAAACTCACGATCAACGGCATGGGCGGACTTGAGCAGTGCGCCGGGAGGTTGACGCCTCAGCACATAGCGACCGCTTTGCGCCTGCAAAAGAAACGTCGGATTGGACTGTCCGCCGGGAAATTTCTCGACGGACAACGGCCCCTGAAACCCGGGCACGTGCGCCGTCAGATAACGTGTGAGATCTTCGATGTTGAATTGAAGGCTGGTATTCATGTTGCCTCCCGCCGGGCCGCCCCAAGGGAGGCAACGGCCCCCTCGGGGGGCAGCGAACGAATGTAAGCGTGGGGGTCGTTCATTTTCTCCCGCCGGGCCGCCCCAAGGGAGGCAGCGGCCCCCTCGGGGGGCAGCGAACAAATGTGAGCGTAGGGGTAGTTCATTTTGCGTGAATCCCGACTGAGGTCAGCCATAGGTGACAAATTCATGCCTCTCGGCACGTTCGAGATGAGGCACTGAATTAAAGCTGACTAGCGACATCGCGCCGTCGTTAAAGACATATTGGCAAACGCTGCTGTTTCGAACCTGCATGTTCAGTGCAATCGCGCTCGCAGCAGGCGCCTCTAGAACCTGTTGGGCAGTTACTGCGATCGGCCCACCCGAACTCACCACCAGAACGCGCTTTCCGCCAGCCCGCTGGATTTCGCTGCGCGCACGCTGGACACGCGTCTGGAATTGCTGCCATGTCTCTGGAACAGGACCTGGCAAGCGGTCATCGGCCCAAAGCTGCAGCACGTGCCTAAGCCCTTTGTAAAAGTCCTTCTTTGAACTTGTGGCCGACAGACCTGCAGACAAACCCAGCGGCAAGCCCTCTTCGCCGAGGGCTGCGAACAATGCCTGAAAATCGTATTCGTTCAAACCCGCGTCTTGCGCGATCTCGACTTGCGAGCCGCCCATTGCGGCGAGAATCGCATCGGCGGTTTGCCGATGCCGCTGCATCGTTCCGATGACAACGCGATCGAACCGCAATTTCGCCTGCGCGAAGTACTCGCCCAGCCAGCTTGATTGGGTACGACCGGAAGGTGATAGCTCGTCATAGTTTTCGGCGCCGAAAGACGCCTGCCCATGCCGTACAAGATAGAGTTCTGCCATGCCATCCTCGTCTCAACATGGTTAGCAGATTACCCAGCGCCTCGTCATTCAGGAAATTTATTGTTGTGATAGCCGGCTATAAGTTTTCGTGACACCGGGCGGGTACGCCCCCGTATGCCCCAGCTACTGGTTCATTTCCCGCATGAGACGGCCAATCTGCTCGCGCAGCCAGCGATGAGCCGGATCCCCCGTCACGCTTCGATGCCAGTAGCAATGAGACTGGAGATCCGGGAGATCGAACGGCAGCGCCAGGATTCGCGCGTCATACCGCTGAAGAAGCACAAGGGGGGCCGTGAGGACCAGGTCGGTTCGCATCGCGATCAACGGGGCGACCAGATAGTGTTGAACCCGCGTCTGAATTGATCGCCTGACGCCCAGCCGGTTCAGTTCCGCGTCGACGAGACCCGGTCCCTGGGGGCGACTCGATACGTGGATATGACCGAACCCGAGGTAGTCGTCGATCGTCAGCTTCTTCCTGGCAAACGGATGCTCGTGACGCAGCATGCACGCATACCGGTCGCGTCCCAGCGGCTCCTGCTCGAGGTAAGGGTCGTCAATCAGCGGCGCGTCGATCGCAAGATTGACCGCACCATTGGCTAGCGCTTCCGGGACCTCTTTACGCGTCGTGAAGTAGCTCTCGATGCGGATGCCGGGCGCCAGTCGTTGCAGCACTTCCTCCAGTGCGGGCAGAAGAAGCGCCTCCGTGAGGTCGGTCATGCTGAGGCGAAACGTACGCTCAGACGAAACGGGGTCGAAAAGTCCTCCGACGTGAGTGCTCGAGTCGAGCAACTGCAGCGCCTCACGAACCCGGCCGATGATGTTTTCCGAAACGGGCGTCGGTATCATGCCGGCCGACGTACTGACAAAAAGCTGATCGTCGAATGCTTTGCGCATCCGCGCCAACGCATTGCTGACAGCAGGCTGAGTGATGAACAGCATCTCCGCTGCACGCGTCAGGTTTCGCGTTCTGTAGACGGCTTCGAAGACAACGAAGAGATTCAGATCAACCTTTGACAGACCCATTTTCAAATTCCCCGACGCCACTCGAACTGTATTTTCGACTCCTCTTGTTCACGCGCATGCGTCGGCGCAAGGCGACGATCGGCGTGGCATCACGGAGCGACCCCGGCGAGTCTACTCCTGCCAGTGCGAGACAGCCAAACAGGGACATGAGGACGCCTCGCGCACGCCTATCCTTCGGTTCTGCGCGATCGTAAAGGCGGTGATCGACTCGTCTACCGCCCCCTTACTCCAGCAAGTCCTATAAATTTTCGCGGATCATGGCGAACACATCGGCGGACTGCCCCTGCAGCATGGCTTTCGCTGAATACAGGACCATCCCGTACGCAGACCCCCATTCGATCTTCGGCGGCATCACGAGCGTCATCGTGTCGACCTTGACGTTCAGAAGCGCGGGGCCGGGCTCATTCAACCATGCAATGACGGCTTCTTCGAGTTCATCGGATTTCGACACCGTGCGCCCCCATAGCCCGATCGCCTCGGCGACCTTGCCGAAGTCCGGGTTTTGCAGGCCCGTATAAAGTGGGAGCATGCCTTCGGACTTCTGCTCGATGTCGATAAATCCAAGCTTGCCGTTGTCGAACACGACCACCTTGACCGGCAGCTTCTCCTGCACGACCGTCATGAGCTCACCGAACAGCATGGCGAGACCTCCGTCGCCGGACATGGAAATCACCTGGCGTCCAGGCTGGCACTTCTGCAGCCCCATTGACATCGGCAGGGCCGCCGCCATCGTGCCGTGGAGCAGACTCGAAAATACCCGGCGTTTCCCGTTCGTCTCGATATGCCGATAAAGCCAGACAGTGGGCGTCCCATCGTCGGCGCAGAAGAGTGCATCGCTCGCTGCGTGCCGGTTGATCAGCTCGGTCAGATAGATCGGAGGAATCGTCCCGCGGTCCGACGGGACCGCTTTGGACCGGTGGGTTTCCAACGCACTGGCATGCCGTTCGACGAGCTTGTCGCGGAACTCGGTCGAGGTGCGCGGTTTGAGGCGTGGCAGCAACGCCTCCATCGTGGACTTGATATCGCCCACCAACCCTAGCGTAACCGGATGCCGGCGGCCGAGATGATCGGGTGCCATGTCGATCTGAACGATTTTGGCCTTCTCCGGGTAAAACTGCCGCCATGCGAAGTCGGCGCCCAGCAGCAGCAAGGTCTCGCATTCGGATACCGCCAGATAACCCGCTTCGCCGCCGATAATGCCGGTCATGCCGACGTTGTACGGGTTGTCGTGTTCCAGCGCGTCTTTGGCGCGGGACGTGTGTGCAATCGGCGCCTTGAGCCGCTCGGCAACCGCCAGGATTTCGGCGTGGGCGCCACGGCATCCCGAACCGCCATAGATCGCGATCTTGTCGCCCGAATTGAGGATTTCAGCGACACGGTCGAGGTCGGCGTCACTCGGCCGGACAACCGGCACATTCGTGTGGACCGAATACGGGATGTTATCGCTCGCATCAGCATGGGCGATGTCAACCGGAACGATCAGCACAGCGACGCCACCCTTGGCAATGGCGGTCTGACAGGCAATTACGGTTTTGCGGCGCGCCTGCTCCGGCGTGATGATCATGTCGCAGAACACGCTGCACGAACCGTAGATCGCCTTGAAGTCGACTTCCTGCGGAAAGTTAAAGCCGAGTTCCTCGCTCGCGACCTGGGTTGCGATCAGGATAACCGGAGCGCGATTGCGGTTGGCGTCCACCAGGCCGTTAATGAAGTGAAGGCTGCCAGGGCCGCAGCTTCCCGCAACGGCCGTGAGGTTGCCGGTCAACATGGCTTCGGCTTCGGCGGCGAACGCCCCCGCCTCCTCATGGCGCACATGGACCCACTCGATGTCGCTCTCGTTGATGTGGTGAGCGATGAGATTCAGCGTGTCGCCCACGATCCCGTAGCAATGCTTGACGCCCGCCGAGGCGAGCGTATCCACAATGATTTCGGCAACTTTTTTGCTCATCTCGGCTCTCCTGAAGATGCTCCGTGTATGAAATGATCAGCCGCCGTTGTGAACCGCAGGCTCGGAGTTCGTCACTGCCGGTCGCGCCGATTCCGTCGGTGGGACAATTCACTTATCTTGCATGGACTCCTTACTAGACGATATCACCCCATGGGGGGATCGGCGCCATGATGGCTCCCCCATCTCTCACGCCTGAAGCATGTGTCAGCTAGTTGAAAGAGCGAGCAGACGTCGGCCAATCTGAGTGCCACGCGGCAGGGAATTCGACAACCGATCGAGCGTCGAAGTGAAACGGCGCTGTTGCACATCCGCCTGTTCGGCGTTGCCACGGGCCTCGTGAATCGCTGCCGCCGTGCGGTAAAGCCGCCAGTCTGCCAGCGGGGTTTCGAATCCCTCAGTGACCGCGAACGCGGAGTTGATACGGTCGAGTGCAATGACCGGGTCGCCGCTCTCCAGCGCCTCGCGCGCAACGAGTTCCCAGGCGAGGGCCTGCCACGTCCGGTCTTCGGTGGCGAGGGCGAGCTTCAGGAACGCCTGGGCGTGCAATCGGGAGGTGCGATGGTCGCCCGCCATCATCGCTGCCTCGGCTTCGCCCCATTCGATTGACAGTCGCCAGTACCAGTCGAACATGATGGGCGTGGCGTCCATCTGTCGTCGCGCTTCAGCAAACAGCGACGCGGCGCGTACGCCGTCCTCCAATCCGATGTACGCGAGGCCCGCGAGCACGAGACACGCACGGTGTTGCACGGGCAGCAGTGGGCCGGGGTCGGCTTCGACCGCCCGAGCGGCCGGGTTTGCAGCCGGGACGAACCGTTCGTACATTTCAATGACCGACTCGTAGTCCATCGTATGCACGAGCAACCAGCCCCGATAGACCTCAAGTGTGCGGGCCGCAAAATAGTCACCGTTCTCGCGGAACGAAGCCATACCCTGCTCGAACGATTCCATCGACTGGCCTAGCTCGCCAAGGAAAAGCTGAGCCCATGGCGTACCCAGCCGGAGCATCCACGTCGCCCTCGCGAGGTCGAAGCCCGGATGTTCCACCGCATGCTCAAACAGGATCTGGAAATTCGCCCGCACTGCCCCGAGCGCTTCGCGATACCGGGTGGAAATGATGCACAGCATGCTGTATTCCAGATTCGCCCGCGCGATCAGCAATGGATCCCCCGTCTCGCGCAACGCGCGCATCGCGGTTTCGCACTCAGTCAGATCGGCATGCGACCAGCCGTTGGTCCAGATACGGCGCACGTAGGCACTCACGCGGACCAGCGCGCTGACGCGCAGGTCGGGATGCGATGCACTGAGCGTCAGCGCTTCGTTCAGCACCTCGATGCAACGTTGCCTGTCGCTCCAGCTAAAGACGTAGGCGAGGCCGAGCATGGCGCGCAGTTGCGCATCGAGCCGGCCAATCGTGCGTGCCTGCTCCTCAAGTTCGACCCAGGCAGCCTCGGCGCGCGGATCATGCGCCGCAGCGTAAAGCGACGCGCGTGCCTCGGCAAACTCAAAGCTTCTAAGCGGACGCAACTCAGCCGGCAACTTTGCGGTGAGCGAGGCGGCAAAGTCGAGAATCGACTGCGCCTCCCGATATGCAAAGCGAACCTTTGCGGTTTGCAGCGCAATGCGTAAATAGTCGATCGCTTTGAGCCAGTCTCTCGCGTCAGCGAAATGTTGTCCAAGCTCGTATGCCACTTCCGCTCTCTGATCACGAGCATAGATCGCCTCGAGCCGTTGCGCGATTTGCCGATGCAAACGGGAGCGGCGAGTCAGCCCTTGACGCCCATAGAACGCGTTGCGGATGAGGGCATGGTCGAAACAGAACATGGCCGCCGCTCCGCCGTCGGGTAATCGTTTCACTGCGCAACGTTGAATAAAGCGTTGATTGCGTGCCAGCGCCTCGCACAGATCGTCGAACTGCTCCGTCGACAGACCCGCGGCCTCGGCCACGGTCGCCGACGAAAAGCAGAGTCCTGCCACGCTAGCGGCTTCAAGCAGATTCCGTTCGTCGGCGGGGAGGCGCCGGATTCTACCCTCGAGCGTCCGGGTTATCGTGTGTGGCGCCGCCGCGCCGATCATCGCCAAGGGCGTCAGCGGCCGCCAGCCCGTCGCCGTCTTGCGGAGCATGTTGCGCTCCACGAGATCTGCGAGGGTCGCCCGCATAAACAGCGGATTGCCGCCGCAACGTTGCGCGATGAGATCAGACAGTTCTTCCTCGGCAGGGTCGGTATGATCGCGGTCTGTCAGCCACGCAACCACCGCGTCGCGAGGCAATGGGCCAAGCGCCAGATCCCGGCATAGGCCCCTCAGCGAAAGCTCGTGATGCAGTTGCTCGATGGGGTGTTCGGCGAGCGCCGCTTCGTCCGGCCGGTAAGTGGCGACGATCATCAGGCGCAGCGCACCTGGCTGGCGCGCCATCGCCGCCAGAAAATCGATGGTTGAGTAGTCGGCCCAATGGAGGTCTTCGAATATCAGGAGCAGCGGTCGCGTCTGCGTCAGAAAGCTCAGCAAGCCTCGGATCTCCCGCAGCATGCGTTCGCGCGACGCGGCAAGAATCTGTCGGTGCAGGGACTCGCGCACATGCCCCGCCACCTGCCCCGGGAGCTGCCATGCCCAGGTGGGCGCCAACGTCACCAGCGCTTTCACGACTTCGCTGCCGCCGGTTCCCTGGCAAAGTTGCCCGAGCGCCTGCAGAACCGGATAAAACGGCTCGGTGCCGCCATAGCCCTCGACACAATGCCCTTCAGCGACCCACGCATCGTCAGGTTCGAACCGTTGAGCGGCAACGAACTGCTTGAGCAACGCCGTCTTGCCGATGCCCGGCTCACCGGCAACCACCACGACCTGGCCGTTTCCGGATCGGGCCCGGTCCATTGCGGCACTCAGTTGCTGAAGCTCGCTCGTGCGCCCAGTAAAGCGGCCGAAGCTCTCCTCGCTTGACGTCGGCAAGGACTCTGTTGAAGGGGCCTCTACGGGCGCGACGAAACGATAGCCGCGGCCGCGCAGCGTTTCGATGTAGCGAGGGCGCTGCGCGCTATCGCCAAGCCGTGCCCGGATCGTCCGTATGTGGGCCTTCACAACTTCGGGCTGCACGTGCACATCCGGCCACACCGCTTCGAGCAGCGCGTCATGGGTAATCAGCGCACCGCGATTCTCGATCAAAAAGCGCAAAACGCCGAAGGTCTTGCGCGTCAGGTCGATCCGCTCGGGTGTCGCGTCGGAATCCAGCCGCCAAAGGCATTCGTTCGCCGTATCCAGACGAAAGCCTTCGAAACTGACCGAAGCGAGCGTGCTCGACTGAGCCTTCATACTGACCATGCTCCTCTTGCCTGGATCAGGCCTGAATGGGTTGCACGAGTGACCGCTTCGGTACGATTTTTCGCAGCGAGCTTCACGAGCCTATGCTTTGCGGGACCTTCCGAAACATGCCGAGTCACATTCGCATCGCTCATCTCAAACCTCTGACGAATAAATGTGCCCGCCTGCCAGGACGAGATGCACACTTTTGTCCGTCAACGTAAGGCGTTCGAAATCTGGAAGGGTGAATTTTTGCTCTTGATTTGATAATGGAATGCTCCAGCCCGCGGTACGGACACGCGCAGTATAAAATCGCGACAACCAAGTCGGGTTGCTGCTCGGTCGGAGAATCTGCGTGATCGAATTCCCTCCCTTTCGATTGGATCGCGTGAATCGATGCGTCTGGCAATGTGCGCCCGACGGCACGAGCCGCAAGCTCGCGTTGGCGCCGCGCGCCTACGACATGCTGCAATACCTGATCGACCACGCTGGCCGGCTCATCACGCACGACGAATTCCTCGATGCACTGTGGCAGAACGTGCATGTCCAGCCCGAAGTGCTGAAGGCCCACATGCTGACCATCCGCACGGCGCTTGGCGACGATGCGGGACATCCAAGCTTTATCGAAACCCATCGCGGCCGCGGCTATCGCTTCATCGCGCCGCTCTCCGCCAGTTCAAGCACCGGCGCGCGCGAGGCGGATAAGCGCGGCCATGGCGCGTTCGTCGGCCGCACGCTGCAACTGAACCGGTTGAAGACGCTGTTTGACGAGGCACGCAATGGCGCATCGCGCATCGTGTTCGTGGCGGGCGAACCGGGCATCGGCAAGACGACGCTCGTCAACCGGTTCCTGGACTCGCTCGATGGCGATGCCACCGTGGTGGCGTCGCTCGGTCGCTGCGTCGAAGGCTACGGCGGCATCGAGCCCTACTACCCGGTGCTCGACGCGCTGACACAACTGACCCGCAGCGAAGCGGGCCCGATGATCACCCGCACGCTCGTGTCAATCGCGCCGACCTGGGCTCTCCAGATGTTGGGATCGGTGCCGCAGCAATACCGCGCCGAGCTACAGCATCAGGTGATCGGCGCGGCGAGCGGGCGCATGTTGCGCGAGATTTGCGAATTCCTCGAAGCGCTGTCGCTGGAGCGTCCGCTCGCGCTGGTATTCGAAGACCTGCACTGGTCCGACTATTCGACGGTCGACATGCTGTCCGCGCTGGCCCGCCATCGCAGCGGCGCACGTCTGATGGTGATCGCGACGTACCGCCCGGAAGACGCCGAACTCGCGCAACACCCGTTGTGCCGACTGAACCGCGACCTGGGGCTGCAGAAGCTCTGTCACGACATCGTGCTGGAACCGTTGACCGAAGGCGCAATCGCCGAATATCTGACGGGCAGCCCGCACGACGAACGGCTCGACCGCGCGAACGGCTTCGCTCAGCTGGTGCGCGAGCGCTCCGGCGGCAACCCTCTGTTTATGGTCGCGACGCTCGATCACCTGGTCGGGCAAGGCATCGCGCAATCGACGCCCGAAGGCTGGAAGCTGCATCTGTCACCATCGAAAGTGCGGCTGGAAGTGCCGCTCACGTTGAACCAGGTCATCGAGCATCGCATCCAGCGGCTGACCGACGAGCAGCAACGCGCGCTCGAAGGCGCGAGCGTCGCCGGCCTCGCGTTTAGCGCGACCACCGCGGCGCCAGCAGCCGGATTGGGCCAGGAGCATTTCGAGGACATCTGCGAGGCGCTCTGCCGTCAGGAAAGCTTCATCCGTCGCGAGCCGTCGTCTACGCTTGATGACGGTCTCGCCGCGTGCACCTACGCGTTCCGCCACACGATGTACCGGCAGACTTTCTACGAGCGGCAGGGTCTGCTGCGCACCACCCACTCGCATCTGCGTGTCGCCCAGGCGCTCGAGGCGCTGTTCGCACCGGACGAGCGCGGCGGGGTCGCCGCCGAACTCGCGCAGCACTTCGCCGCCGCGAAACATTGGGAACGTGCGCTAGGCTATCTACGCATTGCGATCCAGACGGCGAAGAAGCGTCTCGCGTACAACGACGCGCTCGCGGTCCTCGACCGCGCGCTGATGCTCGCCGCCAATCTGCCCACTGAAGCGCGCGCTGCGGCGCAAACGGAATTCCTCGAAGGCCGTGCTTCGATCTTCGCGGCGGCCCACGATTCCCGCGCGCGGGAAACCTGCGAACAGCTCGCGGAGCGCGCCGCGCAGCACGGCCTGATCGACATCCAGAGCCGTGCGCTGATGAGCCTCGCGTATGCGTATAGCTGGCGCGACCAGGCGCGCTGCAGCCAGATCATCGACGAAGCGCTCGCGCTGAGTGAACGGCAGACCAACCCGCAGCAGCAGGCCCGCACCCGCATCAGCTGCTACGTATGGCGGATGTGGGTGCGCGGCTGGAGCGCGGAAGACATCGTGCGGTGCGAGGCTGCGCTCGTGCCCTTGCGCGCCGGTGAGGATCCCTACACGACAGCCTGGTCGCTGTGCGAATACGCCATGGTCTGCCTCGTGTCGTCGCGCTACCAGGAAGCCCAGGACACCATCCTCTCGAATTACCGTTTCCTCGTCGAGAACGACGAAAACCGCCCCGAGTTCAATATGGCGCGCGCGACCTGGATGGTGCATCTGGGTCTGCCGTGGACGTTGCTCTACCTCGGCGAATTCGGCCGCGCGCAGCGCGAGTTCGACAAGGCAATCACGATGTTCGCGCACAACGGCAACCAGTACGGCGCGGACACGCTCACGCTCTATCGCTGCTGGGTGCAGTTCCACGCGATGGATTTCGATGCGATGCGGCAAGCCTGCGCGCAGGTGCTGGCCGGCAAGTCGCCCGAACCGGGCAGCGGCAAATCGATCCTGCCGGCCGAATACCGGCTCTGCCTGCTGCTGACCGGGCTCGCACAGCTCGGCCTCGGCGACACGCGCGCCGCGCGCGACGCGCTCACGCAGGTGATGCAACGGATGGACACGCAGCCGGTGATCTTCGACTGGTACTGGCGTCTTCCACTCGAATGGGGGCTCGCGGGCGTCGCACTCGCGGAGCGCGATTTCGATGCTGCGGTCACCCACGCCGACCGTCTCGTCGAACTGGCGACCCGTATCGAAGAGCGCACGTGGCAGGGCTTCGCGTGGGACATGCGTGCGCGGGTCGCGTGCGAACAGCATGACGCAAACCAGGCGCTGCGCTGCGTGCAGCGTGCACTCGACGCAACGCGCGATTACCAGACGCCGCTCGCGGACTGGCACATCCATCGCACGGCTGCCCGTGCCTGCGAGCTGGCCGGCGACACGCAATCGGCCGATCACCACGCAACACTCAGCAAGACGATGAAGGACACACTCGCCGCGACGCTGCCGTCGGGCCATCGTCTGCGCGAGACGTTGGAAACGGGCTAGTCGCCGGCGTGCCGGCATCCGGCACGGCGTCCGGTTCCTTCATCCGTCGCCCCCACTGATTGAGCAGATCGAGACGAAAGCCTGCGAACCGGACCGCTGTCCGCGCTCGAAAAGTCGGAACTCAATCGATGCCACTCCCAGAAAGCCGGACCAGACCCAGACGGCTCGCCAGCGTCACCGCTTCGATCCGGTTCTTCACCGACAGCTTCGTATACAGATGCTTGGCGTGCGACTTCACAGTCTCAGGCGCGATGCACAGTCGGATCGCGATCTGCTTGTTGGTCAGCCCACGCCCCATCAGTCCGATGATCGCGCGTTCACGCTCGCTGAGGCACATGGCGGCCACGGGTTGCACTCTGTCCGGCGCTGTGTCCCGCGACGTATCACTATCACGCCCCGCCTGCGCGTCGGCGGCGCCACGTCGGCGGCGCGACATCAATGCGCCTGCGTAGGGAAGCAGTTCGCGGACGTCGCCGGCGGGCACGATCGCCCCCCGTACGATCCCGTCGATCAGCTTCGCAACGCGCTCACTGCAGTCGACGAGCGTCTGATGCAGTCCCACCGAAGCTGCCTGCTTCAGCAGCGTGACGAGCGCCTCGATCGCCTCATCGCGCAGACCGGCAACCAGCAACGCTTCGACCAGCAACAGCGCGATCGTCACCGCGCCGTATCGATCGCGCCTCAAAACGGTATTGCAATGGAGCTGCCGCAGCGCCGCGAGATCGACCGTGGCGGATACCTGAATGGGTGCCTGAGGGAACGCCTGAGCGGATGCCTTTGAGAGCGCCTGCGCGGATGCCTGGAAATGCTCATGCGCGAGCGCCAGCCGCGCCTGCGCGAGCACGTGGTAGCGCGCGATCTCGAAGCGCGCGCTGCTGCTCGTCGCGCCGCACTGCCCGGCCAGCACGGCGAGCCGTTGTGCGCAGAGCGCCGCCTGGTCGATGCGATCCGCGGCGACGTGCATCTCGACCTGCTGCGCGAGGCTGGCGGCGCGCAGCCGCGGCCAGTTGCGCTTTATCCCAAGCGCGTCCGCCTCGGCCAGCAACAAGAGCCCTTGTCCCGGTTGGCGCCGGTTCGCGGCGATGCGAGCGAGCAGTCCGTAACCGAGCACCGCGCCTTCGATCGCACCGCCCTGCCGGATTCCCGGCAGCCGTGCCGCGACCAGCGCCTCGCTCTCGTCGACGCGGCCCTCCTCGTACAGCACCTGCGCCATCACGCAGGCAGGCAGCGCGTCGATTGCCGCCGGACCGACGCCGAAACGGCGCGCGACATCGAGCGCGTCGCCGGCCAGCAAGCGCGCGGCATTGAAATGCATCTGACCGAATTCGATCGCGGCATCGAGCGCAAGGTCGAACATCGTGGTGATCGCGCGCAGCCGGCCCGGCTGCTTGCCCGGCTCGCCCGGCTCGCGGCGTTCCACCGCGTAGAAACTCTCGGGATCACCGAGGCGCCAGTACACGCAGCGGCACACCGTCAGCGCGACGTGTGCGGTGGGCGTTGCGGCGTCGAGCCGCAGTGCGGAAAGCGCAGCGGCCAATGCCGCCCCCGCATCGTCCTGCAGCATGAGCGCCGCGGCCCGCACGGCGGCGATCTCGCAACGCACCGCAACCGCAATAGGGCCCGGCAACGGGCCGACCCGCCCTTCAATCCGCTGCGCGGTCAGCAGCGCTTCGGCGGCCTGGAGCCGGATCAGCATCTGCCACGCGCGCGCAAGATCCAGATGGATCCGCGCCCCACTCACTGCCGGCCGTTCCCGGCCGACGCGCCCCAATGACAGAACTTCGTCGACGTACACCGACGCGGGGGGTATGACGTGAAGCCCCCGTATCGCAAGGGCTTCGGACTGCGCCCGCGGCGGCGCCGCGCAAGGACGACGATGTCCCGCTTCCTGATCAATTTCGTAAGCAAACGCCTCGTTCATTCCACGCTCCGTCGGACACCAGATCGTCGCAACCGCTTGACGAACGCTGTACCGTCCAGACTAAAGATGACCGTCCGGAAATGCGTGATGATTCGGTTCTTTTTTGGTAAAGGATGGGTTGTCGCCCGGTATTGCCCGGTGTTGCCCCGGTGTTGCTCGCACCGCAACCGAAACGAAAGCGATCGATGCAGAGTTCGTAATGCAGCCAGTAGTCAGCCGGGCGACACGCGCTCGACCTCGGACGCCAGCATCATCGCGGCCGCGTTAACGGGCCTCGGCCGACCCTGTCGCGGCCGCGGCCGGCTCCACGATCAGCCGCTCGCCGCGCATGCGGGTCCGCCAGCTGTTGGGCGGTTCGCCGACCATCCGCCCGAAGACGGTCGTGAAGTGCGCATGCGACCCGAAGCCACAACTGAGCGCGACGTCGAGCACGCTGAGCGCCGACGAGCGCAGCAACATCTGGGCATGCTCGATCCTGCGCCGCAGCAGATACGCGTGCGGCGAGTAGCCGGTCGTCGAGCGGAACTGCGCGGCGAAATGCATGCGGGTGAGTCCGGTGCTGGCGGCGACATCGGCAAGTCCGATCGGCTGCGCGAGATTCGCTTCGATGAAATCGAGCGCGCGCCGCAGACGCCACCTCGGCAGCGACGCCGCGCGCCGCGCAGACGGCGCCGTGGGCTCGGCAGCCCGCGCGACGAGGCGTGCGACGAGCGCGTCGCAGACGCTGTCCGAACAGAGCCGGCGGGACGCGTCGGCGACCGGATCGGCTTCTTCGAACGTGGTCCCGCCGTCGACGGCGAAATCTGCTGCCTCGTTGCAGCACGCTGCATTCGGTGTCTGCGTGAACATGTGCGCCTCCCTGGTCGATGCCGGCGATGTGCCCGTGACGACAGCCGGACGGCATCTCACGGCGTAAGTCGACGGTCCCCATCTTGCGCAGTCTGGCGGCGGCGCGACATCCCCTCGACGGGTGAACGCGACGGCAGCCGCGTCCCTCGTTCGTGCGTTCTCAGGCGCCGCGACGCGGCTTGATTGCGCCCGCGGGATGGCGCTTCGCGATCGACGAGCGCAGCGCGGAATAGGCCGGCGCGACCATCGGGTAGTCAGCGGGCAGGCCCCACTTCGCGCGGTATTCGTCGGGGGTCATCGCGAAGTGGCGCTGCAGGTAGCGCTTGAGCGATTTCAGCTTGCGTCCGTCTTCCAGACAGACGAGGTAATCGTCGTGCACCGATTCCTCGATCGGCACCGCAGCCCGCCGTTGCGTGGCCGGTGCCGACGTCGTGCGCAATGCGGCCAGCGCGGCGTAGGTGCTCCAGATGAACGCCGGCAGGTCGGCCGCCGGCAATGGATTGCACGACACGAAGCTCGCCACGATTTCGGCGGTGAGCTCGATCAGATCAATGTCCCCCGTCACGAGCCGCCTCGATGGATCAACGGTCCCGGGTGGAACAGCGGCGTTGCCCGAAGTGGCGTGCGGCTTCCCGAAGCATCATGATTCTTCAAGGCTCAGCTCCCTGACAGGCGGGTCATCGGTCAAGTAAGGATTGGCGGGCACGGCGATCAATCCCCCGAACGGGGGCCGTCACGCTCGCACGGACGAACGGCAGCAGCAACCCACCCGGCGCGGTCGCTGTTTAGGGCCTGTTCATGCTAACAACGGACCCTAATGCACCTTCGTCCCGGCCGGATCCCCCGGCAGGTCGTCGCTGCGATAGCCGCCACCGAGCGCGCGGGTCAGCACGATGCCCGCCTCGATCTCGTCGCCGGTAAGCTGCACGAGCTCGAGGCGTCCAACGATGACCGGCGCCTTTGCCTGCATCGCGCTCATCCTGTCACCGAGACCGGTCTGGTAGCCCGCCTCGGCACTGTCGCTCGCGAAGCGCAACGCGTCGATCCGGTCACGCTGCAGATGCACGCGATGATCGAGGTCATCGATCTCGCTGCCGCTCTGCGCGATGTCGCGCACCGCGTCGAGCACTGCCTGGTCGTACTGCTCGATCAGCGTGTTGCTGGCCGTGCGCGCGCCGTGCAGGTTCGCGTTCAGGCGGCCGCCGTCGAAGATCGGCAGCGTGAGGCCGGGAATGAGGTTGATCTGCTGGCTCGAATGCATGAACAGGTCGCGCATTCGCAGCGCGTTGAAACCGAAGAACGCGGTGATATCGAAGCTCGGGTAGAACGCCGCTTTCGCTGCATCGATCTTGTCGAATGACGCCTGTACCAGCCAGCGCATCGCCTGCAGATCCGGACGCCGCGCGAGCAGCTCATACGAGAGCGTCGATGGCAGTGAAGCCGACGCTGCCGGCAACGGCACCGGCGCGATCGCCGGCAGATCGTCGGGACCCACACCCGCCAGCGCCCGCAACGCCTCGCGCGCGTGGACCACCTGCTCCTCGCTCGACGCGATCTGCTGGTCGATCGCGAGCAACTGCGAGCGCGCGTCGGCGGTTTGGGTCAGCGCTTCGAGGCCGCGTTCGTGCCGCGCCGATCGCGTGTCGAGCTCGAACGCGCGCACTTCGCAAAGCTGCCGCAGCAGCTCGAGGCTCGCGTAGGTGATCTGGATGCTGTAGTAGAGCTGCGTGACGCCTGCCGACAGCTCGAGCTCGGCCTGCGCCTCCTCCGCGCGCCGCGCGTTCTGCTCGCCGATCGCCGCGCGCACGAGCTCGCGCTGCTTGCCCCAAACGTCGATGTCGTAGTGAGCGTCGACCCCCACCAGCCCGGTCCAATACCACGGCCCAAACGCGCCGATCGCCGGGTCGTGCGACGCATAGGCGCTGAGGAAACCGTGCCCCGAGACCCGCTCGCGATCGGCCTCCGCCAGCGCGGACATCTGCAGACCGGACCCCGCGCGGATCAGCTCGACCTGCGCGTGGGCCTGCGAGACGTGCTCACGCGCAATGACGAGCGTTGGCGCATGGGCAAGCGCCAGCTCGACGAGCGTATCGAGCTGCGAATCGTGATACTGCGCCCACCAGCGCGCCGACGGCCAGCCTTCGTTCGCGAGATGGATGTCGTCAGCGAGGCGGATTTGCTGCGGCGCGATCATCGCGGCGGGCGGACTGTCGTGGTGAATGATCGCGCACGAGGCGAGCAACGGCAGCGAGAGAGACGCGAGCCAGTGGCCGGCCAGTCGGGCGGCTGGTCGTGTGGCTGGTCGGGCCGCTGGTCGGGCGGCCGGTCGTGTGGCCAATAAGCGCAGCAGACGGCGCAGAATGCAGGCGAAGCATGTCATCGCAGATCACCCCGCACTCGCGAATTCGCCGTCGGCCCGCTCGCCGGCCGACCAGCGCGGCAACCCGGCGAGCGCCTCATTGATTCGGCGCGCGTGCCGTTCCAGCGCTTCCTCATCTGCCACACCCGCTGCCACACCCACTGCCCCTGTCGGCGCGGCGTGCAGTCCACCCGGGTCGAGCGGCGCCGGCGTAGTCGCGGCCGGTGGCTCGGCCGCGAGCTGCGACGCGTATCGCTCCAGCGCATCCGCGACATCCGACTGAAACTTCGCCGCGCGCCCCATCGACGCGCCTGCTGACGCGCCGGCCATCGCCTCGTGGTGAAACGCTTCGATCGCGACGAGCAGCGTACGGCTCTGCGCGAGCACCGTCTGCGATAGCAGCGTAATCCGCGCCGTCTCGCCCTCGCGCCAGTCGGGTTCGAGCGCGACGCGCGCCAGCACCGTCTCGCAGTCCGCGAGCGTGGCCCACGTTGCGACCACCTCCGGCGCATCCGTCGCTCGCGGGCCAGTGAGCACCGCCTCCGCCTCGATGCGCGCCAGCGCCGCGATCTTGCGCAGTACCGACGCCAGTTGCGCGCGCAGCGCATCCGCTTCGCCTTCCGGCCACATCGACATCTGGATGTAAGTTGCCACGCCGACGCCTAGCAGAATGCCCACGATCCGGTCGCGGATCTCGGTGAGATCGGACGGCGGCGAGAACGATTCGAGCAACGCCAGTGCAAACGTAAACATGATCTGGATTCCTGCATAACTGATCCGCTCGGAACCTGCCGACACCCAGGCGCCGAGCGCAATCACGGGCAGGCTCATCAGCAGCAACCCCGTCACGCTCTCCAGTTGCGGAATCACGAACGCGACCATGAACAGCGCCAGCGCGCTGCCGATCAGTGCGCCGCTGATCCGCAGCACACCATGGCGGCTCGACGCGCCAAGGCTCGGCAGCGCGACCACGAGACACGTCAGCATGATCGTGTGGATGCCCGGCCAGTTCACCGCGTTGTAGAACACATAGCAGATCAGTACCGACAGCAGCGTACGCAGCGAGAAGCGCGCGTAGCGCGGATTCGCGAAGACGTCCGGTTCGAGCACCGCAGAGCGCGCCGCCGCTTTCGTCGCTATCGTCGCTATCGTCGCTATCGCCGGTTTAGCCGGTTTAGCCGGTTTAGCCGGTTTAGCCGCTGCAGCGCCGGCGGCTGCATCGTTCGGCGGTGTCGGCGCGACGGCGCTCCGCATTGCATCGGCGAGCGCGTTAAGCGCGCGCTGCATTGCGTCGACCGCAGGTATCGATGTCGATATCGGCGCGTGCACGGGTGTGCTCCAGCGCAGCCATTGCGCGTCGTCGCCGAGCGCGTGGTCGAGCGACACGAGTTCGTCCTGCACCGCGCGAATCGTATCGATCTGCCCGGCGCCGTGCGCGACGGCATGGTCAGGCAGCACCGCCGCAGCCTCGAAGATGCGCGATACCGCGGTCACGCAGGCCAGCCTCGTCGACGCGTCCTCGTTGCTGTAGCGGTGCCGCATGGTCGAGAAGCGCAACAGCTTCTGCAACGACAGCGCGCCGCGCTCGAGATCGAGCGAGCCGATCCGCACGGCCGGCGCATGCACGTCGATCAGAGCGGCGAGCCGCGCATGCGCCGTCGCGAGCTGCCGTTGCATCGCGGCGCGCAATTGCCGCTCCGGCTCGGCCGGCAGAAACAGCGTGTTGATGATCAGCGACAATGCAACGGCGTAGTTGACCGCCGACCACACCCACAGACAGTTACGCACCAGCTGTTCCGCGTTATCGGTCAGATCGCCAAAGCTCTGCGCGTAAATCACGATCAGCGAGACGAGAAAGAAAACCAGCCCGAACTTCGTCACAGCGCGCATCAGATAGGTGCTGCAAAAAAAGATTGCGCTCGCGGCGATGATGCGCAGTAGCGGATAGTCGAACGTCAGTGCGTAGAGGCCGATCGTGCAGGCAATCGCGCACGTCGTGCCGATCACGAGATTCAATGCGATCATGCGGGTCAGCACGATGTTGGCCTGCGTGACGAAGAACACCGCGATCAGTGACACCGCCAGCTCGGGGACCTGCAAGGTCATCGACGCGACGATCACGATCGCGCTGCCGAGCACGCAGCGCATCGTCACGTTGCCGCGCCCCGGAAACGCGGCGAGTTCGTAGCGCAGAAAGGCGGCGAGCGCCGCGAGCGGCCGCGGCCATGCGAGACGCCGCGCGACACCATCGATGCCGTCGAGGCCGCTCATGACGGCGCTCCGTCGGGCGTCGCGCGATTGTCGCGACGGTCACGGTTGTCGCGCCTTTCGGGCTGCAGCACGGCGACCGCGGACGTGCCGATCCGGAACAGTTGTGGATCGGGATGATCGACCAGGATCTTCACCGGAAAACGTTGTGCGACGTGCACCCAGTTGATGCTGCGTTGGATGTTCGGCAGACCGTTCGCAGTACCGCCGCCGTCCTGCGGATCGACGCCAAAGCCGATCGAGTCGACCGCGCCGCTGAAACGGATGTTGGTCTTGCTCATCAGGTACACGGTTGCGCGGGTGCCGGGCCGGATGTTGGCGAGTTCGTTCTCGCGGAAATTGGCGATCACGTACCAGTGCCGCGTATCGATCAGTGTGAAGACGGGCTTTTGCGCGGACACGAATTGCCCGACCGAGGTGCGCAGCTCGACGACGCGACCATCGAACGGCGCGCGCACGGTCGCATACTCGAGGTTCAGCTGCGCCGTCGAGATTTCGGCGGTCAGCACCGCACGCTGCGCGACGAGCGCGGCGACGCTGCTGACCGCCGCCTGCGCCTCGCGCGCCTGCGCTTGCGCGGCCGCGAGCTCGGCCAGCGCGGCGCGTTGTGAGGTGCGCGCGCGGTCCAGATCTTCGGCGGAGATGTAGCCCTTCGCGATCAAAGGCTCCATTCTCGCCAGCGTGTCCCCCGCCTGCCTGGCGGCGGCCTGCGCGCGCACCACCGCCGACTTTGCCGCATCGGCGCTGAATCCTTGCGCATTGACGGTGCGCTGCGTCAGCGGAATCTGCGCATCGAGCTGCGCGAGCGCCGCCTGCGCGCGCAGCAACGCGAACTGATACGGCCGCGGGTCGATCTCGAACAGCAGATCACCCTGCTTCACCGCCTGGTTGTTACGCACCGCGAGCGTCACGATCTTGCCGCTGACTTCGGGCGAGACGCCGATCGTGTCGGCGTACGCATAGGCGTCGTCGGTGCGCGGCGCGGTATCCACGCGCCAGATCACGACGATTACCGCAATGACGGCCAGCACGATCAGCAGCATGGCGGGCCAGATTCGCGGGCGCTCTTTTCCTGCGTCCGTGCTGTGGGCAGCGGTCATGGTCAGACAGTCGGTTGAAGGTTAAAGGGGTTTAAGGGACTAAAGGTTGAAGCCTGCTACCCAGAGGGCGATCGAAAACAGCACCGTCAGCGCCGGATAGACGATCGCGGGCGGCGCGAGCCAGGCGCCGCGGCCGCTCTTCGACAGCAGCACATGCACGCACGCGACCAGCAGCACGCCGCCCGCGATGCAAATCAGCCAGTCCGGAAAATACGCGCCCAGTACGCCGACCGACGGCGCGTCGCTGCACGCAGTCAGCGTCGCGCACGAGATCAGCATCGTCCACGCGTGGCGCAGAGAGCGCACACCACTCGACATCCTCGTCCCCCCGATGGCAGGCAATGAAACAATACGGTTCAGCGGCTCGCGCGGACCGGGCGCATCGGAAATACCGGATGCTGCGGTTCAGCACGTCAGGTTCACTTTCGCGAGATCGATCAGCTCGCTGCCGCAGCCGTCTATCACCGCCTTCATCATGAATACGCTCGCGAGGCGCTTCGGGAAACCCTGAATCCAGCCGCGCGAGCGCCGCATCGTTGTCGACGAAGATGTACGGGCACCATGCGACGCGCCGGTCGCCGTATCTGGCGCCCACCAGCAGCGGGAACTCGCGGTACGGGTAGCGCTCGGGATCGAGATACTCGTCTTGCACCCTGGTGAACTGCCAGTCGATGAAGAGCACGACCGCATGACCATGGTGTCGCGGCTCGTCCGGGCGTGCTTTAGGATTCGCACGGTGACGTATGAAAACCGCATGAAGCGGCGCACGGCGTACTACGCGAAGGACATAGCGTGGCGACGTGCGGGACTGTTTGACTACATGAGTGAATGCATCGACATGAGGTCACTCAATCAATAATTCGCATGAAATCGCCCACGCCGTCTCATCGCGGCGGTCCATCCGCCAACCAGAGTGCAAGGGAGCGTTCATGGCCCTTCGCCTCGCCACGTTATCCGGCGAGTAACGATGACTCATTTTCCCGCTCCTGCAGCAGCCGCCATTGAACCTTTCCACTGCCCGTTCGGGGCAGCGCCGGGACGAATTCGACGATCTGGGGTACTTTGTACGATGCCATATGCTCGCGTCCCCATTCAATGATCTGCTTCGCCGATGCATCGGCGCCGGCACGTAGGACCACGAATGCCTTCACGGTCTCACCCCTGCGCGCATCGCGCGCCGCGACGACACAGGCTTCCTGAATCGCAGGGTGTTCAAACAGCAAAGTCTCGACTTCTGCAGGCCATACCTTATAACCCGACACATTGATCATTCTCTTTAGCCGGTCGACGAAAAAGAAATATCCGTCCTCGTCGATATAGCCGAGGTCACCCGTGCGCAGATAACGTATCCCGCCAACCTCGACGAAGGCGTCACGCGTGGCATCAGGGCGTCCCCAGTACCCCATGAACACCTGAGGGCCGCTGATCAGAATCTCGCCCGTTACTCGCGAACCGAGAACCTCGAGCGTGGTGGGATCGACCACAATTGACTCGGTATCCTGTATCGGTATGCCCAGACATTGCAGCTTGCAGCGCTGAGGCGGATTGATGTGAGTCGCTGCGATGGTCTCGGACAACCCGTAGCCCTCCATGTAGGGGACGCCCAAACGGGCTTCAATGCGCTGCGCCAACGCCTTCGGCATCGCGGCGCCACCGCCGGCCAGGCGCTCGATGGAGCTCAAGTCGAAACGCTCAAGATCGGGCAGGCTCATGAAGTCAACCATCATCGTCGATATGGCAATCCAGAACCCTATGCGATAGCGCTCGATCAATAGCGCAGCACACCGGCTGTCCCATCGCGTCATCACAACCATGGTCGAGCCGAGAGAGATCGCCACATTCATGCATTGCTGCATGCCGGTGACGTGGAACATCGGCATCGCGCATAAAAACACCGACTCAGGCGACAATTGACACCATTGCACCGACGCTGCGACGACGTGCGTCGCGCTACGATTGGTGTGCATGCATCCCTTCGGGGCCGCGGTGGTGCCTGACGTGTAGGGGATCACCGCGAGGTCCTCGAGCGAGGCGACGTACGGCGACGGCTGCTGAGCGGCCGCAAGCGCGGCACGCCAATGCACGGCTTTCGGCGCAATATCCGCGGAGAACTCGGGGTGGACATCGAGCTCGGGGCCGGGTTCAGTCAACACGGCCGGTAGCGGCAGGTCGGTGCTGTCCGCAAGATAATCGGCGTAGCGCGCCACGATCGCATGCTTGATTGCGTCGCCGAGAAGGGGCCGCACATTCTCGTAGAGCTCCTCACCCAGCAGCGCGACTTTGGCGCCGCAGTCCTCAATAATGTGGCGAAGTTCGGCGGTAATATTCATCGGATTCACCGGCACCACCACTGCATTGCTTCGCAAGATCGCGTAGTAACTGATGACATATTGCGGGCTATTCTGCATATACAGCACGACGCGATCCCCACGCGCGACGCCACATTGACGCTCCAGAAAACCAGCCAGCGCCTCTACTTCCTGCCGCAACCGCGCGTAACTCACCGCCCCGCCGTAGTACTGAAGCGCCGTCTTCCCTGGAAATCGGCTGGCGGCGCTTTCGAGGTTTTCATAGAGCGAAGGCTGCGGCGATGACAGTTGATGCGCGAGGCCGTCGGGCCAGTATGGAGAAGATTTCACGATTACCTCCTTAGGGGCGCTCCCGTTGCCTTCAACGGTTGATGCAGTGGAGGCGGCGCCTGCGCTGTGGGATCCGTTGTGTGCGACGGGCAAAACCGACGGCGTCATAGAGATTCTTTTGTGCGTTCAATTCCGTCTTAAGCTTAGTACGCCAGTGACCATGTCACACAGTGTCGGTGGTGTTCTTTCGGGTGCTTTTGTGCAGGAGACGGTATTGCAAGGAGCAGCGCTACTGCGACGCCCGAGGCTTCAGTAGCAAAACGAAGTTGATGATCGAATTTTTACCGGAGAGCGCGCGTGAACGGTCGCACAGCGCTGGTTTCTGCCCTAAGGCTCACTCTCGACTGGCATACATCAGTATGCTTGCCGGCACATGCAGCGGCTGAAGCAGCGACAAGTCCATTTCCGCCAACTTCGCTTCGATTCGCGCCAGGATGTCTTCAGAGTGTCGCATCGCGGGAGCAGACGTTAGCTCCTGGCGGCCCAACCTGGCGGACGCAGCCTATGTTCATCCTTTTCTCGGGTCCTTCCGTTGAAGCGATAGTATGTAGTACTGCTTCGCCTGATTGGAAGGCCAGCACTCTCCCGGTTCTGCGGGCTCAGCATGGTCTATGTGGATGACTGACAGTCAACGTCTGGCTCTGTCCGTCTCCATCAAAGACCCATGAAGCAAGAGACATCCCATGGAAACAGTGTCCCACTCCCGCATTCGGTACAGGCAGACTGGCCTTCTGGACTACATAGCAGTCTCGTCAGTGCCAAAGACAGGCTAACAGCGAAGCCAAACTCGGAGTCCTATAAAAAGGCTGCGTCGTTGATAGAAATTTCAGTCCGTTACACCGTCGTTGTCGAGGACAGTTGGACTGGCGCGCAGGCGCATACGACCGATATCGTGTGCGGCAACTTTGAAAGTCCAACGGTCATCCACGCGGCCACATTGGTGGGCGGGTGAACGTCCGAGGCCGACCGTTCGCGCCGGACGTCAGTGGAACATGCTTGCGTGGACGAGTCGACCCTGAACTGGCCTATCCGTTGAAGCGAACTCTTGAGACTGGGCGGGGATAAGGGAAATACCACCTGTCGCGGCAGCGTCATGAGCAACGCTCTGACCCAAGACGCGACAAACCGGCGTGACAGTCACGGATTGGGATCGCCGAGACTGGCTGCGCGCAATCGGTCGAAATCCAGAATGGCGATCTCCCCGGATTTCAGACTCACTATCTGTTGATCTTCCAGGTTCCTGAGCAACTGATTCGTGGTCTGTCGCGACAGCGACACCATTGAAGCCAGGCTGTCTTGCGAGACCCTTATCCTGCTCTGCGCGGCATTGAGACCGCCATAACCTCCAGCGATCATCAGCAAACGGTTCGCCACGCGCTGCGCCGCGGGCAACAGCGTTATCGCCTCGGTGTTCTCGAACAAAACCCGCAGTCTTTGCGCCATCAACAACGCAAAATCACGCCAATAACGGGGCGTGGAATCGAGCAGGTCTTGCAGCGCGGCCTCGGGCACGTGCAGCAACAGCGTCCTGCTGACGGCGGTGGCGTCGTTCGGACGTGGCAGTCCATCGAACATCGAGATCTCCCCCACCCATGCAGTCGGTCCGAGCACCGCGAGCAACGCCGCTTTCCCATCCACCCCGACTGTGCCGATAGCGAGTGCGCCGCCCAGCACAGCGTACAGGCCATAAGACTGTTCGCCACGCCGATACAGTAATTGGCCCCTTTCCAGCGTGAGCAGGTTGGCGTGGCCGATCAGGTAGTCCTGCAACTCGATGGCCAGGCCCCGGAACCACGGAGTCGTTTCGAGTTGCGTCCGGTAGCGGTGCAGGCTGGATTCCATTGGCGCGTTGAGCTGTCGGGTACCCGACAGATTTTAGGCGGGTTCGGGAACATCATGGGGACTCGCATCTGACGACGCGATGACTTTGGCCCTTGCCGCACCCACTGCGCCGCAAGGACCGAAGGCGCGACGTCGCAGGGCGTTGCCCCAGGTTATTCCATCGCTTGAATCATCGAATAAGGAGTGTCGACGTGGCCTCATCTGATGTCAGTCTGAAGAACGACGTTTCACCTGCCGAATGGGAAGCGCGAGTCAATGTCGCAGCGGCGTACCGTCTCACGGCGCTGTTTGGCTGGGACGACCTGGTGTTTACCCACATCTCGGCGCGCGTGCCCGGCCCCGAACACCATTTCCTGATCAACCCGTACGGCATGATGTTCGACGAAATCACCGCGTCTTCGCTGGTCAAGATCGACCTCGACGGCCGCAAGGTTTCCGAATCCCCGTATGACGTCAATCCAGCCGGCTTCACGATCCATAGCGCCGTGCATACGGCACGCGAAGACGCCCTGTGCGTGATGCACACTCACTCGGTCAACGGCGTTGCCGTGTCGGCGCAGGAGGCGGGGCTGCTGCCGCTCTCCCAGCAGTCATTGGGCGTGCTGGCGTCACTCGGCTACCACGACTACGAGGGCATCGCGCTCAATGAAGCCGAGAAGCCGCGTCTCGTTCAAGACCTCGGAAGGAACACCTACCTGATGCTGCGCAACCACGGCCTGCTGACGGTCGGCGCGACGCCGGCGGAGGCCTTCGTCGCCATGTACTTCTTTGAAGTGTCCTGCATGATTCAGGTGCGTGCCCAGGCAGGTGGCTCAAAGCTGACTCCGATCGCACAGCCGATTCTCGACGGCATCAAGGACCAGATCCGGATGGCGACGCGGGGCGTCACGCCAGGGGCGCTGGTATGGCCCGGGTTGCTGCGTCGGCTCGACCGCCGTAACCCCGGATATGCTGACTAGCGCGGTCTGTTCGCACGATGCACTGCGCACCACGGCATGTGCTGAGCGAACGGCATAAGCGTGTATTGAGCGTCATGGACCGCGTTTGCCCATTCAACGCAACGCGGATGTAATTTGGTAGGTCACGTGAGAACCTGTATGGCAAAGATCTTTATCTACGGTGCCGGCTCTATTGGTTGCTATGTCGGCGGACGGCTTCTTGCCGGAGGTAGCGACGTCAGTTTCATCGGACGTGCACGCGTGGCCGACCAGTTGCGCAATCAAGGCATCACGCTGTCGCGGCACGACGATAGCCGCTGGCATGCTCCGTCGGAGCGCATCGACGTATCGACGGACGCTGCCAGCGCCGCCGCAGCCGATCTCGTGCTCGTCACCGTCAAGTCTGCCGCGACGCCCACAGCCGCGGCCGAACTGGCGAACGTGCTACGCCCCGGCACGATCGTCGTGAGCTTCCAGAACGGCATTGGCAATGCGGACGTGCTGCGCGCCGCGCTGCCACAGCACACGGTGCTCGAAGGGATGGTGCCGTTCAATGTCGTCGAACGCGGCCCTGGCGTATTTCATCAGGGCTCAGGGGGCGAGCTGGAGATAAAGCATGCACCGGCCATGCAGCCGTTCGTCGACGAGTTCAGGAAAGCGGGTCTGCCGCTGATCCAGCACGCCGATATGTTGCCGGTGCAGTGGGCGAAGCTGTTGCTCAATCTCAACAATGCCATCAACGCGCTAGCGAACCGCCCTTTGAAGGAGGAGCTCTCGCAACGCGCCTACCGGCTCTGTCTCGCCATGGCGCAGAAAGAAGCGCTCGCGCTTCTGAAGCTAGCCGGCATACGGCCAGTCAAAGTGACGCCGCTACCCACTTCCTGGATACCGGGTGTGCTCAGCGTACCTGATGCGTTGTTCGAACGGCTGGGCCGCGCGATGCTGACGATCGATCCGCTCGCGCGCTCGTCGATGTCCGACGATCTGGCCGCAGGGCGCGCCACGGAAATCGACTGGATCAACGGCGAGGTCGTGCGCCTCGCCCAACGCCTTGGGAGAACGGCGCCTGTGAACGAACGGCTATGCGCACTCGTGCGGGAAGCCGAGCGAGCCGACGTGCGCCCTTCATGGTCAGGCGAAGCACTGCTGGCCGAGTTGCGGGCTGCAGCGCATGCCACTTTGGCACTCGCGAACTGAATGGCCGCTTGCTGGGTGGATCCGACGTCTGAACGTCCGAGCGACGGTGCGGGCGAATGACGCTTCATGGCCGGGACGCGGTCCATCGACCTCATCGCGCCGATGCTCATTGAAGCGATTAGCCCCCGGCCCGCTTCGCGTTGTGGCCGTACTTCTTGAGCGCTTCGATGACACGCTCGCAATGGTCACCCTGCACCTCAATCACACCATCTTTGACTGTTCCGCCAGAACCGCAGGCCGTGCGCAACTGCTTGCCTAGCAACGCCAAGGCGAGCGGATCGAGCGCCAGCCCTTTAACGAGCGTCACGCTCTTCCCGCCCCGGCCTTTGGTCTCGCGAGTCACCCGCACGACGCCGTCACCTGCCGGTAGTGCCCTGGCAACCGTCTTGCAGACACATTCAGCGAGCACCTGCCGGCATTCGGGACACATCCGCCCGCCATCGGTGGAATAGACAAGGCCGCCTTTGGAACTACTCTTCATGATTGGCTTACTCAAACACGCTTAAGTCGGGAATCGGCACGAGTTTAGCTGCATCGATCGCGCAGATCGACAGCCGCAGCTAGCGTCTCAACTCGGCAAGAATTTTCTCCGCCAGAAAATCGCAAGGCGGCCGCTTCGAGGTCGTGCTTCGCGCCAGCACCATTTCGAGCGCGGGAATCTCGGGCAATCCGTGCGCACGTCCCAGCAGCGCGAAGTGCGCCGGGACCGCGCATCGTGCGAGCGGGACAATGGCCAGCCCGGCTTCAGCCATCGACAGCAGGCCGAGCAGACTTGGACTTTCATACGAGGTCCGGTAGGGAATCTTCGCGCGCTCGAGGCTGCGAATCGCATTCTCACGCGCGACGCTGCCCGGCAGAAACACGGCGATCGGCAACGGCCGTTCGCGCCATATGTCATCGGCGCCCGGCGCCGCCGCCCATTCCATCGGCTCGAGCCGGATGAACTCGCCTGACAAGCCCTTGACTCGCGTCGCGCACACAAGGTCGACGGAGCCATCTTTCACCATCGGCGCAAGTGCGACGCTCGGCAAACCTACGACCTGAATTTCCACCTTCGGATAGGTCGCCGAAAACTTCTTGAGGATCGGCGGCAACAGCGACGACGCATAATCGTCCGGCACGCCGATGCTCACACGCCCAGTCACGTCCGGCCTAACCACGGCAGCCCAGGCCTCGTCGCGCAATGCGAGCATGCGGCGAGCGTACGTCAGCAGGACTTCGCCGTCCTGCGTCGGGATCACACTTCTCGGCTTGCGGACGAACAGCGGCTTGCCCAGCGCAGTCTCGAGCGTCTTGATCTGCATGCTCACCGCCGATTGCGAACGATGCACGACTTCCGCCGCCCGGCTGATGTTACCGGTGTCGGCGACGGCGACGATCATGGTCATGACGTCCAGGTCGAGTGCTTTCAATTGGGTTGGTATCAGAAAATTAGATAGATTCGATCAATATTACGCGATTTTCCAAGCTGGCGACATCGGGCATAGTGACCGTCAAGGAGCCACTCAATGAACGCCCGTACCGACCTCTCAGTGCTTGCCACGCCGGAATTGTCCTTTGCGACCGTCGGATCGGGCATCTGTGTGCCGTATGTCGAGTGCGGAGACGGCGAACCGCTGATCTTCGTGCATGGGTCGCTTTGCGACTATCGCTACTGGGATGCGCAGACTGCGGCGCTGTCGCAGCATTTCCGCTGCATCTCGGTGAGCCTGAGCCACTACTGGCCGGCAAGCGAGGCTTGCATCCAGGGGGAATTCGGCTGGCAGACGCATGTCGCCGAGCTGGCCGAGTTCATCGAGGCGATCGACCTTGGGCCCGTGCATCTGGTCGGGCATTCGCGTGGCGGCTGCGTGGCGTTTCATGTCGCACGCGACTATCCGCGACTCGTGAAGACATTGACGCTCGCCGACCCGGGCGGTCCGCTGCAGATCGAGGGGATGCCGGACGCGTCGCTGCCGGGCGCGACCAATGTGCTGCGCGCGCGCGTCGCTGAACTCATCGAGAGCCAGCAGATCGACGCGGGACTGGAGCTGTTCGTGGATTCGGTCAGCGCGCCCGGATCATGGCGCAAGAGTCCGGTTGCGTTCCGCACCATGGCGATCGACAACGCGGGCACGCTGCCCAAGCAGCTCCGCGATCCGTTGCCCGCCTATTCCCGTGAAACGGCACGCGATGTGAAATGCAGGACCTTGCTGATCGACGGCCAGCGCAGCCCTCGGATCTTCCGCAACAACGTTGAAAAGCTCGCAGAATGGATCGACTATGCGGAGAGGCAAACCATTTCCGGTGCGTCACACGGGATGAATGTGTCGAATGCCGGTGCTTTTAACCGGCTTGTGCATGCCTTCGCAAGTTTCTAATCAATCCAGTTCTCTCACTACTCTGATCCATATAGCCTCCCTTTCGGGCTAAGACGCTTCGCTTCGGGATTCCGAAAGCACATAACATTCAGACATACCGGCGGCCGGTAGTGATTCAATCTGGATTTGATCATGCGCGAGACCGCGTCAATCAGATACTTATTTTTTATTAATCGTCCTCAAAAACTCTCCGCACCTTGCACAGACAGTGGGGCGCAGCGGCTCAAGCCACCGGCTTGCCGAGCAAGCCGGTGGCACTGCTATTAATGGTGACCGAAGTCCTTGCGTTCAATCGGAACGGTGCGCACCTTCGCATACTGGAAGGCAGGAATCGACTTCACTGCATCGCGCGTGGCGCCAGCCCACACGAGCTTGCCGTCTACGTAATCCAGTTGCGACATCGGAATCGCCACGTCATGCTGGGACACGCCGAGAAACTGATGAGCTGCCACGATACCAAACGAAACAGCGTTATCCGGTGCGATGATGATATCGTGCAGCACCCCTACTTTCTCACCGCTATCGTTGTAGATGCTTTTGCCGAGCAGGCTCTTCTTCACGCTCCAGCCCTCCACGATGAGTTGCGACTGCTCGACAGTGACGCCGATGGTCTGCGCCCCTGCGATCTGTGCGCTTGCTTGCTGGCAAACCGCGCTAAAAGCCGACGCGGCGATAAAAATGAGTGCCCACTTTGCCTTCATGATTGTTTCTCCAGGAATGAATGATTCAAAACGATAGGTCGCACAAGGTGACCGCGCGGATGGCGCTGTTCGCCTGTGTCGCGCCGGCCAACACTGTGGACCCATTTCGCACATGCCGTTTTCCAATTCGCACGACGACAGCATCCGCGCGTTAGAAACGCCACGCCATGTCACGCAAACGCGGCAAGGCCGTGCTGGCCGCAGGCAGGTTCATAGGGCCTTCGTCCGTTGCTGAACGCCTCTCTGTTTGCGGTTTTGCACGGCCTGCGGCTCAGCGCAAGTTGGTCCGGACCAATTCGACGATCTCATCGCCTCTTCCGCTGAGGATCGCCCGCAGCATGTAGAGACTGAAACCCTTCGCCTGGGCGGCCTCGACCTTCGGTGGCATGGCCAGTTCGTGTTTGGACGTTACGACGTCCACGAGCGCCGGGCCGGGATGATCGAACGCCTGCTTCAACGCACCCGCCACGCCCTCGGACTCTTCGACCCGGATGCTGAAAATGCCCGCGCCTTTGGCGATCGCAGCGAAGTCGGTTTTGCTGAGGTCGACGTTGGTATCGAGGTAACCGCCCGCCTTCAATTCCATCGACACGAAGCCCAGCAGACTGTTGTTGAACACCACCACCTTGATCGGCAAGTCGAGTTGCCGTGCGGTAAGCAAGTCGCCGAGCAGCATCGACAGGCCGCCATCGCCTGACAGCGACACCACTTGCCGATCAGGATGCGCGCCTTGCGCGCCGAGCGCCTGCGGCATCGCATTCGCCATCGATCCATGATTGAACGATCCGTGCAATTGGCGCTTGCCGTTCATCGTCAGATAGCGGGCGGCCCAGATGGTCGGCGTGCCGACGTCGGCGGTGAAGATCGCGTCGTCGGACGCGGTCTCGTCGATTAGCTTCGCCAGATATTGCGGGTGGATCGGCCGCCCCGGGCCAGAAGGTGTCGCGAGGTCGTCCAGCCCCTTGCGGGCCGACAAGTAGTGCTTGCGCGCGTTGTCGATGAAACCGCGATCCAGCTTGCGCTGCAGCTTCGGCAGCGTCGCCGCGATGGTTTCCTTGACCGTGCCCACGAGCCCCAGCGCAAGCGGCGCGCGGTGGCCGAGTTGCGACCCCTTCCAGTCAATCTGGATGACCTTCGCGTCGGCGGGATAGAACGGGCGATAGGGAAAGTCGCAGCCGAGCAACAACAGCGTGTCGCAGGACATCATCGCGTGATAGCCCGAGCTGAAGCCGATCAGCCCGGTCATGCCGACGTCGTACGGGTTGTCGTATTCAATGAACTGCTTGCCGCGCAGCGCATGGACCACTGGCGCGCCAAGGGTCTCGGCAAGCGCGACGACTTCGTCGTGCGCGCCTTGCACCCCGCTGCCGCACATGATCGTGACCGCATCCGACGCATTCAGCATCGCGGCCAGCCGATCGATATCCGTCTCCGCGGGCAAGATCCTTGGCGGTGCGCTTTCTGTCCACGACGGCATTTCGTCGGGTCCTTCGCTTAACGCCACATCGCCCGGCAGCACGATCACCGCGACGCCGCGCTCCTCGATCGCGGTGCGCATTGCACGCGCCAGCACACGCGGAAACTGCGCTGCAGACGACACGACCTCGACGTAGTGACTGCATTCCTTGAACAATTCCTGCGGGTGCGTTTCCTGAAAGTAGCCGAGCCCGATTTCCGTCGACGGGATATGCGCGGCGATCGCGAGCACCGGCTGATGATTGCGATGGCAATCGAAGAGGCCGTTGATCAAATGCAGGTTGCCCGGCCCACAACTACCGGCGCACACCGCAAGACGCCCAGTAGAAGCGGCGTCCGCCCCGGCCGCGAACGCGGCCGCCTCCTCGTGGCGGGTGTGCATCCAGCGAATCGATCCGGTCTGATCGAGGCTGTAGGCGAGTCCGTTCAGGCTGTCGCCCGTCACGCCCCAGATTCGTTCGACGCCAGCAGCGGCGAGCGTGTCGGCGAGATATCCGGCAATGGTATTCCTGGCCATGCTTGACTCCTTTTCACGGAAGATAAAGACCGACCGGGCGCTGACGAATCGGGGCGGCGTCCGACCTGATCGGGACAAACCTTTGCCGCGAATCGGCTCGGCGTGTTCCGTTTCAATCAGGCAACACTATCGGAAGATCTGGAGAATGTCTTGAATCGCGTCTAAAAACTACTGGAGGAATCTGGTCTGAAGAGATGCCGCTCCGGTCCGGTCGGCAAAAACGTCCTCACAAACATCTGGCGCGAACCGCCCTTCATCCCAGGGAGGGCATTCGCGCGATCGCGGAAGCCAGAATCATCGCGTTGGCGTTCGCTGGAACCGCGCTGCGCACCCTCGGCTTATAGATGAAATCATCGCGGCGGATCACCGCCCCGCTCAGCGCACAGCGTCCTTTTTTTCGGGCGCGGCAGCTGATCCACACCTGGTCGGCGTAGCGGCAGCGCGTTGCATCCTGCCAGAGAACCGCGATCGACGTGACAGACAAACGCTCGATCACTTCGACCTGTATGTGCGGCGACAGCGCATACGCAGCGATGCCAGGCGCGGGTCGCGCAAGGTACGCTTCACCCGCACCTTCACCGTGATAGCCAGCCAGAAGCGCATCGATCACATGATCCCACACAGGCGCACGGCTGCCATTCATCACCGCGGCCACTTTCTCGTTCGGAGCGCAACACGTTTCACGCCGGACTCGCGCGTCTGCCGGATGCCCAGCGAAGAAAACGGAATCTCGAGTTCCGACGGCGTCACGGCGTCGGCAGAAAAATCCGGGGTGCTCATACTTTCGACCTCATCTAACACGTCAAGCTGGTGACGGCATACGGATACGGTGTCTACCAGCTGAATTTCATTTCGACGCCGACGTAGTCGGCATTGCGCGCGCCCAGGTCGCGCAGCGACTGCCCGACCTGGAAATGCACGGCTTCGAGTGCCGCAGCGAGGTTCGCGCTGACCGCCCAGTCGGCGCGAAGCTGAGTATAAAAACCTGTCCAGCTGCTACCGTGTCCCGCCGTGCCCGGCACGACAGCCGCGCCTTGCTGGTACACCGCATCCGCGGTGGTCTCGCGCCATTGGAAACCCACGCCGGCCAGCAACGTCAGTTTGCTGTTCGGTTTGAGGATCAGTGATGGCTTGATATGAATCAGGTTCGTGTAGCCGGTATAGCCGGCCAGTGCGAAGTAGTAGCCATTCGGAAATAACGCATTGAAAGTGCCGATGCGGCCATCGTTTGGATGGGTGTCGCCCGAAGCCGCATCCACCTGAATGCCGACCCGCGGCGTCCACGGCACCGAAGCCAGGGTGTACCCGGCCAGCGACCCCACCGCCCATGCACCGATCGTATCGCTGCCGACATGGCCCGACTGATACATCGCCTCGACGTCCCAGTCGAGATGATCGACGTTGCCGGCGTAGCGCGCATCGAACACGTCACGGTGCTCGTTGCCGCTCGCGTCGAGAAAATGCGCATTGTTGCGGTTGTAGCGGGAGTAGTACGCGGACAGATCGCCGGGCCCAACATCCTTGCGCTCCACGCGCACGCCACTGAAGGTCAGGTCGCGATTGGAGACGTCGTCGAAATCCGTGTTATCCCGATACTGAACCGGCTGTGTCGCGTAGGCGATCCAACGCCACGGGCCCGTTTCATAATCGGCCCAGATTGCGTCGAATGCCTGACGCACGTTCGGACCGTCGCGAACCGAGATGAATCGTTGCAAGTCGAACGCCATCTCCTGCCGCCCAACCCGGAACTTGAAGGTACCGGGCCCCAGCGGCTCGGTGATGGCGACGAACGCCTGCCGCAAATCGAGGGGGTTCTTATCGACGGGCGTGACGTTGTCTTTGCCGTAGGGGCGCGCGTCCTCGAATTGCGTGAAGAACTGCACGTGGGGGCCGAGGCGCACATCCGCGTGGACTTCCAGGCGTTGCAGCACGTACGTGTCGTCGCGCCCTGACCCGAGGCCGAACAGCGGCGCGTCGTTCATTTCCAGCCGCTCACGCAACACCATGCCGAGCGAGATATACGCGTCCGGGTTGCCGAACAGCGGAATGTACTTCAGTGAATCGAAAGGCTGTTTCGGCACACAGGGATTGGCCAACGCGGACCAGTTTTCCTGCCAGCGGTTGAACATGACCGCGGGGCGCGCGCACGAGGCACTCACGGCGGCAGCGGCCGTCGCGGTCGTGCCGCCCGCGGTGTTGGTATCGTCGGCGCCGCCGAGCGCAGTGTCCGCCGCTGAAACCGGCAGTGCGGCCGCGAGCCCCGTGCTGATCAGCAAAGCACGGGCAGCCCGCAGCGCGAAAAAGCGCGGCTCGCGCCTGCGGGTCTTAAGTGACCTGAACGGCTTCATGGCGTTCGCGTCACTTGCCATCGTGCACTTCAGCAATGTAGCGGCCCGGGAATTCAAGCATGGCGGTCGTACCTGTTCCGCTGTGGTACGGCGGATAGAGCACCTTCGCGCCGGCCGCTTGCGCGCGCTCGATCGTCTGGGCGACATCTTCCACGCCATAACCGGTCGTTTCACTCCCGAACGGGACCGGCAGCTTGCCGTCCGTGACGAACACGACCATATGGCCGAAGCCCGAGCTGATACGGATCACACGGATCGTCTCGCCCGGCCGGCCGATCACGCCGGCGTCCGCACGCGGGTTGTCCGACACCACCTTGCCGTGCGAGAAGCGCAGCCACCGGCGAACGAAGTTGTCCGCTTCGTAGCGCGACACATACACGCGGTTGTCCGGCACGCTCTGCAACGGCGCATAGTTCGGCGCCTTGGTGTGCCAATAGAGCTGCATCGTGACGCCGCCCGGCCATTGAATGATCGCGTCCTTGCCGATCGGATCGTCGAACGGATCGACGACGATGTCGGCACCGGCCGCACGCGCGGCTTTCACCGCCTTATCGATATCGGTGACCAGATACCCGGTTCGCTCATTGCCGAACGGATACGGAATCGCAGTTTCAAAGCCGAACACCGAAAGCATGCCGACTGGTGTCTGCACATACTGCGACGCGGTCTTGCTCGGCGTAGGCGTCACCGTGAAGACCGCGCGCGGGGACGCTTTGCCACCGAACGTGGCAAGGAAGCTGGTGACGAACGCATCGAGATCGGCCGAGGCGACATACACGTGCGTGGTGTCGTACTGCGCACCGACCGATACGTCGGCATGTTTCGCCGCGAGCGCGGCTTTGTCGGTCGGCACTTCCGGCGGCCCCGCATCGGCGAAGGCGGACGAAACAGACGTCAATCCAATCAGTAGCGCGGCGCAGAGAATGGCGACTGGACGGAACTGATGACGCGACTTGAACATTTGATTACCCATGAGTGTTAGCAATGTTTGAACGACCAGCCTCTGTTCAAGGCCATATCTGGTGTCTGGCGAGCGCCCGCGAAGCGATGTATTCGCGGCAAGCTATCGGCTTGCCTCCGCCATCACCCTTCTCCGCCAGGCGGAAAACAGCCAGACGGCTAGCGGCAATGCAAATCAGCCGCCCTCTTTCGTCGCGCCCGGCGTCACTGTCCTTTGCGCCGCGGTGCTCTTCATAGGCTCGGCGACCTGGACCGTCGGCGTCTGCGCGAAGAGTTGCGCCTTGACGACCGGTATGGCGTGCTCACCCAACACCATGCCGAGCAGCCCGGCCAGCGCGATCAGCGGCGGCGCCGGTGACTGCACCTTGAGTAGCCAATAGAGGAGTCCGACTGCAAAGCCGACTCCCAGTGAAATGATGTAGCCCATGTTGATTGTCCTTTCGATAACTGCCACTTCGTCGCGCATGGCGTTCGCATTCGCTATTCGTACCCACCGCAATGGCCGGCGCCAGTACTTCGCGTCACCCCAGGTCAATTCGGCCAGTCCGATCCAAGCACCAGACCGCAGAAATTCAACCTGCGATAGTTCGGGTCCCACCGATCCAGCACGTCAGCGTTCACCGTGCCGAACGTCGTCTCGGGACGATGCACCATGCCGCGCGCATAGGCTTCGATGATCTTCTTCTTGAAACCGGATTCGCGGGGATAGGCTTGCACGATTTCGTCGCGCTGTTGCGCCGTGAATTCGTCGAAGCGGGCGCCGCGTACATCCATCTGCACCCCGGCGCTGACGAGCGCGACGAGCGGCGACATATGTTCAGGAATACCCGGCGTCGTATGCAGCACGACCGCCTCCCATACCTGACCGATCGCGGACTCAGTGGCACCGTGCTGCCGCAGGAATTCACGTGCTGCATTCGCGCCGTCCACCTCAAACCGGTACGGAGAACGCCGGTATTGCACATTCAACCCGACGTTGTGAAACATCGCGCCGACGTAAAGCAGCTCCGCGTCGAAAGTCAGCTTCTCGCGACACCCGGTCAGCGCGCCGAACAGAAAAGCCCTTAGCGCATGATGGAACATCAACTCACACTCCGTACCACGAATCTGATCGGTTGCTGCCCGGGCGATCACACTATCGGGAATCTCGACTCCCGCAATGATTTTCTTCATGTCACTCCTCCGCGTCAGACATCCCCGTCCATGGCTCAAAACAATCGGCTGGCCGCTGCCCCAGTCCTTCTAGTCAAGCTGGGTGCCGTCGGAGGTGGTGAAAGTACTCACGTGAAACTCCATGGTCAATGGTGGCGGATCGATTCGGCGGAACGCTTACCGACTGTTCGATACAGCGTAGCGAATAAATGAATTAAAGACTTTGTCGGATTCTTAAAAACCCTGAAGAAACGCGGCAATTCTGTGGGTCGGCTTAAATCGTGAGTTCATGGAACCGCCGTACGCCGTCGCGAATCCATTGCAGCAAGCCGCCTGACGTCTCGTCCATATTCGTTGGCGATTCAAGCAGCATTTTTTCGGTCGCGTGATGTTCCGAAAGCAACCGGCACATCTCCTTGGCCACCTCGGGGCGTCGCGCGAGGATGGGCGTCAACGCGGTCTTGTCCAGCCGGAAAACGGTGGCGCGAGTCAGCGCACTTACGACCACATCCGTCTTGACGCCGGCCAGAATGCCTGACTGTCCGATCGAATCGCCAGGCGCCAGCCTCCGCAGTTCAATCTCACCGTCGTCCTTCGGCGCGCTCACTTTTGCGACGCCTTGCGCGAGAATGTGAAGCTCGTGGCCGCTCTCATCGGCCGCGGCGTAAATGATCTCGGCCACATCGAATTCGTGCTTCGTCAGCTTGGCGTTAAGCTCCAGTATTTCGTCGTCCTCGAGTGTCTGGAAGATCATCACGTTGCGCAGCAGCCGGTGCTTCTGGTCCGCTGCGTCGGCAGCAGGTTCGGGTACGGACAAGGGATGCAACACGACGCCGCGCGAGACCAGATGCCGGTACGCGAGATCGAAGAGTTCGTTGCGCACGTTGGTCTTTTTGCTCAATGTGTCGACGTAGCAGACGATCTCGTACTCGATCGAGTCGCTCGTGGCGCGGCGCACACTCACGAGTGGCTTAGGCTCGCTCAAGACATCTTCTGAGCTGGCGGCGGCGTTGGCGAGCGCCTCCAGCACGATTGCTGGCCGGATCGATGGTTTGACCGGCAGTACCACACTGATGCCATGCGTATGCGCCGGTTCATTCGCGTTGACGATATTGGTCCGCGCCGCCACGCTATTGGGAATCACGACGATATTGCCTTGACCGTTCAGCAGACTGGTCGCTCGCCAGTTGCTCTCCACGACCTTCCCTTCGACCTCGCCGATCGTGACCCAATCGCCAATATGAAAGGGCTGAGTCGCGTTCAGGACGACACCGGAAAACACGTCGTTGAGCGTGCTCTGAATCGCAAGGCCCAGCACGACTGCGAGCACTCCGGAGGTTGCGAGCAGGCCGCGCACAGGCAGTTGCAACACAAAAGCAATGGCTCCGACCGCTGCAGCCAGAAACACCAGCGCGCCGAACACATCCTGAAACAGACGCTCTTTGTGCCACGATTCGGGCAACACGACACGATCGAGCACGATGGTGGCAAGTCGGGCCCCCTGGAGCCACCACACCAACTCCAACACCTGCGCGAGCAGATGACGCAAGGGCTCGTCCGCCCAAGGCGCGGCTTGGAGCGGATTCATCCCCGAACTGAACAGCACGTAACTCGAAAGCCCGAACATGAGCCCACGAAAAGCGAGCCGCATCTGATCGCTTTTCCGGTCCATGAAACGCCAGGCGAGGAAATCGAGAACCAGTATGCCTATGCCGAACAGCACTCCGTCAGTCAGGGTCGGCATGGTGGTCCTCGCTCGCTTCGTGGCACGAACCCGTGGCTGTCAGAACGCGAAACAGCTACATCCCAATGCGCCCCAGAAGCCGTTCGCATCGCTGACAGGCACGTTTTTACGCCACGCCCAACCATGCGCATGCGCGTGCACGCCGCACAGATTCACACAGCCATCCACGCACGCCACCGCAGTCGGCTTGTAACGGCTATAGCCGCCAAATTCCGCGACCGGCGACCACGACGGGCTGACCGGCAGGTCAGGCGGCGCGAGCGGCGCGAATTCATCATCGGCATACACGACCTTGCCACCCACCACCGTCATCGCCGAGGTCAGGAACTTGATGCGGCTCTCGTCGACGGTAAAGTAGTCTTCGCTGAGCACCGCGAAATCCGCGAACTGGCCAGGAACCAGCGCGCCTTTACGCTCTTCCTCGTTCGAGAACCATGCGCTGCCTACCGTGTAGCGGCGCAGCGCTTCCATCCGGTCCAGACGGTTCTCGCTGGAATACATCGCCGTGCCACCGACCGTCTTGCCCGACACCATCCAGTACAGCGAAACGAACGGGTTGAAGCTCGCGACGCGCGTCGCGTCCGTCCCCGCGCCAACGGGCAACCCGGCATCGAGCATGTGGCGAATAGGCGGCGTGCGCTTCACGGCCTCTTCACCGTATCGCTGGATGAAATACTCGCCCTGATAGGCCAT
>NZ_JABBGJ010000044.1 GCF_012927345.1 Paraburkholderia polaris
TCGGTTCGACCAATTGTGGACTACTGCCAGGCTTGACCGCGCATGCCCGATGCAGGGCGGTGTGCCCCTGCGGGTCGCTCGCCGCAACAAGTTCAGGGGCTGCAACCAATAATGCCGCGACTGTTGGCCAGTCCCACATGCGGGATGCAGAGAATAGCGCTGTTCTCGAAGGTTTACCCATTTTCGCCTCCGCACTTGATCACGACCGCTCCGATTCAAGCAGTGCCAATTGTCGCAAAGTTTAGACTGTTAGATTGTCGTCAATTTCGGGCAGGCAGTGCAATGACCGTTTTTGGCCGAACCCGGGCCTACGACCATCGGTTCGGACCGCCCCTCAGATATCTTTCGAGCGATTGCAAGGTCTCCGGCCCGTTGTAAGGTGGAACGGCCATTCCCGCCGGCTCTCCGCAGACAAGTTGATGGGGCGGTCATTGGCCACCACGTCGGCGAAGGTCTGTTGCCGCCATCAGCTTTCCACCCAAATTGATTCGTTCGGATGATGCTCTCGAATTACACTGATCGCGTATGTAATCGTGTCAGCATGCTCAGGCCCAATGTCGCATGTGAAATTGGTTACTTGCGCTCCAGTCGAGCGAAGCGCTGTGAGTTGCTGCTGTGTTAGCAAGCCTCCACGCACCCACAATTGGCAATCGAGATTATCGCGCCTCAATTTTTCAAAGGCGGCGACTCCGGCGGTGGACCACGCGAAGAAGATCATGTTTCCTCTGCTGAGGCGCGATGATTTGGCAGTTTGCGACTACTCACAAGGGACAGTTCATTTTACTAGAGTCCGATTGTCGGCGATTCTGGCGACGAGATCGAACGTCCCTTCGTGGCCGAACCCAGTCCGATGGCATACTGCGCTGCTTCAAGTGCCTTACTCGGACTCCACTGCTATGACGCCTGATGTAGGGAATACATGGGAGCCTTTCTCATGTCTCAGCGCACCGGTTCGATCTTGAAAGCATCGACTGCTACACCAAGGTCCACGCCTTCACCGCTGCCGGTCAACGCCATCGACGTAGTTCCCTTGGTCAGCACCTGAGCAGTACCGCTCTTCCCCGCGCCGGCCGAGGCGCCGGCCTGCGCGTAATTCCCGTACACATCCCTAATACTGTAGACATTGCTGATCTCGCCGTGGCCGCTGACGTGAAACTTGCCAGCGGTCAGGCCGCCGCCGTGCACGCTGATCGTGACAGCGGCCCTTTGCCCATTACTGCAGCTTATTTTGCCGCGTCCTTCGGCGTGCTGATAAATTGCCGACCATCCGGACATGCTGTACGTCAGATGGCATTTCACCGGCGCGTTGCCTGCCTGAGCCGGGGTGGTGATCAAGCCCGTCAGGGCACCCGCGCACAGCAACGCGGTGGCAGTCGATACAAGGGTATGCTTGCTCATAGAAGTCTCCTGGCACCTGAACATAGGTATTCCAGTGTAACTCTCATTCGCAATGGGTCGGCTGACGGCCACCCAAGTGGCCATGCGGCATTGCGGGCGACCGGCGGTTCATGGCCAACCCGGTTCCGTGTCAAGTTTCCGTGAACGCCCCCCTGTGCCAATTGGCCTCGGCGCAGAAACGCCCGCATTAGAAATACCAACGGCCAAACGGCCATTCAGCCGCCCACCGATAACCGTCGCTGTCGCAGCGCATTCACGCGAGCATCCCCGGCTCGTCGTTCTTGAGTTCGATCCGGCCGACAGCCGCGCCCCATAACACGAAGTAGGAAAAGTGTCTCCAAAATTCATACACTTATAAGTAGCCGGTCCTCATTCAGGCTAGCTTTTCCCCGGGCGGGATTCGGCTCGGCGGGTCAAATCTGAATCGGCGCTGACTGTCGAGGTGACCATCATGAATGGGCATAGAGTGTGCCAGCTATTACTGGTGTTGGCGGCCTTGGGCGCTAGCGACGCAGCTATGGCCGGCAGGGGGGGCTGGGGCGGCGGCTACTATCATGGCGGTGGTTGGGGCGGTGGTGGCGACTATCATGGCGGCGGCGGTGGCTGGGGCGGCGGCGACTATCATGGCAGTGGCAGTAGCGGCAGCTGGGGAAATGGCGGCTCTTATCATGGCAGTGGCTATTACCACGGTGGCTACTACCACGGCTACTACTACCACGGTGGTTACTGCTGCGGCGGGTCCATTGGTTTCTATTTCGGCCCGGGATTTGTGTATGCCTATCCGTACCCGTACTACGCCTATCCGTTCCCCTACTACTACCCCGGCTACTACCCTTACGGCCCTATGGCGGTCGGTGTGTCCCCGTCGCCGACTCAGTACATGGAGCAGGATGGGCAGGCGGACATGGGCGGCGGCGCCGTGCCGCAAGCGCCCTCCTGGTATTACTACTGCGCGAAGCCCGAGGGTTACTACCCGTATGTCAAGGCCTGTCCTGGCGGCTGGCAGAGAGTTCCGGCCCAGCCGCCGGGCAGCTGATCCCGTAGCGAACCACGCAAGACCAACGGGCGAGATGCGCGATCTGGACCAGCCGCGTCTCGTAGACTTCGCGCCGAGCCTGAGCCGGATTAGTGAGCGATTGGCGCACGATCCTGGTATCGTAGGTGACACACCATCGCAATTCGACGCATCGACACCGCTCCAGAGACGGCCTGGATAATTCGCATTGCAGCTTGCGTGTTCCCCGGAAGAGATCGCGGACAGGCTCATGAATGACAACGCGCAACGCTCCCCTGATCAAGGCGAAAAATCGCGCCGGGGCATGCTGCGGCCGGTAACTGCGCTTGGCCGCTGGTTAGACCGGGTCGATCCCGGTACGCACCGTCGAATCAAGGGGTTGCGACTCGTGACGGCGTACGGCATCGCGGCTGCACTCGGGACGTTGCAGGATATTGCCCATAGTGTGCCCAGCAGCATCTCGCTAGGGTATCTTGCCGGCAGCTTCGCCCTCTGGGCGAGCGTGTCCGAAGGCAAATCGACACGAGCCGAATCAAGCCGTGATCTCACGCTGCTGAGCTTTTCCGCTGCGTTAGGCGCGGTTCTGTTCGTGGTTCTATCCAGGCCGCTGCAGCTTGCGGGTCGGGCGGGGCCGGAACTGGTTCTCGTGACTGGCGCGTTTCTGGTCGGATATCTCAAACGATTCGGCGTCTTGGGCGCAGGCATCGGATCGCAAATCTATATCGGGGAGTTGCTTGCATACGGCGCTCGTTTAACAAAGGACGATCTGTGGGCGATCGGGATTGCTGCGCTGATCGCCGCGCTGGCGTCGGTCGTGCCGCGCATGCTAAGCGGCCCCGCGGAGCGGCCCGTCACGGTGGCGGCACTCGCTGCCGGGCCGGAACCGTTGCCCGGAAGGTGTTCGCCGGAGTTCTTCATGGGCCTGCAGGCGGCGATCGGCGCGTTGGTCATCTGCTTCCTGAACGGCCTGATTGCTCTCGAGGAGTCGGCGTGGGCGATCACCGCATGCACGTACGTCGTCGCGGGTTCGGCAACCGGGACCATACAGCGTGTGCGGCGCAGGATTATCGGTACTTTGATTGGTGTTCCGATTGGCCTTGCCTGTCTGCCGGTCGCAGAGCACGCGCCGCTGCTGATCTGGACGGCAGCCGCACTCGCAATGGTCATCTATGCGATGGCGTTGCCGGAGCGCTACGACATCGCCTGCGGGGCGTTCGCTTTCACGCTAATCGTCACGCTCGCGGCAAGTGGTGTGCACTCAATCCCGCTGCTTGCCGCCCGCGCCTGGGAGACGCTCCTCGGCGGATCAATCGGCCTAGCCACCGCGATGTTCATTTTTCCGCTTCGATCTCCGAGCCCCAACAAATAGCCAGCGACCGGAACTGTGTGCAGCTCCAATGACGTCTGTGAGCGGCAGTTTATGGCGCCAGATCCCGTTGCTTGCTCGACCGCGTCGATCAGCCCGCGCGACCCGATGTCTTGTTCCGAACTACAAGCTTTTTTGCACGGACTTTGTTTTGCGCGCTTGCATCGCCGAGTCCGCGAACAGGTCGATCACCACCCCGCGCAGCCAACGATTGCCTTCGTCCTGCTGGACTCGCGCGTGCCAGAGCAAATGGATCGGCGCGGCGGGCAACCTCGCGGGCAATGCGTGCAGGCTCAGTGAGAACGGCGCCGCCAGCTGCAAAGCCAGTCGCTCCGGCACCGTGGCAATCAGATCGGTTCGTTGCAGGATGTAGCCGACGCTCATGAAGTGCGGCACGGTCAATCGCACCCGGCGCTGCACGCCTCGCCGTTTCAGCCAATCGTCCACCTGACCGTGTCCGGTGCCGGCGGACACCACCACCAGATGCTCGGCTTCACGCCAGGCAGCAAGCGTGAGCGGCACATCTTCGAGCGCATGGCCGCGCCTGAACAGGCAGACGTAGCGCTGATCGAACAGACGGCGCTGATAAAAGCCACCCTTGAGTTGCGGCAGCAGGCCGATGGCGAGATCGACCCGGCCCTCGGCCATCTCGTTGCTCAGATTGACACTCGTGTCGCGAACCGTATTGAGCGCAATGCCCGGCGCCTCGCGCGACAGCCGTTCGACAAGCGCGGGCAGAAAGACGACCTCGCCGATATCGGTCATGCCGATCGTTATCGTGCGCGTGACACGCAGCGGATCAAAACCGGTCTCGGGATTGAGCGCGGCGTGCAAGATCGCGAGCGCCTGGGAAACCGGCTCAGCGAGACCCAACGCGAACGGCGTGGGCACGACTCCGCCAGGCCCACGCACGAACAGCGGGTCACCGAGCCGTCAACGCAGTTTGGCGAGGGCGTTGCTAACGCCCGGCTGACTCATGTTCATCTGCTCGGCCACGGTCGAGACTCGCCGCTCCTGCATCAACCGTTGGAAAAGCAGCAGCAAATTGAGATCGACTTCACTTAGATTCATGACGCGGGTATCCCGGTCTCATTGATTTCAGTGATGATGCAAATTCACCCCATTTTATTGTGAAATGGACGATCGGTGCCGAGAATTCAGACATGGCGCACACATCCGCCTTCAGCACAGCAGGCATGCCGTGCCGACTCAACCACTCAGTCTGAATACTGGAGACACCCCATGGAACAGCTGGATCTGAAGATCGCAATAATCGGTGCCGGCATCGGCGGCCTCACGCTCGCGCTCGCGCTGCGAGAACATGGCATCGACGCGCAGCTCTACGAGCAGACCGACGAGCTTCGCGAGGTCGGCGCGGCAGTCGCGCTGTCGGCGAATGCGACGCGGTTTTACGAGCGCATGGGACTGCGTGCAGCCTTCGACGCGGTGTGCGCTGAAATCCCCGCGCTGATCTATCGGGACGGGCGCAGCGGCGAAGTGATTGGACAGCATCGTGGCGAACCGAGCTATCGCGATCAGTTCGGCGGCTCCTATTGGGGCGTACACCGCGCGGACCTGCAGGCGGTGCTGTCGAACGCGGTCGGCCTCGAGCGCATTCATCTCAGCCATCGGCTGACCGATCTCGTGCAGCATCCGGATCGTGTGAGTCTGAGTTTCGCCAACGGTCAGCACATCGACGCCGATCTGGTAATCGGCGCGGACGGGGCACGCTCGATCACGCGGCGCTGGATGCTCGGCTACGACGACGCCCTGTATTCGGGCTGCTCAGGCTTTCGTGGTGTGGTGCCGGCTGGACGCATGGATCTGCTGCCCGATCCCGAGGCCATCCAGTTCTGGGTCGGACCACAGGGCCATCTGCTTCACTATCCGATCGGCGACAAAGGCGACCAGAACTTTCTGCTCGTCGAGCGCCATCCCTCGCCGTGGCCATCGCGCGAGTGGGTCACGCCGGCGAGCGAGGGTGAGCAGCTACGCCTGTTCAAGGACTGGCATCCGGCGGTGGCGCAGATGATCACGGCAGTGCCGATCAGCCAGCGCTGGGGCCTATTCCATCGTCCGCCGCTCGGGCGCTGGAGCAAGGGCCGCGTGACGCTCATCGGCGATGCAGCGCACGCGCTCGTGCCGCACCATGGCCAGGGCGCAAATCAGTCGATCGAAGATGCCGTGGTGCTGGCCGCGCAGTTGGCCAAAGCGGGCCCGGGTCGCTGGCGCGAGGCCCAGGAGGCCTACGAGCGGTTGCGGCGGGGCCGCACGCGCAAGGTGCAATACGCCTCGATATCGACGGCTGACGTGTTGCATCTGCCGGACGGACCCGAGGCGCAGGCGCGCAACGCCCGCCTTCGCGCACGCGACAGCCTGCTGCATCATCTGGACTGGATTCACGATTTCGACGCCCTTGCACAAGAGCCGACCGAACGCCAGGGCGGCACCTGGCTTTGAACTGCGCTCCTCTCGTTTGACACCTGCACGACTGTCCTGGCTCGGTGAGGGTTGTTCGGCCCGCCGTGGTCGAGATGACTGTGAACATGCTGCGCCGCGTGCCGGCAGGCGTCGAACAACCGTCAAGGCCACCGCCTGTTCGATTTTTCCTGGACCGGGTCAAGATCGGCCAATTATCGGCAGGCTTGGCTAACCGGAGTGGTGCTCTATGAAGCAACCTTCACCCCCGGCAGTCGAGTGGGCGTTTGATGGGGCGAACCGGTCGACCTGATCAAGAAGAATTACTGACCCACTTCTTTAAGTGTCAGAGAATTCTTCACGGACGTCACGCCGGGCACACCCTTCGCTACCTCGCCCGCCTTGTCGATCTGGGTCGCGTCAGTGACGGATCCCGCCAGCGCCACTGCGCCACTTTTTGCAATTACGTTGATTCTTGAAGTGTTGACACCGCCCTTCGAGAGCGCGCGAAGCACTTTCTTGCTGAGTGCGCGATTCGCCTGTCTGGTGGCTTTTGCACTTCCCCCGCCGGCCGGCGCCATGCTGGATTGAGTCGACGGCGCAGCGGATTCGCTAGTCTGCGACCACGCATTGATGGATACCACAACGATCAATGCGCTACCTATCACCTTTAATGTCTTGATTGCTTTCATTGCTCGCTCCAGTTGGGCCACGACGAATCCCCACAGAGATCGCTGGTCTGGCACTACGGCGCAGCCTGATCATGCTGGTTCCCAGTAGGTTGCTCCCTGCCTTAGAGCCCCACAATTCGAACCCGCCGATCATTGGCCGAGTTTTGGGGAGCACGCGCAAGGGTGTGCAATCGCTCACAGGCAATCTCCTCCTGTTTTTCTAGAGAAACAATAGGACCTTGGTCCAATAGATCGGCAGCGCCAAACTTCTGAGGTCGCGCCTCGAGAGGTTCCCGGAGAGCCGCACGTTATCGGCTCAAGTTCACAGGGAAGCGGACAGTCAGTCACATATGTTCATCGAATGGCGGCACATGGCCCGACAGCGAATGATTGCACCTGAAGGGGGCGTGCCGATCGAAAAATATTTATCTTTGCCGCTCGACAAGGACGAACGCGCTGGTCCGGGACCGATGGTGAACGTTTCGCACGGGCCGCCGCATGGAGGACGACTACGCCGTGCGTTGATCATTTAAGCGCACGGCCGCGCGCTATCCCGTGCTAACACACACGGGGCGGTGCGAGTCGCCGTCTTAGCAAGCCTGCAGCACATTGATGACGCGGCTAGCCAGCAACGGCTTGGTATTGCGTCCATATTCGGCCATGTGCGCAGAGGCCGCATGCGCCTTCAACGCTTCGGCGCTTTCCCAGCGCTCGATTACGGCAAATGTGTCATTGCCGAGCGGTGTCTGCATCGTCCCGAAGTCCGGTACGTCGACTACCGCCTCGTAGCTGATGCATCCTTTTTCCGCCAGCACCGCTGGGCGGTTCTTGGCGAATAGTGCCAGCACGGCGTCCCGTTGACCCGGCTGGGCAGTGATCGTGGCAATGACGTGAATCATCCCGACATTCTCCTTTTCTGGTTCGGCATAGATCGCCGCCTCCAATCATAGCCACGTTCGGCCACGCATGCTGCCAGCGCTTCACAGTGCCGCTCCGCTTGCGTCTCGGAGCCGCACGTACTGGCGACCGGCGGTGCACACCCGTTGCAGTCATTCGTGAAGTGGCTATGAACGGCTGCTCTCGTCCAGAACGGGCATTGAATAATCCGTTCAGCGCTGGTTTGCATCGGTCGATCGTGTCTGCTCGTAAAACGGCAAGTCGGAGCGCTGGCCGAGCGAAATTGCTAATGCTGCGGTGTTGCTTCCAGAAGGCTCTTAAGTCGCAAAACTGCGTTGTCGGATTCCGATTGAATCCGCGCGCGCAACACGAGCGAGTTGATTGTCGCGAACCACAACGACGGCGCGCGATAAGTGAACTCACGTTCGAAGCGCGTTCCGCTCGCGGTCGATGTCAGCGAATAAGTGACGGTGCCAGCCGATCTGCCATCAATTTTTCCCTCTATCGTCCACTTGCTCAGAGGCTCCCGTGCGGTGACGGTCCACACGACGCGGCCGCGTCTGCCCGCCACACGAAATTCCTCCGTCACCTGCTCGCCCAGATCGAGTGGATGGTCAACGGAGCCGCTCACCGCGAGCGATGACGGATGCCAGACTGGCCAGTGTGCCGGGGTCGTGACATAGTCGAACACGACTTTGGAAGGACGTTGAATCAAGGCAACCGTAACGATGCGCGTGTCGAGCCCGACCCACTGCGGCAATGGCACAAAGAGCAACGCGATGGCGACGAGCACAGGCAATATTGCTGTGACGCACCGTGTACGGTTTTTCATAGCGCTGCGTACTCTACACGTTCGGAACGAAGGTATCCTACTGCGGAGTGGCGGATCAAGGGCGATCAGGGCCGACCGGCGTCATTTCGCGACATGCTCCGGGGCGACGAAGCGATGGACGTGATGCGGAAGTACAGGCTGATCCGAGACCCTGGACGGACAGTCAAAGTCCCAGATCGAACGGTTCAAACTGGCGGCAAGCGTCCACTCGCTCACCGGTTCCCTTCACAAGGGAGGCGCGACGATGAAGGAAGCGCTTAATCGGCGCGCACCTTTGGAAGGGCGCTACGGCCAATATGTCTAATATGCGGGCCACCCCGAATTGCCGTACTCCTGAACCGCCCGCTACCATCAATTCCCCGCTGCATATCGCAGCCAAACGCGCCACCGGTAATGCGTCGCCGCAAGCGAGCGCTATAGCCTGGCGGGCACGGCACGCAAGCCAGTAGCCGGCGCATTCCACGTACAGCACCTACTCGAACTCTCAGGAGACAGGTATGCTCAGCCCCCATGAATTTGCGACCTTGATGCTCGTCAAGGACTCCGCCGAACAGATTGCCGACAGGGACGAACTTGACGCGTTGCTCGAACGTCAACTGGTCGCCATGGAGCAACTTGCGGGCGGTGCCGTGCTCCCTCGCGTTACGCAGGACGGAGATTCCCTGCTTCGTACGCTCGCGCGAATTCACTGACATGTCGAACCGTGTGAGCGCGCACGCGACGGTAATATGCGGGCTTGACCGTCCTCCCAGGCCCTTGCCGCGGCCCCAGGATTTCAGAAATGTTCTTGAGGAGATCGCCATGTCTCGCGAGTCCGAATGGGTCAAATTCGTGCTCCACGAGGAATTCCCGTCTGACGTTGAATTTCTTGAAGGAAGCGCGCCGAACCACGTAGTTATCGAATGGCAGGTGGTCGGGCCAGATGACGCGCCGAGACGCAACGCGCCCTTCGTCATCGTCATCGATACGGAGGCAATCGACCGCTACGAAAGCAGCAACCAACCAGAGCAGACGAGGATTGCCTCGCGTATTCGCGATATCGTGCAGCATCGAGGCGTTCACTATGAGCCTTCTGGTCCGCTCGACGCAGTCGAACCATTCGTTGTCGAGATTGACGAGGGTGACCTCTAACATCCATCTCGCGCATCCACGGCCCAGCCACGTGGTACGCCGAAAGGGCATCGCCGCGGCGGCGTTTCATCATCAACGATGCCGCCGTATGCCGAACACAATTCGTGCGTCGTCGGCGGTATCCAGGTTTCAGGCGTTGAACGCCTTCGTGATGCCGTCGACAATCACGACAGCAGGCCCGGATAAGCGGCGCAGGCACTCGCCGAAATGGGTGGGATACGGCGTCATGCCAAGATTTCCTGAAAATCACAAAGGGGATCAAAAAATGCGTTGGCTCGCCATCTTGAATGGAAAGCATTGGGGCGATATCTCACCGGTCATCTTCCACAAGCACCACCGGAACAAGGATTGGCGCATGACGCTTTGCGACGCCGTTGACACTGGCGGGGCGATGATCGAGATCACCCGCGGAGACATTAGATGCTACGTGCCACAGGACGCCGTCGTGGCAGCAGTCCACATCCAGTATCCCAATGAAACCGTGGGATTCATTGACCCGAAGATAATCGAAGAAGGGGCTCACGACTGAACGGGTACGTCTGCAAACATATCAACCGTCTTCGTATCGACTGCTGGCGCCTTCGCCGCCCCCTACGCCCGAATCACCCACGCGATGGTGTCCTGGTTCCAGATGAAGTGGGGGGTGTACGTATCGAGCACACGAAGACCTGCTATCTGGTGCGGAGCCGCCGTTTGAATGTCCGTATGGCAACTTGAGCGAAGGTCTGGAGTTGTTTAAGTTTGCAGGTTGCCTGTCGTGACCGACACTACCGGACCCATGACTGACATCCTCGCTCGTGGGCAGGTCCGGGCTTCAAGGGACCTTAGGCCGTCTGGCAAACATGCAAAGACTCGTGACAGGTTTCGATGCGAGTTCACAGCCAGAGTAGAATTCAAGCGGAAATCTCAACAAGGTAAGACGGTTGTCCACCCGAACCCATATCAGGCCGGCATGATCCGGGCCGTCGGCGGCTTGGAACGCGACGCGCTCATTCTGTCGTGCACCGATTTCGAGCGGGTGCTCAAGGAGACTGACCATGGCAAAGCTCATCGCACTTTACAAGACGCCGTCAAACCCGGATGTATTTGACGCACACTACTTCTCGAATCATGTGCCTCTTGCCAAAACGATACCTGGGCTTCAGCGCTATGAAGTTAGTACAGGGCCGGTAGCGACCCCGCAAGGCGACTCTCCGTATCACCTCGCAGCGATCCTGAGCTTTGATTCGATGGATGCTCTGCAACAGGCACTCAATTCACCCGAAGGCCGAACGAGCGCGAGCGATCTAGCCAATTTCGCACAGGCCGGAGTCGAGCTTCTCGTATTCGACACCAAAGACGTTTAAGCCTAGTTAGTGTCTCGGTCGCATACGTCAACGATCAGGCAATGCGTCCGGCACCGGATGTGCCGGTCGCTATCCGGCCAGCCTCCTAGCCATGCAATTGCAGCGTCCGAATCCGCCTTGCCGCCGCTGAAGCCAAACGGGAACCAGCCGGGAGATACCACTGACGACGCAGCAACGACCAGCTGTCGACTGGCGGCAGGCGACCCACTGCCGCCGGTCGCGCTGCCAAGGGCTCAACGGCAGGTAACAGAGTGGTCCGGTCACCCAAGCCGGCTTCTCGGGGACAGCAGTTCGGCCATCGCTGCCGCTCGGTGATTCCCGCTTGCGCGACCGCTTGATTAAGTGAACCAATCATTGCGTGATTCGACGCGGCGGCCCGCTTTCTATGTCGACGGATGCGGCCGCACGGGCCAAAACGGAAGTTACCGACCGCAGGTGAGCAAACCGGATCCCAAGCCGATGTGCAGGTGATGTACACGCGGAAGATCCATCGCGGATAGAGAGACATTCTCGGCTCGGTATCCCGCGCGATGGTCAAGGCCCAGGCAGGACGTTCGTAGTTGACCAACTCAAGAGCAGCCGCACGCATTGCCCACTCACGCGACACTATGTCGAACGACATATGGCATGTGGACATGCATCAAATCTAGACTGCATATCGTCGGTAATGCGGTGAATACGGCAGTCGCGCTTGTTACGAGTCTCGAAATTCTCGGCGGGACCACCGCAGCCATCGACGATGGCAATCGCCCCCGCGTTGCCCGTTGCGGTCCAGCATCAGGCGGCGCACGCGCACCCCGACGCTATGGCAACCGCGTGCGCTTTATCTCACTGGAAAGCCAGGCGACGCTTCAATGCCGCGCGTCCCGTTCGCATTGGGTTACTTGGGGAGAGATGGCGTCGGGTCTCATCCGAGATCAAGGAGAAACAACAATGTCCCGTTGCAGCGACCCGGTGAGCATTCTTGAATACAAGGGCGACGACAAGCTCATCGCTGGAATCGTGCTCTCAGTTGTCACCTTCTGGCTTTTTGCTCAGACGACATTCAATGTGTTGGCCTCAATGAGGACGGAACTGAGGATCGGCAATAGCGTGAGCGACATCGCTGTAAGCGTGACAGCGCTGTTTACGGGCGCGTTCATTGTGGTGGCGGGCGGACTGGCCGACCGGTTCGGCCGCGTCAAGGTGACTACCGTTGGGCTCGCATTGAGCGCAATTGGATCCCTGCTGATTGCAATGTCTCCATGCGGCACAGCTGTTTTTCTGATGGCAGGACGCATGATTCAGGGCCTGTCTGCCGCGTGTATCATGCCCGCGACCTTGTCGCTCATGAACGCATATTACGACGGCGAAGAGCGTCAGCGGGCACTCAGTTTCTGGTCGATTGGCTCATGGGGCGGCTCCGGACTGTGCGCACTTCTGGCGGGCGCCGTCGACTCGACGATCGGATGGCGCTGGATCTTCTGGATGTCAACGCTAGTTGCGGTCGTGAGCTGGACGCTAATTCGCGGAACGCCCGAAAGCAAAGTGGTCGACGTCAACAGGAGGCCAATCGACTGGACGGGTACATGGGCCTTCGTTATTGCAATGGTGGCTCTTCACCTGGTTGTCGCTAAAGGTGCAGAAGTCGGGTGGCTAAGTACCTTCATAGTGACGACGACCGTCATATCCGGTCTAGCCGCCACTGTGTTTGTTCTTTTCGAGCGTCGCGCGAGTTATCCGGTTGTCGACTTCAGCTTGTTTGGCAATTCGGCGTACACGGCCTCTACGCTGTCGAACTTTTTTTTGAATGGCGTTGCGGGCGCGTTGCTCATCGCGTTGTTACTCGTCCAAAGCGCTTTCGGACTTTCGTCGCTCCAGTCCGGACTGATGACCGCAGGGTATCTCGTCGCAATCCTCGTCATGATCCGGGTTGGGGAAAAGTTGCAGCAGCGTTGGGGTTGCCCACGTCGCCCGATGGTACTTGGCTGCGCGACCACGGTTGTCGGTCTGATATTGTTGACCGTCACGTCTCTGCCTGTTTCCCAATACGTGACCGTTGCGTTCTTCGGCTTTACTTTGATTGGCGCCGGACTTGGGATCTACGCGACGCCGTCGACCGATGCCGCATTGTCGAGCGTTGCGGAATCGCGATCAGGGGCGGCGTCGGGAATCTACAAGATGGCATCCTCGCTGGGTACCGCGTTGGGTGTCGCGACATCGGCTGCCATATTTGAGGCACTTGCCAACGTCGATGGTCAATCGGCGCAAGCATTGGTTGGGCCAGGAAATGATGAGCTACGTTTGGCCGCTGCGGCAGCACTGTGGTTCAATGTAGCGATAGCCCTGCTCGCACTGGCGGCAGTCGTGTTTGGCATGCCTCGGTGCGCGGCGGCAGTTCACTCGTGACTGCTGGGCAAGAGGTTCGGCGGTTTTCCGTCCAGCATCCGCTCGGGCCGCTTCGGGGCCTTTCCGCAGGTGAACATCGGTACGACCGACGACTCAATCGAAATCGTCGCGTTCGCGCCCGGTCTCAAGCTGGCCGAACTCGACGTGTCGATCGACAAGGGCCTGCTGACAATCAGCGGTGAGCGCAAGGCCGCCCAGACCGGCAGCGATGACAAAACCCGGGACGACAGCCGCACCTATGCACAGGAGCGGTTCAGCGGCAGTTTCCGGCGCGTGATCGAGCTGCCGCAGAATGCGGATCCCGACAGGGTGCAGGCGCGCTACACCAACGGTTGCCTGTCGATCAGCGTCGGCAAGCGTGAAGCGTCGAAGCCGCGAGCCATTACCGTTCAGTAATGCCATGCATTCAAGGAGCAAGCCATGAACGACAGGACACAGGTCGCTGAACGCGACCAGAAAGCGGTAGCACGACGCGAGGGTGAGCAGCCGGCACGGCGGACGACGCTCGCACCCGCAGTCGACGTGTTCGAGGACAGCCAGGGCATCACGCTGTGGGCGGACCTGCCAGGCGTCACAAAGGACAAACTCGACGTGAAGGTGCACGACGGCAATCTTTATATCGAGGCCGAAGCAGTTGTGCCGACGCCCGCCGGCCTGCGGCTGCAGCACGCCGAGATCCGGCAACCGCATTTCGCGCGCGCGTTCTCGCTGAGCCCGGACTTCGACACATCGGAAATCGATGCGAACCTGCAGGACGGCGTGCTGAAGCTGACGATTCCGCGTCGCGACGAAGCACGCCCACGCCGGATCGAGGTGCAGACGAACTGAGCCCGGCAGAGCCGCAACGAGGAGGGGAAAAAACCGGTGGCGGCCGCGAGGTCGCCATCGCCCGTTCGCGGAGGTGTGGATACAGAACGTTATGGAGGAAGGGCGATGCGGATAAACGATCAGCATATGGGCCGTGCCGGTTCGTCAGTTCGCAAGCGCCCTCCTTGCTTCAGCAGGCACAGCGTCGCAGCAGATCGATCAGCGCGAGCGGATCATACGGCTTTCGCAGTGGAATTGCGTTGGGCAGCATCTGCCGCTGTTCGGGCGTCAGCACGAGGTCGTAGCCGGTCAAGAAAATCACCTGCAGTTGTGGACGCTCCCGGCACGCATCGATCGCGAGATCGACGCCCGACTTGCCCGCCAGCCCGACATCGGTCAGCAGCACGTCGACCGGCTGTTCGCGCAGAATGCACATCGCTTCGGCCTCGCCCCCGGTTTCGACGATTTGCAGTCCGAAAGTCCGCAGCAATTCGGCGGTACTCGGGCGCACCAGCTCGTCGTCTTCGACGTAAAGAATGCGCAGACGATTGATAGGGTCGCCGGCGCCCGGCGCATCGTCGGCATGCGCGGCCTCGCGAAACTGATCACGAATCCCCCCGCCCACCTTGTCGTGCTGCCCCTCAGCGATCGCGCCAGGGCTCGCATCCCGCACGCTAGAAGCGCTCTCATCGAGACTCTGCCAAGGCTGATTCCCGATCACATGGCGTACTTTGCGAGCCAGCGCCTCGAACGTGTAAGGCTTGCTGAGCAATTCAATGCCCTCGTCGAGCCGGCCGGCGTGCACGATCGCATTGTCGGTATAGCCGGAGGTGAACAGCACCGCGATGGCAGGCAAGCGCTCGCGCGCCTTGCGCGCCAGCTCCGTGCTGCGCAGCGGGCCGGGCATCACCACATCCGTAAACAGCAGATGAATCGGCACGCCGCTTTCCACAATGGCCAGCGCGCTCTGGGCGTCCTTGGCCTTGAGGACCTTGTAGCCGAGATCGGTCAGCATTTCGACCACCGTGGCGCGCACCTCCTCGTCATCCTCGACCACCAGCACCGTTTCCGCACCGCCCTTGGCCGCACCGGCATCGACTTGCGTTTCGCGGTCCTCCTCCTGGCGCACGCGCGGCAGATAGAGGCGCACCGTCGTCCCGTGGCCACGCTCGCTGTAGATCTTGACATGACCGCCGGACTGCTTGACGAAGCCAAACACCATGCTCAGTCCCAGCCCCGTCCCCTGGCCTTCCGGTTTGGTCGTGAAGAACGGTTCGAAGGCGCGCTCGCGCACCTCCGGCGGCATGCCCGAGCCGGTATCGGTGACCGCGACCATCACGTACTGGCCCGGCGTCACATCCGCGTTGCGCTGCGCATACGCGTCGTCGAGCGAGGCGTTGCCCGCCTCCATCGTGAGCTTGCCGTGTCCGCGCATCGCGTCGCGCGCGTTGATCGCCAGATTGAGCAGCGCGTTTTCGACCTGAAACGGATCGACCAGCGTGTTCCACAGGCCGCCGGAGACCACCGTCTCGATCTCGATGCCATCGCCGAGCGCGCGGCGGAACATATCGTCCAGCCCGCGAATAAAGCGGCCGAGATTGACGACCTTCGGCGCAAGCGGCTGGCGCCGGCCGAATGCCAGCAACTGCGACGCGAGATTGGCGCCGCGCGCCACGCCTGCCAGCGCGTTGCGCACGCGCTGTTCGGCTTTGTCCGCGCCGGCCACATCCTTCGCCAGCAGTTGCAGATTGCCGCCGATTACCTGCAGCAGGTTGTTGAAATCGTGCGCCACGCCGCCGGTCAGCTTGCCGATCGACTCCATCTTCTGCGACATCCGCAGCGCTTCTTCAGCATGCCGCAAGGCTTCGGCAGTTTCCTTGTCGGCGGTGACATCGCGCCCCACGCCATGGATGCGGTCCGAAGCCCGGTCGAACGACAGGGTCCACGCTATCCAACGCCACGTACCATCGATGCGCTTCAGTCGGCACTCGTAACGCGCCGGCACGCCCGTGCGCCGCAAGCGCTCGAGTTGTTCGGTGATCATGGCGACATCATCGGGATGATTCAGCTCCATGTAGGAGTGCGACGTCAGCCAATGCACCGAATAGCCGAGCGTGCTTTGCCACGAAGGACTGATACGCTGCAGCGAGCCTTCGAAATCGGCCACCACCAGCAGATCCTCGCTCAGCTCCCAAAGCCGGTCGCGATCGGCGACGGCCTCGCTTACGCGGCGCTCAAGCGTCTCATTCAGATCGCGCAGCGCCTGCTCCGCCTTGGTGCGCTCGGCGATTTCCGATTGTGCCGCCTGATACAGCCGCGCGTTGTCGATGGCGACGGCCGCCTGCGCCGCAATACCGACGACGAGGCGTTCGGCGCGGGCGCCGAATACGCCCGCTTCCGGATGGCCGAACAGCAAACCGCCGAGCACCTCCCCGGTACGCGAGACCACCGGCGCAGCGAGGTAGCTGCGGACCGCCAGATGGCCCGGCGGCATGCCGTGAAAGGGCGCGTTCAGGCCATAACGCGGATCCTGCGTGACGTCATCGACGCGCACGATGCCCTCGCCCTTGAAGGTCGTCGCGAACAGCGCGGTGTTGCGTGGCATCGGCAAGCTGGCGAACGCGTCCTTCGGCGCGCCGGAGAGCGAGTACAGCTGGTAGGTGCCGCCCCCGTCGGCCTGCCCGCCCTGCGGGTCCGGTACGTTATAGAAGAACGAGCCGAAGGCGGCGCCCGTCAATTCTGTTGCAGCGTCGGTCACGACTTGCACGGCCCGGCTCAGATCGAGTTCCGCAGCCACCGCCGTACCGACGCGGTTGAGGATTTCCAGCGTCCGCGACTCTTCACGCAGATTACGTTCGGTTTCCCGCCTTAGCCGGGCCAGTTGCAGATTGCCCGCCACGCGCGCCAACAGCTCGCGCGCCGAGAACGGCTTGGTCAGATAGTCGTCGGCGCCGGACTCGAGACCGCTCACGCGCGCCTCTTCCCCCGCACGGGCCGAGAGCAGCAGCACCGGCGTTTCGCGCAAGGCGGGGTCGGCACGCAGTTCGCGCAACAGACCGAAGCCGTCGAGCCGCGGCATCATCACATCCGAAACGATCAGATCAGGGACGCTCGCCCGCACCGTCTCCAGCGCGTCCTGCCCGTCGACGGCGACCGTGACCTCGTGCCCCGCCTGGCTGAGAATGCGGCGCATGTAGTCGCGCAAATCGGCGTTGTCGTCGACCACCAACACCCGTCCGGCGACGTGTCCGACAGGGCGGGGCGCCGGCGTTTCGGCCGGATCCAGCAAGGATTGCGTCTCGTCCACCTCGACGTCGGAAAGCGGGTTCGAGGCGGGAATCCAGCGCCGCGCGACATCGACATACGCAAGGGCGTGCCGGCTCAGCGTGGCCGGTGCGGCAACCGCGGGTTCCGGCGCGCCGACGAGTCCAGTGGCGCGCGGCAACACGACGGTAAAGCAGCTGCCGGTGCCGGGCACGCTGTCGACCCGGATCGTACCGCCGTGCAGCTTGACCAGTTCCTGCACCATCGCGAGGCCGATGCCGCTGCCCTCAACCGAGCGCCCCGCCGATCCGGCGACCCGGTGAAACCGTTCGAAGAGCCGTGGAATCTCATCAGGCGGAATCCCGATCCCCGAGTCCGCCACGCTCATCTCGATGCTGCCGTGCTGAGCCTGCCGCACGGTCACCCTGATCGTGCCGGCAAACGTGAACTTGAACGCGTTCGACAGCAGATTCATCACGACCTTTTCCCACATGTCGCGATCGATCGCTGCAATCACCGGAGCGGGTCCGCAGTCCACCTCCAGTTGCAGCCCGACTGTCTCGATGGCGGAGCGAAACAGCGCGGCGAGCTCGGCGGTGAATGCGGCGATATCGGTCGGTTGTGGACTGATCTGAAACCGCCCTGCTTCGATACGCGAAAAGTCGAGCAGCGCGTTGACAAGCTTCAGGAGCCGCAGGCCGTTGCGATGCGTGATCTCGATCAGGTTGCGATCGACTTCGCTTGTCCCATCGGGCTTGGCGAGCAACTCTTCGAGGGGACCCAGCATCAAGGTGAGCGGGGTGCGGAATTCGTGGCTGATGTTCGAGAAGAAGGTAGTCTTGGCGCGGTCGATTTCAGCGAGCGCTTCGGCGCGCCGCCGCTCTTCCTCGTACGCATGGGCGTAACCGATGGCCGCGCCGATCTGCCCGGTCACCAGATTGAGGAAGGCCCGATAGCCGTCGTTGAGCGGGCGGCACGGATTGAGCGCGGCGACCAGGACGCCCGCCCGTGCCGCCTCGCCGCCGGGCGTGACGGGCAGCACAACGGCCTGAGCCGGCTCGAGGCTCCACGGGCCGCTCGGCAACCCGGGGCCGAAGCGTTGCGCCAGATCGCACACGACCACCGGGGTTTGCGTGCGCAGCACTTCTGCAAACGGCCAGCACGCTGCGTCGGTAGCGCGCATCGATGCGGGTGCCGCGCGATGGCCGGGCTCGATACCGCTGGCGCCCGCCAGCGTGACGTCCGCTTCCCCCGGTTCGGCCATGTACAGCAGGGCAAACGGGATATCGTGCGAATCGGTCTGCACTGCGCGCATGCTCAACTCGCAGGCCTCGCGCCACAACCTGGCATCCGCAGTCGAGGCGGCCAGTTCGCGCAACAGCATCAGTTGACGTTCGCCGATGACACGCGCGGTATCGTCGCTGTTGGCGCAGATGATCCCGCCGGCACTGCCGTCGTCGTTGGGGACCGGGCTATACGAGAAGGTGTAGTAAGTCTCCTCGGGAAAGCCGTTGCGCTCCATGATCAGCAGCTTCTGTTCGACGAAGGTGCCTTCTTCGCCAGTCAGTGCAGTGGCGAGCAGGGGCGCGATGTCGTTCCAGATTTCGTGCCACACCACCTCGGTCGGCTGACCGAGCGCCACCGGATGCTTGCCGCCGATAATCGACTTATAGGGGTCGTTATAGAAGAACAGCAGTTCCGGGCCCCAGCCGATCCAGATCGGCTGGCGCGACGTGAGCATGATGCGGATGGCGGTCTTCAGACCTTGAGGCCAACTCTGTGGCTCGCCGAGCGAAGTCGAGCTCCAGTCGTACGCGCGGATCAGCTCACCCATTTCTCCGCCGCCGACCAGAAAGTTCGTGGTCAAACTGGGGCGCAACGCATCGAGCGTTCGGTTATACGGCTTCATTGACGCCACCTCCTCGGCACGGTTTTCTCGTTGATTTGACCGACGTTCGCAAGCAGTGCACGACTGGTGCTGCAGCGCCTCAATGCAAACAGACCAGCTTCGCAAGATTCTCGCATGCACGACGCTTATACAAGCACCGGAATGCCCTTCCAAGCGCACAAAAGCGACGCGCCGATGCTGGGATGCTCGCCGAATGCTACGAACGGAGTGTTACGGTAAATTGAAGCCTCCCGTAGCGCGTTGGGCGGCCCTCAATCCGGTAAATCGTGCTGCCTGTATGGTGCGCTTCAGAGCAAAAATGACCCCGTCCACGACTTCGCGCGTCCGGTAAGTCACGCCCGCCGCATGCCATGCCCAATCCGTGTTGCCGACGGGCTCTGCCCTTCAACGACACAACTACCCATGCCGGAAAATGGCCGCTCGTATCCGTCCCGGTCCGCTGACTCAGGTATGCTGGGGTTTTGGGACAGCTTCCGTTCAAGGGGAGAACATGCGGCGCGTCGTATTCAATCAGAAAGGTGGTGTAGGCAAATCGACTATCGTCTGCAACCTTGCGGCCATCAGCGCCAGTGAAGGTCTGCGCACTCTGGTTATCGATCTGGATGCCCAGGCGAACTCAAGTCAATACCTGCTCGGCTCGCGGGCCAGCGAGGTCCACCCCACCGTCGCCGGCTTCTTTGAAACCGCGCTAACGTTTAGCTTCAGGCCCGTAGAAGTAACGTCTTTCATTCATCCGACGCCGTTTGAGAATCTGGACGTCATGCCCGCTCATCCTGACCTGGACGCGTTGCACGGCAAACTGGAATCCCGCTACAAGATCTACAAGTTGCGTGACGCGCTCAACGAACTCGACATGTATGACGCGATTTATATCGATACGCCGCCGGCGTTGAACTTCTACACCCGCTCTGCGCTGATCGCCGTCGAGCGTTGTCTGATCCCGTTCGACTGTGATGACTTTTCCCGCCGCGCGCTTTACACGTTGCTGGAAAACGTGAAGGAGATCCAGCAGGATCACAACGTTGCACTGGAGGTGGAGGGAATTGTCATCAACCAGTTTCAGCCTCGTGCGAGCCTGCCTCAAAAGCTGGTCGACGAACTCGTCAGCGAGGGCTTGCCGGTGCTGGCCTCGCGGCTGTCTTCGTCCGTGAAAATCCGCGAATCGCATCAGCAGGCGACCCCCGTCATTCACCTTGATCCGGGACACAAACTTTCGCATGAATATCGGGCCTTGCATCGTGAGCTGGCCGGATAGCGGGAAATCGAAAGTACGGCTATCAAGCTAGTGGGCTCATCTCGCCGCAACGCGACGTCACGCGATCGGTTGAACCCATTGGCTGCGCCAACCCGGTGCTTCAAAGGGATCCGAAAAATACTGGGTCTCGTGAACAACCTTGCCGTTGTGGAACTCCATAATGCTTACCGTATAAGCCGTTCGCCCCTGATAGGTGATGGTGTATTCCGTGATCCAGAGATTCCCTTCTCCTTGAATTCGCCTGACATCGAAACCTGATGGCTTATCCGGATGATGACTCCGCAGAGCCTGCAAATTAATTCGCCCGACGATTCGTTCACCTGATTGGGGATAGTCACAGATGGCATCGTCATCGTAAATATCGTGTTCCGCGTCGACATCGCCGGTCGCCGACGCCTGCCAGTGCGCATTCAGGGATTCACGTATTTTTTCGTCCTGCATGGCGTGCCTCCGGATACCGTTCACATCTATCTATTGCGCGCGTCGCGGAATGAACCCGGGGCTGCCCGTCTTGACGACTTCATTGAACCTCTGCCTCGTCTCAATCCGGTTGATCTCGTCGAACGCGTCTGCCGGAAGCGCGGAAATATCGAAATTCTCTCGCGCACGAGCCGCACTTTTAGGGGTGGTGAGCAAAGCCCCGCCACGCTGGATTGCCCAGGCAAGCAGTACCTGTGCTGGCGTCTTGCCAATTCGCGCGGCAATCTGCGTGATGACTGGATCCTCGAGTGGCCCCGGCCTGATTCCGTGACCTAATGGCGCAAAAGCCAAAAACACGATCTCTTTCTCTTTGCAGAATTCCAGAAGTTCCGTTTCAGGAAGATACGGGTGGGCTTCGACCTGCACCGCCGCCGGCTTGATTCGTGCCGATTCATAGAGAGGTCGCAATTCGTTCAAGCCGATGTCAGACAGTCCGATGGCCCGGCATCTTCCATGGTCCACGAGATCTTCCATCGCCCTCCACGTGTCTAGCAAAGTCACGCCTTTATCGTAGATGACATCGCCGTTTTCATCGCGCGGGTCCTGCTCATCCCCCGGTTGAAATGCAAACGGAGTGTGTATCAGATAGAGATCAAGATAGTCGAGCCCGAGCCTTTCAAGACTTGCCTCGAAAGCCGGTTCGACACGCTCGGGCCGATGATTCGAGTTCCACAATTTAGTGGTCACGAAGATGTCTTCGCGTGCGATCCCTCCGGCAGCAAGCCCTATGCGCAGCGCCTCGCCCACCTCGCGCTCGTTCCGATATCGCTCGGCACAATCGAAGTGTCGATAGCCGGCTTCCAGCGCGTCTCTGGTAGCGCTGGTAGTCGTAGCTGCATCGGGAATTAGCGTGCCAAATCCGAGCGCGGGCATACGGCCGGCTCCGTGATTAAGCACTATCTTTTTGCTCCGGAAATCGGAAGACTCAGTCATGGCGACACCTCCGCACTATTTCATGCCATGCGACGAAGGACCGACGCTCGGACCTGCAGTTGTGGCGCCACGTCCATGAACAGAAAAAACGTCAAACTACTCGAGTCGCGTTGATTCGCAACTCAGCCGCCGCCATCAGGGTCAAACCGAGCGCCACACAGGTCTGCTTCTCGATCAAGTGTAGCAAATGAATTACGGGGCGGCGGCGGAGGGTTGTCAGCGTTGCTACGCGCATCTGCGTCAAGCAAATCTGTACGCGAGTGTGCGAATTGAAGCTCACGCCGCCGTTCACCAAGGAACGACTCTCCCCAGGTAGTCCAGGTAATGCAATCCGGAACGCCCTTCGTAAGCCTCAATCGTGCTCAGCAAGTTCGGGATGCTTTCTTCGATACTCAGACGCGCCTCAGGACCGCCCATGTCCGTCCGTACCCATCCGGGCGCCATCAGTAGGAAAGTTTTTGTGTCGTTTCGGTGGCGCGCAGCAAAGCTACGCATGAACATGTTGAGTGCGGCCTTGCTGCCCCGGTAGACCTCATAATTTCCGTTATCGTTGTTTGTTAAGCTGCCCTGCCCGGACGACATGACGCCAATCGTTCCGGTCGGTTGCACGAGGTCCTGAAACACCTCGATGACTCTCATGGGGCTCAACGAGTTCGTCACCATGACGCGCACAAATTCCTCTGTCGAGACATCCGCGATCGTTTCACGATCGTCGTTCTTGACACCGGCATTCACGAAAAGCACATCCAATCGTCGACCTTCGACACGACCGTGTAGCGCGGCGACCTGCTCCGGAATCGTGATGTCGACTGTTTCAACTTCAAGCGCTCCGTGCGAAGTTTTCGCGAGTTGAAGAAGCTTTTCCGTGGAGCCCTCCCTCCCGCTGGCTATCACTCGCCAGCCGCGTTTGAGGTATTCCTCGACCATTGCGAAGCCAAGGCCGCGGGATGCACCGATGAGGAGAACGGTTTTCTGTAGAGATAAGTCTTGCATTGATAGCTCCCTGTTGATGAAACCTGATTGCGCGTGGCATTGGCGAATTGCGCGCCCGTTGGCGTGTCAGTCAAGGGAATATATCGATGCGGGAGACATGGCGGAAGACGCAACGTTTGCACTTATAACATGCACCAAACGCCATGTCTCGACGGTTGGTGCTACGATCGGGCATGTCCGATCCCGATTTGAACCTACTCATTGCGCTCGACGTATTGCTTGCCGATGGCAGCGTGGCCGGCGCTGCGCGTCGACTGGGATTGAGCGCCTCGGCAATGAGTCGCACGTTGACCCGGCTGCGCGAGGCAATCGGCGACCCATTATTGGTTCGCGCGGGGCGCCGTATGGTGCTGACACCCCATGCGGAGGCACTTCGTCAACGCACTCAAAATGCGGTTCATGAGGCACGTGCAGTACTTGGTCCCTCGACAACAGAGCCGGATTTCCCAACGTTGCAGCGCACCTTTACGATTCGAGCGAACGACGGCTTTGTGGAAGCCTTCGGCGCTCCGCTTATCGCCGCGGCGACGGCAATCGCGCCGCTCGTGCGGTTGCGTTTCGCGCCCAAGGCTGAGAAAACGGCAGCGCATTTGCGAGAGGGTTCAGCCGACCTTGAGATCGGTGTCTTAGGCGAAATGGGGCCGGAAGTCCGAGTGCAGGCCCTGTTCCGGGATCGCTTTCTCGGTGTCGTCAGAAAGGGGCATCCGCTCGAATTGGAGCGCGAAGTAACAGCCGAACGGTACGTCTCCTTCGGCCATGTTGTTGCTTCGCGCCGCGGACACGCAAGCGGACCGGTAGATGAAGCGTTGACCGCTTTAGGGTTAGAACGAACGATCGTCGCCGTGGTCCCAAGTTTTCCCGCCGCGCTGGCCGTGGCCCGAGCCTCCGATTTGGTCGCCCTCGTGCCTGCGTCATTTCTGGGCAATCAACCTCAACATCAAGAATCGTCCCTTTCCAGAACCACCTACGCTTTCGAGCTGCCTGTTACGACCGAAAAAATTACGGTGTCGCAGATGTGGCATCCTCGTTTAGAGGTCGACCCTGTTCATCGTTGGCTCCGGCAACTGGTGCTAACTGTATGTCGGCAAAGGGTGCCGCTGTGACACAGTGGCCATCGGTGCGCATACGCGGCCATTCTCCGTGGCGCACCTGGACCGTTGACAATCGACGGACGAACGCCGGATAAAGACCCTAACCGATGGTGAATAATCCTGATTCACTAAAATTCGGCACCAGTAAGCCTGATTGCTGACGTGGTCAGCAATCGTCAATCGGATAGGGCCTCTTTCACAAAATTTAGCCGGGCATAGCTTCCATGACAATTGAATTGACTAAAGAAGTTCGAGCCGATGCGATTGCATCCATTCAGAGATATTTCGAGAAGAATATGGAGGAGCCTATCGGCAACATCGCTGCTGGCGCGCTCCTCGGCTTTTTCCTGGAGGAAATTGGCCCCAGTATCTACAACAAGGCCGTGGCTGACGTGCAAGAAGGGCTCCTGCAGCGCGTCTCGGAGCTTGATTTTGAGGTGCACGAAGACGAGTTTCAATACTGGAAAAAGTATGAGGGGACCGCGAAAGCGCGCAAGTAAGCGTGACGGGATCGAACTTCGCCAAGCTTGCGGCGATTCTTTGAATGACCGCAATGGCAGGACATCGACGACACGTCAGGGAACCATCTGCATGTCGCCTGGAGCTTGCGGCGGCAGCTTGATAGACAGGACCTTGAATTCACCGCTGGTCGGCTCGGACCCCGCATGCACCATCCCCTTCGGGATAATGATCAGGTCGCCGGGGTGAATCTGGCGTTGTTCGTTACCCAGCCAGAAAGTACCGCTTCCCGAAATCACGTACTGGATTTCGTCAGAACCCCTATGCGTATGCTTGGGTACGTTACCGGTCTGCACTGCGACTGTTCCGCTCGGCGTGACTACGAGGCCTTTCGAACGCAGGGTACCCATGTTCGGAATCTGTGGACCAAGATCGGCATCGGTTATGGCCGCGAGGTCGATGATCTGCGCCGTCAGCGCCACGTTTGACGCCTGAGCTTGCGCCGGTGTGCCCAGATGGGATGCAAACATGCCAGCAACAAAGGCCGCAGGTAACGCCGCGAGATAGATGTATCGACGCATGTTCTTGTCCTTTGAATTGAGCGGACCTTCGGCGCACACCGCCTTGAAGTGGCTGGTCTTTGCATTATTGTCGCACCATTGAGCAGACAGCTGAAAACCAGGGCAACACCTGAGTACGTCACTCCAAATAAGACACGCGAAGGGGATCCCCGATTTGAGAACGAAGCCGGCCAGCGAATATCGGCATGCAGCATACTGCGATCAATAACCATCGCTACCTCGAAGTCTGGCAGACTCTCGAGCATCTCATACCGTTGATGCATACGGCAGCAGCCGGCCTGCCGACGCGAATCAGCTTTAGTCGGCACGATGAGTCGAATACAAATCGACTAACCAGTCGATAAAAATATCGACCCGCCTTGGTTTGGTTCGATTGGGCATATACACAACGGACACAGGGCGGGGATTTAACGGATAGTCTCTCAGAACCTTGCTCAGCCGGCCTGATCGCACATGGGCGTCGAGTATAAAAGTGCTCCCCTGTATCAATCCGAGACCCGCAAGCCCACATGCCACGTAGGTATCTGCGTCGTTCACCAGGATCGCGCTCTTCAGCGGAACGGAACGGACCTCGTTTCCCTCGAGAAACTCCCAACTCCTGATACGGCCTGACTTCAAGGCGTAACTCACGCCGATGTGATCGCCGAGGTCATCCAGGGTGAAGGGCTCGCCATAGGCCCGGATATATTCGGGCGACGCGTAGGTCAGCGTTTTGTAATGACCAACTGTTTTAGCGACTAGTCCAGGTTCGCTCACCGTTCCCACGCGCAGCGCGCAGTCCAGCCCCTCTTCGATCAGATCGGGGTGGTGATCAGCAATGCTGATGTCCAGTCGAATATCAGGATTACTGGCGAAAAATTTCGGTAGCTCAGGGATAACGGTCGACTTCGCGACTAGCGACGGCATGCTGACACGCACCATTCCGCTTTTGCTTCCCTTGGAAGCCTGAGCGTCGGCGTCCATTTCGTCTAAATCCCGAAGAAGCGCGACGCAACGTTCGTAGTAGCGAAGGCCCGCATCTGTCGGCTTGCTTCGGCGAGTTGTTCGGTTAAGAAGCTTCACGCCCAGATCCGACTCAAGGGCCTGAACCATACGGGTAACGTAGACCGCCGACGTATGCAAAACTTCGGCGGCTCTCGTGAAGTTAGTCGATTCGACCACCTTCACATACACCTTCATTGCGGAAATCTTGTCCATCGTTTGTGGTTACGTCTTTCTTTACATGTCGAGGTTCGTTATACGAAGTATGGTTAGAACATATCCGCAGCCGCTTGACGCTCTGCGCCCTTCCCTCCGGCTTCTCGCTCAGACCGGGACGGGATAAACGGCCCGGTGATCATATTCGAGTAGCTTTGCCCAGGCCCCACCATCGGAAACACATCAGCGTTCTGGTCGACCATCACTTCGAGGAAATCCGGTCCATCAAACTCTACGAAGGCTTTAAGTTTGTCCTCGAGTTCGCTTATCGCTTCAACCCGACAGGCAAACTCAAACCCGTCGGCCCGAGCTGCCGTGACAAAATCCTTGCGATGAAGCGACTTGTCGCTCACGCACAATCGACCCTCGTAAAAAAGACGCTGCCACTGCCGGATCATCCCGTCACCGAGATTGTTGAGCAGCAATACTTTGACGGGCACGCCGTACGTGGTTGCCGTCTCCAGGTCGCCGATATTCATGCGGATGCTGCCGTCACCATCGATGTCGATCACGAGGGCGTCCGGTCGCGCAAGTTGAGCACCGATAGCCGCGGGCAGCCCGAAACCCATCGTCCCCATACTGCCCGAAGTCAGGAAGCTTCGCGGCTCGACGAAGTCGAAAAATTGTGCAGCCCACATCTGATGCTGGCCGACGCCTGTGCAGATGATTGCTCGCCCTCCGGTAATTTCACTGAGCTTTTCGACAACGAACTGCGGCTGAATCGCCGGATTGCTCCGGTCATAGTTCATACCGTAGACCCGCTTCAATTCCTTTATATGATCGAGCCAGTCCAAAGGCGACTGAGCGGCTGAACTGTGCTTCATCAGTGACAGCAACGTATTCTTCGCGTCGCCTACGTGCGTCCAGTGCGCCCGTTTAACCTTGTTGATCTCCGCCTCATCAATGTCGATATGGGCGACATACCGCGCACCGCGCGCGAAATCGTCAGGACGGCCACCGGCGACGCGGTCATCGAATCGGGCACCCACCGCGATCAGAAAGTCGCAATCGTCCACCGCGTAGTTCGCACAGGCCGAGCCGTGCATGCCCAGCATGCCAAGCCCCAGTTCGTGGTTCACGGAGATCGCGCCAAGACCCATCAGCGTGGTCACCACGGGGATCCGATAGCGCTCTGCAAACTCACGCAACGCAGCCGTCGCGCCGGCCGCAATGATGCCTCCGCCGGCATACAGCAACGGTCGCTTGCTGTGCGCCAGCAGATCGAAGAATTCGGCGCGCTTGTCCTCTTCGAGACGAGCGCCTTTTGCCACCATTCGAAGACGGTCGGAGTAGCCTCGAAACTCCAACGTGCCTTGCCCACGGTAGATTCCGGTCCAGTTCTGGATGTCCTTCGGCACGTCGACGACAACCGGGCCAGGACGGCCGGTGCGAGCGACTTCGAATGCGCTCCGCAGTGTCTGTTCCAGCTTTGCCGGGTCGGTAACCAGAAACACCTGCTTTGCGCACGCCGACATGATGTTAAAGACGGGCGCTTCCTGGAACGCATCCGTGCCGACCATGGCGCGAGGTACCTGTCCGCATATGAGGACGACGGGGATTGAATCACCGTTACAGTCGGCGATCGGCGTCACCGCGTTCGTCGCCCCGGGACCTGACGTCACCATGAATACGCCAACTTTTCCGCTCGCGCGCGCATAACCGGCGGCCATGAAACCGGCGACCTGTTCATTGGCGGGTACAACGAGGTTGATCTGGCGCTCTGGATTTGCCGCATGCAGTTCGTTGAAACGAAAGACGGCGTCGTACGTCGGCAAAATCGCGCCGCCGCTATAACCAAATAGGGTGTCGACGCCCTGTTCGCTGAGTACGCGCAGGATGATGTCGGCGCCCGACATCGATTCGCCGGCAAGCGGTGGTTTCGGGAGTGCGTCTAAAGCAGGGTTCGGGTTTTGGGTCATGGCTGGCTCGCATGGAAACGGTTGCCCAACGTTGCGTCTTCGTCAAAAAGAAACGTGTCGGCCGTGCTGAATCGCGTAGACATCTCTGCCGCCGACAAGCCGTAGAACGTTGGCGTGAGTTCGACCGAGGCCTGCGGCGGAGTCCACAGCAGCCGGTCCAGTTTCGCCTTGCGCGTGCCGACCATGCGAAACGCGGCAATCAGCGGCTGTACCGCCCTCGACATAGGGAGCGCTTCCCCCGAACAAGAAAGAGCTTTGATGTTTTTGCATTAGCATGATGAATCCGTTCTCGATTGACGTCGGGTCCGAACGTGGACCCAGCCGCGTTGATGCGATCAAGAATAGATAGTCGGAACGGCAACTGGAATACGCAGATGGCGCGGTATCTGGCCAATCGGGATGAGATTTGGGCCACGCAATGAATGCGTGCGCAGGCCGTTACCGGCGTTATCGGATTGCATTCCGCTACGCCATGTAACAAGTGAATATCGGCGCGGCGCCTTTATCCCGCCTCGCTTCGCCTCTATATTTCACCTCAGCGAAGACAGATCTGGGTCGCGATCCGGCAGACAAGCCGCTCACCGAGCGGTGCGGGCACGCGAGCGATCGATTGATCAACTCACCTCAATGGCTCGGACATGAACTCCAGCAACAAGACGGTCGTTATCCCTGGCGCGTCGCGTGGCGTCGGTCTGGCAGTTGCTGAAGCGTGTCTGAAGCGTCAATTGACGGCACCCGCGGCGCCGTGCTTACAACCCATGAAGGTGACGGCATGAAAGTCGCCATTGTTTTGTTCGATGGTGTGCAGGCGCTGGATGTTGCAGGCCCCTTGGACGTATTCGCTGAAGCAAATACATTTCTGCCGGAGCATCGGAGATACGAGGTCTCTCTTGTAGGGTACCAGGCCGGCACCGTGTCCTGCTCGAATGGGATGCAAGTCGCAGTGCCTTATGGGTATGCGGACTTCGACTCTCCATTTGACCTGCTGTTGATAGCAGGAGGACCGCAGTTGCCCAACGCCCAGCCGCGAAGCGCGTTTCTGGAATGGTTGCAAGAGCAGGCGCGCGGCGCAACACGGTTTGGCTCCGTTTGCAACGGAGCGTTCATGCTCGCGCATGCTGGGCTGCTGGACGGTAAGGAAGTGACGACCCACTGGGCGGATGCCGGCCGCCTCGCTGACGAGTTTCCTAAGGCTCGCGTGCAACCCGACAGGATTTTCATCCGTGACGGACGCCTCTTTACCTCTGCCGGCGTAACGGCGGGCATAGACCTGTGTCTGTCGCTCGTGGCGGAAGACTGGGGGCATGAGCTTGCGGTTCGGGTAGCGAAACGTCTGGTCGTCTATATCCAGCGAGAAGGCGGGCAGTCTCAATACAGCCCTTACGTTGGCCTACGGAAGGACCAGGATCCGATCGTCAGCAAGGTGCTCCGATACGTGACCGAGCACATCACCGATACGCTATCGATCGAACAGCTTGCGAGCGCGGTTTCGGTCAGCCGACGTACCTTCTCGAGGCTATTTTCGAAGTATGCAAAGGTGACGCCGTCCGCGTTTGTCGAGCAGGTTCGCGTTGACGCCGCGAGGAAACTGCTCGAGGAGACAGATGCGCCTCTCAAGACTGTGGCGTTCAATTGTGGTTTTCACAGCGCCACGCATATGCGAGCGATTTTCTTCCGGCGGCTAAACGTAACGCCCAGACAGTATCGTCAACGATTCCGTGGTGCGGCGTGCACGGAGCAGTGGGCGTCCGGCGGTATCGTCGAGCAAGTCGAAATAGCCGAGATGGAAGCGTGAGATAGCTTTCCGGTCTACCCAGGACTGGCCTGGTCTGCGCACGCCCCTCGCGTGGAAAGGCGGAGGTATACACCGTCGCTGGCCAGAATCGGGGTACGTTTGACCTGAAATCGATCCTCTTGTGGCTTGTCCGCGGTAACGAGGTGGCCCAAACTACGGCGCTTGTGGGAGGCCCTCCCGATAATGGCTTACATCATCCGTGACTCACTCCGATCCACTTCAATGCCTTCCAGACCTTCTTGAACCGGGTTTATCGGTCGTGTTTTGCGGAATCAATCCGGGCGCCCTTGCGGCTTCCACCGGCCGCCACTTTGCCGGCAGAGGCAATCGGTTCTGGCGGGTCCTTCACCTTGCGGGTTTTACTCCTGAACAAATATCTCCTGAGGACGATCGCACGCTGCTGCAGTATGGTTGCGGCCTGACAACCGTGGTCTCGCGTCCAACCGCACGAGCGGACGAACTATCGCAATGGGAGTTCAAAGCGGCTGCGACGGAATTCGAGCAGAAGATTGAACGCTATGCGCCGCAATGTGTTGCCTTCCTCGGGAAGATGGCGCTCTCCGCCATGTCGGACACGCGCGACATCCACTGGGGCCTACAACCGAAAACGTTCGGCGGCGCCCGCGCATCGGTATTGCCAAATCCTAGCGGCCTGAACCGGACATTCAGTCTCGACGCGCTAGTGATTGCCTACCGGGAACTTCGTCTTGCAGTCGCGCCGGCTGTTTGAGGCAGTCGTAGCGCGATATCGGCATCATCATAACGAAACAGGCTGGTCGGGACTCGCGTTACATGCTTGAGGCGCCGCTCGCGCCGTTCCACCGGGGCGACGTTTACTTCGTTATACGAACCGAAAAAAAATCCTTTCCCGGTGGGCGCATTGTCCTCGTGGCGACGGTGGCATTGGCCAGATTTCCGCTCGAAATGGCCCAATTCACGACCTGTATCGACTATAAGAATGCTGCCCCCTCTCCTAGAATTAGTTCAACCCATTGCGCAGCAGCGATACGGTAACGAGCCGATTTGAATGACTTCAGGAAAAACCATCAAGTCATGGGATCAAGTTTCTTCGCGGAGCATCTGAGGTCTTTGCGAGCGCCGGGCGTGACAGGGAGATTTCCCGATGGAATGCGCCATTCAACCCTTAGTAGCCAGACCCTTATGAACACCGCCAACCCACCGACAACCAGAACAGGAGAACCGAAGCTCGCGCATTCGTCAGCGCCGGTTTCTGTACGGAAGACAGAGACTCCTGTACAGCAAACGTCCACCGAAGCCAAGCTACCGCTTCGCCGCGCTATCGGCCTGATCGGAATGTTGCTGGCGTCGCTGCTGGCGATATTGAACGAACAGGTCACCGCGGTGGCGCTGACCGATATTCGCGGCGTGTTCTCGATCGGACGTGACGATGGGACATGGCTGACCGCTCTCTTCGAGGCTACAAACGTGGCCACGATGGTATTTGCTCCGTGGTTTGGAGTGACGCTCACGCTGAAGCGATTCACGATCGGCGCCGTGCTGGCCGTGATGTTCCTCGGGTTCCTTTGTCCCTTTGCGCCGAACCTGCATATGCTTTATGTGTTGCGTGCGCTGCAGGGCGTAGCCGGCGGATGCCTGCCCCCAATGTTGATCATCGTGGCGCTTCGTTATCTTCCCCCGAAAATCAAGTTATATGGACTCGCGGGTTACGCACTGACTGCGACCTTCGGCCCAGCGCTCGGCACGCCTCTCGCGGCCTTATGGACCGAATATGTCGGTTGGCAAATGGCATTCTGGCAAATCGTGCCGCTTGGTTTAGTGAGCTGCGTGGCAATCTACAAGGGACTTCCGGCAGATCCCACCAAACTCGAACGATTCCGTTCGTTTAACTGGAGCGGGTTCATACTGGGATATCCCGCTATAGCAATGCTCGTCATTGGCTTTCTACAGGGCGATCGCCTTGACTGGCTGAACTCCACGTTTATCTCCACGATGTTTTATGGAGGGGCGCTGTTGTTCGTTGCGTTCCTTATCAACGAGTGGTTTCATCCGCTGCCGTTTTTCGGGCTTAGGCTGCTTTCCCGCAGGAACTTCGCGCACGGGCTTCTGACGCTGGTAGGCGCAGTTGTGCTACTGGTTGGCGTTGCCGCTATACCCGGCCAATATCTCGCACAAGTTCACGGTTACAGGCCGCTGCAAACCGCGCCGCTGTCTTTGCTGGTTGCCATTCCCCTATTGATTGCACTGCCTGCGACCGCCGCCGTCCTGAACCTCAGGCAGGTCGACCACCGCTGGGTCATGGCGATTGGACTTTCCCTGATGGCCACCTCCTGCTTTATGGGGAGTTTCATGACCTCGGAGTGGATCCGCGAGAACTTCTGCTGGCTTCAGTCGTTACAGATCGTTGCGCAACCGATGGTGATCATGGGGATCCTGATGGGCGTAACAACAGGCTTGCCGCCAACGGAAGGGCCGTTTGCTTCGGCCATGTTCAACACGCTCAAAACCTTTTCTGGCGCTGCGGCAACCGGTCTCATCGAAGGGCTAGGTACTGCGCGTGAGCATTTTCATTCGAGCATGCTCGTGGACCGGTTAGGCAACAACGCGTTAATTACGGGCCAAAGCATCGATGCCGTTCATGGTCTCGGCGAACTCGCACACCGGATCCACGAGCAGGCCGTAGTGCTGACATCGGCGGATCTCTATCGCGTGATGGCCGGTATCGCCGTCGCCTTCCTTTTCGTTATCCCGGTGTTGCCCGTGCGTATTTATCCGCCATGGAGTACTACGCCGCCCTCTTCCCGTTAAGCGACGCTATATATGTCATCCGTTACCCAACTTCCTCCCAAAGCAATTCGTCTTGCTGCGTATGCGGTCATACTCGGCGTCGCCATATGGGCTGGCATCAGACTATTTGCCGACTCGAATAGCGAGTCCACAAACGATGCCTATGTGACGGCCGATTTCACGCTGGTAGCACCGCGTGTCGCTGGCCAGCTTTCAGAGGTACTCGTAGAAGACAACCAGCAGGTGAAAGCCGGACAACTACTGGTACGTATCGATGACCGCGACTTCCGCGCCTGAACCAGCGCGCGCTGTCGATTGCGCGGCAACGGTACAAGGCAGGCGCAGTCGATTTTCTAGACGTGCTTAACGTGCAGAAACAGTTGCTCGACGCGCAGAGCAACCTTGAGCAAAGCAAGGCCGACGCTGACGCCAACCTCATCACGCTATGCAAGGTACTCGGCGGCGGGTGGGAGTCAACGTATGCCAAACAGGACGATCTTCATTGACAGGACGGCGTTAGGCGACCAGTGAGCGTCTTATGTGGAAGTTGGCGATACGGCATGCAATCCTAGGTAAGCCCGACAAGGAGACATCGGTCATATCCCCCTCGACGCGTATCGCGGGGTGCGCTCGGCCGTGGATAAGCGAGTGAAAGAGGTGGTCGACGACGCCGACGGTCCTGAGGTTGTGGCCGAGGCCTTACTACAGGCTGCCGTCGCGGCTCGCCCGAAACTCCGCTATACAGCCGGTGGACTCGCCGGACGTCTGCGATTGCTACGCAGATTTGCGCCCGCTGGGCTGGTAGACGCCGGCATTCGCAAAGATCTGCGGCTCGCAACGTAGACGGCGTTACCGCCCCCCCATTCAAAGGGCAGACTACAAGGACGTGCTGGCATAGTGGTCGACGTCAGGCATGACCGTGCTATGACTGATCTGCAGTTCTACATACCGGTGTGTTGACGACATCGCGTTCGCTCGCGATCCCTCGCTTGCTCAAAGTACATAGTGCGATAACGAGTAACGTCACCTGCAGCGCCGTCCGAAGCATGCCGTTCAACCGCAGTTCAACCGCAAAAGCGTTTCAACGCATGGCCGCTTCCTCGACGCAGGAGAGAAAGCGGGAGGCCGCCGAGGTGAGCGGGCGCTCCTGCCTTTGCACCACGTAGACGTCCATGTCGGGAAGCGACTCGTGGATCTTCAGCTCACGAATCCTGCGGCGCTTCATCTCGAGCTGGAACGTCTGCTGCGTGGCCACGCAAATCACATCGGTCTTCGCGATCAATGCGACGGCCGGCGCCAATGCCTGGCAGCGCATGATTCTGCTGGGCGCGGATAAACCCAGCGAGTGGAAGTAGGCGCTGAAACCTTTGTCGATGTCGTCGCCGGGCTCGCAGGGCAGGAGCCATTCCGCTCCGTGTAACTTCGAGATCGAGCGTGCCTGCGCGAGCGGATGGCCTTGGCGCGCCACGACCAGCAACGGCACCGACATGATTTTTCGCTGCTCGACGAAATCGGGCCATTGCGTGTCCGCGGTACCCATGGCTACTGCGAAATCGGTGTCTCCGTCGCGCAGCGCACGGAGCGCGGCGGGCAGCGACAATTCGCGGACGGTAACCGACGTATCGGGATTCTGCGCGCGAAATTGCGCGAACGCCTCGGGTAGCAAAGCACAGGCGACCGCCGATGAGACGGACACGGCGACCTCTCCACCCGCGCCATTGAGCATGGCCGACAATTCTTCGTGTATGTGCCGCACGTCGTTGACCAGCATGCGTGCGCGGCGCTGAAACAGGACGCCGTATTCGGTCAGCGCGACGCCGTTGACCGATCGCACGACGAGCGGCACGCCCAGCGTTTTTTCCAGCTCGCGAATCGTGACCGTGACGGCCGGCTGCGTCAAACACAGCGCGCGCGCGGCGCCATGCAAGCTGCCCTGCTCGGCGACACTCAGGAATACCCGCAATTGACGAAGTTTCATTCTGCTCCATGAGATAAAAAAACGTTATCAAGGCCATTTTTTTATTGCCTTGTGCGCCGGTGCGTTAGTCATGATCATTGTGACCGAACGCACGCCTCGCGTGCATCTCTTCGAGGTCACTGCATGGTAATAAAAGACAATTTCTCGGGATCATACGCTCAGGCGCGCGAGAGATTTACGAGGGCGGCGCGCGCCGGCGGGTTCGAGGTCAAGCAGATTGTGCACCCCACGGCAGTTGGCCCTGATAACGAGATGCTATCGATCGATCTCGCGATATACGCGCATGCCGGCGCTCGTTCGCTGCTCATCATCACGTCGGGCACGCATGGGGTCGAGGGTTTCTGCGGATCGGGTTGTCAGGTGGGATTGCTCCAGGATGCGGCCTTTATCGCCGAGGCGCAAGGGCGCGGCGTCGCGCTGTTGATGATCCACGGCGTGAACCCCTACGGATTCGCCCATCTGCGTCGGGTGAACGAAGACAACGTCGATCTGAATCGCAATAGCGTGGATTTTTCCACGGCGGCCGATACGAATCCCGGGTACGTAGAACTTGGTCCGCTGCTGCTGCCGGAGTCCTGGCCGCCCGACGCGGACAATCAGGCCGCTCTCGGGGCTTACATCCAGACGCATGGCGAGCAAGCGTTGCGCGACACCGTTTCGAAGGGACAGTACGCTGTGCCGGACGGGATGTTCTACGGCGGTGCGCAAACGTGCTGGAGCACGCAGACCGTTCACTCGATTCTGCGCGCGCACGCTAGCGGTTATCGCCGGTTTGCGTGGATCGATCTTCACACGGGGCTGGGCCCGTATGGTCACGGTGAAAAGATCTTCATGAGCACGGATCGCTCCGAACTGGAGAGGGCGCGCCGTTGGTGGGGCGACGACGTGAAGCCGATCCATGCAGCGGGATCTGTTTCGGCCGACGTGCAAGGCCCGATCATCGGGGTTTCGTACGATGAATTCCCGGGCATCGAAAAGACGACGCTGGGCCTCGAATTTGGCACTTACGAACCCTTGCACGTGTTAAAAGCGCTGCGCGCCGATCACTGGCTCCACCGTCACCCGGAATGTGAGGCCACGGCGGCCGCGCAGATCCGGCAAAACCTGAAAGACGCGTTCTACTGCGACAACGACGAATGGAAGGGGTTGGTTTTCGGGCAGACGCGTGTCGTGGCCTGGCAGGCCATCGCGGGGCTCTCGGAAGGTGATTCGGAGCTTTCCGGTTCGACCCGTTGAGTGTTTGCTCGTGACGTTCACGGCGGCCCCGAATATTCCAACGTAGCAATCCTTGGCCGGTGGTCGTATCGGTGACCGTCTGGAGACGACGCCCGATTTCATTCAAAGAGAGTAGCGGGGACATGAAAGTTCGGGCTCAGTCGACGCTTGAGCGATTAATGCTATGGAATCCGAAGTTAATGAATCGGCATAAGAAATCAGCAACCAATCGTAATTATTTTTAAAACCATATCTAAAGACAGGAGACTCATGAAGATGGCGAAGCGACGGAAATTCCCGATCAAGGCGTGTGTGGCCGCCGCGGCACTCTGTGCGGCGGGTGCCGCGAATGCGGACGACAGCAGCGTGACGCTCTACGGTATCGCTGACGCCGGCTTGATGTATCTGAGTCATTCGACGCCTGCGTTCAACGGCGGAACAGGCGCAGGACGCGAGTTCCAGCTCACCAACTCGGGCTACTCGCCTTCGCTATGGGGCTTGAAGGGCACGGAAGATCTGGGCGGCGGCCTCAAGGCGGAATTCAAGCTCGAAAGCGGTATCAATCTCGCCAACGGCGGCTTCGACAACCCGGGCGGCAACAACGGGCTGTTCAACCGTACTGCCGACGTCGGCCTGTCGGGCGGCTTCGGTAAGGTCATGGCCGGCTTGCAGCTCTCGCCGTTCTTCGAAATGATATTCGACCTCGATCCGCGCGGTACCAGCGAATTCGGCAGCATGCTCATCCCGGTCAGCGAGAACAGCCTGATCGCCGCCATCTTCATGCCGAACGCGGTGACCTACACCTCGCCCAACATTGCCGGGTTCCAGTTCGCCGCCCTGTACAGCCTGGGCGGCGTCGCCGGCTCCTTCCAGACCGGCCGTGCCTATTCCGTCGGCGCGAAATACACCAACGGGACGCTGCTGGTCGGTGCCGCTTACATCAACGTCAACAACGCGGCCGACAGCGCCCTCGCCAGCGTTGGCGAACTCTATCCGGCGAACGTCCGCGCCTATACGGCGGGTGCCAGCTACAAGTTTGGCGGCCTGACGGCCAAGGCCTCGTTCGCCAATTTCAAGGCGAACAGCGTGCCAGTCTCGGTAGACCCGGCGCTAGCCAATTCGACCAATACCAGCGTGAACATTTATAGCGGTGGCGTCGATTATTTCGCCCTGCCGGACCTCGATCTGAACGCCGGTGTCTACTATCAGCAGGACCGCGTGAACTCGGGCGGTCACTCGGTGATGGGAGCGATCGGGACACAGTTCTTTCTGTCGAAGCGCACGTCCCTGTATGCCCAGGTGGGAGTCGTCAACAACACGTGTGCGCGCGATGGCGTGTGCCTCGGTTCGGGCCTGTCCGTCGAGAGCGGTGGCAGCGGAGTCGGCGGTCTGCAAGGTCTCGGGACGGCTGCCGAAGGCCTCGGCCTCCCGCCGGGCACGACGGTCGGCGCTGACGTCGGCATTCGCATGACGTTCTAATCTGGACGATCCGACCTGAAGGCCACGCGCAAGGGCGACCACGCCCTTGAAAAGGCTGTGCGCAAGGCACTGGCCATCAAGGCCGTCGGTCAGTAAGCCCGGTGCGCAGCCGGCGCTTCCTTCATGCCCTTGGTGTCGGACGCGATGCGGGGCGAGTGGTTACACAGCTCGAATAATTTCAAACAGCTTTCATCACACATCCCGCTGGCTGTGACCGCCGCCAAAAGAAACCCCACGTTCAACCGTCCATTGACGCAGGCTGCGGGTCAAAAGACACCCGAAGGAGTCTTCCGGATCCCGACATGTTTCACGCTGGTAACTCAAACCTTGCGCGCACCTGGTACATTGATGCCATCCTTCGTCCCAATCGTTGTCCACCCGCTTCCAGCAACGCGAACATGAACAACACACGCTCCGTCAGCAGCGCCCTCGCGGCAGTCGACGACTCGCCGCACGCTCTATTTCGCGCGACCACCTTGATAAAACATTACCGCCGATTACGAAGCGCATTCATCGTCACGGACCCAATCAGCAAGCCATAACGTCGCCTTGTGCCGGTCACGACGTCATGCATTTTGCGTAGTCCGCTTTGCTTGCGATTAGATAACACCATTCCAAACGTTCGTTGGGTTGTGACAACACGCGAGAACCATGGCATGTTCCCAACATCCTGGCAGAGAATGACTACCCGTCCAATCATCAACGGCAGCATCTGTATTCGGAGATACCTATGAGTGAAGCCGTGTCCAAGCAACCCAAGCGCTCCCGACGCGGGCTCATTCTGTTTGCGGTTGTCGTGCTGGCGCTAATCGCGCTTGTCGTTGTCCACCTGTTGACCCAGAAGAAACCCACGCGCGACGTCGCACCCATCGTCGTCACCGTGGCGAGCGCTACACTCGGTTCGATGCCAGTCACCTTGAGCGAACTCGGCACGGTCACGCCGACCGCCACCGTGACCGTGCTGCCGCAGCTAAGCGGCTACCTGACGGCCGTCGGTTATCACGAAGGCCAGGAAGTCCAGAAAGGCCAGTTCCTCGCCCAGATCGATCCGCGCCAGTATCAGATCAGCAAGCAGCAGGCTCAGGCGACACTCGCCAAAGACCGCGCGACGCTGGCCCAGGCGCGTGCCGATCTGGTCCGCTACACGCAGTTGAACGAGCGCAAGTCGATCGCCCAGCAGACCTTTGCGGATCAGCAATTCCTCGTGCAGCAAGACGAGGCCGCAGTCCAGTCCGACCTCGCCAACATTGCCCAGTTCGACCTCGACCTGACCTATTGCCGCATCACCGCGCCGGTCGCCGGCAAGGTCGGCCTGCGCCTGGTCGACCCGGGCAACTACGTGACGGCGTCATCGTCGACCGGAATTGTGGTCATCACCACCATCAAGCCGACTACCGTGCAGTTCACGGTGCCGCAAGACGCGCTGGCCTCCATCGTGCAGCGCCTGAATGGCGGCGCTACCTTGCCGGTTACCGCCTATTCCAGCGACAACGCGCGCGAGATTGCCACAGGAGCGCTCTACGCCGTCAGCAACCAGATGGCCACGGCGACCGGCACCGTCACCCTGCGCGCCACTTTCGCCAACGAAGACGAAGCGCTGTTCCCTAACGAGTTCGTCAACGTCAAGCTGCTGGTCGATACGATGCAGAATGCCGTGCTGGTGCCGACCGCCGCCGTGCAAACCGGCGCGCCCGGCGACTTCGTCTATCTGGTCAATGCGAACAACACTGTCTCCGTGCACAAGGTGAAGCTGGGTCCGAGCGACGGCAAGAACACGGTCATCCTGTCCGGCCTCTCCCAAGGCAACCAGGTGGTCACGGACGGCACGGACCGCCTGAACGACGGCGCCAAAATTCAGGCTGCCAAGCCGAAACCCGCGGCGGCTAGCCGTCCAGCCAGCGGCGCAGCCGCGGCGCCGGCCTCCTCCGAACCCGCTGCTGCGTCCGCGGCGGCGGCGGCCAATGCTGCTTCGTCGTAGCAGGCTCACGCGCCGATGAATATTTCCCGTCTGTTTATTCTTCGACCGGTAGCCACGCTGCTGCTGATGATCGCCCTCGTGCTGGTGGGCCTCGTCGCCATGCGCGTGCTGCCGGTTTCATCGCTGCCCAACGTCGACTATCCGACCATCCAGGTGCAGACGTTCTATCCGGGCGCGAGCCCGGATGTGATGGCCACCACGGTCACGGCGCCGCTCGAAGTGCAGTTGGGCGAGATCCCCGGCTTGCAACAGATGACGTCGTATAGCTCGGACGGCGCGTCGGTCATCACGCTGCAGTTCGATCTGTCGCTGAACCTCGACATCGCCGAACAAAACGTCCAGCAGGCCATCAACGCCTCCAACAGCTACCTGCCCGCCGGCCTGCCCGCGCCGCCAACGTATGCCAAGGTCAACCCGGCCGACCAGCCGATCCTGACGCTCGCGGTCACATCGAAATCGATGTCGCTGACCCAGCTTGAAGACATCGCCAACAACCGTCTCGGCACCAAGATTTCCGAAGTGTCGGGCGTGGGCGTGGTCACGACCAGCGGCGGCAATGTGCCGGCCATCCGCGTCGAAGCGGACCCGCACAAGCTGGCCGCCTACGGCCTGAACATCGACGATCTGCGCACGCTGCTCAGCTATGTGAACGTCAGTCAGCCGAAGGGCAATTTCGACGGCCCGGACCTCGATTACACGATCAACGGCAACGATCAGATCACCGATCCGAAGGACTATCTGGACACGGTGATCGCTTACCAGAACGGCGCCCCGGTGTTCATGCGCGACGTCGCACGGGTCAGTCAGGCCGCTCAGGACGTCGAGCGCGGCGCCTGGTACAACGGCTCACCGGCGATCGTGCTCAACGTGCAGCGGCAACCGGGCGCGAACGTGATCGCGACCGTCAACCAGATCATGAAGCAACTGCCTCAGCTCGAGTCCACGCTGCCGGCCGGCATGCAAGTGACCGTCGTGTCGGACACCACGGGCGTGATCCGCTCGTCGGTCTCCGACGCGGCGTTCGAACTGATTCTCGCCATCGTGCTGGTGGTGGCGGTGATCTTCGTGTTCCTGCGCAACGTGCCCGCCACGCTGATTCCGAGCATATCGGTGCCGGTGTCGCTGATCGGCACCCTGGCTGTGATGTACCAGTTGAACTACTCGATCGACAACCTCTCGCTGATGGCGCTCATCATCGCCACCGGCTTCGTGGTCGACGACTCGATCGTGATGATCGAGAACATCGTGCGTTATCTGGAGGAAGGCAAGACGCCGCTCGAAGCCGCGCTGGAAGGCGCGGGCCAGATCGGCTTCACGATTCTGTCGCTGACCGTCTCGCTGATTGCCGTGCTGATTCCGCTGCTCTTCATGGGCGGCGTGATCGGGCGTCTGTTCAGCGAATTCGCGGTGACGCTTGCCGTCACCATCGTGATCTCGGCGATTGTGTCGCTGACCGTGGTGCCGATGCTCTGTGCGCGCATGTTGCGCGCGCAGGCCGACCGTCATCCGAGTCGCTTTGAGCGGATCAGCGAGGGCCTGTTCGACAAAACGCTCGGCGCTTATGAACGCGGCCTGCGCTGGGTGCTGGATCACCAGGTGCTGACGCTCGTGGTGGCCGTCGGCACGGTCGTGCTGACCGGCATCCTGTACGTGGTGATTCCGAAGGGCCTCTTTCCGGTGCAGGACGTCGGCGTGATCGAGGGTATCAGCGTGGCCGACAACTCGGTGTCGTACGCCGCGATGGTGAACCGCCAGGGCGCGCTCGCCGATGCGATCCTGAAAGACCCGGATGTCACCTCGCTGACCTCCTACGTGGGAATCGACGGCACGAACTCGACGCTGAACAATGGCCGCTTCCTGATCAATCTTCGCGACCGCGACAAGCGTTCCGACACGGCGCAAGAGGTTGCCCGGCGTCTGCAACAGGAAGTCGCCAATGTGCCCGGCGTCAAGCTCTACATGCAGCCCGAGCAGGATCTGACGCTCGACACGACGGTCTCGCCGAACCAGTACAGCTTCGTGCTGCGCGGACCGAGCCAGCAGGCGTTCCAGAAGTACGTGCCGGAACTGGTCGCGAAGCTGAAGCAGATTCCGTCGCTTGCCGACGTGCAAAGCGACATGAATACCGACGGCCTCAGCGTGAACGTCGAAGTCAACCGGCAGTTGGCAGCGCGCTTCGGCATTACGCCCGCGACGATCGACAACGCGCTGTACGACGCGCTCGGCCAGCGGATCGTCTCGACCATCTTCGAGCAGTCCAACCAGTACCGCGTGATTCTCGTCGCCAAACCGGAATCGTTGCCGAACGTGCAGTCGATCGGCGACCTGTATCTGCCGAGTCAGACCAGTAGCACGGGCCAGGTGCCGCTGTCGGGCATCGCGAAGATCCAGATCACGAAGTCGCCGCTCGTGATCAGCCATCTGGCGCAGTTCCCATCGGTCACCATCTCGTTCAACCTCGCGAAAGATGCGTCGTTGAGCACGGCCGTCAAGGCCATCCATCAGGCCGAACAGTCGGTGAACCTGCCACCGTCGATCACCTCGTCGCTGCAGGGCGCGGCCCAGGCATTCGAGGATTCGCTGTCGAGCGAAGTCTATCTGCTGATCGCGGCGCTGGTGGCGGTGTATATCGTGCTCGGCGTCCTGTACGAGAGCTTCATCCATCCGGTGACAATTCTGTCCACGCTGCCCTCGGCGGGAATCGGCGCGTTGCTCTCGCTGATGATCGCCGGCAGCGACCTGGATGTGATCGGCATTATCGGTATCGTGCTGCTCATTGGTATCGTCAAGAAGAACGCCATCATGATGGTGGACTTCGCACTGGACGCTGAACGCAATCACGGCAAGCCGCCACGCGAGGCGATCTTCCAGGCGTCGCTGCTGCGTTTCCGCCCGATCCTGATGACCACGCTCGCCGCCATGCTCGGCGCGCTGCCGATGCTGCTCGGCAGCGGCACGGGTTCCGAATTGCGCCGGCCGCTGGGGCTCGCGATCATCGGCGGTCTGATGCTGAGCCAGGTGCTGACGCTCTTCACTACGCCCGTGATCTATCTGTTCTTCGACAGAATGGCCGAGCGCACGAGACGCTGGCGCAACCGCAATAACCCGCAGAATCCGCCTGAAGGCGGCGCGGAGGAGGCGCCTTGAACATCTCGGCGTTATTCATCCGGCGGCCCGTCGCGACCACGCTTCTGGCCATCGCGATTCTGATCTCCGGGGCACTCGCCTACTTCCGGCTGCCGGTCGCGCCGTTGCCGAACATCGCCTTTCCGGTCATCGTGGTGCAGGCGAACATGGCGGGCGCGAGCCCGGACATCATGGCGTCCACGGTGGCCGAGCCGCTCGAGCGGCGGCTCGCCACCATTGCCGACGTTGAAGAACTGACTTCGATCAGCTATGTCGGCTCGTCGATGATCGTTGTCGAGTTCGGGTTGAAGCGCGACATCAACGGCGCCGCGCGCGACGTCGAAGCGGCGATCCAGGCGGCGCGCGCCGACTTGCCGACCACGCTGCGCAGCAATCCGACCTATCGCCAGTACAACCCGGCGGATGCCCCCATCATGGTGCTCTCGCTGACGTCGGACACGCTCACCAAGGCACAGCTCTACGATTCCGCGGATTCGGTGATCCAGCAGCAGCTCTCGCAGGTCAACGGTGTGGGCCAGATCACGCTCGGCGGCGGCGCGTTGCCCTCGGTGCGCGTCGAGTTGCAACCGGGCAAGCTGAACAGCTACGGTATTGGTCTGGAAGACGTGCGCGCGGCGATCAGCGCAGCCAACGCCGACAGCGCGAAGGGCCATCTCGACGAGGGCAACCAGCGCTACGTGGTCACGTCCAACGACCAGATTACGCATGCCGCGCCGTACAAAGACCTGGTGGTCGCCTACCGCAACGGCGCGCCGGTCCAGTTGCGCGACGTGGCCCAGGTCAGGGACTCGAACGAAAATATCCGCAATGCCGGGCTCTTCAACGGCAAGTCCGCCATCCTCGTGATCGTGTATCCGATGCCCGGCAGCAATGTCGTGAGCACCGTCGCGCAGATTCGCAAGGTGCTGCCGTCGATCGAGGCGACACTGCCGAGCAGTGTGCACGTGGGCGTCGCGATCGACCGCTCGGAGTCGGTCAGAGCGTCGGTGGGCGACACGGAGCGCACGCTGTTCATCGCCGTGCTGCTGGTGGTGGGCGTGGTGTTCATCTTCCTGCAATCGCCGCGCGCCACGCTGGTGCCGGCCGTCGCGCTGCCGCTGTCGATCGTGGGCACCTTCGGGCCGATGTACCTGCTCGGCTACAGCATCGACAACCTTTCGCTGATGGCGCTCACCATCGGTACCGGCTTCGTGGTCGACGATGCGGTGGTGGTGCTGGAAAACATCGTGCGTCACATGGAGTTGGGGCTCAGTCCGAAAGAGGCCGCCTTGAAAGGCAGCGGCGAGGTGGGCTTCACGGTGATCTCGATGAGCCTGTCGCTGATTGCGGTGTTCCTCCCGATCATGCTGATGCCGGGCGTTGTCGGCCTGTTGTTCCACGAGTTCGCGGTCACGCTGTCCATCGCCATCCTGATCTCGCTGCTGATTTCGCTGACGGTCACGCCGGCCATGTGCGCCTATGTGCTGAGCCGCGACAACGCCGGGCATTCGAAGGCCCGTTGGGCGACGTGGGTCGAAAAGCAGTTCGATCGTTTCAAGAACGCCTATGCGCGCTCGCTCACGGCCGTACTGGACCATGCCTTGCTGGTCATCCTGCTGTTGATCGGCCTGCTGGTGGGCAATGTGTTCCTGTTCAAGCTGGTGCCGGCCACCTTCTTTCCCGAGCAGGACACCGGCATCCTGATTGGCCAGATCATCGCTGACCAGAGCATCTCCTTTCCGGCGATGCAAAAGAAGCTCACGCAATTGCAGGAGATCGTGCAGAAGGATCCGGCTGTGGCCTCGGTGGCTGGCTTTACCGGCGGCCGCGCGCTCAATACCGCGAACGTGTTCATCGAACTCAAGCCGCTGGCGCAACGCCATCTCACGGCCACCGAGGTCGTGAACCGCCTGCGACCCAAGCTCAACGCGGTCTCGGGCGCGCGGCTCTTTATCCAGGCACAGCAGGATCTGCGAATCGGCGGACGGCAATCCGCCGCCGAGTATCAATACACACTCACCAGCGACGATTCCGCCGCGCTGTTCAAGTGGACACCGCTACTCGTCGCCGCGCTCGCCAAGGAGCACGCGCAGTTGCTCGACGTGAACTCGGACTTGCAGCAAAACGGTCTGCAGACCTACATCAAAATCAATCGCTCGACGGCGGCACGCTACGGCTTTGCGCCGAACCAGGTCGACAACGTACTGTACGACGCGTTCGGCCAGCGGACGGTATCGACCATCTACAACCCGCTCAACCAGTATTTCGTGGTGATGGAAGTCGCGCCGGACTACTGGCAGTACCCGCAAATGCTCAACCAGATTTACCTGAGCACGGCGGCGGGCAACGCCACCGGCACGGCGGGCACGCAGATGCCGGGTGCCACGGTGTCGGGCGTGACGGTGGCGACCCAAGCCGGTACGACCACGTCGTCGGGCACGAACGCACTCAACTCGAACGCCCAGGCCAACGCGACCACCAACAGCATCGCCAACAGCAAGGGGGGCAGTTCGACCGGCAGCGCGGACAGCACCTCGGCTGAAACCATGGTGCCGCTGGCGGCGCTGGCGTCGTACTCGAACAGCCATACGTCGACGCAGGTGAACCATCAGAGCGGCCTCGTGGCCGCGACGATTTCGTTCAACCTGCCGGCGGGCGGTTCGTTGAGCAACGCGGCCGTGTCGATCAACAACACGATCCGCGAGATCGGCATGCCCGCCAGCGTCCACGGATCGTTTGCCGGCGCGGCGGCGGCCTACTCGCAGTCCATGGGTACGGTGCCGCTGCTGATCCTGGCGGCGCTCGGCGTGGTGTATATCGTGCTGGGCGTGTTGTACGAAAGCTCGATCCACCCGTTGACCATCCTGTCGACGCTGCCGTCCGCGGGCATTGGCGCGACGCTGGCATTGCTGATTTTCGGCACGCCGTTCTCGGTCATCGCGTTGATCGGCATCATCCTGCTGATCGGTATCGTCAAGAAGAACGGCATCATGATGGTCGACGTTGCGATCAATTTGCAGCGCAGCGAAGGCATGCCGGCGAGGGACGCGATTCACGCGGCCGCCGTGGTCCGTCTGCGGCCGATTATGATGACCACCTTCGCGGCCGTGCTCGGCGCCGTGCCGCTGGCCATCGGCATTGGCCAGGGCGCGTCGCTGCGCCAACCGCTCGGTATCACGGTGATGGGCGGCCTGATCCTCAGTCAGGTCTTTACCTTGTACACAACGCCGGTGATCTACCTCTACCTCGACCGCTTGCGTTTCAAGCTGGTCAGATGGTCCGCAAACCTGCCATGGAATCGCGACGCGCAGCAACCCGGACAACCGGATACGAGGGCATGACGATGAAGACTTCCCGTAACCGCTTTGGGACGCCAGGTGAGCCAACTGGTGGACTGCTTGGTGGACTGCTTGGTGGCTCACTTGACCGCGTTGGCCGCCTTGGCCGCCTTGGCCGCCTTGGTCGCGTTGACCGCCTTGGCCGCCTTGGCCGCCTTGGCCGCCTTGGCCCGCTTCGGCCGCTGGCCGTCGCGACGCTGGCCCTGCTGGCCAGCGGTTGCATGGTCGGCCCGGACTACCACCGGCCACAAGTCAACGTGGCCGCCACCTACTCGGAGTTGCCGGGCTGGACGCAAGCCGAGCCCGCGGCGGAGAAACCGAAGGGCGACTGGTGGACGGCATTCAACGATCCGCTGATCGACCAACTCGAACCGCTGGTGTCGGTGTCGAACCAGACCGTGCGCGCGGACTACGCGAACTATCAGGAAGCGCTGGCAGAAGTGCGGGCGGCGCGTGCCGGCCTGTTTCCGACCATTAGCGCAACCGGTTCGGGCACCAAGGCGCGTAGCTCGGTCGGCAATGCCGCCAGAGTGGTCAATTCGGCCTCGCTGGAAGGCAACGTCAGCTGGGCGCCCGACCTGTGGGGCCAGGTGCGGCGCACGATCGAAGAAAACGCCGCGACGGCGCAATCGAGCGAAGCGACGCTCGCCAATGCGACGCTCGCCGAGCAGGTGGCGCTGGCCACGGCGATCATCGAACTGCGCACCAGCGACGCCAATATCGACCTTCTGCAGAAGACCGTCGTGGCCTACAAGCACTATCTGGATGTCGTGTCCGACCAGGATCAGGCGGGCACCGTCCCGCCGTCCGATGTAATCACTGCCCGCACCCAGCTCGAGACGGCGCAGTCCAATCTGATCGCTCTCGGCGTGGCGCGCGCTCAAGACGCGCACGCGATCGCCGTGTTGGTGGGCAAGAATCCGGAAGAACTGTCCATCACGCACAGCACCACGATGCCGACGCTGCCGAGCGTGCCCGTCGGCGTGCCGTCGACACTGCTCGAACGCCGGCCCGACATCGCGGCCGCCGAGCGCAGGATGGCTGCGCAAAACGCGGCGATCGGCGTGGCGGTGTCGGCGTATTACCCGGCGATTTCCCTCTCCGGGCTGGCCGGCCTCACGCAGTCGCCGTTGTCCGGTTTGTTCAACGTGGCCAACTACGTCTGGTCGCTGGGCGGCAGCGCCACCGAAACGCTTTTCGACGGCGGCTTGCGCAGTGCCGACGTCGACGCGGCGAAGGCGGCCTACGACTCGGCCGTCGCCAGCTACCGGGGCACGGTGTTGACAGCGTTTCAGAACGTTGAAGACGACTTGAGCGGGTTGCGAATCCTGGCCGAGCAATCGGTCGTCCTGGATACGGCCGTGCAAGACGCAACCCGTGGCGCCGAGATCGCGTTCAACGAGTATGAAGCCGGTACGGTGGACTACACGACGGTGGCGACCGCGCAGGCCACACAGTTGAACACTCAGCAGACCGCGCTGAATGTTCAGGAGACGCGCCTGCTGGACTCGGCGTCGCTATTCGGCGATCTGGGCGGCGGCTGGTCGGCAGATCAGTTGCATGATCCACGGCATCCAGATCGACAACAGGCATCGCCTGTGCAGACGGGGGATGCGGCGGCGGGGACGGTCGACACCAAGACGCAGTGATTTGAGGCCGTCGCGGGATGAATCGGGCCGGCTGTCGGCCTGAGCGACGGCTCAAAAATATAAGCTCCGGCGGACGACGCGTTAAACCAAACGCCGGCCGCCAGATGTGCGCCTCATCGCCAGGGTGCCATCACCTGGAAGACACCATCTCGTCTAACCAGCGCGTGCAAAAGCGCCGCCGCCAAGTGAAGCACGATCAGCGCAAAGAAACACAGCGCGAGCACCCTATGTGCGTTCCAGAGCAGAGAGTGCAAAGCATTGCTATGCGGCAGGAGGGCCGGCAAATGGATCCCGGCGACCACGACAGGGTAGTCCGCCGCCGACAGCATGCCCCAGCCGATCAGCGGAAGCCCGATCATCAGCAGATAGAACGCGAGATGCGACAGGTGGGCGGCGAGCTTCATCGGCTCCGGCATCGCGGCCGGCAGCGGCGGCGCGCCCCGCTTCAACCTGACCACCAGGCGAATCAGCGCCAGCACGAGAATCACGATGCCGAGCGGCTTATGGATCGACACCAGCGAAAGATAATCCGGCCGAATGGTCGACACCATCCCGACGCCGATGAACAGCATCGCCAGAATGCAAATCGCCATGAGCCAGTGAAGCGCGCGCTGCAGCGGTGTGAAGCGATCGTGGGTCGGGGTCATGGCGTGGCTCCTCCCGCCGGATGGTGCGGATAGTCTTTATCCTCAGCGGTGCGCCGGTCAAACGACACCGCGTAGGCGGCTGAGCGCGCGGCGGGGAACGGATCGTCCGAGACATGCATCCCGGGCGGCAGAACGGTCGGGTCGAAGTTGAGATCGCGGCACGGCCCGTCAGGCTCCGGCTCGATGGCGTTGACCACCAGCGTTCCTGCGTCCACTTTGCGTCGATCGTCCGGCCACGCTTTGGTGGGGTCGGCGGTCGGGTCGCCAGGATTAGCGACCGTGACCACCATCGTCCAGCGTTGCGGCGCGCTCTGCACCCGCTGCGCGATATCCGCGTCGAGGAAATCGGCGCCGCGCGCCTTCAATTGGTCGGGCGTGACAATCTCAGGTTGCGCGGCAGGCACGAAGGACCAGCGCACGGCCTGGTCCTGTCCCTCCGCATTGGTGAAGATGAAGCTATTGAGGCTGTTGTAGCGCTCCTCCGCGAAAGAGGCCGTCCGCCGTCCAGCGCCGACCCACGCCGCGAACGCGCCGAATTCCGGGTGTGCGGCGATAAAATTCTTCATCGCGTCCGGATTGCTCTTGTCGGCCGAGGCCTTAAGGAGAGCGTAAAAGGCCTGTGGCGTGGAGACCGCAAAGAAAGGAGCGTCGATCATCGCCGAGCGCCATTCGCTGCCATCCGGCGTGACGATGCGCAGACTTAGACCCCGTACCGGAACTGCAGAGTCGGGCGCTTTCGGGTCGGCTGTAGCGAGGTTGAAACGCCCGGTTACCGGATAGGAGCCAGCCGCGAACATCGGTGCCTTGGACAAGGCCGCCGCCGCACCATTCGACTCGAAGTTGCCGGTAAAGCAGATGCCCTTGGCATGATTGCGCCGGAACCCGAGGGTCGGGCCACCCGGCGGCGCGAGGGCGTTGACGATCTTTGCTGGCGTGAGGCGCGCTGGCGAGAGCCAGCCGGCCGTAAAGGCGAAGGCCGCGACCAGCGCGACCACGACGACTGCAATGAGGACCAGCGAACGCACGTTGGACGCGTTGGAAGTCGGTCTGTCGGCCATCGATCTCTCCCGATCAATGATTCGGCTGAGGAGGAATCTAGCAGGGTGAGGGGAATAGTGCCAGTGATTGGGGGATTGTGCTTGCGGCGGCTAGTGGGCCAATTTTTCGTACAGTGACCAGACATAGTCGCCGGAATCTGGCATTGGCTTGAGTCCTGCACAAAACGTCACCGAGAGCGCAAGTGCGTGTAAATTCGAATCCAGTGGTTTCCGACCCGCCACTGCGTCTTCGAATCGGTCGTCATCGGGGTCAGTCCTACAGTCGTACAGGAGCCGGTATGAGCACGAAGCACAGCAAAAAAGAACATCTTGAAGCCGCGGCGTCACATCACGAGCAGGCAGCGCGATATCACCACGCGGCGTCGCGGTATTTCGAGGCCGGGAAAGACTATGCTCACACCGCGCACCAGGCGATGATGGCCCATGGCCACACCTTGCACGCGATCGCTCAGGCACACGACGCGGGTGCACACAGCGCCAATACGCCGCCGATCACACCCGCATCGGCCGGCTCTGGCGCAGACAGCGCAAACGCGGCAAAGCATCACGCATTGGCAGCGGAGTTTCACGAGCAAGCGGCGCAGCACATGCGCCACGCCGTCAAGCTCTTCGATCAGGACCGCAGTGCAGCCGCCCACGACGCGCAGCTAGCGCTCTCCCTTGCAGTGCGCGCTTTGTCACATGGCAACGAAGCAGCCAGACTATTTATCAAGCTCGCTCCCGCTGAGGTTTAAAGAACCGCGCACGGTGTGCGCGGCTGAACCCAGCGCTCCACCCAGGACTATGCCTTTCGGTCCAGCAAGTCTGCCGCCATGGATTTCGCATGCGCGACGGCCTCGTGTGGGTCAGGGAATACGCCGAGTTGCTCCCAATGTTCTTCAACCGCGTAAGTGCCCCTCGTACCGAGTGCCCTTTGTACGCGCAATTGCGCCGCGTACCTGCCGTCTTCCAGTGGTCGAGCAGTGGCAACCACTTTGTGCGGGAGATCGGATCTCTCTGGTTGCTTCAACTCAACGGGACCGCCCGGCAAGCCGATATCCTTCAACGCGTTCCTCGCCTTGCAGTCTGGGCAGTAGAAGCACCACCCCTCGTCCTCGCGAATGGATCTGACCTGCCCGCGGGCCAGCACGGCACGACACTCAACGTTTTCGCAGATGAACGGCATAGCAGTCTCCGGAGTTGTCTGCGAGAAATCCTAGCATGACCGTCGACTGCCAACCATCGGCAATATTGCCGTGCCTGTTCCGGGTACTTTTGTGATCCCACTCGCTCATCAGGAAAACCCTCAAGCGCCGGTCGGCGCGATCGCGGTACGCGGCCGCAGCGTCGCCATGATCAGGTACATGCCGCCGCCGATCACCACGCCGAAGAACCACCCATAGGTATTCCACCAGACCGGCAGCAGGTTGGTGAAGTTAGGCAGGAAGGTCGAAAACACGCTGCCGACCGCCGCCGAGACCAGCGCGTTGACGTTCCAGCCGCCTTCGTAGCGGTACTCGCCGTGCTCCTGGTAAAGCGCCGCGACGTTGATGTTGCCCTTGGCCACCAGGTAGTAGTCCACCAGAATGATCCCCAGCAGCGGGCCCATCGTGGCGCCGATGGCGTTGACGAAATGCGCGGCGTTGCCTTCCCACGGCGCGAACGGATAGAGCACCAGCGCGATGGCCGCGGCGATGTAGCCGCCCTTCTTGAAGCTGATCTGCCTGGGGAACGTGTTGGAGATGTCGAACGCGGCCGAGACGAAATTGGCCACCACGTTAATGCCCAGCGTGGCCACTGCGAAGGTCAGCGCCGCGATGAGTGCCAGCACCCAGCTGTCGAACTTGGCCGAGATCTGTTCGGGGTGGAGCAGCACTTCGCCGTACACCTTGAAGGCGGCGATGGTGGTGACGCCGGCGACCAGCGAGAACGCGATCAGGTTGACCGGCAGGCCCCACAGATTGCCTTTCTTCACGGCGTCGCGGTTTTTCGCGTAGCGCGAGAAGTCGCAGAAGTTCAGGTAGAGCGCCGCGAAGTAGGTGATCCAGGTCGCGCCCACCGCCATCAACGCCCAGAACGAGCCTGGCTCGCCGCTGACGCCGGCGTCCTTGGTCTTATCGAGCAGCACGTCCATCGGAATGCCGCCGCTGAACGAGAAGCCGCCAGCCTTGACGCACAAGCCGATCGCCAGGATCAGCATCGCGACCCATACCGCCGGACCGGCCCAGTCCTGGAATTTGCGCACCGTCTCCATGCCCTTCTGGATGATGAGCAACTGCAGCGCCCAGATGACCACGTAGCAGATCACCTCCAGCCCGGAGTGGCCGAACCACTGCGTGCCCTTGTGGAACGCCATCAGGCTGTCGCTGCGGATCAGCAGCGCGACCATCGCGCCCGACGCGGCTGCCGTCTGTGCGCCGTACCAGAAGCAGGCCACCACGGCGCGCACCATTGCCGCCAGGTTGGCGCCCCACACGCCAAAGGAGGCGCGCGCCAGCACCGGGTAAGGCACGCCGGTCTTCTCGCCGGCATAGCCGATCAGGTTCATGAGCGCGAAGATCACCAGCGAGCCGAGCCCGATCGCCAGCACGAAGTTGATAAAGCTGCCGCACAGCAGGAACAGGCTGGCGGCGAGGTAGTAGCCCCAGAGGCTGTGCACGTCCGAGGTCCAGACGTTGAAGATGCTGAAGGCACCCCAGTTGCGCTGCCTGGCAGGCGCCAGATCTTCGTTGTAGAGGCCGGGGGAAGGATCGCGGATTTCCATCTGTCATCTCCTTTGATCTCGTGGAGCTAAGGAAACACCGCCGGACACGCCTGGGCGGAGATGCCACCGCGTCTGAAGCCAGCTGGCATGTGAGAACTGTATGTGCTTTGCCGCATCGTTTCGAATGGGTTAACCCTAATCGAGATGCGTGCTGGCGCGAGCCAACCGCCACAAGCCGGATCGCCGGATCGCCGGACCGCCGGTGATTCGTCACGCGACTTGCACGCCCGAGTTCACGTCTTCACTCACGCCGAAGCAAAGCGAAATCAGGAGCTGATGCGACCCGCCATCAAGCGGCACGCGCACCCGTCCATCGCCACATTCGACACTCGCGCCGTCGAGCACCGCACGCATCTCACCGCGCTCGTCAGCGGATTCGACGCGGACCTCATACCGTGTCGAATGCATCGTCACGGTTGCTTCAAATCCGGGCCACGTGTCCGGAATACAAGGATCGATCGTCAGAAAATCTCCCTCGCGACGAATCCCAAGAATCCCCTCGACACCCGCCCGATACATCCATCCAGCGGACCCCGTGTACCAGGTCCAGCCACCGCGCCCGACATGCGGCGCCACGGAATAGACATCGGCGGCGACGACATAGGGTTCGACCTTGTAGCGGTCGACTTCGATCGGCGTGCGCGCATGGTTGACCGGATTGAGCAGTGAAAACAGCGCGGCGGCCTTGTTGCCATCGCCCATTTTTGTGAACGCGAGGATCGCCCACATCGCCGCGTGGCTATACTGCCCGCCGTTTTCACGCAGCCCCGGCGGATAGCCCTTGATATAGCCAGGATCATGCGACGTTTTATCGAACGGCGGCGTGAACAACAACGCAAGCCCGTCGGCTCGACGGATAAGGTGCTTTTCCAGCGATGTCATCGCCAGCGCCGCGCGCGCCGGATTCGCCGCGCCTGACAGCACAGCCCACGACTGCGCGATCGAATCGATTTGGCACTCGTCGCTTTGCGAAGAGCCCAGCCACGTGCCGTCGTCAAAAGTCGCGCGGCGATACCATTCGCCGTCCCATGCTTCACGCTCCAGCGCCTCGCGCACCGAGGCCGCATGAGCGCGCCAACGCGCAGCGCGCGCAACCGAAACCCCATCACGCGATTCAGCCAGGGGGGCGAACAACTCAATGGTCCGCCATAGCAGCCAGCCGAGCCAAACGCTTTCTCCCTTGCCGTCCGCACCGACGCGGTTCATCCCGTCGTTCCAGTCACCCGTGCCGATCAGCGGCAAGCCATGCTCGCCGGTCAGCTCAATACATTGATCCAGGCCGCGCGCGCAATGTTCGAACAGCGACGCTGACTCGTCTGCGACCATCGGCTGGAAGAACGCATCGTGCTCGCCGGGCCGCAGTGGCGGTCCATCGAGGAACGGCACGATCTCGTCGAGAATCGCGACGTCGCCCGCGCAGCCGATGTACGTCGCCGTCGCGAACGCGAGCCACACGCGGTCATCGGAAATCCGCGTGCGCACGCCTTGCCCCGATTGGGGCAACCACCAATGCTGGAAATCGCCTTCGACGAACTGGCGCGCCGCCGTGCGCAGCAAATGCCGCCGTGTCTCGTCCGGCTGCGCATGGGTCAGCGCCATGCCGTCCTGCAACTGGTCACGGAATCCGTATGCACCGCTCGCCTGATAGAACGCCGAGCGCGCCCAGATACGGCACGCGAGCGTCTGATACAGCAGCCAGCCGTTTAGCATCAGGTCCATCGCGCGGTCGGGGGTCTTCACCTGGACGGTACCGAGCACGTTCTGCCACTGGCTCGTCACTTCGGCGAGGACAGCGTCGAGATCGGCCTTGCGATAAAGCTCGATCAACGCCCGCGCCTCGTCGACGCCAACGCATTGCCCGACGAACCACACTACTTCGACGATCTCGTCGACACCCAGCTCAATCACGCGCTGCAACGCTGCACATGGATCGAGGCCCGCGCCGGTTACGCCAGACAGCGGCGCGTTGCCGGTCAGCGCGACGGGTGCCGCAGTGCGGCCGTTGCGGCCGAGAAATTCGGTGCGATCCGCCGTCCACGCGGTCTGCTGGCCGCCCAGGTCGGCGAACGCGACGCGCCCCGCGAACCCCATGCTCCATGGATTGCGCGCCAGCATCGCGCCGGTGGCGGAGTCGATTTCCGTCACGATGAAGGGCCCCGATGCGCCGCGCGAGGTGCCGAGCACCCATTCCATCCACGCCGTCACGGACAGACGGCGCGGCATACCGGACAGATTGCGCAACGTCAGCCTGGAAATCTTCAGCGGGTCGGCAAGCGGCACGTATTGCAGCAAGTCGAGCGCAATGCCATTCGCCTCGTGTTCGAAGCGGCTGTAGCCATGCCCGTGACGCGCGACATACGTCCCGCCATCGCGGATCGGCAGCGCGGTGGCGCCCCACACGTCGCCAGTGACTTCGTCGCGCACATAGATGGCTTCACCGGTTGGGTCCTCGACCGGATCGTTCGACCACGGCGTGAGCTGATTCTCGCGGCTGTTTTCGGCCCACGTGTAGCCGCTGCCTTCGGCAGCGACCTGAAAGCCGAAGCCGGGGTTCGCGATCACGTTGATCCATGGCGCGGGCGTCGTCGCACCCGCCGCGAGAACGGTCACGTATTCGCGGCCGTCTTTATCGAAGCCGCCCACACCGTTGAAAAACTCGAGCCTCGACGGAACCGAAGCAAGCGCGCGCGGCGGATGAGGCGGCGCAGGCCATGGCGACGACATCGGCGGCTTCTGCCGGCGCAGCGCCGACGGCTGCCCCTGCGACTGCGGCAACCGGGCGAGCTGGTCAGCGATAGAACCGCGACGCGCGATCAACGCGACACGCGCGACCGATTGCAGCAGCGCACGCGCCTCCATGCTCATCAAATCGGCGCGCAGCGTAAACACCGCCCCTTGCGCGAGTTCTTCGCCATAACGCGGCCGCGTCTGGCTGCTGCGCACGGCCGTTTCGATCGCGCCCTGCAATTCCTGGATGTACGACGAAGCGCGTTCGTTGATGATGACGAGATCGACGCCCAGCCGCTTCATCCGCCAGTACTCGTGTGCTCTCAACAACTGCCGGACTTGCGCGATGTCCTCGACGTCGTCGATACGCAGCAGCACGATCGGCAGGTCGCCGGAAATCGCGTGCGGCCAGAGTCCCGACTGCGCGCCGGCCCCGCGAATGATGGTGTCCGACGATGCCCTGAAACGTGCGTCGGCGTAGATGACGGGCGCAGCGAGGCGCTGAAAGTCGGCTGCCTCTTCGGCTTCGACATCGAGATGGCGCAACTGCACCTGGGCCTGCGTCCAGGCTAGCGTTTTGGCGCGATCGAACGCGTTGCGGTCATGGTGTTTGTCGATCAGATCGAGCAACAGCGCTCGCGACTCGGCCACGACGGTCCAGAACGTCACGCGTGCGACCTTGCCCGGCGGCACCAGCACGCGATACCTGAGCGCAAAGACCGGATCGAGTACGGTGCCGGCGGTGTTGCTCAGCGGCCGATCGTCGAAGATCGCCGCCGCCGTGCCGGCGTTGCGCCCGCGTCCCAGGAAGCGCGCGCGATCCGATTCGTACTGCGGATCGGAGACGATCTCGCCGTCGACCACCGCGAAATGCGCAGCCCACACCTGTTTTTCCTCGTGCGAACGCGGACGGCGCGTGGCCACCAGCGCGCCGAATTCTGCGAGGTGCTCGGTCTGGACAAACATCCGCGAGAAGGCCGGATGCGCGTTGTCGGCGGCGGGTGTCGCGAGAACGATTTCGGCGTAGGAAGTCAGTTCAATCTCGCGCGCGCGGCGTCCGCCGTTGGCCAACGACACGCGGCGCACTTCGCCGTCTGCTTCGCCGGAAACCAGCACGTCCATCGTCGTTGTCAACGCGCCGTCGCGGCGGATGAATTCCGCATGGTCCTCGCCGAACACCACCTCTTCGTACTCGGCTTCGCTGCCTGCCGGCTGTGCGCCAGCCGACCACACGTGGCCGCTCTGCGTATCGCGCAAAAAGATGAAGGAGCCCCAGTCGTCGCGGGTTGCATCTTCGCGCCAGCGCGTCACGGCCATGTCGCGCCAACGGCTGTAACCGCCGCCGGTCGCGGTCAGCATGACCGCGTAGCGTCCATTCGAAAGCAGGTGTGTGACCGGCGCTGCGCCAGCTACCGCCGACGCAGCGAGGCGCCGTACGGTCGGCGGCACGACGCCGGCGACGGCTGCTGACGTGTGCACTTCTTCGGCACGGGGATGCGCAACGGCGACATTGCGCGGCATACGTTCCTGCAACAACAGTTCGCTCGCCTGGATCATGGGTTCGCGATGGAAACGCGCACGCATCTGCGCGTCGAGTAACGTGTTCGCGATCGACACGATTGTCATGCCCTGATGATGCGCCATGAAATTGCGCACGATCGCCACATCCTCGTTGTCCGGCAGCCGCGAGCGGGTGAAATCGAGTGCTTCGTAGAAACCATAGCGACCCAGCGCGCCCAGCGCGGCGAGTTGTGCGTAGTTCTCGCGCGCGGCTTGTGGGTCGACCATCGCCGCTAGCCCCGTTGCATACGGCGCGATCACACGGTTCTCTGAAAGCCCCCGCTTGAGGCCAAGGCCGGGCACGCCAAAATTCGAATACTGGTAGGTGAATTCGATGTCGCGAGCGTTGTATGCCGATTCTGAAATGCCCCACGGAATGCCGAGCGAACGTCCATACGAAGCTTGCCGTTCCACCACCAGACGGCTCGTCTGCTCGAGCAGGCTGCCGACCGGCGCGCGCATCACTAGCGACGGCATCAGGTATTCGAACATCGACCCCGACCAGGAGATCAGCGCCGAGCCGTTGCCGACCGGTGTGGCGGCGCGACCGAGACGGAACCAGTGGCGCGTCGTCACGTCACCTTTCGCGATGGCGAACAGGCTCGCGAGGCGCGCTTCGGACGCCAGCAGGTCATAGCAGTTCAGGTCGAGGCTGTTGTCGGACTGCGAATAGCCGATCGATAGCAGCTTGCGTTCCGGATCAAGCAGGAACGCGAAGTCCATGTCGAGCGCCATCGCTCGCGACGTATCGGCGAGCGACTTCAAGCGTGCCTGCAGAAGGTCCGGCGACTCGGCGAGTTGTTGCCGGTCGCGGGCATGTTCGACCACGCTTTTGCTCAACGCGTCGATCCAGAACATCAGGTTGGCAGAACTGTCGTCACCGCCGGCGGGGACGAGTTCACGCATCGCCTTCGCGGCCTTTTCGGTCAGCCGCGTGAGCGACGGCGACAGCGCTTCGAGCGTCTGCGGGCCGCGCAACTGCGTGCTGATTTCTTCGAGGATCGCTATCAGCTGCTTGCCACGTTCACCACCTGCGGCGGGCAGCGCGTCGATGGCCTCACGCGCGAGTTGCAGGTGGTCCAGCAATCCGGGCCGCGCAGCCGGCGCGAGCAATTCATGCGGCCACTCTTCGCACGCGTTGGCGAGGGCGATCAGATGACCGGCCAGATTGCCACTATCGACCGACGAAACATACGCCGGCGCCAGCACCTGCAGATCGAGTGTCCCGTACCAGTTATAGAAATGCCCCTTGAAACGCGTGAGCTTGTTCATTGAAGCAAATGCTGCTTCGAGCCGTTCGACCGTTTCCGTCGTCCCCGCCCAGCCAAAATCGCGCGCGGCAATCGCCGACAGCAGATAGAGCCCAAGGTTGGTCGGCGAGGTGCGATGCGCGACGACCGGCTTCGGATCTTCCTGGAAGTTGTCGGGCGGCAGCATGTTTTCTGCTGGCGTAACGAAGGTCTCAAAGAAACGCCACGTGCGTCGTGCAATGAGGCGAAGGCTGCGCGCGTCAGGGTCCGCCATCGCGAAACGCCGCGCGACGGTCGGCGAACGGCTCGACCACAGCGCGAGCGCCGGCGCGGCTAGCCATAACAGCGCAAACGGCAGCACAAGCGGCCAGTGCGACGGTGCGTACGCGATCGCAGCAGCCGGCAGCACGAGGCCGAGCGCGACACCGCCTGTCATCTGCCGATAAAAGCCGCGCAGATCGAGACGAGGGCTACCCTTCGACTGCGCAGCGGTCGTCCATTCGAGCAGCCGGCGATGCGTCACGAACAGCCGTATCAACGTCCGGACGATCGCATCGCCCATGCGCCACGCCTGGTCAGCGAGGAACGCGGCCGACAGAAATGTTTGCAAGGCGGCGAGCCGCACGTCGGCGGCCAGCACCTCCAGATGATTGCGCAGATGGATGCCGCTGCGGCGCGGCAGGATCGCGAACAGCGTCGGCAGGAAGGCGGGAATCGCGAGCGCGCCTAGCACTAGCAGCGCGCCTGCCATCCCGGCGTGGATCGGCATCAGCCAGCATAGGCCGAGCGCGGCGACCATGAAGGGGGCGAGCAGCGAACGGCGCAAATTGTCGAGCATCTTGAAGCGGCCGATCGACGGCATCGCGTGCCGGTCCCGGCCACGATGGCCGACGATCCACGGCAGCAATTGCCAGTCGCCACGCGTCCAGCGATGCTGCCGCTTGCCAATCACGTCGTAACGCGACGGCACCTCCTCGACCACCTCGACGTCCGACGCCAGTCCGGCACGCGCAAAAATCCCTTCGAACAGATCGTGACTGAGCAGTGCGTTTTCCGGCACGCGTCCATGCAGAGCCGCTTCAAACGCATCGACGTCGTAGATGCCCTTGCCGGTATACGAGCCTTCGCCGAACAGGTCCTGATATACATCAGACACCGCCGCCGCGTAAGGGTCCATCCCGCCGGGGCCGGAGAAGACGCGCTGATGCAGCGATCCTTCCTGCCCGACGGGCAACGACGGTGTGACACGCGGCTGCAGAATCGCGTATCCGTTGACGACGCGTTGTTCTGCATCGCTGAATGTCGGCCGGTTCAGCGGATGCGCCATCTTGCCGATTAGCCGCAGCGCGGCGTCTCGTGGCAGACGCGTATCGGCGTCGAGTGTGATGACGTAGCGCACGTCGGACGGCACCTGCGGCGCACGGCCGGCGATCGGCATGAAGGTCGTATCCGTCGCACCGCGCAGCAGGCGGTTGAGTTCGTGCAGCTTGCCGCGCTTGCGTTCCCAGCCCATCCATTTGTTCTCGCTCGCGTTGAACACGCGGCGGCGGTGTAGCAGCAGGAAGCGGCTGCCGCTCGGGCCCGGCTCGTAACGGCGGTTCAGTGCTTCAATGGCCTCGGCGGCCACGGCGAGCAGATGCGCGTCGCCCGCCAGCACTTCCTGATCCGCATCGAGCCCGTCCGCCAGCAATGCGAAGGACAGGTCACCACCGGCTCCCGCGAGGTGATGCACCTCAAGACGTTCGACCTGCTCGCGCAGATCGGCAACACTCGTCAGGAGCGTCGGCACGGCGACCAGCGTGCGCAACGACGACGGCACGCCGGCGGTCAGTTCGAGACCCGGCAGCGTGATCGCGCCAAAACTCCATGTCACCGCGCGATTGATGAGCGCGGTCGCGATCTCGGTAGCGGGCAGGAATCCGCATACGGCAAAGAGCGCGAGCACCCCGGCGTCGAGACCGCGCGGCGCAAGTGTCCACAGTGCCCACAAGGCCAGCGCCAGTAACGCCGTGGCGACCGTCAGGATCGTGCCGACGTAGCCGCCGATGCCGAGGCGGACGTTGAACCGTGTGATCCGCAGGCGCGGCGGCGGACGGAATTCGATCGCCTGCTCCAGCGCGCGGCGGCCTTCGGCGATCAGGTGATAGCCGGGGTCGCCGGCGCGCTCCGCATGCGCGGCATCGCCTGCTTCCAGCACCGCCGCCTGCGCCGATTCCAGCGCCAGCCCGGCGACTTCGAGTTCGGTGAAGGACGAGCCGCGCGCCAGTTGCTCGATCGCGCTGCGATACAGATTGCGCGTCGGAAAATCCATCGTGGCAAAGTAGCTGTCCGCGCGCAACCGGGCGTCGACAAGACTCACGCTCTCGAACAGTTCCGTCCAGTCGATGTCGGAAATCAGCCGCATGCTGGTGATCACATTGCGCACGGTGACGTTCGACGCACCTTGGCGCTGCTGCGCGTGTTGCACGACTTCATCGACGGAAGCGCCCTGAAGCTTGAGCCGATCTTCGAGCCAGCCAAGTGCCGGCGTGGTGCGCGGATCCTGATCACGCAACCGCTTTACGAGTTGTGCGGCGAACAGCTCCGACAAGAGGCCTGAAGAGCGCGTGGAAATGTCCGCTTCGAGCGCCGAACGGGCGCTGCCCGATTCGAGCAGACGGTCGGTGAGTGCATCGGCGTCGGCGCGTGCGCTGCGGCCTGCGGTAATCTGGTCAGTCAGGCGTCGCAGGTTCTCGATCAGCACGATGCGCAAGGTGATCGCCACGGCCCACAATTCGCCGATCGTCAGCGGCTGAACCCGCTGATACGCGCTAATGAAACGCCGCAGAATCTGCGGGTCGAAGTGACTGTCGGTATGCGCAACGAACGCCCACGCGAGACCAAATACGCGCGGGTAGCCGGCGAACGGGCCAGCGGCAAGCTTGGGCAACTGACGGTAGTAGCCGGGCGGCAAATCATCGCGAATCTCGCGGATCTGCTCCTCGACGAGGTGATAGTTGTCGAGCAGCCATTCCGCGGCGGGCACCACGCCCCGGCCGCTCTCCAGTTCTTCGGCGCTCGCACGGTAGGCCGCGAGCAGGACGGCGGCATTGTCGTTCAGTCTCGTGTGCAGCGATAAAACGGCGGGTGGTGTCTTCGTGACCGGTTGCGCGGCAGCGAGGCTCTCCGCGTGTTGCTCGAGCCGTTCGACGCCGAACAGCTCTTCGCGCACCGGCGCGATGTCAGTCCATGGCGGCGATAGCGAGCGATGGCCCGCGATATATCGAAGGATCGCTTTCACAGGCGCACTTCCTGCGATGTCGGTGAGTTCGCTGGGGTGATCTGGTTGGTGTGGCGTGTCGCGTTAGCGGCGCGCATATCGGTCGCCATCGGTGTATCGGCGGACAGTTCATAGAGTTGGGACATGATCGGATCTTCCTTCGGGGAGGTCGCACCACGCGTGTCGCGTGCATGCAAGCCTCCGGGGTATGGCTTGATTCACGGGTGCGGGTGGACGCGCGAGGAATCGTCAGGACGAAACAGCAGGTGTACAGCTTCTGCGGGCATGGTCCGCGATGAAGGCCGCCGGCGCGGCCGAAGCATTCCGCCGGAACGATGCGGGTAACGGGAATGCGTCAGGACGCTCCCCATGCGCAAACCGTTAACTGCTGTTTAACGGCGCACTAAGACGTCGGATGAACATCGATCAGACCGATGCGGCCGTGAAGGAGAGACAGGAGCACCTGCGCAGCCCTGTAGACGCAGTTCCTGGCTGAACACCCGGAAAGGTGTGGAGCAGAGAGGACACGGATCCGTGCCCCGGGTGCCTGCTATTTCTTCTTGACCGGTGCGCTGGCCGCAGCAGTCTTCGGCGCGACCGCCGAGGACACGACCGCCGCTGGAGAAATCACCTTTTTGGGTTGTTTAGGCTTTTTGGCCTCGCGATTACCGCGCATCGTGCTCTTTGCCAATATGTTCCCCATGATTTGCCGATCGCGAAAGCGACAGCCGTATCACGCAGTTTGGGCGCATCTGGTCACTCTGTCGCGATTTATCTCTGCATTCCGGAATATTTCCTTCGCCACCGGCTGGGAGAGCCTGCGCACCTTCGGCCGCACCTTCCACGGCATCACCGGCCAAAGCCCCAGCGCCCTGCGCCTTGAGGCCCAGGCCAACATGCCTCAACTCGACCGCGTGCCTGCCGCTGGATTAAACCGGTCGATGCAACACACCAGAGACCGCGCAAGCTGTGGGCGTGTTGCAGACGAAACCAATGTCAGCTCGGGCATGCCGTCGTCTCCATCTGCAAAGGAGTACTCGTGAAACCCGCATGGGTCGCTTCATGTCGTGACCATTGACGGGCCCGGAAACGCGTCTTCAGCGTCTGTGGCGCATCAACTCCCAGCAATCGCGATGATCCATCCGCTTGAGTTTCCGCCGCCGTGTCATTTCGCGCCAATAGTGAACGGCAACCAGCAGCACGGCGACGCTCAGCCCACACAGGCCCACGACGATTCCTGTCCACGATTCGACCACGGAACACTCCTTGACTGTGAAACTGATCAAGCGGTACGCGTCATTCGTCGTTCAGGATACGAGCGGCAGCCTTCAGAAACATCTGTCCGTCATCGGTAATGAGAGGACGTTGTTGCCCGGAAGCGAGGTTTTCCAGCGTGATGAGTTGGCGGTCCAGAAGCGCTCCCAGATCGGCACCGTCCAGACTCAACAGATCCGGTGCATCCTTGAGCAGCATGAGGGTCGCGAATTCATGTGGACTGAGCATCTCCGTCTCCTGGCTGAGCCTGTTGCTTCGCTGGGAACCTGATCCGTTGGCCTCGCTTGGCGAGCAGGATCAATTCGGGGATGGCTGCTGCGGGATGCCACCTTGCGTTCGGGTGGCATGTCGCGCGCCAAGGCACCCATCTTAATGCTGAGGTGTCCAACAGATCAATATGTGGGAAAATCTTTTTGCGATATTTTTACATCCCCACCGCAATGCCGTCGCGGTGCAGCATGACCTGTCAATCCGCGATCGCGCGCCGCTTCGCGCCACGTGTTGGCCAGCGCACATACTTAATGGGTACCAGTCCGATCCTGATGAAAATCCTGGCAGCGCTTCCATACGCCAGCCTGCATACTCGAGGCGAGGCCCGGATACCGGGCGCTGTGATCGAAACCTGAAGGAGACAACAGTTGACCACCTTCCTCCTACGTAACGGCGCGCTTCTCGATCCTACCCACCCCGATCTGCTAGAAGGCTTCGAAGTCCTCATCGAGGACGGCTTCATCCGCGAAGTTTCCGATAAGCCGATAAAAAGCAGCAACGCGCGCGTCATCGACGTCAAAGGCAAAACGATCATGCCGGGTCTGATCGATCTGCATGTGCATGTCGTCGCGATCGAGTTCAACCTCCCGCGCGTCGCGACGCTACCCAACGTGCTGGTTACGCTACGCGCCGTGCCGATCATGCGCGCGATGCTGCGCCGCGGCTTCACCACCGTGCGCGACGCAGGGGGCGCCGGGCATCCATTCAAGCAGGCGGTCGAGTCAGGGCTCATTGAAGGTCCACGTCTCTTCGTATCCGGCCGCGCGTTAAGCCAGACGGGTGGGCATGCCGATCCGCGCGCCCGTTCCGACTACATGCCACCCGATTCACCCTGCGGATGCTGCGTGCGCGTGGGCGCGCTTGGCCGCGTAGCGGACGGCGTCGATGAAGTGCGCCGGGCCGTGCGCGAGGAACTGCAGATGGGCGCCGATCAGATCAAGATCATGGCTTCGGGCGGCGTTGCCTCACCCACCGATCCGGTCGGCGCATTCGGTTACTCCGAAGATGAGATCCGCGCCATCGTAGCCGAAGCTCAGGGGCGCGGCACCTATGTGCTAGCTCATGCCTATACGCCTGCGGCGATCGCGCGCGCGGTGCGCTGCGGCGTGCGCACGATCGAACACGGCAATCTGATTGACGATGAGACCGCCCGCCTCGTCGCGGAGCACGGCGCGTATGTCGTGCCAACCCTTGTCACTTACGACGCCCTTGCAAGCGAAGGCGAGAAATATGGGCTGCCGCCAGAAAGCATTGCCAAGGTCGCGGACGTGCATGGCGCCGGCATGCACTCGATTGAAATCATGAAGCGCGCCGGGGTCAAGATGGGCTTCGGCACGGACTTGCTCGGCGAGGCGCAGCGTCTGCAAAGCGATGAGTTCCGGATCCTGGCCGAAGTCCTGTCACCAGCCGAGGTGATCGCGAGCGCGACCCTCGTTGGTGCGGAAGTGCTCGGTATGCAGGACAAGCTCGGCAGAATCATGCCGGGTGCCCATGCCGATGTGCTGGTGGTTGATGGCAATCCTCTGAAGTCCGTTGATTGCCTGTTAGGTCAGGGCGAGCATATTCCGCTCGTGATGAAAGATGGCCGGCTCTTCGTCAACGAGCTCGAAAGCAGTTGACCGTATGACGCTGCGTCCGCGGCGCCCCACCGTCCCTATCGGAGTCTGCTTATGTCGATGATCGCCGCCCGCATCGAGCGCCTGCCGTTTTCAGGTTTTCACCGCCGTCTGCTGTTGATGGGCGGGCTCGGCTACACCTTCGATGCAATGGACGCTGCCGTGCTCGCTTTCCTGCTGCCGGTGCTGCGCACGCAGTGGGGGCTGACGAGTGTACAGACAGGCGTGCTGGGAAGCGGCACGTTCATCGGCTATTTCGTCGGCGCGATGCTCGCAGGCATGCTCGGCGATGTCATCGGCCGACGCAAGGTCATGATGTATGCGCTCGTGATTTACTGTGTAGCGTCGATTGCCAGCGCGCTAGCGAATGATTGGGGATTCTTTCTTGGGACGCGCATTGTCGCCGGGTTGGGGACGGGCGCGGAAAGCGCCATCGTCGCACCGTTCCTCTCGGAGTTCGTGGCGCGGCGGTATCGCGGGAGTTTCACTGGCAGCCTCGCGGGGTTTTTCTCGTTTGGCTTCGTGGCGGCCGCACTGCTCGGCTATCTGGTGATCCCGCTCGCACCCAATGCATGGCGCGCGGTCATGGTCATCACCGCGCTGCCCATTCTCATGCTGCTCTGGTGGCGCCGCGCGTTGCCCGAGTCGCCGCGCTGGCTCGAGGCGCGCGGCCGCCACGCGGAGGCTGAGGCGATCGTGTCGCGGATGGAGGCAGAGGTAAGCAAAGCGGGCATGCAGTTGGAGCCGCTGTCTCCTGTGCGCGACGGAAATGTTCCGCTCGCAGCCGGACGGGCCTCAATCGTCGCGAATGTCAAGGCGTTGTGGTCGGCGAAGCTCGCGCGTATTACGGCAATGACGTGGCTGATGTGGCTATCCATCACGTTCAGCTACTACGCTTTTTTCACGTGGATTCCCGGCTTGCTGGTTCAGAACGGGATGACGATCACACGGAGCTTTTCGTATTCGCTCGTGATCTACATTGCACAGATCCCGGGATACTTTTCAGGCGCGTGGCTCAACGAGAAGATCGGCCGGCAAGCAACGATCGCGTCATACATGATATTGGGCGGAGTGTCGGCGCTTGGGCTTGCGTTGACGCGTACTGATGCAGGCATCATGGTGTCAGGCATCCTGCTTTCGTTCTTCATGAACGGCACCTATGCCGGCGTTTATGCCTATACCCCGGAGGTGTTTCCCACCGACGTGCGCGCAACGGGCACGGGGCTCGCCTCGTCAATTGGCCGGCTGGGCGCGATTGCCGCGCCTATCCTCGTCGGGTACGTCTATCCGCTGCTGGGCTTCGCCGGGGTGTTCGGTGCGACGACGCTTGTGCTGCTGACCGGTGCGATAGCAGTTGTACTCATGGGAGTGCCGACGCGCGGAAGGTCGCTCGAGGACATTGCAGCAGGGCAAATCGAACAGTAAGAGTCAAATGCCCCGATAGCCGTGGCACGATGCTGTTACGCAAGCGCGCCGCGGTCGGGGTTGCGCGGCTTACTTCAGACGCGCTTGCAACTCGTTGGCAAGCTGCCTGGTTGCGGCTTTGGTCGGCGCGTCTCCGGCGAGCGCGTTAAGCAAGCCAAAGTCGTGGATCGTACCGTTGTAGCGGACGGTGCTGACTTCATCGCCCGCAGCATCGAGTTTGCGACCGTAGGCTTCACCTTCATCGCGCAGCACATCGAACTGCGCTACCTGGATCAGCGCCGGCGGCAATCCCTTCAGCTGATCCGTTGATGCACGCAGCGGTGAAGCGTAAATCTCGTTGCGCTGCTTCGGATCCCTTGTGTAAGCATCCCAGAACCACTTCATCATCGGCCGGGTCAGGAAATGGCCTTCCGGATAGGCGTTGTACGAGCCGTCGCTGAAATCGTTGTCCGTCACCGGCCACATCAGGCCTTGAAAGCGGATTGCGGGACCTTGCTTGTTCTTCGCCATCAGGGAGACGACCGCCGCCATGTTGCCGCCGACGCTGTTGCCCACTACCGCGAGGCGGCTGCCGTCCACACCGATTTCATTGCCGTGTTCCGCGACCCACCTCGTGGCCGCGTATGCCTGGTTGATCGCCGCCGGGTAACGCGCTTCGGGCGACGGCGTGTAATCGACGAACACCGCCACTGCCCCGGATTGCACGACGAGGTCGCGCACCAGCCGCTCGTGGGTCTGGAAGTCGCCAAGGATCCAGCCGCCGCCATGGAAGAACATGAAGACCGGCAGCGTACCCGTTGCGCCTTGCGGCCGCACGATCGTGATCGGCACGGTGATGCCGTCCTGTTCGATGGTCTTGTTCGACACATCAATGCCGGACAGATCGACCTTCACGCTGTTCTGTGCGCCGATCAGCACCTGGCGTGCTTGCGCCGGGGTCAACGTGTTGATTGCCGGTCCTGTGCCGCTGTTCAGCGCATGAAGGAACTGGCTGGTCACCAGATCGGGCGAGGCGGGTGTCGCTGGGCTTGCGGCGATGGCGAGGGTAGAACTGGCCGCAAGTACGGCGGCGAGCAGCAAGGGCTTGAAGGTCTTCATGGCTTGTTCCTATGCGAGTCGATTGGGGGCGTGGTTAAACGATCGTGAGGGTGACGTCGATGTTGCCGCGCGTGGCGTTCGAGTAAGGGCAGACGATGTGCGCCTTGTCGACCAGTGCCTGTGCCGCTTCGCGTGCCATGCCGGGCAGGGAGATTTTCAGTTCGACTTCGATGCCGAAGCCGTTCGGGATCGCGCCGATGCCGACGCTGCCGTCAATCGAGACGTCTGCCGGGATAGCGACCTTGTCGCGCGCGGCCACGAACTTCATCGCGCCGAGGAAGCAGGCGCTGTAGCCGGCAGCAAAAAGCTGCTCGGGGTTGGCGCCTTCGCCGCCCGCACCGCCCAATTCCTTGGGCGTGGTCAACTTGAAGTCGAGATTGCCCGCGGGGACGACAGCACGACCGTCACGGCCGCCGGTGGCATGAGCATGGGCGCGGTAGAGGACTTTTTCGAGTGACATGGTGAAGCTCCTTTAAAAGGGGACAGCAATCAAGTTTTGCTATCTACTACTAGATAGATTGATACGTAAAAAAATCGGATGATTTAGACAACACATCTGCCTTTTATCTATCTACTCAAAGATAGATAAAAGGGCCAAACAAAGAGGTGGCTCACCACCTCAAATCGACTGCGTTATCGCGCGATCCTCACCGAAGCCTCAACATCTTCGAGTCGAGCCTTGGTGTGAAACAGCCGGCTTGCCAGCACACTGCCCTGAAAAGCCGCGTAGAGGGCGCGCGCCGCGTTTTCCGGTTTGCCGTTCACCGCCAGCGTACGTTCCTGCGCGCCTTGCGCCAGAACCTTGGCCAGCCAGCTTTCGTTAGCCTTAAAAAAAGCCTGCACCGCTTGCCGGATGTTATCCGGCAGCGACCCGATGTCGGCAGCGAGCATGCCGCACAGGCAGATCTGATCGCCGTCACCGAGGGTCCTGCCGAACATCTTCGCGTACTTGCTGAGCTTTGAATCGGCCGGCAACGAAGCCTCGATTGCGTGGAGGGCGTTGAGTACTTCCTTGCTGTACTCGTTGACCGCTTCCAGAACCAGATCGTCTTTCGACGGAAAGTAGTAGTGGATGCTCGAGGTCTTTACGCCAACCAGACTGGACAGATCACGGTAGCTAAACCCGTTGTAACCACGCAGCATGATGAGCGTGATTGCATGGTCTAGGATCTGCTCGCGCACTGTCGTTGTCGTTTCCATGGATCGAACTATATCTACTCATAGATAGACTGTCAAGGGGTTCGGTCTGCATAAACGCGAGTCTCGGGTTCCCTGATGCCCGGCGGACTCGCGCCCCAGGCATGGCAATGAACCACGCCCCCGTCATCTCCAAACGTTGTTTTTTATGGATGGGCGCTCGCTCAACCACAGGGCGAGCGCATCCATGGAGCGATCAAACAGCTGTGGCTCTGATGCGATCACTTCGGTTGTGGGCGCGTTATCGCGTACTTTGAGGAGCGTAAAAATCAAAAATCGTATGGTTAGTCTGTCCATGAGGTTTGTCTCCCAATTAGAAGTTCAGATTCAGATCGATTTGAACAACGGGCTTTTTCCGAACGCTTCAGCACCGTCCGCACTGGTCAAGAATTTTTCTGTGTAGATATCGCGTTCGAACAACTGCCCTTGCATCAGCGTTCTGATGGACGCTTCGATCATGACGGGCGGTCCGCACAGATACGCCTTGTGGCCGCGAAAGTCGCCCTCGAAATGCGCTTTTGCCGCCTCATGAACGAAGCCTCGGAAGCCTTTCCATGAGGTGTCTTCAGCCTCGCTGGAGAGCGCCGGGACGTATGTGAAATTCGTATGGCGACTCGCCAGTTCGAGGAAAAACTCGTGATAGTAGAGTTCCGCGCGATCGCGGGCGCCATAGACCAGCGTGACGGGCCGCTCATCGCCTCGTTCGAGAAGATCGAGCAGCATCGACCGGGGACTCGATAGGCCGGAGCCTCCTGCAATGAGGATCACCGGTTGCGGGTCCGATACCCGCATGAAGAAGCGGCCGAAAGGACCACTGAAGCGGATCGCGTCGCCGGACTTCAGTGCTTCATGCAGATACGCCGTGCCCTTACCACCCGGCACACGCCGTACATTCAGTTCAACGCGCGTAGACGACCCCGGCTTGTCGGCAAGGGAAAACGCCCGCGGTATATCTTCACCAGGGATATGCACATTGACATATTGCCCGGCCTGAAACTGGATACCCTCCTCGTCCAGTTCGATGAAGATACCCTTGATGGTCGGCGTCAGATCGACGATCTCCTTCACATGTCCCGTGTAGTCCTTGACTGGGAAATGACGCGCATCCACGTCCTCATCGATATCCGCCTCGATGGTCGTGTCGGACTGCACTGTCGCGCAGCACGCGAGGCACTTTCGTTCATCACGTTCGAAGTCCATCAGCGCGAATGGCGATGCGTTGCCATGTTCGACCTCGCCATCGATAACCTGCACCTTGCAGGTCGCACACAGTCCGTGGCAGCACGCATGCGGCAACCACACGCCCGCGCGCAGACACGCGTCGAGAATCGTCTGATCGTCGTGGATTTCGATCGAGTGGCCGATTGGCTCGATCGTTAGCTGATAACTCATGTCAGCGCTCCCTTTTTCGTTGATTGCGCGGATCCGCGACTAGCTGCATGACCCGTGGATACCCGTCAGACCCGGCGTGCGAAAGCGGATCACCGCTTTGTGCTGCAAGCCGTTCTCGCCGAGGGTCTTGTCGAACTCGGGTGTAAACCGCTCGCCAGAGCGGAACCATTCGATCTGGTCGACCGAAACCTTGTCCCAGTCCGGGTGCGACGAATAGATACCCGGGATCACTTCCTTGACGAGCCTCTCGAACGTCAACGTCGGCGGCACAGGAATGCAATGCGGCGCACAGAACATGAGGTGGTCTTCCCAGCCGATGAAAAGCAACCGGTTGCCGTGAAAGTTTTCTTCACGGTCTTTCACTTCGCCTTGGTAGCCTTCCTTGAGCGCGATAACGGCCATGATGTGTCTCCTTGAATGATCGATGAACGCAAGTTCAGGCGGTTTTTCCGGCGGGTTCGGTTGCTGCGGACGCACTTCCGCTGACACCCGGCTTACCGGTCCATCGCATCCAGTTTTTGCGGTCTGATGAGTCTTCGAACTCATGACCGTCCTCGCCGACATTGATGTGGTAGTAGCGCAGTACTTCGAGAAGCGGATTGAAATCCGCTGCGCTCGGGTCGGCATCTTTCTCGAAACAGTTTCCCTGGTAGATCTGTTGCACCGGCATCCACGCCTGCACATATTTCTCAGGCTCGTTGTTGAAGATGTCCTTGCAGCCGTCGGAACAAAAGTGATATTTGTTGCCGAGATAATCGCTTTCGCGATAACAGATCTTCGTCGGGTCGTCGGGCTCCGTGAACGCCATCGGAATCTGGCAAATCTGGCAGAGCATGGGCAGCGTGTTGTTGTAGAAACGCTTGCCTGCCTTTTGTTGCTCGCGCCAGTATTCGAAGCGAGGCCGGTAGAGCGTGTCGAACGTTTTCGGATACTTTTCCGCCAGCCACGTCATTTCGTCATCAGACGGAATCCAGGTGTGCATCGCCGCCGCGTGTGTGTAGTTGTAGAAGATGCCCCACGCCTCATGCGAAAGGCGGTCCTTTTCTTTCGACGCAACCTCGTGATACTTCGGCATGCGGATGCCATAGCGCTCCAGATCATGGAAGAGCGCGCCGCCATTTTTCTCGAAGTAGGTTTCCCAGGCTTCCTGCCACGACATGATCCGCTTCGGCAACATGTAGTCCATCATCATTGCGACCAGCGTCAGCAACCGGTATCCGCGCCAGAACCACTTGTCGACCCATTTCTGGATGATCGGCACATTGCCTGGATCCTGCTCCAGCAGAAACTTCACGACCTCGAGGCCGAGCGTCATATGACGCGATTCATCCGACTGCGCGGAAAACCCGAACGTCACCGTCGCCATATCACCGTTGAATGCAGCGCCTGACATGAACGGCATGAACAACAGATTGGTCAGCACGTATTCGAATGAGAACGAGATGGCCGTTATGAATTCGAACGGTCCCGCGCTCATCGCATCTTCAAAGTACGACTTCGGCACCGAGAGGTACCAGACCCGGTCGTGCATATGCTTGAAGTCGTGAAAGCCATTGAAGAACTTGTTGTAATGGCTAATGGTATGGACCTGCGTTTGCGCATGACGCAGTTCATCAATTGCCTGCATCTGACAGGCGATACGCGCACCGGCGCCGCGGAAATTGCGCCCCGCAAGCGCGAAGCCGCGATGCGCTGCATATTCGAGCGGGCTCACGCCTGTCAGGAACAGTTTCAGTGCGTTGATGTAACGCGGGTCCGTGACGTTGAACTGGCCGTTGTTTTGCTGGAACGCGTCGATGATCGCGTAGAGCTTGCGCTCCTTTTCGCCCTGGTATTTCCAGTACGCATCCATCGTGAGACGAAACGGGTCTTCCCATTTGTCCCAGTCATGGACCTTGATGCCTTCGAAGCTGTCGTATGGAAAGACCTTGTCCATCGGTTGATAGGTCGTCTCCCAGCCAAGGCCACGCGTTAGCATCGCGTAGTTTTCCTTGATGCTCAGCTTTTTCGGCGTGGTGCCTGCTGCGCCTGTCGTGCTTGTCGTGCTCATGTTTCGTCTCCGGTCGCCGGTCAGGCTTTCCATTCAAGAATGAATTCGTCGTCGGTCTCGTCGATGTTGCCGCCAAGCGAGATCAGGTTGAGTTGCAATTCGCGCAGATCGAAATCGCGGCCGATAAGCGCTTCGATCGTTTGCCGGCGGACCACGAGGCGGCCAATCGCATCGATTTTGACCATCGCGGGAAACGCGTTGACGACTGCATGAGGGTTATCCGCCTCGATGGCCTCGATGATCGGGCGCGAGTCGTCGTTCGTCTGAAAGGCGATGAATACGGAATCAGGCATGGGTCACCTCCGCGGCAGTTTGCGAGACGACAACACCCTGCTTTGCGACTCGCGCATCGAAGGTTTCTACAATGACGCTCAAAGCGCTTTCAGCCGGCGCGGCGCCTAACGCCTGCACGGCGATCGGTCGCAACGCGGCCAATACCCGCGTGCGCCACGCTGCGATCCACTGCCCCAGCAGTGCCGCGTTTTCACTCGATTCCGAGGCTGCCGTTTTGAGTGTGGCATCGACCCACCGATTCGACTCGTCGAACCACCCGCTGGCGAACTCGTTGAGCATGCCGAGTCCCGCGCCATACTGCGCTGAGAAATGCGGGTCGATATGGTGATAGACGAGCGGATAAAGGAGGCCGTCGAGTACGACGTTCTGCGCGACGTAAGTCTCAAACCAGTCCTTGATCACCATGGTGTCTTCGACCACACGACGCAAATCTTGCCAAACCGGATCGTCGAGCCAGCGCGCCTTGCCCTCCTCGAGCGACGTCCCCTGATTACCGTCGAGCATCAAGCCGATCCGTGACAGATATTGCGCAATGCCCAGGCGGTCCATGCTATGAAACATCGTCGCCTGCGTGATCGCGGTCCCCCAGCCGTAGCCAGTCACGAAACAGTTGTTCGTGTTCGCCGCCCACTCGACGTGCCTGAGCGGCACCATCAGCGCAGCGATTTTCGCCTTCGCATCATCCGGCAAATCGCTGAGAAGACGTCGCTTCGAAACGAACTCGATATTCTTTTCCATCGCGTCCTGCTGTCTCGCGCGTGCAATCGTGTAGGTGCCGTAGTAGTACTGACGCGGATCCTTGAACGCATACCAGTCGCTCATCTGGATCGCAGTGCGGCCTTTGTCGTAAAGCGCGAATTCGGGCTCCCACAGCGGGCGGTAATGAAAATTGTCTTCGGGCTGCAATTCCAGCGTGGCTTCCTGATAGCGTGACGCCGGCTTGTCTGCGCCGAGCCGTCGCGCCACGTGGGAAAACGTCTGACGGATCTGCTGGACAGCAGACGTCTTGATGTCGATTTGCATGAGTCACTCCTCCGTTGATTGATTCGAATCACTCGGCGAGGCCGGGTTGACCGTAACGCCACTTCAGCTGTTCGGCATCGAGCGCCTCTCCTTCTTCGTCACTTAGATGAACCACGCTGTTTGCCGCGCAGAAGCGCTCATACGCCTGCCACGGCATGACGAGTTCGACGCTAAGCGCCGGATCTCCAATCGAAAAGTCGAACTCGACAAAACCATCGCCACGCTGATGCCTGAAGCGCACGTAGCGTTGCGTGACATCGAAGGCGCGCGCGACCGGCGCAGATGGTTGCGGATGCGATGGCATCGCTGTCTCCTGTTTGTTTTGCTGGATGCGTCCGCTTCTCGGCGTTCTGTGAATCGGAGAGCAAGCTCTCTTCACGCTTTGATCGAAATGCGGGCTGGCGTGCCTATAGATGCAACTCGTATGCCAATCCACGCTATGACCTTCGACGACGCGCCGCACCAACGGGGGCAATCCCTTGTGGATCAATGCTCAAACACCTGGCGAACTACCGGCGGCAGGACTAGCGTCGAGCCGGCGAGATCCCTCGCACTTGACGAAATGATCGAATAGCAACGCCGGCACGCGATCGCCGCTCGATCAAATCAGCATCCGGGAACACCCCATGTGCCTGAAGCGGCGATTCGACATGCAAGAGGCCGCGACGCATTGCATACTGACGGGAATCCCCTGCCGTTGATTTCCTGAAGAAGAAGTCGGAGACGAAACCAGATGGTCACGCGAGGCAAACCTCAGGCCGCTAAACGCGAGCGGATATCAGTCGTTTCCCCGAAGGGAAGTCGTGTCGACAGCCTTCGATATCCCGACATCGCGGATCTGATGTCGAGGCTCCATTTCTCCCCGGCCGATGGACGCATCTGGCTGGACGATCAGCGCATGCTGCTCGTTCATACGGGGTCCATAGGTGTGATGCGGCGCGAGCTGATCGACAGTCTCGGTATCGATGCGGCGCGTGGACTGCTGACGCGTATGGGATACAACTCCGGTGCGCGTGATGCCGAACTGGCGCGCAAGGTCCGCCCCGATAGCTCGATCACGGAAATGTTTGCGGTCGGCCCGCAACTGCATATGCTCGAAGGCATGACGGCCGTCGAACCGGTACGCCTCGAAATCAACGTTGAGAAAGGCGAGTACTACGGCGAATTCATCTGGAAGAATTGTGCGGAAGACGAGGAACATATCCGCATCTATGGAATCGGCGCTGAGCCTGTTTGCTGGACGCAGATCGGCTACGCATCCGGCTACACCAGTGTGTTCATGGGGCGACCCATCCTCTATCGCGAGATGGAATGCCGCGCGTTGGGTCAGACGCAATGCCGTATCGTCGGCAAGCCCGTCGAGGAATGGGGAGACGAGGCCGCAGACGATCTGCGTTTCATGCAGGCGCAGTCGTTCACGCAAGGTCTTTCTGCGGCAAGTTCCAGATGCGAGCCCGGTGTGGCAGCCCTTCGGGATGTTCCCGCGCCGACCGCTTTCGGCGACGACAATATGGTCGGCGCATCCCCAGGCTTCAACGCGGTGTGCCACATGATCCGACGCGTGGCGGGCACGCGTGCAACGGTCCTCTTTCTGGGCGAGAGCGGTGTCGGCAAAGAGGTGTGCGCCCGCACCTTGCATCGGATCAGCGCATGCGCTGATGGCCCGTTCATCGCCGTCAACTGTGCCGCCATTCCTGAGGCACTGGTCGAGTCGGAGTTGTTTGGCGTCGAGCGAGGCGGTTTCACCGATGCGACGCAGAGCCGTCCTGGCCGCTTCGAGCGAGCGAACGGCGGCACGCTGTTTCTCGACGAGATTGGCATCCTCAGCATGACCGCACAGGGCAAACTGTTACGCGCGCTACAGGAGGGCGAGATTGAACGGGTTGGCGATACGCAGACGCGTCGGGTCAACGTGCGGGTAGTTGCGGCGACCAATCTCGATCTAAAGGACGAGATTCGCGCGGGCCGCTTTAGAGAAGATCTGTATTTCCGCCTTAACGTCTTTCCCATTCGTGTTCCATCACTACGCGAGCGGCGCGAGGACCTGCCGGTCCTACTCAATCATATGCTCCGCAAATATCGCGAACGGCATTCGCGCGATGTGACCGGATTCACCGGTCGTGCGCTTGATGCAATGCTGAACTATGGCTGGCCGGGCAACATTCGGGAGATGGAAAACATTGTCGAGCGCGGCGTTATTCTCGCGCCGGATGGTGGCGCGATCGACATCGGCCATCTTTTCACGAGCGGCGAGACCATTGATGCGAAGCTCTTTGGACTCGGCACGGACGGGTCGCTGGCGCCTTCAGGGTCATTGCTTGAACAAGCAGCGAAAGGACAGGAGGCTGAGGTTGAACGCGTCACAAGGAAGGTTAACAGCTTGCTCATGGGGCTAGCCGGTGATGTCGATACCACGTCTCTCGACGATATCGAAACTGCACTACTGAGAAGTGCAGTTCAGCGGGCGCAGGGGAATCTCTCCGCTGCGGCTCGTACGCTCGGTATCACCCGGCCTCAACTGGTGTATCGCCTGAAAAGCCGAGGTCTTAGGGTATAGAACGCAGCAGTCGCCCCTCTGCGGCGACTCCTCATTCGCCCGTCGGTTTGGCGATGGCGTCCAGTTGATAGAGGTCCAGCTTGCGATATAGCGTGCTGCGCGAGACACCCAATGAGCGGGCGGCCTGGGCGAGATTGCCGTGAGCGCCCTGCACTGCCCGGGCGATGGCCAAACGCTCCGTTTCCTCCAGACTGCCCGATTGCTCGAGCACAGGCGACGCAACGCCGACAGTACCTGTTTCGTCGAGCAGTTCGGCGGGTAGCTCATCGAGCGTCACCACCTCTTCGCTAGACGTCAGGAGCAGATTTTCGATGACGTTGCGCATCTCCCTGACATTGCCCGGCCAGGAATAAGCGCGCAGCACCGCCATGATTTCGGCGCTTAGTCGTCGCTCGGGAACCGCGTGGCGTTGGGCGAGTCGCCGGTTGAAGAACTCGACGAGGAGATCGATGTCGATGTCCCGTTCGCGCAGCGGCGGAATGCGTATACGCGTAACGCTGATGCGGTAATAAAGATCGCGGCGGAAGTGGCCCGAGTCGACTTCTTCGCGCAGATTGCGATTGGTCATCGCCAGCAGGCGCACGTCGACGCGTCGCGGCTGAGTGTCCCCTAACCGGTAAATAACGCCCTCCTCGAGCGCGCGCAGCAGGACCGGTTGAAGTTCGAGCGGCATCTCACCGATTTCGTCGAGACATAGCGTGCCTCCGTGAGCCAGTTCGAATCGGCCCGGCCGCCCCTCGGTGGTCGCCCCCGTAAAGGCACCGCGCACGTGGCCGAACAACTCGCTGGCGATCAGTTCTTTCGACGCGGCTCCGCAGTTGTAAGCGACGAAAGGTCCGCCTCCCCCTTCTTCGCCATGTATGGCGCGCGCGAACAGCTCTTTGCCGACCCCGGTTTCGCCCTCGATCAGAACCGGCACACGCCTGCGGGCAAGCTGACGACCCCGGTTGACGGCGGCCAGCATTGCCGCGCTTTGACCCTGGATCTGCGCGAAGCAACTGCGCTGCGGATCGGCCTCGCCACAGCGCTCGGCGATCCGGGCGTTGATAGGTCGCGATCGCACGGGAACAACGAGCATGGCACCGATCGTGTTGCCATCGACCACAACCGGGTTGAACCAGTCGGTATGCAAGCCTTTGGGCAGATGTTGCGCCCAGTCTTCGACAGCGGAGCTCTCATCCATACCGGGGAAGCGTTCTCCGATGCTGACCGGCAATGGCACCCTGCCGGTGGTATGCACAAGCCGCCCGGCCCGATCAATCGCGATCATCCCGGTTGCATCGGATGACGACAGGCGCTGCAGGCAGAAGGCCAGCAGGCGCATATGCTCGCGAGCAGCCTGCTCGGCCAGCACCATTTCAATCTGACGCGCGGCTGTTACCGCTAACGTAAGGTTATTGATCTGATAAGTGGAAGGGGGCCCGGAAATGTCGAGCACGCCGAGAATCTTGCCGGTGCCGGGTTCGCAAATCGGCGCCGCTGCGCAACTCCACGACTTGATTCCTTCACAGAAGTGCTCCGAGCCGTGGATATAGGTGGGCTGGCCGGTGGCGAGCGTGGTGCCGATGCCGTTGGTGCCGGCCTGGCCTTCACGCCAGTCGCCGCCCATCGTCAAATGGATTTTTTCGCCTGCCGCCAAAGTACGCAAGTCGCCTGCGGCCTTGAGAATCACACCGTCCTGGTTGGTCAGCAGTAGGATCGAATGCGAATCCGCGAAGAGATCCGCGGTCACGGTGAAAAGACGATCAGCCGCCGCCAGTAACTCCCGGTGCCGCCAGCACAGCGTCGCGACTGCGTCGCCATGGACCGCGACAGGGGCCGCCCCCGCAGTGGGACTGACTCCGGATCGCAGACTGCGTTGCCAGGAGTCGATCAGGGCCGAAGGAGCGGACGTCGACGGCTCGCCCGCGAGAAAACGCTCCCATGCGAGCATCGTGACCCTGTCGGAGTGACGGTCGTTCGCACGCTGCGCGTTAGCCACTGCGCTGCGCATGGTAGCCTGATTGCCAAGACCCGACATGCTGCTGAGCTGCTGTCTCGTCACAACTCTCCTCCTATGCGTGGTCAGCTCGGAACCGGCTCTGCGGCTGGATTCGGCGTGACTCGCAAGTATGTCGCGGCCTGGTTTTTTGCTCGACTGTCAGTCAAACCCAGCAGCGCGATCGCTGATCAGTATATGCCTGCATCGCCGTCAAGTCTGCTCATGAAAACCCGGCGAGGATCACCGTCCGCTTTGCCCTGCTAACTGTTCGTTTGACGACTTATATCCACCATCTTTTTGAAATCTTTATCGACAAAAAGGCATCGCGGTAACGCGGCGTATCAACGCCACTTCAGAGACTCCCGGTGCAACGCAATGCTCACCGAGAGTCAGCATCGTGTAAGAACTCGTCAGGCCGCCGATAGGGAATGTTTCAGCTTGGCAAGCCAGGAATCTCAATGCCGAACGTTTGCAATATCAGCACGACATTGAACGATAAGACGACGAATGCCGCCAGCGTGGCGATCACGGCGACGAACGCGCGATTTTTGTATGGGCCCATCACGTCCTCGCGGCAGGTGAACCATAGCAACGCTGCCATCGGCAGCGGCAACGCGAGGCTCAATACCACCTGACTGAGGACGAGCGCCTGAGTCGCGTTGACCCCAAGCGCCACCACGACGAAACTCGGCACCATCGTGACGGCCCGGCGCAACCATAGCGGAATGCGAAAGCCCACGAACCCTTGCATGATCATCTGACCCGCCATCGTGCCGACCACGGAACTCGATATGCCAGAAGCGATCAGCGACAACAGGAAAATCCCCGCCGCCCCAATGCCTAGTAGCGGCGCCAGCGTGTGATAGGCCGTTTCGATCTCCGCGACCTCAGGATGCCCGTGATGAAATGCGCCCGCAGCCATGATAACCATCGCCATATTGATGAAACCGGCGATGGTCAGTGCGATGACGACCTCGATATTCGAGAATTTCAGCAACTTTGCCCGCTCGCGCTCCGTTCTCGCGGGTGCTCGGCGTTGCGTGAGCCCGGAGTGCAGGAAGAGCGCGTGGGGCATCACCGTCGCACCCACAATACCGACTGCAATGGTGAGCGCATTCGCGTCGGGCAATTGGGGGGAAAACGTATGGGCGAAGACACTCGGCCACGCAATCGGCGTAATGAACAGTTCAGCAAGGTAGGACAACCCAATGATGCCGACGAGTGCCCCGATCGCCAGTTCAAGGGGGCGAAAACCGGCGCTCTCAAACAACAGCAGGCCGTACGTCACTACCGCGGTGACCACCATGCCGGCGAGCAAAGGCATGTGAAACAGTAACGACAGTCCGATTGCTCCACCGAGAAATTCGGCCAGATCGGTTGCCATCGCGGCAATTTCGCTTACACCCCACATGACCAGCAGGACAGGTTTCGAAAACCGTTCGCGACATAGCTCCGCGAGGTTTTTCCCGGTGACGATGCCGAGTTTCGCCGAGAGCGCCTGAAACAGCATCGCCACGAGGTTTGCCAACAGCACCACCCAGAGCAACGCGTAACCGTATCTGGCGCCCGCCTGAATATTCGTCGCAAAGTTGCCCGGATCCATATAGGCAACAGAAACCACCACTGCCGGTCCAGCAAACGGCAGAAGCATCAGCGCGCCGCGGCGGCGGCCTTCCAATACCTCTCTCACCGCAAGCGTTGTGCGCTCGGTTCTCGTCGCCGGTCTGGCTGCCTTACGAACGCGATCGTCCAAGCTTTTGCTCCTTGCTCATGAAAATGACAGGAGTGCCCGATTTACACGGCAGGCATGGCATTCACGGCATTGCACTGCTGATTGCACCGAAGACGCTGCGCAAGAGCGGAGCGGCCGCCGAGCCCACATCGGACATAATAATAAATGTACCGCAGAGTGTGATTGTCCACCCAGACGTGAACTTGAGCAGGCGAGTCCAGGACATTGCACTGAGGTGCCGAGCCGTCACCGCGACGGCATTGAATCGGGGAGCCGCGTCGATACGCATCGTTGTCTCCTTCTATTGATGGCCGTTCGAAAAACGCCGGCGGCGGCCGTTTTTTGGCCGGTCCTCGACCGAAAGACCGGTCGTAGCGTCACTATTTCCGGCCGAGCAATTCGGCGCCGGCGCCAAGCGCCGGGCCAGCGGTCGGATCGATCGTGTCCGGCTTTTTGGCAATCAGTGTCTGGGTGGTCAGGATCAAGCCGGCGACCGAAGCAGCGTTGCGTACCGCGCTATAACTGACCTTTACCGGATCGATGATACCCGCCTCCATCAGGTTGACGAACTTGCCAGTGCGGGCGTCGAGGCCAACGCCCGGTTTCGCACGCACCGCCTCGGACACGATCGCCGCGCCGTCGAGGCCGCAATTGGTCGCGATGTGATAGAGCGGTTTCGCCAGCACGCGCTGCAGCAATCTCGCACCCTGTTGCACACTGCCCTGGGTCCGTGCAATCACGCCTTCGAGCTCAGTAGACACGCGCAGCAGCGCCATTCCGCCGCCCGGCACGACGCCCTCGGCAATCGCCGCGCGCGCCGCATTGATCGCGTCCTCGATCAGGTGAAGCCGGCGCTTCTGTTCGACCGGCGTGGCACCGCCGGCGAGGATCATCGCGGTGCCGCCGGATAGCTTGGCGAGACGCACCTGAAATTTATCGCGTTCGACATTCTCCGGGGCCATTTCATACTGACGCGCGACCTGCTGACGGCGCGCGGCAACGGCAGCCGGATCGCCGCCGCCAGCGGTAATAATGGTCTGGTTCGACGAGATGCGCACCTGCCGCGCGCTGCCAAGATCGCGCAGTTCCGTGGCTTCGAGCTTGCCGCCCAGATCGCGGGCGATCACCCGGCCGCCTGTGACGATGGCGATATCCTCGAGCATAGCCTTGCGCCAATGCCCGTACTCCGGTGGATGAATCGCCGCCACCGGAACGCCGCCGTTGTCCCGCCAAGCAAGCAGGGTCATGACACAGGCGGGGGCAACCTCCTCAGCAATGATCAGCAACGGGCGTTTGCTGTGAGCCGCGAGCGCCTGAAGCGCCGCTACCTCTTCCGGCGACTGCAGCCGCTGATCGGTCATCAGAATGAGCGGGTTGTCGAGCACCACCTGCATTCTCTCGATGTCCGTGACCATATGGTGAGAGAGGTAGCCGCGATCGAACGCCATCCCATCGACCACTTCGAGACGGGTTTCGACCGTCGTGCCGTATTCGACGTCGACGATGCCATCGGGACCCACTCGCTCGAGTGCTTCGGCCACCATCGCGCCGGTAACCTCGTCATTGGCGGCGACCACGGCCACGGCGCGCACCTCTTCGCTTCCGCGCAGCGGTGTCGCTGCGCGCCTGAGTGCCGCGATCACCTCTTCTACCGCGATCTCCAGCCCCTGAACCAGCTCAACGGGGTTGGCACCGTCAGCGAGGCTGGCGAGGCCGTCCTGCACCAATGCATCGGCCAGCACGGTGGCCGTGGTGGTGCCGTCGCCGGCGACTTCATTGGTCTGCTTCGAGACTTCGCGCACCACTTGCGCACCGATGTTTTCGAACGGATCTTCCAGCTCGATCTCGTTGGCGATGCTGACACCATCGCGCGAGATGATCGGCGTGCCGATCGGCCGGTCGATGATAGCGTTCATCCCGCGAGGGCCGAGCGTGCCTCGTACCGCTTTGGCCAGTTTGGCGACACCGCGACCGAGCGCCATACGGGCCTCGTCGTCATGCAGCATGATATTCGGCATGATTCATCTCCTCCTGTTGGAATAGTCTGGATTACTACCTTTCAAACTGATTCGCCGTGTTGCCGGATTGCGCAAGCCCAATGCCTCTCTTCCAGTCGCTGACCGGCACGAAGTGCACGGGTTTGATCTCGACTTGCGGCGCGGCTGCGTCCGCGTCGCCGTAGCGTGCCGCCAGCAAGCCGCGGCACAACGCGCCGTTGAATTCCGCATTGACGCCGACCCGCCGCAAGGCACGCAGGTAGGCGCCAAGCCCGTCCGCATCGAGCAACGCGTCTTTACTGTCGACGAAGGCTGCTTCGTTGGCCTGCGCCGCACCATAGGCACAGCCTCCGACGACAAAGCGCCGCTCCAGATAGCGTTCCACGAGCCGCCGGCTTGCGGAATCGCCCGGCAAGCCAGCGAGTTCCGCCACGCTCATGCGCACCAGCAGCGCGGGTTCAAGGCCATGCTCGAGCAGAAACGTGAGGAGCGCTTCCTGTCGCCGCTGAAAAGCCTTGACCATGAAGGTCCGGCGGACGTCCTCGAGTTCGCCGCTGGCCTCAGCGCCAAAGGTGTCCTGGAATGACCGCCCGGCCGCCACGCCGCGGTTGATCTCGTCGGCATACATATGTTCGCCGAGTCCGATCGTCACCTTCGTCACCCACGGCAAGCCTGCTACGGCAACGCGCATGTCGTCGGCCATCAGGAAGGCGAAGTTGGCGGCACACCAGTAAGTCGGCAACCGGAAGCCGATCTGAACGCGCCCTTCTGCATCCACGTCCACGTGCGTGATGAAACCCAGTTCGGTCACCGACTCGTCGAGTTCGGGATCGGCGACCAATCCGAGTTGTGCCCACACCTCCGCGGCCCGATCGACGGTGGCTTTCGCATCCGTGGCGGCCATGGTATTCATGCCCCGATCGCCGCCGGCTGCCGGACGTCTTCCAGCAACTTCTTCTGCGCCTCGATGTCGATGCCGTACAACCGCGCCGCGTTGAGCCCGAGAATCTTCTTCTTCGCCGTCAGCGACAGTTGCACGCCGGTTTCCTTGCTGACTGACTCCGGCAATTCGAAGGCCATGAACTTCTCGATCAGCCACTTGGGCGACCAGATGCCGTAGTCGCTGCCGTAGAGGATCTTGTCTTCGCCGATCCAGAACAGCAGCTCCGAGATCACATGCGCGAAGTACTCCGGACGCGTGTGAATGAATGGCAGCACCACCGCAAGACCGCCGTAGACGTTCGTCTCCTGGGTCGCGATCCAGCAGAAATCGTCCAGACGTGGCAAGCCGCAGTGCTCGACGATGAAGTTCAGGTTCTGGAAGCTGGTCGCCACGTCGTCGACATCGGCAACGTCAAAAGCGTCGCGGTTCAGCGGCAGGATCGTCGGGCCCTTGTGGACGTGGATGTTCTTGATGCCCAGCTTCTCGCATCGTTCGAGGTACTTCTGCACGCTCGGGTCCGACAGCTTGTAGCCCTTGCTGTCACCACGCCACTCCGCCGTGTAGAGCTTGACGCCCTTGATCCCATACGTCTCGGACAGCTCGTCCAGGTAGTCGAGTCCAGCCTCGCCGTCGCGCGGATCGAACGCGCCATTGACGATGAAACGGTTTGGGTACTTCTCCTTCAACACATAGTTGCTCTCGGTCGTGTTAAAGCCATTCTTGTAGAAGTCCGTCAGATAGGTCGGCTGACAGATCGCCATGTCGTCGTAACCCGTCACGAACAGGTCGTTGTACATGGTTTCCTCGCCATACTTATCGAACTTCTCCTTCGGCCACAAATACTCCTTGGGACTCAGGTTCGAGTGATACGCGTAAAAGCAATCGATGAACTGCTGGCCATGCACGTTCTTCAAGTTGGCCTTGCTGCCGTCCCATAGATGGACGTGTCCGTCGATGATGAAGATGTCTTCACCGTCCGTGGTTCGATACATGGCTTGTGTCTCCGTGGTTGTTGCGAGCGACCGGCCCCCCTCAGGGCGGCCGGTCGGCCGGGTCAGATAACGGGCTGCACGCTTACTCGTAGGCCATCGCGTCGTCCATGTTGCCGAACAGCACAACGGTCTCGTCATCGACCATCACCATCCGCCCATAGTGAGTCGATGTGGATATCTCAAACAGATGCGGGGTCATCTCCCGGCCCAGCGCTTCGCTGATCTCGCCCATTTTGAATTCGATCTTGCCCTGCCCATCGATCCGGATCATGGCGGGCAGATAGGTCACCGTAATGCCGTGCTTGTGGGTCATCAATTCAGCGATCGCGCGAGCCTCAACGCTGTCGTTCATCGTGACGCCGCACTGATGGGAAATGGTCTGCTCGAAGCGAACATCTTTCATCGACTTGAAGATATTGTCGTTATGCAATGACATTGCGTACTCCTCTTCGCGGTTAGGTCGCGCGGTTGGATCAACTGGGAAAGGAACCCGTCAGGCCTGAAGTGCCAACGGAAAGTGGACGCCAATCTCTCTGGCAATCATCTCCGCCCGCTCTATCGAACTGTTCAGGCAATCATTGAACTGCGCCGTCTTGACATGCGGAATCGACCAGATCGGCTGCAGGTGCTTCGCTGCGGACGCGGCAAGCGCACCGTGCTTCTCCAACCACTCACCGAACAGTTTGCGATTGGCCTCGCCGTGCTTGGGATCGTTGGCCAGCATGTGAAACAGTTCAACTGCATTGGCCAGATTGCGCTCGTAGTCCCCCTCCGCGGCGGAAACGACCGTGGGCGTCAGAAAGTCGTTCTGCGAAGCGGCGACCTGCATGATGAAACCGCTGCGGAACAGATCCGCAACCATCGGCTCGAACACGACATTCACCGCGAAGTACTTTTCGAGGAAATCGGTTGCGCCGCCGATGGCTTCGACCGCCCGGCGTGTTTCCTGCCAGATGGGATCGTTCAGCCAATGCTCCTTGCCGGCGTCAAGATCCATGTTCGACAGGTCCAGCGCGATCTCTCCCAGGTAGAGCGTCAAGTCCTGAGCGAAGCGCAGCTTGTAGGAGGCGTTGGTCAGGATCGCGCTATTGATCATCTGCGTGTAGCCATAGCGCTGCGCGTGCATGGTGGCGGTGCCGAGACCGAACTCCGCGTGCTTGTACGCGCCAAGATGCTGCTCCAGCACCTTGACCCAGGTCTTGTCGAAACGCTTCACCGCGCCTGAGCGCCGCGCGTTGTTGACGGCGCCGGTGATCATGCCGACGATCGTCGACTGACGCTGGTAGTGCGTGCGCTCCCATTCCTCATCGACTGCACGGAATTTATGCCAGTCGGTGCTTTTGGCTGCCGTCCACGTTTCCGAGTAGGTCGGCGTACCGTCTGCGAAGGCGAGGATCCAGTCCTGAAGCAGATAGCGCTTCGGGTCCGGCTGGACATCAACGGTCATGTCCTCGTAGTGGGTCGCCTTGCGTCCCTTGGGCTCGAAGTAGTTGTACTTGCGGCTCTCAGAGCCCGCAAACTGGGCCGCGCCGGCCGCGCCTGACTTCAGCGGTGCTACTTCCTGTAGCGTCGTGCTCATGTTGCTCCTCCTTCCTGTTTCGGTTATCGGACTTTCGATCTGGCGCGATGCCTTGGCTTCCGTCAGCGAATCGCCTGGGTAAATTTGTCGAAATAGAGCCGCTCGGGCGCAACGCCCGCCATCTGCAGGACCGGCATCACCGCATCGATCATCGGCGTCGGACCGCATGTGTACGCATCGATCTCACCGTCCAGCGATTCCTCACGCAATGTGCGGCCAAGCACTTCGTGAATGAAGCCGGTCTCGCCGGTCCAGTCGTCACCCGGCTCGGCGTTGGAAAGCGCCGGAATGAAGCGAAAATCAGGCAGCCGGTCCGCCAGTTCCGCGAAATCGTCGAGGTAGAACAGATCGCGACGGCTGCGAGCACCGTAGAAGAAACGGATCGGCCGTTGTTCGCCGCTTTGCACGTGATCGTTGAGGATCGACCACAGCGGCGACATCCCCGAACCTCCGCCCACCAGCACCAGCGGTCCCGGCTGGTCCTCGCGGCGGAAACACGTGCCGTACGGTCCCTTCGCCACCAGCCTGTCGCCAGGTTTTAGACCGCCGTCCAGTTGCGACGAGAATGCGCCGTTGGGATACTTCTTGATGATGAATTCGAGCTTTCTCTGACCATTTGGCGTGCTCGCCATCGAGAACGATCGCGTAATGCCGAGGCCCGGAATCGTCAGGTCCACGTACTGACCAGCCCAGAAGCGCAGCGGCCGTGACAACTCCACTTCCAGCAGCCTGATGTCATGCGTCAGTTCGGTGATCTGCGTCAGCGTTGCGTCGTATTCACTAACCGCTATCGAGCGGCGCATGAGGTCTTCGTCGTAGTTCAGCAGTTCGACCGTCAGATCGCTGAAGGCGAGCGTCCGGCACAACAGGATGTGATTAGTCTCCCGCTCGTAGTCAGGCAACGCGAAGGTCGAGTACTTCTGCATTTCGACATCGCCTTCGATCAGCAAGGACTTGCAACTGCTGCACTGTCCCTCCTTGCAACCGTGCATCACCGAGATACCCTGGCGAAAAGCGGCATCGAGAACGGTCTCGCCTTCCTCAACCGTCATCTCCACGCCGACCGGTTCGAATCGCACGGTATGAAGTACCTTGTCCTCTTCTGCATCCGGCATGTCGGCCCTCTTCTCTTGCGTGTCACTCATGTAGCTCATCTCGCGCTCCTCGTTCGTCCGGGGCAGCCGCACCGCTGCCTCCGGACGACATTGCCGTCAGTTCACCGGATTGATCTTGAAACCGGCTCGATACTCGGCGATATGCTTCTCGCGCTGTTCCGGTGTCATGTTGCGCAGCAGAACGATGGGGCTCTGGATCGTATGCCCGCGAACATGATCGAGCGTCCACATGTTCCTGTCGTCGAATCGCAGATGCGGCTGCGGCACCAGCGTCTTGCCGTCGCTACGCACGAAACCGAGATCCTTGATGCAATCGGCCAGATCCCAGCCGTGGTAGCACTCCTCCCATTCGCGGCGTCCGCTGAAGCGTCCCATTGCCGGCGTTGGCCGCCCCTCGTATTCCGGGGCGAACGCCACCTTGTGAGTCCAGCGGCACAATTCCGAGCAGTAGGTGTAGAGCTGACCGTCGACCTCGTCGACCACGAAATCTTCACGGATCAGGCACGGCACCAGACAGCTCCAGCAACGGTGCGGATACACATAACCGCTTTCCTGGTCGAACAGCATGTTGGTCTCGCCAGGCACGCTCTTCTTCGCATACCACTTCCAGAAGTCGCCGAATTCGGCGTACCAGCCTGGGTACTTGTGCTCGAACCACTCGAAGTCCTTTTCGGTCTGTGCTTCGATGCGCCAGAAATTGACCGGCCAGCCCACCGCAAAGAACTGCGCGACCTTATGGACATAATTCTGTTTGACAATGCGATCCCAGGCGGCCGCGACATCGTCGTGATGGATCTTGATGCCGTACTTTTCCAGCGGCAGCATGTAGGTACGGTAGTAATCCTCATAGATCCACCGGTGCCACAGCTCGGCATACGACTCCTTGTTCTTGTCACGATCCGCGGTGCCGTATTCGATGAAGGTGCCGATTGCCGCATCGACAATCGCGTGGTTTTGCCAGAAGGCGTAGCGCAGGTCGCGCTCTAGCAGAAGATGGTTGTCCGGGTCGTTGATGATCGACATCACCAGCGAATGGCCATTGCCGATGTGCCTGCTTTCGTCTGACTGCACCGATAGAAACACCGTCGGCAACGCATAGTCACCGTTGCGGGCAGCTTCCGACGGCATGGCGACAAACAGCGTATTGGTGAATGCCGTTTCGGCGACCACCTGCAGAAACACGTTGGCAGCGGTAACCGCATCGCCGGTAAGGAAACCTTCGGCGAACTGGCGGCCGATGGTCGTTGCGTAGCATTTGCCGAATGCCGCCTCAGTAATATCGAATCCGGCCGGGTCGATATAATTTTCCATGTACCACTTCTTCAGATTCATCTGGATCGTCGAATGCCGGAACTCGTCGACCATCTGCATCGTGAAGCCGGTTCGCAATTCTTCGCCGGGCGCGAGCCGGCCGAGCATCGCCATCGAACGTGCCGCCGAGATTTCGGGGAACGGGATGATCGCGAGGAATAGCTTCATCCACTCGACCCAGCGCGGCTGGACATTACGGAACATGTCGCCGCGCAACGCCGCATCGAGCGCGCCATAGACGCGGTTATCCTTTTCCTCCTGCATCGGAAAATACGAGCGCAGCACCTGCTTCATCGGATCGCGCGGCGCCTTGCTGATCTTGTAGTCGGTCGGGAAGGTCATGGCCTCCTGGACGTAACTGGGCGTCCAGCCGAGATCGGCGACGCGGCGGGCCGCTTCACCGATACTGATCCCTCGCTGGGAGGTGATCTTGTTTAGCGTTAATCCATCAGACATTGGGCTCTCCTAATTCCATTTCGCGATAACCGTGGTACGGCGACGCTTTGGGGCAGGGCTGGCTAGTGCCGCGGCCAGAGTCAACAACGCGGGCGTAGTCGCGTTCGCTAGCAAAAATTGGCGAGAGAAATTCTGAAGGACGCATGTCCAGATCCGCTCTTCATGAGCGTGTCTCCTGCCATTTTTGTTTTGCGCTTCGGGACTGCAACGCTTTCCTTGTTACGTGAACTAGTAGAGCGATAAGCGTGCCAAGCGACGCTGGTTCAGGATTGACAAGGCTTAGCCGTGCAAACAGGTCTTCGTGAAAACGTCAGCGCGAGTGTTCTGTTTTGTTATGCGACATTCGTGTTCGATGGACCTGTCCGATATTGGGACGTTCCGATCTGCCGGGTCGTTCAAGCAAGATTCAATCGTCGCGCATGCGGACTCCGGTGTGGAGCTCGACAACCGCTCAGCACACCAGATTATTTATTTCGGCAGGAGAGGGAGACTTGGGGCGGGTACCCATGTGCGAGTGCCGGAGGCCGACGCAATAGCCCGCCACGCATTCGGCGATAACCACTCGCACACGAGCACATCCTCTTGCGGGATGCGAAGGCGGCCCTCATGAATGACGGCCAGGGGACCCACGAAAACTTCAGATGCAAACCTCTACTACAGGCCGAGGCCTCCGCGACTCTCTTCCTTATGAATCACGCCAGGAAAGTTGTCGCCAGGCGGCTTGCCCTCGGCGACAAAGCGCGCGGCGAGGATCATGGCGCCCATGGCGAAATCTTTGCCATAAGCCGCGATCATCGCGTCTGCGAGCGATCCCAACCGCTCGAAGAACTGGTCCTTGGACGGGTGTTGGTCGTTCATCGTTGTCTCCTTCCTCGCATGTGATGAATCTCGTTACGCGCTCATCCCTGACTTCTGAAGCGGAACAGCAGGTCCGGCAAGAACACCAGCGCGAGCTCGCCGGCCTCCGTGCCCAACGCTAACCGTGTGCCGTCAGGGGACCATGCCATGGTGCTGACCGGACTGTTCCCGGAATGTTTGATGACCAGGACATCGCCGCTGCCCGGCTGGCACAGCAGCACCGCGCCGCTGTGGTAACCCACCGCAATCAGCGGATGAGTGGGATGGCAGGCCACCTGGCTGACCGGTGTCTTGCTGGCGACGCCGCATTCGTGCGGCTGGTCATCGCCGCCGGGCGGATCGAACCGCCAGCAGACAGGACGTAGACCACCGCTCGTTGCAAGAAACCGGCCGTCCGCGGAAAAGGATAGCGATCGAGGTTGGCCGGGGTACCCCCCCATTTCGATGTCGCCGCCGTCGGAGAGCCGCCAGCCGTGCAGCGCGCTCTCTTCCATACCACTCACCAGATAGCGGCCGTCAGGGCTCCACTCGACGGTTCGGTGATAACCGCGCCACGCCAGATGGCGTTGTTCAAGGGTGTCGGCGGACCATAGCGTGACGCCGCCCTGATGCGAGATCGCCAACTGTTTGCCGGCAGGGTCGAAAGCGAGGGCAGTCGCCGAACCGGGCAACGTCAGACTACCGGCCTTCGCCCCCAGCAAGTGGACCCGGCGGCCGGTTGCGTAGGCGTGAACGCCCGCGGGCCTCGCGGCTACCAGGTCGATCCACTCGCCGGCCAGGTCCACCAGGACTTCGCTGGCGCCATCGATATTCAGGTGGACAAGGCGACCGTCGTCTCCGCCACTTAGAAATCCTCCTGCAGGGTCGGCGGCAAGCCCAAGGCAGGTGTTCTCGTGGACGCTATAGCGCGCCAGTGGCGTGGGCGGCGTTTGCGCCTGCACGAACTCGACGCCGCCGCTCTCGCGCGGCGTGAGCCGTGGCCCGCCTTCCCACGTCCCGGTCGCGAGCGCCAACGTGCCGTCACCCAGCGCGAAGCCGGCGTATAGCCCGGTGGCGTCCCAGACGGCCGCGACAACGGGCGCCTCGGCCACCCAACGCGCGCCGAGCAATTCGATCAGGGGCGGGGGCGCATTCATGAGTCGATCTCACAGTATCTGATGCTCTCGCGCAAGCCACGCCGATCGAGATTTCGCCCAATGAACACCAGCCGACTATCGCGATGTTCGTCCACTCGCCAAGGGCGGTCGAAGTCGGTGTCCATCGTCATGTGCACGCCCTGGAATACGAAGCGGCGCTCCGATCCGGCCAGGTCGACGATGCCTTTCGCCCGCAGCAGATCCTGGCCTTGCTCAACCACCAGTTGCTGCAGCCACGAGAGGAAACGGGTGCGCTCAAGAGGTTTGTCGACGCGCAGCGACACGCTGTCTATGTCGTGACTGTGCCGTCCGCGATTGACGGAAGCGCGAGAATCGACGGGAACATAGCGATAGCTGCGCTCGCCACGCGGCAACGCACTACCCTCGCCTTGCGACACGCCGAGATGCATACGCTTGAGATCGAACGCACCACGATCGAGCAGCGTAGCAAGTGGCACCGCACATCTGACACTGGGCAGCAGTTCGGCGGTCGGGTTGATGCGCCGGATTTCCTCTTGTACCGCCGCGAGCCCAGCCATGTCGACCAGGTCGGTCTTGTTGAGCAGCACGATGTCAGCTTGCGCGAGTTGCTCCGCAGCCTCGCGGCTGTCGGAGAGGCGCGCTTGCAGGTGGCAGGCGTCGGCGACGCAGATCACGCTGTCGAGGCGCGTGTGCTGCCGGATGAGATCGTCGATAAAGAAAGTCTGCACCACGGGCGCGGGGTCCGCCAATCCGGATGTTTCGATCAGGATCCCGTCGAAACCGCCCTTGCGTCTGACGAGCCCAGACACCACGCGAATCAGGTCTCCCCGCACCTTGCAGCAGATACAGCCGTTATTCAGTTCGACGACTTCGTCTTCAGCGCCCACGACAAGATCGCCGTCGATACCGATCGCGCCGAATTCATTGACGATCACCGCATAGCGCCGGCCATGCTGCTCACGCAGAATGCGATTGAGCAGCGTGGTCTTGCCCGCGCCGAGAAAACCGGTGAGAACAGTGACCGGGATTCGATTCATTGCCAGCCCCCTTGCTTCGCGCCCGGAAGCATCGCGTCGAGATTGACCAACTCTTCTTCGAGCCTGGCGCGCTCGGATTCGATCGCCTGCAACGCGCGCTCGGCGTCGCTCAGTCGTTCGCGCAATTGTGCGATGTTCCGCGTCCCATCAGGCGAGACGCCGTCGCGCTGCTCACTTGCCAGCGCGCACGCCAACTCGATCTCCGCGCCCGCGCGCCGGCTCTCGCCGCGCAAGTGGTGGGAGTTGACCTCAGTCAGTGCGATGACCAGTCGCATGCGCTCAAAGAGCGGCATGACGTCTTGCTGCGCCACGATGTTCTCCCTCCAGGCCGTTTCCGCTACGGAATCAGCACCGCACGGCCCTTGATCTTGCCGTGGTGCAGGTCCTTGAGCGCCTGGTTCGCCTCGCTCAAGCGGTATTCGCGGGTCGCCAGATGAACCAGTCCACGGTCGGCCAGTGCCATCAATTCGACCAGCTCGGGGTAGGTGCCAACCAGATTGCCGACAATCGTTTTCTCGCTGGTAATCATGTCGATGGTCGGCAACTCGATCTTCCCGCCATAGCCGACGATGTAATAGAACCCGGCGTTGCGCGTCATCGCGAGTCCCTTGGCGATCGCGTCGCCTTCGCCGACAAAATCGATGACCGCCTCCGCTCCGTTGCCGCCAGTCAACTCAAGCACGCTCTCGACTTCGTTTCCATCGCCCTTGACGGTATGGTGCGCGCCGCATTCCTTCGCAAGCTGCAGCGCGGTCTCGGACCGATCGACCACGATGATTTCCGCCGCGCACAGTGCGTTCAATACCTGGATGCCGATGTGACCCAGGCCGCCAGCGCCGATTACGACCGCAAACTGGCCGGGAAGCAGGTGGCGCGACGCCTTCTTTGCGGCGCGATAGGCCGTGAGTCCGGCATCGGTATAAGGTGCGACGTCCTTGGGCGCGAGCGACTTCGGTAGCTGAATCAGCGAGCGTTCGCCGGTTAGCAGGTACTCTGCGTAGCCGCCATTCGCGTTGATGCCGGGAAACCGGCTGTCGGTCGCATGCATATCGTCGCCACGACGACATGCAAGACAATGGCCGCTCGTCACCAGCGGATGGCAGATCACCGGATCACCCACCTTCACGCTTTCGACGCCGCGGCCGACCGCCTCGACCCAGCCGGCATTCTCGTGGCCCATGATGTAAGGCAAAGCGACGTCGACCTTGCTGCGCCATATGCCTTCAACAACGTGAAGATCGGTGCGACAGACACCGGCGCCTCCGATGCGCACGATCACGTCGGTGGGGCGTTCGATTTTCGGATCCGCGAACTCTTCGTAACGCACGAGCTCGTCGCGGCTCAATGATTCGTCGTACTGGTGCAGCACTGCGGCTTTCACGTTTCGCCTCCTCCAATCATGTTGTGTTTCGAGTTCGAGCGTGTGGTCGGCCACTGCAACACTCGCCTCGGACGCTTGCGACTTTTTTCTATCGCTTCTGTGCAAGCTCTGTGCCAATGACTCTGAAATCGCCAGGCGTGGGCGCGGTCTACATGCTGGACAAGGAGCGACTGATACGCACGGAACATGACGCCGGTCGTGATCGGCCCGTGCTGTCGCAAAATCGGACGTCTGGTTAAACGCAGACCGCCAAGCCTGTTTCGAAATGGGACATATCGCTTTTGCCGACGTGCGCGGACATGAAACCGTCGAGGCGGTTGGCCCAATCAGGACGACAGTCCTGCAGACCGCAACTGATGGGGCATGTCCGATTCCCGCGTAACTGGCTGATCTACCCCCGTCAGTAGTAGTCTTCAGTACTGGGTATGAGCAGGGGCAAATGCCCGCCCCTCTATGGCGGCTTGGGTCGCCATGACGAAATGTCCAAATGAAGGCGTCGTCAATGCCGAAATGCGAGCCATGCCGGCAGCGTTGAACGTCCGGCCGCGCATGTTCGCGAACGGGGCAAGACGGTCAGTCGACGATATGACTTGAGGAGCCAGGCCGATGGGAAGCACCAACGCAGTTGTGGCGGCGGCGGTCGCCTTCGTGGGTAGTCACTTTGTCTTGTCCCATCCGCTGCGCGGGCGTTTGGTCCGCGCAATTGGCGAAGTGGGGTTCCTGGGCGTCTATTCGCTGGTTGCGATCTTGACGCTCGGCTGGTTGATCCTGGCCTACGGAAAGGCGCCCATGACGGCACCGCTTTGGCCGGTAGGGAACGGGCTGTGGGCGGTTGCGACCCTGGTCATGCTGATCGCGTCGATCCTCCTGATGGGCTTTCTGATCCGCAACCCGGCGCTTCCTACCGGCGGCCGACCCGGCTCGTTCCCGGAAGCGGCGCGCGGCGCGTTCGCGGTGACACGCCACCCGATGATGTGGGCCTTCGCGCTTTGGGGGCTGTGCCACATCGCGGTGTTCCCGGTGGCCAAGAACATCATACTTGCGGCGGCTATCGTCCTCCTCGCGCTCGTCGGCGCTGCATTGCAGGACCGGAAGAAGGAGCGACTCCAGCCTGATCTCTGGCCCGCATGGGAGTCGAAGACGAGCTACCTGCCGTTCGCGGCGATCGCCGCCGGCCGTGCGCAACTGGGCGGATTCGGCTTGCACGCGCTGTTGGGCGGCCTCGTCGTCTGGCTCGTAGCGACCTGGGCTCATTTCCCACTCACCGGTTGGGCCGCGGGCATCTGGCGCTGGCTGTAGCCGCAGCCCGGGCTGTCACGTCATGGAGCGGTAGTGGGCCGCCAGCCGACATCCCCGGGAAGTGAACGAGCTGAACCTGCCGCGCTTCGTCGCTCTGTCGCCCGATTCTTTTGCTGGTAGGTTTTTGCCGTTCGATCATCGGCAGAAATCGATTCTCAACGGACGTGAGCCAGACGAGATCGAATCGGCCGCTTTTTGCGGCCGCAAACGCAAAAACCCCACCTTGTGGGGTGGGGTTTTTGCTTGCTGCTGGGGAGCCTGACGATTACCTACTTTCACACGGGAATCCGCACTATCATCGGCGTGGAGTCGTTTCACGGTCCTGTTCGGGATGGGAAGGGGTGGGACCGACTCGCTATGGTCATCAGGCATGACTTGTTGTCGTGTCGCCTTTGTGGGCGGCACAACCAATCTGGAAGAAGTAGTTTCTGGTGATGCTCACCAGAGGGGTAAAGCTGTTGGGGTTGTGTTGTTTCTGGCACAACAACTGATCACTCAACCGCACGTGTGCAAGACACACCGGTTATAGGATCAAGCCTTACGGGCAATTAGTATCAGTTAGCTTAACGCATTACTGCGCTTCCACACCTGACCTATCAACGTCCTGGTCTTGAACGACCCTTCAAGGGGCTCGAAGCCCCGGGGATATCTCATCTTAAGGCGAGTTTCCCGCTTAGATGCTTTCAGCGGTTATCTCTTCCGAACATAGCTACCCGGCGATGCCACTGGCGTGACAACCGGTACACCAGAGGTTCGTCCACTCCGGTCCTCTCGTACTAGGAGCAGCCCCCTTCAAATATCCAGCGCCCACGG
>NZ_JABBGJ010000045.1 GCF_012927345.1 Paraburkholderia polaris
AGAATGCCGCCCTGCCCGTTCGGCACGTCCTGCCCGGTTTCGTCGACGACCGCGGCCATGATGCCCGGCAGCGGCAGCGTGCACGAACCCGGCACCAGTGGCGTGGCGCCCGGCATCGGCGCGATCATGTGGCCACCCGTTTCGGTTTGCCACCAGGTGTCGATGACAGGGCAATGGCTATGGCCGACGTGTTCGTAGAACCACGTCCACGCGGCCGGGTTGATCGGTTCGCCGACTGTGCCGAGCAGACGCAACGACGACAGGTCGTAACGGTCCGGATGAACTTTGGGATCGGACTCGGCCAGTTTGATCAGCGAGCGGATCGCCGTCGGCGCGGTGTAGAACACCGTCACCCGGTGCTTCGCGATCATCTCCCAGAAGCGGCCGGCGTTCGGATAAGTCGGCACGCCTTCGAACACGACCTGGGTTGCACCGATCGCCGTCGGACCGTACGCGATATAGCTGTGGCCGGTGATCCAGCCGATGTCGGCGGTACACCAGAATACGTCGCTGCGTTTCGCGTCGAAGGTCCACTTCATGGTCTGCGCGGCCCACATCAGGAAGCCGCCCGTGCTGTGCTGCACGCCCTTCGGGATACCCGTGGAGCCGGACGTATAGAGAATGAAGAGCGGATGTTCGGCGCCCACCCATTCCGGCTCGCACGTGCCTGCTTCGGCCTGCGTGAGTTCGTGCATCCAGAGGTCGCGCCCTTCGTGCCATGCGACCTTGCCACCCGTGCGCTGATAGACGATGACACTCTTCACCGCTTCGCAGCCGCCGATCGCAAGGGCTTCATCCGCGATGTTCTTCAGCGGAAGCGCTTTACCACCGCGCATCTGTTCGTCACAGGTGACCAGCGCGATCGCGCCCACGTTGACGATCCGCTCATTGAGCGACTTCGACGAAAAGCCGCCGAACACGACGGAATGCGTCGCGCCGATGCGCGCGCACGCCTGCATCGCCACGATGCCTTCAATCGACATCGGCATATAGATCACCACGCGGTCGCCTTTCTTCACGCCGCGGGTGCGCAAGGCATTGGCGAAGCGACACACCCGCTCGAGCAACAGCCGGTAGGTGACATGCGTGACGGTTCCATCGTCGGCTTCAAAGATCACCGCGACGTGCTCGCCGTTGCCGGCTTCGACGTGGCGGTCGAGGCAGTTGTAGGACGCGTTGAGGGTGCCGTCGTTGAACCATTCATAGAACGGCGCGCGGGATTCATCGAGAACCGTGGAAAACGGCGTTTTCCACTCGAGCGTCTCGCGCGCGTGGCGCGCCCAGAATCCGGCGTAATCGCGTTCAGCCTCAGCGACCAACGCTCGGTAGGCGTCCATACCAGAGATCGCGGCGTAAGCTGCCACACTGGCGTGAGGAAGGAAGGCCTGCGGCTCCTCCAGAATCGAATCGATGGTTGACATTTTGTGTCCCTTGCACGCTTTCGTGCGTGCTCGATAGGTGCATTGCGCTAGTCGCGGTGCCCCTGCTGCGCCAGGCGTGACAAGGCAATCCGTACAATCGTCTCGATCATACGGTTGGCCGCTCCGGGCGGAATGGGGATAACGCACAAATCGGTCTGGGAAGCCTGTCACGCGAAACTGTTTTGATCGCGGTGACGGAGAAACGCAGGGGGCTTGCGATGACGGTGCTCGCGTGGGAAGAGGAAGTCGGTACGGTGGCGTACAGGGCTGGCCAGCGTTACCGTTTGCAGGTGGATCCATTCAGGGAAATGTAAGACTCGCACCCTTTCCCCGGCTGCAGAAAAAAATGGAATAAGCCGCAACTCGATGTGTTTGCCCCTACATAGACGGCAACAAGCAGACGGTCCACGAGTGAAAGCAGCAGCGCCTCTGCGCGACTCCGGCAGCACGTGGATCACATAGGTGGACAGGTAAAGACGCAGTTTTCAATCACATAGATAGTTTGATTCAATCACCATCAATTAGGCATCCAAAATGAAACGCAACCTTGCAATGACCCTTTCGACGATTCTCCTCGCATCGGCCGGCGCAGTCACCCAGGCGTCGGCACAGGACGCCCCGCCGCAGAATGCGCCGGTCCACAATATCGTGCTCGTGCACGGCGCGTGGGTGGACGGATCAGGCTGGAAGCCGGTTTATGACCGGCTGACCAAAGACGGTTACCACGTCACGATCGTGCAGGAGCCGCTCGGTTCGCTCGAAGACGACGTCGCCGCAACCAAACGCGTGCTCGACCAGCAGAACGGCCCGACGATCCTCGTGGCCCACAGCTACGGCGGCTCGGTCATCACTGAGGCCGGCGTGCATCCGAACGTCGTCGGCCTCGTGTACGTGGCCGCGCACGCGCCTGCCGTCGGCGAAGATGAAAGCACGCTTGGCAAAGGCATGCCGAGCTACACGTCAAAACAACCGGGCGCCATCATGAAAACCGGCGACGGCTACACGTACCTGAATCCGGCAGATTTCCCGAGCGATTTCGCCGCCGATCTGCCGCTCAAAGAAGCCCAGTTCGAATCGCACGCGCAAATCCTGACTGCAGCGAAGGTCTTCTCAACGCCGATGACGGTCGCCGCATGGACCAGCAAACCGAGTTGGGGTATCGTCGCGGCCGACGACAAGATCATCAATCCCGACCTTGAACGCTGGTACTACGCGCGTGCGCATAGTCACACGACGGTACTCGCCGGCGCGAGCCACTCGGTCTACGAATCGCGTCCGAAAGAAGTCACCGCAGTAATCGAGGATGCGGCGAAGCACGCCTCCTGAACAACCACTGGCCGCTCAACCTGACCAAGCCAGTCTCAGTTGTCCTGCCTGAATTCGTCTGCCAGAATCCGCAGCCTACGAAACTTGTCATACAGCTGGTGGACCGCGCGCAGCGTATCCAGCCACTCGCCGGTCTCGCGCGGATCGAGATCGTCATTCACATTCATCTTGTCCCAGGACGTTTCGCGTCCGTGGCCGGCGCGCTGACTGCCGTCGCGATAACGCAATGGCTATGCCAGCCAACCAGTGACGCAAGGAAGTCTTCACGCATTGATTCAAAACAACTCATAAAGCGTCACTCGCCAGCGATGTCGTAGACGCGACCGTGATGCCAATTTGTCATGACGCGCGTCAGTCAACGCATATGTCAGGCCGTTTTCCACGAATTCGTCTTATCATTGTTATTTCTCCGACGCCACTCGCTGTCCATCCATATCGATCACCCGCGCATCGACGAACCACCGCGCTCCACGGCGCGGCTTCGAAACCAACCTGCCGAAACGCGTTATCAGGTTGCGGAATCCGTCGCGTGAAATTGCATGATGAGGGAACCGAAATCAGGCAGAATTCGAAACACGAATGCCGGTCTGTGACGCGGCCGGCGGCACCCACAACTGTTTCTCGACCTTGAGACAAGCGATGAGTACCCAGCAACCCACGATCATCTACACCCTGACCGACGAGGCTCCGTTGCTAGCGACGAGTGCCTTCCTGCCCATCGTCAGCACGTTCACCGCGCCGGCCGGAATCCACGTCACCACCAGTGACATCTCCGTGGCCGGCCGCATCCTGGGCGAGTTCCCGGAATTCCTGACCGAGGCACAACGGGTGCCCGACAGCCTGAGCGAACTGGGTCGCCTAACCCTGCTGCCCGACACCAACATCATCAAGCTGCCCAACATCAGTGCCTCCGTCCACCAACTGGTGGGCGCGATCAAGGAACTGCAGGCCAAGGGCTACGCGGTGCCGGATTTCCCTGAAGAGCCGAAGACCGACGCCGAAAAAGCCATCCGCCAACGCTACTCGAAGTGCCTCGGCAGCGCGGTCAATCCTGTGCTGCGCGAGGGCAACTCGGACCGCCGCGCGCCTGCCGCCGTGAAGAACTACGCCCGCAAGAACCCGCACAGCATGGGCGAATGGAGCATGGCTTCGCGCACCCACGTGGCCCACATGAAGCACGGCGACTTCTACCATGGCGAAAAGTCCATGACCGTGGACCACGCCCGCGACGTGAAGATGGAATTGCTTACCCAAAGCGGTAAGGCCATTGTGCTCAAGCCCAAGGTGTCGCTGCTGGACGGCGAGATCATCGACAGCATGTTCATGAGCAAGAAGGCGCTGTGCGACTTCTATGAAGAGCAGATGGAAGACGCCCGCAAGACTGGCGTGATGCTATCGCTGCACGTCAAGGCGACGATGATGAAGGTCTCGCACCCGATCGTCTTCGGTCACGCGGTGAAGATTTTCTATAAGGAAGCTTTCGAGAAGCACGGAAAGCTGTTCGACGAACTGGGTGTGAACGTCAACAATGGCCTCGTCAACCTGTACGACAAGCTGGAAACACTGCCCAGTTCCAAGCGCGAAGAAATCATCCGCGATCTGCACGCCTGTCACGAGCACCGACCCGAACTGGCGATGGTGGACTCGGCCAAGGGCATCTCCAACCTGCATGCGCCCAACGATGTGATCGTGGATGCCTCGATGCCGGCCATGATCCGCATCGGCGGCAAGATGTGGGGCGCCGACGGCCGTCCGAAGGACACCAAGGCCGTGATCCCGGAGAGCACGTTCGCCCGCATCTATCAGGAGATCATCAACTTCTGCAAAACCAACGGCAACTTCGACCCGGTCACTATGGGCACCGTGCCCAACGTCGGGTTGATGGCCCAGCAGGCCGAGGAATACGGCTCGCACGACAAAACCTTTGAAGTACCCGAAGCGGGCGAAGCCCGCATCGTCGACCTTGCCACCGGCGAAGTGCTGCTCACGCAGAACGTTGAAGAAGGCGACATCTGGCGCATGTGCCAGGTCAAGGACGCGCCGATCCGCGACTGGGTCAAGCTGGCCGTCACGCGCGCGCGCAACTCCGGCATGCCGGCTATCTTCTGGCTGGACCCGTATCGCCCGCACGAAGCGGAGATGATCAAGAAAGTCGAGACCTACCTCAAGGATCACGACACCACCGGCCTCGACATCCAGATCATGTCGCAGGTGCGCGCCATGCGTTACACGCTGGAGCGCGTCATCCGCGGCCTCGACACTATCTCGGTCACGGGCAACATTCTGCGCGACTACCTCACCGACCTGTTCCCTATCATGGAACTGGGCACCAGTGCCAAAATGCTCTCCGTCGTTCCACTCATGGCTGGCGGCGGCATGTACGAAACCGGTGCCGGCGGCTCGGCGCCCAAGCACGTCAAGCAACTCGTGGAAGAAAACCATCTGCGTTGGGATTCGCTGGGTGAATTCCTGGCGCTGGCCGTCTCGCTGGAAGACCTGGGCATCAAGACGGACAACCACAAGGCGAGAATTCTGGCCAGGACGCTGGACGCCGCCACGGGCAAGCTGCTGGACAACAACAAGAACCCGTCGCCCAAGACCGGCCAGTTGGACAACCGCGGCAGCCAGTTTTATCTCGCCTTGTACTGGGCCCAGGAATTGGCGGGGCAAACCGAAGACGCCGCTCTAGCCGCACAGTTTGCACCGTTGGCAAAGCAACTGACTGACAACGAGCAGATCATCGTGGCCGAGTTGTCGGCCGTGCAAGGCAAGCCGGCGGACATCGGTGGCTATTACAAGCCCGACGCCGACAAGCTCGCTGCCGTGATGCGTCCGAGCAAGACGTTGAACGCGGCGCTGGCGGCGACGCAGGCTTAAAAGAGTCCGGCCGCCCTGTCAATCAGGGCGGCTTGTATTTGAATCTCGACCTTGGTCCCGAGTCGATCAGCCGCTTGGTCGGAAGCGTGATTCGCTGGAACACCATCCCTAACATCGTCAAGCGTTACCACCGCCGCCCGCCCCCAATAACTCGTCAAGCGGATCGACCGTAACGCCCACCCTTAGCGCGTGCTCGCGGCCACCACCGCGGATCACACCACGCAGCGGCGCTACGTCCGCATAGTCGCGGCCGGTCGCAAGCACCACGTAATCGTCGCCGGGCGCACGGTCGTTGGTCGGGTCCAGTTGCAACCAGCCGCCGTCCTCGGGCCAGGCCGGATCGTAGACTTCGGCCCACGCATGCGAGGCGTCGGCGCCAATCAGGCGCGGCTTGCCAGGCGGCGGCCGGGTCAACAGGTAGCCGCTGACGTAGCGCGCGGCAAGCCCCAGCGAGCGCAGCGCGCCAATTAGCACATGCGCGAAGTCCTGACACACGCCGCGTCGCATCGCCAGTGCATCGAGCGCGGTCGTCGTCACCTCGGTGCTATCGGACGCGTAGGCGAAGTCCTCGTGAATGCGCTGCATCAGTTCCCACGCCGCCTGCACGAGTGCCCGGCCAGGCGTGAAGCTGGGCGCCGCGTAGCGTGCCAGATCGACGTGACGGGCAACGTAGGTGGAGGCAAAGGTGAACTCGCTGGCCGCGTGATAAGGCTGGCCCGCACGATAGCTGAGGCGCTCGCGGATGGTTTCCCACGCGCTGGCGTTGCAGCCGGAGGGATCGGCGATCATCGGCGGCCGCTCACCGGATGCAGCAGCTGCCAGCTGCGGCGGCCGCACACGAACCAGACTGCTGCTGCGCACGAGCAGTTCGTCGTGCGGCTGGTTGAGGGCAAAGAAGTAACGCCGATTGCCGAAGGCGTCTGCCCCCGCGCTGATCAGGTCCGGTTCGGGTTTCACGTCGAGCGAAAAATCCAGCACCTGTTGACGAGGCGTTTCCCGCGGATGCAACCATGACTGATGCTGCGCGTATTCGACCCGCGCCGAGTATTGGTAATGCGTATCGTGCGTCACGCGCAGCAAGCGCGCGCCGTCGGCGCACTGATCCTGGCTGGCGGACTGCTCGGGTAGGTTCATGATCAATTTCTCTTTAGCCCCACAGCGTCGTTTCGGCTTCGCGCACATGGCTGAAATAGCGCTCGCCGATGCGGTCAGACAGCTTGCAAACTGCCTCGCAACAGGCGTTCAGGCGATTCAGCAGCGCCCCGTAACGGCCGTCTTCGCCCGGGTCGCACAATTCGCGCAGCGGCCAACTGGCGACGTCCGGGATGATTCGAGCCAGGTCCGACAGCTCATGGCGCTCACCGCGCTCCACCTTGGATAACCGTCCGCGTAATGTCTGTGCCACCCACGCCAGCGAGCGCGGGTTGTCGGCGTCCAGCACAAGCAGGTCGATCAGCGGCGCGACGTCGAAGCGGCGCTGGAATTGCGAGCGAAACGTGATCGCGCTGTCGAACACTTCGAGCACCAGCTCGAAGCCATCCTGCTCGTGGACCGCACCGGTTCTAAACGCCGCTGTGAGGCCGGTGCCGAGAAACTCCAGACGATCGATCTGCCGGCCAATCGAGAGCAAGCGCCAACCGTCGTCGCGTGTCATGTGATCGGTCTGTGCGCCTGTGATCGCGCCCAGGTGAATGTTCAGGCGCGCCAACGCACGCAGCGCCTGATGACTGGACGATTCACGCTCGCCGCCGCAGGTTTGCCACGTCTGACTGAAGCGCTGGGACGCCTCCTCGATCAGCCGCCATTGTTCGACAGACAGGCGCTCGCGGATCGCAGTCGCCGTGGCGCACATGCCTTGCAGACTGAACGCGACGCTCGCGATCCCATCGTCGCTGCTCGTCAGCGCCGCGCTCAGTGCACGCTCGAATTCGCGCGGCGCCTGCGGGGCCGGCGGTGTGTCGGCAGGAATCATGTGGTTTTCCCGGCACAGCACATCGAGCAGATGCAGCTGTGCCGCACTGTCGTCGTCCGCCTCCGCACTGAGGCGCTCGAGCGCCGCGCGCGCGAGACGGGCACTGTTTGCCGCGCGCTCGGTGTAACGCCCGAGCCAGAACAGATTCTCGGCGGCACGGCTCGAAACGGTACGCGATCGCGCGATCAGGTCGTCGGGGCCGAGATGTTCACGCAGCATCGTCGTCGCATCGACGGCGCCCTCGGTCATGACCCACGTGTCGACGCTGCTGCCGCCTCGTTGCATCGACACATTGGACAACTGATCGCGGCTCGCGATACGTGTGAGCCCGCCCGGCAGCACACGCCAGGCGCCTGGCCCGTCCGAAATCGCGAACACGCGCAGCATGGCCGGGCGCGGCACGATGCGCTCGTGCACCGCGCTGTCTGCCGCGTCACGGCTCTGCCAGGTCGGCGCCTGCGAGAACGGCAGATACGACTGGACCGTGTAGTTGTCCGGTTGCGCGGCGATGAGCGCGCGCCACTCATTGATCATCGGCGCCGACAAGGTGCTGCCGATGACCGGCTCGAACCGGCCGCCGCATTGAACACCGGCTGGATACGTCGGCTTGATCACGCACTGCGACAACAGCGGCATGGCTTCGTCGTAGGCGAGCCGCTCGCCGCACCACCACGTCGGCACCGCCGAAAGGAGCAGCGACTCACCCAGCAGACGTTCGGCAAGCCGCGGCAGGAAGCCCAGAATGCCGGGTGACTCCAGGAAGCTGGAGCCAGGCGCATTGGCGATCAGCAGATTGCCGGCACGCACCGCCTGCAACATTCCCGGCACACCCAACGCAGAATCCGAGCGCAGTTCCAGCGGGTCGAGATAGTCGTCATCGAGGCGCCCGAGCACGCCATGCACGGGCTCCAGTCCCTGTAGCGTCTTCAGGTACAGACGATTGTCGCGCGCGGACAGATCGCTGCCTTCCACCAAGGTCAGCCCCAGGTAGCGGGCAAGGTAAGCATGCTCGAAGTAGGTTTCGTTGAGCGGGCCCGGCGTCAGCAGCACGATGCGCGAGTTTCGCCCCGCCGGGCTCATGTCCTGCATACTCTGCAGCAAAGCTCGATAGCTGGCTGCGAGGCGCTGCACGCGCAGACTGTGAAACGGCTGCGGAAACAGACCGGAGACGATCAGACGGTTTTCCAGCAAATAGCCGAGACCCGACGGCCCCTGGGTACGCTGCGACACCAGCCGCCAATCGCCATTCGGTGCGCGCGCAAGATCGAACGCAGCGACATGCAGCCACGTCCCTCCGGCGGGGCGCACACCGTGCATAGGCCGCAAATAACCGGGATGCCCTGTCACCAGCGCGGGTGGCAACAACGCGTCACGCAGGATGGTTTGGGGTCCGTAAAGGTCGTCGAGCATCGCATTGAGCAGCCGCGTACGCTGCAGCACGCCGCGCTCGATACCAGCCCAGTCCTGCGGCGTGATGAGCAGTGGAAACAGATCGAGCGACCACGGGCGCGTGGCCCCCTTGCTGACATCGGCATGGACGTTGTAGGTGATGCCGTTGTCATGCACGCGGCGGCGCAGCGCCTCGACGCGCTTGTCGAGGCTGGCGAAGCCCTCGCCGGCCAACTGCGTGAAGAATTCGCGCCAATGCTCCGTCAACGGCATGGTCAGCGTCGCAGCGGCGCTGCCACGCAGCTCATCGTATTGACCGGCTTCGGCGGCGCGAGCCCGATCGGCAGCCGGTTCAGCGGCACCCTGGCCTGAGCCGGTCTGAACCGGCGCCGCGCATAAGCTATCGTCGGACGCTGGGCGATTGGGTTGGGTAGAAAGCACTTCCACGATCTCGTTTTGTCATATGGGGTGGTTCACGCGCGACGTGTGCGACGCCCGCTTCGCACGCTGCCGGCGAGGCCACTCGCGTGCTGGCCTGGTCCACACGGGCCGGCCCCGCATAGGCCTGCTTATCAGCGAGGGCCGATGTCTCCGATCGGCCCTCGCGCGATACAACGCCCTCAGCGCCTCGTCTGGCTCGTATATCGAAGGTCCAGCGTGAATGGGAACTCCCGGCTCGGCGTGGCCAGCTCGACTGCCATCCGGCCCGGCGTGTGTCCCATACTGAAGAAGCGCGCCAACCGCCGGCTCTCGGCCTCGTAGGCGTTGACCGGCAGCGTGTCGTAGTTGCGGCCTCCCGCGTGCGCGACGTGATATTGGCAACCGGCCAGCGAGCGCTGCATCCACGTGTCGACGATGTCGAAGGTCAAGGGTGCATGCACGCCAATGGTCGGATGCAAAGCCGACGGCGGCGCCCATGCTTTGTAACGCACACCCGCCACGTATTCGCCGACCGTGCCGGTCGGCTGCAACGGCAGTGCCTGCCCATTGACGGTGACGACGTAGCGATTGTCGTTGAGCCCGCTCACGTGCACCTCCAGCCGTTCGAGCGACGAATCGACATAGCGCGCCGTGCCGCCGGGGGCGCCCTCCTCACCCATTACGTGCCACGGTTCCAGCGCACCGCGCAGGCTGAGCTGGATGCCGCGCGCCGCCACCTGCCCATACAGGGGAAAGCGGAACTCGAAGTGCGGCGCGAACCACGCGGGGTCGAACGGATAGCCGGCTTCGTTCACCTCGGCGATCACGTCGTCGAAGTCCATTTTCAGGAAGGCCGGCAACAGGAAGCGGTCATGTAACTCCGTCCCCCAACGCGTCAGGCGCACCTTGTAGGGCTCTTTCCAGAAGCGCGCGATCAGTGCGCGCAGCAGCAGTTGCTGGACGATGCTCATGCGTGCGTGCGGCGGCATCTCGAACGCCCGCAACTCGAGCAGACCGAGGCGCCCGGTCGCGGAATCGGGCGAATACAGCTTGTCGATACAGAACTCGCTGCGGTGTGTGTTGCCGGTCACGTCGATCAGGATATTGCGCAGCACCCGGTCGACCACCCACGGGGGCATGGCCTCGCCAAACAGCAGCTTGTTGCGTTCGATCTCCTTGAACGCGAGCTCCAGTTCGTAGACCTGATCGTTTCGCGCCTCGTCTACGCGCGGCGCCTGGCTGGTCGGGCCGACGAACAGCCCCGAAAACAGATACGACAGCGACGGATGGTTGTGCCAGTACGCAATCAGACTGGCGAGCAGATCGGGGCGGCGCAGGAACGGACTATCCGCCGGCGTGGCGCCACCCAGTACGAAGTGGTTGCCGCCGCCCGTGCCGGTGTGACGGCCGTCGACCATGAACTTCTCGCTGCATAGCCGCGACTGGTAGGCCGCTTCGTAGAGGAACTCGGTACGCTGCACCAGCTCGTTGAAGTCATGCGCCGGATGGATGTTGACTTCGATAACGCCGGGGTCCGGGGTGACCTGCAGCATCTTCAGCCGCGCGTCGCGCGGTGGCGGGTAGCCTTCCAGTATCAGCTGGACGCCTAGCTCCCCGGCGGTCAGTTCGATCGCGCCCAGCAGGTCGAGATAGTCTTCGAGCGCGGCAAGCGGCGGCATGAAGACGTACAGGTTCCCGCCGCGGGCTTCGACGCACAGCGCCGTACGCGTGATCCACGCGGCCGACTCGTGGTGTTGCGGATAGCGCTTGTCTTCGTCCCCTCGTCCCGGTCCCTTGGGGTCGAGACCCACGTCGAGCCCCACGCCGACACCCACGCCGACACCCACGCCGACACCCACGCCGCCGCGCAGAGACTGCATCAGCGTGCGCGTGCCGGCGCGCTCATCTCTTCCCGCCGCCCATGACGGCGCGCCGCCCACACCGGCCGCGCCTGGATAGCGTGCACGCAGCGCCTCGGCGCCCGGCAGCGCGGCGCGCGGCGCAAACGGATCCTGTTCGACTGTGTACGGGTAATCGCTCTCGCTGACCCAAGGCAGCGAGTCAAGCGGCAAGCGATAGCCCATCGGCGAATCGCCCGGGTACAGATACATGCGTTCGTCGCGGAAGAACCATGGCCCGGTCTGCCACCGCGGACCACCAGTACCCGGACTTTTCTCGGCAGGCTTGAGCGGAAGCAGGTAGCCGACAACGCTGTCGAGTTTCTGCTCGAACACCTTGCGCAAGCGGGCGCGCTCGAGCTCGTCATCGAGGCGCGAATCGAACGGGTCGACGTTGACCGGAAGGCGGCGCTCGCGCCACAGGTAGTACCAGACATCCTCGTAACCCGGCTCGATGCATTCGCCGTCGAGGCCAAGACGTGCGCTCAGCGCCGCGATGAAACGCTGCGCATCGGCTGCTGTATGGGACGAAGGCTCGCGCTCGTCGGCGAAGAGCGCCGGGTTGTTCCAGGCCGGCTGACCGTCCTCGCGCCAGAAGATCGACAGCGCCCAGCGCGGCAACTGTTCGCCCGGATACCACTTACCCTGGCCGAAATGCAGAAAGCCGCCTTGGCCGTATTCCGCGCGCAGACGCTGCACGAGTTCGGTCGCGTAACCCCGCTTGGTCGGCCCCAGCGCCTCGGTGTTCCACTCGGCGCCGTCGCGCTCGTCGATCGAGACAAAGGTCGGCTCGCCGCCTTGGGTCAGACGTACGTCGCCGGCCAGCAGATCCGCGTCCACCGCTTGCCCGAGGGACAGTACATCCTGCCATTGCTGGTCCGCGTAAGGACGGGGCACGCGCGGCGATTCATAGATGCGCGTCACGTTCATCTCATGCGAAAACTCGACCTTGCATTCGTCGACCAGCCCTTCGACCGGCGCGGCGCTCATCGGCTGCGGCGTGCACGCGAGCGGAATGTGCCCCTCGCCGGCCAGCAAACCGGAGGTCGGGTCGAAGCCGATCCAGCCCGCGCCCGGCAGGTAGACCTCGCACCATGCGTGCAGGTCGGTGAAATCGACTTCGCTGCCGCCCGGGCCGTCGAGCGCCTTGACGTCGGGTTTGAGCTGGATCAGGTAGCCGGATGCGAAGCGCGCGGCGAGACCAAGGTGACGGCACAACTGCACCAGCAGCCAGCCGCTGTCGCGGCATGAGCCGGAACCGAGCTTGAGCGTCTGCACCGGCGTCTGCACGCCCGGCTCCATCCGCACGAGATAGCGGATGTCCTGCTGCAGCTTCTGGTTGAGCGCCACGAGGAAATCTATCGTGCCCTCGATCGAACGGTCGATGCCCTCCGCATAGGAGAGAAACACCGGCGCAGCCGCTGCGACCGGATCGCATGCCAGGTACGGTGCCAGTTCCTGGCGCACCGAGCTGTCGTACTGGAACGGAAACGTCTGGGCACTTTCTTCGAGGAAAAAGTCGAACGGGTTGTAGACCGACATCTCGGCGACCAGATCGACCGTGACCTTGAACCCACGGGTTTTCTCAGGGAATACCAGGCGCGCCATGTAGTTGGCGAACGGATCCTGCTGCCAGTTGACGAAGTGCCCAGCGGGTTCGACCTTCAAGGAATACGACAGGATTGGCGTACGGCAATGCGGTGCGGGGCGCAGCCGGACGATTTGCGGACCGAGGTTGATCAGCTTGTCATAGCTGTAATGGGTGACGTGATGGAGCGCGACGTGAATGGACATGTATGACGCTTCTATTTCTATTCGACGGATGGATGGGCTGAACCGGCAAGCTCTCCGGGAGCGCTGCGCGCACGCTTGCCTCACCCCGGAGCCTGGCGTCGCGAATTCTCAGGACGCACCGAGCCCTGCAACCGGAGGTGCCGAATCAGGCTCCTTCCAGTTACATCGAGGCCCAGCCGTGTCGCTATGTGCCGGTGACCCGGCGGACTATTTTCGACCGATCAACAAACCGATTAGCACGCCGATACCCAAGGCCACGCCGGCCGTCGTCCATGGACTGTCATGCGCATAGTCGTTGGCAGCCTGTGCAGACTTGCGCCCCTTCTCGACGACGATGACCTGCGCATCGGCCGCCCTCTGTTTCGCGCGCTTGAGACGCGCGCGCACCTTGCCGGAAACCGGTTCCGCGTCCACGCTGGAAGCGTGTGCAACGTCTTCCGACGAGCCATTGATGTCGCTCACTGCGCTACCGAAATTTGACATACTGCCTCCCTGCAAGCGTGGTTAAGAACATCGACGCATACCTCATCAGCGCAATCGCTGATAAGGCGTTACAACAGTCCGTCAGCGTTGACTTTGACTCTGGCTTTGACCTTGCGCCGGCAAAACGCTGACCTCGACAGTGAGCGTCCCAGCACCCTGCCCGGTGCGAATACCGGATACGGGCATCGCATCGCGATAGTCGAGGCCGGTGGCGATGCGCACATAGCGCTCGTCCGGACACGTGTTGTTGGCCGCATCAAAGCCCACCCAACCGAGTCCGTCGAGATACGCCTCCGCCCATGCGTGGCTCGCCGTCTGCTTCGCGACACCGGCCATCAGCAGATAACCCGAGACGTAGCGGGCCGGCACATGGAGCGCTCGCGCCACGGCGATAAAGACATGCGCATGGTCCTGACAGACCCCCTGGCGGTTGAGCAAAGCCGTCTCTGCATCCGTGCTCACCTCGGTCGTGCCGGGCTGATAAGCGATCCGGTCGTGGATCGTACTCATCAACGCATGCAGCGACTGAAGCTGCGCGCCTTCGGCGCGCAGGTCGGCGGCGAGCGCTTTGATTCGTTCGCCGGCCCGGGTGAGCGGCGTCTCGCGCTCGAAAATCCACGGCGGGGCGAGGCCGTCGACCGTGCCGAAGATTCCGGCCAGGTCCTGCGTGTCGACCGTTCCCGCGGCCACGATGACGATCTCGCGCGTGTTCCGTTCTTGCCGGACGAAATCGACACGGTTACCCATACCGTCCACGTAAGAGACGTTCGGTTCGACGCCGTCGACCGTGACCTGCCAGTCGATAACCGTCTGCCCGGGGCAAGACTGCGGACGCAACCTCAAGCGTTGCAATGCGTAAGGGACCGGCTGATCGTACTGATAGTGCGAAGTGTGGCGAATAGCGATACGCATGGCCGGTCTCAATCGAAGTTGTAGGTTTCGGCGATTTCAAAACCAAGCCGGTTGTTCTGTCCGATGAAGCCTTCAAGAAACTCGTGCAGGCCCTGCGCAAAGATCTGCTTGACCGTGTTGTCGCGGAGCGTGGCGAGCGTAATGTCGGCGGTCTTGTGGCAGGCATGAGTGACGCCATAGTCTTGCGCCAGATACTCAAGGTTCGCGACGATGTTCAGGTAACAGAAGTTCAGCGAGCGCGGCATGCGGCCGTTGAGGATCAGATAGTCGGCGATATTGGTCGGCTTGTACTGGACGTCGTAGACCCAGCGGTAGGATCGATGCGCGTCGACCGAGCGCAGGATCGATTCCCACTGGTAGTTGTCGAGCGTCGTGCCCACATAGGACACCGCGGGCAGCAACAGATGGTATTTGACGTCGAGAATGCGTGCTGTGTTGTCAGCGCGTTCGATGAAGGTGCCAATGCGGGCGAAATCGAAAATCTCGTTTCTGAGCATCGTGCCGTGGAAGGTGCCGCGAATCAGCGCGGCCTGGCGCTTGATCTGATCGAGCACGACCGGCAGTTCGCTCGCCGCCACAGGCGTGGCCAGCACCCGCTTGACCACCATCCAGGCTTCATTCACGCTCTCCCACGCCTCACGGGTGAGCGCCGTGCGTACCATGCGGGCATTCGAGCGCGCCGCTTCGATGCACGACAGGACGCTCGACGGATTGTGGCCGTCGCGCAGCAGATAGTCGGAAACGGTGCCGGCGGTATAGGCGTCGTGTTTCTCCCGGAAGCCCTCTTCCGTGCCGGAGGTCACCACTACGGACGACCATGTTGCCTGCGCATCGGCGGTTCGGGTCAACGCCATACGCAGCCCGGCGTCGACTATCCGCGCGATGTTTTCCGCGCGTTCGATATAGCGGTGCATCCAGTAGAGCCCGCTTGCTGTGCGTCCAAGAAGCATGTCCTGTCCAACTCCAGTGTCTGTTTATTGCCGTGTGCCAGTCCTGTATCAGGCTGGCGTTCTCTCAGGTTCTTGCGCGTCCAGTCTCTTCGATAGGACTTCGGACGATATGCGGCACTCGGCCGGCGTTTAGTCGGCCCTTGGTCGGCCCTCAGTCGGCCCTTAATCGGCAAGCACCCAGGTATCCTTGGTGCCGCCGCCCTGGCTCGAATTGACCACCAGCGAGCCTTCCTTCAAGGCGACGCGCGTCAAGCCGCCCGGCGTGATGCGAATGCGGTCCGACACGAGCACAAAGGGCCGAAGATCCACGTGGCGCGGTGCGAGACCCTTTTCGGTCAGGATCGGCGTGGTCGACAGCGCCAGCGTCGGTTGCGCGATGTAGTTGTTCGGACGGGTCTTGAGCTTGGCAGCGAAATCCTCGCGCTCCTTCTTCGACGCGGCGGGCCCGACCAGCATGCCGTAGCCGCCCGACCCGTGGACTTCCTTCACCACCAGTTCGTCGAGATGGTCCAGCACGTATTTCAGGCTGCCCGGCTCGGAACAGCGCCAGGTCGGCACGTTCTCCAGGATCGACTTGCGGCCCGTGTAGAACTCGACGATTTCCGGCATATACGAATAGATCGCCTTGTCGTCGGCGATGCCGGTGCCCGGTGCGTTGGCGATCGTGATGTTGCCCGCGCGGTAGACGTCCATGATGCCGGCGACGCCAAGCACGGAATCGGGCCGGAAAGTCAGCGGATCGAGATAGGCGTCATCGAGCCGGCGATACAGCACGTCGATGGCGCGAAAGCCTTCGGTTGTGCGCATTGCCACGCGGCCGTCCACGACCTGGAGATCGCTGCCCTCGACCAGATGAACCCCCATCTGGTCGGCAAGGAACGCATGCTCGTAGTACGCGGAGTTGTGGATGCCGGGCGTCAGCACCGCGATGGTCGGATTCGCCTGATTGCCGCCAGGCGGACACACGGCGGCAAGCGACTCGCGCAGCAGTTGCGGATAGGCTTCGACTGGCCGCACCTTGACCTGCTGAAACAGCTCAGGGAAAAGCTGCATCATCGTCTCGCGGTTCTCCAGCATGTAGGAGACACCGGAGGGTGTGCGGGCATTGTCTTCCAGCACGTAGAACTCGTTTTCGGACGTGCGCACGATGTCCACGCCGATGATGTGCGTGTAGACATTCCCCGGCGGCCGGAAGCCGATCATCTCCGGCAGAAAGGCCTCGTTCTGGGCAATCAGTTCCTTCGGGATACGCCCGGCGCGCACGATCTCCTGACGATGATAGATATCGTCGAGAAAGGCGTTGAGCGCTATCACGCGCTGTTCGATGCCTTGCGACAGGCGCGTCCATTCCTGACTGGAAATGATGCGCGGGATGAGGTCGAACGGAATCAGACGCTCGGCGGCCTCTTCCTCGCCGTACACGGCAAACGTAATGCCCGTCTTGCGGAAGACGCTTTCCGCGTCATCCGCTTTTTGCGCGAGATTCGCAGGATTCTGCGTATCGAGCCATTGCTTGAGCAGTTCATAAGGCGCGCGGACCCCGTCAGCTGACGTCAGCATCTCATCGAATGGCTTCACTTAAGTTCTCCGTCGCTGTTGTGGCTGTTGCTGTGGTTGCTGTTGTTATTGCTGTTGTTATTGCTGGTTGTTGTCGATGCAATCGGGAGGAGCGGCACGCCGCGTTAGCCCGGGTTGTCCTCGAGCACGCTCTGGGTCAGGGTGACCGACGGGATCGTCGGCTTCATCAGCGCATGGGCGCGGCGGCGCACCCCGTACCAGCCGGCGACCAGGATCAGGGCTACGACCGGAATCGAGGCAACGGTCCACGTGCCGTTCGGATAGTCGAATGCCATCAGCACCAGCACCCCGACCAGAAACGCCAGCGTCAGCCAGGACGTCACCGGCGCGCCGGGCATTCTGAACGACACCGCTTCAGCCTCGCCGCGGGCCACCGCCTGACGGAACTTCATCTGACAGACCACGATGAAACCCCACGTGCTGAGGATGCCGAGCGACGCCACATTGAGCACGATTTCGAACACGCTCGACGGCACGAAATAGTTCAGCACGACACCCACGATGTAGATCGCCACCGTCACCAGAATGCCGGCGTATGGAACCGACTGCGAGCTCATGCGGGACAGGAAATGCGGCGCGGACCCGCCCATCGACAACGCACGCAACACCCGCCCGGTCGAATACAGCCCCGAGTTCAGACTCGACAGCGCCGCCGACAACACGACGACATTCATGACCGAGCCGACACCCGGCACACCGAGTGCGGCGAAGAACGTGACGAACGGGCTCTGCCCCGCCTTGTAGGCGCTCCACGGTAACAGGCAGACCAGCAACACCACGGCGCCCACGTAGAACACGGCGATACGCCAGATCACGCTGTTGATGGCACGCGGCAGCACCTTGCGCGCGTCCTTGCATTCGCCCGCAGCCGTGCCGACCAGCTCGACACCGGCGAACGCGAACACGACGCCCTGCACGAGCACCAGCGCAGGCATCAGACCGTGCGGAAACAGGCCGCCGTTCTCGCTGATCAGATGCGTCCCGGTGGTATGGCCGCCGACGTGCACCCCCGTACCGAGAATGACCGAGCCGATCACGAGAAACAGCGAGATTGCGGCAACCTTGATCAGGGCGAACCAGAACTCCATTTCGGCGAACCATTTCACGCCGATCAGGTTCATCGCCGCGACGATGCACAGCGCGACCAGCGCGAACATCCATTGCGGCACGGACGAGAACGCTGCCCAGTAATGCATGTACAGCGCGACGGCCGTGATGTCGACGATGCCGGTCATGGCCCAGTTCAGGAAGTACATCCAGCCGGCAACATACGAGGCTTTTTCACCGAGGAATTCGCGGGCGTAGGAGACGAAGCTGCCGCTGCTCGGTCGATGCATCACCAGTTCGCCCAGCGCGCGCAGGATCAGAAACGAGAAGACGCCGCAGACCAGATAGACGACTGCAAGCGAAGGACCCGCTATTTGCAGGCGCGCGCCCGCGCCGAGAAACAGGCCTGTCCCAATCGCCCCGCCAATGGCAATCATCTGAACCTGACGATTGCCCAACGTTTTGTGATATCCCGCTTCGTGCGATTCCAGCCAGCTTTTCTTATCCACCTCGCCAGTGGAGGCTGGGGGGGTTTGGTTATGCAATGTGGACATAATCAGTTCAATCCTTTAGCGCGGGCACTCGACTTCGTGACCCCGGGGACATATACCGTTGAGCCGATGCGCGATGACACATCGCCAAGGCTCAAAATCAAAAACAGATATCGCAGAACGGTCGTTCGTTTAGCGCACCGGACCGGTGCTTCCCTCCAGATATATCAATCGCTTTGGACTCGCTGGTAACCAGGTTCGCCTGCGGGCGAACACGGCATCCGCGCGGGCGGCTAACGTTTAATCATTTACAAACCGAAAGCGTCTTTTATCGAGTCGCCGAGTCTCATTACATGGGCGAGTACCCGAAAGGTATGTAGCCCAATTTATGGCGGCAACGCCCATGCATATTTCGACTAACACCTATCGAAAAAAAACATCGGTATTCTTCGGTGTGTAACGGTAGGCTAGCGTTGCCGCATCGTATGGATGGCGGTTGTCGATTTACCCAACACAAGTGATAAATATGGAAGCAAAGTGGTTGGAAGACTTTCTCAGCCTCTCGGATACGAAGAGTTTTTCACGGTCGGCGCGCAGCCGGCATCTCACACAGTCAGCTTTCAGTAGACGAATCGTGGCGCTCGAAACGTGGATGGGCACAAAGCTCGTCGACCGCAGCGTCAATCCGATCACCCTCACGCCGGCCGGGCGGATGTTCCGCAGTCTCGCTGCGGACATCCTGCGCAGCATGTATGCGGCACGCAACCTGGTAGGCGGCTATGAACAGTTCGCCGAAAACGACCACGTGGTTCACTTCGCGGTGGCCCACACGCTCGTCTTCACGCTTTTCCCTGACTGGCTCAAACGCCTGACCAGCGAGTTCGGCAACATCATGGCCCGGGTTCAGGCGGTCAACGTGCCTGAGGGTGTGCAACACCTCGTGGCAGGCGACTGCGACCTGCTGATCGGCTACCACCACCCGCAATTGCCGATCGCGCTCGACCCGAATCACTTTCCTTACCTGACGCTCGGTGTCGAGCGGATTGTGCCTGTCTCGGCAGTCGGCAAAGACGGCAAGCCGCTCTTCGAGCTTCCGGGCAAGAGCGGCCGACCTCTGCCGCTGCTCGCCTATTCATCGGGCGCGTTCCTCGGCAACGTGGTCGAAATGCTCTTGATGAACGCAACTGAGCCGTACTCTCTGTACCGCTGCTTCGAAACCCACATGTCGGAGGCACTAAAGGGCATGGTGGTGGCCGGCCACGGGATCGGCTGGCTGCCCGAGAGCTGTATCACCAAGGAGCTAAGCGACGGTAATCTGGTTCGCGCGGGCTCGGACACCTGGGCAACCGAACTGGAGATACGCCTGTACCGTCCAGTCAAGCAACGGGGTCAGGCGGCCGAACAGCTTTGGGCTTTCATCAGCAACCAATCGGTCAAGCCGAGAATGGAGCCGTTGCCGGAAAGCCAATGTGACGTTAGTGAGGTGGTCGCGTAACGTGAGTGAAATCGCGGTATCCCGGCCACCGGGTCGGGGTCTCTGCACGCGTTATCAACCACGCGGTGCGTTGGTACTTAAGGTGCCAACGCAGTCTGCGCGACATTGAAGCGTTGCTGTTCGGGCCCGGTGCCGCGCAAGATCGATTGTGTGTCAAGGCTGACAACGACCGCATCACACGTGCGGTTTCTCGATACTCAAACGAGCAAGGTCACGGTATCAAACAGCGCAAGGTCTTCTTTCTTTGCCGACCTTGCATGCTTGCGGATCACTTGCAAGAGACACTCGATAAAGCAATGCGCCGCGCCGCCGAGCGTGCTGTTCCGGCGCGTGACAATGCTCAGTTGTCGCGAATCGAACTTCTCTTTCAGCGCTAGCGCTACCAGCTGACTTTGAAAAAGGGGAGCCGTCTGGAGGACGGTGGGACACCATGTGCACATGTCGGCATGCTCAACCAGCATCTGCAGTGTTCCTAGTGACTGTGCCCGCACAATACGGTTCGCTTCAATCTGCGCGCCATGGCGCGTGAACAAATAGTCGATCAGCGCGTCCTGGCCGTCAGGCGCGAAATTGAGCGCCCAGTCCTGATCCAGCAGCTCGTGAATCGAACGGCAATGCTGACGCGGATGCCCCCGGCGAACCATCACGGTCGTCTCGTAGTTCAAAACCGGCTCGCAGGAAAACTCCTGGGTGGCAGTAGACGGATGTAACTGTCCGATCACGAAGTCCATATCGCCGGTGCGTAGAAGCGGTTGCGCGACGGCCATCAGGCTCTCGAACAGTTCCAGCTGAATATCGGGCATGCGCTTGCGAAACAGCAATACCGTCTCGGCTAGAAACGTCAACGTGATCCAGGGTGTCACACCGACGCTAAGCTTTCCCTCGGCTCGACCGCGCAATCTCGCCAGCTCGTTCTGTGCGTGCTCCAGCTGATTAAGGACCAGTCTCGCGTGCGTTAGCAACGTCTTGCCATATTCCGTAAAGCTGATTCCTTCAGGCGCGCGTATCAGCAACGGCAGTTGCTCGGTGGCTTCGAGTTCACGCAGCGCGCGCGTGACGGCGGCCTGAGAAATCCCCAGCGAACGCGCAGCCGCCCGGATGCTGCCCGTTTCCGCACTCGCGACTAACGCCTGCAGTTGATGAATCTTCACGAAACCACCCCGACAACAAATGGTTGTCAGCATAACAAAACTGCGGCTTCCCCCTCGAAATTTCGCCAAATAGCATTCCGACCAGTGCAGACAGTTGCGTCGCCTGAGGCCCAAAGGCCTGCCGCGACGACCGGGTCTGCCCGCTCTTCAAAGGACTTCATCGATGGTTCGAGACTTCGTTTTACCCGGCATCGCCGCCATTCAAGAGGACATGATCGGCTTGCGCCGCCGCATTCATGCCAATCCGGAACTCGGTCTTCAGGAGGTCGCAACCAGCGAGCTGGTCGCCGAATGCCTGAGCCAGTGGGGCTATCAGGTCACGCGCGCCGTGGGTAAAACCGGCGTGGTGGGCACATTAAAGATCGGAGACGGGCCATCGCTTGGACTGCGCGCCGATATGGACGCGCTGCCGATCCACGAGACGACGGGCTTGCCCTATGCCAGCCGTAACGAAGGCGTCATGCACGCCTGCGGTCACGATGGGCACACCGCAACATTGCTGGCCGCAGCAAAATACCTGGCCGAAACGCGAGCTTTCTCCGGCACGCTGAACCTGATTTTCCAACCCGCTGAAGAAGGCCTTGGCGGCGCGCAAAAAATGATGGAAGACGGCCTCTTCGAACGTTTTCCGTGCGACGCTGTATTCGCCCTCCACAACGTTCCGGGGCATCCCGCGGGTCATCTTGGCTTCTTTAGCGGCGCATTCATGGCGTCTGCCGACACCGTCACCGTGCGCGTGGTGGGTCGCGGCGGGCACGGCGCCGTGCCGGACAAGGCGATTGACCCGATCGTCGTATGCGCGTCGTTCGTGACTGCGCTGCAAAGTATCGTGTCACGTAACGTGAGCCCGCGCGATCTGGCCATCATCAGCGTCGGTTCGATTCATGCGGGCGTCGCGTCGAATGTGATCCCGTCGTCAGCGCAGATGCTGCTGACCGTCCGGGCGCTTGCGCCGGACGTACGCGACCTGCTCGAGCGCAGGATTCACGAACTCGTGCATGGGCAGGCGGCAAGTTTCGGCGCGCACGCGGAGATCGACTACGTCCGGTGTCATCCGGTGCTGATCAATCACCGTACGGAGACGGACTTCGCGCGCCAGGTGGCTGCGGACTGGCTCGGTCCGCAATCCATCATTGACGACCTCGAACCCTTCACCGCCAGCGAAGACTTCGCATGCATGCTCGAAAAATGCCCGGGCAGCTACCTCGTGATCGGCAATGGCGACGGCGAACGCAGTTGCGCACTCCACCACTCCGGCTACGACTTCAACGACGACTGCCTGGCAGTGGGCGCCACTTATTGGGTCAAGCTGACCGAACGTTTTCTGGCAAAACCTGTTCGTATCGAACATCAGCAGTTCAACAATGACATTGAGGAGAAACACCCATGAAAAAGACATTTGCAGCCGTCTCGTTCGCTTTGATGGCGCTGTCCGGCGGCGCCAGTGCCGCCGACTGGTCCGGCAAGGAGATCAAGCTGGCGGTCGATCCGACTTACCCGCCGCTGGAGTTCAAGACGCCGGACGGAAAGCTGACCGGCTTTGGCGTGGACATCGCCAATGCGCTGTGTGCCGAGCTTCATGCGCGGTGCGTATGGGTCGAAACCAGCTTCGACGGCATGATCCCCGGGCTGCTGGCGAGAAAGTTCGACGCGATCTCGTCTTCGATGACCATCACGCCCAAGCGCATGCAGCAGATCGCCTTCACGAACAAGATCTCCAACGCGCCGGCAAGACTGGTCGTCAAGCGCGACTCCGATCTACTGCCGACTGCCGCGTCGCTGAAGGGGAAGCGTGTCGGTGTCGAACAGGGTTCGAGCCAGGAGGATTACGCCAAAGCGGAGTGGCAACCGGCTGGCGTGCAGATCGTTTCTTACCAGAATCAGGATCAGGTCTACACCGACCTGATATCAGGACGTCTCGATGCCGCATTTCAGGCGTCGATTGAAGCGAATGACGGTTTTCTCAAGAAGCCTGAGGGTAAGGACTACAAGTTTGCCGGCCCGGCTTTGGACGATCCGAAGTATTTCGGTCTAGGCGACGGTCTTGGCCTGCGCAAGGAGGACGTTGCGCTGCGCGATGCATTCAATCAGGCATTGGCTACTGTGCTGGCAAATGGGACCTATGCACGGATCAACCGGAAGTATTTCGACTTCGATATCTACGGCACGAAGTGAACCGGCCTGAGCCGGCCTCGCCTTCGCTCTGATCTGGATGTTTCGCCGGCTGGAGCGACGCTTTATGGCGTATCTAGAAGCAGGAACCGGCTGACATCGCTTTGCCGTTTTATCTACCATTCCGGCAAATCGTCGATTTGATCAACAACAATCGAGCAGAAAAAAACCTTATACATTCAGGATGACGAATTGAATAAAACAATTATTTTTATTGCGATAACGTCCGCATTTGCAACCTCGGCTTTTGCGCAGAGCAGCGCAAGCCTGTATGGCGTCATTGACGAGGGGCTCGACTTCACGAATAACGTTGGTGGAAGCCACGTGTATGAGATGACAAGCGGCTATGCACAGGGCAGCCGCTGGGGACTGAAAGGCACCGAAGACCTGGGCGGCGGCCTCAAGACAGTCTTTCAGATAGAAAGCGGCTTCAACGTCAACACCGGCAAGCTTGCTCAAGGCGGGCTCGGATTTGGACGCCAGGCGTATGTCGGCCTCGAGAGCGAGCAGTACGGCACAGTTACGTTCGGCCGGCAATACGACTCGGTGGTCGACTATCTTGCACTGACGACAGCCAACGGCAATTGGGGCGGCTATCTGCTATCCCATCCGTTCGACAACGACAACACAGACAACACGTTTCGCGTCAACAACACAGTCAAGTATGCGAGCCCGGACCTCGCTGGTTTCCAGTTCGGCGGCGCCTATAGCTTCAGCAACAGCACCGGCTTCGCTAATAACCGTCAGCTGAGCATTGGCGCACAGTACACGAACGGCGGACTGCTGGTCGCCGCGGCTTATCTGAATGCGGACAATCCGGGATCGACATCCGGCGGCGCGATTGCCGGTTCGAGTTCGACGGTCGCCGCGGACGCGAACTTTCAATCCGAGCGCTTGCGCATCTTTGGCGCAGGGATCAACTACACAGTGGGCCCGGCGACGCTTGGCTTCGTCTATACAAACACGAACATCAGCAACCCGGCGGCGAATGTCGCCTACCTCAGCGCGCAGGAGAGCATCCAGCCGACCAGCGGCGCACTGGCAGGCGGGACGCTGACCAGTTTGAAGTACCAGAATTTCGAACTGAACGGAAAATATCAGTTCACGCCGGCGTTCTTTGTGGGCGCGCAATACGTTTATACGCTGGAAAACTACGATGCAACGACAGGCAGCGTACGGCCGAAGATTCACACCGTCGGCCTGATGGCGGACTACAACCTGTCAAAGCGCACCGACGTCTATCTTCAGGGCGCCTTCCAGAAGATCACTGGCGACGCCACCGGGTCGGCGCTGGATCAGGCGTACGTGCCTGGCGCACAGGACCTGTCGTCGTCATCGAGTCAGCTTGTTGTCCGGGCGGCGATCCGGCATACGTTCTAACTCAAACCCGGCGGGCGCGTTGCCCTAACGCGCCCTCACCCCTTCGTCGCCCCAAACGTCAACCCCGCAACAAAATGCTTCTGCATCGCAAAGAACATCGCGACCGAAGGCAACGCGGCAAGAATCGACCCGGCGGAGACGAGATTCCACGCGGTGGTCCACTGCCCCTTCAACGCCGCGACGCCGACGGTAATCGGCGCGGCGTCGTCACCTTGCGTCAGACACAGCGCCCAGAAGTAGTCATTCCACACGAAGGTGAACACGAGGATCGCCAGCGCGGCAAGCGCAGGACGGATCAATGGCAACACAATCCTGAAGAACACGGTCCATTCGTTCGCGCCTTCGATCCGCGCCGCCTCGACCAGTTCAAATGGCAACTGCTTGATGAAATTCCGTAGAAACAGCGCGCAGAATCCAGTCTGAAACGACACATGGAACAGAATCAGCGCGCTCACGGTGTTGAACAAGCCTAGCTGCAACGACAGATCCCGCACCGGAATCATCAACACCTGCACCGGGACAAAATTGCCCGCGACAAACGTTGCAAACAGCGTCGAATTCCCACGAAACCGATAGATGGCCAGCGCGAATCCCGCCATCGCCGCAAGCGCGATCGAGCCCACCACAGCCGGCACCGTAATCAGCACGCTGTTCCAGAAGTAATGCAGCATCGGCGAGGTCGTCAACGCCTCGCGATAGTTATCGAACATCGCGAAGTGCTTCGGCCAGCCCCAATAGTTACCCTCGCTCAGTTCCTCCGTAGAGCGCACGGATGTCACGAGGACCGCGATCATCGGCAGCAGCCAGATCAGCAGCGCGAGCGGCAACGTCAATTTGTACACGCGGCGCGTCGCCGGTTTCCATTTGTCGATCGGGATCGGAAACATGACCGGCTCCTTATTGCTCGGTGCGCAGCATGCGGCGCAGGTGATAAACGATGTATACCAGCATGATCCCGAACAGCACGACTGCCACCGCCGCGGAATAGCCGATCCGGTAATACTTGATCGCCTGGTCGTACATGAAATACGCGAGCACCGTCGAACTTTCGAACGGTCCGCCGCCGGTCATCACCGAAATCAGATCGAAGCTGCGCAGCGCGCCGATCACCGTGACGACGATCGCCATGAACGTGGTCGGCCGCAATTGCGGCAGGATCACGTGCCACAGCATCGACCAGCCACGCGCGCCCTCCATCCGCGCGGCCTCGATCTGCTCGGCGTTCAGCGACGTCAGGCCGGTCAGGTAGAGAATCATGCAATACGCGGTTTGCGGCCACAGCGCCGCGAACACGATCCCAAGGGTCGCGTAGCGGGGGTCCCCGAGTACAGGCACGCCGTGCCCGAGAATCACCGCGAGCAAGCCGAAGGTCGGGTCATAGAACCACGAGAAGATCAAGCCGACCACCACGCCCGATAAAACAAACGGCGCGAAGAACAGCGATTTGACGATGCGGATGCCGGCCACCGCCTGGTTCAGATAGAGCGCGACGGCGAGCCCCATCGGCGGCGCAAGCAGGAACAGCAGCAGCCAGATGAGGTTGTTCTTTAGTGCCGTATAGAACGTCGGCGCATGGAACAACTCGACATAGTTGGCGAGGCCGACGAAAGATGGGTCGGTCATCCCATCCCAGTTAAAAAAACTCAGGCGGATGGTCGAGATGATCGGCCACACGACGTAGATCGCCACCATCACGCAGGCCGGCGCGAGAAACAGGAAGGCGGCTCGCCGTTGCCGGCGCGCGGTCGGCGAGGGACGGCGCCGGCGCGCCAGGCGAGGCGAGCCGCCGTGCAATGCCCCGCCCGAAGCCGGTACGCCCGAAGCCGGTACGCCCGAAGCAGGCAAGCCGGGACCGCCCGGTTCGGCAGGGCCGCCGACAGTGTGACGGGTGACGGAATGCGACACGATCATTCTCCTGTCGACCAGAGTTGGCGCTTTAGCTGTCGACTAGAGTTAGCGCTTCAGCGCTTACTCTAGTCCCATGCAAAGCACTTACTCTGGTCCCATGCAAAGCTGTCGATCAGATGTCGATCGGAGTTAGCGCTTTAGCTGTCGACCGGAGTGCGCGCTTTAGCGTGTTACTCCGGTCCCATGCAAAGCACTTACTCTGGTCCCACGCAATATGGTTACCGATCTAATACAGCGAGTAGCGGCCCAGGACGAGGCCGCCACCGCTCACTTCTTGTAGATCCGCTTGCGCGTCTGCTCGAGTTGCGCGAGCACGTCGTCGAGCTTCGAAGGATCGGAGATGAATTGCTGCATCCCCTTCATCCCTTCATCGGCCATTTCCTTCGTCATGTCGCGATCGTAAAACTGCGCAATGCCGCCCTTCGTGTTCGCCAGAATCTGGAAGCCGATCTTCGAAGTCGGATCCTCCGGTTCAGGCGACTTGCTGTTCGCCGACAGCGAGCCGAGCCCGGCTGCCAGCTTCGCACCATTTTCCGGCGTCTCGACGAACGCGAGGAAGGCATGCGCATCCGCCTTGTTCTTCGCCTTCGACGGAATATGCAGCGATTCGACCGGACCGTCTTCGGCGGTCGGTACGTTCGCGTCGATGATCGGGAACTGGAAGTAGCCCATTTCCGGTTTGACGTTCGGCGGGAAGCCAGCGGTGATAAAGGTGCCCATCAGCATCATCGCGGCCTTGCCCTGAAACAGGAACGGCTGCACCGCATCCAGATCATAGGAAAGCGAATTGTCGATGAAATAGCCGGCGTCGATCAGCTGCTTCCACGTCGTATAGACCTTCTTCACGCGCGGATCGGTGTACGCGATATCGCCCGCCATCAGTTTCTGATGGAACGCGTTGCCGTTCAGGCGCAGGTCGAGATAATCGAACCAGCCGGCCAGCGTCCATGAATCACGGCCTGCAACTGCAATCGGCGTAATGCCCGCCGCTTTCAACTTCTTGCAGTCGTCGAGAAACTGGTCCCACGTTTTCGGTTCGCCGGAAATACCGACCTTCTGGAACAGATCCTTGCGATAGAACATGCCCCACGAGTAATACACGGTCGGTGCGGCGTACTGCTTGCCCTTATACGACGACGCTTCCTTCGTCGACGCATACATGTCGTTCCAACCGTTCTTCGCCCAGTCGCCGCTCAGATCCTCGAACAGGCCGCGCTGCGCGTAATACGCCATCCGCTCGCCGTCATGCCAGTTGACGATATCGGGCGCGACGGTGGAGAGCCAACCGGGCAACTGGACTTTGTACGCTTCCTCATCGACGAACGACACCTTCACGTCGGTACCAGGATGCGTTTTCTTGAAGTCGTCGATGATCGACTGCCAGACGGCGCGTTGACTCGCGCCCTTGAACGCGATGTTGACCGCGAGCGTGCCGGCCTGCGCAGTGCTGACGACGGATGTCCCTGCGGCCGCCGCAGCCAGCGCGAGTGCCAGCAGAATCTTGCGAGGTTTCAGTGCCATGTTGCTGTCTCCTTTATTCCTTGATTTTGCGTCGTTGTTGTTACTGCATGGAATACTTCGGAATCCTTCGTTCAGCGCTTCAGATCATTTTCCCGATCGATAGACGGCCACACCCTGCGGTTCGATAGCGCGTGAACCGATCACGAAAGCGTCGTCGGCGACATTGGCCAGCGTGTGCGTCTGATCACCGTAGTTCAACACATAGGTCAGCGCACCACGACGGCTGATCCGCACGCTGTCGCCTAGCGATATCGTGTCGACGCCCGCTTCCTTCGCGATCCGCGCGAACAGGCGGACGGTGAGCGCATCGTCGAACAGGCTCGCGAGGTAATGAAACGCGCCGCTTTTCACATAGGCGGGATGGCCGTCAGCGAAACGGGCACGCACGTCGAGGAAAGAGTCCGTGGCACCGCTGCCGCCGTCGCCTTCGATAAAATCGCGCCAGTGGCGCGCGACGCCGTCCTCCACGGTCGCGTCCTTGCCGTCCACCAGCCGCACTGGCTCGGTCACATTCGGCCGCATCGATTCAACGCGCCACACACGCAGCGGCAGCACAGAGGCGAGTGCGCCCGGAGGCAGGTTCGCAGGAATCTGCACATCCTGAGTCTTCGAACCGGTGCGCGGACCGAACACGACGTGCGCGCCCGAGCTTGCAAGCCGCGCGGCGAAATCGGCAGGCACGACCGGCAACGGCGGTACGACGATCAGACGATAGCCGTCGAGCGACGCATCGACCGGCACGATATCGACGTCGAGTCCGAGCGCGCGCAACGCCGAGTAATACTCGAATGCGAAGCGCGGATAGTGAAAGTCCGCGCCCTGCGGATGAATCTCGAAGAGCCACTTCGCTTCGTAGTCGTAGACGAGCGCGACCTTCGAGCGGATCGCGGCGTTGGCGTCGGCGTTCGCAGCGAGCACCGTGCGAATCTCCTCGGCGACCTGTGCGGCTTCATGGCCGCCGATGTCGAGCCGGTTATCGGGCGTATTCAAGCCGGCGTGCATCTGCTCCTGCGCAAACGGCGCCTGGCGCCAGCGGAAATACGACACGCAACCCGCCCCGTGCGCGAACGCCTCCCAACTCCACAGCCGCACCATGCCGGGCAGCGGCGCCGGATTCCACTGCGCCCAGTTCACCGGACCGGGCTGCTGCTCCATCACCCAGAACGGCAGCTTCGACATGCCGCGGTACACGTCATGATTGAACGACGCGAAGTCGGGATGCCCACTGCGCAACCAGCGCGCCTTCACGTCCGGCGCAAACCACTGCTCTTCGAGCGCGCCGAGCGGATAACTGTCCCATGCCGCGACATCCAGATCGGCCGCGACCTTGTAGTGATCGAACTCGGAAAAGAGCTGCATGAAGTTGTGCGCGACCGGCCGGCCCGGCGAATACGCGCGGATGATCTCGACCTGCATGCGGTTGTAGCGCGCCACTTCGTCGGAGGCAAAGCGTCGGTAATCGAGCCGGTGCGACGGATGCGCCTCGGTGACGGTCGCCACCGGCGCGTCGATCTCGTCGAAGCTGCGGTATTCCATGCTCCAGAACACCGTGCCCCACGCGCGGTTCAAGGCATCGATCGTTTGATAGCGTGCCTTGAGCCATTCGCGAAAGCGCCCCACTGCCGCCGGCGAATAGCTGACCACCGTGTGATGGCAACCGAATTCGTTATCCGTCTGCCAGTACGCGACAGCCGGATGCTTGCCGTAACGCTGGGCGAGCGCCGTGCAGATTCGCTGCGATTCGACGAAATACGAAGGCGATGAGAAATCGTAATGACGGCGTGAGCCGAAGGCACGAGGCCGGCCGTCCGCACCGATCGGCAGAATATCCGGATGACGGTCGATCAGCCACTTGGGCGGCGTCGCCGTCGGCGTGCACATGACGACCTGCAGACCGGCTGCGCCGAGTACGTCGATCGCGCGATCCAGCCAGCTCCAGTCATATTCGCCGGGCGTTGGCTCCATTCGGCTCCACGCAAATTCGGCGATTCGCACCTGCTCGATGCCGAGTGCTTTCATCCGGAGAGCGTCGTCTTCCCACATCGACTCCGGCCAGTGTTCCGGGTAATAACAGACTCCAAGGCGCATCCGAATGTCCTCTATGCGTAGTGTTCGACGGATTCGAGCAAAGCAGCGGCAAAGCCGTCTTCGGTAAACAAATGGCAAGCGCGGGTGGGGACACGCAAGCTTGCGCGGTCGCCGGGCGCGAGGCGTGTGTCGCCTGGCGCCTTGGCGATCAGCGCGGCGCCGCCGGGCTGATCGAGGTGGACATAGCTGTGCTCGCCCAGCTGTTCGACGAGTGACACGGTGCGGGTCAGAACGGCGTCCTGCGCGTTGTCAGCAGTTGCCGCGTCGATGAACTCCAGGTGTTCCGGTCGCACGCCGAGCGTGACGGGTTGCGACGTCTGGAGTCCATCGCCGCTGACCGGCGCGCGTACGTTTTCGGACGTGTCGTCGAGCGTGACGATCACGCCGTGCGGATCGACCGACACCACCCGTCCCGGCAAAAAGTTCATGCGCGGCGACCCGATGAAACCGGCAACGAAGCGGCTCCTCGGACGGTGATACAACTCGAGCGGCGCGCCGATCTGCGCGATGCTGCCGTAGCGCTCGGTGTCCTTGCCCGCGTGCAGCAGCACGATCTTGTCGGCGAGCGTCATGGCTTCGATCTGGTCGTGCGTGACGTATACGACGCTGGCTTTGGCGAACTGCTTATGCAGCCGCGCGATCTCGATGCGGGTCTGGCCACGCAGCGTCGCATCGAGATTGGAAAGCGGTTCGTCGAACAGAAACACACCCGGCTCGCGCACGATAGCCCGGCCAATCGCCACGCGTTGCCGCTGCCCGCCGGACAGTGCCTTCGGCTGGCGCTCGAGCAGCGCCTCCAGTTGCAGGATTCGCGCGGCTTCCCGTACCTTGCGATCGATTTCGTCTTTCGGGGTTTTAGCGAGCTTGAGGCCGAATGCCATGTTCTCGAACACGGTCATATGCGGGAACAGTGCGTAGCTCTGGAACACCATCGCCACACCACGCTGGGCGGCCGGTACGTCGTTGACGAGGCGGCCGGCGATCGACAGGTCGCCGTCGGTCACGTCTTCGAGGCCGGCGATCATCCGCAGCAAGGTGGACTTGCCGCAGCCGGACGGACCGAGAAACACGCAGAACTCGTTCTCGCCGATCTCCAGATCGACATCGCGGATCACCAGCGCGCCGTCGCCATACGCCTTCTGCACGCCTCTCAACGAAATGCTCGCCATTGCATCGACTCCGTGATTTAATCGGCTCGATGTCGGAGATTAAGCGCTTAATCAGCAGAGCCGAAAAAATCGATCGCATGCGATCGCTGGGCCTTGCCTGTCTCCGATATCGTTTTGTCTGTGCGGCAAATGGTGCCGCGCCTTTGGCTGCGATGCAAATGTCGAACAGCCATCCCAAATATTGAAAATGCCATGACCACCCTTAGCGAAGTCGCGCGTCACGCCAGCGTCACCCCTGCCACGGTATCGAACGTGCTGCGCAATCGCGGCCGGGTCGGCGCGACCACCCGGCAGCGGGTGCTGGACGCCGTCGAGGCGCTCGGCTACCGCCCCCATCTGGCCGCCCGCGCGCTCGCCGAAGGCCGCGCGCCGACGCTGGCGTTGATGGTGTCGAGCATTGCCAATCCGTTCTATCCGGAGTTCGCGCTCGCGGTCGAACGCGCGGCGCGCAGCAGCGGCCACTTCGTGATCATCTGCAATACGAACGAAGATCCGCTAACCGGGCGGGCGTATCTCGACCAGATCGCCGGAACGCTTTCCGAGGGCGTGCTCGTGACCAATGCGAACCTCGATTTTACGGACCTTCATACCACCGAATCGCGTGGCACGCCCGTGGTGCTGTGCATGTGGGAACGGCCCAATGAGCCGCCGGGGTTGCCGTGCGTCGCGGTCGATTTTCGTCTGGCCGGCGAATTAGCCGGCACGCATCTGCTAGCGCTCGGCCATCGGCGGATCGGTGCGATTGTCGGCAGCAAGGCCTCGGGGATTCACGCGGCCCGCTATGAAGGTTTTGTCGATGCGCTGCGGGCGGCCGGCGCGCCGAAAGGTCGCGTCAAGCATGCGCCCGATACGATGCAAGGCGGCTACACCGCGGCGCGCGCGCTGCTGGAAGCCGATCCGACACTCACCGCGATCTTCGCGACCAACGATCTGCCGGCGCTCGGCGCGATGCACGCCGCCGCCGATCTCGGCTTGAATGTGCCGGGCGATCTGTCCGTGATCGGCATTACCGATATTCAACTGGCGCGCGAGTCACGGCCCGCATTGACGACGGTCGCCGTGCCGACCGTCGAAGTCGCCGATCTCGCGGTATCGCTGCTGCGCGAACTGATCGAATCGTCGTATGGGCAAGCGGGTCGCCAGGCCGCGGCAAACGTGCCGATGCGGATTTCCTCCGCGCCGAAACTGGTTGTGCGCGCATCAACCGCAGCGCCGCGTCAGGCGCGTTAAATGACGCAGGCGAAAACCGCCCTGGTCGAGTCCCCGTTTGCCGCGAGGCATCACCTCTTGTGACGCGCCGGTCGCAGCAGCGAAGACCGGGCAGCAGGTCCGCCCGGCCACCGCGCCTATGCCCATGTGGCCGTAACAGCATCGCCGACGTTACGTAGCGAACCCCGCACCCACCCGTCCCCGCCTCTGGCCCACCGCCCGCAAACACCCGTATCAAGCGGTTCCGCGGCAAAAACACCACTTCGATCAAACGATCCATGCAGTTGGCACGGTCCCTGCAATAAAGCAGGAAAAGGCCGAGCGCCGGCAGGACACACATGCCACCTGCGCTCCCCAACCGGCCTGGCCTTGGCCATAACAAGCATGGATATTCAAATGATTGCCGATCTTCTGCTGGACGCCGATGTCGCCGAACAGATCACCGACGCAGACTCGGACTTCGCGCAGCGCCATCCCTTGCAAATCGCAGTCTGCCTGCGCAAGCTTATGGCCGGACAGGACTTCGTGACGGTGGAATTCAACGGCCGCCAAATCGTTACGCAAATGCTCAATGTCGATTCGCGCAATGCTCGCTTTATCTTCGACGCCGGCAGTGTGGAGGCAGACAATTACGCGCTTCCGGCCGCGCGCCAGTTGATCTTTCGCAGTTTGCCGGGTGGCATTCGCACGGAGTTCACGACGCTCAACGCAGACCCAATCATGTTCGAAGGACGCCCGGCGTTCGAGGCATCCTTCCCCTCGCTCCTGTACTACGTTCAACGCCGTGAATTCTTCCGCGTGCAAACGCCCGTGCTGGATCCGTACATCGCTAGCGGGCCGTATGCGGACGGTGGTTCGTTCCGGCTGGAACTGCAGGATCTTTCATTGGGCGGTGTGGCGTTGAAAACCGCCGATACCCGCTTCGGCTCGCTTGAAAGCGGCACGGTATTGCGCGACGTTGCGCTGCAACTCGGCAGCTTCGGTACCCTTCGGCTCGATCTGGAAATCGTCGCGCCCCGGCAATTGACCACGCCGAAGGGCGATCTGCGCTTCGTGATCGGCTGCAAGTTCGTGCAGACGCCAGGGCCGGCTGAGCGGACCTTGCAGCGGGTCGTCACCCAGCTCGAAACGAAGCGTCAAACGCTCGCGCCGCGCGGGTAAGCTCCTGCGGGTAAGGCCCTTCAAGCAGGAACTGCTTTGGAATCGCGTCGGATTCCAAACCGGGTTGCTGAACCTCGACACCGTCATTGCTGCGTCGAAGCCTGTATGAGGCCGCGCGCGCCGACCAGTTGGTACGGCGGAATCTGTCGAATCGTGCTTTCGCCAGCGGGAGCGCCTGTGAGCAGATGGACTGCAAGGTCGAATGTCGTCGAGCGGCGCGTAAGCATGAGGCACGTCACTTCGTCCTGCAATGCACGCGTGGCGTGCCAGCAGCGCGGCCGCATGCAGATCCCCTCCCCGACGGGCACCCTGAAAGCTGCCAGTGAATCAAGGTTCGGGTGCCCGTCCGGGGTACTCGTCGCGACAATCTGAACGAGAGGTCCGGTTAGCGGCACCACGGCCTGCTCAGTGAGCCAATGCGTCTCGAGCTTCATCACCTCGGCTTCACAATCGCGGTATCTGACCCACAGAATTTCAGGATCTCCGGACGCTCCGGCATCGAACAGATGCTCACGCCAGAAATCGGAAGACGGGCTTGCAAACGAAGGCGCCGCGCTATCCTCCGGAAACGGCTTGCCTAACATCCATCCATAGGGTTCGAAAGCGCCGGCAGTAAGCGGTTGAATGGTCAGAGGCGTTGCAGTCGGCATCTCGGTTCAGGCCTTTGATGATCGAAGAAAAGCATTGCGGGGGCACTCAATGAGGCGGCAGCGCTTCATCGGTGTCTGGAAAGAGCGCCATATCTGGACCGTTCTCAAGGCTGAACTCTCGCATGACCTTTAGCGCCAGATGCATGATCGACTCGCATAACAAACTGTCCGGACTTCGCCGGAAAGATGCAAAAAGCGGGAGTTCCGGGACTCGATGCGTCACTTTCAGCAGTTGCAGATGACCGGACTCCAGCTCGCGGGTCACGAAAGCTGTCGGCAGAACCGCAATACCAAAACCGTCGAGTACGAGCCTGATAATCGCCGCGACCGAAGACACGCAATTGATTTGCACGTGCGGCTCGCCGGCGGCTGCAAACAGGCCGGCGACAAACACATGCGGCGATGAATGACGGGCAAAGCTCACAATCGGAAAGCTCGCCAGCTCAGCTTCCGATAGCGCTTCAGCCGACAGATTCAGCGATGGACTCGCCACCCATCGCATTGGCAAAGCGCCGAGCGAAACATTTTCCGCGTCAGCACCTGCGACTGCCGTGCTCAAAAAAGCGATATCCACGTTGCCATTAACCAGCTGCATGGACAGATTCGTCGAGGTGTCGCAGGTCAGCTCAATCGTCAGGTTCGGATATTCGTCCCGCACTCGCCGTAATAACTCGGGAAGCCACGTATGCACGACGGATTCCATCACGCCGACCCGCAACAACCCACTCACATGAGAGCGGTCGCTTACGCTCGCGAGCATGTCGTTCGTGAGTTTCAGAATCTGCTCAGCGAAGACCAGCGCTTTGGTCCCTTCCTGGGTCAGCTTGACGTCGCGCGGTCCCCGATCGAATAGACGTACGCCGAATTCCTGCTCGAGCGCAGATATCCGACTGGAAATTGCGGCCTGTGTGGCATGCAAGCGCTCCGCTGTCAGCCGGAAATTGCGCAGCTTTGCAAGCCATACAAACGTTTCTAGAAAACGGACATTCATCAGACGCCTTGTACAGTCAACGGACGCACACTCAGGTTCCACGTATTGCGCCCGCGCAAACGGACAGCTTCAGTGCATTGGCAGAGTTTAGCGCCGCAAAATCAGGCCTGTGACAACAAAAACTGGCCGCCTGGAACAACTTTTCGTTGTGACTGGCGCGGCACAACGCCAAAGGGGCAGCCTATCGGGACAGCCCTGGGGGCAATCAGATTTATCTATCGCCGGTCAATAAAATAAGTCGTTGGACGGAAGAATTTGGCGTTCGAATACTCATTGAACCGAAAACCAAGGAGCCGCCCATGTCACCCTCGTTCAACAAATTGAATCGGACGCTGCAAACGACCGCCACTGCGCTGTTGCTGGGCGCAGGCAGCGCCAGCTTCGCCGCAGAGCCGGCCGTGATCCTGATTGGTCATGCCGCGCCCTTGACAGGGCAGCTCGCGCATATGGGTAAGGACAGCGAAAATGCGGCGCGGCTTGCCATCGACGAGATCAACAGCCAGCATCCGGTCATCGGCGGCAAGGCGGTCCGTCTGCAGCTCGACGCTCAGGACGACGCTGCCGACCCACGCACAGGTACTCAAGTTGCCCAGAAGCTCGTTGACGATGGCGTGGTCGCCGTAGTCGGCGATATCAACTCTGGGGTGTCGATCCCGGCATCAAAGATCTACAGCGAGGCCAGTCTCGTGCAGATCTCGCAAGGCTCGACCAATCCCACCTATACGCTGCAGGGCTTCAAAACGACCTTCCGCGTCGTCGCGACCGACGCACTGCAAGGGCCGGCACTGGCTCGCTACGCAGTCGACACAATGCACGCAAAGCGAATTGCAATCGTGGACGACTCAACCGCATATGGACAGGGCCTCGCGCAGGAATTTGAAAAAGCAGCAAAAGCACAAGGCGCCGTTATCGTGACCCACGAAGCGACGACCGATAAAGCCGTCGACTTCCGAGCGATTCTGACGAAAATCAAAGGTCTGAAGCCCGACGCAATCATGTATGGCGGCTCGGACGCAACGGCCGGCCCGCTGGCGAAACAGGCGGCGAACCTCGGCATCACCGCAAAGGTGCTGGGGGGCGACGGTGCCTGCACGGATAACATGACTCAACTTGCCGGCAGCGCAATTGGCAACGTGACCTGTTCAGAAGCCGGACTTGCCTTGTCAAAAATGCCAAAGGGTCAAGACTTTGACAAGCGATACGTAGCGCGCTTCCGAACACCGATAGACGCCTACGCCCCGTTCACGTATGACGCCGTCTACGTTATTTATGACGCAATAAAGCGAGCGAATTCGACCGACCGGTCGAAAATCCTCGCAGCGATGCCCGCCACCAGCTATGACGGCGTGATCGGGCATATTGCGTTTGACCCGCACGGCGACCTGCGGGACGCCGCGATCACGATCTACCAGTTTAAGGACAACAAGAAGACCGTGATGGATGTCATCAGAATGTGATCCGGCTGGAAGGGACGGCTATTGCGTACATGGCGGTACGCTCGGCCGCCACTGAAAAACCTTCGCGACGGCGGCCCATACCGTCGCGAAAGGCCCCTTAAGCATTCAATTAGCTTTCAATCGAGCCAGGACTTTCCCGAAGTGCCGGCTCTCGATCTTGCACCGCACCACGCCCGACAACCCCCGCTACATATGCCTCGCCGCCTTGTCGGCCGCTTCGGCACGTCAATTCCCCTCCCGATCGTTTTCTTGACGAGCGTCCCCTCGCCTGTTGTACTAAATCAACCAAAGTGATTTAGGCGGTCGATTTCAGACAGCCGTGGAACCGCGTCAGGTTCCAATCCAGATTGCGAACAGATTGCAAGCGCGCAGCGTTCGCGTACGCAATCGCCCGCAGTTCACAACGTCGTGGCCAATAACCGGAGGAGCGTCCCATGAATCTGAATTCCCGCAGGCATCCTGTCGCCAGGAAAATCGTATCGATGTGCGTGGCCGCATCGGCCGTGTGGTGTGCGAGCGCGAGCCAGGCGGCCGACCAGCCTGTCGTCGGCCTCATCACCAAGACCGACACGAACCCGTTCTTCGTGAAGATGAAACAGGGTGCCGAAGCGGCCGCCTCGAAAGACGGCGCCAAGCTGATCACCGCAGCCGGCAAGTTCGACGGCGACAACGCGAGCCAGGTCACCGCCATCGAAAACATGATTACGGCCGGCGCGAAAGCGATTCTGATCACGCCGAGCGACACCAAAGCGATCGTGCCGAGCATCAAGAAAGCGCGCGCCGCCGGCGTGATGGTGGTTGCGCTCGACACGCCGACCGACCCGCAAGATGCCACGGACGCCCTCTTCGCCACCGACAACTTCAAAGCCGGCGTGCTGATCGGCAAGTACGCGAAGGCGGCCATGAACGGCAAGCCCGCGAAGATCGCCACGCTCGACCTTGCACCCGGCGTATCGGTCGGCGTGCTGCGTCATAACGGCTTCCTGGAAGGCTTCGGTGTGAAGGAAGGCGATCCGTCGATCGTTTGTAGCCAGGACACCCGCGGCGATCAGTCGAAGGGCCAGACGGCGATGGAAAACTGCCTGCAGAAATCGCCGGATATCAACGTGGTCTACACGATCAACGAACCGGCCGCAGCGGGTGCGTATCGCGCGCTCAAAGCAGCGGGCAAGGACAAGAGCGTGATGATCGTTTCCATCGACGGCGGCTGCGAAGGCGTACGCAATGTGAAGGCCGGCGCGATTGCCGCGACCTCGCAGCAGTATCCGTTGAAGATGGCCGCGCTCGGCGTGACGGCGGGCGTCGAGTATGCGAAGACCGGCAAGAAGGTCTCCGGCTATCAGGACACGGGCGTGACGCTGATCACCGACAAGCCGATGTCCGGCGTCGACAGCAAGGATACGAAGTTCGGCCTCGACAACTGCTGGGGCAACAAGTAACGCGCACTGAACGGCGGCCCACTCCGCTGGGCCGCCCCCGGATGGCCTGATCGCCGGAGTGCCGGCCACCGGAGTGCCGGCCGCCGGATCGCCGGCCCCCGTATTCGCCACGTGGCCTGCCCGCCACGTTCATGCATCGAGGACACCTATCATGTCGACTCCTTCCGCGCCCGCGGGCCACCCGCGCACCTTCACCGACCGCTTGCCGTCGCTCGCTGAAATCGGACCGCTGATCGCCCTGCTGCTGGCCTGCGGCTTCTTCATTTCACAGAGCAACCGGTTCCTGTCGTTCCAGAATCTCTCGCTGATCCTGCAACAGACGATGGTGGTCGCCGTCATCGCCATCGGCCAGACGCTGATCGTGCTGACAGGCGGGATCGATCTGTCGTGCGGGATGGTGATGGCGTTCGGCTCGATCATCATGACCAAATTCGCGGTCACGCTCGGCGTGCCGCCCATTCTCGCGATTCTGTGCGGCATCGCCGCGAGCGCGCTGTTCGGTGCGCTCAATGGCGTGCTAATCACACGGATCAAGTTGCCGGCCTTTATCGTCACGCTCGGTACGCTGAACATCGCGTTCGCGCTCACGCAGATCTATTCGAACGCGGAAAGCGTCTCGAATCTGCCGGACGCAATCATGTTCCTGGGCAACACGTTCAAGCTCGGCCCCGCCGATGTCACCTACGGCACAGTGCTCACGCTGCTGATGTACGTGGCGACGTGGTTCGTCTTGCGCGACACCGTGCCCGGCCGACATCTGTATGCGCTCGGCAATAACCCCGAAGCCGCGCGCCTGATGGGCCTCTCGTCGCAGAAAATTTTGCTCACCGTGTATTCGCTGGCCGGCGCGATCTACGGTATTGCCGCGCTGTTGTCGGTGTCGCGCACCGGCGTCGGCGATCCGCAGGCAGGGCAAACCGAGAACCTCGACAGTATTACGGCGGTGGTGTTGGGCGGCACGAGTCTGTTCGGCGGACGCGGCTCGATTACCGGAACACTGCTCGGTGCGTTGATCGTCGGCGTGTTTCGCAATGGCTTGACACTGATCGGCGTCTCTTCGGTCTACCAGGTATTGATCACCGGCATACTCGTGATTCTCGCGGTGGCCGCGGACAAACTTTCCCATCGTCGCGGTTGAGCACTCAGGAGCCTGTCATGTCGACACCTACTTCCGCTTCTGTCGTGCTGCCCGTTCTGCAGGCACGCGGACTCGTCAAACGCTACGGCAACGTCACCGCGCTCGACGGTTGTGATTTCGAAGTGCTGCCCGGCGAGATTCTCGCCGTGATCGGCGACAACGGCGCGGGCAAATCGTCGTTGATCAAGGCGCTTTCGGGCGCCACCGTCCCCGATGAGGGCGAAATCCTGCTTGACGGCAAGCCGGTTAAATTCCGCAGTCCTTTGGATGCACGCGCTCAAGGCATCGAAACCGTGTACCAGGAACTCGCGGTGGCGCCCGCCATGAGCATCGCCGAAAACCTGTTTCTTGCCCGTGAGCTCGTCAAACCGGGCTGGCGCGGGTCGATCTTCAAGATGATCGACAAGCGTCGCATGCTCGAGGAAGCCACCGCGCATATGAAGGATCTGCAAATCGGTATTCGCTCGATGCGCCAGGCGGTCGAAACGCTATCCGGCGGCCAGCGTCAAGGGGTGGCTGTCGCGCGCAGCGCGGCGTTCGCCCGGCATGTGGTGATTCTCGACGAACCCACCGCCGCGCTCGGCGTGAAAGAAGGCAACATGGTGCTCGAACTGATCCGCCGCGTGCGCGAGCGCGGCCTGCCGGTGATCCTGATCAGCCACAACATGCCGCACGTGTTCGAAGTCGCGGATCGCATTCATATCCAGCGGCTCGGCCGGCGCGCGGCGATCGTGAACACCAAAGACATCCACATGTCGGAGGCCGTGGCGATCATGACGGGCGCGAAGGAAGCGGACGTCAAGGCGATTGCATGATGGTTGCATCCCGCTGAGGGGCACGCGACGATGGAAACTATCGGCACCCGTTCGCCCCTTAAACGCACGGTCGGCTCCAATCAGGTCGGCATGCGGCAGTTCAACGAACGAATCGTCTTGCAGGCGATCCGTTTGCACGGGCCGCTGCCGAAAGCTGACGTGGGCCGTCTCACGCGTCTGTCGATGCAAACCGTGTCGATGATCGTCGACCGTCTGATCGACGACGGCCTGCTCGAGAAGCAGGCACGCGTGCGTGGCCGCATCGGTCAACCCTCGGTGCCGATCGCGTTGCGCGCCGACGGCGCGTACACCATCGGCATCAAGGTGGGGCGCCGCAGTCTCGACGTGCTGGCGATGGATTTCGCGGGCCACGTCGTGTGCCGCGATGTATTCGACTATGCCTATCCCGATCCGCGCACGCTATTCCCCGCGCTCGAAAGCAAACTGGCACGCGTGAATCAGACGCTCGGCGCAAAAGCGAACAAAGTAGTTGGCGTGGGCGTGGCGGCGCCGTTGTGGCTCGGCGGTTGGCGCGATTTTCTCGGCGCGCCGCAGGACGCGCTGGAAGCGTGGCACGAGATCGACTTGCGCAGCCGCATCGCGACGATGACGGGCTTGCCCGTCGAGTTCGCCAAAGACACCACCGCCGCCTGCGCGGCCGAACTCGTGATGGGCCAAGGCCGCGGGATTCACAATTTTCTATACCTGTTCGTCGGTACGTTTATCGGCGGCGGCCTGGTGATCGACGGACGTTTGCATGCCGGACCGCACGACAACGCGGGCGCAGTCGGCTCGATACCGCTAAGGGACGGCAGCGCTCGCAAACCTTCGCGGCAACTGCTGCACGCAGCATCGGGCTTTGTCCTGGAACGGCTGTTGAGCGATGCAGGCGCGCCGTCCGCCGCCGCGCATGACCATCGCGCGTTGTCGCCTGAACTGTGGCGCCTGACCGAACAATGGCTCGACACCGCTTGCCCGGCAATCGCCAGTGCGTTGACCAATGCGGCTGCCTTGCTCGACCTGGAAGCGGTGGTGATCGACGGTGAACTCGACCGGCAACTAGTCCGCGAAATCATCCGCCGAACCGAGCGCGTGCTCGATCGCTTTGAATGGGAGGGAATGGTGCGTCCGCAACTACTGGAAGGCACTATCGGCGCCGATGCGCGGGCAATGGGCGGTGCGATTCTGCCGTTGTACGCGCATTTCGCGCCCGTGCACGAGCTATTCCTGAAGCCGGCAACAGAAGCCGGTTATTAGCCGCCGACAGAGGCTGTTCTCGTGCGAAACACACGGAGCACGACTTCGTCCATAACGTCTCGCACGGTTATCAAGCAGTCGTGACCCGTTGCTAACCCAACCGCTTATTGCACGGCTACCTTTGCTACAGACGCGGTTTTGGCAGACGGATCCTTCAGCAACGGCTCCAACACCGGCGCCAGCGACTTCAGCAACTGGACCGACAGCGCGCTGGTGAACTCGTACCGCGCCGCATACGGTTCATGCACGTAGGCGGTCAGCGTGCCGTAGAAGCGGTCCCCCATCACAAACACGAAGGTTGCGCTGCGGTTCACCTTGCGCGATTCGATCAGCCGCGCGCCTTTGGCCCACACATTGAAGCGCTGATCGCCGGTACCGGTCTTGCCGTAAATCTCGAGTGTCTGACCGTCGGGGAACGTCATGCCCTGCGCAAGACGCTTCGCCGTACCGCCTAACACCACATCGCGCAACAGCATTCTGACAACCCCGGCGATCTCCGGCGACAACTGCTGCTGCGGCGCCACCGCTGCCCGTTGGAAATGCGTTTCGTACGGCGTGTTTTTCGCAAAGTCGAGTTGCGTAAGGCTTTCTGTCGGCACCTTGTTGCCGCCGTTGGCAATCACGCCAATCAGTTGCGCGAGCGCAGCCGGCCGGTCGCCGGACGCGCCAATCGCCGCCGCATACGAAGGCGTGAGCGTCGCAAATGGGTAGCCGAGCGCCTGCCACGATTTGCCGATCGCATCGTAAGCGCGCAGTTCGACCATCCGCTTGATGCGGCGGTCCTGCGTAGCGTGATAGCGGGTCTTGAAGAGCCACGAGTATGTCGACAGACGCACGTCGCTGCTTGCTTTCTGTACCTGCTCGAGCGTTGCATCGGGATGGGCGCGCAGGTAGTTGAGCGTCCACAACTCCAGCGGATGCACGCTCGAAATGTAGCCGCGATCGTTCAGATTGAAGCGGTCGATCGAATATTTGTCATACAGGTTAGCCAGATCTTCATCGTCCAGCATGGAGGCGGCCGGCGTATTTTTCAACGCGGCACGCATCTTCGCGTTGAACCACGCATTCGATTCATCCGGTGCGACGCTGCGCAACACCGTCGCCACTTTCGGCGGTGATTTGCGCACGCCGAGCAGCAACAAGGCCAACTGCTGCTCGGGCGCTTTGCCGTGGTACTTCGTGTAGAAACGATTCATATACACGCGGCTTTCCTGATCGGCGAAACGCGTGAGATACATCTTGCGGATCGCCGGATCGCCCAGCCATTGCGACGACGGCCCGGTGGTTTGAACCATCTCGTAGTGGACGATATCGCGCATCAGCCGCACGAACACCAGATTCACCGAATGCTGGAAGGCGCGGTGCACGGTGAGAATGCGGCTGTTGTCGTCGGAATCGAAGTTGTTGAAGGACTGCGCGCCACCGCCCGTATAGAACGTTTCGCCCGGGCTCGCCGAGTATTTGCGTTCCACCGCCGCATCGAGCATGGCTTGCAACGAGCGATCCGAGGTATGCGCCAGATAATCCAGTGCCCAGCGCGTGAGTTGATCGTTCGGATCGGGCTTCACGGCTTTCAGCTCCGCTGTGCTCAGCGGGGCATAACGCGCATGCAGGTCGGAGACGATCTGCAAATACGTCACCACGGTACGCATTTTCGCCGTCGAACCGAGATTCAGCCGTGCGCCGGAATTGATGTCGAACGGCTGGTTGACGCTATCGGTTTGCACCCGCACGAGGTTCGCGCCGTCGCGCCGTTCGAACAGCGTGAAGCTATAGGCGATTCTCGACGGATCGTCGGAAGCGCGCAGCATTTCAAAGCCGACAATTCCGGCGGCTTTCGCGCCGTCGCGCGTCGCGGCGGCGGCGAGGCGTTCACTCACGGCCAGCTGCACGGCGTTGTTGAGCGTGCCCGTCGCTTGCAAGTCGAGCCGGTCGAGTTCGTAGAAACTCGGAATGCCGAGCGCCGCCAACAGATGCGAGCGCATCGACGTGACGGCCTTGCGCGACACGAACGAGTCCGCGTTCTCCGTATGGTTTGGTGTATGGCGCAGATCCACTTGCGCGGACAGCGCGGCATCACGCAGCGCAACCGTTATCACACCGCCGTTCGCCAGCAACCGCAAATAGCTATCCGTCAGACGTTCGAGTTCTGCATAGCCGTGACGCAGGTAATACGACGGCGCGCGCTGCGCGATCATCAGCGAGAGCACCTGACGAAACGCCTCGCCCTGCTCGGCAAGATTCGCTTCTGTCGATGGCGCGGTGAGAATGCGGTTGACGTCGTTGAAATCGCGGCCATACCAGGCGGCCAGACCGTCGCCAATCCCGTTGATTTCGCCGATACCCGGTTGCGCGGCAAGCGGCACCGAGTTGAGATAGTGGACGACGATCTGCTGGCGCGCGGGCATGGTCTGCGGGCCATTCAGATAAGCGCGTACCGAGGCCGATGCGATTTGCCGCAATTTCTCCGGCGGCGTTGCCGTGCGCCCACCCGCCGAGTGGCGGAACTTCTCTATCTGTGTAGCGAGCGTGCTGCCGCCCGGCTGCGATTGATGCCGATTGAACACGCGCGCGCCCTGATCGACTAGCGCGCGGCTAAAGCGCCCCCAGTCGATCGCCGGATTGCGGTTCGGCTGATCCGGGTCGAGCAGATAGCGGTCTTCGATAAACAGCAGCGAATTGACGACAAGCGGCGGGATCGAATCGAAGCTGGCATAAACGCGGCCTGGAAACTGTGCACCAAAGAGCGGCGCACCGGTGCCGTCGAAGAGTTGCAACCCCGCCTGATCTTTTTCGGCGTAGGGAATAAATAGACCGTTATCGGCTAGCGACAGCATCCGCTCGGAATCCCGCGACTGTGCGCTGATTTCAAACCCGCGTTGCAGCAATCGCTGCTGGAACGAAGGCAGCAACGCGTAGCCGAGGCGGCTGTCGTAGGGGCCTTTGTCTGCCTGGGGGAAGCGGATGGAGTGACTTGGACCGCCGTCGACGGAAAAACCCACGTCGCGCGTAAGTTCGGAGAGGTAGCGCGCCTGCAGTCGAGATGTTTCGATCTCGACCTGCACAAAGCGCGCCGCCAACGCCAGCGCGAGCAGAAATGCCGCCGCCAGCCCCCATTTGAGCCACTTCCTGACGGGCGCCGTGCCTGTCGCGCGAAGCGGTAACCGAACCAGTGGCCGATTCATGGCTGCTCTCCCCGAGCGGGCGCCATGCTCCTGAATCTCCTGAATCTGGCGCACCTTCGATCAAGTGTAGCGCGGAAAACGAGCATGCAACCGGTTCGGATTTACCCGAGAGTGTCGCCGCAGCAACACCCCTGCATAGGGCATGGCGGAGCACCGAATGGCGTGAGATATTGGATGTCTTTCGAAAGACGAAAAACCGCTGCTTCAAGCGGTTTTTTGATTCTGCACCAGCTGACTCTCCAACTGCGCCCCCACCTGCCCCACCTTCCGTCCATGCAATAACTCGATAAATTGCTCAGCCGGCGGCGACAGCACGCCGCCCTTGCGCGTCACAATGCCGAAGGTTTGCGAAGGCGATTTCAGTTTGACCGGCACGAGACGCAACATTTTTTGCCGGGCGAACAACGTCGCGATCGCGGTCGGCAAAAGTGAAACCAGATCGGCACTGCTTTGCAGTAACGCGACTGTCACAAAGGTGGAGGCGGTCGAGATCGGGTTGTCCGGCATCTCGAGCCCCGCCAGATCCATCTCACGTTCGAGCAACGCGTGCAAGGGCATATGCGACGGATACATCACCCAGCGGTGACCGGTCAGATCACGCAGTGTCACTTCCTTCCTGGACAAGGACGGATGCTCATAACCCACCACCACGGATAACGGCTCGTCATCGAGCGGATGGTAGCGATACTTCGACGGATCGGCGGCGACTGCCGCACGGCCGATCACCAGATCAAGCCGGCCTTCGTCGAGTTGCAGCAGCATGCGCGCACTCGTGTCTTCCACCACTTCGATCGACAAGCCCGGCTGCGCGGCATGCAGATCATTCAGCGCCGGCACGACGCACTCGGGAATCGCGCCCATGATCGCCCCGATCGCCAGACGCCCGCCGCGCCCCGAACGGATCTCGGCCACGTCCTGGCACAGCGCGGTAAGGTCCGTCGCCAGGAGCCGCGCGTAGCGGATCACACAGTGGCCGAGCTGGTTCGGAATCATGCCGCTCTTCGAGCGTTCGAAGAGCGGCGCCTCGAACATCGACTCCAGCTCCTGTAACGCCTTGCTGGCGGCCGACTGCGTCATCGACATCGCGCCGGCTGCTTTGTGCAGCGACGTGTGGTCGTCAAGTGCGATCAGCAATTGCAGCTGCTTCATGCGCAGTCTCGACAGCAGAACGTTCAGGGTGTCTTTCATAGAATGCCGGGAAGCCGCGGGGTGAGTCGCAAAAGCGATCACAAGATGGAAACAATTCAATATACCCGCCACGCACACCGCCGTATAGTCAGCGACGGAGACATTCAAAGACCCACGCCTGATCACGTCATCACCTCACCTCGGCACAACGCACATCACCATGACCCAAACACCCAACCCTGCTCCATTGCGCGGCGTGTTCCCCGTCGCGCCGACCATCTTCGACGAGGCCGGCCGTCTCGACCTGGAAGGCCAGAAACGCTGCATCGATTTCATGATCGACGCGGGTTCCAACGGCTTGTGCATTCTGGCGAACTTCTCCGAGCGGTTCGCGCTGTCCGATGACGAGCGCAATACGCTGATGCACCTGGTGCTCGAACACGTCGCCGGCCGCGTGCCGGTAATCGTCACGACCACGCATTTCAGCTCGCACCTGTGCGCTGAACGCAGCCGCAGCGCGCAAGCTGCAGGCGCTGCAATGGTGATGATCATGCCGCCGTATCACGGCGCGACGATCCGCATCGGCGAGCGCGGCATCTATGAGTTCTACCGCACGGTGTCCGATGCAATCGGAATTCCGATCATGATCCAGGACGCGCCGGTCAGCGGCACGGCATTGTCCGCGCCGTTTCTAGCGCGCATGGCGCGTGAACTGCAAAACGTGTCGTACTTCAAGATCGAAGTGCCGCAGGCAGCGAACAAGCTGCGCGAGCTGATCGAACTGGGGGGCGACGCCGTGGTGGGTCCGTGGGATGGCGAAGAAGCGATTACGCTGATGGCCGATCTCGATGCGGGCGCAACCGGTTCGATGACCGGCGGCGGCTACGCGGACGGCATCCGCTTGATCGTCGACGCCTATGCGGCCGGCGACACCGAAACGGCGGCCGCCCACTATCAGGAATGGCTACCGCTTATCAACTACGAAAACCGCCAGGGCGGCCTCGCGTCATGCAAGGCTTTGATGAAGGAAGGCGGTGTGATTCGATCGGACGCGGTGCGCCATCCGTTGCCGCCGATGCATCCGGCCACCCGCGCGGGCTTACTGAAAGTCGCGCGACGGCTCGATCCGCTGGTGTTGCGCTGGGGCGTCTGAGGCCAGCGCGAGGAACCCTCGGACGCAAGCCCTGTGCTCTGCAACCCTATACGCGGCCATAAGCTCGGCGGATGCAGCCCGCGCGGGAAAAACCACATATAAGGTGGGGAGGAAATTGAGTAACATAGGCCCGCAAGCTCACCACACCACTTTCCATGACCGCCAATCCTCGAGAACTGACGCCGGAAACCCTCGCCGAGCTGCTCGAACGCATTGCCAGGGAAGACGCTGCGGCACTGCGCGAGCTATATGATCTCGCCGCCCCGAAACTGTTTGGCCTCGCCCTTCGTATATTGACCAAGCATGAGTGGGCCGAGGAAGTATTGCAGGACAGCTTCGTCAATATCTGGCGCTTTGCCGGCGACTACCGCCGGGCACTGTCCGCCCCGATGACGTGGATGTCGGCAATCGTCCGAAATCGTGCTCTCGATCACCTGCGGCGGGTCAACAAGCAGGAAACAGAATGGAGCGATGCGTTGGACGATCTTGTGGCCACCGGCGATCCGGATCCCGAAGCGCTGACCGCGGTCAGCCTGCAGGCACGTCTGCTGGCCGGCTGCATGCAGCAGCTGGAACCGGCGCAGCGTCAGGCGGTTGCTCTCGCCTACCTGCGTGATCAGAGCCATAGCGAGATCGCCGAAGTTCTGTCCGTGCCGCTCGGCACCATCAAATCCTGGATCCGGCGCGGCCTTGCCAAGCTGAAAACCTGTCTGGGAGGCGAGTGATGAATCTCCATCGCTATCCTCAGCTGGTCGATATGCTGGCCGCCGAGTATGTACTCGGCACGCTGCGCGGTGGCGCGCGGCGCCGCTTCCAACAGATCGCGGACCACGACGCGGTGATTCGCCGGGCCGTCGAAGAATGGCAGCGGCGAATCTCGCCGTTGGCCGAACTCACGGAGCCGCGCATGCCGCCGGCCGCCGTGTGGGATGCCATCGAGCGGCGTCTCGGCCTGAGCTCGGCGCGTGAAGCGGCACGCGCAGTCACACAACCGCGCACCGTGGTCGAAAAACCCGCGCGTCCGTCCGGCAGCATCTTCGAGAACCTCGCGTTCTGGCGGGGCTGGGCGATTGGCGTGACAGGGTTCGCCGCGGTCGCCGTCGTGGTCGCCGTACGCTCGCTGCTGCCGTCCGGTGTGACGCCTTCCACGGCGCCAACCATCGCGCAACAACCGGAAACGGCTGTTTCGCATGTCGCGGTGCTGAATGACAAGGAAACGCATCCGGTCATGCTAGTCGCGTGGGACGAAGCCCACGCCACCATGACGCTGCATCCGCTAGGCAAGGTCGACTTGCCGGCCGGCCGGGCGATGGAGCTGTGGGGTATTCCGGCCAGTGGCCACCCGGTGTCGCTCGGCTTGCTGCCGGACAGCGCCAACGGCAAGGTCACGGCCGGTCAGCAAAAGCCGGAGAGTTACACGGCACTGGCGGTCTCGATCGAGGCACCCGGCGGCTCGCCCGATCACAATGCGCCGACGGGTCCGGTGGTGTTCAGCGGCAAGCTGCTACCGGTGTCCTGATCTACTTGAGATCAGGCTGGCAAGGCCGGCATTCGCTGCGTGCGGATGCCGGCCTTTTGTTTTTGTTTAACCGCTCCGAAGTGCAAGCATTGTCAGACGGCTGGACGTGAGCGCGGCATTGCCGCTACCCTAGCCATATGCAAAGCTTTTATGAAGCCACCGTCGCCCGCTCTGCCGGGCACTCGTCCGCTTACGCGCCGCTAACTGGCCGGCGAAGCGTCAACGTCTGCATCATTGGTGGCGGCCTCGCGGGTTTGTCCACGGCGTTGGGACTCGCCGAGCGGGGCGTCGCCGACATCGCCGTGCTCGAAGCCGAGCAGGTGGGCTTTGGCGCCTCCGGCCGCAACGGCGGCTTCGTGTTCGGCGGCTACAGCCTCGATTGCGCGGATCTGCTGAAAACCCTCGGGCCGGCCCGTGCGCGCGAACTCTATACGCTGACCACCGACGCCGTCGATCTGATGCGAAAGCGCATCCAACGCTACCGCATCGATTGTGACGTGACCGATGCCGGCGTGATCCTCGCCAACTGGTTCGACGAACCGGCAAGACTCGACACGCAGCGGCGCATGATGCGGGATTCGTTCGGCGTCGAGTGGGAACACGTGACGGCCGCGGCGCTCGCTTCACAACTGAAGACGAGCCGTTATCACGGCGGCCTGTTCGAGCGCAACGCGTTCCACTTTCATCCACTGAAATATGTGCTCGGCGTGGCTGGCGCCGCGGCCAACGCGGGTGTGCAGATTCACGAGAAATCACCCGTTGTGCGCTTGCAGCGCGGCGGCGCCCGACGCGACGGCGCCCGGCGCGGCGGCGCCCGGCGCGACGACGCCCGACGTGGAGGCGCCGGTTTCGTGGTGCATACGCCGCACGGCGCGCTCGAAGCACGCCACGTGGTGATGGCCGGCGGCGGCTATGCCCGCAACGTCTATCCACGGGTCGAGCGCGCGGTGCTGCCGATCGCCACCTACGTGATGGCGACCGAACCGCTCGGCGCACGCCTGAACGACGCGATTGCCACCCGCGCCGCCGTCTACGACACCCGCTTCGCCTTCGACTACTACCGCCCGCTGCCCGATACGCGCATCCTGTGGGGCGGCCGCATCTCGGTGCGCGACCGTGCCCCCGAGATCATCGCGCGGCTCTTGCGGCGTGATCTGCTGAAGGTCTATCCACAGCTGCACGACGTGCAGATCGAACACGCCTGGGGCGGCCTGATGAGCTACGCGCGGCACAAGATGCCGCAAATCGGCCGCAGCACGGACGGCGTCTGGTACGCAGTCGGCTTCGGCGGCCACGGCATGGCGCCGACCACCGTCTCCGGCGAATTGCTGGCGGCGGCCATCTCCGGTGAACGGCCGGTGCCCGACGCGTTCGCGGCCTTCGGCCTGACGCCCACCTACGGCGCGCTCGGTCTTGCAGCCGCTCAACTCACCTACACCGCCATGCAGACGCGCGACGCGCTCGCCGCCCGGCGCCCCACGACCCGGTCGACGTCGTGAGTCCAGTCAATACGCGACTCAATACGCGGCCGCTTATGCCTGAGACCCGCTTCGGAGGCCAGTTTCGCCATGCTAGAATGCGCCGTCACTGCCGCTCGAATACACAATGAAAAAGGGAAGCAAGGCCGCCGAGCCTGATACCAACGGCATCGCGTCCGGCGCTCCGCGTCCCGACGCCCGACGCAAGTACGATCCCGAACAGACGAAGCGCAACATCCTCGACGTCGCGACCCAGGAGTTCTCCGCGATGGGGCTGACCGGTGCGCGCGTCGACGCGATCGCGGAGCGCACGAACACCACCAAGCGCATGCTGTACTACTACTTCGGCAGCAAGGAAGGGTTGTACCAGGCGGTGCTGGAAAAAGTGTACGGCGACATTCGCGCGCTCGAACAGGATCTGCACGTCAGCGAACTCGATCCGGTCGAAGGCATGCGCGCGCTGGTCGAGTTCACGTTCGACTATCACGACCGTCAGCGTGACTTCGTGCGCCTCGTGACGATCGAGAACATTCACGGCGCGAAGTACGTCGAGCAGGTGAAGAGCTTCAAAGGCCGCAACGTCACGGTCATTCATACGATCGAAGATCTGCTCTCGCGCGGCATCGCGGCGGGACTGTTCCGCAGCGACGTCGACGCGATCGACCTGCACCTGATGATCAGCTCGCTGTGCTTTCACCGCGTCGGCAATCGCCATACCTTCGGCACGGCGTTCGGCCGCGATCCGTCGCACCCGCGCCTGCGTGCGCGTCATCGTGCGATGATCGTCGACGCCGTGCTGCGTTTCGTGCGCAAGGAAGACTGAGGCACGCCTCAAACGAAAAAGCGGGACGTGGCGTTAGCCAGGTCCCGCTTTTTTTCTCAAGCCGTTCGAACAATACGCGCCGTTCAATCCACCAGCACGATCCGCTTGATATCGCCGACGATAAAGATGTACGACAGCGCGCCGATCAACGCGATCACGCCGATGAACACCAGCGCACCGACAAACGAGCCGGTTGCCGCGACGATGAAACCCACCACCAGCGGAGTGACGATGCCGGCCAGATTGGCGGCAAAGTTGAAGATGCCGCCGGTCACGCCGAGCAGGCCTTCGGGCGCAATGTCCGACACCAGCGTCCAGCCCAGCGCCGCCATCCCCTGCGCGAAAAACGCCACCGACAGAATCGCGATCACCACCACGTTGCTCTCGACATAGTTGGCGAGAATAATCGTCGACGCGAGCAGCAGGCCGGCAATGATCGGCAGCTTACGTGCCACGTTCGGCGACTTGCCGCGCCGCAGCAGCCAATCGGAGAAGATGCCGCCGAACATCACGCCGATCGACGCGGCAATGAACGGCATGATCGCGAAGAAGCCGATCTTCAGCCATGCCATATGGCGTTCGGTGGCGAGATACGTGGGGAACCAGGTAAGGAAGAACACCAGCGTCGAGTTACCGGCGAACTGGCCGAGGCAGATGCCGGTCAACTGACGATGCTTGAGCAGACGCCCGATGGTGCGCCACTCGAAGCCGCTCTTTGCCGGTGCAACTGCTGCAGCCGGTGCGCCGGAATGATCGGCGCTCTTCTTCCTGTGCGTCAGACCGCCGCCTGCTTCGATATAGTCGAGTTCCGCCTGATTGACGGTCGGATGCTCGTGCGGCTCGCGATAGAACAACCACCAGATCACGCCGAACACCAGGCCCACGCCGCCCACCACGTAGAACAGCGAACGCCAGCCGAACGCGCCCATCAGCATAAACAGGAACGGGCTGAAAAACGCCAGGCCGATATATTCGCCGACCGTGTAGGTGCCGGTCGCCATCGCGCGTTCGCTCTGCGGAAACCACGTGGCCACCACGCGGCTATTGGTCGGAAAGCATGGCGCTTCCGATACGCCAAGGCCGAGCCGGAACACGAACAACGCGCCGATACCATGCACGAGCCCTTGCGCCAGGGTGCACAGCGACCAGAACGTCATCGACAGGAAATACGTGAGCTTACTGCCGAAGCGGTCGAGAAAGAGGCCGCCCGGAATCTGCGAGGCCACATAGCTCCACGAGAATACCGAGAACAGCAGCCCCATCAACGCGGCGTTGATGCCGAGTTCCTTGGTCAACTGCGGCGCCGCGATGCCAAGCACCGTGCGGTCCAGATAGTTGATCATCGTGCCGACCGCAAGGAGCCCGAGGATCTGATAGCGGGCTTTCGAGCGGCGCGCGGTGCTTACCGTCGCTTTCGTTTGGCGTGTCGCGTCGGCGGGAGTGGATTGAATCGGTTGCGGCATGTCGTCTCTATCTCCTCGGTCTGGTTATCTACCGGATGTGTACGGCGCTTGTGCTACCGGTTTAGCGTTGCAACAAGGACTGGAAATGCGTGTAAACGCGCTCGGCATCGGGTTCCAGGCCCGTGAAGATGCGCATCGCGTCGACCGCCTGATACACCGCCATGCCGCCGCCGCTCAACGTGCGGCAGCCGAGCGCCTCGGCGGCCTGCAACAGCGCGGTGCGGATCGGGAAATAGACGATGTCCGCTACCCACAAACCGGGGTGCAGCAATTCGACCGGCAACGGCAAGCCCGGCAATTTCGCCATGCCGGTGGGCGTCGCGTGAATCAGGCCGTTGGCGGCCGCGAGCGATTCGGCCAGCGAACTGCCGCCACTGACGGTAGAGGCGGGGAAACGCTTCTGCAATTCCGCGGCGAGCGATGCGGCGCGCGCGGCGTCCACGTCAAATAGCGTGAGCGTTTGCGCGCCCATCATCAGCGCGGCATGGGCGACCGCTGCGCCCGCGCCGCCCGCGCCCAGTTGCACGACGCGATCCAGTGACACGTCCGGCAAGCCGCGTTGAAACGCCCGGGCGAAACCGGACCAATCGGTGTTGTGGCCGATAAGTTTGCCGTCCTTGAACAGGACCGTGTTGACCGCGCCGAGTGCGCGCGCGTCGTCGGACAGTTCGTCGAGCAACGGAATCACGGCCTGCTTGCACGGGTATGTGATGTTTAGTCCGTTGTAGCCCATGCGTTCGGCGGAGACGAGCAAATCGGAGAGCGCCGTGACGTCCAGCTTCAACGCCTCCAGATCGATGCGCCGATACACATAGTGAAGGCCGAGCTTGCTGCCCTCTTCCTCGTGCATCGCGGGGGTGAGCGATCCGCCAATGCCCGAACCGATCAGACCGACGAGAAACGATCGTGGGCTCGCCTGAGCGTTCGATTGTGTGTTCGCTTGTGTGTTCGCTTGTGTGTTCATTTCGCCGCCCTATTCTTAAGGATGACCGCCATCCGCTCCAGAGCGAGCACATAGCCTTGTGTGCCGCAACCAATGATGATCGCATCGGCCACCGCCGACACGTATGAGTGATGCCGGAATGCTTCGCGGCGATGCACGTTTGAAATATGCACTTCGATGACGGGCTTTTCGATCGCGGTGAGCGCGTCGGCAATCGCCACCGAGGTATGCGTGTAAGCCGCCGGATTGATGACGATGCCGTCGACCTTGGTGCGCGCCGCATGCAGCCAGTCGATGAGTTGGTGTTCCGCGTTCGATTGACAGAAGTCGATCGACAGATCCAGCCGCTCGCCCGCGTCGCGGCAGAGTTTCGCGACATCGTCGAGCGTTTCCGAGCCATAGAAGGCCGGCTCACGCGTGCCGAGCAAGTTGAGATTAGGTCCATTGAGGACCAGCACTGATGCAAAACTCATGACGACCACTCCTGCAAAAGTAAGGCATAAAGCGGGCCACGGCACGCGCCGCGGCTCTACAACGTGAGCGCAGTGTGCGCGCATTGGCCGCAAACGTCATTCGGGGTTTGTACGAATTTGTACCATCTAGTTAGTTTGTATAAACTGTCGGAAAATTGCGTTAATGTGGGTGCTTCCGGACTTCGTCCAGTGGGTTACAGGTAACTAGATAGACCATTTTGCGCATTGCAGCATGGCGGCCCGCAAGCCAGGCGGGCGCAGCACAGCGGCCGCCTGGCACCGTCCCAACAGCCGTTTCATTGTTTTTGCAGGAGCCGTTCATGCAACGTTCGATTGCCACCGTGTCGATCAGCGGGACCCTCGTCGAGAAGCTGACCGCCATCCAGGCGGCGGGCTTCGAAGGCGTCGAAATCTTCGAGAACGACCTGCTGTATTTCGACGGCTCGCCCGCCGACGTGCGGCGCATCGCCGAGGATCTCGGGCTGAAGATCATGCTGTTCCAGCCGTTCCGCGATTTCGACGGGGTGAGCCCGGAGCGCCTCGAGCGCAATCTGGATCGGGCGAAGCGCAAGTTCGACGTGATGCACGAACTGGGTACGGACCGGATTCTGGTGTGCAGCAACGTCTCGCCCGACACCATCGGCGACGATTCGCTGATGACCGACCAGCTCGGCGCACTGGCCCGCGCGGCCGAAGCGGCCGGCGTGATCGCCGGCTATGAGGCGCTCGCGTGGGGCAAGCACGTGAAGACCTACCGCCATGCGTGGAAGCTCGTCAACGCGGTGAATCATCCGAATCTCGGGCTCGTGCTCGACAGCTTTCATACGCTGTCGCTGAACGACACGGTGGACGGCATTGGCGAGATTCCGGGCGAGCGCATCGCTTTCGTCCAGATTGCCGATGCGCCGAAGCTCGCCATGGACGTGCTCGAATGGAGTCGCCATTACCGCTGCTTCCCGGGTCAGGGCGATTTCGATCTGGCCGGTTTCACCGCGCAGGTCGTGAAAACGGGCTACAAAGGGCCGCTTTCACTCGAAATTTTCAACGACGGCTTTCGCGCCGCGCCGACCACCATCACCGCCGCGGACGGCCATCGCTCGCTGCTGTTCCTCGAGGAACAGACCCGCGCGCTGCTTGAAGCCACAAAGCAGCCGGTCGGCGAGCTCTATCAATCGCCCGCCGCGCCAGCGCACGTCGGCTACCAGTTTCTCGAGTTCGCGGTTGATCACACCACCCGCGCGCACCTCGTCGACTGGCTCGGCAAGCTGCGCTTTCGCCAGGCTGGCCAGCATCGTTCGAAAGATGTGACATTGTTTCAGCACGGCGCGGCCTCGATCGTGCTGAACGCCGAACCGGATTCATTCGCCAACGCCTTCTTCCAGCAGCATGGTTTGTCGCTGTGCGCGTCGGCGTTTCGCGTGGACGACGCCAATCAGGCCTTCGAACGCGCCGCCGGGTTCGGCTACGCACCGTTCTCCGGCCAGATCGGCCCGAACGAACGCGTGCTGCCCGCCGTGCAGGCGCCCGACGGCAGCCTGAACTATTTCGTCGACGAGACGCCGGACCAGCCCACCCTGTTCGAAGCCGATTTCGTACTCACCGACGTCAACGGTCCGACCGAAGTGGGGCCGCTCACGCGCATCGACCACGTCTGCCTGTCCGTGCCGGCTCCTTCGCTGGATACGTGGGTTCTGTTTCTGCGGACCGCGCTCGGCTTCCAGGCCGAACCGGGCGTGCTGGTGCCCGACCCTTACGGGCTGGTGCGCAGCCGCGCGCTGCGCAGTCATGACGGTTCGGTGCGCATCGTCCTGAACGCGTCGGTGGACCATCACACGGCGGTAGCCGAGGCATTGCACACCTACCACGGCTCGGGCCTGAACCACGTCGCGTTCAGCACAGGTGACATTTTCAGCGCGATTCCGGAGTTCATCGCCGACGGTCTGCCGGTGCTGCGTATCCCGCGTAATTACTACGACGACCTCGCCGCCCGCTATGCGCTGCCGGACGAGACGCTCGAGGCGCTGCGCGCGCATAACATCCTGTACGACCGGGACGAGCGCGGCGGCGAGTTCTTCCACGCTTACACCGAACAACTGGATCAGCGCTTTTTCCTGGAAATTGTCGAACGGCGCGGTGGCTACGACGGCTATGGCGCGGCCAATGCGGCTGTGCGGCTCGCAGCGCAGGCTCAACGCCGCAAATAGGCGGTTGGCTTGCCATGCTGTGGGCTGTGGGCTGTGGGCTCCAAATTCAGCCGGCTCGGGCACAGCCCATGCTTCATCGGCTCAAGCGGGCGCGCCGCACCGATATAATGGCGGTTGATCCTCGGCCCAGTGTTGCGCGCACTCTGCCCCATCCGGGCGTCGCACGAACCTTCGGCCGAATGAAACGCCAGGAGAGATATGAAGAAGTTTGCCGTAGTCCTATCAGTTCCCCTGCTTCTCAGCGCTTGCGCGTACTTCCAGAAGAATCCGGATGCCGGCGAGCCCGTCACGGACACCACCACACAGCGCTCGGTCAACGACGTGGTCGCCTGCCTGACGCAAGTGGCGACCAGTCACAACGCCGCGTTCAAATCGACCGCGATCCCGCAAGGCCAGATGCTCGACTTCGGCGATTCGAATATCGTCAAGGTGCGCAGCGACAACGGCGCGACGACTTATCGCTTCTACGCGGGCAAGCGCCACGTGGGCAATCTGTGGATTGAATCGGCGAGTAAAACCTGCGCGCCGTAAGGTAAGCAAAGGTAAAAATCGGCCATGTGTAACGGTCGGTAACTCGTTCCGGTGCCATCTTCGTGTCACGGTGTTACAGGACAATGAGTCTTAAGAATCGTTTAAGACTTTATCCGCATGATCCACCCGACACTATCCCGCACAAGGCGCGCTCCATGAACCAGCCCGATCACAACACGAACGAGACGCCGGCACCGGCCAAGCGGCCCACGATTCTGCGCCGTCTGCTGAGCCATCATGAACTGGCGACGCTGCTGCTGTTGCTGCACGCGCCGATCGACGCGTCCGCGAAACCCGAGATTCCGCAGCTTCACGAAGCCGGCTTGATCGAAACGGTTTCCGGCGACGCAGGCGCCTCGCACATCCGTCTGACGCGCGAAGGCAATGCAGTGCTGCGCGGGCTTGGCGTGAAATAAGGCGGGCTTACGCCTGCCATACGCCGTACCCCGCCTCGCGCAGTCCAATCGCCAATTCCACTTCCATATCCTGTGCCCCGCGGTAAGGCATTGGATTGAACACTTCATACAATTCGGGCAAGAGGCGCAGACCGTAATCGCGCACATAGCGATTTGCCTGGATGCCGGCCTTGTGCCGGTCGAACCTCAGATCCGGGTCCAGTCCCGTCATTCCCACGTACACGCACGGCTTGTCGAACCGGTAATCGGGATTCGCGCGGCGAAAGCGCGCCTCGTTCCAGACCGTGTCGTCCAGCGCGACGACGTAGACGTAGTAATGATGCTTGCGACGAACCATGTGCGCCAGACAGCTTAGCTTCGCGCGGCGGTGCCGTGCAGCAGCATGCGGTACTCGGTCGGCGTGACGCCGACGGTCGCCTTGAATTGGCGCGTAAAGGCGCTGTGGTCGGTGTAGCCGCAAAGCGCGGCGACGTCGGTGACCTTGTCGTGCGAAACCAGCAGCGCGGTAGCGGCGTCCAGCCGCGTTTTCAGCAACACCTGGCGCGGCGTCAAATGAAACACTTTGTGAAAGTAGCGCTCCAGTTGCGCCACCGACATATCCGCCATTGCGGCAAGCTGTTTCAGATTTAACGGCTGCACGTAGTTTTCCTGAATGGACTGCACCACTGCGGCTAACCGGCTGTAAGCGGGATGACTGCTTTCGTCCGCTTTCAGGTCGCGGGAGATGCCGGCGAGGCCGACCACCTTGCCCGCCGGATCGCGCAACGGCTGCTTGCAGGTCAGGCACCAACCCGGCTGGCGGCCGGGATACAGATGCAGCTCCAGTTGATCGATCATCTGGCTGCCGACGTTGATGATCGCTTTGTCCTGTGCGGTGTAGATGCGGCCGAAGCGGCGCGGGAAGACATCCTCGGCGGTCTTGCCGAGCAATGCGGCCTTTTCCTTGAAGCCACAGCGCGAAGCCAGCGTGCGATTGACCAGCACATAGTGAGCGTGCGCGTCCTTGACGAAAAACACGACGTCCGGCATCGCGTCGAACACGGGCTCGAGCAAAGTGAAATGCGACAGCATGCCGGACAGCGTTACGTCGTCCGGTTCGAGCGGATAAGCCAGCGTGTTCATCGTGCGGGTTCCGTGGTCGGTGCGGTTGTGCGTTGGTCGGGCGATGGCTGTGCGATGTCGGTGCATTTGCCGGTGCATTTGCCGGTGCATTCGCCGGTGCATTTGCCGGTGCATTCGCACGCGCATTTGCCGGTGTATTTACGTGTGCATTCGTCGGCGCATTTGCCCGTGCATTCGTAGGCGCATTCGTCGGCGCATTTGTCCGTGCATTCGTCGGCGCATTTGCCCGTGCATTCGTAGGCGCATTTGTCCGTGCATTCGTCGGCGCATTTGTCCGTGCGTCCAACCGCGCGATAGCGCGGGTAGGTGCTTGCGGTCGATTATAGGGCCACGCGCTGGTGGAAATATCCAGCGGCCGTACGGATGCCGGTGTCATTCGGACGGCGGTGGCTCCCCGCTCGCCGCCATCAAGGTGCAGATTTGCGCCGGACTGAACGGCGGGCGCGGCGCTGCGGCTTCCCAGCCGAAATACAGCCCAGCCGCGGCACCGCAGATTCGCCCCTGGCATGCGCCCATCCCGCAGCGAGTATGCAGCTTGGCCTCGCGCCAATCCGGAAAGACGCGTACTTCGCCGAGGCTGACGTCTTCGCAACGGCAGAGCAGTGTGGCATCGTCGGGCGGCGTGCGTGCGGCGGCCTGCAAGGCAAACGCCACTTCGACGCGCCTCGCGAAACGCCGCCATCGCGCTCGTTGCGCATGCAGCGCGGTGCGGTTTGCCGGGGCGCCGCTCGCGGAGAGCCCAGCGATCTCGCCTTCCACACCCGCCAGTTCCGCGCCGCCGACGCCCGTGCATTCGCCTGCCGCCAGCACGCTGTCCACTGAAGTCCGCTGCTCACTGTCGACGACGATCTCACCCGCTTCGTTGATCGCACAGCCAAGCGCTTGCGCAAGCGTAATGTTCGGCACGAATCCATAGCCGCAGGCGATGCGGTCGCAATCAAGCGTCAACTGTCGCTGGCCGCGCTGGATCATCACGCGCTCGACGCGGCCATCGCCACTAGCTTGCCGGACGATACTGCCGGTCCAGTAACGCACGCCCGCGAAGCCGCGCGTCATGGCAACGGCTTGCCACAACTTCGCCGGCTCGCCCAACAGAGAGACGCCGAAGCGGGCGACCTCGAACGCCGACGCCTGCTCCACGACCGCCACCACCCGCGCCCCGGCAGCACGCGCGGTGGCGAGCGCAGCGATCAGCAGAGGACCGCTGCCTGCAATCACGATCCGTTCGTCGCGCACCGGCATGGCGCCTTTGATGAGTGCCTGCAGCGCGCCTGCACCGGTCACGCCGGGCAGCGTCCAGCCGGCGAATGGCAAGAGCCGCTCGCGCGCGCCGGTCGCGAGGATCAATCGATCGTAGCTGATAGACACGCCACCATGCTCAGCCGACTCAAGCAGCAAACCGCGCGAACCGAGCGGCGCGATCACGCGAGTCGACGCAAACAACGTGACATTGGTCCGCATGTATAAGGCGTCGAGCAGCGCGTGCAACTGAGCTTGCGGCGGACGGCCGGGACCTTGCCGCCAGATTTGACCACCGGCGCGCGGGTTGTCGTCGAGCAGCGCAACCGTGGCGCCCTCGCGCGCCGCGGCCTGCGCGGCGTTCAACCCGGCCGGACCGGCGCCTACCACGACGATATCGAAGTGCTGCTTCATCGCTTGCCTGTGGTGGTCGTGGTGCTATTTGCGCTAGGTCCGTTGGTCCAGTTGGGTTCGCTGGAATCGCCGGCCGCGTTGGATTCTCTCGCCGCGCTGGATTCTCTGGATTCTCTGGATTCTCTGGATTCGCTGGATTCGCTGGATTCGCTGGTCGCGCTGGTCGCGCTGGTCGTGTTGGTCGTGTTGGTCGCGCTGGATACGTAGGCCGCGTCAGTCGCCGTCGCCGTGGCCGTGGCCGTGGCCGCAGCGGTACAAACGATTTGCCCTTCGCGGCAAAGAGTCTGACACGCCAACGCGTGCGCCCGGCCGTCGATCGTAACGCGGCACTCCTGGCACACGCCCATCCCGCACAGTGCTGCGCGCACCTGGCCGCTAACCGACGTTCGCGTGCCGCTCGCTCCCGCAATGACGAGCGCCGCGGCCACGGTCGTCCCCCCTTCGACCGCGACGCATCTACCGTCGATCGTCAAGTGGAAGCGTGCTGCATCGGCGTTAGTCATAAGCTACCTTTTGCGCAAAACGAACCGGCAAGTACGGCTCGACAGGAATCGGCGCGGCGCTCCCCGTGATTTGCGCGGCCAGCAACTTTGCGCTCGCCAGCGAGGTCGTCACGCCAAGGCCTTCGTGTCCGACTGCGAGCCACACGCCGGGCGAAAAATCGCCGGCAGGACCGATCAACGGCAATCCGTCAGGCGACGCCGCACGAAAGCCAGTCCATGCGCGGATGCCGTTGAGTGTCGGCAGGACCGGCAGATAGTGCGCGGCGCGCTGCAGCATCTGAGCGAGCACCGGCAAGTCGACGGCGGGATCGGTTGTATCGAACTGACGCGACGAGCCGATCAGCAACTGGCCTGTAGGCCGCGGCTGCGCATTGAATGCCACCGAGGTGCCGGCCGCATGATGCGCGCTCTTGATGTAGCCGAGTTCGAGCAGTTGATGGCGAATGAGCGCGGGGTAACGGTCGGTGATCAGCAGATGACCTTTCTTCGGCTGCAACGGCAGCGACCTCAGCAGTTGCTGAGCGCCCAGACCATTGGCAACGATCACATGCGCGGCGCCGATGCGCTCGCCATCGGCCAGCGTCACGCCGCTAGCGCTGACGGCAGACACCCGCGCGCCGAGCCGCACACGGATATTCTCGACTCCTGAGGATTGCGTCAGCAGCCACTCGGCAACGGTGGGCGCATACACGATGCTGTCGTGCTCGATCCGCAAGCCGCCCGCCATCGACTGCGCCAGCGCCGGTTCACACGTGCGCAACTCGGAGGCGTCGAGCAGTTGTGCGGAGACGCCCTGTGCTTCGAACCCGGCATGCATGGTGCGGGCGGCTTGCCATTCCTCATCGTCGGCGGCGACCCATAGCGTGCCGCAGCGCGCGAACGCGTCGCGCATGCGCAGCTGCGGCGCGAGCGCCAGCCACAAGTCGCGCGAATAGCGGCTCAACGTGAATTCCGCGGGCGAGTCGTTCATCACGACGATATGGCCCATGCCCGCCGCCGTCGCGCCGCCGCCGATGCCCTGTGCGTCGAGTACCTCGACCCGCATGCCGAGCGCGGCCAGCTCCGCCGCGCAAGCCGCGCCGACAATCCCGGCCCCGACGATCACCGCGTCCGCTGTCATGCCGTGCGGATACCCCACGCGAACGGGTCGCGCTCGTCGAAACACAAACGCCCTTCGGCCATGATGTGCGCGTGGCCGGTGATAGTCGGAATCACCGAGACTCCATCGCCGGCGTGACGATAGCTCGCCTCGAATACGCTGCCGATGATGCTCTCCTGCCGCCACACCGCGCCTTCGGAGAGCTTGCCGTCGGCGGCGAGGCAGGCAATTTTCGCGCTCGTGCCGGTACCGCACGGCGAGCGGTCATACGCGTTGCCTGGACAAAGGACGAAGCTGCGGCTGTCGATGCCGTCGCGCGAGCCGGGTCCAAAGAGTTCGATGTGGTCGATCAAGGCGCCGTCCGCGCCGGTGATGCCCTGCGCGATCAGCGCATCGCGGACTGCCGCACTGAACGCGGTCAGCTCGGCGATACGCGCCGCCTCCAGCGTGTGCCCGTGGTCGGCGACGAGAAAGAACCAGTTGCCGCCCCAGCCGATGTCGCCACTCAACATGCCGTGGCCCGGTGCGTCCACCTGCACGCCTTGCCGGTAGCGATAAGCCGGCACGTTGCGCACGGCCACACTGCCGTCCTCGTTGAGCGTCGCTTCAACGAGGCCGACCGGCGTCTCGATCCGATGACGCCCCGGCCCGATCCGCCCCATGTGCGCGAGCGAGACGACGAGGCCGATCGTGCCGTGCCCGCACATGCCGAGATAGCCCACGTTATTGAAGAAGATCACGCCGGCCGCGCACGTGGGGTCGTCCGGCTCGCACAGCAGCGCCCCGACCACCACGTCCGAGCCGCGCGGTTCGGTGACGACGCCCGCGCGCCAATCGTCGAAATGCGTGCGGAACACGTCCAGACGCTGTGCTAGCGTGCCGCCGCCAAGCGCCGGGCCACCCGACACCACCAGGCGGGTCGGTTCACCGCCGGTGTGCGAGTCGATGATATCTAGGGTTTTCATAATGCACATGGTAGGAATGCCGAGCGACGGAGTCTTGGTGTGCTTAAGCGTGGATTGTGACGATTTCGGCATAGTCTTTGCGCCCACGCTCCCACGCTTCGATCTTCGAAAACGGGCAAAAGCCACGCCTGAACAGCGCACTGCAACCGGGACTCAAGCACACACGTAATGCCCCGTCCATGCGACTTCGACGCACTTTGCGTACTGTCCCGAAATAGTCGGCTTGCCTGATCTTTGCTGGGCTCGCAGGCACAGCCACTATGCTGAAATCGTCATCCGCCACGCGTGAATCACGCAAGACGGCGGCATTTTCCCTGCTTACACTGCGCTTCGACTCAACACACTCAGGAGAGCAGTCGTGGCGCATATCTGGGAAGGCGTATTGCCCGCAGTTACCACCAAGTTCCACGCGGATTTCAGCATAGACCGTGAATGGACCGGCAAGAATATCGAGGCACAGATCGACGCGGGTGTGGACGGCATCATCGTGTGTGGATCGCTCGGCGAAGCGTCGACGCTCTCGCTGGACGAGAAGCTGGACGTGCTCGACATCGCCGTCGAGGCCTCACGCGGCCGTGTGCCGGTTTTGCTGACAATCGCCGAGAACAGCACGCTCGACGCATGCCGCCAGGCGGAAGCCGGCAGCCGGCATGGCGCGGCTGGTTTCATGGTGCTGCCCGGGCTGCGCTATCTGTCGGACCGGCGCGAAACGCTGCACCACTTTCGCAGCGTCGCCGATGCGAGCGCGCTGCCGCTGATGATCTATAACAATCCGCTTGCCTATGGCGTCGACATGACGCCCGAGATGTTCGCGGAAATCGCCGACGAAAAGAAGATCGTCGCAATCAAGGAATCATGCGGCGACGTGCGGCGCGTGACCGATCTGATCAACGTGGTCGGCGACCGCTTCGCGATTCTGTGCGGGGTCGACAATCTCGCGATGGAAGCGATATTGATGGGCGCGCATGGCTGGGTGGCCGGTCTCGTGTGCGCGTTTCCGCGCGAGACGGTCGTGATCTACAAGTTGCTGAAGGCGGGCCGTCTTGAAGAGGCGCGCGCGATCTATCGCTGGTTCGCGCCCCTGCTCGCGCTCGACGTCTCGTCGAAGCTGGTGCAAAACATCAAGCTGGCCGAGACGATTGTCGGGCTTGGCACGGAGCCGGTTCGGCCGCCGCGCCTGCCGTTGGCCGGGGACGAGCGCAAGGCGGTAGAAGCGTTAATCCGCCGGGCGATTGAAACCCGGCCGGTACTGCCGCAGGTTTGAGTTGCGGCACCCGCTCAGGCCGCCTGCTTCTCAACGCCCGCTTCGCCTTGCCGCAGATGCAGCAGCCGATAGCCGCTCTTGTAAACGGGTTGCAACCGGAAGTCGTTTTGCGGCTCGATCTCTAGCAGCAAACGCAGGCGCGACACGTGGCTGTCGATCGTGCGGGTGAACTCGCGGAACTCACGGCCCCACACCATCGCGAAGATATGGTCGCGCGACATCACGCGGCCAATATTGGAAAAGAACAGCGACGCCAACCGGTATTGCGTACCCGATAGCTGCACCGGCTGGCCGCGCAGCATGACGAGCTGGCGATGCGTATCGAAATGGTAGGGGCCGACATCGAAGCTCGCGGCGCTGAAACGGTCCGGATAGGCGCGGCGCAGCAATGCTGCAACGCGTTCGCGGAACTCGCCCGGCCGCAACGGCAGCGCGACGTAATCGTCCGCCCCGCTGGCAAAGGCGCGCACCACGCTGTCCTCCGACGTCTCCGCCGAAGCGAACAGAACCGGCAGGCGATCGCCGCCGACCGCCCTCACCGACCTCAGGACTTCGGCGCCGGACAGGCGTGTGCCTTGCCAGTCCAGCACAAGCATATCCACGGTGGAACGGGCGAGCGCTTTCGACATGGTCAGACCGTCGTCATAGACCATACATGTATGGCTGGCACTCATTAGGACCTTTTCGATCGACTGACGCATGACGGGGTCACGCTGAAGGATGGCAATGCGCATGGGATAACTCTTCACTGATAGCTCGGACGCGATTCTCAGAGGGACGCCCAAGTCATCCCATAGGAGCATTCCTAATTTGCGCACCAATCGCTCCACTCCGACAGGTGTGCGCGGCATTCCTACACTCCAGGGCTGCGGCTCGCACGACGCGCGGCCCTCCCGGTCCTGCCCGCCGTCGAAAAAGCACGTCTCAGGGAACTTTTTCCAATCTAATTAAGTACTTCCCGAAGCGAACGGCTTTCATCCTGTAAAATCCACGGCCTGGCCCCAGTCGTCATCGCGCTTGCCCTATCCGGGCCGGCGCGCCGGTGTCCCGTGCTCTACCCAGCGCTTGCCACACTTCTCGCCCGACGACCGCCGTTTTTCCACGCGCTACGTGTGGCTCCCAATTCAAGACAAGACACAAGCAATGCAAGCGACAAATCTGGGTGGAGCGCAGGCTGTCACCCCACGTCCTCTTGGGCGAAGCGATTACAAGACGCTCGGCCTCGCCGCGCTGGGCGGGGCGCTGGAGTTTTACGACTTCATCATCTTCGTATTCTTTGCGCCGGCGATCGGCCAGTTGTTCTTCCCCGCCGCAATGCCGGACTGGCTGCGTCAGGTGCAGACCTTCGGCATCTTCGCGGCGGGCTATCTGGCACGGCCGCTCGGCGGCATCATCATGGCGCACTTCGGCGACCTGTTCGGCCGCAAGCGCATGTTCACGCTGAGCGTGCTGCTGATGTCGGTGCCGACGCTGATGATGGGTCTGCTGCCCACCTACGCCAGCATCGGCGTGATGGCGCCGGTACTGCTGCTGTTGTTCCGCGTGATGCAAGGCGCGGCAGTCGGCGGCGAAGTGCCGGGCGCGTGGGTGTTCGTCTCCGAGCACGTGCCGCAGCGGCACATCGGCTATGCGTGCGGCACGCTGACGGCCGGCCTCACGGCGGGCATCCTGCTCGGCTCGCTGATCGCTTCGGCTGTGAACCGCAACTTCGCGCCGGCCGAAATCTCCGCTTACGCATGGCGCATCCCGTTCCTGGTGGGCGGCGTGTTCGGCATGTTCTCGGTTTATCTGCGCCGCTGGCTGCATGAGACGCCGGTGTTCGCCGAGCTCAAGCAACGCAAGGCGATCGCCGCGGAAGTGCCGCTCAAGGCCGTGCTGCGCGACCACGGTCGCGCCGTGATCGTGTCGATGCTGCTTACATGGATGCTGTCGGCCGCGATCGTCGTGGTGATTCTGATGACGCCAACGCTGCTGCAGAAGCAGTTTCATATCGCGCCGGCCACCGCATTGCTCGCGAACTGCGTGGCGACGCTGTGCCTGACGATCGGCTGCGTGATGACGGGCTCGATCGCCGGCCGCATCGGCGCAGGGCGCACGATTTTCATCGGCGGCCTCGCGTTGGCTGTGACGTACTACGTGATGTTCCAGCAGCTCGCCGTCGATACGTCGGCGCTGGTGCCGCTGTACGCCGTGGCCGGCCTTTTCGTCGGCGTGATCGGCGCGATTCCGTTCGTGCTGGTCAAGGCGTTCCCGCCCGTCGTGCGATTCTCGGGCATCTCGTTCTCGTATAACGTCGCCTATGCGGTGTTCGGCGGCCTCACGCCGATCGCGGTTTCGCTGATGATGAAGTCGAACCCGATGGCCGCGCCGCTGTATGTCGGCGCGATCTGCATTCTCGGGGCATTGACCACGCTGTTTATCAAAGACGCGCCGCAAGCGCGCTGATTCGCTGGTTTCACAACGGCGCGCCGCGTGGTGCGCCGTTGTTTCGATTGGGCTCGACGCCCGGCCTTTATGGCTGTTTCGGCTGTTTCGGCTGTTTCGGCTGTTTCGGCTGTTTCGGCTGTTTCGGCTGTTTCGGCTGTTTCGGCTGTTTCGGCTGTTTCGGCGACATCGACACTTCACGTCATTCCGAAACATCGTGCACTGCATCGGCCTACGATGTATTGCATGAACTCCCCCAATACACCCGTCTCGCCCGCTCTCGGCCGCATCCTTGCGACGGTCAGCGTCGGCTTCGTCGTCACGCAACTCGACGTGACCATCGTCAACATCGCGCTGCCGAAGATCGGCGCGGACCTGCATGCGAATGTCGCCGGCTTGCAATGGGTCGTTGACGCGTACACGCTCGCGTTCGCCGTGCTGATGCTTTCGGCGGGCGTACTCGGCGACCGGCTCGGCACGCGGCGCATGTATGCAGCGGGCATTGTGCTGTTTGCGCTCGCGTCGCTCGCCTGCGGACTGGCGCTCGACGCCACCATGCTGGTGGGCGCGCGCGCGGTGCAGGGCATCGGCGCCGCCGCCATGCTGCCGAACTCGCTGGCGCTGCTCAATCAGTCGTACGGCCACGATCCGAAGCTCAGGGCGCGTGCAGTCGGTCTGTGGACCGCCGCGGGCGCGGTTGCGATCGCGGCTGGACCGGTGGTCGGCGGCGTGCTGATCGCGGCGTTCGGCTGGCGCAGCATCTTTCTCGTCAATCTGCCGATTTGCGCAGCCGGTTTCCTGGCGACCCTGCTCTGGGTGCCGCAGCCTGAATCGGCTCGAAAAAATGCGGAACAAGCGACCACGACTGGTGCCGGTGCCGGTGCCGGTGCCGGTGCCGGTGCCGGTGCTGGTGCCGGTGCTGGTGCTGGTGCTGGTGCTGGTGCTGGTGCTGCGACTGCAACTGGTGGCGCAACTGCAATCGCAGTCGCACCCGAGGCAGAGCCAAGCCTGCGCGGCATCGACCTGAGCGGTCAGGCCCTTGCCATCGTCGCGCTGACCGCTTTCGTCGCCGCGGTGATCGAATGGCGGCCGCTAGGGCTGAGCCATCCGCTGGTGGCCGGCGGTTTCATACTCGCGCTGATCACAACCGGCGCCTTTATCGCTGTGGAATCGCACGTCGCGACGCCGATGCTTCCGCTCTCGCTATTCAGCAAGCGCACCTTCAGCGCGGCGGTGCTGTTCGGCATCTGCGTGAATCTGACGTACTACGGCATGGTGTTCGTGCTGAGCCTGTATTTGCAGCGCGTGCGCGGCTATACCCCGCTGCAGGCGGGCCTCGCCTTCCTGCCGTTGACGGGCGGCTTTCTGCTCTCGAACGTGGTGAGCGGCTGGGTGGTCGGGCGCTTCGGCGCACGCGTGCCGATGATCGTCGGCGCAATCACCGCGGGGCTCGGCTATGGCCTGCTGCATTTCGTCAATGCGTCTACGCCACTCATCGGCTTGCTGCTGCCGTTCCTGCTGATCCCATCGGGAATGGGCCTGGCAGTCCCGGCGATGACCACCGCCGTACTGGCCTCCGTCGAAGCAGAACGCGCGGGCACGGCGTCCGCCGTGCTCAATACCGCCCGGCAAGCAGGTGGTGCGGTGGGTGTAGCCGCCTTCGGCGCGTTGGCGAGCGGCGCTGCCGCCACGCAGATCGTCTCGGGCATGCAGGCCGCGACGGCCATCTCGGTCGGCCTGCTGGTGCTCGGTGGCGTGCTGAGCTGCTTCATGCATCCGGAGCCGCACACGCCGGGCCCGAAGCCGCACGAGGCCGGCCCAGCGCGAGTTGGTGAATCGCGCTGATCGCCTCATCGCTTTCCCCAGCGTGAATTGGTGAATTGGTGAATTGGTGAATTGGTGAATTGGTGAATTGGTGAATTGGTGAATTTGTGAATTGGCGAATCGGCGAATCAGCGAGTCAGCGAGTCAGCGAATGGATGAATCGATAAACCGGCGAATCGCCGAATCGCACTGAGCGTCCCACTTCGTGTCGCCGTGAGTGCAAAAAACAACCCCCGCGATGCCTACGCTCCGCGGGGGTCGTTTTTTACCGCCAATACGCCGCCAGCAGGCGCGATGTCACTCACGCTGCCGCCGCACGGCTACAGCGCCGCTTCCTGAATCGTGCCGGTATCGATAGCGCGCTCGATCAGCCCTTCGTTTTGCGCTTTGGTAATCGCGTCGGCGATCAGTTTTTCCGGCTCCTCGATCTCAGCCTTGATCGTGCTGATGAGACCGGATGCATCCAGGACCACCAGCGTTTTCGCCGAATCGGCAAGACTGATGATGACGCGATGCGGCGTAGGCCCTTCGCCGAGACTTGCGCACAACTGCGTGACCTTGCCACCAATGGTTTGCTCGAAACTTTGAATCATTATTTGCTCCCTTGATTACAACCAGAATCAAAAGCGACCAACACAGACTACCTCAACTGCGTGATCAGAGATTCAGCCCGCCGCGTGGCGCACGCGCGCCGTCGATACTGATACGGCCCGCACCCGTCACGAACAACAGCAGGAAACCACCGGCAATACCGATGTTCTTCCAGAAGTGGATCACCATATCGCGTTGCAAAGCAGGATCCGTGACGTTCCAGAAATCATGGCCCAGCACTGCGGTTGCCACGGTGTAGACGGCCATGATGAGCGCGAGCGGGCGGATCTTGAAGCCGACGATCAGCAGCAGACCGCCGAGTGCCTCGACCGCTGTCGCAATCGGCGCGGCGACCGGCACGAACGGCACACCCTTCGAATGCAGATAGCCGACGAAGCCCGCATAGCCCAGCAATTTCATCACGCCGCCCCACAAAAACAGCACGGCAAGGGCGACACGCGCGATGAGGATAACGCCGGAATCGACGGGACGCGTCATGAGGGGCTCCTGTAAATGAATAAGCAGCAGACCCGGTCAGGCTGCCGCAGTTCCCCACTTTGCACCTGAGAATAGGTGCGTTGCCCGCCTTTTCCAAGCGCGGGCCGGTGCGAACGACGCAATTCGCGCCGCCTCAAGGGAAGAAAAAGGTGACCGAGCGCTCAGCGAGTGCCCGACTTCGCACGGCACGGCCGGGATGGCTGCCGTGTTTATGCACGAGGATACGTCGCGACCTCGATCAGATTGCCGTCCGGGTCGCGGCAATACACCGAGGTCATCTTGCCGCACGCGCCGTCGCGCTCAACCGGCCCGGCTTCTATTTCGACGCCTTGAGCAAGCCAATGTGCTTTGACCTCGGCGGGACTCGTGGTGGTGACAAAGCACAGATCGGCGCTGCCCGGCACCGGCTCGCGCCCGGTGAACCATGCGACCGTGTCCGCATCCATCGGACGCAGGTTGATCTTCTGATTGCCGTATGTCATCGCCACGCGCGTGCCGGTGCGCGACTCGAACTCGGTGCGCCGCATGCCGAGCATTCGAGCATACCAGGCCGCGCTAACCTCCACGTCGGCGACGTTCAGAACGAGATGATCGAGACTGTCTATCGAGAAGCTCATGGGTTTCGCCGCCTTGGTGGGATGCGATGGGAAGGATGCTGCTACTGCTGCGGCGCATCCGGTGCGAGCAACACACCCTTGGTGAACACGAAGCAGCCGTAACCGCGCGCTTCGCCGGTCGCGATCACGCAATAGGCTTTGCGCGCCCGCTCATAGAAAGCGAAACGTTCGACCGAAGCAAACGGCACCTCGCGCCCTTCCGCCGCGTTGATCTCGATCTGCGCTTCGCGCTGAACGGCCGGAATCGTATCCGGCTCGCCCACCACTTCCATCCGCGATGCAGGACGCTCGATGAATGTATCCAGCGGCATCACCGACAGAATCGCTCGAATTGCACGCGGTGCGTTCACGCCATCGAGGCGGAGCAGCTTGCCCAACACCGTCTCCTGCGCGACGGACGCGCCCGGGAAGTTGGCGTCGCAAATCACCAGTTCGTCGCCATGTCCCATCGAGCGTAGCGCATGCAGCACATCGGCGTTCAGCAGCGGATCCAGATTCTTCAGCACGGTGTCTCCTTGAGGTCCGATTGGCGGCCAGCCGCCCGGGTTCGAACGGTTTGTCTTTATGGTGCATCGCGATCGATTGTAGCAAGACCGTGGCGCACGGTCCGATGCCGGCGGCTCATCGTCAATCCGCTGTTCCGCACGATACGGTGAGCGGCTTTCTGCCGACACTGCCACCGTAGCCAGCCGACCACCGCGAGCAGCACGAGACCCGCGCCACCCAACACCGGCTCGCGCCAGGCCAGCAGCGCAGTGAAGGTGAACGCGCGCGCGCCGGCCAGCAGAGCGAAGCCGGCGATCGCGCTGGAGAGCGCGTCGACGGCGCCCGACAGACGCGCGAACGTGAGGACAGAACCGGGAGCCATAGCGGCAACGGACTCGTGCATGATCGTCTCCGTGAAAAAACTTGCGGGTGGTCAAGTGGCGGCAGGCACCTGGTCGAGGAAGCCGGTCACCGCCTGCAGGCGGCCATGCGTGTCGAGCACGCCGAAGTCGGAGCCCTTGACGATCGCCTCGCCGGCCGGCGTGGTGAGCGCCCACGAAAAGCGCAGGCGGTTCGCGAAGCCGTCGACCTCCGTCGTGCGATGAAACGTGTGATGCGGAAAGCGTTCATGCACCGCACGGATCATCGCGTCGATGCCGTCATGGCCCGCGCCTGCCAGCAGCGGATCGCGATAGTCGGCATCGGAGGCCCACGTCGCGGCGATCAGTTCACGGCGGCGCACTGCATCGGTTTCATTCCATGCGTCGAAATAACGGTCGATCAGATCGGTATGCGCATTCATCTCAGACTCCTTGATTGGCATGACTGAGCACTACGCTCGGCAGACACGTTGTATGCGGCGGGCTCGGAGTGAAGATTGGCGCCTCAAGCGCAGCGCGTCGATTACGTGGGAGGTAAGCATCCGGACGCACTGAGGTGAAGAACTGCGCCTTTTTGCGCGCCGGATTGGCCATCCGGCCGAATCGTCACGGGCTGCGTCAGCCGCTAACCTCATAGGGCAAATGGGGGGCCGCGCAGCGTTGACGCGCGGCATGTGACGGACTGAACGGGTGCGGCCTCGAGCCGCTTTTTCAATATGGTTTCTACACTTGCAAGATCGTATCCGACAGGATACACTCATCAACAAATCGGTTCACCGCCTGTGTACACGGTCAACCGCACCGAGGAATTCGACAGCTGGCTTGCCGGCCTCGCAGACTTAAGAGCGAGGGCAAAAATCCTGGTGCGGGTCCGGCGTGCGGAGCGAGGTCATTTCGGCGACGTAAAGCTGCTGGAAGACGGTGTATCCGAGATGCGTATCGATTGCGGTCCCGGCTATCGGGTCTACTTCGCGCGCGAAGAGCGCATGGTGTACCTGCTGCTCTGCGGTGGCGATAAGTCCACGCAGTCGGCCGACATCAAGCATGCCAAATCAATATGGGCAGCAATCAGAAAGGAACTGTCATGAGCAAAGTCAAAACCGCACGGTTCGACGCATCGCACTACCTCGATAGCGAGGAGATGATCGCTGAATATCTCAACGCAGCCCTCGAAGAAGGCGACGCCGACCTCCTCCTCGCCGCGATCGCCGACATCGCAAAAGCACGCGGCATCGCGAAGGTCGCGGCCGACGCCGGGCTCGGGCGTGAAAGCCTCTATAAAACACTCGCGCCTGGCTCCAAACCGCGCATGGATACGGTGTTCAAATTGCTGCGCGCGCTGGGCGTCAAGCTCAACGCCGTACCGGAAGGTGTGGCGCCCGCCTGATTCGCGCCTGTCGTGTTGGCGGTTGGGGCAACACCCCGAATGCGCTGCGTATTCGCGACTGCTCCTACGTTTTTTCGGGTATTCCGCGGCATTCCCGGGTATTCCATTACCTGTCAGGTAATGGATCGCTAACGCGCTTTGGCTATCATCGGCAGCATGAACACACTCTCTCTTGCACAAACCATCCCGTCGGCCGGGCCCACGGCGAGCCGCACGATCGGCGATCTGCTGCGCGAATGGCGGCAGCGGCGAAGAATGAGCCAGTTGCTACTCGCCGCTGAAGCCGATATTTCAACGCGGCATCTGAGCTTCGTCGAATCAGGCCGTGCGGTGCCCAGCCGGGAAATGGTCATGCACCTCGCCGAGAGGCTCGACGTGCCACTGCGTGCGCGCAATGCGTTGCTGATCGCTGCAGGTTATGCGCCGCTGTTCCGCGAACGTCCTTTGACGGACCCGCAACTGGCCGCTGCGCGCGAGGCGGTCGAGTTGGTGCTTAAAGGCCACGAGCCGTATCCGGCACTCGCGATCGACCGTCACTGGACCATCGTTGCCGCGAACAATGCACTCGCGCCGCTGCTTGCAGGCGCAAGCCCGGAACTGCTGAAACCGCCAGTCAATGCGATGCGATTGAGCTTGCATCCGGAAGGCATCGCAGCGTCGATCGTCAATTGGCATGCCTGGCGGGCGCACGCGCTGTCCCGACTCCAGCGACAAATCGACGTGAGTGGCGACGACACGTTGAGCGCACTGCGCGACGAGCTAGCCGCGTATCCTGCTCCGCCCGGCGCGGAAGTGACCGACCACGACGACAACGCGAGTCATCAGGTCGCCGTGCCGCTGAGATTGCGCACGCCGATCGGCGAGCTGTCGTTCTTCAGCACTACCACGGTATTTGGCACACCGGTCGATGTGACACTGTCGGAACTTGCCATTGAAGCGTTCTTTCCCGCCGATCAGCAAACTGCGGCGGCATTGCGCGAGTTTGCCGAAAGCCAACGCGCCGAGGGGCAAAAGGCTGAAGCCGCGAAGCCGTAGCAGGACCGCTGAACTGCTGGGCTGCTGAATTGCTGGACCGCTGAATTGCTGGACCGCTGAATTGCTGGACCGCTGAACTGCTGAACTGCTGGACTGCTGGACTGCTGGACTGCTGGACTGCTGAAATCTGAGCATCATCGAACACTGCGTTGTTACCGCTTGCAGCGCCATTCAAACCCCATGGAGAGACGCACTTGATCAACAACGCCCTACTGATCCGCCAACTTGGGCCGGCCGACCGCGACGCCTACTTCCAGCTTCGCCTGCGCGGACTGAAGGCACATCCGGAGTCGTTCGGTCAAAGCTACGAGGAAGCGCTGGCCAAGGGCGCCGCGCAGCATGACGCGATGTTGCAGGGCGCACGCGCAGCCGAAGGTGACTTTTTGCTCGGTGCCTACGCATCGGCCAATGCGCCGTTGATAGGCGTGGTCGGACTGTTGCGCAGCCAGAGCGACAAAGAACGGCACAAGGCCTCCGTCGTCGGCATGTATGTCGCGCCGGAAGCTGCAGGCCGCGGGGTCGGGCGCGCGTTGCTTAATGAGTTGCTGGCGCGAGCGGCGCAAATAGAAGGCCTACGGCAGATCCAGTTGATGGTGGGTAGCCGGAACGAGGCGGCGCGCAGACTCTATGAGTCGCTTGGCTTTCGCCAATATGGCTGCGAGATCGGCGCATTGAACGTCAACGGGGTGTTTCACGATGCCGATCTGATGGCGCGCTTCATGTAACAGCTTCGGGTACCAATCCTGCCGCAGGTCGTCCGGCACGCGGCACCGCGACAAGCGGCAGCAGCGGCGGCGGCCGCAATCAACGCTCGTGCTCGTGCTTGCAGCGAAACATATCCGATCGCCCGAGAAACCGTCGCGCTGCAGCCAGCGCCAACACCGCAGCACAAGCGCCACACCACGCCCAGCCGCCCTGCTCCAGCGCGCGATCCGTGTTATCTTTTTTAACTACCTTTCCGCTGCACCAACCCCGACACAGCTTATCCGCCGCCGTCGGGCTCCCTTCGATTTGCCGCTCGTCAGTCAAACACCATGTCCGATCTCTCCACTTCGCTTCCGCGCGTGCCACGCCGTTTCGACATCAACCCAAAACCGCTCGGCGCCGCGCTCGTTCTAATCGCGCTGGGCGCCGTCTATCTGGCGCAGACCGTGAGCGGCCGTCAGGCAGCGCTCTACATCGTCGGCGCACTGCTGGGCATGTCGCTCTATCACGCGGCGTTCGGCTTTACCTCCGCATGGCGGGTCTTTATCGCCGACGGCCGCGGCGCCGGTCTGCGCGCACAAATGCTGATGCTGGCGCTCGGCGTGTTGTTGTTCTTTCCGGCGCTCGCCGCAGGCACGCTGTTCGGTCGGCCGGTGGTCGGCCTGGTCGCGCCGGCAGGCACCTCCGTGCTGGTCGGGGCCTTCATGTTCGGCGTCGGCATGCAGCTGGGTGGCGGCTGCGCGTCCGGCACGCTGTACACCGTAGGCGGCGGCAGCACGCGCATGATCGTCACGCTGGTGGCGTTTGTCATCGGTTCGGTTGTTGCGACCGCGCACATGCCCTTCTGGACCGCGCTGCCGTCTCTCAAACCGCTTTCGATGGTGACCACGCTCGGTGCGGGCTGGGCGATCGTGCTGAATCTGGTCATTTTCGCTGCGATCGCAGCGCTCACCGTAGTGGTCGAGCGGCGGCGCCATGGCCGGCTGGTCGATGAGCCGCAGCGCGAGCCGCACGCGTCGCCATGGCTGCACGGCCCGTGGCCATTGTTCGTCGGCGCAATCGCTCTGGTGTTGCTCAACTTCGCGACGCTGGCCTTGTCCGGCCGTCCATGGGGTGTGACGTCGGCGTTCGCGCTATGGGGCGCCAAGATATTTGCCGCACTGGGTATCGATGTGGCCAATTGGCCGTATTGGGCCACTCATGCCAACGCTGGCGCGCTGGCCGCCCCTGTTACACATGACGTCACCACGGTGATGGATATCGGCATCATCCTCGGCGCCATGACTGCCGCCGCGCTCGCCGGCCGTTACGCACCGGTCTGGAAGGTGCCGGCCCGCTCGCTGATCGCCGCGGTGGTCGGCGGCCTGATGCTCGGCTACGGAGCCCGTCTGGCCTACGGTTGTAACATCGGTGCCTATTTCAGTGGCATTGTGTCAGGCAGCTTGCACGGCTGGCTGTGGCTGGTCGCCGCCTTCGCCGGCAACGTACTCGGCACCCGCCTGCGCCCGGCGTTCGGCCTCGAAGTCGAACGGATCCGCGCAAACGGTTGCTAGAAGTTACAAATGAGGCCTCGTTTGTAACCGGGGCCACACGAACCTGTTACATCTCTGATTTGTCCCCATAGCAGCGCCAATGACCGGTATTTATTACTTTTAATTGGGCTCGCTTTCTATTTCCTTTCTAATTCAGGTCCTGAATTTCCGACTCTCGACCGGACACACGCTATTGCTCAGACAAATGACTCTGGAGCCCACCACACAAGGGTTTTCATGGATCATAAAAAGTTCTCAGGCCGCAAAAAACCTGCAAAGCATCATCTATTGCGAGACCGTGAAAGAGTTACCGAAATTTGATGCATCTTTTTGAGATATTTTTTCGAGAGGGGATTGATTTCTTGTTTTGCTCTTCATACAATTCGTCCCAAGCTGTTACTAAATGTAACGCGATGTATCAAAAAGTCGCCGCCTGTATCAGGTGGTGACATGTAGCCGGAGGTTATCGTTTCCGGTGAGGCACAAAAGACATAACGGCAAAAAATGCCGACATAGTAATTCGGGGCTTCGGAAACACAGAAAATGGACCGTAGCAGCGAGACGCTGGATTCAATCCGCGAGATCAACTTGTCTTACATCATGCTCGCGCAACGTATGTTGCGTGAGGACAAACCGGTCGGCATGTTCCGGCTGGGACTGTCGTCGGAACTGGCTGATTTGCTTGCCGGGCTGTCGCTCGCGCAGATCGTCAAGCTGGCCGCTTCCGATCAGCTTTTATGCTTCTTCCGCTTCAACGACCACTCGATGTTGTCGGCGTTGACGCAAACGACGAAGCACGCAGCAGTTGCACCGACTCACGCGGCGATCCTGCTTGCAGGCCAGCCTGCTGAGCAGTTTGCTTAATCGAGGTGACCGCGATGCTCAAGCGTAGCCTGACGGAAGACGCACAAGAAGTATTCCGTGCCATCGCGCTGATTGAACTCGGCGCGCGCATGCAGGTGCTCGAAAGCGAGTTGACGCTTTCGCGCGACCGCATGATCCGCCTGTACCGCGAGGTCAAGGGCGTATCGCCGCCCAAGGGCATGCTGCCGTTCTCGGCGGACTGGTACATGACGTGGCTGGCGAACATCCACGCGTCGTTGTTCTACAACACGTACCTGTTCCTGAAGAACGAAGCGCGTTGCTCGCACCTGGATGCGCTGACCAAAGGGTATCGGCTGTATCTGGAACATTGCCAGCACAGCGAAACCGAACCGGTGCTGGATCTGACGCGTGCATGGACGCTGGTGCGTTTCTTCGACGCCGATATCCTGCAGTTGACCAAATGCTGCCGTTGCACCGGCAAGTTCGTCGCGCACAAGCACGACCTGCAACACAACGTGGTGTGTGGCGCCTGCCAGCCGCCGTCGCGCGCCGGCAAGACCAAGAAGGCCGCCGCCGCTCGCCAGGAAGCGCTCGAAGCAGCGCAGATTGCGCAAGCCGCCTGAGTTGAGTTGAATCGATGAGGGCCGGTCCAGCCTGATTCGAACCGAAGCACCCAGAGAAAAGGTCCGCCATCACGCGGACCTTTTTTATATGCTGTTCGCCGCCGACAACACCGCGGTCAGAATCGCGCCCGGATCTTCGACAAGACTGAGATCGTTTTTCAACCTGACACCAGGCGATGGGCGTCTCTCCCCCTACGCCCAACCCCCTACGCCCAATCAGTCCACCAGCCCCACCGTCTGCACCACCAGCCACAGGTTCGCCGCGCTGATCACCACGAACAGCGACCAGGCGAGAAGCCGCGTCGGCAGCCTGTTGGCGAATTCGCCCATCAGCGAACGATCGTTGGTCATGCGGATCAGCGGATAAAGCGCGAACGGCAGTTGCAGGCTCAACACGACCTGGCTTGCGACCAGCAGCTTGCCGACTGCGCCGTTGCCCATCATCTGCACGCCGATCAGCGCCGGAATCAAGGCGAGAGCCCGTGTGATGAAGCGTCGCTGCCAGCATGGAATCTTCAGCTTCAGGAAGCCTTCCATGATGACCTGCCCCGCCACCGTGCCGGTGAAGGTCGAACTTTGCCCCGACGCCAGCAGCGTGATCGCGAACAGCACCGCCGCGAAACCGGTGCCGACGATCGGCGCCAGCAGCTTGTACGCGTCCTCGATTTCGGTAACCTGATTGTGGCCGGTCGCATGGAACGCAGCGGCCGCGAGAATCAGGATCGCCATGTTGATCAGCAGCGCGATCACCAGCGACACGATCGTATCGATGCGCGACATGCCGATCGCCGACTTGATGCTGGCCGGATCGCGCTTGACCGCGCGGGTCTGCACGATCGACGAATGCAGATAAAGGTTATGCGGCATCACGGTCGCACCGAGAATGCCGATCGCCAGATACATGGGCTCGCGGCTGCTGAGTGCCTGCCACGAAGGAATCAGTCCTTGCGCGACTGACGGCCAATGCGGCTTCACCAGCGCCAACTCGATGATGTAGCCAACGCCGATAGTCGCAATCAAGCCGAGCATGATCGCTTCGAGATCGCGGAAATTTTTGCCTTTCAGGCCGAGCACGATCAGTGTGTCGAATGCGGTCAGCAACACGCCCGTGGTCAGCGAGCATTTGAAGAGTAGATGGAAGGCCAGCGCACCGCCGAGCACTTCGGCCAGATCGCAGGCCACAATCGACAGCTCGGCGAGCAGCCACTGAAAGCGCGCGACACCCGGCGAATAACGCAGTCTCGACAATTCCGCGAGGTCCCGCCCGGTAGCGATGCCGAGCCGCATGCTCAAACATTGCAGCGCCATCGCCGCAAGACTCGACAGCATGACAACGAACAGCAGGCTGTAGCCGTAACGCGAACCCGCTTCGATATCGGTGGCCCAGTTGCCGGGGTCCATGTAGCCGATCGAAATCAGCAGGCCGGGCCCGGCGAATTGCAGGATTTTTTTCCAGAACGGCGCGCCTTGCGTGACGGCGACTGTGCCTTGCACCTCGGATGGGCAAAACGGCGCCGTTGCGGTGGTCGGTAATTTGAACTGCAATCCGGTGGTCTCTTGAAGGGGATAAACCGCGACGCCTCATGCAGGCCGCCGCGAACCGCCTCAAGTGTACAAAGAAACCTCCGGCAACGTCCCGCTCAGCGCATAACGGCCGACGTCGCGCACGCGATAGTCGAGCGGATCGTGCAGCGTATGCACGCGAGCGTTACGCCAGAAACGGTCGAGCGCTAGCGGCGCGTGCGTGGCGCGCGCGCCGCAGGCGTCGAACAGTTTTTCGCTGACGTCGAGCGCGGCGCGGTGCGCGACGATTTTCGCCTCCGAGGTGGCGAGCGCCACGTACGCACGGGTTTCGGCGTCCAAAGCGGGGCCCTGTTGCCACGCATCGTCAAGCGCATTGGCGGCTCGCACTGCCAGCGCTTCCGCGCTCACCGCCTGTAGACGCATCTCGCCGAAGCGCTGGATCAGGTAGGGATCGTCGGTGGCTTTATCGACGCCGGAAGAGATCCACGGCTTGCCGTACTGTGTGACGTACGCGCGCGCTTCTTCGAGCGCGCCCTGCGCGATGCCGACGAACAGATTGATCAGCACCTGCTGCGAGATCAGCGTGCGCAGACTCGCGTATGACGTGTCGGCCCGCTCCAGCACCTCATGCGGCTCAACCTTGACCTGCACGAAGGAGACGCTGCCGCTATCGGTTTGCCGCTGACCGATCGGATTCCAGTCTTCGTGAACGGTAATGCCCTCGCGCGTGGTCGGCACCACGGCGAACACTGCGTTGCCCGTGGCCGGATCGAGCGCGGAAACCGTCATCATGTGCGAGCCGCGCGTGCCCGAGCAAAATCCTTTCTGCCCATCGAGACGATAGCCGCCGTCGCTGGTTGCGCTTGCAACGAGTCGCGTGTCGAGCGGATTGACCGCATTGCCCCACCACCAGCGCCCTTCCACCGTGCCGCTCAGATAGCGGGCACGTTGTTCCGCGTTGCCCCATACATTGACGCTGACCACCTGCAGACACGTGAAGCCCAGCAGATGGGCAAGCGCACTGTCGACTCGCGCGATCTGGCGAATCGTCTCGTAGATCTCAGGCCAGTGCGCGCCGGGACCGCCGAATTCACGCGGCACCGCAAGCGTAAGCAGACCCGCATCGGCGATCCATTGTTTTTCCTGCGCGGCGTGGCCGCCGTCGCGATCGCGCTGAGCCGCGCTGGCGCGCAACGCGTCGAGCAAGCCGGCGAGATCGCGCACCACGGGCGCAGCGTCGGTTGGCAGCGCCTCGGGATGACGAGGTTCGTTCATTCAATGTCCACGTGAAGAGGTTTGGCGAGCGACACGCGGCTTGTCGGCGCGGCCGGTTTGCATTCGGTCAGGTGAGCGGGAGTCTCGCTGGCCCGTCGTCGTAAACTAGCATGATAGACGGTGACATCCGCGCTGAAAACGTGGGACGTATGCGCCTATTCGTCATGCAAATAGCGGCCAACAAGCGACGATCATGCGCGTTGCGCGAGCCGCCGCACGAGACGGTCGCCAACGAACTGCACCGCCGTCACAATCACGATCAGCAACACGATCACCGTCACCATCACGGTGGTATCGAAACGCTGATAGCCATAGCGGATCGCCAGATCGCCGAGGCCGCCGGCGCCAACCGCGCCCGCCATTGCGGAGGAACCGATCATCGCCACCACGGTGATCGTGAAGCCGCCGAGAATACCCGGCAGCGCTTCAGGCAACAGCACATGCCAGATGATATGCCGGCGCTGCGCGCCCATTGCCTGCGCGGCTTCGATCAAACCGCGGTCCACTTCGCGCAAGCTCACTTCGGCCACGCGTGCAAAAAAGGGAATCGCCGCGATACTGAGCGGCACGATCGCCGCCCATACGCCGATCGTCGTACCGATCAGCAAACGCGTGAGCGGCAGTAGCGCAACCAGCAGAATGATGAACGGCGTGGAGCGGAAGGCGTTCACGAGCGCGCCGAGCGTGCTGTTGACCACGCGTTTTTCAAAGATGCCGCCGCGCGTCGTGGTGACCAGCACCAACGCAAGCGGAATCCCGACCAAGGCCGCAACGAAGGCGGATACACCGACCATGACGATGGTGTCGCGAATGGCATCGGCGAGCTCCGAGAGCCAGAGATCAGACATAGCCGAGCACCTCGACATGATTGGCATAATGACGCGCACGCTCGAGCAGCGTCGCGATCTGCTTTTGCACCGTGCCGTCCGCATTCGCGCGCACTTCTGCCGACACCACCAGACGCCCTTGCGCATGCCCCTGAATCCGGTCGATGCCGCCATGCACGAAACTCACGCGGCCACCGTCAACGCTCAGTGCGGACGCCAACCCGCCCAGGTCAGGCTCGCTGGCATCGCTGCCGGTGAAACGCACGTCGAGCAGAATCTGTGCGTCCGCTTGCGCGATCTCGTGCAACGGTTTGACGCGCGCGGCCAGATCCGCAGGCAAATCATGCACCAGGGTACGCAGCAACGCGCGCGTCGCGTCGTGCTGCGGGTCGCCGAACACGCGCCACACCGGACCGGTCTCCACCACTTCCCCACCCTCGATCACCGCCACCGTATCGCAGACTTCGCGGATCACCTGCATCTCGTGCGTAATTAGCACGATCGTCAGGTTGAGCCGCTGATTGATATCACGCAGCAACGCGAGAATGGCTTGCGTCGTTTCGGGATCGAGTGCGGACGTCGCTTCGTCGCACAGCAGAATATCCGGGTCGGTCACGAGCGCGCGCGCGATCCCGACGCGCTGCTTCTGGCCGCCGGACAAACTCGCCGGATAGGCGTCGCGCTTAGCGGAGAGGCCCACGAGTTCGAGCAACGCATCGACCTTTTTGTCGATCGCCGCTTTAGGCGCGCCGGCGATTTTTAGCGGCAACGCAATGTTCTCGCGCACCGTTTTCGCCGAGAGCAAATTGAAATGCTGGAACACCATGCCGATACGCCGCCGCAACGTGACCAGCCCGCGCTCGTCGAGTTCGCCGACGCTCACGCCATTCACGCGCACAGCGCCGGAACTCGGTTTTTCCAGTCCGTTGACGAGCCGCAGCAGCGTCGATTTGCCTGCGCCGCTGCGGCCGATGATGCCGAACACTTCGCCGCGCGCCACCTTCAGCGTGACGTTCGCAAGCGCCGCGGTCGAGACGCCGCGCGTGTTGGCGAACACCTTGCCCACGTCGTCGAATACGACAGCTTCCTGCGCGGCATCGGCCGCAGCATGATTCAAGGCGAGCGACGGCGCGTCTTCAATGAACTGCGGCACGTCGAAAAGATTAGCCATTGCTTCGTTCCCCTCATGCTTGCACGGTGGATCGCGCACCGGTTTGCGCGTGACGCCGATGTTGCTCGACTCACCAGGCGACGGCGTAGAGATTACCGAAGGCCTTGTCGAGCGCGGCGCGCACAGCGGGTGAATGCTGATAGATCGAGATGAACTTACGGATACGCGGATCGTTTACGCTTTCCGGGCGCACGACCCACTGGATCGCGTAGTTCTTGTTTTCGAGGCCGTCGAACAGCAATGCGCTATTCGGATCAGTGGTGCCTGCGAGCTTGATGAAGCTCGGGTAGCCTTGGGCGAGATCGACGTCGTCGAGCGAGCGGGCCAATTGCGATGCTTCGAGCTGGACGATTTTCAGATGCTTCGGGTTGTCGATGATGTCAAGCGTGGTGGCGCGATAGTCGACGCCCGGGGTCAGCTTGATGAGACCGGCACGTTGCAACAAAAGCAAACCACGGCCACCGTTGACCGGATCGTTAGCGATGGCGACCGTGGCGCCGTCTTTCAATTCGTCGAAGCGTTTGATCTTCTTGGAGTACAGCCCGATCTTCATGATCGTGCCCGGCGCGATCGCGACGAAGTTATAGCCACCCTGCTTCTTTGCGTTCTCAAGAAACGGGATGTGCTGGAAATAGTTGACGTCGATATCCTTGTTGGCGAGGGCTGCGTTCGGCGTATTCCAGTCGGTGAACTCGATGATCTTCACGTCGAGCCCCTGCTCCTTCGCCTCGCGCGCGGCGACTTTGAGCGCCTCGATTTGCGGGCTGGTGGCGGTGCCGATCTTCAACGTGGGCGTGTCTGCCGCGGATGCAGGCGCAGCAGACAACGCCAGCGCGACGCCGAATGCGCCGATCAGCGTTAGCGCCGGCGCGCGGAAAAAACGCCGCACGGTAGAGAGAGAAATGGGCATGGTGAGCTCTTTAGGGTTGGGGCGTGGTGTGTTTCGAGGCGAGGCGAGCCGATCCCTCGGCATGCGGGCAGGCGCGCCGGGATTCGGTCGAACAACGGAAATCTGCAACGCGCGGTTTAACCGGCGCGCAGCAGCGATAGAACGCGCGAGCGGGTCAGCGCGAACAGCGGTAGGTCGGACAGGTCATCGCCTCTCTCCAGATGAGGTGCGAAACATGATAGACGGCAGGAAACCGGCGGTCTACGAACGGATTTTGGGAAGGAAAGCGGGAAAAATGATTTGGGAGTCGGTGCACCCGCACAGGGATTGGCACACCGCATCAGCAAAAAACGCCGGGCCGCGCTTTAGCGCAACCCGGCGTTCTTCATCGGCCAACAAACTAAAAGCTAACCCTAACGCTTAGCCACCTGATCCACCGACACATCAGCAGATGCAGCAGCCGGACCCGAAGCCGGCGCAACCGCCCCCACCGCCTCATCGCCCGCAGGCTTCACATCGCCCCAGCCGCCGCCCAGCGCGCGAATCAGATTAACCGTCGCCACCGCCTGCGTGCCCGACAGATGACTCGCCTGCAGTTGCGAAATCAGCACCTGCCGCTCGCCGTCGATCACATCCAGATAACTGACCGCGCCTTCCGTGTACTGCGTGCGCGACAGATGCGCCGCCCGTTGCGAGGCCACGACCGCATCGTTCTGCTCGCGCATCTGATCGTCGAGCAAACGCAGATCGGCGAGGTTATCCTCGACCTCGCGGAACGCCACCAGCACCTGCTGACGATATTGCGCCACATCCTCGTCGTACTTCGAGCGAGCTTGTGCGAGGTTGGCCTTGCGGCGCCCACCGTCGAACAAAGGCAGCGTCAGTGCGGTACCGGCGAACGGCCCCAGAATGAACGCGCGGCTCGACCACATGAAGAGATCGCCGAGCGTCGCCGATTCAAAGCCAGCCCCGCCGGTAATATCGAGCTTCGGGAAAAACGCCGACTTCGCCAGACCGACCCGCGCATTCGCCGCCATCATCGCCCGCTCCGCCGCCGAAATGTCCGGCCGACGTTCGAGCAGCGCCGAAGGCAAACCTGGCGGCACACGCACCGTCACGGGTGCGAGCGGTGCTTCCGCGAACGAGAAATCCGCCGGCGGCTTGCCGAGCAGAATCGCCAGACTGTGCTCGGAGGCCGCGCGCTGGCGCGCCACGCCCACTGCATCCGCACGCGCGCTCGCGAGTTCGTTGCGAGAGCGCGAGACATCCAACTCGCCGATATCGCCTTCCTTGAAGCGGCGCTCGACCAGCTTCAGCGTGTCCTCGCGCAACGCCACGGTACGGCGGTACAGATCCTGATCCGTGTCGAGCTCGCGCAACTGGAAGTAGTTCTGCGCAACGTCAGCCTGCAGCGACAACTGTACCGACCGGAACAGCGCTTCAGTTTGCTGCTCGTCCGCACGCGTCGCATTCACATTCGACCCGATTCGCCCGAACAGATCGGTCTCATACGACGCGCCCACCTGCGCGCGCCAGATCGTGCCCGTCGTGCCGCCCGCGCTATCCGGCTGGAATTGCGAGGCCGCTGACGCACGTTCACGCGTCGGGCCGAAGCCCGCGTCGAACTTAGGGAACCAGTCCGACTTCGCCGCCTGCGTCACCGCACGCGCCTGTTGCACGCGCGCTGCAGCCGCCTTCAGGTCCTGATTCGCGGCAGCCGCCTGCTCTTCCAGCGCGTTGAGCTGCGGGTCGCCGAAAATCGTCCACCATTCGCCGCGATGCGCGTCGTCCGCAGGTTGAGCCTGCTTCCAGGTACCCGTGTCCTGCGGCGATGCGGCGGACGCAGCTGACGCACCTGACGCAGCCGACGCAGCGGCGGGCGCTTCCTTGAACGCAACCGGTGTATCCACCTCCGGCCGCTTATACGTGGGCTCCACGGAGCAGGCCGCGAGCAACGCCACCAGCAAACCGCTGGCAGCCGCCCGGCCCCACCCGCCCAAAGATTCAAATCGATTCATTGTTGTTTTCTCCTCAGGCTTCCGTCACCGGCGCCCCAAGGTGCGGCGCGTCTTTCTGCGCGACGTGAATCGTCCCGCCCGCCAACGTACGCAGCACCACATAGAACACAGGGGTCAGCATCAGGCCGAATAGCGTCACGCCGAGCATGCCGAAGAACACCGCGATACCCATCGCGTGACGCATCTCCGAACCCGCTCCACTCGAGAGCACCAGCGGCACCACACCCATGATGAAAGCGATCGACGTCATCAGAATCGGACGCAGACGCAAGCGGCTCGCCTCGATCGCCGCCGCCAGCGGCGTACGGCCGTCATGCTCCAGCTCGCGGGCGAACTCGACGATCAGAATCGCGTTCTTTGCCGACAGCCCCACCAGCACCATCAAGCCGATCTGCGTAAAGATGTTGTTATCGCCACCCGTGAGCCACACACCGGTGAGCGCGGACAGCACGCTCATCGGCACGATCAGGATCACCGCGAGCGGCAGCGTCAGGCTTTCATACAACGCGGCCAGCACGAGGAACACGAGCAGCACGCTGATCGGGAACACCCACAAGCCCGCATTGCCGGCGATGATCTGCTGATACGTCAGGTCGGTCCATTCGAGCTTCACACCGTGCGGCAAGGTTTCCGCTGCCACGCGTTCGGCCGCGGCTTGCGCCTGGCCCGACGAGAAGCCCGGCGCCGGTCCGCCGTTGATGTCGGCAGCCGTATAGCCGTTGTAACGCACCACCATTTCCGGACCGTACGTCGGCGTCACCGTCACCAGCGACGACAACGGCACCATGTCACCCGCAGCATTACGCGTCTTCAGTTGCAGGATGTCGTCAGCACGTTGACGGAACGGCGCGTCAGCCTGCACCCGCACCTGATACACGCGGCCGAAACGGTTGAAGTCGTTCACGTACAGCGAGCCCAGATAGATCTGCATCGTGTTGAACACGTCCGTGACCGGCACGCCGAGTTGCTTGGCCTTCACGCGATCCAGGTCGACGTTCAATTGCGGCACGTTGATCTGATAGCTCGAGAACGTCGGTCCAAGTTCAGGCGTTTGCGCTGCCTTCTTCACGAATGCCTCTGCCGCCTTGTTCAGCTCCGCGTAACCCACCGCGCCGTGATCTTCCAGTTGCATCTTGAAGCCGCCGAGCGTGCCGAGACCCAGCACCGGCGGCGGCGGAAACACCGCAACGAACGAATCCTTGATCGCGCCGTACTGCTGGTTCAACGCACCGGCAATCGCACCGGCCGAGAGCTTCTTGCTGCCACGGTCCTTGAAAGGCTTCAACGTGACGAACACGATGCCCGCGCTCGAACTATTGGTGAAGCCGTTCACCGACAAACCCGGGAATGCCACCGCGCTTTCCACGCCCGGCTGCTTCAAGGCAATCGCGCTCATATCGCGGATCACCTTTTCCGTGCGATCCAGCGACGCGCCGTTCGGCAACTGCGCAAACGCGATCAAGTATTCCTTGTCCTGCGCCGGTACGAACCCGCCCGGCACGACGCGCGAGATCAGCACGGTCGCACCCAGCAGGATCGCGTACACCGCGAGCATCGCACCTTTACGGCGCAGCACGCCCTTCACGCCACGGCCATACTCCGTCGAGCCGCGATGGAAAACTTTGTTGAAGCCCTTGAAAAAACGACCCAGCACACGATTCATCACACGCGTCAGGAAATCCTCCTTGGCACCATGGCCACGCAACAGCAGCGCGGACAAGGCCGGCGACAAGGTCAGCGAGTTGAACGCCGAGATCACCGTCGAGATCGCGATGGTCATCGCGAACTGCTTGTAGAACTGCCCCGTCAAGCCGGTCATGAAAGCGAGCGGCACGAACACAGCGACCAGCGTCAGCGCGATGGCGATAATCGGCCCACTCACTTCCTGCATGGCCTTATACGTGGCATCGCGTGCACTGAGCCCGCTTTCGATGTTCCGTTCGACGTTCTCCACCACCACGATCGCGTCGTCCACCACGATCCCGATCGCAAGCACCATCCCAAACAATGACAACGCATTAATCGAGAAGCCGAACGCAAGCAGTAACGAGAACGTACCGACAATCGATACCGGCACCGCAATCAACGGAATGATCGACGCACGCCACGTCTGCAGGAACACGATCACCACAATCACCACCAGCGCGATCGCTTCGAGCAGCGTGTGGATCACCGCCTCGATACTCGAGCGGACGAACTGCGTCGGGTCATAGACGATCTTGTATTCGACGCCCGCCGGCATGTCTTCCGCCAGTTCCTTCATCGCGGAGCGAACCTGATCGGAAATCGCCAGCGAATTCGCTCCCGGCGCCTGATTGATGGCGAGTGCAACGGCCGGCTTGTTGTCGAGCAACGAACGCAGGCCGTATTCCGACGCCGCCAGTTCGATACGTGCGATATCGCGCAGATACGTCACGCCGCCATCCGGCGCGGTTTTGACGATGATGTCGCCGAATTCGCCCTCAGTCTTCAAACGGCCCCGCGCATTCACCGACAACTGAAGTTGCGTACCCGGCACCGAAGGCGATGCGCCGATCACACCGGCTGCCACCTGAATGTTCTGCTCACGGATTGCGTTGACCACTTCGGTCGCCGTCAAACCGCGCTGTGCGACTTTCTGCGGATCGAGCCAGACGCGCATTGCATAGTCGCCCGAACCCCACAACTGGACTTCGCCGACGCCCTGAATCCGTGCAAGCCGGTCCTTGACGTTGAGCAGCGCATAGTTGCGCAGATACGTCATGTCATAGCGATTGTTCGGCGAGATCAGGTGGACCACCATCGTCAGCGTGGGCGAACTCTTGATGGTCGTGATGCCGAGGCGCTGCACGTCTTCCGGCAGGCGCGGCAGCGCCTGGTTGACGCGGTTCTGCACCAGCTGCGTCGCGAGGTCCGGATTGGTGCCGAGCTTGAAGGTCACCGTCAGCGTGAGATTGCCGTCGCTATTGGCTTGCGACTGCATGTACAACATGTTCTCGACGCCATTGATCTGCTCTTCAAGCGGCGCGGCAACGGCCTCGGCGATCACTTTCGGATTGGCGCCCGGATATTGCGCGTGCACCACCACCGAAGGCGGCACGACTTCCGGATACTCCGAAATCGGCAGCTTGAAGAGCGAAATGATACCCCCCAGCAGGATCAATACCGATAGCACGCCGGCAAAGATCGGTCGATCGATGAAGAATTTGGATATGTTCATGGGAAGCTCTTAACGTTGGAGCATGCGCCCGCTACGGCCAGCTATTAAGACCGGATAAGCGTGGCGCACGAGGCTCACGAATTCTTGTCCGCAGTTTTGGCTCGCGTCTGTGCGAGCGGCGCGCTGTTCGGATCCTGATCGGCAGTCATCGGCACCATGTGAGCGCGCACTGCATCGCCCGGGCGCACACGCTGGATACCGTTCACGACGATCCGGTCGGTGGCCTGCAAACCGCCCTTGACGACACGCAGGTTGCCCTGCATGCTGCCCACCGCGATTTCCCGGTAGACGACGTGGTTGCTCTGGTCGACCACCAGCACGAATTTCTTGTCCTGATCGGTGCCCACTGCGGCGTCGTCGATCAGCAGTGCCGGATGCGGCTCGCTGCCGCCGACCTTCACACGCGCATAGAGACCCGGGATCAATGCACCATCCTGGTTATCGAAACGCGCGCGCACCCGGATCGTGCCGGACGACGTATCCAGCCGGTTGTCCATCGACTCGATTACGCCGCTGCGCGAATAGCCACTTTCGTCCGCGAGACCCAACTCCACCGGCACCTTGCTGCCATCCTTTGCGCGGCTCAGGTACTGCAGGTAGGTTTGTTCGTCAGCGTCGAACGATGCGTAGATCGGCGAAACCGACACCAGCGTGGTCAGCGGCGCCGAGCTTGCGCCCGCGGACACCACGTTGCCCACCGTGATTTCCGCACGCGACACGCGGCCCGCCACCGGCGCGACGATCTTCGTGTAGCCGAGATTGATGCGCGCGGTTTCGACGGCGGCTTGCGCGGCCTTCAGGTTGGCGCTCGCTTCGCGCGCGGCATTCTGCTTCTCGTCGTAATCGCGCTTGGCGATCGCGTTGTCGGCGATCAGGCGTTGCGCACGTTCCCAATCGCTTTGCGTGTAGCCCGTACGCGCTTGCGCCGCCGCTAGCTGTGCTTCGGCGCGATCGACTTCGGCGGCATACGGACGCGGGTCGATCAGGAACAGCGTGTCGCCCTTCTTCACGAGCGCGCCGTCCTTGAAGTTGACGGACACGATCGTGCCCGGCACCTGCGAACGGACGTCCACTTTTTCGACCGCTTCGAGGCGGCCCGAATAGCTTTGCCAGTCGGTGATGGTCTTTTGCACCACGGTGGCAACATCGACTTCCGGCACGATGGTCGGCGCAGCCGGCGAGCTCGCGTCGACGCGAATCGCGCCGAAGGTGCCCAGCCCGGCTACGACAATGACGACTAGCGCGGCAATCGCCACACGGCGACGGGAAAGAGGAAGGATAGTCATGAGAAGCTCCCGGTATCGTTGATCAAAGTTCTGCTTATTTGTGTCTCAGCGATGGGCGCGCGCATCGAAGCGCCACTGAAAAAATCTCACCGCTTCCTGCAAGGCGGGCGGATGGTCGGCCAACGCCGCGTGCGAGATGCTGGGACAACGGACCACCTGGGTCAGCACACCCGCATCGATCAGACTGCTCGCGTATTTCTCCGCTTCCACATGCAGTACATCGTTTTGCGCCGTCACGATCAGCGTGGCCGGCAGGCCCGCGAGGCGCAACGATTCGAGCGGCGCAGCATACGGATGCATGCGTTGCGACGCCTGCGGCAGATACGCGCGATAACACGCCGCGCATTCCTTCGCGGTGATGTCCGAGCCAAGGCGCTGCTCATCGCCAAGGCGCGTCAGGCTCGGATCGAGCATTGGGCCGAACAGCGCCTGCGCGGTGATGCGCACGTCGCCGCGATCGCGTGCGATGAAAGCGAGGCAGTTGGCCAACTGTCCGCCCGCATCGTGGCCCGCCACGCCAACCTTCTTGCTATTCCCGCCAAACGCCCGTGCTCTTGTCTGCACCCACAGCGCCGCGCGATGTGCGTCTTCGGGCGCCGCCGGAAACGGAAACTGCGGCGCCAGCGAGTAACCGACCGAGACGACGAGAGCCGGTAAGTGTTCTGCGAAATAACGCGCGGCATAGTCGGCCTGATCGATCGAGCCCTTCGTAAAACCGCCGCCGTGGAAATAAAGCAGTACTGGCAGTGCGGTTTTCTGTGCCTGCCGGTACAAACGCAACGTGATGTCCTGTGCGTGCCCTTCGATCTGCACGTCAGTCACGTCGAGTGCCGTGCTGTCAGCCTGTGCCGGGCCGCTGCCGGCGGGCACAAAGGAGTACGGCGGTTTAAATGCATCCATGTCGAGCCGCGCAATGCGCATAGAACTTCAATGGTGCGAATTGTGGGTTCGGCAGACTCGTAAATAAATGCCTATAATCCGGCAACACAATTCGGCGCCCCTGAACAATCGAATGCGATTGCTCTGCGGATTCGCGGCAGATTCGATCCCTGCTCAGAGCGCCCGCCCCTTTTTAGGAGGTTTGCAATGGACCGGCTTCAGGCCATGCAAGTGTTCACGCGCGTCGTCGACACCAACAGCTTTACCCGTGCGGCGGAAACGCTCGACCTGCCGCGCGCATCGGTTACCACCATTATTCAGAACCTCGAAGCGTTCCTCGGCACGCGTCTGATGCACCGGACCACGCGGCGTTTGTCGCTGACGCCGGACGGCGCCGCGTATTACGAACGTTGCGTGCGCATCCTTGCGGACGTCGAAGAGACCGAGGCCAGCTTCCAGAGCGGCAATAAGAAGCCGCACGGCAAGCTGCGCATCGACATGCCGGGATCTATCGGGCGCTTGCTGGTGATCCCTTCGCTGTGTGAATTCCACACGCGTTACCCGGACATCGACCTGCAACTCGGATTGACGGACCGGCCCGTCGATCTGTTGCAGGAAGGCGTGGATTGCGTGGTTCGGGTGGGCGCGCTACAGGATTCCTCGCTGGTGGCGCGACGCATCGGTTTGTTCGAGGGCGTCACATGCGCGGCTCCCGACTACATCGAGCGCGCGGGCATGCCGACTTCGCTCGAAGACCTCGAGAATCACAAAGCAGTCAATTATTTTTCGAGCCGCACGGGGCGCACGATCGATTGGGCCTTCATGGTTGATGGCAAAGAAATCGAAGTGAAGATGAAGGGCATTGTGTCGGTGAACGACGCCGATGCCTACGTGACTTGCGGACTGGAAGGCTTCGGCCTGATTCAGCCGGCGCTCTTCATGGTGCTGCCGCATCTGCGTTCGGGTCAGCTGGTTGAAGTGCTGCCGGAGCTGAAACCTTTGCCGATGCCAATTTCCGCAGTCTATCCGCACAGTCGGCATCTGTCGCCTAAAGTCCGTGTTTTCGTAGACTGGATTGCCGAACTGTTCGACCGTTGCCCGTTGCTGAGCGGACGCGGCAGTCTCGACGCGACGTGCACGAAGCGGACTTTCGAAGAACGCGAATCTGCACCGACGCTCGATACGCCGGTGATAACGGAATGGGTCGCCTGATTCGCGCGAATTGAAGTACAGAAAATGGAAAAGTGAATTCCAACCGCGGCTCTAATGCCGCGGTTGCCCGAGTAATAGGTGCGTTGTCGCGATTGTTCCGGAATCGCGACAATTCATTTCGCGAAAGTGCGATTTATCCGCACCGCTTCGAAGTCTACATTTCACCCTGTCGCAGCGCTGCTTGTGCTGCAAACGAATCGACAGGAGTGAATCATGAAACGCAATCTCTTAGCAGGTCTTGCTCTTACGCTGCTTGCCAGCGCACCGGTGTTTGCTCAAAGCAACGGCGGCGGTGGCGGCATTGGCCATGCAGGCACGTACGAAACGCAGCCCGCTCCGACCACTGGCGGTAAAACCCGTGCTGAAGTTAAGGCCGAACTGGTCGCGGCCTATCGCGACGGGTCGCTGCCTGCGCTGAATCGTACGTCGTATCCGGATAAAGGTCTGATTGGTCAGACGCAGGCTGCGCGCATTGCATTGCAGGAAGGCACCAGCGGTGACGTTACACGCGTTGCCAATGGGCAGTAAGGCGAATACGCCGCGATGATTCGGTTTCCGAACGAAATTTTCATCGGGGTGGTATCTGCACACTATTTACAAAGGAGCATGTCATGACACCGTCTGAACTTGATAATTGGGATTTGGATACGCCTGTTTGGACGCCTTATCGGGCGCCGCAGCAATAGAGGGTTGGGGTTGGGTTTGGTTTTGCCTGCGCGGCGCTTGGTCGTCTGTTGGCCTGCGGTGTTGGCCTTTCCTTGATTTGTTAGTCTTACTGTGTCACATAGTTTTCGTGCCATCGCTGCGATGAATGGTGCAGACGTTGCGTGAGTCGTAGTCCGAGCAGGATACGCAACGTCGTGATGGAGTCAGGAACGTGGCGTTGTGCGCGCTGGACTGCCGCGTGCGATGTAATCCGCGGGAAGCGCAGGCAGCGCGCGTTCGATGAAGTTTTTTTTATCGCCGCTGCCTGATCCCATCCTGAGTCGCTGGGCCATCAGAAACCCATATGCGGCAATACTCAGCGTGGCGTGGTGGTGAAAGCCCCGCCAGCCGCGACCT
>NZ_JABBGJ010000046.1 GCF_012927345.1 Paraburkholderia polaris
GCACTGCCACAGCGGCCTGAAGTATGTGAGTCCGGGGCAGCGGCACCGCGGCGAAGCCGACGAGCTTCTGGCCCGACGGCGTGCGCTGTACGAAGACGCGCGCCTGCAGAACCCCGCACGCTGGTCAGGTGCCATCCGCAACTGGCACCTGACAGACGCGGTCTATCTGAACCCGGAGCGAACCCACGCCTCGGCCGGAATGTATAAGCACGCAGCGTAACGGTTCACGCGACAACTACCTTGACACACACCGGCGGCAAAGAAAGTAAGTGCCGCCCCGCACAGGGGCGACGCTAATAGACCACTAACAATTCAAGGAAAGGCACCGCCACAAACCCACAGACAAAAAAGCACCACGCAGGCAGAGAACCAGAAAAACCCCCTCCGCAGGCAAGCAACAAAACCAAACCCACCCCCGAACCCCAAATTCCCGCCCACAAGGTCCAACTACTTTCCCGTCGTCAACTCCGCCGATCAGCGACCTTCGTACCGAAACAGAAACCACCTGCATCGAACAGCGCCAAACCCCAGCGCCGCAGGCAAAAACCCACCCTCAGCCCCTAGTGCAGAGCACGAAATAAACCGCTAATCTCGACCCCGCACGCCTTCCCATGGCCGCGCGCAGCGCAAAGAAAAAACCGCAGCGCGACTGAAAAGGCCCTAAAAAAGCCCGCCGTGCAACGGCAAAAAAAGCACCTCGGAGTACCCTTTTGGAAAAGTCAGCATCCCCTGAAGACTGGATCACCCGCAGCCTGCGTGCCGTCTGGCACCCCTGCACCCAGATGAAACACCACGAGCGCCTGCCGCTAATCCCGGTCGCACGAGGTCAAGGCGCGTGGCTCTACGACCGCGCAAACAACCGGTATCTGGACGCGATCAGCTCCTGGTGGGTCAACCTGTTCGGCCACGCCAACCCGCGCATCAACGCGGCACTGAAAGACCAACTCGATACGCTGGAACACGCGATGCTCGCCGGCTGCACACACGAGCCAGCCATCGAACTCGCGGAGCGTCTTGGCGCGCTCACGAACAACACGCTCGGTCATGCATTCTTCGCGTCCGATGGCGCATCCGCCGTCGAAATCGCGCTCAAGATGAGCTTCCACTCGTGGCGCAATCGCGGTTTTGCCGACAAGCAGGAATTCGTCTGCATCGCCAACAGCTATCACGGCGAAACCATCGGCGCGCTCGGCGTCACCGATGTCGCGCTCTTCAAAGACGCCTACGATCCGCTGATCCGCAACGCGCACGTCGTCGCGTCGCCCGATGCTCGGCTCGCACAAGCCGGCGAAACCGCAGCCGACGTCGCTCACCGCACCCTCGATCAGGTTCGCGCGTTGTTCGAAGCACGCGCCACGAAGATCTCCGCGCTGATCGTCGAACCGCTCGTGCAATGCGCGGCCGGCATGGCGATGCACGACCCGTCGTATATCGCCGGATTGCGCGCGCTGTGCGATCAGTACGGCGTGCATCTGATCGCCGATGAAATCGCAGTCGGTTGCGGACGTACCGGTACGTTCTTCGCGTGCGAACAAGCCGGCATCTGGCCAGATTTCTTATGTCTGTCGAAAGGCATCAGCGGCGGCTATCTGCCGCTCTCGATCGTGCTGTCGCGCGATGAAATTTTCGAAGCCTTCTATCACGACGATACCGCGCGCGGCTTCCTGCACTCGCACTCGTACACCGGCAATCCGCTCGCGTGCCGCGCGGCGCTCGCCACGCTCGATCTCTTCGCAAGCGACAACGTACTCGCCGTCAACGCGCAGAAATCCGCGAAGCTGAAGGCGGCGCTCGCACCGCTCGCCGAACACAAGCAGGTGCGCAATCTGCGTCAGTGCGGCACGATCTTCGCATTCGACGCCGTGATCGACGACGCTCAGCAAGCCAAAACATTCTCGCGCCGCTTCTTCGAAAACGCGTTGCAGCGTGAACTGCTGCTGCGCCCAATTTCGACGACGGTGTACCTGATGCCACCCTACATCCTGGACGACGAAGAGATCGCACTGCTCGCCTCGCGCACGCGCGAAACCTTCGAAGCAACGCTCGCGGAGACCCGCTAATGCACCTGCTCGACACACTCACCGAAGGCCTCAAGGAAATCGATGCGCGCGGTCTGCGCCGCCGTCGCCGTATCGCCGACACGCCGTGCGCCGCGCACATGACGGTCGACGGTCGCGCAATTATCGGCTTCGCCAGTAACGACTATCTCGGTCTCGCCGCGCATCCGCAACTGATCGCGGCCATCGCTGAAGGCGCAGAGCGTTACGGCGCCGGCAGCGGCGGTTCGCATCTGCTCGGCGGCCACTCGCGCGCGCATGCGCAACTCGAAGACGACCTGGCTGAATTCGTCGGCGGCTTCGTTGACAATGCACGCGCGCTTTACTTCAGCACGGGCTACATGGCGAATCTCGCGACGCTCACCGCGCTCGCGGGCCGCGGCACGACGCTGTTCTCCGACGCGTTGAATCACGCGTCGCTGATCGACGGCGCGCGTTTGTCTCGCGCCGACGTGCAGATCTATCCGCACTGCGATACGGAAGCGTTGAGCGCGATGCTCGATGCCTCGGACGCCGAAGTCAAAGTAATCGTCTCCGACACGGTATTCAGCATGGACGGCAATATCGCGCCGCTGCCGCGTCTGCTCGAACTTGCAGAACGGCATAGCGCATGGCTGATCGTCGACGATGCGCACGGTTTCGGCGTGCTCGGTCCGCAAGGCCGCGGCGCAATCGCCCAGGCCGCATTGCGCTCGCCGAATCTGATTTCGATCGGCACGCTCGGTAAAGCGGCAGGTGTATCGGGCGCATTCGTCGTCGCACATGAGACCGTGATCGAATGGCTCGTGCAGCGCGCGCGTCCGTACATTTTCACGACCGCGTCGGTGCCCGCCGCGGCGCATGCGGTATCGGCGAGTCTGCGCATTATCGGTGGCGAAGAAGGTGACGCGCGGCGCGCCCATCTCCAGCAATTGATCGAACGCACGCGCGCAATGCTGAAAGCCACGCCGTGGCTGCCGGTCGATTCGCACACTGCCGTGCAACCGCTGATCATCGGCTCGAACGAAGCCACCCTCGACATCGCGGCCACGCTCGATCGTGCCGGCCTCTGGGTGCCGGCGATCCGTCCGCCGACCGTACCCACCGGCACGTCGCGGCTGCGCATTTCGCTTTCCGCCGCGCATTCGCAAGCGGATCTGGACCGGCTCGAAGCGGGCTTGCAACAACTCGGGGCAAAGGCGGCATGATTGGCTCGAATCAAAGCGCGCTGTCGCTATTCGTCACCGGTACCGATACGGAAATTGGCAAGACCTTCGTATCCTCGGCGCTGTTGCGCGGTTTCGTTCGCGAAGGCCTGCAAGCCGCCGCGATGAAGCCGATCGCCGCAGGCGCGTTCGAAGTGAACGGCGTATTGCATAACGAAGACGCCGATCAACTCGACGCTGCGTCGAGTGTCCTGCTGCCGCCAGCGATTCGCACGCCGTATCTGCTGAAAGAACCCGCCGCGCCGCATATCGCCGCCGCGCTGGAAAACGCCACGTTCGACATCGATCACATCGTCGAATGCCATGCGCAAGCTTTGAAGCAAGCGGAGATCGTCGTGGTCGAAGGCGTCGGCGGTTTTCGCGTGCCGCTGACCGCAACGCAAGACACCGCCGACCTCGCCGTCGCGCTGAAACTGCCGGTCGTGCTGGTGGTCGGCATGCGCCTCGGTTGCATCAGCCATGCGTTACTCACCGCCGAAGCGATCGCCGCGCGTGGGCTGACACTTGCGGGTTGGGTGGCCAACCGCATCGATCCGGACATGACGTTCCCCGATGAAAACATCGCCTCGGTTCGCGAGCATCTCGCGCGCGAATACGATGCACCCTTGCTAGGTATCGTGCCGCATTTGAACCCGGCTTCGCCCGAGTTCGCGGCGGATCAACTCGACATCAACCGACTCCTGCAGACGCTGCGTCACGCGCAGCGCTGAACACCCATTACATCCATCCATGAGGATTGACGACATGACGCAACTGAACATCGCTCCGACGCCAGCCGACACGGCCGCCGCCAACAATAATGCTGCAGCAGGCACCAAGTCGGTGGCCAAGTGGCGCGTCGCCGACATCGTCGCGCTGTACGAACTGCCGTTCAACGACTTGATGTTCCGCGCGCAGCAAACCCACCGCGAACACTTCGACGCGAACACGGTGCAACTGTCGACGCTGCTGTCGATCAAGACCGGCGGTTGCGAAGAAGATTGCGCGTACTGTCCGCAGTCGGTGCATCACGACACGGGCCTGCAGGCTGACAAGCTGATGCCGGTCGATGAAGTATTGGCCGCCGCCAAAGTCGCCAAGGAAAACGGCGCGACGCGCTTCTGCATGGGCGCGGCGTGGCGCAATCCGAAGGACCGCCACCTCGAGCCGATCAAGGACATGATCCGCGGCGTGAAGGCGATGGGCCTCGAAACCTGCGTGACACTCGGCATGCTGGAAACGCATCAGGCGCAAGGTCTGCGCGAAGCGGGTCTCGACTACTACAACCACAACCTCGATACGTCGCCGGAGTTCTACGGCCAGATCATTTCGACGCGCACGTACCAGGACCGCCTCGACACGCTGGAACGCGTGCGCGATGCGGGCATCAACGTGTGCTGCGGCGGTATTGTCGGTTTGGGCGAATCGCGCCGTGAGCGCGCCGGCCTGATCGCGCAACTGGCGAACATGGAGCCGTATCCGGAATCGGTACCCATCAACAACCTGGTGCAAGTGGAAGGCACGCCGCTGACCGGCACCGAAGCAATCGATCCGTTCGAATTCGTGCGTACGATTGCTGTTGCGCGCATCACGATGCCACGCGCGATGGTGCGTCTGTCGGCAGGCCGCGAACAGATGGACGAAGCGTTGCAGGCGCTGTGTTTCCTAGCCGGCGCGAACTCGATTTTCTACGGCGACCAGTTGCTGACCACCAGCAACCCGCAAGCCGAAGCGGATCGCAAGCTGCTCGAACGCCTCGGCATTCGCGCGGAAGCGGCACAGCAGATGCCGCTGGATCAAAGCGGCTGCGAGCACGGCTGTGATAAGCACGCTGCGCCGAATTAAAGAACTACGCGTATCAGGCGTGTGTGATCAAACACACGCATAAAAAAGGCCGCCTCGGAAATGAACGGCACCTCGAATCGTCGGACGGATGTCCAACTTACTTCGGGGTGCAGTCAGAAACGAGGCGGCCTTTTTACTTCTAACGTAGAGATTTACTTCTTATCCACGATGATCTGATCGAACGTGCCACCATCAGAGAAATGCGTTTGCTGCGCTTTCTGCCAGCTGCCGAACATCTCTTCGACGGTGAAGGTCTTGATCGGCTTGAACTCGGACGCGTGCTTCGCGAGCACGTTCTTGTCACGCGGACGCAGATGGTGTTGCGCAATGATTTCCTGCGCGGCCGGCGACCACAGATAGTCGAGGTACGCCTGCGCTTCCTTGCGCGTGCCGCGCTTGTCGACCACCTTGTCGACGAGCGACACCGGCGGCGCAGCCAGCAGGCTCACCGACGGATACACCGCTTCGAAATTGCCCGCGCCCACCCCCGTGTCGATCAACGACACTTCGTTTTCGAACGTCACTAGCACGTCGCCGATACCGCGTTGCGTGAAAGTCGTCGTCGCGCCGCGGCCGCCCGTGTCGAGCACCGGCACGTTATTGAAGATCGCCTTTTCGAACTCGAGTGCCTGTGCATCGGTGCCGCCATGCTGCTTGCGATAGCCCCACGCAGCCAGATACGCGTAGCGGCCGTTACCCGAAGTCTTCGGATTGGCGATCACCACTTGCACGCCAGGTTTGGCGAGGTCGTCCCAGTCCTTGATGTGCTTTGGATTGCCCTTGCGCACGAGGAACACCATCGTCGTGGTGTACGGGGCGCTGTCGTCCGGCAGGCGCGCGCGCCAGTTGGCAGGCACCAGTTGGCCCTTTTCTGCTAGCAGGTCGATGTCGTTCGGCTGGTTCATCGTCACGACGTCAGCCTGCAGTCCTTGCAACACTGATAGCGCCTGCGCGCTCGACGCGCCATGCGACTGGCGAATCGACACGGTCTCGCCGCTCTTTTGCTTGTATGCCGTGATGAAGCCGGCGTTGATGTCCTTGTATAACTCGCGCGTCACGTCGTACGACACGTTGAGCAGCGATGTGTCGGCGTGCGCCGTCGAGATGCTGCCGAGCGCGAGCGTCATTGCCGTCATGCCGGCTGCGAGCCAGCGCGATGTCCCCGTCTTGCCTGCCATCTTGTCCCCGCCTATCGATGATGAAAATCTGTAGCCGCACGAACGTGCAGCGTGAAGCGGGATTCTAACGGATCGCTTACGAGTTCACTCACGCTCAATTGGACGCTCGGGTATGCGTCTGGTTACGCAATCACTTGCCCGGCGCTCGACTCCCAAACACCGGGTGAAGCACTCAGGCCACTCAAACGAACGCGTGCTGCGCGACCTCGAACGTCTCCTCGCGAAAGCGCAGCGGCGCCGCGCAATGCACCAGCGTGTCGACGAAATACTTGGCACGCGGCCACGGGCCGAATCCCGCCGCGGTGTTGATGTGTCCGGCATCGCCGAGATTGACGAACGCGCTGCCGAAACGCTGCGCGAGATCACGCGAACCGGCGAGCGGCATCCACGGGTCGGTTTCACTGCCGATCAGAATCGACGGCACGCCGAGGCGCCGCGCGTCGAATGGTCCGGCGAAGGCGAATTTCTCCGGGCTCGCAGGCGCGACGAACAGCACGCCGACCACGTCGTTCGCGTACGACGCCTGCTGCAACGCATGGGCGGTCGCAAGGCAACCGAAGCTGTGGGCGGCCAGCACGAACGGTCCACGTTCGCGCGCGAGCAGATCGCGCAGCGACCGCGCCCAGACGGCGACGTCCGGGGCATCCCAGTCGGCCTGTTCGACGCGCAGCGAGCGCGCGAATTGCCGTTCGAGCCAGGTTTGCCAGTGCGCGCCCTCGCTGCCGTGCAGGCCGGGAACCGTGACGAGCCGCGGCGGCCATGTCGATTTGGTGCATGAAAGCATGTCAGTCCCTCGCTGCCGGAATCCGGAAAGTGATTGTCCCGCCGGGCGCCGCCAGGGCGAACCAAGTTTTTGTGCTTTGTTTATGGGGCAAATACACGGCCAAATCGTTTCGCCCCGGCTCTGCCGTGGCCGTGGCCGTGGCCGTGGCCATTGCCGTCGCCGTTGCCGTCGCCGTTGCCGTTGCCGTTGCCGTTGCCGTTGCCGTTGCCGTTGCCGTTGCCGTTGCCGTTGCCGTTGCCGTTGCCGTTGCCGTCGCCGTTGCCGTCGCCGTTGCCGTCGCCGTTGCCGTCGCCGTTGCCGTCGCCGTGGCTGTGGCTGTTGCCGTCGCCGTGGCTGTTGCCGCAGCTGGATCCGAGCCACGCCAGGGAGCGCGGCCGAGCCAGAGGCCCAGCCAAAACTGCACGCCCGTGCGCAAACGCACGCGATTCGCGTCGAAAAAGTAGAATGAAGCCTATTCCTAAAAGGAGGAGGTCCCATGCCGCAAGCGTCGTCTGAAGCGCCGCGGGCGTTGCAGCCGTTCTACCGGGCCTTTCCCGTCATCAGACTCGACAACGCACTCGCCTTCCGCACCGTATGAAAATCCTCTTCTACATGCCGCATGCCGACGCCGCTGCGTGGCTCCACGACTTCGCCCGCGCGCTGCCGGAAGCCGAACTGCGCGAATGGCAGACGGGCGACACCGAACCAGCCGATTTCGCGGTCGTGTGGCGGCCGCCGCATGAGATGCTGGCCGGCCGCGACGATCTGCGCGCAATCTTCAATCTCGGCGCGGGCGTCGATGCGATCCTCGCGCTCGAACACGAGCAACCCGGTACGCTGCCGCGCAACGCCCAGTTGATCCGGCTCGAAGACACCGGCATGGCGCCGCAAATGGCCGAGTATGTGACGCATGCGGTGCTGCGCTACCTGCGTCGTTTCGACGAATATCAGACGCTCCAAAGCGAGCGCCGCTGGGAAGTGCTCGACCCGCATCCGCGCGAGACCTTCACGGTCGGCGTGCTCGGCCTCGGCGTACTCGGTGCGCATGTGGCGCAAGCGGTCGCGTCGTTCGGTATGCCCGTGCGCGGCTATAGTCGCAGTGCGCGGCAAATCGACGGCATCACGACCTTCGCCGGTGAAGCGCAGTTCGATGCATTTCTCGACGGCGTGAAAGTGCTGGTGAATCTGCTGCCGCATACGCCGGATACGGGCGACGTGCTGAACAAGCGCACCTTTTCCAGGCTCGCGAAAGGCGCGTATTTGATCAACGTCGCACGTGGCAGGCATCTGGTCGAACAGGATCTGCTCGAAGCGCTCGCAAGCGGCCAGCTCGCTGCGGCGACGCTGGACGTGTTCCGCGAAGAACCGTTGCCGCCCGATCATCTGTTCTGGCAGGAGCCGCGCATCACGATTACGCCGCACATCTCCGCGCTCACCTTGCGCGAAGAGAGCGTCGCCCAGGTCGCACGGAAAATGGCGGCGCTGATGCGCGGCGAAACGGTGGGCGGCGTGGTCGATATCGAACGTGGATACTGAGCGTGGATACGGAACTCACCTATCGAGTGCGGATTTTGAACACCACCATCGAATCCGACTGAGCAATCGAAGGAGCGCCGCCACGCGCGGGCTCATTGCATGGGACCGGAGTAACGCGCTAAAGCGCAAACTCCGGTCGACCGCTTTGCATGGGACCGGAGTAACGCGCTAAAGCGCAAACTCCGGTCGACCGCTTTGCATGGGACCGGAGTAATGCGCTAAAGCGCAAACTCCGGTCGACCGCTTTGCATGGGACCGGAGTAATGCGCTAAAGCGCAAACTCCGGTCGACACAGGAGACACATCATGGCCTTGCCCCAACGCGTCAAAATCGTCGAAGTCGGTCCGCGTGACGGACTGCAGAACGAGAAAGAATTCGTCCCCACCGCGATCAAGATCGAGTTGATCAACCGCTTGTCGGCGGCGGGAGTTCGCAACGTCGAAGCAGCGTCGTTCGTATCGCCGAAATGGGTGCCGCAGATGGCCGACGGCGCCGACGTCATGGCCGGCATCGAGCGCCGGGCGGGCACGATCTACTCGGTGTTGACGCCGAACCTGCGCGGTTTCGAAGGCGCGCTCGCCGCGCGCGCGGACGAGATCGTGATCTTCGGGGCGGCCAGCGAAGCGTTCTCACAGAAGAACATCAATTGCAGCATCGCGGAAAGCATCGATCGATTCGCGCCGGTCGCGCAGGCGGCGAAGGATCACGGCCTGCGAATTCGCGGCAGCGTGTCATGTGCGCTCGGTTGTCCGTATCAAGGCGAAGTGCCGGTGGCGTCGGTGGTCGATGTGGTCGAACGTTTCGCGGCGCTCGGCTGCGACGAGATCGATATCGCGGATACGATCGGCGTCGGCACGCCGAAGCGCACACGCGAAGTGTTCGAGGCGGTCACCAGGGTGTTCCCGCGCGAACGTCTGTCGGGCCACTTCCACGACACCTACGGTCAGGCGCTCGCGAACATCTACGCCGCGTTGCAGGAAGGTATCGAGATCTATCACGCTTCAGTGGCAGGGCTCGGCGGCTGCCCGTATGCGAAGGGCGCAACCGGCAACGTCGCAACCGAAGACGTGCTGTATCTGATGAACGGCCTCGGCATCGAGACCGGCATCGACCTCGCGCAAGTCGTCGCGATCGGCGATTTCATTTCGACGTCGATTGGCCGGCCGAACGTATCGCGCGCCGGCAAGGCGTTGCTTGCCAAAGCGCGCAGCGAACAGGCCAACTGCGTTTGACTCTTGCAATCCATTCAGGACATAGACAGATGACGGACCACGCTTCTCTCGAATCCGACGATCTCGCCGCGTTGCCCGACTCGGCGCGCCGCGTCGCGCAGTTGCTGCGTGAACGCGGCCACGCGGGCCGGATCGTGATGCTGCCGGAAACCGGCAAGACTTCCGCCGAAGCCGCCGCCGGCCTCGGCTGTTCGGTTGCGCAGATCGCCAAGTCGATCCTGTTTCGCCGCCGCGAAGACGATGCGCCTGTGCTGGTGATCGCGAGCGGCGCGAATCGCGTCGACGAAAAGAAGGTCGCGGCGCAAGTCGGCGAGATCGGCCGTGCGGATGCGAAGTTCGTCCGCGAGAAAACCGGTTATGCGATCGGCGGCGTGTGCCCGATCGGCCACGCGACGGAACCGGTCACGCTTATCGATGCCGATCTGCTGGCGCTCGACAGCCTGTGGGCCGCCGCGGGTCATCCGCATGCGGTGTTCAATCTGACAGCGCAGGAATTGATTGCGCTGACGGGCGCGCCGGTGATCGACGTGGCGCTACGCGAGACGGCGTGAAGCGATGACAGCGGGCATCGATAACGAAGACGACGAGGCTGCCGTGCCGTCACCCTGCATCAGCGTGTGCAAGATGGACGCCTCGACCGGTTGGTGCGAAGGCTGCTTGCGCACGATCGACGAAATCGCCGGCTGGTCGTTGTTCGACGACGATGCGAAGCGCGCGGTCTGGGACGCGATCGAGGAACGCCACGCGGAGTTCATGGCAAAGCAGGCGAAGGTGCAACGATGAACGCTGCGCCGCGCATCGTGACAGTCGGCGAGACGTTCAGCTCGACGCTCGAACTATCGGCGGAATCGGTGAAATCGTTCGCCACGCTCGTCAACGACTTGAATCCGCTGCATCACGACGACGCGTACGCGGCGCAAAGCCGCTTCGGCGGGTTGATCGCGTCCGGCACGCAACCAACCGCGTATTTCATGGCGCTGCTGGCCACGCATTTCTCGACCTACGCGCAGCCGCTCGGACTCGAGTTCGATATCAAGCTGAAAAAAGCGGTCCACGCGAGCGATACGCTGACAATCACCTGGCGCGTGCGCGACGCTTACTGGAAGCCGAGTCTGAACGGCGATCTGACCCATCTCGAAGGGAGCGTGGTGAATCAGCGCGGCGACACTATGTTGATCGGCACGTCGACCATCCTCGTGATGCCGAAACCCGAGGCATCGGCGAACTCAGGCGCGGACATAAACGTGGACACAAGCGTGGATACAAGCGTGGATACAAGCGCAGACACCAACGCGGACACAGGCGCACCATGATCACGCTACCGGAATCGATCCGAGTCTTCGAACGCGGCTGGCTTTCGTCGAACAACGTGCTGCTGGTCGACGACACGTGTGCCGCGCTCGTCGATACCGGTTACGCAACCCACGCGCCGCAAACGCTCGCGCTGGTAAAGCAAACGCTCGGTGCGCGACCGCTCGATCTGATCGTCAATACGCATCTGCATTCGGATCACTGCGGCGGCAACGCGCTATTGCAGTCGGCGTGGCCGTGCCGTACTGCGATTCCCGCATCGGAAGCCGACGCGGTACACGATTGGGATGAAACCCGTCTGACGTTTCGCGCCACCGGACAGCGCTGCGAGCGCTTCACCTTCACCGAGACGATCGCGCCCGGCGCGCAACTGCGGCTCGGCGCGCTCGACTGGCAGGTGCTCGGCGCACCTGGCCACGATCCGCATTCATTGATGCTGTATTGCGCGGACGAACGCATCCTGATCAGCGCGGACGCGCTGTGGGAAAACGGCTTTGGCGTGATCTTTCCCGAACTGGAAGGTGAAAGCGGTTTCGCCGAGGAACAGGCGGTCCTCGACGCTATCGCGAAGCTCGACGTGCGGCTCGTGATTCCCGGTCATGGCTCGCCCTTTACGAATGTCGAGCAGGCGCTTGAACGGGCGTTTTCACGCGTCGCGTGGCTACGTGCCGATCCGGCGCGTAATGCGAAAAATGCGTTGAAGGTGTTGATTGTGTTCAAGCTGCTCGAAGTTCGCGCGATGAGCTTCGACACCTTGCTGCGGATGCTCGACGAGGCCGCCGTGATGCGCGCCGCCGCAGCAATGCTCAAACCGCGCGGCGAATGGTCCACGTTGGTGCATGCGATCGTTGAGGAGTTGGCCGTCGGGAACGGGCCATTGGAAATCGATGGCGAGCGCATCGTCGCGCGCGAGGCGTGACGCGCGCGGTGTAGGAGGTCGAGCGCCAGGAGGCAGGAGGCAGGAGGTAAGCGGTGAGCGGTGAGCGGTAAGCGCCGTATGGCACGCAAAACGCCAAAACCGTCGCCACAAAAAGAAAGCCGCTCGACCATCAAGGCGAGCGGCGGAAATTCTGTCGGACGTGATCAGCGTCGCTATGAATGATACGCGTGCCGGTTTTTTGCCCGCATCAGTGATTTCCCTACAGAAGTTTGACGCTGCCTTTTAAACCCGCATACAGACAACGTTACGAAGCCTCGTAGTCGCACAAGCTGGACGTCATTGGTCCGTCTATATGAGCAATGCAGCGCGCCGGTTACTCCGGAATCCGTACTATCGCCGGTCGATCCGTCGGCGCCACAGTCATGACATCAGGTCGAAGACAGACGTTTCTGCGGCACGATCCGCCAGCCGAGATTCACGCCGGCGGCCGCCACGAGAATCAGCACCGCGCCGAGCACCTGAATCCACGCGAGCGTCTGCCCGAACGCGACCCGGTCGACGATGATCGCTACCACCGGATAGATGAACGACAAGGCACCGGTCATCGAGGTCGGCAGTTTCTGGATCGCGCCGTAGAGCAGCACATACATGAGCCCCGTGTTGACGATACCGAGCACGGTCAATTCAAGCCACTGCACGCCGTTAGTCGGCAGCGCATCGAAGCGCACAAACGGCGCCAGCATCACGACGCCGAGCGACACCTGGATCAACGCAATCAGATGCGGCGGCGTGCCCTTCAGGCGCTTCGTGATGATCGACGAGACCGCATACATTGCCGCCGCGCCCACGGCATAGGCGACACCGACCAGATACTGCCCCGGCACCGCCAACACCGCCGGCTCGACCTTCACCACGAACACGAGACCGACAAACGCGACCGCCAGCCAGGCGACCGTCGACGCGCTGATGCGCTCGCGGAACACCAGCGCGCCGAGCGCGACCAGCATGAACGGCTGCGTGTTGTAGACGGCGGTTGCCATCGAGATCGAAGCGCGTGAATAGGCCGCGAACAGCAACACCCAGTTGATGACGATAGCCGCGCCGCCGAGCAGCGCGAGGCCGAGCATCTTCCACGAAAAGAGCTTGCGCCTGAACAGGCCGAGTACAGCGCACACGAGCGCCAGCGTCGCGCCGCCGAAGATGCAGCGAAAGAACACCACATTGAACGGGCTCTGCTGCGACGACACCACCAGCCAGCCGATGGTGCCGGACATCAGCATGGCCATGGTCATTTCCGCCGCGCCGCGGCGAATCTCATTTGACGCCATGATTCGATCCTCGAATTGATTCCTGCATGAGAAGCAGTGTAATTAATCCAGCCGCCCGAATACATGGCTAAACTTAAGTCTTCCTGAGAAGGAACCTAATAATCGAAGGCCATCATGACGAAACGCCTTGTTCCCGCCGCACCCGCGACACTCGACGAAACCGACCGTGCGCTGCTCGCCGCGTTGGCGGCGGACGCCCGGCAGCCAGTCAGCGAACTGGCGCGTCTGGTCGGCCTCTCGGCGCCGAGTACGGCCGAACGCATCCGAAGGCTCGAAGCGCAAGGCGTGATCGAGCGCTTCACCGTGCAGATCGATCCGCGCGCGCTCGGCTTCACGTTACAGGCAATCGTGCGCGTGAAGCCGTTGCCCGGGCAGTTGCATCTGGTGGAAGACGTGATCCGGCGCATTCCGGAATTTGTCGAATGCGACAAGGTGACCGGCGACGACTGTTTCATCTGTCGCCTGGTTCTGCAGTCGATTGAGCAACTCGACGAGATTCTGTCGAAAGTCACCGAGCGCGCGGAGACGAGCACCGCAATCGTCAAGTCGACGCCCGTCGCGCGCCGCTTGCCGCCGCTAGGCTGAACGAAACACGTGGCTGCGCCGCTGCGCGCTTGCGCGAAACAGTGGCCGCATCGCAGGCGTATGGAATGTCGGTGTATGAAATGTCGGCCGCATCGGGTATGAGCGAGCTAGCGGCCGCATTTCGTATGAATAAAGTGGCTTACTGTTCGACCGCCTCGAAGAACGACAGCATTTCCGCGACCAGTTCGTCTGGCGCCTCTTCAGGAATGTAATGCCCGCACGCCAATGAACGCCCGCTCACGTCCCGCGCGACGTGACGCCATTCCTCCAGCGCGTCAAAGCATTTCTCGATCACGCCCTTGTCGCCCCACAACACACGCAGCGGACAGCCGATCTTATGGCCACGCTCGATGTCGGCCCGGTCGTGTTCGAGGTCGATGCTCGCCGACGCCCGGTAGTCCTCGCACATCGCATGCACGGCGCCGGGTTGCGCCAAAGCACTGCGATACGCGTCAAGCGCTTCCGGCGCGAACGGCGCCAGACCTGCGTGACGGCTGCCCATCACCGCATCGACATACGCGGTCGGGTTCGCGCCGATCAGCGTCTCCGGCAGCGGTTCCGGCTGGATCAGGAAAAACCAGTGGAAGTAATACGTCGCGAAGGCGCGGTCGGTGGCTTCGTACATCGCGAGCGTCGGCGCGATGTCGAGCAGCATCAAGCGCTCGACGGCGTCTGCATGGTCGAGCGCCATCCGATGCGCGACGCGGGCGCCGCGATCATGTGCGCACACGAGGAATCGTTCGAAGCCGAAGTGGTGCATCACGGCGACCTGATCCGCCGCCATCGTACGCTTGGAATACGGCGTGTGGTCGGCGTCGCTCGGCGGTTTGCCTGAGGCGCCGTAGCCGCGCAAGTCGGTGGCGATGACGGTGAAGTGTTCCGCCAGTTGCGCCGCGCATCGCTGCCAGATCAGATGCGACTGCGGGTGGCCATGCAGCAGCAGAAGAGGCGGCCCTGCCCCGCCCTTCACTCCGAAAATATCGACGTCGCCCACGGCGACGCGAAAGGGCGTGAAATCCTCGAAGGCCATAGCGGGTCTCTTGTCATTTGGAAGTCAAAGCATTGTAGGAGCGCAACGTGTCGACGCGGGGTGGGATAACCCACGCAAGCATAGAAACTGAACACTCCTTCCAACTGTTCTAAACGAACACGAAGCGGCAGCTTCGCCTATAATCGAACGATCGTTCTTAAATTTTCGGACGACCGTGGCAAACGCGTGGCGAGATCGTGGCGGCGGCATGACGCTGGTCAGTCTCGACGCACCACAGGCCATGTGCCGCTAAACTCATTATCGCCGGGCGCTCTACACCGCACCGGTCCGCTTATCAGGAGACTCGCACCATGGCATTGCCCGCCGTCCTGCAAAAACTCGCGCTGCCCGTCGTCGCTTCGCCGATGTTCATCGTCAGCTATCCCGAACTCGTGTTGGCTCAATGTAAGGCCGGCATCGTCGGCTCGTTCCCCGCGCTGAACGCTCGCCCGGCCGAACTGCTCGACGAATGGCTCACGCAGATTCAGGCACAGCTCGCCGAGCACAAGGCGGCTAACCCCGACGCGGTCATCGGACCGATCGCTGTCAACCAGATCGTCCATCAGTCGAATACGCGGCTCGAGCACGACGTGCGTGTGTGCGTCGAACACAAGGTGCCGATTTTCATCACCAGCCTGCGCGCACCGGCGCGTGAGATCGTCGACGCGGTGCATAGCTACGGCGGCATCGTGCTGCACGACGTGATTAACCTCCGGCATGCACAGAAGGCGCTGGAAGCGGGCGTCGACGGGCTGATCCTGGTGGCGTCGGGCGCCGGTGGCCATGCGGGCACGACCTCGCCGTTCGCGCTGGTCGGCGAAGTGCGGCGCATGTTCGACGGCCCGATCGTCCTGTCCGGCTCGATCGCCAACGGCGGCTCGATTCTCGCCGCGCAGGCCATGGGCGCGGACCTCGCCTACATGGGCACGCGCTTCATCGCGACCAAAGAAGCGCACGCGGTCGACAGCTATAAGCAGGCAATCGTCAACTCCACGGCGTCGGACATCATCTACACGAACCTGTTCACCGGCGTGCACGGCAACTACATCCGCGAAAGTATCGTGAACGCGGGGCTGGACCCGGACGCGCTGCCGGAATCGGACAAGACCGCAATGAACTTCGGCAGCGACAAGGCGAAGGCGTGGAAAGACATCTGGGGCGCAGGCCAGGGCGTCGGCCTGATGGACGATGTGCCGAGCGTGGGTGAGCTGGTTCGGCGATTGACGCAGGAATATAACGACGCGAAAGCGCGGCTGGGCATCGCGCGGTAAGTGCCTGGTTAAGACGTTTTGCTGCGGCTCGATTCTGGCGCCGCAGCATGTCCGGCATTCACCCTCGGGCGTTGTATGCAGCCTCTTGAGCCTGCCTCGCGTTCAGGTCTCGCTACTGGCAACACGCCCTAATTGGCAACACGCCCTAATTTCACATATTGCGGCGGTACTGCCCGCCCACTTCAAACAATGCGTGCGTGATCTGCCCGAGCGAGCAGACGCGCACGACATCCATTAGCACCGCGAACACGTTGTCATCGTCGATCACTGCGCGCTTCAAACGCTCAAGCGCCGCCGGCGCCTCGTCACGGTGCTGCGCCTGAAAATCGCGTAGGCGCTTCAACTGACTCTGCTTCTCTTCGTCGGTAGAACGGGCGAGCGCGATCGGCTGCGGCGCTTCGTGCGGATGTGTGCTCAAAAACGTGTTCACGCCGATTATCGGATACGAGCCGTCGTGCTTGCGATGCTCGTACAGCATCGACTCGTCCTGAATGCGCCCGCGCTGATAACCCGTTTCCATTGCGCCCAGCACACCGCCGCGCTCAGTGAGTCGATCGAATTCCGCCAGCACCGCTTCTTCGACCAGATCGGTCAGTTCCTCGATCACGAAGCTGCCCTGATTCGGATTCTGATTCTTTGCCAGACCCCATTCGCGATTGATGATCAACTGGATCGCCACTGCACGGCGCACCGAATCTTCAGTGGGCGTGGTGATCGCTTCGTCGAATGCATTGGTGTGCAGCGAATTGCAGTTGTCGTAGATCGCGATCAGCGCTTGCAGCGTGGTGCGTATATCGTTGAAGTCGATCTCCTGCGCATGCAGGCTGCGGCCCGAGGTCTGCACGTGATACTTGAGCTTCTGACTGCGTTCGTTCGCACCATAGCGTTCGCGCATGGCAATGGCCCAGATGCGCCGCGCGACGCGGCCTAGCACGGTGTACTCCGGGTCCATACCGTTCGAAAAGAAGAACGACAGATTCGGCGCGAAGTCGTCGATCGACATGCCGCGCGCGAGATAGGCCTCGACATAGGTGAAGCCGTTCGCGAGCGTATAGGCCAGTTGCGAGATCGGATTCGCGCCCGCCTCGGCGATGTGATAGCCGGAGATCGACACCGAATAGAAATTGCGCACGCCGTGATCGACAAAATACGCCTGAATATCGCCCATGACTTTCAGGCTGAACTCGGTCGAGAAGATGCAGGTGTTCTGGCCCTGGTCTTCCTTCAGGATGTCGGCTTGTACCGTGCCGCGCACGTTTTCCAGCGCTGTGCGGCGAGCGGCGGCGAGTTCGTCTTCCGTGAGCGGACGGCCTTGCTGCTGCGCCATGCGCGCGATCTGCTGGTCGATTGCGACGTTGAAGAACATCGCGAGAATCGTCGGCGCCGGGCCGTTGATCGTCATCGACACCGACGTCTCAGGCGCGCACAGATCGAAGCCGTCGTAGAGCGTTTTCATGTCGTCGAGCGTTGCGACGGAGACGCCCGAGTTGCCCACCTTACCGTAGATGTCCGGCCGCTCGTCTGGCTCTTCGCCGTAGAGGGTGACCGAATCGAACGCCGTCGAAAGACGTTTGGCCGGCATGCCTTCAGAGAGCAATTTGAAACGGCGGTTGGTGCGGAACGGATCGCCTTCGCCGGCGAACATCCGTGTCGGGTCTTCGTTTTCCCGGCGGAACGGAAACACGCCTGCGGTGAACGGAAAGTAGCCGGGGAGATTGTCTAGCATCAGCCAGCGCAGGATTTCGCCATGGTCGACGAATTTCGGCAACGCGACTTTGCGGACCTTAGATCCGGATAGTGTCGTGACGGTGAGCGCGGTGTGAATTTCGCGGTCACGAACACGGACGATGTGTTCGTCGCCGGAATAGGCGGTCACCGTTTGGGGCCAGGCTTCGAGGAGCTTGCGTTCGCGTTCGCCGAGGGCGGCGGTGCGTTGGGCGATGAGCGCGTCGAGTTGGGTTTGGGTGTGATTGCCTGTCTCCGCCCCTGCTATTGCTGCGCCTTCAGCGATGTCTGCGCTTGCGTTTGCAGCTGCGTTTGCTCCTGCTCCTGCTCCTGCTCCTGCTCCTGCTCCTGCTCCTGCTCCTGCTCCTGCGTCAGCTTCAGCTTCTGCATCGCCGAGCATCCGCCGCGCTTCGGTGAGTTGCCAGCGCTCACGTGCCACCCGTGCTTGCACGTCGGCACGCTCGCGGTACGCGTGGACAGTCTGCGCGACATCCGCCAGATAGCGCACGCGTGCCGGCGGCACGATGGCGTTGCGGCCGCTTGAAAAGCGCAGGTCGTCGAGCATCGGCAGACGGCCTCCGCCTGAACGCAGGCCGTGCGTGCGCAGCGCCTCGGCCACGTGCTGGTAAAGCGCGGTCACACCATCGTCGTTAAAGCGCGAGGCGATCGTGCCGAACACCGGCATCGCGTCGGGCGCCTTCGCGAAGTCGCCGCGATTGCGCTGCACCTGCTTCGCGACATCGCGCAACGCGTCCGGCGCACCCTTGCGATCGAACTTGTTGATCGCGACGAAGCTGGCAAAGTCGAGCATGTCGATCTTCTCCAACTGGCTCGCCGCGCCGAACTCCGGCGTCATCACATACAGCGATTCGTCGACGAACGGCACGATCGCCGCATTGCCCTGCCCGATCCCGGACGTCTCGACGATGATCAGATCGAAGCCCGCGGCTTTGCACAGCGTGAGCACGTCGGGCAACGAATCGGTGATTTCACTCGATGCGTTGCGCGTCGCCATCGAGCGCATGTAAACGCGCGCGCCGTCGCCCCAATCGCCGATTGCGTTCATGCGGATGCGGTCGCCGAGCAGCGCGCCGCCGGACTTGCGGCGCGACGGGTCGATAGCCAGCACGGCAATGGTGAGGGCGTCGCCATAGTCAAGGCGAAAGCGGCGAATCAGTTCGTCGGTAAGTGAGGATTTGCCGGCGCCGCCGGTGCCGGTGATGCCGAGGACAGGAACCTCGATCGCTCCAGCGAGGACCGATAGTATTTCCTGTTCGGCTGATTTGACGCGGCCCGCTTCGTACGCGCTGATCAGTTGCGCGAGGCGGCGGAAAGTGAAGGCTGCAGAGTCTGGCTGTTCGGTGGTGTCGATGGTGTCGATGGTGTCGATGGTGTCGATGGTGCCGGTGGTGTCGGTGGTGTCGGTGGTGTCGATGGTGGTGCCGGTGGTGTCGATGGTGGTGCCGGTGGTGTCGATGGTGGTGCCGGCGGCGTCGGCGATCTCAGCGGTACTAGCGGTGTCGCCGACCTGGCTAGCGTTGAGGGCCCCGGCCGCTTGCCGAGTCTTGCCGGAAACATCGCGCGCGTTGGCGTGATCGTCGGCACGCGTCTCGACGTGCGACGCCGCACGCGGCTCAAAACGCGGCAACCCGCACGCCGACAAATCCGCCACCCACTCGCCAACCGGACTCTCCGGCACGGCGGCAGCGGCACGCGCAACTTCAGCACAACGCCCGATCATGTCGTCGATCATGCCTTGCAGGCCAAGCCGCTGGCCGTCATGCGGCGAATAGATCTTCTCGACGCCGTACCGTTCGAGTTCAGCAATTTCGACGGGGACGATCACGCCGCCACCACCGCCAAATACCTTGATGCGCTCGCCGCCACGCGCGCGCAGCAGATCGACGAGATAACGGAAGTATTCGTTGTGGCCGCCCTGGTAGCTCGACACGGCGACGCCGTCGGCGTCTTCTTGCAGTGCGGCGGTGGCGACTTCTTCGACCGAGCGGTTGTGGCCGAGGTGGATCACCTCGACACCGCTCGCTTGCAGGATGCGCCGCATGATGTTGATCGACGCGTCGTGGCCGTCGAACAAGGCGGCAGCGGTGACAAAGCGCAGGCGCCGACCCGCGGGCAGCTTGTGGCCGCCGGCGCGCTGCGGCGTGGACAGATCCGTCATGTCTCCCCCAGATCGTTACGCGTATAGGTGCTGGCAACCAGTATAGCTAAACGGGTAGGATCGCCTCGGCCGGACCGTACAACCCGGCGCCTCGGCGGCCCGGCTGGCCGGATCGCATCGCTCGCCGCGTTTGGTGACCGGGCCGGACCGCATAGCTTGCCGCGCTTGGTGGCCCGGCCGGACCGCACCGCTCGCCGCGCTTGGTGACCCGGCCGGCCGCACCGCTTGCCGCGTTGGTAGCCCAGCCGTCCCGGCTACGCTTCCCTGTCCGCCTACCGCACCGCCAGCGCCTTGATCTGCTCGAGCGAAGGCCAAAGCGATTCGTTTGCAAACCGCTCGGCCAGGAAGTCGACGAACGAGCGCACCTTCGCCGACAGATGCCGCCGGCTCGCATAGACCACATGGATCGGCAACTCGCGCGGCGGCACGTCGTCTACCAGCAGCGGCACCAGGCGCCCCGCAGCCAGATCGTCGCCGATCACCTCGGTGCCGAGCATCGCGATGCCCGCGCCTTGCAGCACGATCACGCGCTGCGCCTCCAGGTGGTTGACGATCAGGTTGCCGGACAGACGCACGCGCGACGAGGCGTCGCCGGTCGCGGGAGCGATTTCGAGCGCGGACACGCCGGCATACTGCAGATAGTTGTGACGCGCCAGATCGGCAACGGTCTTCGGCGTGCCGTGCCGGCGCAGATAGGCCGGCGACGCGCACAGCACCAGATGGGCGGTCGCAATCTGCCGGGCGATCAGCGAAGACGATTTCAGCCCATTCGGCGAAGCCCGGATCGCGACGTCGAAGCCTTCGTCGATCAGTTCGACCACACGGTCGGACAAAGTCATGTCGACAGTGACCTGCGGATACTGTGCGGCGTAGTCGGCCACAGCAGCCATCACGTGGCTCAAGCCGAACGCCGATAGCGACGATACCCGCAAGCGCCCTTGCGGCACGACGCTCGCTGCACCGACCACCTGTTCGGCCTCTTCGAGTTCGGTGAGCACCTGACTCAGGCGCTCGTAGTATTCGCGGCCCGCCTCGGTCGGCGCGACACGGCGTGTGGTGCGGTTCAGCAAACGCGCACCGAGCTGCTGTTCGAGGTGCATCACATGCTTGCTCGCCATCGCCGCCGACATCTCCATCCGATCGGCCGCGCCGACAAAGCTGCCGACTTCGACCACATGGCGGAACACTTTCATGCTGACGAGGGTATCCATCTCAATCGCTCGCTTCAGGAATCAATCGACGTCATTTTGCCGGGTTTATCAAAAACTGGTCAGCAAATCGAGTAGATTCGGACACCCAAAACGGACGCCAGAAGCGGCAAAGCCCACCTTCCGGAGAAGGTGGGCTTTGCAGGTGTTGCCTGTTTCGGCGGGGTTAGCGTCACGCGGCATCTGCTCGCAGGCGCCGCCCGCCTTGAGCCCAGACGCTTAGAACTTCGCGCGCAGGCCGACGCCGTACGTGTCGCCGCTCGACTGGCTGCTGATCTTGTCGTACATATAAGCCGCGTAGATATCCGTGCGCTTGGACAGCGGATAGTCGTAGCCGACCGAAGCCGTTTGACGGGTCTGGTTGAGGCCGCCACCATCGCGCGAATAGGCGTACGACGCCATCACCGAGCCCGGGCCGGCCGGTATCGTCACGCCGCCCTGCCCCGTATTCACGTGCCAGCTCGAGATGGTTTGCTGGTTATACGTGTACATGTACTGGCCATAGAACTTCACGAACTTCAGGTCGTACGTCACGCCTGCTTGCGCCACGCTCTGGCTCTTCAGGCCCGGAACGCCCGACGTATCGAAGCTGCCGAGGTCGCCCGGCACGCTGTTGAAGTTCACGTACTGGTACACCGCGGTCGCCGCGAACGGGCCGTGGAAGTACAGCACCTGGCCGCTCCACTTCTTCGCGCCATTCTCACCCGCCGTATTGCCGAGCGCGTACATCGCCGTCGCGGACAGGCCGTTGAAGTTCGGCGACGAGTACGACACCGCGTTGCTCCAGCCCGAGTCGCCCGTCACGCCCTGATCGGTCGTGTAGGTCGGGAACGTGCCTAGGCCGAGATACGTATGAGCGATCATCGGCGAGAACACGTATGAGTCGACGAACGGGTTGAACAGAATCGTTGACACGAACAGCGGCGTGGTCAGACGGCCTGCCGTCACCGTGCCGTACGGCGATTCGATACCGACGTACGCGTTACGCGAGAACATCGTGTCGCCCGTGAAGCGGCCGTACTGGCCGTTCTGCGCGAGGAAGAAGCCTTCCAGCGCAAAGATCGCCTTGTAGCCGTTGCCCAGATCCTCAGCCCCCTTCAAGCCCCAGTACGACGTCGACATGCCGCCGCCGGACACCTGCACTGCCGTCTTGCCGCCCGGGAACTTCTGCGCGCCAACCCATTCGTCGACCTGACCGTAGAGTTGCACGCTCGATTGCGCAAAAGCAGACGATGCACTGGCCAGCAGAGCGGCACACGCGGTTGCCTTGAGGGTGGTCTTCAGCGCACTGCTGATGCTTGTTTTCATGGGTTCTCCTGTCTTTGTCAAAAAGGGTGTGGCTGTGCGAAAGGGGGAGCTCGCGCGAACCATTGTTGTTGTCCGTTCGATCATCGAGCCAATCTGGGCGGGACCATCTTTGCGGACCATTTTTATGGACAAAAATATCTTGGGTTATTGCGGGTATAGCGGTCTGATTAGTTTTGTCGCTTATCGGCCTGATAAAGCGCAGGCCGTGTACCTCATCGCCGCATCGCCGCAGACCTCGCGGTTCGGCGCAAAACGTTACTGACATTGCGCCCGACTGGGTGATAACGGTTCAGATGACATGCGGATGACGCGTCGCCGCAGAAACAACCAAATTTGACGATGGGATGCGGCTGCTGCCGAGTGTTTTCAATAAAGTGTGGCGTCGAAACGTCACATTGACGGGAGCTTTTGGGAAGGCGGCGGCGCGCAATACCGCAGCAAACCGGTTTGAAAGCCGGAAAGGCGGATTTGGCGAAGTGTGGGAGGGGAATTCGGTGAGACGAGGAGCGGTGTAGAACCGCATTCAACGCGGGCTTTTAGTCCGCGATTAGTTACGGTACGGCGAACCTTCCTGCTGACGCGGGTCGTCCCCTTGGCGCTGCATTGCGCGCGAGGTGCCGCGCTCCTCGTTGTAGCGGGCGATGTCGGCACGAATCGAGCCGGCGCGAACCGGCGCGCTAGGCGGCGGCCGCGGCACGGTGCGCGATTCGGCGCTGACCGGGGTGATTGCGCCCGCGTACTGCATGCCGCCACGGCCATCGTTAGCATATCCAGCCGGCCCGGCAACACGATGCATGCCTGGGTTGTAACCGCCAAAGCCGTTAGCGTAGCCGCCAGCGGCGACGTTCGCGCCGCCATGCGGCAAGCGCACGCTACTGTCGGCCACGTTGTTGTGAGCCGGTCTTGCATTGGCGGCGCCATAGTAATTACCGCCGTTGCGCGCGTCGCCTCGCATTGGGTGGCCCGCATCGGCATGCGAGTAACTGCCACCACCGCCGCCGTGCGGTATGCCCGGCACTTTTGCGTAGGCGAACGAGCACAACGCAGCGATAACCGCGCCCAGCGCCCAGTGCTTCCTTCTCGACAACCCGTCCACCAAGTGACTCACATGCCCGAAGACCTGCCTGAAGTCCACCGTTCGAGCTGCGATGGGCTTGTTCTGGGACCGGCACGAGCGCTGCGTATCTGTCGCGGCGCGGGGCATCCCGATGGCCTGTGAGCAGTAATTTATGGGTGCCGGCAAAGGGTGTCGAGCCAAAAAGTGTTAGGCCTCGAGCGCTGTTGTAACACCTTGTTACTGCGACGTTTTTCCGCGACATAGCCCTTGCGCGAAAGCCTTGAAACGGCTTGGTTTACGGGCTATTCCGAGATCCGCTACACGTGTTTGCGTATGACGAATCCCGGCCGAATTTTCGCCTGATTGTCAAAACGGCAGTGGACCAAACAGATACGGTCGCCAATACTGGAACTGACCGTGAACATCGACTGAAGGCCGCCGACGCAGCGATTTGATGCACGATAGTCATTAATCGATTCTGCAAATGAATTTGCCTATTCAATCGATTTTCAACAACAATAGGCGTTTTTCATAGCCTGAGCCGGGCGTATTTGCGCGCCCGGCTTTCCGCATCACCGAATCGAGATTCCGCCATGGCTCGCCCGAAACTGCTTCCCGACAATTTCACCCTGTGCCTCGTTGGCACCGTGACCCTTGCCAGCTTCCTGCCGGTTCACGGGCAGGCCGCCGTCGGGTTCAACTGGGTGACGAACGTTGCGGTCGGCCTGCTGTTTTTCCTGCACGGCGCCAAGCTCTCACGCGAAGCGATCGTTGCGGGCGCGACGCACTGGCGCCTGCATCTGGTAGTGCTGCTCAGCACGTTCGCGCTGTTTCCGCTGCTCGGCCTCGCGCTTAAGCCGCTCCTTTCGCCACTTGTCACGCCGGCGCTCTACGCGGGGGTCCTCTTCCTCTGCACGCTGCCGTCGACGGTTCAGTCGTCGATCGCGTTCACGTCCATTGCTAAAGGCAACGTGCCGGCCGCCGTATGCAGCGCGTCGGCCTCGAGCCTGCTGGGCATCTTCATCACGCCCGCACTCGTCAGCCTCGTCGTCACCAATCAGGCTGCGAGCGGCGGCGCCTCGCCGTGGCATACGGTGGGCAATATCGTTCTGCAATTGCTGGTGCCGTTTGTGGCCGGGCAGTTGCTGCGCCCGCTGATCGGCAAGTGGATCGAGCGCAACCGCGGCGTGCTGAAATTCGTCGACCAGGGCTCGATCCTGCTGGTGGTGTACGGCGCGTTCAGCGAGGCCGTCAACGAAGGCCTGTGGCACCAGATCCCGTTGTCCGCCCTCGGCGGCCTGCTGTTGATCAGCGTTGTGCTGCTCGCACTCGCGCTGGCCGTCACGATCCTGGTCAGCAAGCGGCTCGGATTCAATCGCGCCGACCAGATCACGATCATCTTCTGCGGTTCGAAGAAAAGCCTCGCCGCCGGCGTGCCGATGGCCAAGGTGATTTTCGCCTCGCATGCGGTGGGCGCCGTGGTCTTGCCGCTGATGCTGTTCCACCAGATCCAGTTGATGGTGTGCGCCGCGCTCGCGCAGCGCTGGGGTGCTCGCGACATGAGCGGCGAAACCCGCGCTGCCTCGCGCGAGCGGCCCGCCGCCGCTGTCGCGCGCCATTGAATACGCGCGCAATGCAAACAGGACATTCATAAGCGCCCTCCCTGAGCGTCATTTGAAGAAAGCCGCCTCGTGCGGCTTTTTTGTTATTTCACGCTCAAACGCCGCCGCTGTCGCCTCAGCCGGATGGCATAGGCAAAGTCCTGGCCGTGGCAAAACTCGCCGACAGCGGACTCAAAACCGAGACGCACCACTCCGGTGCAACACATCACGAAAGATTCACTTGTTTAGCAATTTTTACTAAACAACATAAATCAGGCCTGCGCCACTGCCTACGGGTATTTCCGGGTACGGATCGCCTGTTCGCGAGGCTGTTTCAGCCACGTTTTACTATACAATCGCCGGAACCCAAACACCCTGTGGCCGCCCTTCCTGCGGCCGCTTCATTCGATGGCCACAACCATCCGCGACGTCGCCCGCGCGGCCAGCGTGTCGATCGGCACCGTCTCACGCGCATTGAAGAACCAGCCCGGCCTTTCCGAGGCCACCCGCGTACGCGTTATCGAAGCGGCGCGGCAGCTCGGCTATGACGCAGCTCAATTGCGCCCGCGCATCCGCCGCCTCACTTTCCTGTTGCACCGTCAGCACAACAACTTCGCCGTCAGCCCGTTCTTTTCGCACGTGCTGCACGGCGTGGAAGACGCGTGCCGCGAACGCGGCATCGTGCCTTCGGTACTGACCGCCGGTCCGACCGAAGACGTGATCCAGCAGATGCGCCTGCATGCGCCGGACGCCGTGGCGATCGCCGGTTTCGTCGAGCCTGAAACGCTGACCACGCTGGTGGCGATGCAACGTCCGCTCGTGCTGATCGACCTGTGGGCGCCGGGCCTGCGCTCGGTGAATCTCGACAACGCCGCGGGCGCCACGCTCGCCATGCGGCATCTGTTCGCGCAGCAGCGCAAGCGCGTCGCGTTCATCGGCGGCTCGCTCGCCCACTTCAGCATCGCCCAGCGCGCACTCGGTTACCGGCACGCGTTTTTCGAAGCGGGGTTGTTGTTCGACCCGTCGCTGGAAGTCACCATCGACGCCGGTCTCGATCCCGATAGCGGCGCCGCGCGCGCCATGCATCAGTTGCTCGACGCGCCCGGCCCGCGGCCCGACGCCGTATTTGCCTACAACGACGCCGCCGCGCTCGCCGCGCTGCGCGCGTGCCTCGCGCGCGGCATCCGCGTGCCCGAGGACATCGCGATCATCGGCTTCGACGACATTCCCGCCGCCGCTCATGCCACGCCGCCGCTGTCCACCATTTCGGTCGACAAGGAAGCGCTCGGCCGGCGCGGCGTCGGGCTGCTGCTTGAAGACACACCCGCTGAACTCGAAGTCCGCTTGCCCGTCCATCTCATTGCCCGTGCCAGTACTTTGGTAAAAACGCCATGACGCAATCCGATCCGCTTCACCCCGCCAACGGCGCCGCCGCGGCGCCACCCGTCGACAGCTTTCGCAGCCGCGACTTCCTGCTCGCTCATGTGCAGGACACGCTGCGCTTTTACGCACCGAATGTGCTCGATCCGAGCGGCGGCTTCTTCCATTTTTTCCGCGACGACGGTTCCGTCTACGACAAGACCACGCGGCATCTCGTCAGTACTTGCCGCTACATCTTCAATTACGCAATGGCGTATCGCCAGTTCGGCGACCCGCAGCATCTCGAGTACGCGCGCCACGGTTTGCGCTTCCTGCGCGAAGCGCACTGGGACGCGCAACACGAGGGCTACGACTGGGAGCTCGAATGGCGCGACGGCCGCAAACGCACGCTCGACGCAACGCGCCACTGTTACGGCCTCGCGTTCGTGCTGCTCGCGTATTCGCATGCGGCGATGGCCGGCATCGAGGAAGCGAAGCCGATGATTGGCGCGACCTTCGAGTTGATGGAACACCGCTTCTGGGACGCCGCAGCCGGCCTCTACGCTGACGAGGCGACGCCCGACTGGCGCGTCAGTTCATACCGCGGCCAGAACGCGAACATGCACACCACTGAGGCGTTGCTGACCGCGCACGAGGCGACCGGCCACCTGGTCTATCTCGATCGTGCGGAACGGGTGGCGTCGAACATCACGCTGCGTCAGGCGAAGCTTTCGCAAGGAATCGTGTGGGAGCACTTTCACGCGGACTGGTCGGTCGACTGGCATTACAACGAGGAAGACAGCTCGAACATCTTCCGTCCGTGGGGCTTCCAGCCTGGGCATCAGACCGAGTGGGCCAAGCTGCTACTGATTCTGGAACGCTATCGTCCATTGCCGTGGCTGCTACCGCGCGCCATCGAGCTATTCGATGCCGCAATGACGCATGCCTGGGACGAAGACCACGGTGGCCTCTATTACGGCTTCGGCCCGGACGGCACCGTATGCGACCACGACAAGTATTTCTGGGTTCAGGCGGAGACGCTCGCGACCGCGGCGCTGCTAGGCAAGCGCACCGGCAACGAGCGTTTCTGGGACTGGTACGACGAGATCTGGCGCTACAGCTGGGCGCATTTCGTCGATCACAAATATGGTGCGTGGTACCGCATCCTCACCTGCGACAACCGTAAGTACAGCGACGAAAAGAGTCCCGCCGGCAAGACCGACTATCACACGATGGGCGCGTGCTATGAGGTCCTGGCGCACGCACTGCCTGACGGCGCGGCCGCTGCATCCGAATCCGCGGAGTAAGCAAAATGAACAACTTGAGCGCGAACACCGAACTCCCCCTCTTCGTCTCAGCCGGCGACATCCTCACCGATCTCGTGCGGACCGGCGCCTCGCAATGGCTCTCGCGGCCTGGCGGCGCCGGCTGGAACGTTGCGCGCTGCGTGGCGCGGCTCGGTTTGCCGACAGCGTGTGCCGGCTCGCTGGGCGTCGACAACTTCTCCGACGAACTGTGGAATGCGAGCCTCGCCGCGGGGCTCGACATGCGCTTCATGCAGCGCGTGGAGCGGCCGCCTCTGCTGGCGATCGTTCATCAGACGCATCCGCCTGCGTACTTTTTCATGGGTGAGAACGGCGCCGATCTGGCGTTCGATCCGGCGCGCTTGCCGGCTGGCTGGATCGGGCAGGTGAAGTGGGCGCATTTTGGTTGCATCAGCCTGGTGCGTCAGCCGCTTGGGGCTACGCTTGCCACGTTGGCAGCCGAGTTGCGCGCGCGCGGCGTGAAGATCAGTTTCGATCCGAATTACCGGAACCTGATGGAGCATGGATACGAGCCCACCTTGCGGAAGATGGCTGCGCTGGCCGATCTGATCAAGGTGTCGGACGAGGATTTGCGCATGCTGTTCAAGACGGACGACGAGGCCGGCGCGCTTGCGCAGTTGCGGGCCATGAATCCTGCAGCCACTGTGCTGGTGACGCGCGGGCCGGAGACGTCCATGCTGATCGATGGCGCGATGGTTGTGGAGGCTCGGCCGCCTCGGGTCGAAGTTGTCGATACCGTGGGTGCTGGGGATGCTTCTATCGGCGGCCTGCTGTTCAGCTTGATGACCGCGCCGCAGCGGGCGTGGCCGGAGCACCTTGCCTTTTCTTTGGCTGCCGGCGCCGCGGCTTGCCGCCACGCTGGCGCGCATGCACCGTCTTTGGACGAGGTCGTGGCGCTGCTGTAGCTTTTTTGCCTTGTGCGGCGCGTATTGTTGTAGACATCGGTCGTAGACATCGATAGCCAACATCGGTCGTAGACATCGCGCGCGCGCAGGCAAAAGACCGAAGCTCGACCATCGTGCTAGGATGAAAAAACCCAACCCTTTGGAAGAAGGAGCGTCGCCATGGATGACATCACCTATACCAAAGGCATCTACACGGCCACCGCATCAACAAGAGAAGTAGAAAGCGACACGTGGCAGGGTGTGGTCACGCTTTCCCGCGACGAAGGCGAAGCAACCGCCGACCAGGAAACCACGGTCTATGAGGTGGAAGCCACCTCGTCCACGCCGGAGGAAGCCCTCGAGGAAGCCAAGGCCCTCGCACACCGCATCCTCGGGGAAATCGAACTCTAGGCAACCCGGCGCCGCGCCCATTGCACTGCGCCGCCTCTGAATCAACCGGTTGGAGGCGATCATGGCTGAACAGCTCTTCCTCTACGGCGTGTACTCGATTCACGTCCGCCCGCTCGAACTTAACGGCGCACGCTGGGACGCGGAATACGAAATCCGGCATCGCGAGAAAGCCGTCAAGTCGTGGACCACCGTGGGTGGTGACAACGGCTACGCGGACGAAGCCGAAGCCGTCGCCGCAGCGCATCAGCAAGGCGTCGACGACATCGAACACGGCGCCGGCATTCCGAAGCCGAGAGCCTTTCCGTAACAGCAAAACGGGCGCATCGGTCGGCGCGTTTAGCGACGTGTGTGCGCCAGTTAACGTAGTCGCAGCGTCCCGGGCACGTTCGCCTGAAGAGCACCGCAAGCGCGCGTTGGAAACGCCACGCCGAAGCCCCCCACGGGCTGCCGTAGAGACGCCACTTCCACTGCCCCTGCGGCGCGCCGAAGATCACCTTCCGTGCGCTAACCGGCGTGCTACGCTTTGCGCGTTTTCAACTCCACGGACACGCGATGGCTACTGAACCTTCAGACCGCTTTTCCAGCATCGGCGACGACGAAACGCGGGCGCAGAAACGTCGCGCCCGCGGCAGCCGGGAATTGCGCCTGGACGATCGCGTAGTCATCACCCACGGCATGCCGACGCCGCTCTGGCAGGATTTCTATCACCGTGCACTGGTCGTCCGTTGGCCGACGTTCTTTGTCTCGCTCGGGGTTTTGTTCCTGCTGCTCAACACCGTGTTTGCCGCGCTCTACATGGTCGGCCACGCACCGATCGCCAATCAGTTTCCGGCGGGCTTCGGCGGCGCGTTTTTCTTCAGCGTCGAAACGCTCGCGACGGTCGGCTATGGCGACATGCATCCGCAAACGGTCTACGCCCACTGGATCGCGACACTGGAGATCTTTGTCGGCATGTCCAGTATCGCGTTGGCGACCGGGCTGATCTTCGCGCGCTTCTCACGCCCGCACGCCAAGATCATGTTCGCCCGCTACGCGGTCGTGCGGCCGATCGACGGCCGCATGACGTTGATGGTGCGCGCCGCCAACGCACGTCAGAACGTGATCGCCGAAGCACGTGCGAAGCTGCGCATGATGCGGTTGGACACCACCGCCGAAGGTTTTACGCTGCGCAAGCTCTACGATCTCACGCTGGTGCGCGACCAGCATCCCGTGTTCAAGCTGGGCTGGGTCCTGATGCATGTCATCGACGAAAACAGCCCGCTGTTCGGCGAAACCGCCGAAACGCTCAAGGGCCGCGACGCTTCGCTGCTGCTCACGCTCGAAGGGGTCGACGAATCGACCTCGCAGACCATGCAGGCGCGCTACATGTGGGCCTGCGAGCAGATCCGCTGGCAATACCGCTTCGTCGACATCATGCGCGAGGAAGGTGGCGTGAGTCACATCGATTACTCGTATTTCAACGAGGTCGTTCCGCTCGACTCGGCGCCCGTCGCCGCGCCTATGGCAAAGGCACCGGCATCGTAAAAACAGTCGTGAAACGCACCAGGGCATACCCGAACCCGCCCGTCGCGTGGCAGATCCATCTCAAAACTTCATTAAAACGCGTGCCCCGTCGCGCTGTTTCGTCGAACGCCCGGCCAAGTAGAAAAAATTCACTCCAATCGGCGCTAAAAAATAGAGTCTCTTTCGCCGCGTCACTTTTTGTGGTCCCCACCCACGGCGCGCGGATGCAACAATGGAGACTCACCCATGACCGCTCGCCTGCCCATCGACGGCACGCCCGCTCTAGCCGATTACAAGCTGTCCGACAACCTCACCGCCACGCGCGGCCGAATCTTCCTGACCGGTACACAGGCACTGGTGCGCCTTGCGCTGATGCAGCGCGCAGTCGACCGCGCGCACGGTATGAACACGGCCGGCTTCATCAGCGGCTATCGCGGCTCGCCGCTCGGCATGGTCGACCAGCAGTTGTGGAAAGCGCAAAAACTGCTCACGGCGAGTGATATTCGCTTTTTGCCGGCGATCAACGAAGAACTGGGCGGCACAGCCGTGCTCGGTACACAACGGGTGGAATCGGACCCGGAGCGCACCGTCGAAGGCGTGTTCGCGATGTGGTACGGCAAAGGCCCGGGCGTCGACCGCGCGGGCGATGCGCTGAAACACGGCAACGCGTATGGCTCGTCGCCGCACGGTGGCGTGTTGGTGGTGGCGGGCGACGACCACGGCTGCGTGTCGTCGTCGATGCCGCATCAGAGCGACTTCGCGTTGATGTCATGGCATATGCCGGTGGTGAATCCGTCGAACATAGCCGACATGCTCGAGTTCGGCCTGTATGGCTGGGCGCTGTCGCGCTTCTCGGGTGCGTGGGTCGGCTACAAGGCGATCTCGGAAACGGTCGAATCCGGCTCGACGGTAGATCTCGATGCGCTGCAAACCGAATGGACGATTCCACAGGATTTCGAAGCCCCCACCGGCGGCCTGCATAACCGCTGGCCCGATCTGCCCAGCCTGACAATCGAATCGCGGATGCACGCGAAACTCGACGCGGTTCGTCATTTCGCGCGCACCAACAGCATCGACAAATGGATCGCGCCGAGTCCGCATGCGAACGTCGGTATCGTCACGTGCGGCAAGGCACATCTCGACTTGATGGAAACGCTGCGCCGGCTCGATCTGACAGTCGCCGATCTGGAAGCGGCCGGTGTGCGCATCTACAAGGTCGGCTTGTCGTTTCCGTTGGAGATGACACGTATCGACGCGTTCGTGTCCGGTTTGTCCGAAGTACTGGTGATCGAGGAGAAGGGCCCGGTCATCGAGCAACAGATCAAAGACTATCTGTACAACCGCACGCAAGGCACGCGGCCGATCGTGGTCGGCAAGAACGCGGAAGACGGCACACTGCTACTGTCGTCGCTGGGTGAATTGCGGCCGTCGCGCATTCTGCCGGTGTTCGCGAACTGGCTCGCCAAGCACAAGCCGGCGCTCGATCGCCGCGAGCGCGTGGTCGATCTGGTTGCGCCGCAAATTCTCTCGAATGCCGCGGATAGCGTGAAACGTACGCCGTATTTCTGCTCGGGCTGCCCGCACAACACGTCGACCAAAGTGCCTGAAGGTTCGATTGCGCATGCGGGGATCGGTTGTCACTTTATGGCGTCGTGGATGGAGCGCGACACCACCGGTTTGATTCAGATGGGCGGTGAAGGCGTCGATTGGGCCTCGCATTCGATGTTCACGAAAACGCGCCACGTATTCCAGAATCTCGGCGACGGCACCTACTTTCACTCGGGCATTCTCGCGATCCGCCAGGCAGTGGCCGCGAAAGCCACCATCACGTACAAGATTCTCTATAACGATGCCGTCGCGATGACGGGCGGCCAACCGGTCGACGGCAGCATCTCCGTGCCGCAGATCGCGCGTCAGGTGGAAGCCGAAGGCGTGTCGCGCTTCGTCGTGGTCAGCGATGAGCCGGAAAAGTACGACGGTCACCACGACCTGTTTCCGAAAGGCACGACGTTCCACCATCGCAGCGAAATGGACACCGTTCAGCGCGAACTGCGCGACACCGACGGTGTGACCGTGCTGATCTATGACCAGACCTGTGCGGCGGAAAAACGGCGTCGCAGGAAGAAAGGCGAGTTTCCCGATCCGGACAAACGTCTCTTCATCAACGAGGAAGTCTGCGAAGGATGCGGCGATTGTGGCGTGCAATCGAACTGTCTGTCGGTCGAACCGGTTGAGACTGCGTTGGGGCGTAAGCGCCGCATCGATCAATCGTCGTGCAATAAAGACTATTCCTGCGTGAACGGCTTCTGCCCCAGCTTCGTCACGGTGGAAGGCGGCAAGCTGAAGAAAGCCGCGGGCGCCGCGTTCGATCCTGCTGCGCTCGCCGCACGCGTCGAAGCGTTGCCGATCCCCGCCACGCATCTCGATGCCGCGCCGTACGACATTCTGGTGACGGGCGTTGGCGGCACGGGTGTCGTGACGGTCGGCGCGTTGATCAGCATGGCTGCGCATCTGGAAGGCAAAAGCGCGTCGGTGCTCGACTTCATGGGCTTCGCGCAAAAGGGCGGCTCGGTGCTGTCGTTCGTGCGCTTCGCCGCGCGCGACGAGTGGCTCAACCAGGTACGTATCGACACGCAACAGGCTGACGTGCTGCTCGCCTGCGACATGGTGGTGGGCGCCAGCGCCGATGCCTTGCAAACGGTGCGCCATGGCCGCACGCGCATCGTCGTGAACACGCACGCAATTCCGAACGCGACCTTCGTGCAGAACCCGGACGCGACGCTGCATGCCGATGCGTTGATCGACAAGATGCGTCACGCGGCGGGCGTTGATCGCATGTCGACGTGCGACGCCCAGGCGCTCGCCACGCGTTTTCTCGGCGATACCATCGGCGCGAACATTCTGATGCTCGGTTATGCCTGGCAACTCGGTCTCGTGCCGGTGTCGTTCGCCGCGATGATGCGCGCGATCGAATTGAACAACGTCGCGGTGCAGATGAATCAGCTGGCGTTTTCGATCGGGCGTGTTGCCGCGGAAGACCCGGCCGCGCTGGAATCGCTGTGGCAAGCACGGCATCTGGCGAAGCAGGTGGTGCGCGTCGATACGCTCGACGAACTGATCGCCCATCGCGAGGGCCGTCTCCAGATATACGGTGGCGCAAGCTACGTGAAGCGATATCGCACGCTAGTCGATGCGGCGCGTCGTGCCGAAACCGCGGTCGATGCAAAGAGCGAGCGCATCACACGTGCAGTGGCGACGACGTTCTATCGCCTGCTTGCGGTGAAGGACGAATACGAAGTCGCGCGTCTGCATACGGATGCGGCCTTCCGTGAAGCACTGGAGGCGCAATTCGAAGGTGTCGCGGGCAAGGACTTTGGCATCAAGTTCAACCTCGCGCCGCCTACGCTCACGCGCCCTCAACCGGGCGTCAATCCGACCAAGAAGACTTTCGGTCAATGGATGTGGCCGGTACTCGGCGTGATGGCGAAATTCAGCGGTCTGCGCGGCACGATGCTCGATCCGTTCGGCCGCACGCTGGAACGAAAAATGGAGCGCGAACTCGCCGACGACTACGAAACCACATTGCAACGAGCGTTCTCGAAGCTCAACGCGAACAATCTGGAAGACGTCGCGAAGCTCGCCGATCTGCATGCGCGTGTACGCGGTTATGGTCACGTGAAGCTGGCGAACCTGGCGGGCGTGAAGCGCGGCGAGCGCGATCTCGCGGCACGCTTGCAGATCGAAGCGGCGACGAGCGCGTCGGTGAAGAAGTCGTTGGAAGAGATGAAGGGCGCCGGGCAGTTGCGCGGCATCCCGGTGGTCGTCGCGAAGTAATTCTTTCGCCGGTGCGATGAAAATGCCGCTTTCGAGGGTCAACTCGAAGCGGCATTTTTTTGCCTGATGGATTTGTTACGCGTTGCGTCCAGTAGCGTTGATTTTCTGCTGGATCGTTTTGCTACGCGCTGCGTCAAATAGCGCTGATGATCTTCCTGACGAGTCAGCTACGCTTTGCATCCAGTAGCGCTCTCACCTGCGCGACTTTCGCCGCATCGATGGGCGCGAGCCCGCTGCCGCCAACACGTACGCCCGAACCGAAGTGAACTGCCTGAACGTGCGTCGCACTCACAAAGCCGGCCACTGCATCAATCGTCAAACCCGCGCCCGCCAGTACCGTGCAATGTGAGCCGGACGCTTGCCGTACCAGGTCACGCATGATCGACTCCGCCTGCAGTACCGACGGTTTGCCGCCAGAGGTCAGGACATTCGTCACGGCGTCGAAACCAAGCAGCACGTCGAGCGCTTTTTGCAGATCACGCGTTTCGTCGAACGCACGGTGGAATGTGATGGCCAGACCATCAGCTGCATCGATTGCGCGCGCCAGGCCTTCGCGATCGATCTCACCGTCTGCTGTCAGCATGCCGATCACCACGCCGTTCGCGCCAGTCGCTTTGAGTGCACGCACGTCGCGCAGCATCACGGCGTAGTCGTCGGCGTCGTACACGAACGAGCGGCTATGCGGCCGCACGATCACGTTGACCGGAGCGCCGGCCGCCGGAGCGACGGTTGCCGCGTTGGCCGCAGGGATAGCCGCCGCGGCAACCACCGCCTCGATCAACCCAAGGCTCGGCGTCAAACCGCCCTCGCCCATCGCGGTGACGAGTTCAAGGCGGTTCGCACCCGCCTGCACGGCAAGCCGGGCGTCGGCAACGGTCGTGGCGATGACTTCGAGTAGGACTGACATAAGCGCGGCTGTGTGTCGTCAAAAAGCGACATGATCTCAGAACCGCTGCTCGGCCTCTCGATCTGGATCACAAAACCGCTGCTCACCCTCCAGATCGAACCATCGGAACCGCTATTCCTCGACCCAATCGATATCGCCGCACAGCACGCACGTCTGCTCGCCGACGCGCGTCGCCATCGAGAGCGTCACGCACGGCAACGCCTCGTTGATCGACAGATACGGACGCGTCACATGCACGCGTTCCGGCGCGTTGATCGCCGCACGGAAATACGGACGACGCAGCCAGTTCGCCCCTTGCGCATCGGCAAGCGGCAAAAAGCGCGTTTCATGCGCCGCGCGATCGGCGCGCAACACGACGTTGCGGCCCGCCTGCTTGCCCTTCGCGTCGAGCAGGAAGCAGCGCGCGGCATGGTCCAGTGCGAGGAAATTCCAGCACACTTCCTCGAGCGGTTCACCGGCCGCGAGCCGTTCCGCGGCGCGCTCGAACGCCCGCAGGTACGGTATAAGACGGCTCGCATTACGGCGCTCGCGCGCTTCGGCCTGATCGCGATAGCGATCGGTGACTTCGCTAATGCAAGTCGTGGCGTGCCCCGCATCGGCCGCGCCAGGATTCGGCCGGCCGAAGAAAAAGCCCTGCACGAAGTCCGCGTCGCAGGCGAGCGCCATCTGCGCTTCATGCTCCGTTTCAACGCCTTCAATGAGTACGAGCTTGCCCGCTTCGTGCAGCAATGCCACCAGCCCCGGCAGAATCGTCGCCATATCCGCACGATGCGCGGCGTGCGACAGCATGATGCGGTCGAGCTTGACGATATCGGGATTCAATTGCCAGATCCGTTCGACATTCGAGTGGCCCGCACCGAAGTCGTCGAGTGCGATCAGGAAGCCGCGCTCACGGAACTGGCGCACCGCGTCGGCGAGACGTTCGAGATCTTCCGCGCGTTGTTCAAGCACCTCGAGCACAATCCGGCGCGGCGACAGATCGAGGCGCCGGAGGTTGGCCAGCAAGGCGGCGGCGAGATACGGATCGGTGAGCGCGCCGGGATGGACGTTCAGGAACAGCCATTCGCGCTCAGCGCCAAGCACCTTGAAGTTCTCCAGATGCAGCGTCTGGGCGAGCCGGTCGACTTGCAGCACGTCGCCCACACGCGCCGCCTCGCCGAAGACGTCGAGCGGCGACACGGGGCGGTCGAGCGCGTCGTGCGCGCGCAGCAGCCCCTCGTAGCCGACCGCCCGCATATGCGACAGGCTGAAAATCGGTTGAAACACGCTGGTCAACGTCAGCTCGCCATGCTGCGCCGAAAAACGTTCGAGCCCCGACGTCACCTCGACATCGAAGCCATGCGGCGCGCTGGCCGTCCTTTCCTGTTGCGCAATCGTCATGCAATCCTCTCACGCGAGAGCCGGGCCGGTCCGAACGCGGAAGCGAACAACCTCGGCACCGTTTCTCAAAATGTGCGTCATCGATATTCCTTAAGCAAGCTCCATGCGCACGCTGGCGCACATTCGAATGACATTTGCATGTCCGGCTGCACCGGCGAAAGGGACAATGCGCCGCCCACGGGCGTGGAGCGCACCGTTAAGGTGCATCGCGGTGCCGGGACGTTTGCCGGACGTTTGCCGGACGCTTACCGAGACGTTTGCCGGAACGCTTACCGAGACGCTTACCGAGACGTTTGCCGGAACGCTTGCAGGGACGTTCGCCGGGATGTTTTCCGGGACGCTTACCGGGACGCTTGCCTGGCCGTTTGCCGGCCGCTCGCGGGAGCCTTGCCGGGTTAGCGATGGCGCGCTGCGTCGTCGGGCTAAACTTCGGCCTTGCGCCTCACGCACCCCTCGTGGCCGATATGCGGCGACGTTCCGCAGAGCAAGCACCGCTATATCTCCAGAAATAGACCGATGGATATTGTCTTTACAGTACTGATTCTTTTGCTCGCCGTCGCCGCTTCCGGCGTCGTGACCCGGATGCTGCCGATTGCCTTGCCGCTGCCGCTCGTCCAGATCGCGATCGGCGCATTGCTCGCATGGCCCAGGCTCGGGCTGCATGTCACCTTCGATCCAGAAATTTTCATGATGCTGTTCATTCCGCCGCTGCTGTTCGCGGACGGATGGCGCATTCCCAAGCGCGAGTTGTTCATGGCGCGACGCTCCGTCCTGATGCTCGCGCTCGGCCTGGTTTTCATGACGGTGCTGGCGGTTGGCTACTTCGTGCATGCGCTAGTGCCGTCGATCTCGCTGCCGGTCGCATTCGCGCTGGCCGCGGTGCTGTCGCCGACCGATGCGGTGGCACTCTCCGGCATCGCCGGCAAGGGCAAGATCCCTGGGCGGCTAATGCATATCCTTGAAGGCGAGGCATTGATGAACGACGCGTCGGGCCTAGTCGCGTTGAAGTTCGCGATTGCCGCGGCGCTCACGGGTGTGTTTTCGCTGCGCGATGCGTCGATCAGCTTCGTGATCATCGCGGCGGGCGGTCTCGCGACGGGCGCGGCGGTGAGCTGGGTGTTCAGCTTTGTGTCGGCGCGCTTTCTGAGTCTTAACGAAGAAGGCGATCCGGCGCCCGGTGTGGTGATGACGCTGCTGATTCCGTTCGCCGCTTATCTGATCGCCGAACGCTTCGAGTTGTCGGGCATTCTGGCCGCGGTCTCGGCCGGCATGATGATGAACTACGCGAGCATTGCGAACGCCGGGCCGGTGTCATCGCGAGTGCGCGCGAACAGCACGTGGACGATGATCGAGTTCGTCTTCAACGGCATGGTGTTCATTCTGTTGGGGCTGCAATTTCCGCACATTCTGGGCCGTGCGCTGCTCGATGCGCACGAGACCAGCAACGCACAGGTGTGGCTGCTGATCGGCTACATCGCCGCGGTGGCGGCGGCACTCTATGCGATGCGCTTCGTCTGGGTCTGGCTGCTGCGCTGGTTCGCGAGCCGTGGCGCGGCGAAGCATGGTCTGGTGAATGCGGTGCCGGGCTTACGCACGGTGACGGTCACGACGGTGGCCGGCGTGCGCGGCGCGGTGACGCTGGCGGGTGTGCTGTCGTTGCCGGAAGTCTTGCCGGGAGGCGCGCCGCTGCCGGGGCGGGACCTCGCGATTTTCATTGCGTCGGGGGTGATTCTTTTGTCACTGCTGGTCGCAGTCGTGGCGTTGCCGCTGTTGTTGCGAGGTTGGCGGCGGGGCAAGGATCCGCATGCCGCAGAGGAGGCGATGGCGCGCACGGTGGCGGCGCAAGCCGCGATTCGCGCGGTTGACGAGGTGCACGATACCGAGTGCGGGGATCTGGATGAGTCGGCGTCCGCGTATGCGGCGGATGTCACTGCGAGGGTGATGGATCTGTATCGTCGCAGGCTTGCCACGCTCGACGAAGAACAGGAGCCGCGGGAGCTGGCGCGCCGTGCCGACGCGCTGGAGTTCCGCATGAAGTTAGCGGCGATGAGAGCTGAGCGGAAGGCGCTGCTTGCGCTGCGCAATAGCCAGGAAATCAACGATGAGACCTTGAACAAGCTCATGCGCGAGGTGGATTTGTCGGAGACAGCGCTGACTGTTCGGAAGCGATAGGGGTTGCCGTCACGACGCGGCGACGACCTTTTCTGAGTCGCATGATCGCAAGAGAAAAGGCCAACGCCGCAGGCAAATCAGGCCACCGGCCCCTGCGCCGGCTTCCTTCTCAGGAGAGCGTAAAGAATGATCGCGCCGAAGGTAGCCGTACCGATCCCGCCAAGCCCGAATCCACCGAGCTTCAACGAGAAATCCCCAGCGCCCAGCACAAGGGTAACCGCCGCAACGATCAGATTCCGGTTGTCCGAGAAATCGACTTTATTCACGACCCAGATGCGCGCGCCAGTCACGGCAATCAAGCCGAACACGACGATCGACACGCCACCGAGCACCGGCCCCGGGATGGTCTGAATCACGGCGCCGAACTTCGGCGAAAAGCCCAAAACCAGCGCAATCACGGCTGCAATCACAAACACCAGCGTCGAATAAATCTTGGTCACGGCCATCACGCCGATGTTCTCGGCATAGGTCGTCACCCCGGTGCCGCCAGCGAAACCGGACACGATGGTGGCGAGTCCATCGCCGAGAAATGCGCGGCCGACATAACGGTCGAGGTTCTGACCGGTCATCGCGCTCACGGCCTTGATGTGCCCAAGATTCTCAGCAACAAGAATCACTGCAATCGGTGCGAGCAAGGTCATCGCCTGCACGCTGAAAACCGGCGCGGTGAAGTGCGGCATACCGAACCACGCCGCGTTCGCCACAATCGCAAAGTCGATCGGCTTACCCATGCCGAGACCATTCGTTACGATCGCGTAAATCACGTACGCCATCAGCAAACCAACCAGAATCAGCAAACGCTGCAGCATGCCGCGCGCAAACACCGCGACCGCGCCGACGCACAGCACTGTCACCAGCGCCATCCACGAGTCGAAGTTGCTGCCGCTTACGCCGTGCACCGCGATCGGCGCAAGATTCAGCCCGATCACGCAGACGATCGCCCCAGTCACGACCGGCGGCATCAACGTTTCAATCCATTTAGTGCCGACCGCCGACACGATCAGGCCAATGATCGCGTACACCACCCCGCACGCGATGATCCCGCCCAACGCCACCGGAATGTTCATGTTCGGACCGTGGCCGCCGTATCCCGTCACCGCAATCACCAGACCGATGAACGCGAAGCTCGAGCCGAGATAGCTGGGTACGCGCCCACCCACCAGCACGAAGAACAACAGCGTGCCGATCCCCGACATGAAGATGCACAGGTTCGGATCGAAGCCCATCAGCAACGGCGCAAGCACGGTCGAACCGAACATCGCGACGACGTGCTGAACGCCCATCGCAAACATCTGCGGCCACGCAAGCCGTTCTTCGGTTCCGACAATGCGGCCTTCGGCGGCGTGCGGCTGGGCGCGCCAGCGTGGGAAGTAGGAATCGGCCATGGCGGGGGTTCTCCTCTGTCGGCGTTATGGTGAACGGCGCCGGAACTTGCGCCGTCTGCGAATTACGCGCGAGTGTACGGAGAGCCACCAGGCCTGGCAAGGGCGGCGAATAGCGCGGCTGAAACCGCGCAAAGCCGCTACAGACGCAGTGCCCTCGAATATCACGGAGGTAATCAGGCACCGCCCTGATCTATCAACGACGCAAGCAGCCATGCCCCCGATGTTCACCGGTGCGGGCAGCACGCCCCTGATCCGTCACGGGCGCAAGCAATCACGCCTTAACGACGACTCTGCGCGATCAGCCACGCTCCTCACCACCAGCCACTCAATCAGCTGTGCCGCGCGTCCAGCGAGAACACCGTGACCGCCGCTTGCAATTGCCTCGCCTGGTCCGCCATCGACGCCGCCGCGGCCGCCGCCTGCTCGACCAGCGCCGCGTTCTGCTGGGTCACGTCGTCCATCTGCGCGACGGCGCGGTTCACTTCCTCGATGCCGGTGCTCTGCTCCTGCGACGCCGACGAAATCTCGCCCATGATGTCGGTCACGCGTTTCACCGCATGCGTAACTTCCGCCATCGTCTGACCGGCCCGCTCGGCCAGTTCAGCGCCGCTGCCCACGCGCGCCGTCGAGCTCTCGATCAGCTCCTTGATCTCCTTGGCCGACACCGCGCTGCGCTGGGCCAGTGAACGCACTTCCCCCGCAACCACCGCAAAGCCGCGACCCTGTTCACCGGCGCGCGCCGCTTCCACCGCTGCGTTCAGCGCGAGAATGTTGGTCTGGAACGCGATCCCTTCGATCACCGCGATGATGTCGGTCATGCGCTTCGAACCCGCTGCCAGTTCGCGCATCGTTTCGACCACGTCGCCGACGAGGTGGCTGCCGCGCGCCGCCACCTCCGACGCCCCATGCGCGACGCCGCCCGCCTGCTGGGCGTTCTCGGCATTCATCTTCACCGTCGAGGTCAATTCCTGCATGCTCGACGCGGTTTCCTGCAACGCGGCCGCCTGTTCTTCGGTGCGTTGCGACAGATCGGTGTTGCCCTGCGCAATCTCGCCCGAGGCCATCAGGATCGATTCGCTCGACTCGCTGATACCCGAGACAATGCCGGCCAGCCGCTCACGCATGTTGCGCAGCGCGAACAGCATGCTGTCGGTATCGCCCGCACGGGTGTCGACGCGCACGCTCAGGTCGCCATCGGCGATGCGGTTGGCGATGTGCATCGCGTAATCCGGTTCGCCGCCGAGCTGACGCGCGAGGCGTCGCGCAATCACCGTCGCGAGCAAGGTGCCCGCCGCGATCGCGCCCAACACCAACGCGAGCATCACGATGCGCATGTGCTGATAGTCGGCACTCGCCTCCTGCTGGGCGTCGTTGGCTTGCTGACGGCGATAGTCGATCAGCGCGGTGATGCGATCGCGCAGCGCCTCGCTCGCCGCAATCGCGCGGCGCACGAGTTCGTTGTTGTCGACGCCGGCCGGAATCGGTTCGAGACCGATCTGCTGATGCACGATGCCCTCCCACACGGCCGACTTGCGCAGCACTTCGTCGAACATCTCCTGACCCTTGCTGGTCGCGATGGTCGCGCGATACTGGTCGTAGCCGCCGTGCATCTCCTTGAGCGATGCGACGATGCTGTCCTTCAACTTTTGACGGCCGGCGTCGTCGGCTGCGTAGCCGAGATTCGCGGCGGCAAGATCGGAATCGATCTTGTGACGGTTCGCCTCTTCCATCCAGTAGAGGCCGTTCATGTGCTGGTCGCTGATGATGTCGGTAATGTCATGCATCGACGACAACGTCTTCAGCGCAGTCCCGCCGATCACGACGCAGAACCCGATTACAACGGCAAACGCCAACAGCAGCTTCCTGAATACGGTCATGCGGTCGAACCACTTCATCTCACCATCCTTCATAAGTCCTGAGGGGACGCTCGCGCCGCCGCGCCATGGCGAAATATTTCGCCATTTTTCGGATACGTGGCGACGCTCCCACCTCTTTTACGGCGGGCGTAACAGAGACTTGATGCAATAAATGGCGGGCATAACCGGGACAGGATGATGTAAGGAATGCCTGGCGAATGCCTGGCACACGGGGCCGGATCGCTACGTCAACGTGCTTTGCGCGTCGACGCGGCGATTGGGATTTGTCTGATATATGGGGATGAGCCGAGCTTTTAGAATTTGTTTGTTGCGTTCACCCCCATGAGCGCACGCGATGTTGTTGTAACTCTCCGACTTTCCGCTCACGCTCCCCGGCGTGAGCGGTTTTTTTTCGTCCATACGCTTCGTTGGCCGCGCACGTGTCAGTGCGCGTTCTAATTTACGGATACCTGACGAAAGCATCTTCGGCAAGCCGGAGCGTGTGATGGCGCACGTCCTCTGGCCATGCCGCGACGATGTCTTCAAAGCGCCCCCGATCGTCGGCATAGAGTGCGCGCGTTGCATCCTCATAATCAGGCAGATTGCCGGCGAGCGCGGTCATGAAGCGATACACCGCTTCTTGCGCTGCACGTTTGCGGTCCTTGTCCTCGCCCGCAAGCCGCGCTGCTTCGACCAGTTTGCGTAGCGCAACCGAGGCGCCACCCGATTGCCCGTTGAGCCAATCCCAATGACGCGGCAGCAACGTGACCTCTCTCGCCACCACGCCGAGCTTGGGCCGGCCGCGCCCGCGCGGGGTATCGTCTTCCCCGGCGTCAGCGGTTGGTGCGGGTGGCTCGCCAGGCGCCTGGCTTGCCAGCCGCGCGAGAATCTCTTCAGGCGTGCCGCGCAAATCAAACTCGACCGGGCGACTCGTGATGTTGTCGAAAATCAGCACGGGCGCCTGTTCGCCGCGCGCCAGCACCTCTCGGACAGCGAGCGCCACCTCGGACAAGGGGCCCGAGGCGATGCGGCGATGCCCCTCGAAGGCGGTGCAGGTAGCAGGATAGGGGGTCATGACAAACTCCAGAAAGATGAATTTGTCGAATTATACCCGGGTATAAATTAAAGGCGACATATTACCCGGGTTAAATTACCCAGCGCAGCGCGCGCGATACGTCCTGCGCCAATCCGCGCCAGCCTCTGCTTGAACTTGACGCGATTCGCGGACGGGCATATCGGGTAAATGGTGCCGCCTCATTGCGCCGGCGACACTACATCGCTGCGCCGATCCGCCCGCGCCGCGACCGGATAACACAGGACGCGGTTGCGGCCGGCGTCCTTGGCCTCGTAGAGCGCCTCGTCCGCGGCGTTGACGAGTGCGCGGCTCGTCGCGAATATCTGACTCCTGGTGCACGCTATGCCGATGCTGACGGTCAGCACATGGTGCGAGCTCGCGACATGGCGAAGCTCGAGCGCCTGAACCGCGGCGCGAATTTTCTCGGCGATACACGCCGCCCCGGCTTCGTCGGTATCCGGCAGCAGCACGGCGAATTCTTCGCCGCCGTAGCGCGCCGCGGTATCGCCCGGGCGCCGCACGCTCTGCCCGATGCAGCGGCCCACGGCAATGAGCGCGTCGTCGCCGGCCGAATGGCCGTATAGGTCGTTGAAGCCCTTGAACGTGTCGACGTCGATTAGCAGCATCGACAACGGCCAGCCGTTGCGTTGCGCGCGGCGCCACTCCTCCTCCGCGTGTTCCTCGAAAGTGCGGCGATTGTTCAGGCCGGTCAGCCCGTCGGTGCTCGCCAGCACGCGCAACTCTTCTTCGGCCGCGCGGCGCTGCCGCAGTTGCTGCGAGAACAGGATGGCGAGCGCGATGATCGCCACGTCGAGCGCCGCGATCAGCGAGCCGATGATCCACGCGCGATGCCGCCACTCCACATAGATATCGTGCGTAGAGAGCGCAACGTCGAGAATCAGCGGATACATATCGATATGGCGGAACGCGTACCAGCGCTCGACACCATCGATCGCCGCCGTGCCGAAGAAGTCCCCGCTCGGCTGCTGGAGGAAGCGTGAATAGTTCGAGGTGCCCACCAGACTCCGACCGATGATTTTTGGATCGTATGGGCGCCGCATCAGCATCGTGCCGTCACTCAGCATCAACGCCATCGAACCACCCGCGCCGAGATTCATGCCGGCGAAAAGACGCCTGAAGTAAGTCAGGCGCATCGTGCCGACCACCACGCCGCCGAAGCTGCCGTCCGGCCTTGAGACGCGGCGGCTCAACGCAATGCTCACGTCCTTGCCGGTCACCTTGGGCATGAACGGATGGCTGACATACAGGCCGACATTGGGAGAATCGCGCTGAACCTGGAAGTAGTCGCGCTCGGCGAGATTGATTCGGCGCGCCGGCGTGGCTTGCGAATCGAAGATGACGTTGCCGGCTGGGTCGAGTACGAAAATCGAACCCATGTCTTTTGCGCTGGCGGAGCCGTCGAACAGCACCATCTGGCGGATCGCCGGCGGCAATTCCAGCACGCCGGGTTGTTTCAGGCCGTCGATAACGGCCCGCAGTGACAGATCGTAGATCTCGAGATTGCGCGAAACGTCGCGTTCGACAAGCAGCGAGACGTTGAAGACCGAATCCTGGGCGCGCCGCAGCGCGTCATCGCGCATCTGCGCCAATACCCACACCGCAATCGCAAGAATCGCGCTGGCCAGCACGATACTGATGGCAATCACGATGTTCGGTCGGCGCGTCACCATGAGCTTTTCATTCGAGCATGCGCTGACCTACGCGCGTGAGGAAGTTGGCGCGTCCGGAGGGCGCGTCCCGCGAAACAGTAGCCTACCAGAGGCTGAGGCACGTCAAACGGGGGAAAAGACAGGTTTTTGGCGGGTTGGGCGAAATTTTGTGACGATGGCGTGCCTCAAGCCGCTGGCGTTAGGGCGATGCCGGCGTCCTGTCCGCGAAACAGCACGGACGTCAGATTTTGCAACCGCGTTTGCGCCCACACGCACTTTCGCCCGGCAAACAGCGGAGCGGCACGCGGACGTCACGTCGACCCGGGCGCTCAGCCGGCGTGCAGATCAAGCGCAGGCTGGGATGCGGCGCGGCTGAGCGCACGGATATCGGCGACCTCGAGCACTGCTTTGGCAGCGCCGTGGCGCGCGACCTCCAGCATCGCCTGACCAATGTCTTCGGTGCTCAGAATGTGGTTGGGGAAAAGCGCGCGCAGCATCGGCAGCAGAGACTTGGCCGCTGTGTAGAACAACCGGTACGAGCGGGTCTTCGAACGAGCGCCGTTCAGCGGCTCGATCACACCGGGACGAAACAGGTAGACCGCCTTGAACGGCAGTCGCAACAGCGCGTTCTCGGTCTTGCCCTTGACCCGCGCCCACATGCTGCGGCCGCGTTCGGTGCTGTCGGTACCCGCGCCGGACACGTAGACGAAGGTCATCTGCGGATTGAGACGGGCGAGCGTCTGTGCAGCGGCCAGCGTCAGGTCATAAGTGAGGCGCGCATAGTCGGCCTCTTGCATGCCCGCGGACGACACACCCAAACAGAAAAAGCACGCATCGAAACCCTTGAGCGACTCTTCCACCGCCCGGTAGTCCATCAGGTCCGATTGAATCAGCTCGACGAGGCGCGGATCGAGCTGACCGGCGCGGGTACGGCCAACCGTCTGAACCACCTCGACGTCGGGCGCGCGCAGGCATTCGCGCAATACGCCCTGCCCGACCATGCCGGTCGCGCCAAATATCAGAACCTTCATGATGCGTGCTCCATGTCGTTCGTCCTCAGGTTGCCTTTGGCTCTGTTGCTGGCTCAGTGTTCAGGCTTTCGCCGGTGCGGTGGGAAACGCCGGCAACGGCGCCGGCGCAGCAAAATCGGTCGCCGTACTGACCGCTCGCCAGGCTTCGGCGCTCGCGGCGCGCGCCTTGTCGCCTTCACCGGCGTAATGCAATGCGTCACTACCGAGTAAGAGATGGGCCGGCAATGAATCGTGATACGCAAGTTTCAGGACGACTTGCGCAACCTTCGCGGGATCACCCGTTTCATGGCCGATATGCTGGGACAGCATATCCACCACCGCGCCGACCGATGGCACATAGTCCGGCAGCAACGTCGGCAACGCACCGCTCGCCTCAGTGCCCCAGTCTGTTTTCATGCCGCCAGGCTCGAGCGCAGTCACATGGACGCCGAACGGCGCGAGCTCCTGGCTGATCACCTCGGTAAATCCTCCGACGGCCCACTTGGCAGCCTGATACGCACTCAATCCCGCGATCCCCACACGTCCGCCCACCGACGAAATCTGGATCACGTGGCCAGCTCGTTGTTTCCGTAGCACCGGGAGCGCGGCACGCGTGACGTTAACCACACCATAGAAGTTCGTGTCGATCTGCGCGCGGAAATCGTCCTCGGTGGTTTGCTCGAACGGCGCCAGGTGACCGAAGCCCGCGTTGTTCACCACTACATCGAGCCGTCCGAATGCATCGACCGCGGCCTGCACCGCATTGCGGGCCGCCGCCGGATCCGTGACGTCCAGCGCAACGGCCCGAACCTGCTCGCCATAGCGTGTCAGCAGATCTGCCAACTGACGCGGATCGCGCGCCGTAGCCAGGACGCGCTCACCGGCGCGCAACGCCGCTTCGACAATTTCGCGCCCAAGCCCGCGGGCGCTTCCCGTAACCAACCAGACCTTCGACATCATGTGCTCCTTACATTTTAATGAGCAAGTAATCACTCATTAATTAGACAAAAAATTTAGTTCTGAGCAATCGCGTGCCAGAACGCTTCAAAGCCAGCCTTGCGATAGCGGTCGGCGTCGGCCGGTTCGCGAGCAATGAAATCCATGGTGGTTTCGGCCAGCGCCGCCATGATCGCCGTCAGAAAAGCCGGCGGATGATCACGCAAGGCGCCGCTCGCCACGCTTGCCTGAATCATTGCGTTAATGTCCGCGAAGGACTCCATGCCAGTTGCGCGGGTGCAGTCGGTCAGCCGCTCCGACACGGACAGTTGCGCCATTGCCCGGCGCTTTTGCGGCTGCGCCACGCCCCAATCGACAAACTTGTTCCACACGTGTTGGGCGCGATCGCGCACGCTGGCTTGCTTCGGATAAGTCGTCATCATCACTTCGCGCAGCTCCGCCTTGATGTCCAGGTAGAGCTGGTTCAGCAATTCGTCCTTATTGTCGAAGTAGGTGAACAACGTTCCTTCAGCCACGCCCGCGAGTTTTGCAATGCGTGCGGTGGGCGCGCCCAAGCCCTGCTCAGCAACGACCTCGGCGGCGGCTGCAAGGATGGCGTTGCGTTTGTCTTCGCTTTTCGGACGGGCCATACGCGGTTCGCTTCGATGACAAATAATAAATGAGTGATTGCTCAATCATATCCATGGATGTCTGCTTGTTCAAGCCATTTTTGTTGTTCGACCCTCGCCAGACGGTCATTTGCCCGTGCACCCTCGGAAGGCGAAATGAAAACGTAAGAAAATGTTTTCATCATGCGCCTAAATATATTCAAATCCGTCGGAAATGAAGCGTTCATCGCGCATCGCGTGCAAGCCTAGTAGAGAAATACCCGCTATGTCTTCAGTAAGTGGGATTCCGTCCGATAACCGGTAAATGGGATACCCATTTTTTGCCCGACGTTCGACGCGCTTAGCGATGCGTCTTATGAGAGGCAGGAGGGGAAAACCGCGCGGGGCTGCCACGTTGATCGGCAGCCAGATAGACGCTCCCGTACCCGGACCTGAGAGTCCATTGCGAACGCTTTAACGTTTCGTTATTGGAGAAAAAAATCGTGACACTCAAAAACCTCACCATCAAGACCAAACTCATTGCCGGCTTCGGCATGCTGTCTTTCATTGTCGTCGCGGTTTCCGGCCTTTCCTTGAAAGCGCTGAGCGATTCGACCGATGGATTTTCCACCTTCGTACATGGCATCAACGCACGTGCCGACATGGCGGTGCAGGTTCGAACCGCCGTGGATCGTCGAGCGATCGCGGCGCGCAATCTTGTACTCGTGACCAAACCTCAGGACCTCGAAATAGAGAAAGCCGATGTGACGCGCGCGCACGAAGACGTGCAAACCGACCTGAAAAAGCTCAACGACATGATCGCGAACGCGACTGATACGTCGGAGAAAGCACGCAGTCTCGTTGCCGAGATCAACCGGATCGAAGCGGCTTATGGTCCGGTTGCCCTCAACATCGTCAATCTCGCGCTCAGCAACAAGAAGGACGAAGCGATCGTCGAGATGGACGAGCATTGCCGGCCACTGCTCGCTGCGCTAATTCATGCGACCGATACGTACGCCGACTATACGCGCACACGCCAGGACCAACTGGTCAACGAGTACACGGCGCACTACGAAAACCAGCGCAATCTGCTGATCGCGATCTGCCTCATCGCGTTGGGGCTCGCCGTCAGCGCATGCGTGGTGATCACGCGTGCAGTGACCGGACCGCTGCGTTTCGCGATCGACGTCGCACGCACCGTGTCGGAAGGCGATTTGCGCACGCGCATCACCGTCGAGGGCCGCGACGAAACCAGCAAACTGCTGACCGCCCTGCGCGAGATGAACGAACGGCTGACGGCGATCGTCGGACGCGTGCGCGACAGCAGCACCAGCATCGCCGGTGCGGCACGCCAGATCGCGGCGGGCAATATGGACCTGAGCCAGCGCACTGAGCAGCAGGCGGCCTCGTTGCAGGAAACCGCTTCGAGCATGGAGGAACTCACCTCCACCGTTAAGCAGAACGCCGACAACGCGCAGCAAGGCAGCATGCTAGCTGCGAATGCATCGTCGGTGGCGCAAAAGGGCAGCGAGGTCGTCGGCCAGGTGGTGAACACCATGCACGACATCAGCGACAGCTCGACCAAGATCGCGGACATCACGGGCATCATTGAAGGCATTGCGTTCCAGACGAACATCCTCGCGCTGAACGCAGCCGTCGAAGCCGCGCGCGCGGGAGAACAAGGACGGGGTTTCGCGGTGGTCGCGAGCGAAGTCAGAAGCCTGGCGCAACGTTCATCGAGCGCGGCAAAGGAGATCAAGGATTTGATCGCCAACTCCGTGGAGAAGATCCGCGACGGCTCGGCGCTTGCCGGCGAGGCGGGTAAGACGATGGCCGAAGTGACTCAGGCGGTCGCGCAAGTGACCGACATCATGTCGGAGATCGCGGCGGCATCGACTGAGCAAAGCCGTGGGATCGAGCAGGTCAATCTTGCGATTACCCAGATGGACAACGTCACGCAGCAGAATGCGGCCTTGGTGGAGGAGGCGGCTGCGGCTTCGCGATCAATGGAAGACCAGGGGCAACAGTTGAACGAGGCCGTGGCGTTTTTTCAGGTGAAGGATGCTGCGCCTGCGATGGCGGCGATAGCGGCTGCGCCTGCTCGGCGGGAAGCGCCGCGGCGCGAGGTTGCGGTTCGCGCTGCTCCTAAGCGCGTTGCGCGGGCTACGGCAGTTGCGCCGGTTGCTGCGCTTACTACTGTGACTGCTGCTGCGGATGACGGGTGGGATAAGTTCTGATCGGGCTCTTTCCGATGACGCGTCGCTCGCGGGCGACGCGTGAACAAAGTCACAAGCAATGCTCAACGTAGCAGGCTGCAGGACGACCGCCACACCGGGTTAAAAACCCGAAGCCAGAAACGCGAAAACCGGCGCGTAGCCGGTTCTCACGTAGAAACAGAATCCTCTTGGTGGAGAGGAGGAGGATCGAACTCCCGACCTTCGCATTGCGAACGCGACGCTCTCCCAGCTGAGCTACCCCCCCAACGTGCAAACAATTCTAGCACAAGCATTTTCCGTTTTGCCAAGCCCCTGGGGAGGCAAAACCCGGTGGCAAAACGAGTCGCAAAACATCACTTCGACGGCGCGCCAGCCAGCACCCAATCCACCACCGTGCGGATGTCCGCATCGCTCATCGATTGATGCGCCGGCATCGGAATCATGCCCCATACGCCGGAGCCGCCCTCCTTCACCTTGCGCGTCAATTTTGCCGGCGCTTGCGCATCGCCCTTGTACTTTGCAGCGATCTGCTGGAACGACGGGCCGACCAGTTTGCGGTCCACCGCGTGACATCCCATGCAGGCATTCGAGTTTGCAACGATCTGGCCACGCGGCGCATCGGCGGCACGCGCTGAAGAAGCAAAAGCACCCACCCACGCAGTCACCGTCAACATTGCTGCAACGAAAGCAACGCCCCGCTTCATGGCGTCGTCGCCTTCGGATTGCCCGGATGCACCGAGTTCGAATTGCTGACCGGCGCCGGCGGCTGCTGATCGAGCGGACGCGAGCTCACCGATGAATCGGGAATCGCCCCGACGGTCGGCGCGTTCGCGTCCGGCTGCGAAGCGACGGCCGGCGCGGTCGCCGCCGCAGCCGCAGCCGCCGCCGCTTCCTGCGGCTGGATGTACTGAAACACCTTCACGACCTGCACCACGCCCGGCACGCGGCTCGCGACGTCGGCGCCGCGATTGCCTTCGTCCATCGTGACAAGCCCCATCAGATACACCGAGCCGCGCTCGGCCACGACCTTGAAGTTGTTCGCCGAGATGTTCTTCTCGGCGATCAGCGCGGTCTTCACGCGCGTTTCCAGGTACGTATCATTGGTGCGCGACGAAAACGAGCTCGCCGGCATGATCGCCAGTTCGTTGACGATCGTGTTGACGTTGTTCAAGCCGCGCACGATGGTCTCCGCGCGCTGCTTCGACGCGTCCCCCGCCACTTCGCCGGTCAGCAGCACGCGACGGTTGAACACCGCGACGTTGACGTGCGCGCTGTCGGGCAAGTTCTGGCTGATCTGCGACAGTGCCTTCACCTGCAATTCGCGATCTTCGGTCTGCGCGCCGAGCGTGCGCCGGTCAGTCGCCACCAGCGCGCTGCCGCCCGCCGCGCCGGCAACGGCCAGAAAGCAACCCTGCAACGTCGCGGACAGCCCCGCCGCGAACCCGACCACCAGTACGGTTCTCACCAGTGTCTTCTTGACGCGGAATACGCTCATCAACTAGCTCTCCTTCGGAATCAGTCTCAGTCTTCGCCCAGCAACATGGCATCGATGCCGTCGCACAGACAATGGATGGTCAGCAAATGCACTTCCTGAATACGCGCGGTGCGATCGGACGGCACGCAAATGTGGATATCGGTATCGCTCAGTACTTCCTGCATACGGCCGCCGCCCTTGCCGGTCACCGCGATCACGATCATTTCGCGCTCGTGCGCGGCCTCGATCGCAGCCAGTACATTGGCGGAAGTGCCGGACGTGGTGATAGCCAACAGTACATCGCCCGGCTGGCCGAGGGCCCACACCTGCTTCGAAAAAATCTGCTCGAACGAGTAATCGTTGGCGATGGCGGTGAGCACGGACGTGTCGGTGGTCAGCGCGATCGCCGGCAAGCCCGGGCGCTCACGCTCGAAGCGGCCAATCAGTTCGGCGGCGAAATGTTGCGCGTCGGCCGCAGAGCCACCGTTGCCGCACGCAAGAATGCGGCTGCCGTTGGCAAGCGCGGCGAACATCGTGTCGATCGCAGCGGCGATCGGCATCGACAGGGTTTCAAGGGCTTCGAGTTTGACTGCCGCGCTGTCGCGGAAGTGTTGTTGAATGCGTTCGACTGACATCGAGTCTCTATCTTCTACCGCGAATGGACCGCAATGCGCGGCCGTGTTGTGAAGTCGTGTTGCGAAGTCTTACCGCGCTGATGAACCATGCCGGCAACGCGGTGCGTATGCGTAAAATCATCGCGAAATGCGCTGCTTCCTCGCTGCTTTCCGTATGCCGGCGGCGTTCGCGAGGCCTGCACGCGAGCGCAAGTTTATCGCACTCACGCGCGTTCTCCGCGCACTACGTCAGACTTCGTCGGCGCGAAATGCATCGCGCAGCCAGACGAGCCGGCCCGCTTCGAACGCAATCACGTCGAAACGGCACGCGGGCTCATCTTGCGAACGCCTGCTGCGGGTTGCCAGATAATGCCGCGCGGCACGCACGATACGCTGCTTCTTTTGCCACCCGATGCTCGCCGCCGCGCCGCCGTAATGCTGCTGCGCACGCGCGCGCACTTCGACGAACACCAGCGCGCCGTCACGGTCGCGCATCACCAGATCGATCTCACCGCCCCGGCACAGCACATTACGTGCGACGAAACGCAAACGCTGCCGCTGCAAAAACTCCATCGCACGCGCCTCGAAAGCCGCGCCGACGAGTTTGGACCCGGTTGGTCTCGAAAAGTTGTGCGGGTGGTTTGGGTGGCACAATGGCGGCCTCGTTCCGTCTGTCTGCGTCTTCTGCCTCATGACTCCTCTCTCCGAACTCGCGCAAGGGCAGCAGTACCCTACTGCCGCGCTCTATGTGGTGGCCACGCCGATCGGCAACATCGCCGACGTCACGCTGCGCGCGTTGCATGTGCTCGGGCTGGTGGATCGCATCGCCGCCGAAGACACCCGCAACACAGGCCAATTGCTCGCGCGCTACGGCATCTCGAAGCCGCTCGTCGCGGTTCATCAGCACAACGAGCGGGCCGCGGCGCTGCGCCTGATCGAACATCTGCAAGCGGGCGAACGCGTGGCCTACGTCTCCGACGCGGGCACGCCCGGCATCTCGGACCCCGGCGCGAAACTCGTCGATGCGGTGCGCGAAGCCGGTTTCCCGGTCATTCCACTGCCCGGCGCGAGCGCGCTCGCCACCGCGCTGAGCGCGGCCGGCGACTGGGTCGCGACGTTCTCGTTCCTCGGCTTCCTGCCGCCGAAGGCAAAAGCACGCGCCGCGGCACTGCAACCGCTCGCGAACCATCCGCACGCGATGGTGTTCTACGAAGCGCCGCACCGGATCGTTGAAACCGTTCAAGCGTTGGCCGACGCATTCGGCGGCGAGCGCAAGCTGCTGATCGCACGGGAATTGACAAAGTTACATGAAGCGCTGCATTGCGGCACCCTGGCCGAAGGGCCAACGTGGCTCGCCGCGGATCCGAACCGGCAACGCGGTGAGTTCGTACTGGTGGTGGAGGGCGCGCAGCCGGAAGCCGTCGGCGAACACGATCACGACGCGTTGCTGGGCATTCTGCTGGAAGAGTTGACGGTGAGCAGCGCGGCGAAAGTTGCGGCGAGCATCACCGGAGCGTCGCGCAACGCGCTCTACACGCGCGCTTTGGCGCTGAAGAAAGACGAGGAATAAAGCGGACGGGGAAAGGATGTCCGCCAGCGGATCCAGGCTCGCAGCGCGAGTTAGGACCGCAAGGAATGAGCGGCTGCGTCCAGCTACGGTTGATGAGTAAAAGAAAAGGGCCGCGCGAATGAAGCGGCCCTTTGTCTTTTGGCGAACAACGGCGCGAGTTAGCGCCATGTTGCCCGGCGTCACGAGCGCATCAGAAGAGCGCCCGCAGCCGCTACATTACTTCTCTGCGCTCGAACCCGAGTTCGACGCCAGCGTTTCATTCAGCTCAGTGCGTGCTTCCTGCCGCGTCAATCCTTCGATTTGCACGCGTGCGGTACCGGCATGGCGCATGTCGAGCGCGGCGGCGGCGGCCATCGACAGGTCAATGATCCGGCCACGTGCATACGGACCACGATCGTTGATGCGCACGACGACCGAGCGCGAGGTAGCCGGATTGGTCACGCGAACATACGAGCCGAGCGGCAACGTACGATGTGCCGCGGTAAGCGCGTGCATGTCGAAACGTTCGCCGTTGGCAGTGCGGCGGCCATGGAAGCCGCGGCCGTACCACGAGGCGCGGCCGCTCTGATGAAAGTCCGAAACGCTGGAACTATCGTCAGTAAGCGGCTGAGCATCGGCCAGCGATGTGCCTTGGGCGGCGGCATCGGAGGCCGGCGCGCTACCAAAAGCTTGTGGGCCGAAGGAGCCTGCCTGCGCGTTTTGGGTGCTCAGCGGCACGCCGCTTTCGGACGTGCTGCTCGCTCCCGGGGGCGTGGCACAGCCGGCCAGCACAAAAAAGGCAAAAAGAGTCCCCACACCACGGGATAACCGAGTTTTCATAAGACGTGTAATCAAATTGTCGAGCCGCATCACGCGAAAAGTTGAGCGTGTTGCCTGCGACTCCGGCGGCAATAGGCGACAACGCGCCGCGCAGAAAAGCGCAGTACGTCAAAGCCCGCACGCGGCTTACCCAGCCGCTACCGCACGGTTAATTTTCACGTCTGGCGCAACCTGTCCCCGGCAGCCTGACCAGACCCCACATGCCGCCATCGAACGTGGCAAACACGTTCTTGCGCGCGCAAACTCAGCGCGCAGGAACAGCGGCGTAGGCCCCACCCAGCGTCACGGCATTTAAGTCCGTTGCAGGCGCGCGGCGCCTGGCTGGGTAAGACGTGTGCATCGAAAGCTTCGATACCTGATGGCCGCCCACAACTGCGACAGCCCATACTTGAGTGGCGATCCGCGCGCCCATTTTTGATGGGGACGCATCGCCTTGTGGCATACACAATTCCTTGTGCATGGAGGCCATTATACCCAAAAGAAAATTTTGGGATGGCAACTGACTGAAAACCTTGATGAATTTTCACTCCTGCTGCAAGAATGGGCAGCCGAGAGCCGGCTGTAGCAAGGCCTCAGCGCCCTCGACGAGGGTCGGCGAGACGCCGGTACAATCAACGTTTTTCCAGCGGCGCCGTCATCCATGAAAGTCATCTTGATCCCCGTCACGCCGTTCCAGCAGAACAGCTCGCTGCTCGTTTGCGAGGCAACCGGACGCGCGGCCGTCGTCGACCCGGGCGGCGACCTGGATCTCATCCAGGGTGAAATCGCGCGTCAGAACGTGACGGTTGAAAAAGTATTCCTCACGCATGGCCACATCGATCACTGTGCCGGCGCGAAGACGCTCGCCACGCACTACGGCGTGCCGATCGAAGGCCCGCACCCCGACGAAAGTTTCTGGCTCGACAAGCTGCCGGATCAAAGCACGCGCTTCGGCTTTCCTGCTGCTGAGGCGTTCGAACCGGACCGCTGGCTGCAAGACGGCGAGATCGTGCAATTCGGCAACGAAACCCTCGAGGTCTATCACTGCCCCGGCCACACACCGGGCCACGTGGTGTTCTTCAGCCGCGCGCACCGGCTCGCGCTGGTGGGCGACGTGCTGTTCGCCGGCTCGATCGGCCGCACGGATTTTCCGCGCGGCAATCACGCCGACCTGGTACGCGCGATCCGCGAAAAACTCTGGCCGCTGGGCGACGACGTTGCCTTCGTTCCCGGCCATGGTCCCACCTCCACGTTCGGCGCCGAGCGCCGCACCAATCCGTATGTGGCCGACGGAGTCGAAGCATGAGCAGCGAAATCTATGTGAGCACCGATGTCGAAGCGGACGGCCCGATTCCCGGTCCGCATTCAATGCTCAGTTTCGCCTCCGCCGCGTACACGGAAGACAAGCAGTTGATCGCCACCTTCTCGGCGAATCTCGAATTGCTCGACGGCGCCAAGCCGCATCCGGTGCAGGAAGCATGGTGGAAGACGCAGCCGGAAGCATGGGAGGCCTGCCGCAAGGATTTGCAGGACCCGCAGGCCGCGCTGACGGCCTATGTCGAATGGGTCGAGGCGTTGCCGGGCAAGCCGGTGTTCGTGGCGATGCCGGCCGGTTTCGACTTCACCTACATGTTCTGGTACATGATGCGGTTCGTCGGCCGCTGCCCGTTTTCGTGGTCGGCGCTCGACATCAAGACGCTGGCCTTCGCACTGACCGGCCTGCCGTATCGCAAGAACATCAAGCCACGCTTCCCGAAGCACTGGTTCGACGAACATCCGCACACGCATGTCGCGCTGGACGACGCGATCGAGCAGGGCGCGCTCTTCTGCAACATGCTCAAGGATCTGCGCGCGGTCCAGGCGGCCACGCTGGCGGCCGGTCAAGATGGGGACGGCTCAGGACAAAACGCCGCTGGGGAACGGGCAAATTAGGTAATCTCCCTCGCCGAAGCCGTTTTACATTGCGTTTCGTTTTCGAGCCCTCTACCATGCGTTGATAAGGCGACGCCAACGGAGGCGCAGTTGACACTCGATACGTTCTCGCAAAAAATCCTGCGCCTGCTACAGCTCGACGCACGCCGGTCCGTGCAAGAGATTTCTGACCAGGTCGGCCTGTCGAGCACCCCATGCTGGCGCCGTATCAAGGATATGGAGCAATCTGGGGTGATCCAGCGCTACACGGCATTGCTGGATCGCGAAAAGCTGGGCTTGCACGTCTGCGCGCTCGCGCATATCCATCTCACACGCCACACCGAAGGCGGCGTCGAACAGTTCGAGCGGGAAATCGCCACCTGCCCGGAGGTCACCGAGTGCTACAGCACGACTGGCGAATCCGACTACATCCTCAAGATCGTCGCGCCGGACATCAAGGCGTACGACAGCTTTCTACACGAGCGCATCTTCAAGATTCCCGCCGTCGCACAAGTGCGCACGAGCGTCGTGCTGCGCGAAATCAAATTCGATACGCAATTGCCGCTGTGAGACTGTGAAGCGGCGGCTCGCCCGTTCCGCGCCGCTCGGCTCGAGTGACGTCAGTCAGGCGGCGCTATGTGGTTCGGCTGCCTTGGCACGTGCGATGGCCTCGCGAGGCCCTGCTTGCGTCGAGACACCGCTTTCGGCCGGCAATGCACTCAACCCTTGCAGCACGTTCAGCTTGCGGGCACCCAGGCTGCGCCTGAGCGCGTCCAGATCAATGCGAGCAAGATATGGTGCATCGCTTTGGGCAGTGCGCGACCCCGCCGCCGGCAAAACCACTTCGACATCGAGCCCCGTGCTCAAGTAGTGCATATTGACCGACTCGGCCTTCACGCCACCCGCGGCGAACGCCGCGTTGACTTCGGCGACTACCCGCTCCCGGGTCGGCAGATTGACGGGTGGGTGCGCAACCGCGTCGTTCTCCGGGTCGACATGGATCAGTGCGTCGAGCACGCGGTTGTCGGCCAGCACGCGCAAGCGCGCCGATTCGGCGATGTAGTGCCCTTCCGATACCGAGATCAGCGGGTCGACCAGGATATGCGCATCGACAAGAGCGAAGTCACCCATCTTTCGGGTACGCATTTCGTGCACGTCGCGCACACCGGGTGTCGCCAGCAACAGCGCCCGCATATCGGCGGAGGCGGTTTCGTCGAGCGCGCGGTCGGAAAGATCTTGCAGCGCGTCCCAGCCGAACGTCCACCCCATGCGCGCCACCATAAAGCCGACAATCGCCGCGGCGATGGGATCGAGCAGGCGCACGCCGGCCAGGCTCCCAACAATGCCCAGCGCGACCACCAGTGACGAAGCGGCGTCCGAGCGGGCGTGCCATGCATTCGCAATCAACATTGCTGAACGCACGCGTTGTGCTTCACGCAGCATGTAGCGAAACAGGCTCTCTTTGGAAATCAGCACCAGCACCGCGACCGCGAGCGCGCTCATATGCACGGCGGGGATACTTTGCAAATCGGCGAGACGCGTCCCGGCGCGCCACAACATACCGACGCCGACCACAATCAGCAGCGCACCCAAAAACAATGACGCAACCGTTTCATAGCGGCTGTGCCCGTAATTGTGATCCGCGTCGGGCTTCGCACCGCTGTGCCGATTGGCGATTAGCACGACAAAATCGGAAATCAGATCGGCTAACGAATGGATACCGTCGGCAACCAGCGCCTGCGAATGGGCAAACACCCCGATGACGATTTGCAGCGCCATCAGCACCGTATTGAGCACAATACTGACAAAAGTACTTTTGCGCGCGACGCGATGTTTCTCGGCGGACTGGACGGCGACGGTGGAAGGCATCTCTGAAACGATGTGAAAAGTTCAATGCGTGCATTCTACCCGGTGCATCTCGATATGCGCTGGAGAGACCACAAAAAATCCTTTTAAATCAGCTGCTTATCTAAACGAAAAGCATTCGCGTTCCAGTTTCACGGAGCGCGTGCGACAAAGAGTCACGCAATTTGCAGAGGCAATAAAAAAACCGCGCCCTTGACGGTACGCGGTTTTTTCTGACAACAGCGGCTGCTGCACGCGCCGCTCATTGACAGTAATAGGATTACTTCTGGATCAGAAACTTCTCGCGATCCAGACCTGCGATCCAGCGCGGCGGCTTGCCACGGCCCGACCACGTGCTGCCGCTATCCGGGTCACGATACTTCGGCGCGACGCCTGCGCGCGGACGACCGGCTTTAGCCGCCTTGGCACCACGGCCACCGCCGAGTTCAGCCAGCGAAATGCCGTAATCGGCCATTTTCTGCTTGATCTCATTCAACACTTCTGCGTATTCACGCGACTTTGCTTCTTCGATCTGCTGTTCGAGCTTCTCGCGCTGTGCGAGTAGTTCCTTGTAGGAAGACATAGGTTCCCTTATGGTTTGGATAAATGACTGCCAGTCTTAAGCCAGCTTGCCCTTTGAAGTGATCATGCCTCGGAATTTGATGGCGAGATTAACACAAAATAGAAAAAGCACAAAAGCGCCATCGTAAAATTAATGCCAATTCGTTTCAAAAAATTTCGTTTGAACCTGATGTTACGCAGATTCTTTCAAATAGCTAATTTCGCATTCCGCTGAAAAGCATGGCCGCATATCAGTAATTATTGGATTAACTATCAAAAAATGAAATTTAAGATAGGAAATTCGCACCAACATCTCATGCCATGAAAGCTTTAACATGAAACGTCGAAGCATATTGCGACACATGCGCCGCACCGTTATCGCGGAATGAGTGTTTTCCCGAAACAGCAATCAAACCTTAATTGGCGTGCCGCTGGATGCAATCTTCGAGCGCGGCATGCAAAGTTTCGATATTGCGTTTGGCGTCGTCGAAGGCGAAACGGGTACGCGCACCGCCTAGCTTCAGATCGGCGCCATATCGATCGACGCCGAGCAGTTGAAGTCCCCTGGCACTAGAGGAATGACCAGCGAAGTCCTTGAGCAGCGCGTTTTCTTCATCGAAGCCGAGAGGCGGCAGCGGATCGAGTTCGGTACCGCCGAGCCAGCCCATCGCGCCGAAGCCGCCGATGTAACGCAACCGTTCAAGTCTCATCACCCAGAACGTGAAATCGCCGAGAACCAGGTAGCGTTCCGCGTCCGCGTGATAGCGCAGATAGCGCTGCACGACGTCGGGGGTCGAGTCGACCGGTTCGAACCTGCCGAGCAAGGTGGCGCGCTGGCCGCTCAGCACGTCGCCGTCGGGTGCGTCGACAACCAGAAAGCCGGCGCGCGGGTCGGCGTGCAGGTTGTGCGTATGCTCGGCGAGCCGGCTCACGAGGATCGTCGGGCGGTGCTGAGGGTCCGGTGCGAACGGCAGTACCGAAGGATAAGGAAAGCCTTCCGGCTGACGCGCGTGGGTCGCGAGCGTGCCGATAGAGGCCGTGTGCAGCAAATGCAGTGGAGCGTGAGCGGGAATGTTCAAGTGCGCGACCCTCGATGGATAAGCGTTGGATCAATCCGCCTCAAGCATAAGACAGCGCGCTTCGTTAGAATCGAAAATTCGCTTTCAACGCGCTTTCTTACGCGTCCCCCTCAACGAGATTTCAGTGTCCGACCGCTCCTCCGAATTCGCCACCCTCCCCGCTGCTCATCGCGCGCTCTCCGCCACCGCACGGCAGCGCGCCCGGATCGCCACGATGGCGGTGTTCTTCATCGCCGGCATGATGTACGCGTCGTGGGGGGTGCATGTACCGACCGTGCGCGACCGCTTCCATCTGAATGCGGCGATGCTCTCGTTCGCGCTGCTGGCCGTGGCCGGTGGCTCGATCGGCGCAATGGCGGCGAATGCATCATGGATCGCGCGGGTCGGCACGCGCCGCGCTTGCCTGGCCGGCGGCCTCGCGATGACAGCGTGTGCGGCGCTAATCCTGATTGTGCCGGCTTACTGGATGTTGCTGATCGTGCTGGCCGTCTTCGGTGCCGGCATGGCTACGCTCGACGTCGCGATGAACGCGGAAGCCAGCGCTGTCGAGAAGACACTCGGCAAACCGATCATGTCGTCGTTGCACGGCATGTTTAGCGCCGGCGGGATGTTCGGCGCGGCAGTGGGCGGCGCCTTGTTGGCGCGCGGCATGGCGCCGGCTGTACATCTCGCGCTGGCTGCGGTCGTCAGCGCGCTGGTGCTGATCGCGGCCTGCCCTTCCGTCCTGCCACACGTGCCGCACGCCGATCATCCCGACGCCGCCACGCCACGCGCCAACCGCTGGCGATCACCGGCCTTGTGGGCACTCGGCGCGATGGCGCTGGTCGCGCTGATCGCAGAAGGCGCGATGTACGATTGGGCCACTGTGTACATGCGCGACGTCGTGCTGTCCACGCCGGCTCTTGCGAGCGCGGCCTACGCGGCGTTTTCGGGCGGCATGGCAGCGGCGCGTTTCGCGGGCGACACCGTGCGTGCCCGCTTCGGCGCCCCGCAGCTGGTGATGGCGAGCGCGTCGCTTGCCTGCGCGGGGATGGTCGGCGCGTTGCTGCTGCCGAATCCGGTCGCCGCGCTGATTGGCTTCACGCTGATGGGTCTCGGGCTCGCGAACATGATGCCCGTGCTGTTCGCGGCAGCGGCGAGCGTCAAAGGTATTCACGCGGCCGAAGGGCTCGCGCATGTTGCCGGGCTGGCGTACTTCGGGCTGATGCTCGGACCGGTGATCATCGGTGCGGTGACGCAGGTGACCAGTTTGCCGATCGGGTTGTCCGTGGTGGCCGTGTGTTCGGCGCTGCTCGCGATCGCGGGTCCGAAGGTGCTGCGGCGTTTGAAGATCTGACGCAGACGCGCACTGCTGCTGCATCGGCGAATGTCACGCCATATGAAAAGCCACAACCTTACGTTACGTAACGCGAGGGCTGCACGCTGATGTGTTCCCCGCCACATCGGCAACATCAGCACGTTCCCTACTTCACAGCAACACTCGCAACTCTTTGATTATATTAATTTAACTTTCAAACTGGTCATTCAAACAAAAATGGCATAGGCCTTGCAGTTAGCTCCCCAGCCAGTATCCAAATTACGGGGGAGCAGACCATGAATCGCAATTTCAAACTGTCGGCGATCGCCATGTGCGTGACGTCGATGATCTTACTGACCGGATGCGGAAGCACGACGATCAGACCGAGTGTCCCGAGCGGGTCGGGTAGTGGTTCCGGCAGCGGTTCGGGCTCGGGCTCGGGTTCTGGTTCGGGAAGCGGAACGCCGACGCCCACGCCCACGCCCACTCCGACACCTACGCCCACGCCTACTCCGACGCCGACGCCGACGCCTACTCCGACGCCGACACCTACTCCCACGCCGACTCCGACTCCGACTCCGACACCCACGCCGACGCCGACGCCTACGCCTACACCCACACCGACGCCCACCAGCGCCAATCCGATCGGCGTCGTCGTCCAGAACACCGGCAATGTAGTCACCGCGACCGGCCAAACCGTCTCCGCAGTCGGTAGCCAGATCGGCCTCACGCCGATCCCCGGCGCGAACCCGGCCACCACGACCGCGCTCGGCAACGTCGTCTCGAATCTCGGCGCCGGCGTCACTGCGGTCGGTACAGGCGCGGTGAACGGCCTCGGCCAGCTCGGCAATTCCAAGGATCCGCTCGGCACGACGCTGGCGAGCAGCGGCGGCCTGGTTTATGACGCAGGCCAGGCGGTCAACAGCGCCGGCCAGCTCGTGACGAGTCTCGGCAGCGGTCCCACCGCGCCGCTCAGTCCGCTGACCACGCCACTCGGCAGCACGGTCTCGACGGTCGGCAATGCAGTCAGCGGCCTCGGCACGCAACTGGGCTCGCAGCTGACGAACGGCCCGATCCAGCAAGTGACGCAAACCGTCAGCACCGCAATCACGCCGATCACCGCCACGCTGGCGCAGACGACCCAAACCGTCGGCGATACGACCGGTCTCGGTTCCCCGCTGAACGGTCTGCTGTCGACCATCGGTCATGGCCTTAATAGCGCGGGTAGCCAGGTCAGCAGCGCCACCAACAACCCAATCGGCCAGAACCTCGGCAATGTCGTGACCAAGCTCGGCGACACAGTCACGTCGGCCGGTGGCCTGCTGACCGCGGGCGGCTCGAGCAGCGGCAACCCGCTCGGCGGCCTCACCGGCATTCTGAATCCAGGCGGCAGCGACGGCGCTACGGGCAATCCGCTGGGCGGCACTCCGCTGGCGCCGTTGACAAGCATTCTCACCGCGTTGCCCGGCACTTTGAGCGGCGGCCTGACCGGCGGCAGCGGCTCGGGCAGTCCGCTTGCGCCATTGACCGGCATCCTCAGCACGGTGACTGGCAGCCTCGGTGGGGTCTCCGGCGGTTCGGGCAGCCCGCTTGCGCCGCTGACCAACGTCCTCAGCACGGTGACCGGCAGCCTCGGCGGCGTCTCCGGCGGCTCGGGAAGCCCGCTGGCACCGCTGACCAACGTCCTCAGCACGGTGACCGGCAGTCTCGGTGGCGTCTCCGGCGGCTCGGGAAGCCCGCTGGCACCGCTGACCGGTGTTGTGACTTCGGTCACCGGCGCATTGAGCGGCGCGACGGGCAGCAGCGGCAACCCGCTCGCACCGGTGACGGCAGCGGTGTCGTCGCTGACAGGCGCACTCGGGTCGGCCGCGGGTTCGAGCGGCACCGGCGGGGCCAGCGGCACCAGCAACCCGCTTGCGCCGATTACAGGTCTACTGAGCACCGTCACCGGCACATTGACCGGTACGACGAGCTCAGCGGGCGGCACCACGGGCGCTGGCTTGCTCAGTGGTCTGGGCGGCCTGGCAACGAAGAAGTGACGAATAACGACGGCAAATAACGGCGCGGCAAAACAAGCGTCGAAGGGGGGCGGCGAGCCGGGTCAACCGGCTCGCCGTTTTTTTGTCACAGTTCGTGATACGTAACGTAATTCCGCGAGAAGTCGTTACGTTGCAGAAAATTGGTGTACGTCATCGTCACCGATGCATCGAGTCCTTCCACGTAATGCCACCAGCCGATCGGCAGAAACAGCAATTCGCCGGGTTCGAGCGTGCATTCCATCAAATGCGCATTGCGCATCGACGGGAAGCGTTCGTAGTCAATCGCATTGCCGTCCACCTGCGAAAAGCAATGCAGGGTGTTCACTACATGCGGCGTATCGGACAATGGAATCAGCTTGATCTGTTTGCGGCCGATCACCTGCGCCATGAAGTTATTGGTCAGATCATGGTGAAACGGCGTCTTCGTTCCAGCCGGTCCCATCCAGAAAAAACCGGTATCGGGCGATCCGGCGTCGAGATATTCGCCGATAGCCGGCACATCGGACCATAACGCCGCGAGTGCCGCGCGATTGTGCGAGGTGTTATTGGCGGTCATGTAGAAATCGTTAGTCGGGCCGCTGCGCTCGACGAGATCCACATAATCGGCAAAGCGCATCATGCGCTTGAGCTTCGGTTGATTGATTTCATAATTCGCATCCGACTCGCGGCCGAACTGCACTTCGACTTCGCAATCCCCGCAACGCTCGCGAAAGTAGTCGAAACTCCACTGCGTGCGCGCCGGCCAGAAATCGAAAGCGCCGGTGATGATGACCGGCCGGTTCTGAAAGTAGTACTGCTCAAAGAACTCGTCACGCGATAAACGCTCGCGCCTTTCGATCACAGCGCTTCCAGCGCGCATACGATTGAGCGTGCCGTACACCGACAATATCCATTCGCGCTTACGCAAACGATTGCGCAAGCGTGCGGCACCCTCAAAGTAAGGACTCGCGAGCGCTGTCTCGATTTCGCGGGCGGCTTCGGCCGGGTCGAAACCATGCCCGACCAGCGCACCGTGCACGGCGGGCGGCGGTGCGTCGAGCAACAGATTTTCGGCAATCCAGCGGCGCCAGCCGTTATCGATCGAACGGATCACAGTGGTCACGGCATTCTCCCAAACGATGTTCTCAAACCCGCTAGCCTCGCATGCAGACGCCCAAAAGAAAAGGCACGCGAGCCTTGCGGCGCGCGTGCCTTTTAGCTGCTTGATCGAAGACAAACAAAGCTGTCTTCGGGCATGCGGTTTTTACATCTTCACTACGTCGAGCAGCGTCTTCTTGCCTGCCTTGTAGTTGTACAGCGAGATCACGCCGTGTTGAAGGTCGCCCTTCGAGTCGAACGTGGTTTCGCCGATCACACCCTTGTAGTCGGTCGCCGGCATTGCTGCCAGAATCTTCGCCGGATCGGTCGAGTTCGCACGCTTCATAGCGTCGACGATGATGTACACAGCGTCATACGTGAACGGAGCGTAGATCTGGATCGGTTGGCCGAAACGCTTCTGATACTTGGCGAGGAACGCTGCGCCACCGGACATCTTCTCGAGCGCCATACCGGCTTCCGAGCAGACGATGTTGTCGGTTGCGTCGCCAGCCAGGTCCGACAGCTTGTCGGTACACACGCCGTCGCCTGCCAGCACCTTCGCGCGCAGGCCGAGCTGCTTGGCTTGCTTGGCGAACGGGCCGCCGGTTGCGTCCATACCGCCGTACATGATCGCGTCCGGGTTTTCGCCCTTGATCTTCGTCAGAATCGCGCGGAAGTCGACAGCCTTGTCGTTCGTCGCGTCATGCGACATCACGTTCAGGCCCAGCGACTTGGCGGTCTTTTCGAATTCGTTGGCGAGACCCTGGCCGTAAGCGGTCGAGTCGTCGACGATCGCGACGCTCTTCACTTTCAGACCCTTGGCTGCGTAGTTAGCCAGTGCCGGACCTTGTTGCGCATCGGTCGCCACGACGCGGTACGTCGTCTTGAAACCTTGTTGCGTGTAGGCCGGGTTCGTTGCCGACGGCGAGATCTGCACGATGCCAGCATCGCTATAGATCTTCGAAGCCGGAATCGAGGTGCCCGAGTTCAAGTGGCCGACCACTGCGACGACCTTATCGTCCACCAGCTTCTGCGCGACTTGCGTAGCCGTACGCGGGTCAGCTGCGTCGTCTTGCGCGTCGAGTTGCAGCGTGATTTTCTGGCCACCGATCGTCAGGCCCTTGGCGTTGATTTCTTCAACTGCCAGGCGCGCGCCGTTTTCGTTGTCTTTACCCAGGTGAGCGATACCGCCGGTCAACGGTGCAACGTGGCCGATCTTGACGACCTCGTCCGCCACCGCGCCCGTTGCCAACGACGCAAACAACATGGCCGCAGCGCTGATCGGCAACAGCTTTTGAATCTTGATGTTCATGTAAGTCTCCAGTTTCGGTCCCAAAAACAACGTAATCGCCCTGTGCCCCCGCTTCCCTACACGTGTCGCTCAGTCCCGTGGACGACCACGCCGGTTGCATCGTTCATGCACTTGGCCAGCACGTTCACCGGACTGTTTGTGGCAGGCGGCAAACCGTACTTGCGCGCAAGTGTAGGCCATCAAATTAAATTGTGGGACTTTTTTGAGGAAGTGGGATGAACACTAATAGCGTTTATCCAACAGGAGCCGATTCCGGCTGGAAAGACAGGCTGGAAAGCGCCAGCCCATGCGGGTTTCCGCTAGGTGAGCCTTTCGTCTAACAGCGCGGCCTAAAGCTTTTAGCGTGTTAAACCGTTAATGTTTCGAATAGGCTTTGTGCTTAAAAAACAAGGCGCGTCGCAGGTCGCTGCGAGGCGCGCCTGAGTCATGCCGAATCAACGTTTTAGCGCGCCGATCCGTGCGGCTGCTGCATGCCATTCCTGCTCGAGTTGCCCGACCAGTTCCGCCGCACCGAGGCCTTCCCGACGCTTGCGGCCAAGCGGCGCACCCTGGCCTGACCATAGAGACAGATAGTCGCCGTTATCCGCGCGGCTCGCGGTTTGCCGCAGCTCCTGAGTCAAAGCGTTTTGCACCGGATAAGGCGCGACCTTGTGCGCTGACTCGCTCAAACGCTGCATCAACGAATTGCGTATGCCACGCGCATGACGCCCGGTGATCACGCGCGTCACAGAGGTCGATGTGTCGGACATCGAACGTACGCGGGTTTTCCATGCCTGCGGTATCGCACTCTCCTGACAGGTGAGGAATGCGGTGCCCATCACCGCGGCTTGCGCGCCGAGCGCGAGCGCGGCGACGATGCCGCGCCCGTCCATGATGCCGCCGGCGGCCAGCACCGGCAGACCGGTCGCATCGACGAGTTGCGGCACGAGCGCCATTGTGCCGACCAGCGCATCCTCGAATGCGCCGATGAAGGTACCGCGATGCGCACCCGCCTCCGCGCCTTGTGCGGCGATGGCGTCTGCGCCCGCGTCGCGCCAGGCGACACCTTCGGCGGCATGCGTCGCGGTGCCTATTACATATAGGCCGTTTGCATGCAGGCGGGCAACATCCTCGGCGCAAAGCAGTCCGAACGTGAAGCTCGCCACCGGCACGCGCAATTCGATCAGCGTTTCGAGTTGCGCGCGAAAATCCGGCGCATAGCGTTCGAGCGGCTTGCCCGGCGGCAAACCGAGGTCCGCGCGCAATGGATCGATTGCTTCGAGCGCGTGGCGCACGGTGGCTTCGTCCGGTGCGGCCGGCTCCAATACAAACAGATTCACGCCGAAGGGGCGATTCGTCAGCGCACGAATTGCCGCGACTTCGCTCACGATCTTCTCGGGCGGCAGTGCCGCCGCCGCGAGGAAGCCGAGACCACCGGCATTCGATACCGCCGCCACCATCGCAGGCGTCGTCGCGCCGCCGGCCATCGGCGCCTGCACGACCGGCACCCGCAACTCGAAACGCGCCGCAAACGGCGTCACAAAACTTCCTTCATTCATGATCGATTCCCCCTCCGACAATGCGCTCGCAGCATCGACGAGCCAAGACTCTGAACTGTACCGAGCCGTGCGCGCGCGGGAAAATGAATTATCGAGAATGTTTCAATCGCCTTACGAGATTGTCGCCGCGCTGCGGGCGTCGTCAGGCTGCGCGTGGCCTCGCTGCAAGGCGTTTCTTTTGATGGCAAACTGACCGCCCGCCTTAGGCATTCAGGCCTCTGGCATTCATTCAGACCGCCCCCGCGCATCAACGCACTGGTAAATGGAGAGCAACATGAGCACGACTTCCCGCTGGATCGACATTCCCGCCGGCAACGACAGTTTCGGCGGCTATCTGGCGCTGCCCAAAGGCGGCAAGGGACCGGCCGTCATCATCATTCAGGAAATCTTCGGCGTGAACAGCCATATCCGTTCGGTCGCGGATCAATACGCGCAAGACGGCTACATCGCGCTCGCACCGGACGTGTTCTGGCGCGTGCAGCCGCGCGTCGAATTGACGTATGACGGCGCGGATCGCGAGAAGGGCATCGAGCTGATGCAGAAGACCAACGTCGACCAGGCGGTGGCCGATATCGGCGCAGCCGCTGCAGCACTGCGCGCCATGCCGGAAGTGACCGGCAAGGTCGCGGCGATTGGCTTCTGCTTCGGCGGTCAGCTCGCGTATCTGGCAGCCGCGCAAGGCACGCTTGACGGCGCGGTTGCGTACTACGGCGGCGGCATCCAGAACAAGCTCGATCAGGCCGCCAAGGTCAAAGTGCCGATGCAATTCCACTACGGCGAACTCGACGCGCATATTCCGCTGTCGGCTGTCGGCCAGATTCAGGAACGCTTCGCCGGCCGCACCGATGCGGAATTCAACATTTATCCGAACGCCGATCACGGCTTCAACTGCTCGGACCGCGCGTCGTATAACCAGCCCGCCGCAGCGCTGGCGCATGGCCGCACGCTGACTTTCCTCGGCGAACGGCTGTAACTCGCGGTTGTAACCGGTGCCCGGAGCTTGCGCCTGGAACTCGCGGCTTTAATTGGCGCCTGTAACTTACACCTGTACGTGGGTTACTCTCTCAAGGACGACGCGCTATCAGCGCGTCGTCATCTTCCATGCATATCGATGAATCGGGGACGACGGGACGTCCAGCCAAGCCGTTCATCATGCGCGTAGGCAACCGGCAGATTCAACACTCGATAGTGAGGATCCCTCCGTCGTGCAATCAGACTATCTCGCCCATGACGCCATCGGCCTCGCCGAACTGGTTCGAAGTCGCGAAGCCAGCGCGCGTGAGTTGCTGGACATCGCGATCTCCCGCACCGAGGCCGTCAATCCCGCGATCAATGCGATCGTCCTGAAGGACTACGACGCCGCGCGTCAGCGTGCCTCGCGTGACGATGCGAACAGAGCGAACGGCGCGAACCATACGGATGGTGGAAGCACGCACGCTGCGCTCGCGGGCGTGCCCTATCTGATCAAAGACCTGGGCGCACCGGTCGCCGGGTTGCGCATGGCGATGGGCAGTCGTCACTATCGCCACTTCATTCCTACCGAGGACGCACCGGTCGTCGCGCTCGCGAAAGCGGCCGGCCTTAACATCTTCGCCAAGACCAGCACGTCCGAACTCGGTCAGATGCCTTATACGGAGCCCGAACTGTTCGGCGCGTGCCGCAATCCGTGGAATCTCGACCACACGCCTGGCGGCTCGAGCGGCGGTGCGGCCGCGGCGGTCGCCGCAGGCATCGTACCGCTTGCGCATGCATCGGACGGCGGCGGCTCGATCCGCATTCCCGCTTCATGTTGCGGACTGTTCGGCCTCAAGCCTTCCCGCGGACGTGTGCCGCGCGCGACGCCAACCGCCGCGGCCGGTGATCTCGGCATCGATCTCGCGGTATCGCGCAGCGTGCGCGACAGCGCGTTGCTGCTCGATCTGCTGGCGGGCAACGCGGACAGACCGCTCGGCGCGCCGGGTACTTTCCTTGGCGCAAGCCGCGAGCCATGCAAGCCGCTGAACATTGCGTACGTCACCGATTCGATGCTGGCACCCTCGCTCTCCGCCGACTCGCGCGCCGCGCTCGAAGACGCCGCGCAACTCGCCAGTTCGCTGGGCCATAACATCGAACCGGTGTCGCTCGGGATCGATTTCGCGGCAGTCCGCCATGCGTTCCTGATGCTCTGGTCCGTGACGGCGGAAGAAATGGTGCTGCATGCCGATCGCATTACCGGCCGCAAACCGCTGCGCGACGAATTCGAAATCTCGACGTGGACCATGGCGCATGTCGGCCGCAAACTCGGCGAGCGCGGCCTGCCCAGCGCACTGGAAGAACAGCGCCGCATCACCGAACGCCTCACCGATTTGCTGAGCCGCTACGACGTGCTGCTGTGCGCGACGCTCGCTGGCGCTCCGATCAAGATCGGCGAAATGCATCCCACCTCTGCGGAGCGCATGCAGATGCGCGCCGTCACGGCGATGCCGCTCGAACCCCTGATGAAAAAGCTGCTGACCGAAGCATCGAACAAGGCGTTCGCATGGGCGGGATGCACGGAGGTGTTCAATCTGAGCGGACAACCGGCGATGTCGGTGCCGCTGTACTGGAACGCGCGCGGGCTGCCTATCGGCGTGCAGTTCGCCACGCGTAACGGCGGTGAAGCAACGCTGTTGCGACTGGCCGCGCAACTCGAAGCGGCGCGGCCGTGGTTCGACAAACGGCCGCCGTTAATGCAGGCGCGCAGCTAGACGAAGGGGCGCCCAGCGTATCGACTCAGACGCCTACTCAAGCGCCCACGCAAGCAACGATTCGTGCAACGACAGACGAATCAACCCGAGCAGCCGCGCCACTGAACACTCAAGCCGGTTTGCGCTGCGCATCGAGATCCGCGTGCCGCTTGCCGGGGATGCACGCTACCGCGACGATCGACAACGCCAATCCGCCCATCACGTAGTAAGTCGGCGCGAGTGGCGAACCCGTGGTGTTGATGAGCCACGTCACGACGAAAGGCCCGAAGCCGCCGAACAGCATCACCGCGACGTTGTACGCGAGTGATAAACCAATCGAGCGCACGTTCGCCGGAAACAGTTCGGCGATTAACGCGCCGAACGGTCCGTAATATCCGGACAGCGTAATCGACAGTAGCGCCTGCACCAGAATCAGTTTCGACACGCTCGGCTCCGCCGCGAGCCAAGCGAACAGCGGATAGATGATCACGAGCGTCAGCACCAGCGACCACAGCGAAAGCCCTTTGCGTCCGATCCTGTCCGACCATGCGCCCGTCAGCGGCGAGAGCACGGTCAACAGCAGATTGCCGACGATCACCGCGTAAAAGGATTGCGCATAGGGCAGCTTCAACTGCTTGACCGCGAAGGTCGGCAGATAGCTGATCAGCACGTAGATCGTCACGGTGAGCGCGATCACCGCGCCGAGTCCGCACAACACGTCGCGGGTATGGCACTTGAACACTTCGCCGAGCGTCGCGCGCCGCGCCGTTTTTTGCGCAAGCAGAAAGACTTCCGAATCGGAGAGATGCCGGCGGATATAGAAACCGATCGGCCCGATGATCAAGCCCAGAATGAACGGTACGCGCCAGCCCCATGACTTCAACGCCTCGGGCGAGAGGCCATGCGTGATCAACGCACCAACCACAGCACCGAGCAGAAGCGCCGCCGCCTGACTCGCCATCTGCCAGCTGCCGTAGAAACCGCGCTTCGAGAACGGCGCCGCTTCGATCAGCAAAGCAGTAGAACTGCCGAATTCACCGCCGGCGGAAAAGCCCTGCAGCAAACGCCCGAGCACGATCATCAACGGCGCGCCGATACCGATCGCCGAATACGGCGGGGCAATCGCCAGCAGCAGAATGCCAAGCGTCATCAGCGCGATGACGAGCAACAGCGCCGCCTTGCGTCCCGCGCGATCTGCGTAAAGTCCAAGTACGATGCCGCCGATCGGCCGCATGACAAATGCAACGCCGAAGGTTGCGGTGGTCAGCAGCATCGACGAATAGTCGTTGCCTACCGGGAAGAATAATTGTGCGATCACCACCGTGAGGAAACCGAACACGGTGAGGTCGTACCATTCGAGCGCATTGCCAATCACGGCCGCCACGACGGCCCGTGTGTGGAGGCTCCTTGACGCTGGTGCCATTCGAATCTCCAGCCTGCGAAAAGTGTGGCGTGGTACGGCGTCTCAGCGTGGATGTGCGTCAGCGCGTCTCTTATCTCTTAGTGTGAGTGAGAAAAAACAGCGCCGGCCGCAGCAATCGCATTGGAGTGTAAAGAGCGCGCAAGCTGTTTTCAAGCTGCAAAAAGGCGTCTGTCGCGCAGGGCGGCAGACGCCTCGATGATCGGACAGCAGTCCGGCGCCGTCATGTTGCAGCGCATTGGCCGCGCCACTGAGCGTGTGCGCGACCCGAACGGAATCAGGCCTTCTTGTTATATGCGCTGCACCAACCCTTGCTCGCGACCTGCTTGCCCGCGAACATCGGGCAACCGGCGTAAGCGTCGGTCGGCTTGCCTTGATAGAAGCTGCAGTTGCCGCAGTCCTGGCCGGCCGCGTATTTCGCGAACTTGGCCTTGTCGACTTTGGTCGCATCGGCCTTGTAGCCGAGCGCTTGTGCGGTCGGATCGGTCTCGGCGACCTTCGGTGCGTCTGCAAAAGCCTGGCGCGACAGCGCGAAGGTCGAGGCCACACCAATGCTGGTGATCAAAAACGTACGACGGGAAGATTTCATGGGGACTCACTCCATTTATATTGAACTGATCGCCGTTCTGATGACAGCGGTCCCCAAGGATAGCAACGAAGCCGTCGCGCGTGACGGCCCAAATGGTAGAGATAAGCGAATTGGTACGACGCCACGCTCGAATATCGAGCGCGGCACGCCGGCTAATCATGTGACGCAAGCACCCGGGTGAAAACCCGGGGTGCGACGATTAGGCGCGCCCGCTCAATTCGCAGACGCGCTGCGCAATCGCCAGCGAGGCCGTCAATCCCGGCGACTCAATACCGAACAGATTGACGAGCCCGCGCACGCCATGCGCGGCCGGACCTTGAATCACGAAGTCGGCGGCGGGCTCGCCTGGGCCGGAGAGCTTCGGACGAATCCCCGCATAAGCGGGCTGCAAGGCATCGTCGGGAAGCGCGGGCCAGTAAGCACGAATCGCCGCGTAAAAGGAGTCCGCGCGATGCGGATCGACGTCGTAATTGATCGCGTCGACCCATTCGACGTCGGGACCGAAGCGCGCCTGGCCGCCAAGATCGATCGTTAGATGTACGCCGAGGCCGGCTTCGTTCGGCATCGGGTAAATCAGGCGGCTGAACGGCGCGCGCCCCGAGATGCTGAAGTAGTTGCCGCGCGCGAGATAGAGGGGCGGCACATGACGCGCGTCGAGGCCACGAATCGTGCGCGCCAGCGCGTTCGCTTGCAAGCCGGCGCTGTTGATCACGCAGGCGGCGCTAATCGTGGTCGGCGCGCTGCCACCCACCTTGATGATGAAGCGGCCGTTGCTCGCCTCGATCGCCTTGACCGGCGCGTGGAACGCGCAGACTGCGCCGTCGCGCTCGGCGTCGCCCTGAAGCGCCAGCATCAACTGGTGACTATCGACGATGCCCGTCTGCGGCGAGAACACAGCCTCCACACATTCGAGCGCGGGTTCGAGCGCTTGCGCCTGGTCGCCGCTGATCCGCATCAGATCGAGCACGCCGTTCTCACGGCCCTTCGCCATGATGCTTTCGAGCTGAGGAATCTGGTTGCGCGAGGTGGCCACCAGCAGTTTGCCGCAGCGTGAATGCGGCACATTGTGTTCAACGCAATAGTCGTAGAGCATCTCGCGGCCACGCACACAGAGCGCCGCTTTCAACGAGCCGCGCGGATAGTAGATCCCCGCGTGAATCACTTCGCTATTGCGCGAACTGGTGCCTACGCCGATCGCTTCGGCCGCTTCCAGCACGATCACCTCGCGCCCGCGCGCCGCCAGTGCACGCGCCACCGCGAGACCGATCACGCCTGCGCCGATCACTACACATTCGATTTGATCCATGTCCCTTGACGCGGCTGACCTCGCCGCGCGCTGCCTCGTTCACCCGATATACATGAAGACAGGGTGCGGCTATCGAGGACCGCACACCGCTCGCTGTCGAACGCATCTGGCCTTACGCAACCACTTTGCAAAATTGTACGACGCTGCACAGACACAAATGCCCGCAGTCGGACGACTGCGGGCATTCGGTCTTGAGCAGGTCTAAAACGTATAGGCCGGACAAGATCAGTGTACGCCGTCGACGGTCGCCGCGCTCGACTCTTCATGCGGACGGGGCGTCGAGTGGCGCCGCGTGGTGACATGCAATCGCATCTCATAATTAGCAACAATTGCCGGAGCATTCATCGTCTTTCCGGTATAGAAGCCCGATTTGAGACCATAAAAAAGCCGCCCAAAGGCGGCTTTCAGGCAAAAAAAGGGTAAAAAACATCAAAAACCGATCGGTTTCCGGCGATTTCCGTAATCCAGCCGGATGTCGCCAGCGTCGATCCAATCGCGCCCGTCGATGCGCGCCGCGCCGAAGCCATTGAGAATCGCGCGCCGCATTTCACGGGGCGATGCCGGCTTCAGCGCATTGAGCGCGGCGTCGCCTAGCGTTGCGGGAAAGCGCAGACCCCAGTTATGCGCCGAGCGAATCTCGTCGTAGATCGATTGGGCGATACGGCGTGCGCCGTCATGATCCGGCGGCGGAATCTCATACACGTTCATCCGGTTCAGAATCGGCTCCGGGATCGAGCGCTCGTCGTTCGCCGTGGCGATCCAGATCACGTGGCCGGCATTGATCGGAATCTCGGCGAATTCGTCGATGAAGGTCTGCGCCGTGTCGTGCTCAAGCAGCGCGTAAAGCGCGCCGAGCGGATCGTATTGCGAATCGCCGGTGGCCTTGTCGATTTCGTCGACGGCGATCACGGGGTTCGCGTAGCTGCCGTTCACGAGCGCATCGAACACCTTGCCCGGCTTCGCGTTCTTCCACTGCGACGAGGCGCCCGACAGAATCCACCCCGCCGTCAGCGAACTCATCGCCACGTACTGGTAGGCGGTGCCGAGCAGGCGCGCCAACTGCTTGGCAAAGTGCGTCTTGCCGATGCCCGGGTCGCCGAGCAGCAGGATCGGCATCAGTTCAAGCCGGTCTTCAGTCTCGAGACACAAGGCGACCTGCTTGCGAATGTCGTCGAGCGGCGCTGAAAAGTTGGGCAGCGCGTCGATCAGATCGTCGATCGACGGCATCCGGTTCGGCTTGACGCAGAAGCGCAGATTGCCGGTTTTCAGCATCTTTTCGTAAGTGGCACGCAGCGCCTCGTTCGCGCCTTCGCCGAGATCGTTCAGTGCGGTCTCGACCTGATCGAGGTCGTACACCCGACTGAAAGACGCCACGGCGATTTCCTGTTTGACCATTGCTGTTGTCATCGCTCACCCCGTCTGGCTGGTCTTGCTGCTGCGGCGCCTGATGGGCGCCGTTTCAAGTCCAGTGTAACGAGGACATATTCGTGTGCAAGCCAGCAGTCGTGCGGCTCTGCTGCTAACAACGGCCCCGTTTTCTGCGATGCCCCGGAGGAAGTCTTCTTTGAGGGACGCCTCGAAGTACGGCCCACTCGGAGGCGCCCCGAAGGCAGTCTCTTCGGGGATTCACTCTTTCACCTGAAATGGTGTATTGCTGAACCCGGCCCCGTTTGAAGTGTCAGAAAAGCGTTCGCCCCATCAGGCGTAAGATGGCCCTCTGACTACTCTGCCGGACGCAGTAACCGGAGACTCTTTCTATGTGGAAAACCAGTATCGCCGCCGTGCTGTTCGGCACTTCGCTGCTTGCAAACGCGCAGCAAGGGTCGGCACAACAGGTCGTTCAATGGCAGTTGCAGGTCATGCGCGACGGCCAGCAGATCGATTCATTCGACGGCACCACTACCGTCGGCCAGGCGCGCACGGACACGCACCACAAGATGATGCAGCATAACGTCGGCTGTAAAGATCAGCCCGGCGGTAGCATCGATCTGGCGCGCACGCTGACGGTCTCGCCGCTGCACGCGGATGCAAATGCGGTCACGCTGTCGATCGAAGCCCAGGAAACGTTCGAGGAAGACGCCCCGCAGCAAACCGATACCGGCTGCAAGCTGCCGCCGCAGCCGCGTCAGGTGAGCGCGAGCCATCCCGGCCTGACGGTGCCAGCCGGCCAGTGGACCAGCTGGACGATCGTCGACAAGAATCCGAACCTCGTCTATCGCGTGCGTGCGAGCCTTGCGAACGGTCCGAGCTAAAGCAAACCAGCGGCAAACCTGCACAGTTAAGAGCAAACGCAAGCGAACTCAAGCGAATAACCGAAGCCTCAACAGAACACGTGGACAACGCGGCATGCGAAACCCAGAAGAATTGATCCGCGAGAGCGTAGCGCCCAAGGATTTCATTGCGGTGAGCTGGAATCTGCATAAGGGCCGCACACCGCTCGGCTTTCAGGCCTGGCAGGCGATGCAGCGCTGGGTACAGTCGACCCATGCGGACGCGTATTTTTTACAGGAAGCGATGGCGCGGCGCATGCCCGCGCCGATATTGGCAAGTAGTTTTGGCTCGCCGCTCACCGATCCGTTGAGCGATGTCTGGCATTGCCAGGCCACCGAGATCGCACGCGCGGCCGAGCTCGAAATCGCGCTTGGGCCGAACGTGTTCAAGCCCTCGTGGCGGCATGGCAATGCGATTCTGTCGCCGCATCCGCTCGATCTCGGCGGGCGCTGGGATATCTCCGCGCATCGCTTCGAAAAACGCGGCCTGCTGGTGGCGCGGGCGACCTTCGGCGGTCATTCAGTCACGCTGTTGTGCGCGCATCTCGCGCTCACGCGCTCGGCGCGCTTGCGGCAGATGAACTGGATCGCGCACTGGATCGCGAAGGAAGCGCCGGAAGGTCCGTTGGTGCTGGCCGGCGACTTCAACGACTGGCGCAACGACTCGGTGCCGCTCTTCGCCGAACACGGCCTGCAGGAAGTGGCCACGCTGCTCGGTGAATCGGGCCGCACGTTCCCGGCCTTCTCGCCGGCGCTGGCGCTCGACAAGATGTTCGTGCGCGGCATGAAACCGGTCGAATGGATCCAGCCGACGCAGGAAACGGCGTGGCTGTCGGATCACTTGCCGTATATGGCTCGGCTGCGGGTCGAGTGAGGAGGCTGGGTTCGGTTGCAAGGGCAGCGCGGCTGCCCTTTTCTTTTTGCAGCGGCTGTACAGACCGGAGACACGGCTGACAAGTGTGCGAGGACATGGTTGACACTTCCGGGCGATCCAACGCCCGTCCCGACCATGCCCTCTGGACGCAAAGAAATATTGCAAGCCTCGGCTAGCCCTTGCGCGGCGTCCAGGTCAGCGTCGCCGCGATCTCCTCGCCCGGCTCCAGCACACAGCCGCCCACCTGCTCCTGCATGTCGACCGCGTTGAAGCAATCGGTGGTGTTGGTCACCGGTTCCACGCACAGTTGCGCATCGTTGGCGGGCGCGAATACGACCAGATGATCGAAGGGCGTATCGGCGGTCATCGTCAATTGACGGTGTTCGTCGGGCCACGCAATCGTCGCCTCGCGCGACCAGTTGGCGAAGTTGTTGTCGAGCGCGAACGCGTCCGGCGACATGCCGTGACGCAGCGCCTCAACCGCGGGGTGCGGGCCGAGATGCGTGGGCAGCACGTCCGCGTCGGCATGCCACATGCGTTGCACATTGGCGTAGACGCGGGTCTGCGCGGTGCGTGGATAGTACGGGTGATGGCCCATGCCGAAGGGCATCGGCCGGTCACCCAGATTCTGCGCGGACAACGCGACGTGCAGTGCGCCGCCGACCAATTCGATACGCTGCTGCGCGCGATAACGGAACGGCCAGTCGCCAGGCTGCTGCGGATCCGGTGTGTGTTCGAAGTGCAACTCCACTGAACTCTCCGTGCACGCACCTACCTGCCAGGGATGCCGCCACGCATTGCCATGCAACGCGTGCGCAAAACGCAAGTCATTACCGCTCAGATCGACTGTGCCGCCGCCGAACTCAAAACGCGCATCGCGAATCCGGTTGCAGTAGGGAAACAGCGGAAAGCTCGCCATGCGTAGCGGATCGCGTTCATCGAACGCCGCTTGCGTGGCCGGCCTCAGCCAGTGCAGCGCGCCTTCAGGCGTCGACTCGTAGTAAGCCGCCAACGCGCCGCCGACTTCAGGCGCGACCACTACTCGCGTGGCGCCTGACGTCAGCGTGACAAGCGCCGGCGCGATCGCGCGGTCGTCGAGCCATGCGAGCTCGGTGAGGTTAGTGAGGTCAGTGACGAGCGGCCGGACCGGATTCAGGGAAACGTCGCGCATGGTCAGAAAAGGCGGAGCCTCAGGCGGATGGCGGCATGAACGCCCATGGATGTCTCCTATGACGTGCCGCGCACAGCGCGCGGCCGGCGAACCGTCAGGGTCCGCGCGACCGAGAATCGCACGCCAAAGCATATCGGTCAATATTATTAGTAATAAATTTGCCAGAATGCACCGAATCATGCCTCGCGAAACCTCCCAAATGGCGGGTTAGCGTGCGTTGCCGCGCGCATATTATTAGTGGTACCGTCAGCACCACACATGCCACCGACATGCCCTTGCTTTCGCGCCGCTGCAGCGCGGCCCGCACAATGAAAAAATCGACTCAACGCCGTCCGACCATGACCGACATCGCCAAGCTCACCGGCGTGTCGCAATCCACCGTTTCGCTTGTCCTGAACAACGCGACCGGCGCGAAATTCTCCGAGACCACCCGCAACAAGGTGCTGAAGGCCGCGCACGACCTCGGCTACCGCCTTTCGCTGCGCGAACCGGTGTCGGCTTCGAACGATGAACGCAACCTGATCGTCTATCTGGCCGACGAGATTTCCACCAGTCCGCACCCGGTCGTCAACGTCGACGGCGCGCGCGATGCGGCCTATGCAAGCGGCAAGATGCTCGCCGTCTACTCGACGCATGGCAACGCCGACATCGAAAAGCAGGTGCTCGACGCGACGCTGTCGAACCCGCACGTATTCGGCGTGATCTACGCGACCGTCTACACCCGCAAGGTCACCCTGCCGGCGGCGCTCTCGCAGGTGCCCACCGTGCTGCTGAACTGCTACACGAGCGAAGGCGGGCTTTCATCGGTGGTACCGGCCGAGGTCGCGGGCGGCCATCTGGCGACCGACTATCTACTGCAGTCGGGGCATCGGCGGATCGGCTATATCAACGGCGAGCCGTGGCAGGACGCCTCGAAAGACCGCCTCAAGGGTTATCGCACCGCGCTCGCTACCGCCGACCTGCCGTTCGCGCCGGAACTGGTGCGCGACGGCGACTGGAGCTCGGGGGTCGGCTTCGAAATGACGCTCTCCCTGATGCGCGAGCCCCATCCGCCGACCGCCATTTTCTGCGCCAACGATCTGACCGCGCTGGGCGCGATCGAGGCACTGAAGCAACTCGGCCTGCGCGTGCCCGAAGACGTTTCCGTGCTCGGCTACGACGACCAGGAAATTGCCCGTCACACGCATCCGCCACTGTCGACCGTGGTGCTGCCGAACTACGAATTGGGACGCTGGGCCGTCGAAACTCTGCTCCAGGAAGAACACAACCGCGCGGCCGGCGCACCGGTGCGGCATCGGCTCGTGAAACTCGACGGACCACTCGTCGAACGCGGTTCGGTCAGGGTAATTACCGAGGCAAAAAAGCCAATAATTAATATTATTAGTGATTGACCGATAATAATTCTCGATGGAATAATCGGCACGTCCGGTCAGGGTGAAACAGCCCGGCCGACAGGAGAAACACTAAAAAGCAAATACACCTCACCAGGTACTGGAGGAAGACAATGGCGTCGCTCAACACGCAGTCGCGCAAGCACGCGCGCAGGCAGCAGATTCGTCCGCTGGCAGGTTCGCTGCTGGCTCTGGCCATCGGTTTCGGCGTCGCCACGGCGCATGCCGACGACGCGCTGCCGAAGTTGCCCAGCAAGACTCCGCTGAAGGTCGGCTTCGCGCAGACCGAAAGCAACAATCCATGGCGTCTCGCGGAAACCAAGAGCTTCAAGGACATCGCCGCGAAGTGCGGCTGGCAGTTGGTCATGACCGACGCCAACAGTTCGAACTCGAAACAGGTGTCGGATATCCAGAACATGATCGCGCAACACGTCGATCTGCTGGTGTTCCCGCCGCGCGAAGAAAAACCGCTTGCGCCGGTCGTGCTGCAAGCTAAAAAGGCCGGCATTCCGGTGATTCTGGTCGACCGCGACGTCGATCAGTCGGTGGCCAAGGCGGGGCGCGACTACATCACCTTCATCGGCTCCGACTTCATCGATCAGGGCCATCGCGCCGCTGACTGGCTGGTCAAGGCGACCGGCGGCAAGGCGAAGATCATCGAACTCGAAGGCACCACTGGCGCGTCCGCGGCGAACGATCGCAAGAAGGGCTTCGACGAAATCATCGCGAAGAATCCGGGCATGACGATCATCGCGTCACAAAGCGGCGACTTCGCGCGCGACAAGGGCCGCCAGGTGATGGAAACGCTGTTGCAGGCGCATCCGGACGTGACCGCCGTCTACGCACATAACGACGAGATGGCACTCGGCGCGATCGCCGCGATCAAGGCGGCCGGCAAGCAACCGGGCAAGGATATCCAGATCGTCACGATCGACGGCACCAAGGGTGGCATGGATGCGATCGCCGCCGGCGAGCTCGGCGCAAGCGTGCAATCGAGCCCGTTCTTCGGCCCGCTCGCCTGCGACGTCGCCCAGCGTTACGCGAAGGGCGAAAAGATCCCGACGTGGGTCAAGGTCTCGGACCGCTTCTACGACAAGAGCAATGTGCAGCAGAACATGCAGTACGGCTATTGATCGACCGCCGCCGTCGTACGCGCGGTTTTGTAGCTTGGGGGCAGTGCTTTAGCGGAGTGTCCAGGCGCTCCGCACTTCGAAGAAAGCCTCTTCGGCGGCAGTGCCCGCAGGACGTCCCCGCCCCGAATCAGTCTCCTTGGGGGGCGGGCGACGGGAAGGGTTCGGAGCGACGCGTTCGTGGCAGCACGGGCCGTCGCTTCGCTTTTATGCGGCGTAACATGGTCCGGCGACACCGCCTGCATAGCGCCCGAACGAATGGCCACAGCGGCTCGCCCGTGCAACTCATGCAGCGCATGAAGCAGCACACGCATCAGGAGGACACCCGTGACGGAATCCGGCAAAGAGACGCCACACTCTCCCCTTACCCGTTCCCCGCTGCTGGAGATGCAGGACATCGGCATCAGCTTCGGCGGCGCACCCGCGTTGCGCAGCGCCAATCTCAGCGTGGCAGCCGGCGAAGTGCATGCGCTGATCGGCCAGAACGGCGCCGGCAAATCGACCATGATCAAGATCCTGACCGGCGCATATCGGCGCGGCTCGGGCAGCGTGTGCTTCGAAGGCCGCGAAGTCGATTTCCGCACGCCCAAACAGGCACGTGAAGCCGGCATCAGCACGATCTATCAGGAGATCAACCTGGTGCCGTTCCGCTCGGTGGCGGAGAACATTTTCCTCGGCCGCGAGCCACGCCGTTTTGGCCTGATCGACTGGCGCGCCGTGCAGCAGCGCGCCGCCGCATTGCTCGAATCGTTCGGTTTGCAGATCGATGTGAAGAAACCAGTCAGCCGCTATTCGACCGCAATTCAGCAGATGGTGGCGCTGGCGCGCGCCGTATCGTCGGATGCGAAGATGGTCATCATGGACGAGTCCACCTCGTCGCTCGATGAACGCGAAGTGGAATTGCTCTTCACCGTTGTACGCAAACTGCGCGACGACGGCCGCGCGGTGATTTTCGTCTCGCACCGGCTCGACGAACTGTATGCGCTGTGCGATCGCGTCACCGTGATGCGCGACGGCCAGACGGTCGCGCAAAGCACGATGGCGGAGATGGACAAACTGCAACTTGTCACGACGATGCTCGGCCGCACGCTTGCCGCCGTCGTGCAGGAAGACGCCACTGCGCGCGAAGCGAACCTCGCGCGTCGCGGCAAGCAGGCGATCGCCGCGACGCATTTGAGCACGCATCCGAAAGTGAGCGATGTGTCGCTCGAAGTGCATGCGGGCGAAGCGGTGGGTCTCGCGGGCCTGCTCGGCTCGGGCCGTACCGAAACCATGCGCCTGATGTTCGGCGCCGATCCTATCGAACAAGGTTCATTGTCGATTGGCGGCGAGGCGGTGGCGTTGAAGTCGCCGCAGGACGCGATCGCGCGCGGCCTCGCTTATCTCACCGAGGACCGCAAAGCCGAAGGCATCGTCCCCGAACTCTCGGTGCGCGACAACCTCACGCTCGTCTGCTTGCGCACGCTAGCGAAGAACGGTGTGGTCGACGTGAAGAAACAGCAGGCGATCGTCGATCGTTTTATTGCGTCGCTCGGCATCAAGCTGCGCTCGGCCGATCAGCCAATTCGCGAATTGTCTGGCGGCAATCAGCAGAAGGTCCTGCTCGCCCGCTGGCTCGCTGCCGAACCGTCGTTGCTGCTGCTCGACGAACCGACGCGCGGCATCGACGTCGGCGCCAAAGCCGACGTGGCGAAGATCGTGCGCGAGCTGCGCGATGCGGGCCTCGCTGTGCTGCTGTCCGCCTCCGAACTCGAAGAACTGACAGCGGTGGCCGACCGCGCGGTAGTGATCCGCGACGGCCGCACCGTCGCCGAACTGAACGGCGCGGACATGAGCGAGACCGCGATCATGGACGCCATCGCCTACGGCAGCGAAGGCCAGTCGCAACTGGCCGAAGCCGCCCAGTCCGCACATATCGAAGACGCGTTGGAGGGCGACCGTCATGGCGCTTAAGTTGCACACTGAGTCGTTGCACGCCGAATCGTTGCACCCCAAAACCGCGGCGCAAATGCCGGACGCAGCCGCGCCGCGCGCTACGGCCGCATCGACGGTGAAGAAATGGCGGCACCTGGCCATGCAACGCGAAGTGATCGTGTTGCTCGCGATGGTGCTCTTCAACCTGATCTTCACCCCGCACTTCTGGTCGCTGCAAACCTTCAACGTCAACATGACGCAGGTAGTGACGATCGTGATCGTCGGCATCGGCATGACGCTGGTGGTGGCGACCGGCGGCATCGATCTGTCGGTGGGTGCGTCGATGGCGATCTCAGGCTCGCTCGCGCCGATGCTGTTCCTGAACATCCCAGGGCCAGGCGGCATTGCGCTCGCGTTCGTGCTGCCGGTGCTGGCGGCCGCCGCGTGCGGTGTCTTCAACGGCTTGCTGGTGACGAGGCTATCCGTCCAGCCGATTGTCGCGACGCTGGTGCTGTTCATCGCCGGGCGCGGCATCGCCCAGGTCGTCACCGACGGCAGCCTGCAGGCGTTCAACACGCCCGCATTCCAGTGGATCGCATTGGGCAAGGTCGCCGGCGTGCCGTTTCAGGTGCTGCTGATGCTTGCGCTGGTCGTGCTGTTCGCGTGGATCGTGCGCAAGACCCTGTTCGGCCAGTATCTGCTGATCACCGGCGGCAACGAAAAGGCCGCCTATCTGTGCGGTGTGCCGACGGCCACCGTGAAGCTGATCGCGTACACGCTGTGCGCCGCGCTCGCGGGGCTGGCGGGGCTAATCTCGATCTCGGTGAATTCGTCGTCCGATGCGAATGTGGTGGGGCTCGGCGTCGAACTCGATGCGATCGCTGCGGTGGCGGTCGGCGGCACGGCCCTGACGGGCGGCAAGGCGTATATCGGCGGCACGCTGATCGGCGCGCTGATCATCCAGTTGCTGCGCTATACGCTGCTCGCGCACGGCATTCCCGACGCGGCGGCCCTGGTGGTGAAGGCCGGCATCATCGTCGCGGCGGTTTATGTGCAGCGGCGTTCGCGCTAACGCCTCAAGGACACTTCGGATTCGATGCGATGAAAAAGAACCTTCCCATCCTCCTTGCTCTCGTCGCGCTGATCGTGCTCGGCCTCGTGCGCTACGACCATTTCGGCTCCGCCTACAACATCACCTCGTTCTGGCGCTACAACTCGATGTTCGCGCTGATCTCGATCGGCATGGCCTTCGTGATCATCACGGGTGGGATCGACCTGTCGGTCGGCACGGTGGCCGCTTTGGCGAGCGTCGTTGCCGCGTTGACCAGCGTGTACGGCGGCTGGGTCGCCATCGTAGCGGGCTGCGCGGCGGGCGTGGCCGTCGGCGTGCTCAACGGCCTGATCATTACGCGGTTGAAAATCCTCCCCTTCATCGTGACGCTCGCGACCAGCCTCGGCGCGCACGGCATCGCGCTGCTGCTCGGCAAGAACGATGCAGTGTCGATTGCCGCCGACTCGAACTTCGGCAACTTCGGTCAAGGCGATCTGTTCGGCCTGCCGATCCCGGGGATCGTGGCAGTGGTCGCCGCAGTGGCCGGCTGGCTCGCGCTGCGCAGCACGCGCTTCGGGCGGCATTCGCTGGCAATCGGCGGCAGTGAGGAAGCGGCGCGGCTGATGGGCCTGAACGTCGATCGCACGCTAGTGATGGCGTACGCGGTAAGCGGGCTGCTCGCCGGCATGGCAGGAGTGATCCTGGCCGCGCAGTTCGGCGCGGGTCAGCCAAACGAAGGCGTCGGCTGGGAGCTGTTCGCGATCTCGGCGGTAGTGCTCGGCGGCACCTTGCTCACCGGCGGCGAAGGCTCGATCGCGATGACGATTGCCGGCGTGCTGCTGCTCGGACTGGTGTTCAACCTGCTGAATTTCGAAAATGGGCTCGGGTTCATCAGCCTCTCGGCGTACTGGCAATCGGTGATTCGCGGCGTGTTCCTGCTGCTGGTGATCGTGCTGCAGGCGAGAGTGTTGAAGCAGCGCGGCAAGAAGCGTGTCGCTGCAGCAGCGTAATCCGCAATGAGGCTGCGATCCGGCGAGCCGATCCGACAATCGTCGCCTCTCGCTGATTGCGCCGGTGTTCTCAAAACACAACACGCGACGGGCTTCGTGCAGCACGGAATTCCGGTGGACAGCGCGATAGCAGCCTCATCCGAGCGTCGCCCGGAGTAATCAGGACGTGATGCAGCGTTCTTCATACACAGAAAGGGATTCTGGCGGATTAACAGCCCATCAATCCCTGTTTGTGTACCAACCTGGCGTGACAAACCAACCCGGATAAAGGCGACCGCACATCCCCTCTGCACTGCGTTTTCCTCACCTTTCGCGACGTTTCCCTCCGCTTTTGCCAGTTTTATCAGCAGGGTCAATGCTGCGGCGCACGGCAGGTTTCGGTATCATCCTGAAAATGTTGCCCGCGCGGCGCGCCTATCCGGCGCAAGCCGGACAGCCGATGGCAACCGCCCTGCGCGGCTTTCGCCCATCGCCGAATCCTTGCTGAAGCGCGGCTGCATTTACGCCAACGTACTTCGCGGCGCCGATCGTAACGACCGCCGGCGTCGACGCTTCCAGGTCCGGTAACCCGCTTCACCACGCTCAACCGCCGCGCCGCAGCCCTCGGGCAGCGGGCGCGGTAAAATAGCAGATTGCGCGTGATTTTCGACCACGGGTCAGCGCAGCATCGCCCTTGCCGTGCCGGCCGGCTATAACGACTGGCCGCCTTTGTTTTCGCACTATCCAAGAAGCCATGAGCAACCTGAATTCACAAACCGTCCTGAGCGTCCATCACTGGACCGATACGCTTTTCAGCTTCACCTGCACGCGCGATCCGTCGTTCCGTTTCGAAAACGGTCAGTTCACGATGGTGGGCCTCGAAGTCGAAGGCAAGCCGCTGATCCGCGCCTACAGCCTTGCGAGTGCAAACTATGAAGAGCACCTCGAATTCCTGAGCATCAAGGTGCAGGACGGCCCGCTCACGTCGCGCTTGCAACATTTGAAGGTCGGCGACGAAGTCCTGATCGGCAAGAAGCCGGTCGGCACGCTGATGGCCGACAACCTGCTGCCGGGCAAGACGCTGTGGCTGCTGTCCACCGGCACGGGGCTCGCGCCGTTCATGTCGATCATCAAAGATCCGGACATCTACGACCGCTACGAGCGCGTGGTCCTGACGCACACCTGCCGTTTTGTCGACGAACTGGCGTACAAGGAATACATCACGGATCACCTGCCGGCGCACGAGCATCTGGGCGAACTGGTGCAGGAAAAGCTGCTGTACTACCCGACCGTGACGCGCGAAGCGTTCCAGAACCGCGGCCGTATCACCGAACTGATCGAAACCGAAAAGCTGTTTGCCGACCTCGGCGTGCCGGGCTTCTCGCTCGAAGACGACCGTGTGATGCTGTGCGGCAGCCCGCACATGCTGCGCGACACGCGCAAGCTGCTCGACGACCTGGGCTTCCAGGAAGGCAGCAACAACGCACCGGGTCATTACGTGGTCGAAAAGGCGTTCGTCGGCTAAGCGAACACCCAGTTTTAGCGGCTCACGCCGCGTATTCATCAGAAAGGAGCCCTCGGGCTCCTTTTTTGTTGGTCAGTTACAAATTGGCTTCATCGACCTGACATTTTGCGTCAGCATTCTTCCTACAATTCCGGCGTTGCCAAACATCAACCATTGCGTGAAATGTAGGCGCTAACCCTTGGTACGCCTGCATTTTTTCTTTTTTTGAGATATCATCGCGGCGCACGAACGGTCGTTTAACATGTCTGTCATGGCGCGACCTATTTGTTACTGAATGTAAATTTCGTTACGTCACACTGTAGCAATTTGTCCGTCGCGTACAACGCGTCAAAAGACATCCCTGGAGGCCAGAGAGTCGCATGCGTTCTTTTGTCTTCGCGCATCCGTCGCGCACCCGCTTCGCCGTTCACACTGCTTCCTGAGAGGGAAAGTCATGGATACGTCGACTGTCGTCCCGTTTAGCCCCCACATTCCGCCTTCACTTGCACACGCCGCGCCGCAATCCGCTGCTGAGCGCGAACTCGCGCTGCTGCGCGCCCGCGTGCGCGAACTGTCGGCGGAACTCGTGCAGGCGCAGGAAGCTGCCTGCCGCCATGTGGCGCGCGAGCTGCACGACGGCGTGGGCGCCGAGCTGACGGCGACGCGTTTCGCGCTTGCCGGCGTCGAAACCTGGCTGCCCGCCGATGCGCCGCCGCAGTGCGCCGCCGCGCTCGCCGTCGCGAATCGTTCGCTCGACGCCGTATGCGCCGCCAGCCGCCAGGTGGTCGCGGAACTGCATGCGCCGTCGCTCGAGGCAGGCATTGTCGGGGCACTGGCGCAATGGATCCGCGACTTCGCCGCACGCACGAACCTGCGCACAAGTTTCGTCTGCGCTGCCGACGCGCGGCTCACCCGCCTGCCCGCCGACGCGGCGCTGGCCGTGTTCCGGGTCGCCCAGGAAGCACTGAACAATATTGCCAAGCACGCGCGCGCCGAATCCGCCGACGTGCGGATTGAAACCGGCCGCCGTCACCTGACGCTAATCGTCAGCGACGACGGCATCGGCGTGACGCGCAACGCTCGCAACCGTCGCGGCCATTTCGGTCTGAGCGGCATGCAGGCGCGCTGCGCCGCCTTCGATGGCACCCTGCGCGTCAGCGCCCGGCGGGCCGGCTCATGCCGCGGCGACGGAGCCGAAGAATCGCGCGGCACGCTCGTGCGTGCACGCTTTGCGTGGGATGCGATGCTGGCGAGCGCACCGGGCGCCGGGCGTCGCGCGCTGCAATCGTGAGCACGCGATCATGAGTCTGCGCATCCTGCTCGTCGACGACCACGCGGTGGTTCGCCAAGGCGTCCGCCAGTTGCTGCTCGACCGCGGCGTGGCGCGCGAAGTCACCGAGGCCCAAAGCGGCGCCGAAACGCTCGACGCCATCGCCCAACACAGCTACGACGTGGTGCTGCTCGACATTTCGCTGCCCGACATGAACGGCGTCGAAGTGCTCAAGCGTCTGAAACGCAAAGCACCGCGCGTGGCCGTGCTGATGTTCTCGATGTACCGCGAGGACCAGTACGCCGTGCGCGCGCTGAAGGCCGGCGCCGCCGGCTACCTGTCCAAGACGGTCGATGCCGCGCAGATGGTCGGCGCGATCCAGCAGGTCGCGGCGGGCCGCAAATACGTCAGCCCGGCCATGGCCGAAGCGCTGGCGGATTACGTCTCCTTCGACGGCGAACAATTGCCGCACGAAAAGCTCTCCGACCGCGAATACCAGACGCTGTGCATGCTCGCGTCCGGCAAGCGGCTGACGGATATCGCCATGGCGTTATCACTGTCGGTGAAGACGGTCAGTGTGTACCGCACCCGGCTGCTCGAGAAAATGAAGCTGCGCAATAACGCCGAGCTGACCTTCTATGTGATGAGCAACCGGCTCGTCGATCTGAATCCGGCGATGGCCGGCTGACGTCCTCCTTCCGCAATCGCTGCATGCCATGCGATCGCCACGGACAGGGTGGCAAGAGCGCGATTCCCCACCCGCTTGGGCGTGCAGCGAGCGAAAGCCTTTCCGCTGCGCAATATCATCAGATAAATACCACGCTCAACGCCCTCCCTCAGGTATTTCCCGCCCGCCGCACAGCCGGCAAAAACGCCGTCCCAAAATGGTGCAGAAGCGCGCATCCGTTAAAATCGCGGGTTTCCCCGACATTCGGCGCGCGAGATGCGTGCACTACTGGAGACCCACCGCCAATGTCCCTGTTCCGCAAGAAGAGCGTCGAGCACATGATCGCGAGCGCTCAGAACGCCGGCCTGAAGAAAGCGCTCGGCGCGCTCGATCTGACTTTCCTCGGTGTCGGCGCCATTATCGGCACCGGCATTTTTGTGCTGACCGGCACGGGCGCGGTTCAGGCCGGCCCGGCGCTGATGGTCTCGTTCCTGATCGCGGCAATTGCCTGCGGGTTCGCCGCGCTCGCCTATGCCGAGTTCGCGTCGACGATTCCGGTTGCGGGATCCATCTACACGTATTCGTACGCGACGCTTGGCGAACTGGCCGCATGGATCATCGGCTGGGACTTGATGCTCGAATATGGACTGGCAACGTCGGCGGTGTCGGTCGGCTGGTCGGGGTATCTGCAATCGCTGCTGTCGGGCTTCGGCGTGAGCCTGCCGGTTGCGCTGACGGCCGCGCCGGGCGCCTTGCCGGGACACGAGACGTGGTTCAACCTGCCCGCTTTCCTCGTGATGATGGCGATCACGGCGCTGTTGTCGCTTGGCGTGCGTGAATCCGCGCGGATCAACAACATCATGGTGGCGATCAAGGTGATCGTGGTGCTGCTGGTGATCGGCGTGGGCGTTTTCCATGTGACGCCGGCGAACTGGCATCCGTTCATGCCGAACGGCTGGAACGGCGTGTTCGGCGCGGCGGCGGTGATGTTCTTCGCGTTCATCGGTTTCGATTCGGTGTCTTCCGCTGCGGAAGAAGTGAAAGATCCGAAGCGCGATCTGCCGATTGGGATCATCGCGTCGCTGGGCGTGTGCGCGGTGCTGTACGTCGCGGTGGCGGCTGTGGTCACCGGTATCGTGCCGTCGGCGCAGTTCGCGAACATTTCGCATCCGGTGTCGTATGCGTTGCAGGTGGCGGGTCAAAAGTGGGTCGCGGGCTTTATCGACCTTGGCGCTGTGCTGGGCATGTTGACGGTGATTCTGGTGATGGCTTATGGCCAGACACGCGTGATCTTCGCGATGTCGCGGGATGGGTTGTTGCCTGCGAAGCTGTCGAAGCTGCATCCGCGGTTTGCTACGCCGTTCTTTACGACGTGGCTCGTGGGGATTTTCTTCGGGCTGATTGGCGCGCTGGTGCCGTTGAATGTGCTGGCTGAGCTGATCAATATCGGCACGTTGGCCGCGTTTTCGATGGTGTCGATTGCGGTTCTTGTTTTGCGGAAGACGCATCCTGAGTTGCCGCGGGCGTTTCGGTGTCCTGGCGTGCCGGTTGTGCCGGTGTTGGCTGTCGCCTCCTGTTTGTTTTTGATGGTTAATCTTCAGGCCGTGACCTGGGTGGCGTTTGTGGTTTGGTTGCTCATTGGGATGGTGATTTATTTTGGCTATTCGCGGCGGCATTCCAAGTTGGCGAAATAAAGGTTTTGGTTTTTTTGCCTGTGGGCGCTTGTGCGTCCGCTTGCCTGGGGTGTTGGCCTTTTCTTGAATTGTTTGCCTGCTTGCGCTTGTTCGTCTGTTTGCCTGCGGTGTTGGCCTTTCCTTGAATTGTTAGTCTTACTGTGTCAACTAAAAGCGATACCTGGTAGTATGAAGTAATAGCGACTACGGGGTATTGCAATGACAGACGATCTCGATGAATTTGACGCGTATCTCGACCATCTGGCACAGGAGTTAGGGCACGCTAATCGCCACGCTGGCCTTAAAGGCTACTGTTCCGGTCTGGTGATGCCACTGTCACGCAAGAGCGTCGAACCAATGGCCGCGCATATCGATCCGCTTCATGCCAGTGCGAAGCATCAGTCGCTCCACCACTTTGTTGCCAAGGCCGAGTGGTCCGACAAGGC
>NZ_JABBGJ010000047.1 GCF_012927345.1 Paraburkholderia polaris
GAGAATGGCGTGCCCCCAGATGGAGTATCCCTTGTAAATTTCAGCTTGCATGTATTCCGTGCATGAATGAGCAGAGGTTTTCTCAGACGCCTGTGGGCCCGCTACACCTGCGCCAGATTTTGGCAACGACGGTACTAGCATAGTTGACTGTCATCACGTCAGTGAAAAGTTGCTCGGGGCGCGCAGCATCCGTGTCCTTCAATTCTGATTCAAGGACAGCTTTCGCGATTACATGGGCCTCAGTTGAAATCGTCAGGCGCGCAAGCCATATACGCGCCGACTCTACAAGACAATCCGGTATAAGCCAGCGTCCGTCCAATGCATAAGCCGCGAGGTCGCTAACCGCAAGATAGCAGCGCGACGATGCGTCCTGCTCCTTTGTCAGCGGATGGACTTCTTCCATCAACGCACCACCTCGACTGGCACTCCGCCATTGTTCACCCACAGCACATTACCCTCGGGCGTCATGATTCTAGGGATGCTCGTCGGTTGCGGCGTCATAGGTTTCGGAAGGCTGGCTGCCGCGCGTGCACCTGGAAGCGACGTCGCAACGGGGTCTGCCACCCTGCGTGGCGTCACTTTCGGCGTACGGCGCGCGAGGATTGACGCCTTGCCAGGCTTGGGCTTGCCGCTAACCGGCGGCTTCACCTGTCGCGCTTCAGGCGGATTCCAGATTTCAACGTAGTGTTCGCCCGCGACGCCCGTCGAAGCAACTGCAAGCAGGATTACGCCCACACTCAAAAATCGAAACATGTCCTCTCCGTATGCTTTCGTGCCGTTCACGCCCGGCACGATTTCGCGCTGCCCACACATGAACCGTCGCAGCCAGCACAGTAGTGACGGTCGCGTACCGCCCCATCAACACGCCAGACGTTGGTTTGCGCGGCCGTAGGAGTGCCAGCAGTGCGGCCATTTTCGCACGCGTAAAACGTCGGCTCCCCCGCCTTGCTGCGGCGGATCGCTTCATCGATTTCCCGCGCGCCAAACACCGCTTTCATGTCCGCAACAAACGCCGCAATTTCCGGCATCGGACGGCTGACCGGCAAGCGAACGCGTATCTCCATCTCGCCTCCCCCTAAAAAAGTGCCTGTTCACCGCTACGAGTTTCCGTGTACGATACTGTATATCCGTACAGGTATTTTCGCAATTCAATGACCGCTCCGCCATCCATTCGGGAAGCAATACACCCGTCCTTGTGGACCTATACCCTAACGATGCATAGTTTGTGGCTTGCGAGCATGCACGCGTTGCGCGACATGGCTTTCGCGTAACTCCTCATTCGATGTATGTCTACATCGAAATACATCGTTTTGAGCGGGCCTCGGTAGTTTCGTGAAAGATCCGTTTTGGGAAAAGGATGGTTGGGTTCGGCTAGTTTTAGTCATTCGACGTCGTCACCGGGAACGTTGACAATCGATGGCTTAGCCCGAGCTTTGCTCAGCGAGTCGCATCAATCTGACTCTAGGCGGGGGACTACCGGATGATCCTCGCTCCTAGCCTGTTTGTACTTGAGCGGATTCCTGGGGGCAAATCCGGGAACTCCATAAGTAATCAGCTCTTGATCTATTCGAACTGGTGATTGGAATGACAAGGAACACGTCTGTCGTACTTTACGTTGTGGTGTTGATAGCCGTTGTCGTTAGCGTAGATTTATTGTTCTTCAAGAATCGATTCTGGGAGCGGCTGATAGTGAACATCGGCATTGTCCTGGTGTTTGCAGCCTTCTATTTGAGATTCTTAAAGAGCCCGTAAGCTAAGTGCCGCGGCACCGACGGGTTGCCGGATAACCGCATCGAGTCCGACGGCATCGGCGGCCTGCCGAGACGCAACATGCCTGTCGTCGTGACGCGTTCCTTGCCGGCGGCACCTTGCCGCCGCCGGAACCACTCATCGCGAAAATTGTCTATACAGTATGTCGCCCTTTTTGTGGGGGATGTCAAATGGCTGCCACGCACTCGGGGGGGGTGCTGCCCCTCTCCGATGAGGACTCCCGCCGCCAGTTGCGCCGTGCCATCATCGCCAGCACGGTTGGTACCACGATCGAGTGGTATGACTTCTTCCTCTACAGTATTGTCACCGGCCTGGTTTTCGCGAAGCTGTATTTCCCAGGCTCGGACCCACTCGTCGGCACACTGCAGGCTTTTCTGATCTATGCAGTCGGCTTCATGGCGAGGCCGGTTGGTGCCGCCATTTTTGACCATTACGGTGATCGCATCGGTCGCAAGGCCACGCTGATCGTGACGCTATTGCTGATGGGATTGGCCACGTTTGCAGTGGCCTTTGTTCCGACCTATGCGACGATCGGCGTCTGGGGCGCCGTCGCGCTTACGGTGCTGCGCTTCATCCAGGGGGTGGGTGTCGGCGGCGAATGGGGTGGTTCGGTCCTGATGTCGATGGAATGGGCGCGTACCAACGCGCATCGCGGCTTCGTCGCCTCCTGGCCGCAGTTCGGGGTGCCGGCGGGACTGTCCCTGGCCAACCTGGCCGTGCTGGCCATGAGTCAGATCTCCGGCAGCGGTTTCCTCACGTGGGGCTGGCGCGTACCGTTCTTCCTCAGCATCATACTGGTCGCGATTGGCCTCTACATCCGCCTGAATATTCTCGAGACGCCGATCTTCGCGCGGCTCCTGGCTGAGCACAAAATCGAGAAGACGCCGATGCTCGAGGTGTTGCGCCGCCAGCCGAAAGATATCCTTCTCTCGGCCTTTTCACGCATGGCCGAACAGGCACCTTTCTATATTTTCACGGCGTTCGTCTTCACCTATGGCGTCACGACCCTGGGCGTGTCACGCAACCTGTTGCTGATGGCGGTGCTGGCGGCTTCCGTGCTGGAATTCTTCACCATCCCGTTCTTTGGCCACGTGTCCGATCTGATCGGGCGCCGGCGGATGTATATGATCGGCGCGGCCGTCGTGGGCGTATTCGGCTTCCTCTATTTTGCAATGGTCGATACCAGGGATCCGATGTGGATCTTCGCCGCCATCGTGCTCTCGCTGGTACCGCATTCGATGTTGTACGGTCCCCAAGCCGCTTTGATCGCTGAATCCTTCACGGGACGGCTGCGTTACAGCGGTGCATCAATGGGCTACCAGTTGGCTTCGGTCATTGCCGGCGGTCCTGCACCGCTGATTGCGACCGCGCTCTTCGCCTACTACCATTCGGGCTATGCAATCGCGGTCTATATTCTGGCGTGTGCGGCACTCAGCCTTATCGCCGCATCGATGCTTGGTGATTACACGAACAAGGACATCTCGCGCGAATACGACGATGCTCGGGCCATGGGCGATAGGGAAAACGCGAGGCCAGCCGCATGATCGACCCGTTTGCCTCCGCGTACGTCTGAACGCCGAGGTAAGTGGGTGAGGCCGGGTTCAACACACCCGCGTGGTGGCGTTGACGCGGCGGCCCACAAGCATGGCCTTGTTGTGCACGCTGGCGAAGAGATCGGACTCCGCCACGATGTTGTGCGGTCGGATCGTTCTCCGCAAACGCTGGGCTGTGCGCGACTCAATTCACAAAACCATCATACTTACTGTCCTCGTTCCCATCACGCTGGTACCCGCTATCCCTAGTCGGAATAAGGTCACCCATCCCACACCATTATGAACAGACTGGTGGTGCAAGCGTACCCTCGAATTAGCGGCACCGGATGGCCGGCGCAAATACCGGAGATATCCCGAGCCGCACACACTGCTGCGGCCCATGGGCGATCTGGTCGTTACCGGACCCAACATGTTTGGGCGGATGCACGTGCTTCCTGTCGTCACGAGTTTTCTCGCCGCGTACCCGGATGTGTCGGTCGGCCTCATGCTAACGGACAAGGTTACGCATTTTCTGGACGATCAAATCGATGTGGCACTACGAATCGGTTATCTTCCTGACAGCGAGCTGGTTGCTGTCCGATTAGGGGCTGTGCGACGCGTTATCTGTGCAAGCCCCTCGTATCTTTCCACGCGGGGAACACCCGCTACTCCCGACGAGCTTCCTGAGCACAGCGTTGTCTCCTTCGAAAGTGTGTCGTCGACGAGCAACTGGAAATTCTGGTCGGGCGGATCAGATTTCAATGTACCGTTCCGCTCGAGACTAAGCGTGAACACGATTGAAGCTGCGATTGATGCGGGGCTTGCCGGCTCGGGGTTGATTCGCACCATGTCCTATCAGATTGCAGAGTACGTCCGTCGAGGCGACCTGCAGATTGTGTTGAGTGAATTCGAACCGCCAGTTCGGCCGGTCCATCTGGTTTACGATAAGAAAAATCGGCTGCCTCTCAAGTTACGGGCGTTCATCGACTTCGTAGTGCCTCGATTGCGCGATCTATTACATTCGACAACCACACTGATTGAGCACTATCGTCGGTATCCGACGCAGCCGGTGTTGACGGGCCGGGGGACGCTGAGATTTTGTTGTTATCGCGGCACGGTTGCTGGATTGTTTCAATTACAGTGCCAGAAGCGACGATGCACGTCCGCGACGGCAAGTCACGATGCGTTCATTTCGAAAACAGGCGGGGCAATGGACCTTGAGATAGAAGCAATTTGTGGCGACTTTGAGCGTGGGACACATTGCGGCATTTCTCTCGACCTGTACGGGTTCGCTCGATTCTCGCCAGTCACCATCTATCGCAACGACCAGCGGCTCGACACACCGGTGTCCTCGCGATGTTCTTCTGACATAATCCCGCGCTAACGGAGTTCGAGCCAGGAGCTCGTCAATCGTCTCCAACAGGTGTGAAAGCGGGGGAATCGTGATCAAACTTCTGGGACTTTTCGCACGAGTAGTCGGCCTTGCCGGCTGCATCGCCATTTTGCCGCATGGATCCGACTCCGCGTTTGACGACTCGTCTTCATTTGCAGTCGGCTACAAGGCGGCACCCGCAATCGGGATCGGACCTGAGCGCAATGGGCAACGCTGGCACCCCTGACATGTCCTGCCGCGTACCTCAGTTCATGTCATGCCGTGACTAAAACTGAGATCCAGCAACAGATATGGGCTTGAACCATTCCAATCCCGGCGTCGTTCCGCGTAGCGGGGCGCTTTCATGCCAACGAGAACAATGGACAATCGTGCAACGCCGTCAGTGACATATTTGCCACTTGACACGATGAAAGAGGTTGCGCGAGACGTCTGGGTCGTGGACGGTCGAGCGATCCGTTTCGGCGTGCCGTGTTTCAGGATGGCGTTTCCGACCAGGATGACAATTGTGCGGACTGCTGGCCGGAAACTGTTCATTCATTCGCCCACCCGGCTCACGGCTTGCCTCCAAGCCGCGGTTGCGCAGGTTGGCAACCCGCGCTGGCTCATCGGCCCTAATCGATTGCACTCCCGGTGGCTTCAGGATTGGGCAAAGGCGTATCCAGACGCACTGGTATATGCGGCCCCGCTGGCGAGGAGAATATGTGGCGCCCGGGCGTCACCCATCGTCTGCCATTGAACGGAGTCACCGACTACGGATGGGAGCCAGATCTTGCCACCTTGCCGGTTGCAGGTCGCCACTTTACGGAAATCGTGTTCTTTCATCGCATCTCGCGGACCTTGATCCTGACCGACCTGATAGAGAACTTCGAAGTGGAGAGACTTGACTCTCCTGTTGCGCGTGTCTTGACCCTCGTCGGGGGCGTGTGACATCCTGACGGGCAGATGCCGCGCGATATGCGGCTCCTGTTCGCGCTTCAACCGAACAGAAATGCTCTCAAACTCGCCGTGGAAAAGATGATCGGGTGGGACCCGGAGCGTGTCATTCTGGCGCACGGTCACTGGTATGACACAGAAGGTGCAGTTGAGCTGAAACGAGCTTTCCGGTGGCTAATCCGTCAAGCATGAGGATTCACGGTCGCGCCTGGACTGACCATGGCTATCGCGGTTTCACGCTCCAGCCAGTGCCGAAACCGTATCCCTGTAGTCGCTGGTGATCCTGCAACTGCTGGCGTTCGTAGCGTCGCAACGCGGGGAAATAGGTAGGACCGTTGATAACAGTGGGCGAGCGGTATCGTCCCGGACTCACGGCGATGTTTTCAATGTTGCGCCGGCTGGGGGGTGATTCAACTGGAACGCCCCCCGGACCACGAGACTCCAGCATTGCAACCCGCACGGCACGATGCGCGCCTGCGACGGCCGCAACCGGCAGGACTGTTGCCGATGCGACAACGAACGCGCATGCAAAGTAACGAATCATCTACTGCTCCCACACGGACGGGATGTTGAAACTGCCCGAACAGACAAACCGGGCAGCACGTTGACACCAGCCTCCTCGGGTTCAGACGTTTTAAAATTCTGTAAATGCCGGCGGCATACGGGCACAGCAAACGGTTGCTGATTGCCGCATTGGCTGCCGCACGGCAGTACCTCGCGCACCGTATCCGGGCGCGTGAATGTCATCTTAAATTTTAGGCACAAGGTGACATATTTTCAACGGGTTGTCGAATTTTATGGAGGTGGGATGAACCCCCGCAAAGGCGCTATCGTCAAGATACCGGGCAAGCAGGATCTGGAGGCGATGTCCGAATTCCGTTACCAGCTACGGCAGTTTCTCCGGTTCTCGGAGGAGATCACACACGCAGAAGGCGTAACGCCGTTGCAATACCAGCTCCTGCTCCACGTCAGAGGGTTTCCGGAGCGTCAATGGGCAACAGTCGGCGAACTCGCCGAACGCCTACAGGCCGCCCCGAATGGAACTGCGGCACTTGTCTCGCGCTGCGAAGCGGCCGGCCTCGTGATTCGCAAGCCAGACCGGATCGATCGTCGTCAGGTTCAGGTGCATCTCACAGCGAAGGGCGAGCGCTGTCTGCTGAAGCTGGCGGCATTGCATAAGTCAGAGATGGAGTCGTTCGGTTGGGTGTTCCGCGGAGCAGACAGGCAGTAAACACCCTCCTTTACACCGGCGCCGGTAGCTGAGCCGCCGCAACTGCCCGGTTCCACATATGTCACAGTGTGCCAGATCGCTTATACTTTCACATTTGCGGCGGAAGAATGCGTATAGCGGCATTGATTGACAGACGCGCAATACAGCACGGACGGCGGCTGTGGTTGCATTACGGCGTATTCTGGCTGGGTGCCATCGCAACCGGGCTGGTCGCCGTTTTCTACGCGAAACTGATTGATATCGGCTATGACGCCTTCCTGCGCTATGCGACGCGGTACTGGTGGCTCCCGCTTCCCGTCACCCCGGCAATCGGCGCTCTGGGTGTGTGGCTTACCAGGCGCTACTTTCCTGGCTCAGAAGGCAGCGGCATCCCTCAGGTCATTGCCACACTCCATGACAGTGGCGATCTTGCGCCGCGTCTGCTGAGTATCAGGATCCTCGTCGGCAAGATTGTGATCTCGTTCCTCTCAATACTCGGCGGATTCACGATCGGCCGGGAGGGACCGACGATCCACGTGGGTGCCGCGCTCATGTTCAACCTGCGACGCTTTTATCCACAGCGATTCCGGGCCATCCGGGGCATCGAACTGGAACGGCGGCTAGCGCTCGCCGGTGCCGCGGCGGGTCTGTCGGCGGCGTTCAATGCGCCGCTCGCAGGCGTGGTGTTCGCGATCGAAGAGTTGACCCGCAGCTTCGAGCAGCGTACGAGCGGCGTGCTGATTACTGCGATCATCTTCGCCGGTATCGTTTCGCTGGGCTTGCAAGGGAACTATACGTATTTCGGAACGATCGACGTCGGCAGCCGCTTTCCAGATCTGCTGGCGGCAGCGGTGGTGTTGATCGGCGCGGTGTCCGGCGTTGCCGGCGGTGTGTTCTGCTGGCTGTTGCTGAACACCAAGCGCTGGATGCCCACGTCGGTGAGCGTCTGGCGCAGTAACCAGCCGGTGGCATTTGGTGCCGCGTGTGGCCTGGTCATCGCCATGATCGGCGTGGCGTCGGGCGGCCACACGTTCGGTAGCGGCTATGCCGAAGCGCGCGCGATGCTGGAAGGACGCGCGCAACTGGGCGCTGCATACCCGGTGCTCAAGATGGCCTCGATGGTCGGATCGTATCTGCCCGGCGCGCCGGGTGGCCTGTTTGCGCCATCGCTCGCGATCGGCGCCGGTATTGGCAACGCATTGCACCTGCTGTTTGGCCAGATGCAGTTGCCCATGCTGATCGCCCTTGGCATGGTGGGCTACCTCGCGGCGGTGACGCAAAGCCCGATTACTGCTTTTGTGATTGTGATCGAGATGATCAATGGGCACGCGCTCGTTATTTCGCTGATGGCCACTGCATTGATAGCCAGCCAGGTTTCGAAACTGTTTGCGCCTGCTCTTTACGAGGCGCTGTCGGAGCGCTACAGCAAGCCCCACGTCGCACCCGATGTCGTGCCATCCCCCCCAGCCGGGGAGAGTTCACCCGGGAAGCTGCCCGGTCAGTTCTGACCAACCGGGTTTGTTTCTATTGTGTTTCAGAGTCTGGTGCTGTTGTGCGCCCTGGTGTTGTCCACACGGCGCACCGGGAATGACAGATGAGTGATCAGAAGTTCGGTGATCTCCTGATACAGGTTCAGGCGGCCGAGATCGAAATCACCCGATGTGATGCGACGATCCGCACGTTATGGACTGAGCTCAGACGGCTCGCGCGCCTTGGAATTGCCGCCTCGACGGAATATCAACACCTGATCGAAGTTGAAAACGAGCGACAGCGCCGGATATCGCTACGTGAGCGTATCCGCGCGACGCTCGCCAGCGCAAGCAAATAGTAGGTATCGGCCAGACGGGTCGACCGAGTGGACATGCCTCACGAGCCCGTCTCCTGCGCGCCACGCAGAAGCACTCCATCGGCCATTTCGCCTTTGGGGTGGACTGGCTTCGGAGCAAACACATTCCTGTTTTCGCTGGCTGCGACCAGTCTCGTGCTCTATGCGGTGTACTACCATGGTATTGCACGCACGCCTGCGAGCCGGTTCGGCTGTAAGAACATCGCGTGGCTGTTGCCGTAGTCTGGCGGATTCTGGGTGCTGTCAATCGCCTGGCAACATCGGAGCTGGCCGGAACGTGATCGGTTTTGGCCGGGATATCCTGCTGGTAGTCAGTTCGAGCACAGTCTTCATGTTGCTTGCAATGAGGGACGTGCTGGGCCCGGACGAAACGACGGCGATGGTGGAACGGACGGATCGCACCAGTTGAGTGGATACTCAATCAGGATAAGGCGAGACACGCAGCACCGGATGGCCGGCAGTCTGCTTTTCTGGATCGCAGTGAAGCTGGGCACGATGTCCCGAAGGGCCGGTCAGACATGCATGACATCAGCAGGTTTACATGTAGTCCTTCTGGGGACGACAAGCCATGACGGGCGAACCTCACCGGCCTGACCAGGCAACAGGTAGCGATACACACCACGTGAAAGTCGCGCCGGTACAGCCGCGCGCGGTCGCCCATGTCGATGACGATTCCGTCATGCCGGTCGCCCTGTACTGGCTATGCTTCCTCGCGTTCGTCGTCGGTATCGTGACTGGCCTGGGCGCGGTAGTGTTCCGGGGACTGATTGGACTGGTGCACAACGTGTTCTTCCTCGGGCGTCTTTCGTTTGCATACGACGCCAGCCACTTCACGCCCGCTGCGCCGTGGGGCATGTTTGTCATTCTCGTGCCTGTTGTGGGCGGACTCGCGGTCACCTGGATCGTGAGTACGTTTGCACCAGAAGCGAAGGGACACGGCGTGCCGGAGGTGATGGACGCGATTTACTACAAACGCGGCGTAATCCGCCCCGTGGTGGCCATTGTGAAATCAATCGCGTCGGCACTGGCGATCGGCTCCGGTGCAGCCGTGGGGCGCGAAGGGCCGATCATCCAGATCGGCTCGGCGCTCGGTTCGACGCTCGGTCAGCTGGTGACGATGACGGCCGGTCAGCGTATCACGCTGGTTGCAGCGGGAGCCGGTGCCGGCATTGCCGCAACCTTCAATACGCCGATCGGCGGCGTGCTGTTCGCCACCGAACTGATGATGCCGGAAATCAGCGTGAACACCTTTTTGCCGGTGGCGATTGCAACAGGCACGGCGACCTTTCTGGGTCGGTTGTTCTTCGGTGACGCGCCTGCGTTCTTTGTCCCCGCGCAGCTGGGTGCAATTCCGAACCAGCCGGGCAGCGCCCTGACGCTGATTCTCTATGCGTTACTCGGCGCCGTGACGGGAGCGGCTGCCGCACTGCTGATCCGTGCGCTGCATTGGGCTGAAGATGGATTCGACAGGGTACCGGGACGTTACGGGCGTCACGCCTTCGGGATGCTGATTGTAGGCGTGACGATGTATCTGCTATGGCGCTATGCGGGCCACTACTACGTCGAAGGGGTCGGTTACGCGACCATTCAGGCCACGCTGTACGGGCAGCTGCAGGGTGGTGCCTTCCTGCTGTTGCTGGCGCTGTGCAAGACGCTGGCTACATCGGTCAGTCTGGGTTCGGGTTCGTCGGGTGGCGTTTTTTCCCCATCGCTTTTTATCGGTGCGACGCTGGGGGCGTCGTTTGCGTCCGTGGTTGCCATGGTGTTGCCCGGGGCGCCCGTCAGCGCGCCCGCCTTTGCGATGGTGGGCATGGGCGCAATGGTGGGTGGCGGCACCGGTGCCGCGATGACCGCCGTCGCGATGATCTTCGAGATGACACGAGACTACGACATCGTGCTGCCCATGATAATCGCGGTGGCCTTCAGCCTGGGCGCACGCCGGCTACTGTCGCCCGAAAGCATCTACACACTCAAGTTGGTACGGCGCGGACACCCGATTCCCAACGCCCTTCATGCCAACATGTTCCTTGTACAGAGTGCGGCACAGGTCATGGAAACCGATGTCTTCGTGCTCGATGAGGACGTGCCATTTCACGACGTGCTTGCCCGTACGGAAGGCGCCGCTTTCCGGCATGTGGTGGTCACCAGGGCACATGAGATTTACGGGGTTCTGCGCATCAATACCGGGCTGCGCCGCGCTGTGAGCCAAGGCGCTCCGGAGATCATGCTCGGCACACTCGCGCAGCGCAATTTCATCGTCGTCCAGGAAAACGACGTCGCGTTCGGGGTCATTACCCGGCTGTGGAAGCAGCACGCGGCGATGGCGGTCGTGGTGGGGCGACAGGAAGGACGCGGCCCCGTTCGTGTGCTCGGGGTGATTGCCAAGGAGCACATTGCGGATGCTGTTGCGATGAGCATCAGGATATTTCCGGGGCAAGCCGAAAGTCGACCCCGTCGAGGCGCGATGCGGTCGTTTAACAGAAAAGGAAAAAAGAAAAAGACCGACGGCGACGCCAAAGGAGCTGGCAATGAAACTGACACATGATTTGGACGGCCTTCGCAGGCGTATCGGCAAGGCTCTTCATCTCGACTACCTGAAACAGGTTTCAGGAGGGATGGGAGTGGGAAAGCCGGAACCGGCGCCAGAATGGGTGATCGTTTACCGCACGGCGCACGGCTTCTGCTGCGTCTATCACGGCGAACCCGTCGAATTGCACGAAATGCTCGACGTCCAGATCTGGGCTGAGGAGATGGATGTCGAGACTTGGTTCATCGGTCTTTGACCGCGGGTTATGTTCCGTTTCCGGACACGCATAGCCAGACCCGCACGCGACAGTGCCCTTACGAACGGGGCTTGCCCCACTAGCGGTAAACCAGGTCCGCGCGCCGGTCCTGTGCCCAGGACGCCTCATCATGGCCCATCGCCAGAGGTTTTTCCTTGCCGAGACTGACCGCTTCCAGTTGCGAGTCGGGTACACCCAGGGTCTCGAGTTCATGGAGCACCGCTTCGGAGCGTCGTTCGCCGAGCGCCAGGTTGTATTCCGTCGTTCCCCGTTCGTCGGTATTACCCTGGATCAGTACGTGCCGGTTTGGGTGGTTTCTGAGATATTGGGGTATTCGTCCTTTTCGTGCTTGTATGGACCCGCCGCCTTTTGCAAGCTTCTTGTTCGTGATGTCGAAACGGTCTGCATGCATGTATCCGGCTTGCAATTGGAAGACAGCCGAAGCACGCCCGCAGCCTTCATGAGATCCGCGCACCCTGTCCTTAGCAAAATCGCGGCTTGCCTGAAAGAGCAGGTCTGGCCGACCCGAGGGGATGCTGCTCGCGCACGATCTCGTGTTTATACCGGTAGAGCGAAACGCCGAACATCAGCGCCATCCCGATTACGATTCCCCACATTGCATACGTCATATCGTACCCTTCGGCTAATCCCCGATTCACATCTCCGCAATCGGATACTACGTGGCAGAGAGGAAGGCGCTCTACGCTGGCATATCGACAAGCGTGAGGCGTACGCATGCTCGTTTGGTTATTGCCAACCCAGCGGCGCATCGGCTACGCGCTCACTTAATGTCTGGGCACCCTATGCCTCTGTCTAAGTCCGACGCGTACCGTCGATATAATCACGACCGACATCATGGCCGCCATTCCCGCTGTGAAAGCGAGTAGTGATTGGCCCATCGTATCTTCCTATTAGTTCGGAGCCGTGTTGACACGCGAACGGATGCGCGCTAAGTCGAGTCGGCTAGCATCGTTGCGAACTCCGGCGGCGCGCCCGCGACCTCCGCATTCTCAAGTTCATGTATGCAAGCGAGGGTGATGAACGCCGAGCGGGTCATGTGGCACTGTTGCGCCGCCGCATCGACATCCTGCAGAGCGCTCTTACTCAGGCTAAGTTGAATGCGCACTGCGCGCGAAATGACCCGAGCCATGTCGATCTCGACGAACAGCCATAAGCCCTCGCCGTCGTCCATGTCCAGCGCCTGCAATGCGGATGTATCACTCGTGGGTGCTGGAATCAGGTCCTCGCTCCCGTCATATACCCGCTGCACAACGTCCAGCGCGTTGTGTTTCAACTCTTCGAGCGAGTTTCCGCACGCGTGGGCACCGGGAAAGTCCGGAAAGCTGCCGCGATAGCGCAAATCGTCATTCCGATGAACATATAGCGGGTATTGCATGAGTGACTCCGAAGTCGCACGAGGAGAGCTGTCAGCAAACTATGCGGCCAACTTCGCTACGCGTCTGTACGCTGAACGACTTTCGTCGCCTTCGATTGATGGAAACTCTCCATCAGATAGAAAATGAAGAGGGGGCCGAAATCGGGAGATCTGTACGCTGACGTACCGCGTCTGCATCCGCGCTGATGTAGCGTCGGAAATCATTGGGTATCAAGGAGCAGATCGTGCTCAGACGAACATTCATATGGAGTACGCCAGCGTCCATCCTTGCGCTTGGCCTCGCGATCTCCGGTTGCACCACAACCAGCCCGTCCGACACCAGCGGTCAACAGATAGACAAACGTCACACGATCGACGCAGGCGTCGACTCTACGCTTGCGCGCCTTTACGGCGCGGCAAAAGGTTCGCGTGAACTCGTGAGCAAGGCACACGGTGTGCTGACGTTTCCGTCTGTGATCGACGCCGGTTTCGTTGTCGGCGGCCAGTATGGCGAAGGCTCGCTGCGCGTCGGCGGCCGTACGGCCGGGTACTACAGCATGGTAACCGGTTCGATAGGATGGCAGATCGGCGCGCAATCTCGCGCGATCGTCTTTCTGTTCATGACGGACGAATCTCTGAACCGGTTCCGCAGCACCGATGGTTGGTCGGCGGGGGGCGACGCGTCAGTCGCGGTGCTGAAAGTCGGCGCGAACGGTGATGTCGACACCAGCACCGCAACCGGCCAGGTGGACGCGTTTGTACTAACGAACAGCGGGTTGATGGCAGGTGTGTCGCTTGACGGTACGAAAGTTACGCGGCTCAAATCGCTGTAACAAGCAAGACGGACCGGCAATTCATGTCGCAAGATGCGGAAATGCAAAAGAGGAAACTGCTCAATCGCAGTCTCCGGGCATCGCGCAGCCATCGTCAGTCACGCCGTGCTCTGGTGTCTCCGTTTGCAACTGGGTCTGCGCGATATAGATGAGTTGTTTTGTGAACGCGGTGCAATCGCCAGCGACGAGTCAATTTGGTGTGGGTGCAGGTTCGGTTCGAGCTTCGCTCATCGCGTGAAGTCTGCGCGGTGAATTCTATCTGTTGCGGCGAGCGGTCTGCCAGCGCATTGGTCGAACTCGAAATGCTGCTACAGAAGCGCCTGCGCACGGCTGTTGCGAAGCGGCACGTCGAGCGCGTCCCGGCCCCTTGTCATGATGGGATCATCGGGTGATGAAGCCCTTTCTGTCGTGTCGGTCGCGCGTCATAGCAGCTTCAGTTCGCGCGGAGGGAAAATGCTTTAACGCGAACCTATAAATGTTCCCGAGAATTGCCCTGCAGCAGCATCCGGATCTCATCTCCTGAGAGAGTCTCGCGCTCGAGCAACGCTTGCGCGAACCGCCTGAGTTGGCCCATATGGGCGCTCAGGATCTCGTGCGCCTTCGCCTGCCCGCCTTCAGTGAGACGCCGGATTTCCTTGTCGATGGCAAGGGCGGTGGCTGGCGAAACGTCGACAGACGGACTTGCTAAACTCTCGCGCCCGCTCTCGCAATACACAGGCCCAAGCGTGTCACTGAAACCAAACTCCGTCACCATACGACGGGCCAGCATGGTCGCCTGCCGGATGTCGTCGCTGGCCCCCGTCGTGACTTCATCCCTCCCATAGATCAACTCCTCGGCAACACGGCCGCCGAACATCATCGCGACCTTCGATTCGAGTTCCTTCCTGGAGAAGGAGTACCGGTCCCGCTCCGGCAGGGACATGGTGACGCCGAGCGCCCGGCCCCGAGGGACGATGCTCACCTTGTGCAGCGGATCATGACCCGGCGAATAGAACGCGACCAGCGCATGGCCCGCTTCGTGATAGGCCGTCATCTCCCGCTCTTCGTTTGTCATCATCAGTGAGCGCCGCTCTGCACCCATTAAAACCCTGTCCCTCGCCTGCTCGAAGTCTGTGCTCGTCACATGCGCGTGATCGCAGCGAGCGGCCAACAGCGCAGCTTCATTGACAAGATGGGCAAGATCAGCGCCCGAGAATCCTGGTGTCCCGCGCGCGAGCGTCATGGCAGCAACATCGGGCCCGAGGGGGACCTTGCGCATGTGCACCTGAAGGATCTTTTCGCGCCCCAGTACGTCTGGATACGAAACCATCACCTGACGGTCGAATCGACCCGGCCGCAGCAGCGCGGAGTCCAGCACATCGGGCCGGTTCGTCGCGGCGATCACGATGACGTCTTCGTTCGCGTCAAAGCCATCCATTTCGACGAGAAGCTGGTTCACTGTCTGTTCGCGCTCGTCGTTACCAGGTCCCACGCCCCGGTGCCGGCCAACGGCGTCAATTTCGTCGATGAAAATGATGCAAGGTGCTTTCTTCCTGGCCTCGCTGAACATATCGCGCACCCTTGCCGCTCCGACGCCGACGAACATTTCGACGAAATTCGACCCAGATATCGTAAAGAATGGAACCCCGGCTTCACCTGCGATAGCGCGTGCCAACAGCGTCTTGCCCGTGCCGGGCGGCCCCACGAGCAGCACGCCCTTGGGCACCTTTGCACCAAGGCGTTGGAACTTCGGTGGATCTTTGAGATACTGGACGATCTCCGCAAGCTCCTCCTCCGCCTCTTCGATACCCGCAACATCCGCGAAGGTGACGCAGCGCGAGCTCTCCGTCAGCAACTGCGCCCGAGAATGGCCGAAGGTCGTCGCACCGCTGCGAGCCGGACCACGGCGCATTACGAAGATCGTGAGCGCAATCAGCAGTGCCATAGGCAACCAGGTCGTCGGAAGTCCGTTCGGAGTAGACCATCCGTCATCCGCCGCGACTGCCACTCGCACGTGATGCCGCAGCAGGTTTGCGATTATGTCGGGGTCTTCGGGAACAGTCGTGCGAAATTTTGTGCCATCCTTAAGCTCACCAGAGACATCATGGCCCGCGACCGTGACATCGAACACGTCGCTCCTGTCTATGTCTGAGACAAAATCGGAATAGACCATTGGATTGACTGCTTCGCTTCGTACTGTTGCTGCATAGGCTGCAGCGTGTTTCGGCGTCACGATGGCCGCGTTCGCCGCTGCGGCATCGCTCGAATCTGGCTGCGCTTGCGCCATGCCGCCAAGTATCGATGTCGCAGCAATTGCCGCGACAGCAAGTATCCTGCAGAAACAGCGTTGGCGCATGATTGTCGCTCCTTCCCCGCACGGCACTGTAAATCTCCAGGCCAGCATGTATACGCTGAGCGCAACCGGCGTATACGTCGGTACGGTGACGTACGGCGCACAGGATGGCCGCCGACGCGTCCACACGGCGGCACCGGGTGAATATCCGTCTGGTTCATCGATGCCTCGTCGTAAATGCCAGCGCGCCCGCTGCAAGCAGTTGACCGCTACCGTACAGACCCGTTCAGGTCGCTTGTGAGAATGTTGTGTTCCAGCCCGCCCATACGCTGGGTCCACGCCCGAAGTTCCTGTCTAACGAACCGCGCTCGCTTTGACGTCAAGAAAAGCGACATGGCCGTTACATAGGCAGTCTGTTTCCTGATGTCGATTTCCGCGTTATCGATACAGGCAATCCGGCCAACCCCGGTCGAAAGGCAACAAGGAGATAACATCATGAAATGCAAAAAGGAAACGAGGGCCATGCATCACCCGGCCTTTGCCGCTTCACTAACAGCTTGCCTTTGCCTGGGTCTTGCAACCCCGCTACTCGCGGCTCAGTCAACAAATACCGGTACGGTACACAACCCATCTGGTACCGCGAATTCGATGTCCAATGAGAAGCCCGCGCAAAAATGCCTGACTGATCTTCGCGCCTTCGAGAACCAGATGCAGAAAGGCGGCTACTGGCTACACGGTTCTGGCAACGGATACGGTTATCCGATGTACGGCTACAGCGTCAATGAGCCAGATACGCTGCCTCCGAGCCGCACCACTGGCACCGCCGCCGCCGCCGGCACCCCGGTATCGGCCGAATATGGACAAGCGAGACCGGGATACGAGATCCGTACACTCATCGCCTCTGCCAACATTCTGGCGCAACACGGACAGCAACAGGCCTGTGAATCATTGCTGACTGAGACCCGCGGTATGTACAAGAGTTACGCAGCAAATCTGCGCAATGGTGATGTACGCAAGTCGGACATGCCGGGCTGGCGGAGCAAGGAGGTTTCCAACGCGCAGCCGGTCACAGGTAACGGCAATGCCTTCCGGTCCGATCAGTTGGTTGGCACAGACGTCGTCAACCCGAAACAGGAGGATCTTGGCAGCGTCAACGATATTGTCATGAGTCCGCAGACGGGCAAGATCGCTTACCTGGTGATCGGCCGCGGAGGAGTGTTTGGCATAGATGAGAAATACGTCCCGGTTCCCTGGGCGGATTTCAAGGCAACCTCTGGCGCCACCTTGCTGGTACTCGACACGACCAAGGTCAATATGGCGGCGGCGCCGGAGGTGAAGGACGATCAGTTTTCGTCGCATGGTGGCTTCGACCAGCAGAGCCAGAAAGTGGACGACTACTGGAAGACCCACCTTTCGAATTAACCGCACCGGATGGCGCAGCACTACTGACTTCGCAGTTCGAAAATCCAGGCACGACTCATCCAGAGCCCATCGCGCCAAACCGTGTTGACATTGCACGAGGCGCATGAATACCAGAGCAAACGCGACGAAGGAAGCGACCTAGTCAACAAGCCCTGTTGTCACGGGCGATGCAGCGGAACCGGCTGGCGCAGGGGGCCGCCGGCCAATATCCGCTGCATTCATCTTCCCCACGTTGCCACCATTGCGAGGACCGCGAGCGCCATCGCGCCGGTCGCAATCCAGCCGACGGCTTTCAGCCAATGTCCGATAACGAACTGACCCATTACATCGCGCCTCACCGACATGAGCATGATCACCACCATGATCGGGACCGCAATGACACCGTTGATGACGGCGCTCCAGAAGAGTGCCTTGATCGGGTCGATGGGTGTGAAGTTGAGCGCCACGCCAAGAAGCGTGGCAACCGTCAGGATCATGTAGAAGCCTCTCGCCTTCAGGAGCTGCCGTCCGAGACCGATTTTCCATTGAAACGTCTCGGCGACGGCGTAAGCCGCCGAGCCCGCGAGAACCGGTACGGCAAGCAGTCCACAACCAACGATACCGGCAGAAAATAGCAGGAAAGCAAATTCGCCGGCCAACGGCCGGAGCGCCTGTGCGGCCTGAGCCGAGGTCTGGATATCTGTGACTCCATGCATGTGCAGGGTTGCCGCGGCAGTCAGCATGATGAAGAAGGCGACCAGGTTCGAAAACCCCATGCCGACATAAGTATCTATCTGGATACGATGCAAACTCCGACTGGCTTGCTGCGGCGCTGCCGTCAGTGGCTCCTCTCCCGTCACCGCCCGTTGCTGCTCGACCTCCTGTGAGGCCTGCCAGAAAAATAGGTATGGGCTGATAGTGGTACCGAATACGGCGACCACCCCGATTGCATAGTGCACGTTAAAGGACACGGACGGAATGATGGTCTCGTACAGAACATGCCCCCAAGGTACCTTGACGACAAATACAGTGCCCACGTACGCAAAGAGCGCCAGCGTCAGCGCCTTCAGGATCGGAGAATAGCGGGGAAACGGTACGAAAATCTGCAGTACCAGTGACGCCACGCCGAAGGCTATCGCGTACCAGTGCGCGGGGCCACCGATAAGCAGCTTCAGCGCGGCCCCCATCGCACCGATGTCAGCGGCTATATTGATCGTGTTTGCCACGAGAAGCAGCACGACGAGTCCGTAAAGTAGCCACGGAGGATAATGCTTACGGATATTGGCGGCGATTCCATCGCCTGTGACCCGCCCGATACGGGCGCTCACGACCTGGATGCCGATCATGAGCGGAAATGTGACGATCGCCGTCCATAGCATTCCATACCCGAACGCCGCACCAACCTGGGAGTACGTGGCAATGCCGCTCGGATCATCGTCTGCCGCACCAGTTATGAGACCGGGCCCCAACTTTTCCAGCAGCGACTGGTTTTCCGAAAGTGCGGTTTTGTATTTTTTCACGGATGCCGGCGCATGACGTCTGATTGATGGGCCGATAGATCACTTACGCCAACATCAATACCACTTGGGCGCCCCCCCTTTCTTGATCATCACAGACAGGCCTTCAGGCGTCACCCTTCTTCCACGCATGCTCCTCTTCAACCGCCAGGATTCGGTCCTGCAGGAGCCGTGTTTCAGGATTCCGATCCCCGACGTACCGATGGCATTAGCTGTCGATGAGAATTCGTTAGCGACGTGCCTGCCATCGTATCTAGCGTGAAGCAGCTACCTTTCCAGCCAGATCTCTTGACCATGCGACGTATGTAATGTCAACAGACGAGCAGGGCCACGCAAATCACAACCGTCCCATCACCAACAGGACAACCACTACGACTAGCACCAATCCCAGAATCCCGCTCGGACCATAACCCCACCCATTGCTATATCCCCAGGTTGGGACTGCTCCGACCAGTAACAGGAGTACAACAACTAAAAGCACGATTCCCAATGACATTTCGCTCTCCTCGTTCCACGAACTACCCTTGACGCACAATCTGCTGAAGAAGATGCCGGCGGTTCAGCGGCATTGCTCTACCGCTCATCCTGATCATGTCGACCGAGTGCTCCACTGTCGAATGTGCTTACCTGAACTTGCTACGCAAGCGGCCTTGGAACCAACAAAGGCTTTCCGCTTCGCCGTGGTTGATTTCACCAGTTCCGGATCGTTGGGATAAATTTCTGTCAGCTGCCGAAGTACAGGAAAACTCGCTACACCTGGCTACGAACATAACCCTCAAACGAATGACGGTCGGTCCGGTGACGTACGGAGTTGCACGAGTCTGAAAAGCGTTTGAGCGCGCTGGCGCGCGAATGGAACGAGTCTTGGCAACGGACAGGAACGTCAACTCTGCTACCGCGTTGAAACCGGGATCGACAGCGCAAACGAATCAGGCGCATGCTGTCGCGCCGAAATGTGAGATCGACCACGGCTGGCGTCGCATCTCGTACGCTGCCGTACCGCATACGCGTTCGCGATGACGTGCCGTTACTTTTGCCACACGACGTCGGCGACGCGGTGCTCGTGTCGCTTCGGGCCAGCCATAGACACTGATCTAACGCCGGCCACCGCAACGTCAGACTCCGTACGTCCCCCTCCGATCGGGACTCTCCGGCATCCCGCCGCACGATGGCCCGCTGTGAAGTCTGATAAGGAGAATCGGATGTTTACCGCCTAGACCGCGCGGCTGCTCATCGCCGACTACGATCCCGATTTATTAGCCGCGTACGAACTCTTCTTTTGTGTCTATGGCTTTGACGTTCGGACCGCCGGGGACGGTGAGGATGCACTCGCCGAATACTGCGCGTGGCATCCGGCTGTCGCATTGCTCGATATCGACATGCCGCGTCTCGACGGGCGCGCGGTGGCGAGAATGATCCGCCGTGTCCAGACGACACCGTCGCCGCTACTGGTGGACGCGACCGGTCTAACCTCACCGTCGGAATACGAGGAGTCGACGCGCTCCGGTTTCAATCACCATTTCGTGAAGCCCGTTCTGATGCCAGTAATCCTCGCAGCGATTGCCCTTGGGCTCGAAAATCAAAACGGGATGCGCGGACCAAGAATTGGATAGTCCAGGTCAGGTCGTCTAACGTCGCCTACGGAATACGGTTATCGCAATAGGCCTTCGGCGACGCCCGCAGACGCGAGTTGACCACTAACAGAGTCGGCGACAGCGTGAAAACCTAAGCGCACTTGTACTGGACCAGCGGGCCACGCGAGGTCGATCGTTCAGGTATGCAGATTGCTACTTATCCTTCGGTTGGAGGCATCCAGTCTGGAACGGAAGCCGATTAGCCTGCCGGCTTGCGCCTGACACTAGGCGATGGCGTCCCAAACCCGAAGGATGGCTCCGTCCAACCGATGAAGCCTAACGCGCGGCAGGTTTTTTGCTCTGTCGAAAGGAATGAAGATGTCGAGGATCGTGGTCGTGACGGGAGCTGGCGCTGGGGTTGGACGAGCCGTTGTCGAAGAGTTTGCCATGCAGGGCTATGACGTCGGGCTTCTGTCGCGCGACAAGGACAGGATCGAGCGGGCTGCAGCTGACTTAAGGTCGAGATACGGCGTGCGCGCCGTAGCGATTTCTACAGATGTCGCGGACGCCGACGCGGTTGAGACCGCTGCGTCAGCGGTAGAAGACAAACTAGGACCGATCGACGTATGGGTAAACGTGGCAATGGCGACGGTCTTCGCGCCCGTATCAAAGCTGACCGCACAGGAGTTCGAGCGCGGAACTAAAGTGACGTACCTGGGCCAGGTACACGGGACGATGGCTGCACTCTCACGTATGCGGATTCGCAACCGCGGCACGATCGTCAATGTAGGTTCCGCGCTAGGCTACCGCTCGGTGCCGCTGCAATCGATTTATTGCGGCGCCAAATTTGCGGTTCGAGGCTTCACGGACTCCCTGCGCTCGGAGATCCTCCATGACAAACTCAACATTCATCTCACGATGGTGGATTTGCCGGCGGTGAACACGCCCCAGTTCGACTGGGCATTGAACAAGATGGGAAAAAAAGCCCAGCCCGTTGCACCAATTTACGAACCGGAGGTGCCGGCGCGTGCCATATTCTTCGCCGCCACGCACAAGCGCCGGCAGGTCTGGGTAGGATGGCCGACCGTCAAGGCGATCCTTGCCAATCGCATCGCACCCGGTCTCATCGATAGGTACCTGGCGACGGCGGGCTACAAGGGCCAACTGACTGACGAGCCGCTCCCCGACGACGCGCCGGCCAATCTGTTCGAACCCGTGCCAGGCGCCTACGGCGCGCACGGCCGCTTTGACAGCCGTTCGAAAGCTGGGAGCTGGGAGATGTTCACCGATCGTCACCGCGCCGCGTTCTGGACGCTGGCGGCCATCGGTGTGATAGGTTGCGTTCGCCTACTCGCAAAAAAAAACAAGGTGTAGCGAGAGGCGCTGCGGCGAAAAGTGCGTCCTACATCCGTTGAGGCAGCTAGCCAAGTATTTCCGGCTGTTCCGGAGTTCGAGTTCGCTCACTTCTTGAGCTTACCGCGCAATACAGCGACGTCGCGCTTCGCAACCGGCCGCGCTTCATTGCCCCAGCTAGTGCGTACGAAGGTCAGCACGCTGGCGATCTCGGCGTCGGTGAACTGGTTCGCGAACGCCGGCATTTTGCGGGTTGGGGGGCCGTTCAGCGTCTGCGGGCTGGCGCCGCCTTCGATAACGAGCCGGAGCAGCGATGTTGTGTCCAGCGCGAGCACTGTCGGATTGCCAGCCAGTGCGGGAAATTTCTGCAGCACGCCGCGTCCATCGGTCTGGTGACACTTCGCACAGAACGCCAGGTACAGCCCGGCCCCCGGGTGTTCGACATCGCCGGTCTTGAGCGAAACAGCCATCTCCTGCGCTTTCTGGGACTGCGGGTTGTAAGCCCCCGAAGGTTCGCGCGCGGGAAGACTCTTCAGGTAGTGCGCGATTGCATTCAGATCGTCGTCGGTGAAGTACTGGGCACTGTCTTCGACCACCTGCACCATGCTGCCAAACGTGACAATGTGCACAGCGGCACCGTGGCCAGACTTGAGAAACGCAGCGATGTCGTGCGGCGATAGCCGCCCGAGTCCCGAGCCCAGGTCGCCGGTCAGGTTCGGTGCGAACCAGTTGTCGTTGGCGCCGCCTGTCAGATAGAGCCTCGACGATTCGTCGTAGCCACGCTCCTCAAAACCGGCCCCACGCGGCGTGTGACACGCACCGCAATGGCCGAGAGACTGCACGAGGTAGGCGCCCCGGTTCCATTGCGCGTCGCGTTTGTCATCCTGCTTGAAGCGCTCGTGCCGCACGAATGCGGTATCCCAGAAGAACAGCCCCCAGCGCTGGCTAAACGGAAACGGTAGCATCGTCTCAGGCGGCCGGTTGCTGACCGGCAGCACGCCGTGCATGAAGTACGCGTACAGGGCCAGCATGTCCGCATCGCTGATCTTCGTGAACGACGCATAGGGCATCGCCGGATAGAGTCGCTTGCCGCCAGGCGCCACACCGTCACGCAGTGCGCGCTCGAACTCGGCATAACTGTAGTGGCCGATGCCGGTTTGGCGATCTGGTGTGATGTTCGTCGAATAGATGGTACCGAAAGGCGAACCCATGGCAAGACCGCCGGCGAACGGTGCGCCCTGCTTTGGCGCGGTATGGCAACCGGCGCAGTCTCCAAGCTTCGCGAGATATTCACCGCGCGAGATCAGCGTCGGGTCCATTATTGCCACTGCCTTATCGGTGGTAGGGGCTGTCGCCTGCGCGTGAACAGAGGTAAGCACCCGCGTGCATAGCACGGCCCCCATCGTCGTCGCGATGATCAGGAAGTAAGCGGCACGCCGAGCGAAGCGGTTCATGACAATCATCGCCACGCGCTGCAAGGCGACACGAGCAGCACGGCGAACCCGCTTGCGACCAACCCTACCAGAAAGAGCAGGCTGAGCATCAGGCCCGCCGTTGCAAGAAAGCGGATGCGTCCTCTGCTTGTGTCCGCGACCGAGTGAGCGGAACCCGAACGCTCCTCCCGCGCCATGCGCCAGTTGCGCCATGCGATGGCCGCCCCACCCAGGCCGATTAACAGTGCACCGATGCTCACCGCGCCTAGCGTCGGCATCAGCCACGGCCATTGAGGCGCTGCCAGTGGCGCACGGTGCGAGTAACATGCCTGGGCCGCGAGCGTCTCGCCGATCTCGGTCTGCAAAACCCACACCGCAGCCGCGCCGAAGAGTCCGAACAGCATCGTCAGCCAACCACCGCCTCCGTGACGCAGCGCGCCGCGCCGGTGCTTGCCGTCGGCGGTCCGGCCGCCTTCCGGCGGCTTCGCGCGGCCGGGGCGCTGCTGATGGGTCGCTATGGCTAACATCGTCGCTCTCCTAGAAGATAAAGGGCGTGACGTACAGCGTCGTGAAGATGAAGAGCCACACGACATCGACGAAATGCCAGTACAGGCTGCCAATTTTCAGCGCGGCGCAACGCCGTTCGTCGAAATAGCCCAGTGCCGTCCAGGCCAGCAGGAACGCGAGCACGACGAGTCCGACCGCCACGTGAATCATGTGAAAGCCAGTGATCGTGAAATACAGCGATCCGTACAGATTCGACGCTATGCCGTAAGGGTGGTCGTGCCATTCCTTCAACTGAATGCCGGCGAAAACGATCCCGAGCACGATCGCGAAAGCCATCGACGCGACAGCCCATCTGATCCTGCGCCGCCGCACGAGGCGCTCGCACAGCCACACAAACACGCTGCTCGACAGCAGGACACCCGTGTTGAGCGCGCCGATATCGATCCTCGGCAGTCCCTCCGGCGGCCAGTGCTGCGCGGTCTGCGATGCGAGGTAAAGGTATGAAAAAATCAGGTAGCCGAATAGCGACGCTTCGGTCACGATCGTCGCCATCATGCCCCACCAGCCGCTCGACAACTGGCCGGCGCTGCCCACGGGCAAGAGGTCGCCGTGGCTGGTCAGATCACTCATGGCTGGCTCCCGCGTCTTCCACCGGCTGCGGTTCGCGCTGGATCAGCAACCGCTCCGGCCACAGCCATACGACCATCGATACGCCGCACGCCGCCACCATGGCTGCGGTGGCGATCCATGCATGCAGCAGCATCGCCACGAACAGCAGCGCGCTGGACACGCCGAGCAGGAACGGCGCATAAGAATCCGCAGGCATCCTGAGGATGATGTCGGGTCTGGCGTCGAGCGACGTCGTGCCCAGCGCCTCGCGCCCATGGTCAAGCAGAAAGCCTTCGTCGAGTCTTGAATGGGCGCCCTCCTCGATCCGGTCTTCCCAGAGTGGATTCCGGCTCGCGATGACCGGCACGACGGCGAAGTTGTACGACGGCGGCGGCGAGGACACCGACCATTCGAGCGACGCGGCGTCCCACGGGTTGTCGCCAGCCGGCTTGCCCCGCCGCAAGCTGATGGCAATGTCGACGAGAAAAACAAGAATCCCGATGGCCAGCACGAACGACCCTATCGAGGTAATCATGTTGGTGGTGTTCCATCCCATGTCCGCCGGATAGGTATAGATTCGCCGCGGCATGCCGAGCAACCCGGAAATATGCATTGGGAAGAAGCCAAGGTTAAAGCCGATAAAGCTGACCCAGAACGACAGCTTGCCGAGGGTCTCGTTGGTCATCTTGCCCGTGAACTTGGGGAACCAGTAATAGATGCCGCCGAGCACGGGAAAAACGTTGATCCCGAGCAGCACATAGTGAAGGTGCGCGACGACAAAGTAGGTGTCCGTGAGCTGCCAGTCGAAGGGTACCGCCGCCGTCATCACACCGGACACACCGCCGATGACAAAGAGCAGCACGAACCCTGCGAAAAAGAGGAACGGCACGCGATACACGGGCCGTCCGAGCCAGATCGTCGCGATCCACGCGAAGGTGGCAACCGCACTCGGGACCGAGATCAGTGTACTGGCAACACCGAAAAACGAGAGCGCGAGCGGCGCAATGCCCGTCGCAAACATGTGATGAATCCACACGACAAAACCAATTATCATCGTCGCGACGGTGGAGATCGCAACCGGCGTGTAGCCTACCAGCGGCCGGCGGCAGAGGGTCGGCAGCGCGTCGGAGACGATCCCCATCGCCGGCAGCACGACGACATACACCCACGGGTGTCCGAACATCCAGAATAGGTGTTGCCATAACATCGGCCGGCCAGCGTTGCCGACGTCGAAGAAATGGGTGCCGAACTGCCGGTCGAGCCACAACATGAGAAAAGCGAGACTGACCGACGGGATCGCCAGCAGGTTAGCCGCCGAGGCGGTGAGTGTGCCCCACACCAGAATCGGCAAGCGGTCGATCGACATGCCCGGTGCACGCATGCGCAATAGGGTGACCACGAAGTTGACCGATCCGACTGTGGTCGAAATGCCTAGCAGCACCATGCCGAGCGCGTAGACGTCGATGTTGGGGCCGGTGTCGTATTCGAGGCTCGCGAGCGGGACGTAATTGAACCAGCCGGCATCGGGCGCCTGACCGAGCGGAAAACTCGCGTAGAGAAAGAGCCCCGCGAACAGGAACACCCAGTAAGAGAGCGCATTGAGGCGCGGAAACGCCATGTCTCGCGCACCGAGCACGAGCGGCCACAGATAGTTGGAAAAGCCCGAAAGAACAGGCAGCGCATACAGGAAAATCATCGTGATGCCGTGCATCGTGAAGAGCTGATCGTATTGCTCCGGCGACAGCAGATGCGAGTTTGGCCGAGCAAGCTGAATACGCATGATGAGCGCCTCGACGCCGCCGACAATCAAGAAGAAGAAGGCGGTTACGATGTAGCGCAGCCCCACCCGCTTATGATCCACCGTCGACAGCCAGCCACGCCAGCCAGGGGCGCTTTCCCATAGTTCGCGCAGACGATGTTCACGCTCCGAACCCTGCGGCATGCGGCCGATTTCTGGCCGGCGCGCAAGCCGCAGGTCGGGAGAATTCGGTGCGAGGTCGGCCATGTTCTTCCTTGTCTGGGAGCGAAGCGCTAGCGGAGCGTCGCCAGATACGCGGACAGCGCAGCGGCGTCGTGCGGGTTCAGTGCGAAGCTGGGCATCAGGGCGTCCGGCTTGATCTGTTGCGCATGCTGGATCCAGTCAAGCAGGTGCGCGGGAGTATTGGTCAAGGTGCCCGCGGCGAGTTGCCGACGCGAGCCGACATGCGTGAGATCCGGGGCGAATACACCAGCGGCATCGCTGCCACGCACCGCGTGGCAGCCGGCGCAGCGGTCCATGAAAATTTTCTGGCCAGCACGCGCCGACTCGTCAGCGGGCGACACTGCGAGGTGCAGTTGCGCAGCGCGCCATGCAGCGAAGTCCGCCGCCGTCTGTGCGACGACTTCGAATGCCATGTGCGCATGCTGCGGGCCACAAAACTGGGAGCACTGGCCACGATAGACGCCGGGCGCGTCTGCCTGGATCCATTGCGTATTGACCTGCCCCGGGATCGTTTGAGTCTTGCCGGCCAGACGCGGCACCCAGAAGGCGTGGATGACGTCGGCGCTCTTGAGGTCGATCTTGACCGGCACGCCAACCGGAATATGAATTTCGTTGGCCGTAACAAAGCGCTGCGCCGGATCCGGGTCGTCAGCATAGTCGATCTTCCACCACCAGTCGTACGCGGTGACCGTGATCGTCAACGCCGGCGCGGGCGATGGCTGTGCGACCGCCTGGAGCGTAACAAGCGTGTAGAAAAGCGACGCCAGCAACGCCACAGTCGACAGGCCGACTCCAATATAGATCCATGCCATACCGCCGCCCTCCCTGCCCAGCGCACCCGGAGCGGCGGCCGGACGCCGCCGCACGAGCGCGCCGGCCAACAGGATGGCAATGATGGTGACGACTGCGACACACATTGCAGTCACGCCCCAGCCGAGATGCATCGTCGGCGAAGCAGCGGGGCCTGCGGCGTGCAGGAAATATTCGAGCGGCACATCGGCGTGCGCAGACGACGGCGACAGAAACGCCGGGACAAGCACAAGATTGAGCGTGCCCGGGATCAGCGCGGGCCGCACGACAACTCCCCACGCGCAGCGAGCGCTTCGATACGATCAGCCGTGCGGCAGGCAATCGCCTGAATCGTCAGTGACGGATTGACTCCACCTACGGTAGGGAACACCGAGCCGTCGCAGATCCACAGATTGGGGATGTCCCAGCAACGGCAGTCTGCGTTGACTACGCTCGTGCGTGAATCGTCGCGCATGCGCACTGTGCTGTGCTCAGACATCGTTCATCCCCAAGTCAGCGACTGGTCGACTCCGACGCGGACTCTCCGTCGCCGGCAAGTGAAGTGGACAATCTGACAGTCCAATGTACGTGCTTTTGCCCTCTCAGCATAGGCGATTCCCGACAGGTTTCCGAATGCAAACGAATAAGGCAACCCGGCCCGTCGTCATGCGCCACTATCGGCAATCTAACCATTTCAACACCTCCGGCAGCCACACTTCGGGACGCGAGAGACAATATAAACGCAAGAGCCTGAAGTGCCCCAAGGAACGTCTACGGTTACTCCAGTTTTGTCGAAGTGCAATCCGTGTCAACCGGTAACGTTCGAATGCTTCAGTCGCATTGCGATCTTCACGCTGCCCCTATGTCGGCGCTAAACAGCTTACCCCGGCCATTACCAGCCGGGGAATGCGCCCGCCCGTGCACGCGTAAAAGCGACGCTTTCCTTATAGCGCCGTCTGATCGGGTAACAGCCGGTCGAATTCCCGCTTCACCACGGCATAGCACTCACATACGCGTTTCTCGAGCCCAGGGCGATCCAGCACCTCGATATGGCCATGGCTGTAGCGAATCAACCCCGCGTCCTGCAATTTGAGCGCGGCCTCCGTTACACCGGATCGCCTGACGCCAAGCATGTTAGCGATCAGTTCCTGTGTCATCTCCAGCTTGTTCGAGGGTAGCCGGTCGATGCTCAGCAATAGCCATCGGCACAATTGCTGGTCGATCGAATGATGCCGGTTGCAGACGGCTGTCTGCGCCATCTGCGTGATGAGTGCCTGGGTATAGCGCAGCAACAGTCGCTGCACCGGACCTGCCCGATGAAACTCCTCTTTCATGATCCGGGCATCCAGCCTGTACGCCTGCCCTGCACTTTGCACGACCGCCCGACTCGGCGTCGTTTCACCGCCCATGAAAAGCGCAATGCCGACAAGTCCACCATTGCCCACGATCGCAATTTCTGCCGACGCACCGTCCTCCATCACGTACAGCAACGATACGATGCACGTAGTCGGAAAAAAGACGTGACTTTGGCGATCACCGGACTCATATACCACCTTCCCGAGTGGCATATCAACCAGCACCAGATGTGGGGCCACGCGCGCCCACTCTGGTGCGGGAAGAACTGCGAGAAGATGGTTCCCGATGAGATTCTGTTCATCTTTCATATGTCACTCCCACGGGCACATACCCAGAAACGACACGGTCTTCGTAGAATCGCGATTCACTATACGAGACGCCACGAGCAGTGGGGTGGACGCTTCAGATTTGCCGCTGCCTTGCAACGTGCTGCGGCATCCAGTGAACGCCCGGCTCACCTCGTCCTTAAAATTATAGGTCGCGGGCTTCAGTATCCTTGCCGTCCGCTGTCATCTCCGCGAACCGGCAATCGCGTCAGTAAACCGCTACTTGCGGCACCAGGAAAGTCACAATCGCACTGCGCCTTGTCGACTCGACTGAATTTAGAATCCTTGGCCGCATGCCCTACGGTCACATACCAGCCAGCATGCCGCCCTATTCCACGACGACCGGTAGCCGAAGCGTGAATTCGCTGCCAGCACTAAGAGCCCACACTGTCCCGCCATGCGATTCGGCAACAGCTTTCACGACCGCAAGGCCAATCCCTAACCCGTCCACGCTGCACGAAATCGTCCGGCTGCGGCGAGCGAAAAGATCGAAAACATACGGCAACAGCGTGTCCGAAATGCCTTGACCGTTGTCCCTTACAGATACGACGGGATTTTCCCGTCCGCACGAACGGTCACGTTGATACAGCCATTCTCCGGCGTGCATTTCACGGTGTTGCGCAGAACATTGCTGAAAGCCTGCATGAGCCGAACGGGGGCGCCTTGAAGACGAAGCGTCCTGTCGGGAGCATGTACGGTAACTGTCTGGTCGCGTTTGACGGCTGCCGCGGCAGGTCAAGGATCAGATCCTGGCCATGGTTGCGCATGAGTTGCGCGGTCCGCTGACGCCGCTATGGCGGCAATCGCCGGCGCGTATGGATGACCTGCGCGATGGCCGCGTTGGCCGACCTGCTGCTCGAGCTGGACATCGGGGTGATCGCCGACGCGTTGCCGTTTATCTCAAAGGACTTCCACGTGAGCGACCGCCTGCAGGAGTGGATCGTCAGTTCGATGATGGTCGGCGCAGCAATCGATGCACTGCTGGCCCGCTGGCTGTCATTCCGCTTCGGACGCGAGTATTCGCTTCTGCTCGCCGCCTCGACCTTCGTTGTCGGCGCGCTGGCGTGCGCGTTTGCGCCTAACCCGACGATCCCGGTCGTTGCGCGTCTCGTGCTTGGGGTTGCGGTCGGGATCGCAACTTTCACAGGTCCGCTGTACCTGTCGGAGATCGCCGCAGGCAACGTCCGCGGCGCCATGGTATCAACCTATCAGTTCATGATCACAGTTGGCATCCTTGCGGCGTTCCTGTCGCACCGGCGTTCTCGGCGAGCGGTGAGTGGCGATGGATGCTCGGCGTCGTTGCCGTGCCAGCGGGGATTTTTTTCGTGGGCGTGCTGACGCTGCCCGACAGCCAGCGCTGGTTAATGATGAAAGGTCCGCGACGATGAGGCTCGAACAGTGCTCAAAAGCCTGCGTAACGGGATGACTGTGGTGGATCAGGAGATGCGCGAGATTGCGCAGCAGTTGAAAGTGAAGGAACACGGCTCTGCGCTGCTGCGCAAAAGTCCCGATTTCCGTCGTTCGCTGACACTCGGTATCATGCTGCAGGTCGTCCAGCAACTCACCGGGATCAGTGTGGAGATGTACTACGCACCAAGAATCTTCGGCTGGCTGGATATAGCGGTCATCAGGCGCGGATGTGGGGGGGCCGTGATTGTGGGGGCGGTTAATGTGCTGGCGACGTTCGTCGCGATCGGACTGGTCGACCGCTGGGGAGGCCGCCCGATTCTGCTGACGGGCTTCACCGTGATGGCGGCGGGGACGGGAACACTCGGCGGTCTGCTTGCGCTCGGCATTTCGCCGTATCTCCATGCAAATCTACGCGGCACTGAATGCCAGTTTCATCGCCCTCACTTTCTTCTTTGTGCCGGAAACACGCGGTGTTCCGCTCGAACGGAACGAGCAGAACCTGATGGCTGGCAAGCGGCTGCGCGAGATTGGGCGTTAAGCGCCGACTCAGTCTCGGAACTTTGCATTTCCTGAAAAACTAGATGTCTGCGGTAGCCAACCGGAATGGTGACTCGGGATGGAGCGCACGGAAAACAGCGCATCGGTTCAAAACGCGGTACCCGTCACGCTTATGCAGCCTGGCGCTGCACGATTCTGGCTCGCGGTGCTGCTCACCGGCGTCGGCACCGGAGCAGGCGCCGCCGCATTGACCCGGCTGCTTGAACTCGTGCAGCATCTGCTGTGGCCGGGTCCGGGTGCCTCCCTGCTGGATGCGGCTGCGCAGGCGGGGGCCTGGCGGCACGTACTGGTGCTGCTAGGTGCGGGTGTCCTAACGGGCATCGGACAGATTGTGCTGGTGCGGTTGTCCAGCGCAAACGGCATCGACATCACTGAGGCAATCTGGTTTTCCGCCGGACGCTTGCCCGCCATTCGCACGCTCGGGAGCGCTGTCCTATCCGTCATCGTGGTCGGCATGGGGGTATCGCTCGGGAGAGAAGGCGCCCCCAAGCAGGCAGGCGCGGTGATCGCCAACGCGATTTCAGACACCGGGCATCTGCCTGACGGACAACGCCGTTTGCTGGTCGCCTGTGGTGCGGGCGCGGGTATGGCGGCAGCCTATGGCGTCCCACTGGGTGGCGCGCTATTCGCCCTCGAAGTACTGCGCGGCGCGCTATCGCTAAGAATGGTGCTGCCCGCTTTGCTGACGGCCCTGGTCGCCACCGCCGTCTCCTGGCTGGTGCTGCCCGACGCTCCCACCTATCTGATTCCCTCCTATCTCAACTCGACGTGCGTAACCGTCTGGGCGCTGGTGGCTGGTCCGATTGCCGGCCTTGTTTCGGTTGTCTATGTCCGCACGATCGCTTTCGCAGACCGCCATAAACCGCAAGGCTGGCGTCGGTTAATCGCCCCCCCGTTGACACTCGGCGTGCTCGGGGTCATTTCGATCCAGTTTCCACAATTGTTCGGCAATGGTAAGGACATCGCGCAATTGACGTTCGTGGGACAGGTCGCGCCCGCACTCCTGCTGTCGCTCCTGTTTCTGAAGCCGTTGGCAACCGCCCTCTGCATGGGATGCGGCACACCGGGTGGTCTGTTCACCCCATCTCTGGCTTTAGGGGCGCTGCTGGGCGCCGCATTGGGACACGCGTGGTCATGGCTGTGGCCCGGTGCGCCGCCGGGGCTGTTCGCCGTAATCGGTTGCGGCCGCGGTGCTCGCGGCCACAACTCAGGGACCGGTGTCAGCCGTGGTATTGATGATGGAACTAACGGGTCGTGACCGGTCGTTCATTGTACCGTTGCTTCTTGCTGTGGTGACGGCCACCCTCGTCGCACGTTCAATCGAGCCGCGCTCGATCTACGAAGCCAGGCTATCCGAAGACCAGGTTGAGGCGCGGCGCAAAGCGCGCGATCTGTCTCCGGGATGATGGAGGGATAACGCAACGATGGCGAGTCGGGACACCTCAATCGCAACCCGGTTGCCCAGCGAGAGTGGATACGGCATTGACTTCACGTTTCACCAAGTCGCTCCACACGGTCATGTCGCGGCGTGCAACTGCTGCAGGATTGCCCTTCAGCACGCTAAACTGCGTTTTCTCGTCGACCCGCCAGAAGCGGATATCAAAGGTCTGTTCGCCAAGGCGTAAGTCCCTGACCGTCAGATCGCCCAGCCATGACGGCAGGTCCGGATCGATGTAGAGCATCTCGTGGGGTGCATCCGGCTGCAAGCCGAGGATCGCTTGTAACAGCGAAAAGACCGCCCCTGCAGCCCACGCCTGCGGCACGTTAGCGCCTGGATATTGAACGGGGAAATTCGCGTCGTCCCGCTGCAGTCCGGCGTAGAGTTCGGGCAACTGATTCAATCTGAAAAAACTCGCTGCCTCGCACACGTCGAACGCGATCCGGGCCGCCTCTGCGGAATAGCCATAGCGCTTGAATCCGTGCGCAATAAGGCCATTGTCGTGTGGCCATACGGCCCCTTTCTGATATGAAAATGGGTTATAGGCCGGGTGACTGGCCGACAGCGTGCGTATGCCCCAACCGCTCCACATGTCCGGTTGCATGAGCCGCGCCACCACACGCCCGGCGCGTTCGGGCGGCACAATGCCCGACCACAGGCAATGACCCGGATTGGACGCGACACTCAACACCTGCTTCTTCTCGCCGTCGAGCGCGAAGGCATAGAAGCCGCTGTCTTCGTCCCAGAACGCCTCGTTGAACTGTGTGAATAGCGTAGCGGCTTTCGTCCGCAGCGCCCCTGCGCGGCCCGGGTCATCGAGCACATCGTAGATCTGCGCCATCCTCAACCACGCGTCGTAGACATAGCCCTGCAATTCGCAGAGTGCCTTCGGCCCGTTGACCAAGGTCCCGTCGGGGTACACCAGGGCGTCGCCGGAGTCCTTCCAGCTCTGGTTCTCGAGCCCGGCCGACGAACGCGTGGCGTACTCCTGAAAGCCATCACCGTCGCGGTCGCCGTACCTGTCGATCCATTCCAGGCAACGCTCGGCGGTCGGCAGATGACGCCTGAGCAGTTCGCGATCGCCGGTACAGCACCAGGTATCGTGTAGTGTGATCAGATAGAGGGGCGTTGCATCAGCTGTTCCGTAGTATGGCGTGTGAGGAATCAGCTTGAGTTTCGCCAGTTCCCCCAGACGGAGTTCATGCATGATTTTCCCTGGCTCGGCGTCGCGATAGTCGTCGATCTCGGTCGCCTGCGTAGCACCCAGCGCATCCAGCGTCCCCCGCGCAAAGTCGGAGTAGACGAGCGACGTCTGCATCGAGACGACCAGGCTGTCACGTCCGAACAACGCCACGAACCACGGCAGCCCGGCGGCCGCTACAAGTTGTGTCCGGTCAGGACGGGTGCCGAGGATCGGCAGGCGCAGCGCAAACATGTCGTCGATCGCCTGCTGAAACAGGTTCCTGAATTCATCGTTGCTGCTCTCAACCTTGAGCACAGCCTCGCGCCAGGCCGCGAGCCGTTTGCGGTTCTCCGACTGGTCTCCGGCCTGGTTCATACAACTTTCCGGCGCTGGATAACACACTTTACCGTCCAGCAGATCGTAGTTGAGGCAGGTGTGCCACGTGGCAGCGGGGGCCAGTTCGACATCGAACGTGATGCGGCCATTCGCATATCCCGCCGGCGCGTCGCCGTTACGGGCCGTAACCGCCACTTCACGGGAAAAATCGCCGTTACGGTACGCGGTCGTGAGACGCTGGTCTTCGCGGGCCCATTCCGTTGTAATGTTGCCGCGTCGAACGAAGTGCCCCGACTTGACCTCGAAAATGTCGGCGAAATCACAGCGCACCGAGATTTCGAAGTTGAAGCGCACTTTTGATGCGCCGTAGTTGGTGAGATCGATGTCTTCGTGCACGCCGCCTCCAATATGACGGCTGAGAACAAGCCCAATAGTATGCGATGCGATCGGGCCGGCCTCCGTGACGAGTGCGCGGTTGGCCAGAAAAATGCGCTCGCCAAAGGAGGTGGTTGCGCCACCGTTGAGCAGATCCCACGGCTCGCCGTTGGCGTAGACGGACCAACTGCTGATCATCCGGGTGTCATAGAAGTACAGACCTTTATGGCTCGGCCATTGGATCTGCCCGTCGGGGTCGCTGAGCAGGACCGAGTGCCCTTGGTGAATAGCGAGTTGTGCTGGACCAACCCTGATCTCAATTGACATGTTCATCCTTGCGCGCTGCTTCCTGGTTCGCCGTGCACGGTTACGTCAGCGCAGTCAACGTGACCGTACGATCCAGTTCCCTTATCGACCCCGGCACACAGCAGCACGGTGTACGCAATCGGCATGACTGTCTGTCCGCTGGCGTACCGGGCCGCAATCTGGCCTGAACGTGCCGAGCCGTTGGCATCAGCGATTCGGATTCTTCACTCCTGGCGATACCCTCACCTACCGAAGTTCGCTGAACGCTAGCGTACAGCCCTCTCCATGCGGTGTGTGGGAAGGTTATCTTTCATCCGGCTCGTGAGCCAGGTCCGAATCAGAATTGGCCGTGCAAGTAGCAAGCGTTGTCTTCAGGCGCGTAAATACCACCAGTTACTAGTCGGCACGGCCAGCGTACGAGGTGCGCACGCTCATGACCTCCGCCAACATTCTCGCGCGACGCGGTCAACACCAGGCGTGTGAGTCATCGCTTGCGACGAGCTGCGCTATCTACAAAGGCTACGCGCCAGATATGGGCAATGGCCATGACCCGAAAATTGAGGTGCAGGATTCGGATTGGCGGGCCCATCAAGTCGCCACCGCTGAGCCCGTCATCGGCGGCAACAGGTCCTTCCGGTCTGCACAGTTAATCGGCACAAGCGTGGTCAGCCCGCAAAGCGAGGATCTTGGCAGCGTCAGCGATATCGTTCTGAGTCCGCAAACAGGCAAGGTTGCTTATCTGGTGATTGGCCGCGGCGGCCTGTTCGAGATCGATGAAAAATATGTCCCGATGCCTTGGGCAGACTTCCAGGCGAACACAGGCGCCACCATGCTGGTGCTCGACACGACCAAGGGAAAATTGAACGCCGCCCCGGAGGTAAAGGAAGGCAAGTTCTCTTCGCATGGCGACTTCGCCCAGCAGAGTCAAAAGGTGGATAGCTACTGGAAGGCGCATTTCTTGAATTGACTTCACCGCGCGGCGAAGCCGTCTGAACTGGAAAACGCATGGTCACGTTCGCCAGAACGTGCGCCATAGTACGCGGTGCGCGCCTCGACGGGAAAAAGCCGGGCGCCCTGGTGATGATCGTCGTGGTCGACGACATTGAATCGTCCCGACCTGGCCAACTGCTTGATCTTGCCCATAAAGGGTACTTTTGGGGTTTTCTTGCATTCGTCAACGACTAACCCAACAGGGTTCGCGTTGTCGACAACAAGTTCATCGGTTTCTTTCACGCCAAGCTGGTCGACACCCGCAGCCCAATACACCAACGCGGGTTTGTAGTTGTCATCCAGCGCAACAAAATCTTCACATTTCATCTTTCCCGGCTGCACTTTCATGGGCGGTTGTGCGAACGCAATCTGTGACAGGCCTAAACCCACCATGAACGCCCTCATCAAAACGTTTCTCATGACATTTTCCTGACGATCGAATGATAACGAGTCCGTTAGACAATGCACCTTGGACGGCCGTCAGCGATAGCTGACTTTCCTTAGAGACGCGTTAACGCCACTGCTTGCGCCTGTGACACGAAATGCACACGCAGAAAGTGTGGCCCCTCATTTTCGCCTGATTGTCGGATGTGAGGCTCCGTCCAGACACACTCTTCCCGAATCGACCTCTTCACGAAGGAACAAGATGTGCGCTGCCGGGATCGATGTCTGTACGATGCAGTACTGGGATACGATCGACAGCGATGAACGTGTTCCACTCATCTAGCGTCATTCCGTCGAACGATGCGCGTTCCGTGTGGTGCCGCTGCTCACGATCACAACGGCCGCCGCTCGCGCTCACCTGTCTCAGCCGTCACACCTGCGCCGATCCGGCTCGCCGTCGTTCAAGCAGATTGAATGCCGTATCCACCAACGCCGTATGCGAAAACGCCTGTGGAAAGTTTCCGACCAGACGCTGCGCCTGCGCGTCGTATTCTTCCGAAAGCAGCCCCACGTCGTTTCGAAGTGCAAGCAGTTTGTCAAAAAGAGCCGCTGCTTCGTCATCACGCCCTTGCAGACTGAGGTTTTCGACAAGCCAGAAGCTGCAGGCGAGAAAGGTGCCCTCGCCAGCGGTCAAGCCGTCACGCATCGTTTCGGTTTTGTAGCGCATCACAAACCCATCGCTCATGAGCTCGCGCTGAATCGCGTCGACTGTTCCTCGTATCCGGGGATCGTCGGGCGGTAGAAAACCGATTATTGCCATCTGCAACAGGCTCGCGTCCAACGCATCGCCTCCATACTGCTGAACGAATGCATTACGATGCGCATTGAAGCCCCGAGTGCAGACATCGTGATGAATCGCGTCTCGCAGCGCTCGCCAACGATCCAACGGACCTTCAAGATTGAACTGCTCAGCGGACTGGATGACCCGATCCGCCGCAAGCCAGCACATGACCTTCGAAAAAGTGAACTGCTGTCGTCCTCCACGGGTTTCCCAAATTCCCTCATCAGGTTGCTCCCATATTTTTTCGACATGTCCGAGTAGCGCTACCTGTACTGCCCAGGTCTCGGCATCGTCTGGAAGGCCGCCAATTCGCGCTTCGTGCAATGCGTTCATCACCTCGCCGAACACGTCGAGCTGAAGCTGTCCAGCCGCAGCATTACCGATCCGAACGGGGCTCGATCCTTCGTATCCGGGTAGCCAATCGCACTCCCATTCCTGCAACCTCCGTTCGCCACCCAGCCCGTACATAATCTGCAGTTGCTCAGGTGCGCCCGCCACGGCGCGTACGAGCCAGTCGCGCCAGCGCCCCGCGTCCCCGTAATAGCCTCCCCGCATCAGCGCCCGCAATGTGAGCGTTGCGTCGCGTAACCAGCAATATCGATAATCCCAGTTTCGATTACCACCGAGTGTCTCGGGCAGTGAAGTCGTCAACGCGGCCACGATACCGCCCGTCGCCCGATATGCCATCGCCTTGAGCGTGATCAGGGAGCGCTGGATCGCTTCCTTGTACTTCCCGTGAGCCTTGCTGCGAGACGACCAGGCCTTCCAGTCCCTCTCGGTGTCGGTCAACATCTCGTGGGTCTTGCGGGCAACCGGCAGCGCCTCATAGGCGCGGCCGTAGCGCAGCGAAAACGCGACATCCTCTCCAGCATTCACGGTGAAGTCGCTTGACGTATGCAATGCCGTATCTGTCAGCTCGACGGGGGTTCTTAGCGCCACCATATCGGGGCCCACCACCGCCCTGATCCCGCTGCCGTCCTCGAGTCGGGTGATCCATGGGACCGAATTGCCGTAGCCAAACCGGACGACAAAGTCCATATGCATTCGCACCGTGCCCGACACACCACGCACTATGCGAACAAGCTCAGGAAAGTCATCGCACAAGGGCATAAAGTCGACGACCTCGACAATTCCATCCGGAGTATCAAACCGGGATTCCAGTATGAGCGTACCGTCCACGTAGTTCCGCGACGAGGCGACCTCCCCTGTCCCTGGCGCGATTCGCCAGAAGCCATTCTCGTCGGTTCCTAGCAGCGCGGCAAAGCAGGCGTCCGAATCGAAACGCGGCCAGCAGAGCCAATCGACCGAGCCGAAGCGCGAGATCAGGGCCGCCGAGCGGCCGTTACCGACAAATGCGTAATCTTCAATTTTCGATTGCATCGTGTGCCGTATCGCTCCAGAGTCGTGCCGCTTGCCTGCACGTGGAATCTAGCTATTTCATGACAGGTACGCGATCTAACCTGATCGCGTGCCCACCCTTCCCTACTTGCCATTGAAATTAGACATATCATGCCGCGCAAGCGTTCGAATACCCGGACATATCGATACCAGTACGGCCTCAACCTCAATCGTGGATAGACCGAGTTAGGATCGCCGGCAGCGCAACGCCTACCGCTTTGCTTCAGCCCCCCGCTCCCCGCCTGTGCATCATTCGATGACAATAAAAAAGCGCGCCGGCGGAACGCCAACAGGACGTAGTCTCTGAACTACATTAAACGCAGATGTGCCGGCTGTTGCCAGCCACCGCTCGGCAACAGCGAGCGGCAGGTCTCGCCGTTTAAGAACTGCCTAAGAATCACCACCTACGCTTGATAGCGTGGGCCATTGGCGTAGTCCGCCGTCTGCGTTCGTCCGTGTCCCGTTCGGTGTCCTTCGTACGGATCGGTTCGCTATTGAACGACGCTAAAGCGTTTCGGGGTCCCCATGCAGAACTCACCTTGGCTCAAAGCGATCTCGGTGCCCGTAACCACGTTTGCGGTGTTGCTGGCTGGATTGACCGCCCTCATCTTCATATTTGGCACGATTGTGCGATTGGTAAATTTTCTCTGAGCACTTCGGTCGTATTTGCCTGGAGATGGTTCGTAGGAGGGCGATGCCTGGCGGTAGCCCGGGTTGCCAGCACCACCTTCAAGGCTATGGACAAGCGGTTCGTCGTCAGACGACGCGTCTCGCTTACTAAAACCGTACGGGAGCGAAACTTGCTGACAGCAGGGTGTGTTGATCATCGCCGCCAGGTGCGCCGCTCGTTCGTTCCCGAATTTGCTCGTGTCATGAAGAAACGAGACGACACGCGGCCGGATTCCGATCTGACGTTCACCGACATACAAGGGGAATGCGCAGTCATGGAGCGTTATGATGTGATCGTGATCGGCAGCGGCCCTGGCGGCGCTTCTCTCGCACGCAAGCTTGCGTCGACTGGTAAGTCCATTCTGTTGCTGGAACGTGGTGACTATCTGAAACGTGAAATCGCCAACTGGGATCCGAAAACAGTTTTCGTCGAAGGGGCCTATCAAACGACCGAGACCTGGTACGGCGGCGATGGCCGCAAATTTCATCCGGGCCTGCATTATTACGTTGGTGGCAATTCAAAGGTCTATGGCGCCGCCCTCTTCCGGCTCAGAGAGCGCGATTTCGATGAACTTCAGCACAAGGACGGTATATCGCCAGCATGGCCGCTGAAGTATGCAGATTTTGAACCGTATTACGGTGAGGCGGAGCGGTTGTTTCACGTACACGGTCAACGTGGCGAGGATCCCACCGAGCCGCCGTCCAGCACGCCTTTCCCTTACCCAGCCGTTTCACATGAACCGCGTATCCAGGCATTGCACGACTCGCTTCGGCATGCTGGGCTTCATCCATTTCATCTGCCGCTCGGCATTCTCCTTGATGAGAAGGACGGCAAGGTCACGCCAACCAGCACCTGTATCCGCTGCGCAGCATTCGACGGGTTCCCTTGCCTGCTTAATGGCAAGGCTGACGCGCAAGTCGTGTGCGTTGATCCCGCGCTTGCCGCGTATCCGAATTTCTCCCTGCTGACGAACGCCTACGTCACCAGGCTCGAAACAGACCCCAGTGGCCACACCGTCACCGCCGTCCATGTGGTGCGCAAAGACGCACACGAACGCTATAGCGCCGATATTATCGTTGCCGCGTGTGGCGCGCTCTCATCCGCGTTACTTCTTCTACGCTCGGCGAGCGAGCGGCATCCGCATGGACTCGCGAACGGTTCCGATCAGGTCGGGCGCAATTACATGCGCCACAACCAGTCCATCCTGATGGCGCTCATGCGCGAGCCGAACGATACGATGTTCCAGAAGACGCTTGCAGTCAGCGACTTTTACTTCAACGCAGACGATTGGGCCTACCCGCTCGGCCTGATCCAGATGTGCGCCACTTCGCATGCGGACCAGATTCGCAGCGAGGCCCTGCCGGAATGGCTGAGCTGGCTTCCCGAGATGCCGTTCGAAGAGATGGCACGGCATTCGATGGACTTCTGGTTGTCCAGCGAAGATCTGCCGCGTGCGGAAAACCGGGTGAGGTACGACGGCGAGCGTGTGGTCCTGGATCTCGTGGAAGGCAACATGGAGGCTCACTGGCGCTTAAAGAAGAAACTCGAGCAGCTACTGGGTCTGGCTGGTGCCCATTCCGTGTTGATGGAGCGAAGTTTGTACCTAGGCAAGAATGTACCGATTGGCGGCACCGCGCATCAAGCGGGCACGGCACGTTTCGGAACGGACCCGGCTGATTCGGTGCTGGATCTGGATTGCAAGGCACACGAACTCGACAATCTCTACATCACGGACGCGAGCTTCTTCCCGTCGATCGGTGCGGTCAATCCGACCTTGACGATCGTCGCTAACGCATTACGCGTCGCGGATCGAATCGCCGAACGGCTTGGTGTGAAAGCCGCGGCAATGTGAGCGAGGGACGGCATGCACATACTCAATCCTGACGTCGCAGCACTCATCGCCCGCGTATGCCTCGTGGTGATGTTCCCGTTTAGCGGTCTGGACAAGGTCGTGCACTGGACCGATGCGCTAAAGCAGGCAAACTCGTCGTTCCTGCCCGGCGGACCAGTGCTACTTGTCATCGCGATCATGGTGGAACTCGCGACACCGGTCTGCATCGTCATCGGCTGGCATGACCGGCTTGCGGCTTCGGTTCTAGCAGCTTTCTGCGTGGTAACCGCTCTGCTCTATCACCCTTTCTGGAAATACTCACGCTTCTGGTCCGGGACCGGCGAGGGGCGCTCTCACTTCTGGGATTTCCTGAAGAACTTCGGCTTGGCTGGTGGTCTGCTGTTGCTGGTAATCGGCAGTCCTGCACCGGGCACCTCAGCCGTGCGTCTCGCGTCACATGCGACGGCACCGTACGCGGCGTCCGCAAAAACCTGATCAGACGGCGCGAGGAGGAATTTCAAATGGAATGCGCTTTTGATATAGAGGGAACCTTTCATGTCTAACACAGTTCGACCAGAGGTCGGCGCCTCCCGCCCACCTGATCCTGATCAGAGTCCACGGATTGGCTATTGGCATTTGTGGAGCGACGAACGCGGCGTGAGTCACCAGACGCGTTGTGAGCTTGATCGCTTCAAGCTGAAAGGCATCGGGAACGCCGCACCGCAGTGGAACAACTCGCAACCAACCACGGGTGCGACGGTTGTGTTCACTGTGCAGCCGGTCAGGTGGGTAGGCGAGTGGCACGAGAATCCCGCCCCTCAGTGGATTCTACCGATCTCAGGCCGCTGGTGGGTCGAATCGATGGACGGAACTCGCATTGAGATGGGTCCGGGTGACCTGTCGCTCGGCGAAGATCAGGGTTGTGTTGGGGACCGCGCGCATCGCAAGGGACATCGCTCAGGCACGATTGGCAACGAGCCAGCGATTCTGATGACCATTCAGCTTCACGCCGAACCAATCCGTCAGCCCGGGCATTTTCGCTGAGGCAGCCGCCTCGATCGCTTCGAGAGCACACAAACGCCATGACATCCGCTACGGTAAAGCAACTGGTACGCATCAGTCGTAACGTTTCAAATCTCCGACGCAGCGTCGCCTTTTATCACGAGCGCCTCGGCTTTAGGACGAGCAGCCCAAGCTTCACCATGAGCCCCGCACTCGCCCGCATGCTTGGATATCCCGACGGAATACCGACGATCCAACGTCTGAAGTTCGGCGCCCAGGAGCTTGAACTGATTGAAGCAGGTCCGGGTGTGCGCCGCTATCCTACTGACAGTACATCGGCCGATCTGTGGTTTCAGCACTTCGCCATACGATGCGTCGACATCGATACGGCATACCGACGCCTTTATCGCCCAGATTGCGTGTCGCCATCGCCCATTGCGATTTCCCAACGGGCAGGCAACGCACCGGCACCGATACGATTGCCGGCGCACAGTGGTGGCGCGAGCGCTTTCAAGTTCAGAGATCCCGATGGGCATCCGCTTGAACTGCTTCAACTGCCTGGATATCCCGACGCGCAACCCGGTGATCCGGATGGTATCGACCACTCTGCAATCAGTGTGGCCGATGCGCAGCGAAGTATTGCCTTCTACACGGGGATCCTGGGAATGACAGTCGTCAGCCGGCAAACCAACTACGGTGACGAGCAATGCCTGCTCGACAACTTGCAAGGTGATCAAGTGGATGTCGTCGCCTTGCAGCCTTCCGGGAAAGTGACGCCGCATATCGAACTGCTTGCCTACCGGTCACCGGTTGGAAGGTCGCTGACAACGTCATCGACACCGAGCGATATTGCAAGCGACAGACTTGTACTGGAGGTTTCAGACGTACGCGCTATCGTCGACTCGCTAGCGGTTCCACAACGAGGCGTCGTGAGCAACTGCTCCCAGGCGTCTACCGCGCTCCTTTCGGATCCCGATGGTCACCTTCTGTTGCTTGTCGAACATACCTAACCGATGCTGTGGAGACTTGATGGATGCGCGGTTCACGCGTTGCTGGAAAGTATATTGAGGCAGCGACGACTCCTATGTCAACGGCAACGTCGCGCAGATCGCGCCTCAACCGGTGCCTCGACGAGCATTCGTACGCATCAAACGTGTATGTGCCATCAGAGTGTCCGCCCGGCCTTCACCTCGCGGTCAATCGCTGTCCTCATATGGTCAAATGACGCATCGAATGCATTTTCCATGCTGCGGAAGCACCCGGCAGCGAGCCCCTCGAACCCAGGTGCGGCAGACGATCAATCACACGTCCTGCACGAGATGAAAGCGGTTGTTGCAGCGACGCTACTCCCCTCCCAGACCGCTCAAGCTCACCTCTCGATGAACAGCCATCGATAGTCAGAATACGCAGGTCAGCGGAAGCAATGGGCGGCCCCTCCGCTTTTGCTGCTTTATGTCTTTGCCATTTCGGATTTCATCTGGTTGTACTCGTCCAGCTTTATCTCTTCTCCTGCATGGTCTCGTTTGCGGATCGCCTTTCCGTTCGTGTGGTAATACCTAGTCGGACCGGTGACCTCGCGAGTGTCAGTCGGTGCCGGTCGCGCGTTGGGCGAGCTCGCGAGGAACATCCCCAGTGCGACGACACATTCACTTCGAAGATCGGTTCTCCACTAGACGATCGGACATTCGACGCCGCAACCCGAATCGCCAACCGCAAACTCCCGTCGCGGTGAACGATGGCGTAACCGAGGCCGTTACGTTTTGAGTGGCGCCTTCGCCTGACCATGTGTGGCTTGCGTCTTGCCGAGGGCCTTTTCGGTTTGGCGTTTCAACGTAATCGTTTCGTCTCCAATGGCCTTGCCGACTACCTCCTTCACTTTCCATTTTGCTTCCTCGCCGCAGCCTTTCATCCACTCTTCGGTCATGGTACTTCTCCCTGGAAATGACGTATGGCCTTGCTGATCGACACATGCCTGTCGCTTGCGTCCAGAAGAAACGCCCGACATGGGTCATCGTGATTCATTTATCAAAGCCGGGTCTCGTATTCATAGTCTTTGGAGAACCAACATTAGCAGTACCGTCAACATGAGGATGCCCAGCAAACCGCTCGGCATATACCCCCACGAACGGCTATATCGCCACGCAGGTATCGCACCCAGCAAGCCAAATCCCAGCACCGAAATCAACAGAATGGCTAACACCGCACTTCTCCGTTTTCAACTCTATGCTTTGACTGATTCATCGCCGCACTTCCGGACAGCGCGTAGAGTATCCGTGTCCCTGCTGAGCTATCGCGCCAAGGCTATCAACGCTGACGTCGCATTCGTAACGTTCGGCATGCAACCGCCCTACCCTCAGGCTGACATTCATTCGTGGCGTAGTCGGTACGGTGGCGGACGCCAGGACAGGCTGAGAACCGTCATATTTAGAGAGCACGGCTGCTGTGCACGCATCCTTGGTTGACCCAACCACGAACGTCGGTCGGCGTCAACGCATGGCCCACATGCATCCGGCTTGGGCACGGTAGTTGCCGGTAGAGCAGGATTCCTTCCAATAGCTCGACGGCGACCACATCCATCTTGAAGCCCAACTTGACGTCATGGAAACCTTCTGATGTATCACTGGCGACAGATGTAGGGATGAACGAGCCGTGCAACATTCCCTGGTTTCAGGGAGCAATGTCGATCACAACACCAAATACCCATGCCCTGCAACCGGCCGGTCACCGGTCGAGATCGTCTCCAGTTCCACCTTCATTCACCCAGATTTCGATACGATCCATTCCGGGCAGTGCGATTCTTTGCGAAGATCAAGTATGAGTCGGGCCTCAACTTTTCCTCCCTTCAGCGTCTGGAGGTCTTACGCTGTGCGACCTGAGAAGAGGCTGAGCGTGTGACTACGTCACATCGGCCACACAGTGAGGTTCACCACGAAACAATGCAAATACCCATTTTTTGTCGTCCTACTCGTAATGGCCTTAACGAGTGGGCCTGTTTGGGCTCAAGGGACACCGCAAACCATCAATGTGAAGCGAGTCGATGTGGTACAACTGGCGACCGGCTATCGCGCCTCGAAATTCGAAGGTTCTTCCGTATACAACAGCAACAAGGAAACGATCGGGACCATTGATGATCTGATCATCGGCCCAACCGATCCGGTACCGTAGTATGGCGTTACCGACCTTCAAGGTTTCGCCGAGAGCCTCCCGCGCCAGCAGCGTCTCCACCTCGATCTGCATCTGTCATCTGAGTTCACGGGCGCCGAACTGGGGCTGATAGCTCGTTTCGACCGCATATTCGACGACGGAGTCGTCAACCTCGACGATGAATTCGCGGCGCCGCCGCAGTGCGCACTACACGGTCGAGTTGGATCCGGACGATTTCGCGCATGTTTTCGAGCGTCAGTACATGAAATACAGTCACCTCATCGACGCGCTCAGGAATTCCGGCCTGAAGTGTTTTTTGAGTATCTGCAACAATCCTTCCCTGAGAACTTTCTCCCTCATGCGCGTGGACTCGGGTGGTCCCGGGTCGTCCGTGATCTTCGACGCACGCACGTTGCTCATCGCAATGATGACGGTATTCGAGAAATTGACGAAACGCGCCTTCCCGTCCGTCAGCGCCCATCGCCAAACTCCTGCAGCAGGACGTTACTCACGTCGGGACGTGCCTTCTCGATCTCCTCAAGCAGGATCACGCTGTAAGGCCGCCGCCTGACGCGCTCAGTCAGTTGGCCGCCCCCTTTGTACCCCCCACCTAACCCGGCGGCGCGCCGATCAGACGAGCGACAGCGTGACGCTCATATATTCAGACATGTCTATCCAGATAGTCGCCGGCTTGTCGCCGCACACCGTCTCGGGCAGCGTCTTGGCAAGCTCTGTCTGCCTACGTCAGGGTGCCCCACCATTTCCAGAATACCGTTCCAAAGGGAGACGGGTATGCGGTTCAGCTAGCCTTTTCTCCTGGAAGCCCTTGCCCGCTACCGTACAGACCTCTTGCTGGATATGTGGGATTGTCAAACGATGGCATATCACCCGCCATCTCGCTTCGACGGCCACTGGATATGAGAGGCAGGCGTGGATAAATCTGGCTTCACTCCGAGCCTCGTCTCGATTACCGAAGGGCTCTACAACCCTTAGGTTATCGCGTTTTGCCGTCGTTTAACGCCGCGCACTGTACTGGTTAAAGTCTTCGAGATTATGTCGAATCCTTCGCGAACGTCATCACATTTGCCCGTGTGTGGCTGATAGCTAGATGCCGGGGTTAGGAAGACCGTCACCGAAGCGCTGCCCTGCATCAAACGTGGAATTCTAGCTAGCAATACGCATCGTCTCAAATACTCACTTTCCCAAGGAGAGTAACCAATGAGAATCGCACAGATCGCGCCATTGCACGAGGCCGTTCCTCCCCGGTTCTACGGCGGCACCGAGCGCGTGGTTTCCTATCTCACCGACGCACTTGTCGACCTGGGTCACGACGTGACCCTGTTCGCAAGTGGGGACTCGGACACGAAGGCCACGCTCGAAGCAGTATGGCCGCATGCCTTGCGGCTCGACCCGTCGATCCGCGACGCCATCGCACCGCATATGGTGCTACTGGAAAGGGTCCGCCAGGTCGCCCATGAGTTCGATGTGCTTCACAGTCACCTCGACTATCTGCCGTTCTCGCTGTTCTCGCAACTCGACGTACCTTTCGTGACAACGCTTCATGGCCGCCTCGACCTGCCGGAGCTACAACCGGTGTTCGGCGTGTTCCCGAAGGCACCGGTCATTTCGATCTCCAACTCGCAACGGTTACCGTTGCCGCATGCGAACTGGCTAAACACGATTTATCACGGTCTGCCGGAAACTCCCCTGCTGCCGATGAGCCGGAAAGAGCCGGAATACCTCGCTTTCCTGGGACGTATCTGCCCTGAAAAGGGAGTCGACGCGGCCATCGTGATCGCAAGAGAAAGCGGTCTGCCGTTAAAGATCGCTGCCAAAGTGGACAAGGCCGACCTCGCGTACTTCAAGACTACCATCGAACCGCTTCTGTCCCTGCCCAACATTGAGTTCGTCGGTGAAATCACGGAGGCCCAGAAACCGGCGTTCCTGTCGGGTGCCAAAGCACTCCTTTTCCCGATTGCCTGGTCGGAGCCGTTTGGCCTGGTGATGATCGAAGCCATCGGCTGCGGTACACCGGTGATTGCGTTCAATCGTGGCTCTGTGCCTGAAGTAATTGATCACGGCCTGACTGGCTACATCTGCGAAGATGTACATGGCGCTGTTTGTGCGCTACGACGTCTTGATGAACTGTCGCGCACTGAAATCCGCGCTCAGTTCGAACGCCGATTCAGTGCGAAGGTGATGGCGCAGAACTACGTCGACGTTTATGCGACCCTGCTTCAGGGGGTAATGCACCCGGTTTTACGGCGTGCCGCTGCCGGTTGAGCCGCAGGCGGTTAGAGCCACTTTCCGTGAACCGACGCGGGCGTCGGGATCCGAGCCCGTTACGCTAGCGAATTTTAGTCCGGGAAGATCAAATAGATTGCGTCGGACGTTGGATGCCCGTCACGTCGGCATCGCTTAAGCACCTTTACAATGCCCGTTTTGCGTCGCAGCCGGTAGTCGGAGAACCTCTTCGAACCCGCTGAACTTTCCCGTTGCCATACGACCTGTTTTCCGCGACGGCGGCAGCCGCAGCGAGTTTGCGGCATGCAAGGTCCAGTTACCTTCTGGCGACGTTTCCGCGCCGCTGGATGCAGGCCGGGGCAAAGGCAACAGCCATTGCACAACGCGGCCCAACACGCCGGTTCGGCAGTGTGATAGTCCGGACCTTGCGGTGGAGTAACGACACGACAAGCTGGGCGCATGCGCGCTGCGCCGCCATAAAATTGATACGTTTCATACAGACCTCCAACCTACCGGTTGTTCGTAAGAATCGCACTGCCACACGATGTGGTTGCGATTCCGCGAATCGTCTTCCGTCCCGGGTGAACGGCCCCCGGGGCCTGCGTTCAATCTTCCTGCTCCAGATACGACTGGTTCAGGACGGGAACGGCCACCTGCGTGACGAGATCGGAGAGTGCCGCGGCCAGGGTGTTGCCTTTCGCGCGCTGTCCAGTCTCGGCTATCACCAGAAACGTTGAGTCACTGCACTCGCTGAATGCGAACACCGCAACGTGGCCGAGTTGACGCAACGCCCATTGGCAAAAGCGCGACTCAGGACAGGCCGTGCCTGCTTCCCCGATATACCCCGGCGTTCTCTTCGTCCGCGCGAGCGTTATACCCAATGTCTCTTCGCGCGACAATCGAACCACATGCCCTCGCCAGTCCATGGCCTCCTGCTGGGACTGGCCTCGAAACAGCACGGTGCCGTCCGGTGTCACGACGTCCCAGTCGTATGTTGCTCCCTCCTCCATCATCGTTTCGATACGGACGTTCAAACTCGGGCAAGGTTCTGGCGTAAAGGTGGACATGGGCAATTTCTCCTTGCTGAATCTGGTCAATCAACGCGCAGCGCTGCATCTTGAACGTCAGGAACGTTGGCTGCTCCCCGCGCGGCCACCACATAGAGTGGGACACCGCAACCCATTCGTTCGCCCGGCGGGAGGAACCGGACCGCCATTGGCGCTGGGTACTGCTGCGCTGCACGAAGGCGCGGCCCCAGGGCTTCAGCTATCCGTAACGAGTCGAGGGGCGCAACCCACGACGGTCTGAGTCGTGATGCCGGACGAAGTGACTTCGCAGCGGAACTGACCGCTTCGCGTCCGCACCTGCTGTCGATATGACTCAATCGATCTGCCCGTCGACGCATCAACGTCAATTAATTCGCAATCTGCGAGAACAGCGACCGGTTGAGCTGGATCCCTTCTCCCACGGCGACATTGAACGGGAATGTTTCTCCTCAAAGCGGACCGCTGATCGGACGAGGCCAACGTTATTCCTCGTCGTAGTGTGGGTCTACGCCGCGGTCTTGAACGGCGTCACCACCGGTGCCCCTGGCAGTTCATGTCCGGCAATTGCCACCGCCAGAGCAGGATTCAGACTGTCCACCATCGAAGTTGGCATGAGGATCGTCGCCCCGCGTTCCTTGGTTGTTTCGTAAATGATGTTCATCGCACGCAGTTGCAGCGCACCCGGCTGACTTTCGTAGACCCGCGCCGCTTCAACAAAATTGCAAGCGATCGCGGCTTCCGCCGATCCCAGAATCACGCGAGCCTGCTTTTCACGCTCTGCCTGCGCCTGGCGCGACATTGCGTCCTGCAGCGCTTCCGGAATCGCCACATCGCGAATTTCAACAGAACCGACAGCGATACCCCACTCCGCGGTCTTGCCGCCGATCTCGTCGCGCAGGTGCGCGTCCGCTGCGGTTCGATCCGAAAGTAGCGTGGACAGCATCGAAGATCCAATCAATTCGCGTAACGTAGTCTGGGCCACGCGATCAATTGCCTGACGGTAATCTGTAATGGCCAGCGCGGCCTTTTGCGCGTCGCACACATGCCAGAAGATAATCGCGTCAACATTGACCGGCACCGTATCCTTGGTCAGCGCCTGCTCTGCGTTGAAAGCCGTCGTCTGGATGCGTTCGTCGATGATTGCCACTACCGTATCCAAAACGGGGATGATCATGAAGAACCCCGCTCCCTTTACACTCTGCAGCTTACCGACGCGAAGGATGACGAATTTTTGCCAGACATTGGCAACCTTCACGGACATTGAAATAAGGACCGCGATGATAAAAAGAGGGATGGCCAGATAGAGGTTCACGAGCCCTGCGGCTGCGATGGCCGCCAGCATGAACACAGTGGAAAGAAGTAGTGTGATCGGATTCATGGTGATTGTGCCTCATGAAGCAGGAGGACGTTAATGCGAAACATCGGGCTTGATCATTCCGCGCGCGGCCATCGTGCGAACTCTGAAGGGGAAGAATCAGAGTATCGAAGAATACAATGCGCCCAATGGTGAGAGACGTCGGTACGCTGCCGTACTGGTCCCGCGACGTTCATCCCGCAGCAGCACTCAATCAAGGCGGGCGTATCCCGCTCGCCTTAACCTAAGAGGCGGTTTCGCCGATGTGAGCCAGCAGCGATTCCGTATCATCCTTAGACCAGTACGTGTCCTTTCCATAGAATCCGTGAAGTGCTTGTTCGTAGCTTTGGCTAAGCGGCACACTGTCGTCATACTCGGGACTATTCCTGATTGCTTCGCGGCTGAGTTCTGTTGAAACGGTGGAGTCGAACCAGTTGGTCTGGTTAATCCATTGCGTCGCAAGTAGGACTTCCCTGCCGCCTGGCCACCAGTTTCGCGTATCAACGCTCAGGTAACGGATAACCCACGCGACGTCGTCGAAAATGAAGCCGGAAACGTGGCCAATGCTGCCGTCCACGGCTTTGATGTGACACCCTTTCACCGCATTGGTACTGCGCAGATGAATATCCGCGGGTGATTCATCTGCATGCGGCTCGGGGTTCACCGGTGCCTCCGGGTCAAAACGTGGCGCCTCGGTCGAGCCGGGGAACGCAGGATAGGCGTCCAACCCCCATAAATTCGCGCTCCCCCAATACCTTGGATAGCCGTAGTAAAGGAGGTGGCTGGTTTCGTACTGGCGCGATACCGGCTTATGCGTATCAATATCCGGACTGTCCCTGACCTGTTGCCGCGTGAGGTCCACCTGCACGGTACCCGAACCCGGCTCCGAGTGTCTGATTGAATACGGCGATATCAATACTTGTCGCTTACTGATCCAGCTGCCCGTGTCGACCACGAGATAGCGCACGCCCCACGCCTCGTCGTCAAAATAGGCCTGGCCGACGGTTCCCATTTCACCATCGCGCGCAACAACAGCGCACCCATGAAGACTCTCTATGCTTCGCAACATGTTCGATACTCCTCATGTGTTTCACGACTTCACCACATCGTCTCGATCTCGCAATGCCTGTCTTCCGGCCATTGGTGCTGGTCGGCTCGGCTATCGTGGCGATCTGCCATGTCCCATCTGGCACGTGGACGAAAAATCTCTCATCGTCGCATGATGGGCCGATGCTGTATAGACACCTCTTGAGTGCTGATCAGCGTCGCCGATTAAGGACATCTCAGACGGGAGCGTGACGCGCGGCCAGCTTTACCGCACCCTATGGAGGCGACTTTTGAATTTGCCCCCCTTCTCAAAGACACTACGCGAACTACGCGATCAACTCGGTACGCTAGCAGTCACGGACATCACAATCGTTCGCTTGCAGGCCGACAGATACCTTTGGGGGCTCGATTGACGTTCATGCGGATGCTTTACAGTCCGGTACGGGACCGTACCGACATCCAGTGCAGTTGCGCAGATCGTATAAACGATTCCCCGTGCGCGACTTGACGAACTGGTGGATACACACAACGAATGAAGACGCCTGATTTCCCGGGCGCCATTGCTGCCGTCCTCACGAATGGACAACAAGCATGAGCCCACTCACGCTGTTTCTTCTCGCCGCATTTGTATTCGCGTTACTTGATTTCTGGCAATCGGTTCTGCCTAAACCGGTCGCTACATTGCTAATCACAGGAAGCTGGCACTTACATGACACAAGCGGGCCGTTGCCTCGCATCATCCTGGCAGGTTCCGCGCTATCGGTAGAAGGAAGGTCCATTTGTATATCGATTTCCTTGCGTTCTTCTCAAACGGTTTGCTTTCCCTGTCGTGGTGGCAGACTGTACTGGCCGTTCTGGTATTGACACACGTCACGATCATCACCGTGACGGTCTACCTCCACCGTTGTCAGGCACATCGTGCGCTTGACCTTCATCCAGTTGTTGCCCACTTCTTCCGCTTCTGGCTGTGGATGACGACAGGTATGCGCACAGGCTCGTGGGCGGCGGTTCACCGCAAACACCACGCAAGGTGCGAGACGGATGAAGATCCTCACAGTCCGCAGACCCGTGGCATCTGGAAGGTCCTGCTCGGCGGCGCTGAGCTCTATCGCATCGAAGCGCGGAACGAAGAGACGCTGCGCAAATTCGCTTACGGCACGCCGAACGACTGGATTGAACGGAACCTCTATGCAAAGTACCCAAACCTTGGCGTCAGCCTGTTGATCGTGATCGACGTTGCGTTGTTCGGTATCGTCGGCATGTCGGTATGGGCTGTGCAGATGATCTGGATTCCGTTCTGGGCCGGCGGCGTGGTCAACGGAATCGGCCATTTCCGGGGGTATCGCAACTTCGGCACCCCAGATGCGAGCACGAATGTGATGCCAATCGGCATTCTGATCGGCGGGGAAGAGCTTCATAACAACCACCATGCCTACGCAACCTCCGCCAGGATGTCGAACAAGTGGTATGAGTTCGACATCGGCTGGATGTACATTCGAACCCTTTCGGCACTAGGTTTGGCGAACATCAGGAAAGTGGCGCCGAAGCCGCGCCTGGTCAAAGGCAAGAAGGAGCTCGACGACGACTCGTTGCAGGCCGTGCTTCGCAATCGCAATGAGGTGATGGCACGCTATGCAAGAGTAGCCGAACGTGACTACCGGCAGGAACTGGTGCGTGTGGAGCACATCGGCCGCCGTGAGAAGGCGCTTCTCATGCAAAGCGTAAGGATCTGTTATCGCGAGGAGCAGCAAGGTCTAGACATTACGCGCCAACTACGGTTGAAGGAAATCCACGACCGCAACCCGAAACTGCGTACCTACATCGAGTTGCGCGCGGCTCTGGCAGCGATCTGGGAAAGGTCCAACGCCACGCGCGAACAGTTGCTGCTTCAGCTGCAGGATTGGTGTAATCGCGCCGAACAGAGTGGCATCAGCGCGATCGAGGAATTTTCGTTGCGCCTTCGTCGGTATGCCTGATGTAGGGTAACGCCGTTGCCGTCTCGAAATCGGGGGTACGGGCGAACTGCTTCGACACAATCCTGCACCGACGACGCCGTCCTTTTGATACGACTTCGAGGAGTGGCCCATGTCGAACGCACACCAGCCCAAAGACAACCACTTGCTGGCCGTGCTGGCGCCAGCGGATTGGCACCGCATAGCACATCAGCTTGCGCGGGTCGACATGCCACTAGGACAGGTTCTCTACGAATCAGGCGACCGACTCGATCATGTCTATTTCCCCTCCACGGCCATCGTCTCGCTGCTCTATGTGATGGAGAACGGTGCGTCGGCGGAGATTGCGGTCGTCGGCAACGAAGGGCTCGTCGGAATAGCACTCTTTATGGGGGGCGAGTCCACCGCGAGCCGTGCGATAGTTCAAAGCGCCGGGCGGGCCTACCGGCTGGATGCCCAAATCCTGAAAGATGAATTCGATCGGGGAGGCCCCATGCAGAGGCTGTTGCTGCGCTATACCCAGGCACTGATCTCACAGATGGTGCAGACCGCCGCCTGCAATCGGCATCATTCGATTGATCAGCAATTGTGCCGGTGGCTTCTGCTCAGCCTCGACCGCCTGCCGTCAAACGAACGGAGAATGACACAGGGACTGATCGCCAACATGCTTGGCGTGCGTAGATCCGGCGTAACGGAAGCTGCGCTGAAACTGCAGCGAGCCGGGCTGATCCGCTACAGTCAGGGGTATATCGAGGTGCTGGATCGCCCTGGGCTCGAAGGGCGGGTGTGCGAATGCTACCGTGTCGTCAAACGGGAGTCTGACCGGTTGTTGCCTGATTTGGAGGCGCTATAAGCACGTTTCAGTCGTGCAGAACGCCGATTGGTCTGCGGGCGGTGCCATTGGGTGTTGCGGGTCGATGCAGGTCACTTTGATCTGCCGGTATGCGCGTGTGCAGGTGCGTCTTCACAAGCTACGCAACACGAGAAGATCACGTGATGCTAATCAGAGAAATGATGAAAGAGCCGGTGCGTATTCAGTCCGCCGAAACCTTCGTCGCAGCCGCGCGCAAGCTGAAGCATGGCAATGGGGGAGCCTCCCGGTATGCCAGGACATGTGCGTTATCGCGATGATCACGGACCGGGACATCGCCATGCGAGGCCTCGCCGACGACTGGCGCGTCGATCAGGTGACCGTGTGGGAAGTGATGTCAGCCCAGATCATTCCTTGCTTTGAGGATGATTCCGTCGAATAGGCCGTTAACATCATGAGTCAAAGTCATGTGCTCGGTTTGGCGGTTCTGGACCGCGAGGACCAGCGCCTGATAGGGATCATCTCTGCAGCGGATTTAGCCGGCGCCTCCGAGGGGCGTCCCTGTGAAGTGATTTTTCATAGGACGTTCCGTGACCACTATGGTCACGCGCGTGAGCTCCCGGTTTCCTTCCTTCAAAATGACGCTCACGCCCAGTTCGAGTATCGCGGAGATCCACGCGCACCCATCGTTCCGAAAACTTCCAATCAGACCTCGCGAATGAAGTGACACAATGCCCGGGAAGAACCTGAGACCACACTCCCCATGTCCGCGTCGATAAGCATTCCGGCTTGGCGAAGGCCGTAGCGATCATGCATGGGTCGTCACGCGCGGCTTAAACCAGTTGCGCATAAATGCATCAGCGACAATCTTCCTGCGCCTGCAGGCCGCCACCGCCCGCCCCAGCCGCTTCGGACCGGTATTCATCCCGGTCGTAACACTTGTGGAGCTGCATCTCGTACATGCGGTTAAGCGGAATCGCATCGTCGTACACGGGGCTACTCCTGACGGCGTCGCGTGTAAGCGTTGTTGAGATGGTGAATCCAGCGGAATCGACCTGATCGATCCATCGAGTTGACAGAAGTACCATTTTCCCGCCCGTCCACCAGTTCCGCGTGTCGACCGTCAGGTAGCGTATAGCCCATGCATGATCGTCGAACACAAAGTCAGTAACGTGACCGATTTCGCCATCGGCGGCCTCTACTCTGACATCGGTCGGTCCGGTTCCACGCCAGTACCGTCTTCTGACCAGTATCCGTCTCTACCATAATGGTTATGGAGCGTCGCTTCATAGCGCCGGCCCAGAGGAAAGGCGTTGTCGTAAGGGGGACTGCTCTTGATCGCATCGCATGTGAGCCTGGTAGAAACGGTAGAGTCGACCCAATCGACCAGATTGATCCATTGCGTTGCCAGCAGCACCTCCTTGCCCCCGGGCCACCAGTTCCGCGTATCGACGATCAGGTAACGGATTGACCTTGCCCTCGAAAAACGTATCCGTTACTGAGAGTATGTAAAACTTCAGCAACGGAGGATTTAGCAATGGGTAACCCGAGGGCGCGGTACACGCTGGAATTCAAGATTGAAGCGGTGCGCATGGTGCGTAACGGCCAGAGCCAGGCGGCGACGGCGAAGATTCTGGGCATCAGTACGCAGACGCTGAATGCGTGGATCAAGGCCGACGATGCGGGCAAGCTCAATGGTGCGGGCAAACAGGTGTCAGCCGAACAGATGGAAATTGCCCGGCTGCGCGCCGAGCTGGCCCGCGTGAAGATGGAGCGCGATATCCTGGGAAAAGCGACGGCGTACTTTGCGAAGGGGTCGGTGTGAAGTACGCGTGGATCGAACGACATAGCCGGCAATGGCCGGTTTCTGTGGCCTGCCAGGCGCTGGGTGTCAGTCCCAGCGGTTATCACAACCGTAAAGCCTGTGACGTTGATTCTGAGCGACCGCGTCAGCGCATCAGCAACGACGCACTGCTGGTCCACATTCGCGCCGTACATGCTGAATCCAAATGCGAATACGGTTGGCCACGCGTGTGGAAAAAGCTTCTGGCTCAAGGCATCCGAGTGAGCAAGGACCGGGTTCAGCGGCTCATGAAGCTGCACGGCATCAAGGCGCGCACCAAGCGGCGATTCAAAGCCACGACCGACAGCAAGCACAATCTGCCGGTCGCGCCGAACCTGCTGCAACGTGACTTCTCGCCGGCGAAACCCGATCAGGTCTGGACGACAGACATCACCTATCTCTGGACCGACGAGGGCTGGCTGTATCTGACGGTCATCCTGGATCTGTTCAGTCGCCAGGTCGTGGGATGGTCGCTCAAGCCCCACATGCGCACGGAGCTGGTTTCTGACGCGTTGCGAATGGCGTGGTTCCGGCGTCGGCCCGAGGCCGGTCTGATCATGCATAGCGACCGTGGGAGTCAGTATTGCAGCGCCGAGTTCCAGGACCTGATCAAGAGTTATGGCATGCGCAGTTCGATGAGCCGCCGAGCAAATTGTTGGGACACTCAGTCTAAGATCGCTTCTGAACGTCGGTCCGATCTGACCCGTGCTGGGATTGGCCAAACTGCCTTTGCGTTGACCTGTCGATTGGGTTCCGGCGTTCCCCGAGCGTTGCCGGGCCCAGCGTCTGTGACCTAATAGGAGCTTTGTTCTGCACCGTGAGTGTCCTGTCCTGCGATTGGGGTTGGCGATGCGTCCACTACAACGGATACATGCATGAAACAAAACGAAGTGATTCTCGGGGTTGACACGCATCTGGATACGCATGTCGGGGCTGTGATCGGCGAGGCAGGCAGGCTTCTCGGAACGAGATCGGTATCGACCGACACGGCAGGGTATCTCGATCTGCTGACATGGGCGAATTCGTTCGGTCATTTGCGTCGCGCCGGAGTTGAAGGGACCGGCACCTATGGAGCGGGATTGGCCCGCGTGCTGCGCGATCATGAGATCGAGGTGCTTGAAGTCAATCGTCCCGATCGCGCGATGCGCCGATCCAAAGGGAAGTCCGATCCCACTGATGCGGAAAACGCCGCGCGTGCGGTCCTCTCCGGAAGGGCCACGGCTATTCCAAAGGAACAGTCCGGCGCCGCCGAGGCGATGCGCGCCGTCTCCGTTGCCAGGCGCAGCGCAGTCAAAGCAAAGACGCAGGCTATCAACCAGTTACGGGCTTTGCTCGTCAGTGCACCCCAGGACATCCGTGATCGCCTTCTGAAAGCGAAGACGACAGAATGCGTCGAGAGTTGTGCCCGTGTCCGCTCGTTGGGCAAAACGCTAATGCTGCAAACGCTGACGGCGACGCTTCGACTGCTGGCGAAGCGTTGGCTGACGTTGGCGGAGGAGCTCAAAGCACTAGACACCATGCTCGACAGCCTTACTACCCAGCACGCCAGGCGACTTCGCGAAAGATTCGGCGTTGGGCCGCAGACCGCTGCAGTGCTAGTTGCTGTGGCGGGTGACAATCCCGAACGCTTGAAAAGTGAAGCTGCGCTAGCGGCACTTTGCGGCACAAGTCCATTACAGGCCTCGTCCGGCAAGACGGTCCGGCATCGGTTGAACAGGGGCGGTGACAGGTCTGCAAACAACGCCCTTTGGACCATCGCCATGGTTCGAATGCGCAGCGATCCGCGCACCCGCGCCTATGTCGAACGCCGGACGAAGGAAGGCATGTCCAACAAGGAAATCCACCGCTGCTTGAAGCGCTATATCGTCCGAGAGTTGTACCCGCTCATTCTGGCCGATCTGGCCGATTCGACGGCTTCTGCTTGACATAGGAGCGTCAACGCGCCGACCGAGAGCCTGTGGGGATCGCTGAAGCAGGCGCGCATTCACGGTCAACGCTTTGCGACGCGTCGCGAAGCAATGGACGAGGTGATCGACTGGTTGAGCTTCTACAATCATGGGCGGCTGCACTCGACGTTGAATTACGTCAGTCCGATGCAATTTGAACAAAACTGGCACGCCGCACAGAGAAAGCAAGCGGCATAATAACGCTCGGTTAGCGGATACGAAATTCGCGGGCAACGTCACAGAGCATCAATCAGCACGTTGACGAAGCGGGTATCGAATTGTCTTGCGCAACCGTGCGGCAATTGATCGAAGCGCAGAACCGGCTCGGCATTCCGACTTCGAACATCTTTCTCGCGGGTTTTTCGCAAGGCGCGCGGGGATGACCTATTCGGCAGGACTGACGCACCCTGAGGCATTTGTCGGCTTGATCGCGTTGTCAGGTTATGTGCCGTCGCCGGGCTTAATTGACAGCCGCTTGAGCGCCGCGAGCCGTAGCACGACGAACTTTGCCGCACACGGCATATACGACGACGTGCTGCCGAGCGCGACTTTGCGATCACGCGAGGTTGCAAGGTCGACTGGAGCGCGCGTCGGATGCTGCATTCAGTGTGCGAGGAAGACATATTGGCGCTGCGCGCCTGGCTCGGCACGCTCCTCGCAGCATCGTCCTGAAGCGTCCCGCAGAGTGTCTTTTTGTAGAGAGGCAACTCGGCTACGGCGGTATCGCACCGTCTGCCGACTTCCGTTGAAACTCGCGCGGCGAGACGCCGAAGCGTGCACGGAAATCCCGCGAGAAATGCGCGCCGTCTGAGAAGCCGCAATCGAGCGCGATCTGGGTGATGCTGCGCGGATTATTGAGCAACAGCCAACTGCCATATTCGAGCCGCAGCGAGCGCAGGAACGCCATCGGCGAGAGGCCAAGCGTGTCATGAAACGCGCGCTCTAGTTGCCGCCTGCCGACGCCCACATAGCGCGCAATGGCGTCGAGCGTAGGTGGATTGTCGATGCGCTGCTCGACGAAATGGGCCGCCTGACGCACGCGGATATCGGCGATATGCGTGAGATCGGCGTAGAAGTGCGCCTGCGGCAATTTGGCTGGGCGTATGCCTTGCAGCATCATATGGCGCACAACCTGCTGCGCCTTGTCCCGGCCGCAATGACGGGCGACGAGGTATAGCCCGAGATCGATCGCTGCGGTTGAGCCGGCGCACGTGATTAGATCCCCTTCATCCACGAACAGATGATCGACGACAGCAGGCGTCTGCGGAAAGCGGCCGCGAAACGCGTCGAGCACATTCCAGTGCACGCAGACCACCCGCTCCCCAATCAATCCCGCTTGCGCCAGCGCGAACGTGCCGGTACAGATACCTAACATCCTCACGCGGCTCGCGCTCGCTTGCCGCAGCCAATCGCCTAGCGACGGCGGCAAATACGTATTCGGATAGTCATTGCCGCCGCAGACCGCGATGTAGTCGAACTCCGCCGGGTTCTCCGGCAATCCTCCCCCGACCTCGAGCGTCACCCCCGCACTCGAGGTGCGCGGCAAGCCGTCCATGCTCATGACACGCCAGCGCGCGTGGATCTGCCGGCTGCGCCCGCCGTGATCCGCAGCGAGACGCAGCACGTCGATCAGCCCCGCGAATGCGGCGAGCGTGAATTGGTTCAGCAGAACGAAACCAATGGAAAGCTCGGGTTTACCTGTGTCCTGCATGGCCTCAGACGTATGCGTGCTGCGGGTTTCAGCGTTGGCGTTTGGCGGATTCGGCATGACGCAATTATTCAATTATTTGACCGTGACTTGCAAGCTAGCGACGCCGCCCGACGCGCAAGATACAGGTATGGTGACAACCAGACAAACCTACCAGGGGACGACATGGGACTCGGAAGTTGCAACACGATCAAGGCAGCAATTGCGCTGGCCTGCACGACAGCTTCATTGGGCGCGGCCGCACAGTCGCCAAGGCTGACCGTCGCCATGTACGGCGGCAACTGGGGCGACGCCTTTCGCACGTGCGTGGCTGAGCCCTTCACGAAGGCGACGGGGATCGCCGTGACGCCGGAAATCGGCACCTCGACCACGACGCTCGCCAAGTTGCAGCAACAGAAGGCCGCACCCACCATCGACGTTGCGTGGATGGACGGCGGCATCAGCGAGCTGGCCTATCAAGCCGGCGTGCTCGACAACCTCGATAGCGCCGCGATTCCGAATCTCAAGCAGGTCGTCCCCAAGGCGATCTACCGCAACGGCAACACGACCTTTGCGGTTGGCTCCGGCTACTACTCGCTGGGACTGACCTACAACACGCAATCGGTCAAGCCCCCGACGAGCTGGAAGGATCTCTGGAATCCCAAGTACGCGGGCGCGGTGACGGTGCCGTCGCCGGCCAACTCGGCCGGCATCCCGTTCGTGGTGTTCCTGGCTCAGGTGTGGGGCGTCGACCCCGCGCACCTCGACCCGATCTACGCCAAGCTCGCCTCGCTCGATACCGCGCTCTTCTTCGACAGCTCGGGCGCCGCGACCAACGCTTTCCAGAGCGGTGAGGCGGTGATCGGCGCGGATTTCAACGTCGGCGCGTGGGATCTGATCGACAAGGGAGTACCGATCGGCTTTGTCGTCCCGAAGGAAGGGGCCTGGGCCACCGACGCCCGCCTGCATCTCGTGAAGGGTTCGCGCAACAAGGCAGCGGCGGAGCAGTTCATCAACGCCGCGTTGACGCCGCAGGCGGCGACGTGCCTCGCGACGAAGCTATATCTCGGCCCTGCCGTCGCAGGCGTCAAGCTGCCCGCCGACGTGGCCCGCAAGCTGCCCTGGGGCGCCAACGGCTCGGTCGACAGCCTGAAGCTGTTCGACTGGAGCGCGATCAATGCGCGCCGCGCCGAGATCACGGCCGCGTGGAACCGCCAAGTGGCCACCAAGCAATGAACCGGGTGCAAGCGATGCCAGCCCTTTTGACTCTCGACGCCGTGTGCAAGCGCTTTGGCGGATACACGGCACTCGACCAGATTCACCTGGACATCCGCCAGGGAGAATTCATCGCGCTGCTCGGGCCGAGCGGTTGTGGCAAGACCACCTTGTTGCGGTCGATCGCGGGTTTTCTGGCGCCGGACAGCGGCCGGATCGTGATCGATGGCGAAGATGTCACCGGTCTGCCGCCCTACCGGCGCCCCCTGAACACGGTGTTCCAGAACTACGCGCTTTTTCCGCACATGAGCGTGCTCGAGAACGTGGCCTACGGTCCGCGACGGCAGGGCGCGTCGCGTCGCGAGGCGAGCGAACGCGCCAGAGCGGCGCTTGAACTGGTCGGTTTGGAATCGCTTGGCGAGCGCTTTCCGCGGGAGATGTCCGGCGGCCAGCAGCAGCGTGTGGCGCTCGCGCGTGCGGTCGTCAACCGGCCGAAGCTGCTGCTGCTCGACGAGCCGCTGTCCGCGCTCGACATGAAGTTGCGCAAGCGCATGCAGCTCGAACTCAAGCATCTGCAGGAGAAGCTCGGCATTGCGTTCGTGTTCGTGACGCACGATCAGGAGGAGGCAATGACGATGGCCGACCGGATCGTCGTGATGAACGCGGGGCGGATCGAACAGATCGGCGCCGGCGCGGACATCTATCGCGCGCCTGCCACGCGCTTCGTCACCGAGTTCATCGGTGACGCCAACCTGATCGACTTTACCGTTGCCAGTGGCGAGATTTCTCTGGCGTTGCCGGGCGCGCCCGCTCGTCTCGCGCGCGCCGACGCGCCATCAAGGGGCGTCGCCGTGTTGCGACCCGAGCAACTGCGCGTCCTCGACCACGGGGGCCGCGACGATGCGTCACTGTGCTGCGTCTCCGGGGTGCTGATCGACGTGGTGAGCGTCGGCAGTCATACGATGCTTCATGCCAATGTTGACGGCCAGCGCGTCGTTGCCCGCGTGATGGGGCAGCCGACGTCAGCAGCGCAAATGGGCGGGACCGTACGTTTCGGTTTTGATCCGTCCGACCTGCATCTGATCGGGGAGCCGGCATGAATCGCCCTGTCGTCACGCCGCTCGTCATGATGGCCGCTCCGATCGTGTTCTTCACGGCCTTCTTTCTCGCGCCGCTCGCGGTGGTGCTGTTGGCCAGCTTGACCAGCCCCGAAACGCATGGCGTCTCGCTCGCCAACTACGTGCGCGTCCTGGCCGACCAGTATCACTGGGGCGTCATTCTCGTCACGTTCCGCATCGCCTGCCTGAGCACGCTGGCGTGCTTGCTGCTCGGCTATCCGCTCGCCTGGTATCTCGTGCGAGTGGTCCGCTGGGGGCCGTGGCGGCGCATCTGCGTGATCCTGCTCGTGGTGCCGATGCTGACGAGCAACATCGTCCGCTCGTTCGGCTGGATGGTGCTGCTGGGCCGCAACGGGCTCGTCAACCAGACACTCCTTGCCACGGGCGCGATCGAGCGGCCCGTGCGGTTCCTCGGCACCGAACTCGGCATTCTGATCGGCATGGTCTACGTGCTGCTGCCGTTTGTCGTGCTGGCGGTCGGCAATGCGCTCGCGCAAGTCGATCCCGCAGTCGAGCAGGCGTCCGCGGATCTCGGCGCGAGTCCGGCCGAGACCTTCCGTTACGTCACCTTGCCATTGACGTTGCCGGGCGTGGTTGCCGGCGCGATCATGGTGTTCACGCTCGCGGTCAGCGCGTATGTGACGCCGGCGCTGTTATCGGGGGGGCGTGTCACGGTTCTGTCGATGTTGATCTTCCAGCAGTACAGCGCGACGTTCGATTTTCACTACGGTGGCGCGCTCAGTATCGTGCTGCTCGTCTTCACGCTGGTCATGGTCGCGCTGGCGGGCCGGGTCGGCGAGATTCGCGGGGGTGCACGATGATCGCCCGCGCTTCGATTCGTCTTGTCTCCTGGGTCGTGCTGGCCTATCTGGTGCTACCGCTGGTGGTCATTCTCGGCAGCTCCGTGACGGCGTCGCAGTTCCTCACGTTTCCGCCGCGCGGCATCACCTTGCATTGGTACCAGGTGATGCTGTCCGACCCGAGCTACGTCGCGGCGTTCTCGACGAGCACGCTGCTCGCGCTGGCCGCCACGGCCGCCGCGCTGGTTCTCACCGTGCCCGCGGCGCTGGCCTTCGCGCGTTACCCGTTTCCGGGCAAGCGCGCGTTGACGGCCGCGCTGATGGCGCCGCTCGTGCTGCCGCACATCGTGCTCGGCGCGGCCTTGCTGCAATTCGGCGGTTATTTCGGACTCACGCGCAGCTTTGCTTCGCTGCTGATCGGCCATACCGTGATCGTCTCGCCGTTCGTGCTGCGCTCGGTGATGTCGATGACGACGCCCGAACAGCGCGCGCTCGAGGAGGCGTCTTACGACCTTGGCGCCAATCCGTGGACGACGTTCTTTCTCGTCGTGTTGCCGCGAATCCGCTCGGGCATCGTGACGGGATCGATTTTCGCGTTCATCTCGTCGTGGATCAACGTCGAGCTGTCGATCTTCAACACGACGGCTGACCTCAACACGATCCCGGTCAAGCTTTTCAACTACGTGCAGTACACCATCGATCCGACGATTGCGGCCGTATCCGGCGCGACCATTGTCGTGGCGATCGTGGTGATCACGATTCTCGATTTGACGATCGGTCTGGACATGTTGTCCGACCGCAGCTAACCCTCACTCACTTTCCAACGAGGAGCTTCAACCATGCGTAAGCAAGACGCGTTCGACGTCATTTATACCCACACCGAAGGGGAGCCCCTTTGCATCGTCCATAGCGGCATTCCGTACCCAGCCGGATCGACGATCCTGGAAAAGCGCGCCTTCCTGGAGGCGAATTACGACTGGTTGCGCAAGGCGTTGATGCGCGAGCCGCGCGGGCACAAGGACATGTTTGGTGTGTTCCTGACGCCGCCGTCGAGCAAGGAATTCGATGCGGGTCTGATCTACATCGACGGCACGGAATACTCGCACATGTGCGGTCACGGCACGATTGCGGTTGGCATGACGATGGTGGCACTCGGCCTAGTGCCGCGCGGCGACAACGGCGTCACGCGGATCCGTTTTGAAACGACCGCGGGCCTTGTGGTTGCCGAAGTGGCTTCAGAGGGCGACGAGGTGCTGTGGACGCGCTTCGAGAACGTGCCGGCTTATGTGGCCGCGCAGGACATTCCCGTGCATCTGCCGGGCTATGGTGATCTGAAGGCGGATCTGGTCTGGGGCGGCAACTATTTCGGCATCGTCGATCTGTCGAACTGCGCGCTGCGGATTTCGCCCGAGAATGGCAGCGAACTGTCACGCCTTGGCCTTCTCGTGCGCGATCAGATCAACGAGCAGATGCGCATCCAGCATCCGACCGAAGCGCACATCAACAATCTGAACTTCATCACATTCTGGCATTCGCCGACCATTGAAGGCGCTTTCTACAAAAACGTCCACGTGTTCAGCGCGGGCCAACTGGACCGCTCGCCGGGCGGCACCGGCACGAGCGCGATGATGGCGATGTTCGAGGCGCGGGGCAAACTCAAACTGAATCAGCCGATCCTCTCTGAAGGGTTGCTCGGCAGCGGCACGTTCGAAGGCTGCCTGCTCGGCGAGGTCGACCTGAACGGCACGCGCGCCGTGCGTCCGACCGTGAAGGGTACGGCCAGCATTCTCGGCACGGCACGGTGGATGCTTGACCGGAAAGATGAGGTCGGCGCGGGCTTCGTGGTGCGGTAAGTCAGTGAAGCGAGCGGCGGGCACGCTGCTCGCTTCACGGATGCCCGCATTCTGGCCGATCGGCGTGCGGCCCATCAGTCCGCTGTTAAGGCCGACGGCCAGCCCGTTGTCCATATTTCATGCTTGAAACAGTTTTCGACCAAGCCATTCGGTATCGAAGCACCGTCGTGCATCGCGATGAGTACTGGGGCTAGCGAGAGCGTCAAAAACAAAACAGTGGTAGAGGATGAAGGCGCGTGCGTATAAGCGCGGTTTTCGCGGTCGACCGCTTCGAAGGATGTTCCGTTCGGACGTTTTTAGGGGAATGTTGCTAGAAAACATCAGATCGTGGATGGTGTACCCTTTTGGGATTCCGAAAGGCGATGGCATCGACGCGCGTGGTTTTGTAGGAATTTTCGATCCCGATTACCGATTTGATTCGCATAGCTGATCAATATAGTCAGCCGACTCCTGCGTGACTCTGTGGGGAGCCCCTCGCATTCGGCCGTGCAGACGACGCCATCCAATCTCTCCTCGGCTAGTCTGTTTCACTGGACTCGATTGTCAGTGTGCGCCGCGTATCGAGGATTGAGTCCATCGGGCCATTTCAAAGCGGATGAGCCGATTCGCAGCGTGTGCGATCGCTGCTCGCGTATGAGGGAACCCTGGCGACGCCAATCGGCGCGAGCGGCCGCTATTTGGACCGGGATGCTGGATCGACCTGTTTGTTGCGCTCTACACCAATGCTTCTGCCACGCGATCCATTCAGCCTCGAGCCAGAAGCTTAAGGATCCGTTCGTCGTGCTTTACATGGAGCGTGTCGACAATGCGCACCGCGTCAGCAGCAGCGTGCGCTGGGCTTAAAAGAAAGTTGTGGGCGAACGGAACGACCGCGCTCGGTACCTTCAATACCGCGCTCGTTTCTGTCTGCAGCCACTCCGCGCCCGCGCCGCGTGACCAGTCGGGATTTTGCCGCCAGTCGTCCGGGACATCGGCGTCCGCGATCTCAGCGACTGGAACGTCGTCGCCGACCTCGACGCGTAACAGCTGATAGCCGTCAGGCAACTGGCCGACGCTGGCGATCTCCATGTGGACAAGAATCTCAAGGAGCGCCAGCGCCGGGTGTTCGGCCAGGTAGACGATGGGCTGTCCCGCGAAATGCCATCGCCCCGGCGCGCGTAGGCCACCGATCCCTCTCAGATCCGCATAATTGCTTATTCTCCAGAGGACCATCAGGCGAAGTAACCTTCGTCTATCTGGACAAGTGCTTCCTCTACGAGACGTGCGCCATGCTCGGTGCTAGTCATATCGAGTGCCGACTTTCCACCAAAGCGCGCCTGACCGTTCCTGAGCCAGGCCATTGCTTTGTCCGGGTCACCGAAGGTCGACATGGCTTGGGCGAGAATCTTCGCGAGCCGGATCGCCTTGTCGGACTCGTCCGTCGATAGTCGCTCGTGATGCTGGCGCCGATGTGTCAGCGTGCGTCGTGGGATGATGAAAGAAAGTTCGTCGACCTTCAGGCCGCGCTCTGAAAGCCGGTCGATCACGGCAACGTCGACACGGGCGTTCGCTATCTCCGCAAGATCAGCGCCGGACTGAATCCGGGCGTCGAGCAGTTGCTCCAGCATGGCGAACTCGGCCCGTCGCGGATCGGCAGCGCCAGTCGGTTTAAAGGAAACGATTGTCACGGAGCCTCCTTCGGCAATATGCCCATATATTATAGGCGTTTTGCCGATTCATGGGATCGACGTGACCTAGCGCGGCAGCGCAGTTGGTTGATAGGCCCGGCGGTGGGAAGACGGGGCGCCGGCGGCGGACCTTCGCTGAACGGGCCGTATCCGCCTTGTTGGCGGCCAAGCAACTGCCAGCGAGCTAAATTTGGGCCATTTTTGGAAGTAAATCGAGCGCAATCCTGCAAGGCAGGCTTTCCTAACATTTCCTTCCGGCGTTCGACGGGGAATGGCCCGTCGAAACGGGATGAGTGTGCGGCCACTGCAGGATTTTCCAGAATTTAGTTCCGTGTCGCAGGAACGTCCCGAATCCAGTTCCGGTTTCCGCAAGTAAATCTCACGCCTGCGCTGGCCCCCTGGCCACCCGGCCGCTCCAGCTCGTCTGGCCAGGAAGCCCACAAGACGAAATCACCGATTCAGGCTAATTTGAAATGTCCGATTTCCGCCCTGAGGCGCACGCTGTCGCGATGCGTTGACCGAGGGGGCAATCATGAATGGGCGTGGCCTGATCACGGCAACCATGCGCGAACTGGAACGAGTCAAGGTCGTCGAGGCGGTCATTGAAGGCCGCTTGCGCTGCTTTCAGGCAGCCGAGCGGCTGGACCTCTGTGAGCGGCAGATCAGCCGGCTGTGCCGGCGTTATGAGGCCGATGGTCCAGCCGGGCTGGTGTCGGGCAAGCGTGGCAAGCCGAGCAACCGTGAGTTGCCCATCGATCTGCGTGCACGGGCCATGGCACTCGTGCGTGAACGCTACGCCGATTTCGGACCGACACTCGCGTGCGAGAAGCTGGCCGAATGTCATGGCCTGGTGCTGGCGAAGGAAACCGTGCGGCGCTGGATGCGCGATGCCGGGCTGTGGGTGCCGCGCCGCCAACGGCCACCGAAGATCCATCAGCCGCGTGCCCGGCGCGCGTGCCTCGGCGAACTGGTGCAGATCGACGGCAGCGACCACCGGTGGTTCGAGGACCGGGCGCCTGCATGCACGCTGCTGGTGTATGTCGACGACGCCACGAGCCGGCAGATGGCGCTGCATTTCACGCCACGGAGTCGACGTTCAGTTACTTCGAGGCGACACGCGCGTATCTGGAGCGCTACGGCAAGCCGGTGGCGTTCTACAGCGATCGGGCCAGTGTATTCCGGCCAACGTACAGCCGCAACGGCGCACGGGGCGTCACGCAGTTTGGCCGGGCGATGTACGAGCTCAGTATCGACACCTTCTGCGCGAACTCGAGCCCCGCCAAGGGGCGCGTGGAGCGCGCCCACCTGACGCTGCAGGACCGGCTCGTGAAGGAACTGCGGCTGCGCGGCATCCAGACCATGGAAGCGGCAAATGCATGGGCGCCCGCCTTCATGGCCGCCTATAAGGCGCGCTTTGCGAAGCCGCCGCGGAGCACGTTCGACGCGCACCGGCCGCTGCGTGACGATGAGGATCTCGACGCGATCCTGACCTGGCGGGTGATGCGCAAGGTGTCGGAATCGCTGACGGTGCTGAATGACCTCATGATCTGGCTGCTGGAGGACGCACCGGCTACCCGCCGGCTGATCGGCCACTACATCGATGTATGGGAGTACCCGGACGGTCGCATCGAGCTGCGTGCCGGTGGCGTGGCGCTGCCCTGTGTGCCGTACGACAAGCTCGCGGAGATCGACCAGGGGGCGGTCGTTGAGCACAAGCGGCTGGGTTATACGCTGCAGGTCGCGCAGGCGATGCAGGCGCAGCGCGATAACCGTCGTGTATCGGGCTCGCCGTCACGCACGAATCGCGGTGCGGCGGTACGCAAACCGGCAGCCTCGCCCGGCACGAAGAAGCCGCGCGCATTCACGCAGACCGATCTGAATGAAACGATCCTGCAGCTCGCCACGCAACACACAAAACAGCCAAAGGCAGCATCAAAACCAGGCCGTCGGTCTGCAAGGGCACACTGAACGGACTGACACGCCCTGCCGTTCATAAGCAGTCCTTCAACACCGCATGAGTTGAAACCCGTGAAAGACAGACTCCACACCAACCCCTGAGATCAGACATCTCTAATTAGCCCAGACCCCGACATTTCAAAAAAGCCTCGACATGAACGGTCGTGCTTTTATCTCTGCCAGACACGTAACAACGCGACGGTCGCCGGAGCCTGCAAACGGTCGGTTACCGCGTCACAAAGTCGTCGACGGTCAGCCACAGCGGTTCGTCCGGCCGCGCAAGGTGCTTTCTTTGTGCGACCGCGACGATGCGGTTGCGGCCGGTTTCAAATGTCCTGAGTGTGCGCGCCGCGTCGGCGCCACGCGTCAGCCAGAAATGCTGTTCGAGTGCGTCACGCGCAACGGCGCCTTCGACCTCGCGGCCGCGGACAGACAGTTTAAAAACCACGGCGCGCCCATCCGGCGAGACGGCGGCTGCGGGCTCATGAACTTCCATAACCTGCCTCAACAAAATCGTTCGCGGTCTTCTGTAGTTGCACTGCGCCGCGCCACAATCAATCTACCAGAAGCCAGCTGCTGCGCAATCGTCGACGGAAGCACAATTCAGTTCCACCAGGTGCCCCTGAACGACGATGGCCAGAGGAAATTTAGTGCCAGACCATGTTTCATGGAGCCCATCCTCCTGCAGGCGGTTTCCGGGTTGATGTTTGCGCAGTTGGCATGGACGGTTAGTTGCGTGTTGGGTGATTGACAGTCCGCATTACGGTGAGCTTTTTCAGGACCACATATGGCCGATCGTTTCCACGGATGCTGGACTTACCGAAGACACCAAAGCGGCATTGACAGCGTCCTCGGTGGTTGACGAGCGCGATGAGTAGCACAACGAGCGCAGCCGCCGGCTGGTCCGGCTCCTGCACCGCGCTGCGCGTCCTGGAAGCCGCGAACGCCAGGGCGCCCGACTTCTTCCAGCGGCCGCGGCAAATGGTGGCTGCACGTCATCGGCAAGGCCACGCCCGAAGGCGGGCTCCCGGTGTCGATGCACTGGCGAGGGCCGACTTTGCACGGTACAAGGCCTTTCAAGGGCTGCCATCGGTACCGTCGTGCCACGAGCCTGGTCCGGCAGTGATGCGCATCACTGGCGATGACGCGTGACATCTGACGCCAGCGGCGATCTGCCTGATTGTCAGGACGGTGTTTCGGCGCGCCGCTGATGCGCTGGCGCCTGACGATCCACTCGGCGCCGCGACGCTGCGTCGCGCTTCGACGCACTGGTTCGTCACAGTGCCGACTCTCATCAGACGGACGTCGGCACCGACCTGCCCTTCATCCATAAAAACCTGCGGCACGCGTCGATCGCGACGACCGGCATCCATCTGTACGCCGAGGACGACCGCCGCCACGCACCCGGCGTACGAAAGCGGCGGGAACCGCAACCCGGGCGAGCCTGAGTCACAAATAGCGGCGCAACCCCGCTTCGCCAGTCGCGATGAACCATTCCGATTTCCATATTCGCGTCGAACTTCCCGGCGCCGCCGGCTGCTGCTGGCGCTGCGGCGACATCCAGCCTGACCATGATGATGATCCGAACCGGTGTCAGGGCTTCCCGCTTATCGCGACGGAATTCGTGTTCGATGGACACAAGCGTGAACAATGTCATCTGACGGAGGAAGAAGCGATCCGTGTCGTAATCCACGAGGCCGACACGTCGGGACATCCGGGTTATCCCAACAGCGACGTCAATCACATGGTGCGCGCCCGGCTCGAGGCGAGGGGTTCACCTTCTCCGCACAAGGGCATCCTGCGCTTCGACCGGCGCGCCACCGGACGGCGGAATCTGGCATCCGTACCCAGGCGGCAAGGATGCAGTACGCTGATCCTGCGCCCTTGTCTGCCGCTCAAGCGAACGGCCAGCGAGAGGCCAGAGCGTGATTCCAGCGCATTTCCGGGCGCGGCGACGGCCGACGTGCGCACCTGGACCAATCGCCAAAGGGAGGCCCGGTCGGCGATAACCGGCCAGCGAATCACACATCATCCGTAACAGGAGAAAAACCGAATGACCCGCATTTCGCTGGAGGCACTGGCACGGGCCATGAAAGCCGTAGAGGCTATGAACCTCCGACAGAAAGAGGCCTTGACCGACGAAATATTCGTTGCCCAGCCTCATATGCTCGGCTCGGTTCTCGTCCTTCCGAAGCTCGGTGTTTCGATGGAAAAGATGGAGTTCGTCATCGAGCTTCTGCTTCTCTGCTTTCAGGCGATGAAGGAGTCGGGCCGGACGTGGCCGCTGATCACAGAAGACGATCAGGAATTGCAGCAGCGGATTTACGTGACCACCGTCAGGCTGGGCGAAGACCTGAGCCCGCCGCAGCAGGATCGTCTGATGCGGCAATACATGGGAAACCATCCTGAGCAGAATCTGCTGGCATGCATAGGGGCACGGACGGCGGACTGGCTTGAACGTATCGATCCGGAAGACAGTGACAGGTACGTGATGCTGGCCGCAGCCAACCTCGTGAACTGCATCGCGTTCGTCCCCACGCCCACGTCCAGAAAACCGTCTACGTCTGGCCGACCACGGAGAGCCAAATGAGTCAAGACCGATGCGAACAGTGTGCGCAGCCCACTGCTGCGTACGATGCAATCCACTACGGCTCTGTCGAAGGCGGTTACCGCCTGCTTTGCACCCAGTGTTTCAATGCCGAAGTCGCGAGGCGCCATGGCGTGACTGACTTCGAAAACGTGCGGCTCGAGCCCATCCGGATGGTGGATTGCGCCGGCGACGCGCACCAGTTCCATTTCCAGATGCGTCTGCTGGGCACCATGCTCGCCCTTGATGCCTTCGAGATTCAGGACGGGTTCCGCGCAGGTTATGAATTCCGGATCATCGGCAAACCGGAAGATGACGTGCTGACCCTCCTTGGCCGCCTCGTTGAAAAAATGAGGCGCACGTTGGCAGTCAAGGATCTGGCAATCAATGGCAGCCAGTTTCAGATCCGTGACCAAACCGTGCGGGGACTGATTTCGTCCGATCCGGCAGGATCCGGCGACATTCCTGTCGTTGTCGTGGATGGCAGGGAAATCGGCTGGGACGATTTCGGGCGTATGCTCGCTGCCTTTGAAGGCTGGCAATTCAGGCTCGAGCTCAGGGACCTGGCCGATGACGTTTGATTCCCGGGATTTCGCCGCAGGCGCCAGAACTGAAAATCATCCTGTGATCAACGGATCGAGCCGATTTTTGCAGAAATTTTGCTCTCATTGGCCGAGCCTGCGTCAGTGTACGCAACTCGCGACTACATCGAGTGCATCTCTACGCGGTCCGCCCGGCGCCGACGCAACCGTGCGCACGGCCAACAAAAAAGTTCGGCAGTTGGATTGTGATTGACTAGAAAGTCAACAAAATCAATCATTTCTTTTATGTAACTTTATAAGGATTCCTAACAACATTGCGACAATCACTGGTTGTTGTAATGTCGTTCCTGCACTCTCGCCCACGGCAAGGCGTGAACATTCACGAAAGAACAAGTCCTATGTCGCAGATTGTGCACAAAACTTTTCCGCCAACACGCAACATCCACGATTTTCTAAGCCAATCTACAACAGGTCCGCATGCTGGGTGACCATGGAGCGTGGCGTTCGATACCGGGAACAGGCTTACGTAAATAACAGGACCAGTTTTTTGCATACAAAGGAGTCCTTCGCGAGGCCGCACGGGAGACCGGCCTTCTTCGATGAGCAAGCCAGATTGCCCCGCGAGGCAGTCTGCAAAGCTGGTTTTGACGTTGTAGTTGACGTAACTGTGGCCGACAGTTAGTTGCATTTAAATTTCGTAATATCCGTCCTGGCGGTGAGCTTTTGCGGGATCGCAACGCTGCGGCAAACGCGACGGCGGTGAGTGGGTGGCCAAAATTTATATCGGCAACTGATCGGGGTTTCCGAGCGGCCACCGTCGCGCGCACATGGTCACACTTAGGCTTAAACTCGATGCCGGTCACTCTCGCGTGAACAACCTCCTCTCTGGGTCTGGCCCGGTAGCTGATAGCTCAAGCGCGCAAGCCGCTGTCCGGAAAAAAGTCGCTTAACTATCGGTGCCTCGGACGGCGTAGATGCCAATCGCGCTAACGCGCGCCGGTTAGTCCGCATCTCAGCGGCACATTGTTGTCCGAAGATTATCTGTCGCGCCCATCTTGCTCATGCGCGCGGTGGAAGGTACCGGGGCGAATTTCCTGCTGTGAAGGTACATTATGAAATCTTGCCGGGCGTCGCGAGCGTCACCGTAGATGCAAGGGGCAAAACCATGGGTTTTTCTTGCCGAACGTTTCTGATCGCTCGTGACGATACCCTCTGGCGGTTGTCGAACACCAGATTCGACCGGATGCTGCGAGATCCGGCAAGCCACTGTCTGCCCGTCTTTGCAGGGCAACGAGTGCGAATAGGCAGTGTCGTGGTCCAGCTTGAGGCCAGAAACCCGGTGCGTGTCGTTCGGAACACGTTTTCCATTCTCACTTTCGATGCCGAAGGCCACATCGACACGAGCAGGTTCGAAAAGCAGCAATTTGCCCTCGCAGAATCGGCCGTCGCACCTGTCTTTGCCGTATTCGATGATGACGGCAACCAGACGGTGGTCGACGCGACCTCCCGATTCATTGCACAGGGAGGCCAATGGGCTCCGTCACGTGCTTTGGCGCGCGTCATAAATCAGACCGCGTTGGGTCAACAAAAGTGCCGCCACCTGTAAACGGTCGCTCGAGGGTCGCTCTACGGTATCCAGTTTTCGATTCTCGGGTCTCGGAGATGGATCGACAAACCGGGATTTATCCATTCAAGTCGAGCTTTGCGCATTGACGGGCGCGACGGGCACGTGATTGACCTGTTGCGCCCACCTGCTTGTCGGTCGCGTTCCACCTGCCGGGCACACGATGGACGCCGAGGGACACGCGTGCCCTTCGGTCGCGCATCCGCTCCAGTCCAGGTTTCACACAGAAAGGCACGGCGCCCTTTTCTCGATCGTATGATCCGCATCATGCGCCCCCTCGTATCGGCTTGCCACATCCGCCGTACACGTGACGGGCCTGCGCTCACGACAACGTCGAAGGTTGTTGTAGGGAAAGAAAATTATAATAGCGCGGCCCATTCACTTTCGGATCGGCCGCATGATGTGTCCCTCTCATGCCGCGCAAGAGCATTGGGCGCCCTGACCTTCTGGCATCAGACCCCTGCTCCGCTCAAGCCGATCCATCGTTTTCAGCCATGCATACTCAGTTCCGCTTTTCCTCCGCGGCTTTCGTGCTTGCGCTAGCGAGCGCACTGTCTGCGTGCTCGACGCCGAAGCCGCTTTACCAGCAAGAACAGTTCGACGCAGGCGATAGCCCCTATATGCACAAGTTCGGCGCGAAGGCGGAACCCGCTTGTGAAGCCGCCCGCCGTGCGTTGCTCAGCCAGGGATATATCGCCAGTTCGACGAGGCCCGATTCGGTCGATGGATCGAAAAATTTCCAGCCCACCAGCGATTCGCACGCAGTGATTGAAATCCACGTGGTCTGCACAACCGACGACCCCAAAAGCACCAGCAGTACGGCGTACGTGAACGCGGTGCAGGATCGCTATGCGCTGAAGAAGAGCAACACGTCGGCGAGCGTCGGACTAAGCGTATTCGGATCGCTGTCGCTGCCGATCGGCTCGAGCGATGACTCGATGGTGAAGGTTGCGAGCGAGACGATTCCTGCTGGCGTTTTCTATCAGCGTTTCTTCGCGCTAGTCGATCACTACCTGAAGGCAGACTCCGCCCAGCCTGCCGCTGTTGCTACCGCTGCGGCGCCGAAGGAGGCGCTGCCATCAATGAACGACGCCGTGCCGACGATCGGAGCAGCCCAGACAGGTAGTGATCCGGAGAAGGCGACGAGCGGCAAGTAAGCGTCGACGGTATCGCGCGCTCGAACCTGTGCTCGAGCCGCGTTTCGTCCGCTCACTTTCCCGCCTTGCATCCAGCGACGAAGATGCGAACAACCTGACGTGCGATGTCGCCGCGTTCGGACGCGCGGGGCGCCGTTTCGTGGCGCAAAGCAGCCGCATATGGATCCCGCGCAGCATCGGGTGCAGGAATTGCCTGGTCGCGAGAACCACGTCATCGAACTGCAGCGTCCCGTTGGGCCACCGCCGCGCGCAGATAGTCCGAAAACGGGCTCCGTACTGCGCAGTCTGCCCTGTTTGTCGATGCGCTTTGATCAGAAGCAAGCCGTGCATTTCGCACCATATCCCGGCGGTATGCCGACGTCCTATGGGCGGAGCCTCACCTTCTCGAGCGCGCTCGGGACGGATTCGCCTCGAGCACGCAGTCGCTCAGCTGGGCAGTCCACGGTAACGCGCCATTGTTCACGACCACCAGTTTGCAAGCGGATGACTTATCAATTGAGTTCCTTAATTATGTAAAATATAGGATTCCAATCTATATTTCCGCACAGAAAGCAAATCACCAGAGTCTCGACTGAGGCGACATCGAAATCGGAGAGTCGCTCTTCCCCGTCAGAAAACACCTCAGCTGTCGCTCGGCTTCCATGACCTCATGCAGTCGCGCGCTTGCGAGCTGGGCGTCATAGAGCGAAAGCAGGGTTTCGAAATCACTGATGACATCAGACGCAATTCGCCATTTACCGGTCTCATGCGCGTACGCCAAGGTGTTCTCAACGGCATATTCGGCGATCTTGAACTGCTCGGGCGGCAGATTTCCATAACCGGCGCGCTGCAGGTACCAGCTCAGGTACACCGCATGCATGAGCTCGTTGATCAGGTGGCTATTGCCATGGCCGTCACGACAAGCAGCCAGTGCAAGATGACACGATAGCGAGCGTTTACTGGCAGAGGACCGGTCCATCGGCAACAGAAGCGTTTTCGTCAGAGGCTTGCGGGCTTGGCCACCGCGAGACTTGCTTTGCCTGGAGGACATTTTTGACGTTATGGCTGGGGAAGCGAGAAATTATAGCGAACCTCTGTCCGCGATTGTCCATAGTCGACCGAGCCTGTGTGAAAACGCAAAAGTACTCGGTTTTCCGGTGTCGCTTTACCCTTCCCGAGTTGCTGGCAGCCCGATACGACGCGATCTGAAGGGTCGATTTTTTCGAACGACGCATTCGGCGTGCGTTTTCACACAGCCTCGGCCACAAACCGCCGTTCACATGCGTCGTGGCTCGGACGTTCAAGTGTCGGCTACACCCCGTAACCGGCCAACCAATCGTAAAGGATGAACGCTCGGTCATCGGCCTGAGCTGACGTTCAGACGTCGCGGTTTGTGAGGCCGCTTCAGATCCCTTTCCTGTCGTTCGGATCTGAGCAACCGCGAATGTCTCGTTCAGTGTGAGCGAATGCGTACTCTCGACCCTGAACAGCCTCTCAACGCGCATGCGCGAATGGCCGTTGTCCGATGGATGCTGTTAAAAAAGTCGGCGACGGTCTACATAGCGAGGTTTTCATGGGTCGCTTTGCCCTTAACCGAGGCCCGCGAACGGCTTGTAGGCCGATCTGAGAGGTTGATTTTCTGGCCTGCGGTGCGCTAACCAACTGCCGAGACTTTTTCAACAGCATCCGATGCAAACTTGGCGTTGGTTTTTCGATTATTTCGCGTTCGTCGAGACGCGCTCCAGGTTCATACAGAAAACGCGGAAGTCGAGTTCCTTATCTGCCGCCACAAGAGAATCAGTTCTTGTCGGGCACCCAACTACGTCTCGAACTCCCCACATTTGCTAGGAATCACGAACCACAGTGGATTGTCGCGCAGTTACCGGTGGACACTAGGCGCAAAGGCACGCCGATTTCCGAGCGCCCTGGTCGAAGAAGGGCGGCCGGTTTAGAAGTACCTAGTTTGGAAAATCGAATGGCACTTGTTGCTCCGGGACTGCGCCCCCACCAAGCAATACGGTTGGTTCCTGGCCATGTCTAATCAAGATGAGATCAAACTCTTCATCAAAGTCCGTGAGACTCGAGCCTTTCACGTTGGGCGCGAGCGTAACCACGTGGGAGACGCAATAGCAATCGGCAGGCGTTCCACAACTGTGAGAGCTTGGTGATGCTGGCTTTATAGCCGCGATCTTATGCTGGGACAGTAAGCCAAATCGTAGTGGCGGTTTTAGACCCAACGTGACATAGTCCATCAGCTTCAACGTGAGGAGGCTAAGAAAGCGATTCAGGGCATAACTGAACGTTGGTACCTCTTCCCTAATCACCCACAAGACGCGTACGGTTGAACCAACTCCCATTGTTAGGAACTTAATTAGTTCCGGTCTAAGAATGTTGCGAGCGAGAGCTAACCGAGTTGACGGGTCCCACTCTATCCACAATTCGCTAACGACACGCTCGTATGAGTGGTGCCAATACCTCAGTGTTCCGACGGCCTTGTCTTGATCCGGACGCCAAGCATGTGACCGTCGTGCAAAGTCCTCGGCCAAAATTGCATCTTGCATGAAACCTTTGGGCTGGAATTGCTTAGTGCCCAAAAACGACTCAATCTTGTCGTACAAGTCACGTCCGAAGTAACCCGTCGTGGCACGCTGAAAGTCTTGCATAGCACCATCACCGGAACCCGATATCAGGATATTTGTGGGTATGCTACCGTGTAGGCTCGAGAGAAAGTTTGACGGACGCATGTTATCGTCCCCGCGCCAAAACGTCGGTCCAATATATCCTGTCCACGTCCCGTTGCCTGAAGTGACCTCAGTCCCAAGGCCAACGCAGCTCACAACCGCTGCAAACTCTTCGTCGATCCAATCCGCACTGGGCCATCCGGAGCCGGATGTGGCCGAAACGCGGGTTAAGTTCGATCTGTCCAATTTCGTCAAATCAGACATCGGCTGTCCCTTGCTACGCTTCGCGCTTGTTCGAGCCGCGGAAGCATCATCAATCGTCAATTCGTCTGCGTCGTGGCTATAGAGGATTCTCATCCTACCTTTGCCATACGCTACTGCCCTGCCTGCACGTATGGCAGCAGAGTACAAAGCATCTTCATTCGCATTGAGCCAAACCAGTGCTAGTTCAAATCCAGACAGGCGACTGGGAGCCAACGGTAAAGACACGCTAGGTCTTGACGAGTGCGGATTCGGAATCGGTAGCTTGCCGAGATGCCAATGGTCATGAGGCCAATCGTACTCGGTAGGGTCGACCGTCCGCCAGTAGCAGTCTCGCAAGGTCCCAAAGGGTTCAGTGTCCCGTTCGACTACTGTTACGTGCGCTCCGCGTTCTGCCGCCGAGAGCGCTAACGCGACGCCAGCAACCCCCGCTCCTAAAACTAGGAGGCTTCGAGCGCGTTCATCCGTTACCTCCACGTCAACTATCCCCGCCGAAAGCAATGCGTCACACATTAAAGCCGCGCGCAATAACTGATCGCGCACACTTCCCGTGCGGACTCTCGTGAGATCAAAACACCTCGGAGTGATCTGATGAAGGCCTAGTACCTGAGACGCTCTTGACATTATTATTTTCCGGTTTGTCACTGAGACCGGCCCGATGCGCTTCGAATGAGGCTTGTCTTGCCTCTCAGAGCGCACTCAAACAGTCGCTAACGAGTGAAGCACGGTATGTCGACGTTAGTCAGAAAAGATACGCGAAAGGCTCAATGGCCTTTGCTGTGCTCGACGTTCGCGTCGTTTTCAGTGGCGCGAGGCGGTCGACCTTGGCGAGGGCCACGGCTAAGGGCCGAACCCGACTGCGAAGGCTTAACCGCGGCAGCAGCATCGGCATCGGCATCGGCATCGGCATCGGCATCGGCAGCCGCAGCCGCAGCCGCAGCCGCAGCCTCCTGGGCTTTCCTCAACTTCTCACTGTCAGTATTTACCCAAACTAGGCCTGCAGACTCAAGCATGGGCTGTAGAGCCTCAATATTCATCCGTTCAGTGCTCCGGCGGGGCGCGTCGGTCAATTCTTCGGACGCAGGAGCAGGAGGGGAATTTTTTTTCGCCCAATCGACAGCATCCTGAAACGTCCGGAGACGAACCTTAGCCGCCGTCTCCAGATCATCGTTATCTGCCATGCCTAGGCCGATACGGAGGTCTCGAAGCCCTTTGTCTCGAGCCCAGCGTGCAAAGTCTGGCCCACCGGCATCTGCACCATCCGAAAACAAGTTCCATCTTTGAGACGGATTCAGAAGCAGCAGCCCACCCACGCTCGGCCTCTTGGTTCGGCGGATACTGAGCTTTTCCGTGAGGAGATCGAGTGCAGACTGGAGAACATCGGGGCGCGGCACAAGAGCTATAAGTAAACCTTCACTCTCGATCCATTTGACGCCCCGCTCGAACTCGAATGCCGTCATCTTCATTTGGAAACTCTCCGTTGCGCCGCTTCCTTGGCCGGTGATGAAACGTCAGATTGCGGCAGCGCGGAAGTCGTCTTTTCACGATGTAAAAAGTGACCTCAATCAGTCATTCTACACTCACCGTATTAGGGAGGCGATGCCCCTGGGCAGTTGTCTGTAATCGTTTAAAACGCAAACCCGATCGACCGAGTTGTTCCAGCGCGTGTCCAGTGTAACGTCATGATGCGGTCAATGATCGTACACCACATGTACCTCTGCCATCTGCTGTGTCGTTCATGTTAAGGCCCAAGTATCACGACCCAAAATTGCGACTGTCGCATGCTCTGCAAGATCCGTATGACGTTAACGATGGGCTCCTGTCGTTAATTATTGTCCGATGCGAGCGAGATGTAGATGGTCTGCAGATCCCGCGCCCCAACGGCGATATTGATTTTGGGGAAGCGCTGGGTTAAAGCATGCGGCAAGGCGAATCGATATCAGTCCGGTATCCGCGGAAGGCCATACCGCTATCGTGAATTTGCACAGTCGAAACTTCGGTGTCCGATTTCGGATGGAGAACGGCCACGTGAATGAAAGTCACGAGTGCCTGTTGTTGGCCGACTGTACTCATCCAGCCTCTTGCCTCGTGAGCTGCCGGTCGGGAAAGTTCACTCAGGCCGGTGGCCGCTTTGTGGCGTCGACGCTCAGTGAGTGCACCCGGCCATAAGCAGTCCGTGGCTCATTGCGGAAGCTACACTTCCGAGTGTCCGGTGCTCTTCATATAGGAGCCATTTGCGGAGATTCGCGTTGCGACAGCGCCCGGCCAAATGCGTGCACACACGGCGCACCGACAGCCACCTGTCACCTGTCCGCCGCCGTGCGGCACGTATCGTCCGGACGAAGACGTTGCCGCGCGCCCATTGTCAGAACTTCAAGATCGACGCTATCCATCGTCAGCGCTCTGCGGATGATGGCTCACTCGCAGCTTCGAGTTCCTGCGCTGCCGCTGCCGCCGCTTGAATCGCGCTGCGCCATTCGACGTCATCCTGGGGTTCGAACGCAAGTCCGACCGCCAGCGAAGAATCGGCGCGATCCGCCAGTAACGCCGACACCGCGACGATACCGATCCGCTACGCACTAAGATATCCCGGCAACGCACCGGTATTGCCGGCGTCGCGCGCAGTGCCGGCGGGGCCGAGTATCCACGCGGTGCGCAGCGCATGCTCATAGCTCACCGCAGCGGGCACCGGCAACCCGGCGCTGGCGACAACCGTAAGCCCATCACGCGGCGATGGTGGCGCTGGCAGGCGCGCGAGCAGCGCAAACCGGGCGCCGACACGACTGGCGAGACACCCGGGATCTGGTCTCGACGGTACCGCCTGCGCGACCACGACCGCCTCGTCGCCGTCAGCCACCAGCAATTGCGTCGCCCTGCCGGTGCGTTCGCAGAGCGACTGCAGGATCGGCAGCGCATGTGCGAGCCCCGGCAGGCCGCCCACATACGCTGCCGCAATGCGTGAGGCCGCGGGCCCTGGCGTCAGCGCGCCGTTCGTATCGTCGACGAGAAACCCATATTCGACCAGTACTCGCACCAGCCGCGCCACTGAGTTGCGCGGCGCGCCGACATATGCGACCAGTTCCGAGTTTCTGATGCGCGGACGGCCGCCTGAAAACGCCTGCATGATGGCCAGTCCGCGTTCAAGCGCCGGCACTGAATAGCGAGACGATCCGGCCTTGTTCGCCGCCCTTTTACCACTAACCTTTCTTTGCAAGATCATATAAATCGTGTGCGCCGCGCGCATATCTTTTTGGGGCTGATCCGGACCAGCGATGAAAGGCGCGTGCGAACGCTTTTTCGGAGGTGTAGCCGACGCTTTCAGCAATCTCGATCAGCTTGCGTTTGCTGTTGGTCAGTTCGCAGCTCGCCAAGTACATTCGATACGCGGTCAGATGGCCGATCGGCGTCTGGCCAACCAGTTCGGCAAAGCGAGCGCTGAACCGCGAGCGCGACATGCCCGATGCCGCCGCGAGGCTGGCCACGCTCCATTCCTCGCGCGGACTGCGATGGATCAGCGCCATTGCCTTGCCGATCTGTGGATCAGTCAGTCCCCGCAGCCACCCCGTATGATTTGCTGACGAGAACAGATGTGCGCGCAACAACTGCACAAACAGCACATCCGCGAGCCTGGCTGCTGCAACAGCCCAGCCAGGCTGGCACGACATCGATTCCTGGATGAAACTCTGCAAGGTGCTGGCAAGCCACGGCGCGACCGCTGGATCTTTCGCGCGTACATGGATTAGCGGCGGCAGGACCGAGAACAACGGGCTGCGGAACGTATCGCGATACACAACGATGCCGGTATACAGGTTGCTGAGGTCGCCGCCACCGCCGGCTGAGAATTCGAGCGGTGTGTCGAAGCGCGGACGAATACCTTTGCCGGACATAAGTAGATCGAACGGAACCGGCTTCTCGTCGAGCGACGACGACATAATGTGTTCGTGACCATGCGGCAACAGCACAAAGTCCCCCGGCTCGACGAGGACCGGCGCCTCGCCTGCCACTACGACGTAAAAGGGACAACCAACGCAAGTCCGGAACGGCGCGCCGGCGACTGCGGGCTTGAGGAACGCCCACGGCGCCGTCAGCGTGAAATGTCCGGTGACGACAGCATCCGCCCGCAAATCCGCGAGAACGTCGCTGAGCAAATCCGTCGCCATCGCTTGCCTCCTTTGTATTGCGGCGTTCAGAAGCGTTGTTGAATGCCCATCATCACGCCGAGCTGGTTCTCTCCGGTGCGGACCGTGCCGCCTGCAGAAACCGCTTCGTTGCCAAGCGAGCTATTCAGCATGTAACCCACTGAAGAATAGACCGTGGTTCGCTTCGACAACAAATAGTTTGCGCGACCTATCAGCAGCGTCGCGTCGGCCTGTCGGCGTTGCAGGTAGCGCAGCGCCTGAGCGTCGAACGACAGCGCCGGCGTGGCGTAGTACGTGGCGCCGGCAAAATAGATGTCCGACTGGCTGTGCGTCGCGGCCGACGTATTGCGCCTGATCCAGCCGGCGCCGAGCTTGGCGGCGCTGAACTTCACGTAGGCGTCGATGATCGTGCGCGTGTCCGTGTACCCGCTATTCGACAAGGGCGCGGAAGCGCCGGTGCCGCCGCGCATCACGTCATACGAGGCCGCCAAGCCGAACTGCGACGCATCGTAGGCAAGCATCGCCGTGTACTGACGGCATGCGACCGGGTCACCCGCCAATTGTCCCGCACAGTTTGTCGCCGACGGCCCAGCCGGCCCAGCGGCGTCGCGCCCGTCGCTATAGGTTCCGCCTAGCGTGAAACCATTGAACTTGCCGAGATAGCCGACCGCGTTATCGCTGCGCGCATTCGGCAGATAGCTGTCGAAGCTTGCCATCGAATGGATCGACGGCCCGATCACGTCCGCGTTGAACAACACGTACATCGACATGTTTATCTGCCGGCCCAACGTCAACGCGCCGTATGGCGAACTCACCCCGACATTCGCCGCGCGGCCGAATAGCCGGCCACCGTAGTTAAGCGCACCGTTGTTCAATGCAAAACCGTTCTCAAGCACGAAAAAGGTCTTGAAGCCGCCCCCCAAATCTTCGACGCCCCTGATGCCGAAACGCGACGGCACCTCGCCGGTCAGCGATGGCATGCCGACTACCGAGCCGCCTGCTGCCGCGTTGTTGTAATACTGAATACCGGTATCGACGATCCCGTACAGCGTGACGCTGCTTTGGGCGTAAGCAAATCCCGTTGCCGCGAATAACAAAGCGGCGGTCACTTTCTTTTTCATCCAGATCCCCAGGTATTATATGTAGTACAGAGTAAATTGGAGCGAAACATCAGGTTTGACTAACCATATTTCTGCATCTACTAAAAGCGGCGCAGATGCAAGTCGAAGCCAGAGTGGTGGATTACCGGTTCTTGGCGCCGGCTAGAATCCATTGGACGATCGCTTGCGCTTCGTTGTGGTCGATGTGGTTCGGCGGCATCGGCACACTGCCCCATACGCCCGCACTGCCGTTCTCAACGTGTTGCACGAGTTGATCGAATGCGCCTTGATGGCCCGCGTATCTGGCCGCGACGTCGCGATACGCGGGACCGACCAGCTTTCTGTCGATTGCATGGCAGCCAAAGCACGCATGCTGGCTCGCGAGCTGCTGCGCACGGGCTGGTTCGATAGTTTGTTGCGCAAGCGCAAGCGCTGGCGCGGCAATGCACGAGACGATCAGGGGAAGAGCAAACGGGTTGATTCGGACCATGTGGCTTTCCAAAGTGGCAATCAGGATTAAACTTGCGGCGCTCAGGCGAGCGCCTGCGATAGCGGCATCGAACGAAGCCGCGTACCGCTCGCGCGGAACAGGGCGTCGGCGACAGCCGGAGCAACCGGAGGGAGCGAGACCTCACCGCAGCCCTGAGGCGCGCGGTCGCTATCGACAATCACGACGTCGATCTTCGGCATCTCGGACAGGTAAAGCAGCGGGTAGTCGGAGAAATTGCCTTGCACCACCGCGCGCTCCGCGAAAGTAATCTCGCTCTTGAACGTGTTGGTCAGCGCGAAGCCAATCCCCCCTTCGATCATCTCGCGGATCAGCAGCGGATTGATCGCCCGGCCGCAATCGACGCCGCACACAATCCGCTCCAGCTTCGCGCGGCCATCGATGAGCCGCAATTCGGCGATCGTCGCAACATAGGTGGTAAAAGCGCCGCCGCGTCCCGTGTACAGACAGTAGCCGACGCCACGTGAGAGTCCCGCCGGCGCTTTGCCGAACCAGTTCGCTTTAGCCGCGGTCTGGTCGAGGACGTTCAGCGCGAGTGGATCGTTGCGTAATAGCGCGCGCCGGTAGCGCAGGGGGTCGATACTCGCTGCATGCGCCAGTTCGTTGATAAAGCTTTCGAGGAAGAACACGCTCGACGTGCTGCCTACGCTGCGCATGAAGCTGACCGGAATTGGCTGGGGTAGCGCAACCGAATCGACAAGCAGATTCGGCACGACGTAGGAGAGGTCGTAGATGCCATCGAGCATCGTTTCGTCCCAGCCGCCCGCCTTCTTGAAGAAATCAGGCTTGATCGACGCGTACAGCGACTGACCAACGACTCGCGCGTGCAGGGCGAGCGGCAAGCCGTCTTTGCCAAGCACCGCGCGGAAGCGCGCGGACACGCCAGGGCGATAGAAGCCGTGCCGGATGTCGTCCTCGCGCGAGCGGATCACCTTGACCGGACGCTTCACCGCGTGCGAAGCCACCGCGGCATGCACGACAAAGTCCGGCAAATACTTGCGCCCGAAACTGCCGCCAAGGAACGTGGTGTTGACGATCACTTTGTCCGCCGGCACCTTAAAGATCGCGGCCAAAGTCCCACGCACCTTGTCCTGCCCCTGGATTGGCCCCCACACCTCGATGTCGTGTTCGCGCACATGAACGGTTGCGTTCACGGGCTCCATCGTCGCGTGAACGATGTACGGTGTGTGATAGTCCGCCTGGACCGTCGCATGGCCGGCCGCGAAAATCGGCTCCGGCTGGCCCGTCTTCGTGGCCACAACCGCGTCGCCGGACTGCAGCGCGCCTTTGCGCTGTGCGAGGATCGTTGCGCTGTCGAAAGCGCCCGCCTGGCCCGGGTCCCATTGCACGTCGGCGGCGTCGCAAGCTTTCTTGGCCTGCCAGTAAGATTGGGCGACCACGATGACCGCATCCTTTGCGACCACCACTTCGATTACGCCCGGCAGCGCGCGCACCTCGTCCAGGTTGCCGACGCCCAGCGGCCTGCCGCCGAGCGTCGGCGCCATCTTCAGCGCACCAATCAGCATGTCCGGCACCTGCACGTCGATGCCAAATACCGCGCTGCCATCCACCTTCGCTGGTACGTCGAGTTTGTGTAGTGACTGCCCGATCAGCGAATGCGCGGACTCAGGCTTAAGGCGGGGATGCGGATTCAGCGCGATTCGGGCGGCGTCGGCCACGAGTTCGCCGTAACTGAGCGTGTGTCCGGTTTGCAGATGCACGACGCGTCCGCTGCGCGTCACGCATTGCGTCGCGCGCACACCGAAGCGTAGGGCGCCAGCCTGCAGAAATGCTTCGCGCGCCTGCGCGCCGGCGATACGCAAACGGGTGTAAAACATCGTGACCGACATCGAGGCGCCAACGAACTGCTGCGGTGCTTCGTTCGCGGCGGCAATCCGGTAAGCGTCGCGCCCAGTGACGAACTCAACCGACACCTGCCGCCAGTCTGCATCCATTTCGTCGGCCAGCACTTGCGGCAGCCCCGTGTAGACGCCCTGTCCGACCTCGGCCTGTGACAGTCCAATCACGGTGCGCCCGTCCGGATCGATGCGCACCCAGTCGTTGATCTCGTGAAAACGCTCTCCGCTGTCGGCCGCGTATAGGACGTCGCTGGCGCTCAGAGGCAGCACCAGGCTACCGGCGATTGCGAGCCCGGTTCTCAGGAAGTCACGGCGCGACGTGCCGGTCCGGTTGGCGCCATTGCCTCCAACAACGTTACCGGGCCGCGACATGGATCGCCTCGCGGATGCGCTGGTAGGTTGCACAGCGGCACAAATTGGTAATGGCCGAGTCGATCTGCGCGTCCGTCGGTTTGGCGTTGTGCGCGAGCAACGCGGCGGTCGCCATCACCATGCCAGACTGGCAGTAGCCGCACTGTGGCACGTCTTTCTGGATCCACGCCTGCTGAACCGGGTGCGAGCGGTCGTGCGACAGGCCCTCGATCGTGGTGACCGACTTCCCAGCAACACTTGACACCGGCAGCACGCACGAACGCGTGGCCTCGCCGTCCAGATGGACCGTACATGCGCCGCACGCGCCGATTCCGCAACCGTATTTGGTCCCGCTCAGTTTGGCCGCATCCCGGATGACCCACAGCAAGGGCGTGTCCGGGTCGCCATCGAAATCAAACGGTTGCGCGTTCAAGGTGAATCGCATCTCTTGTCTCCCACGTTTTGCCTCCCGGGCGCTCATCCGATGGATGGCTTGGGGGCGATAGGGAGATTCTTGGTGGCACAAAATTCCACGCCAATGACCTTGGCTCTCAAAAAAGTTGCCGATCGTCCACGGTTATAGATCAGACGAAACAGCGCAACCCGAAGGCCGGCAGAGAGAGAGAGCGGAAGGCAGACGCCGGAGTTGATGGCCGGCCGCTAGCGGGCGGTGTTCACAGCGGGCAACTGCTTCCGCGTGCTAGTGCCCACTGAGACTTGGTTATCGAAAACGACTCTGGCAAAACACGCTCATGCCCGCGCGACCGTCGCGTTGGCTAGATAGAGCCCACGCAGGCTTCCCAAATGTCCGCCTTACAGCCATTCGCTGACGGCCGCGAGTCGGAGCGTCGGATGTCTCTTTAGGGTCGGGAGTGTGAGTTCGTGAACGCAGGAAGCTGCCATCGGACTGCTCGATGCCGCCACCGTCAGCAATCCATGACATTGCTGACATAGAACCCAGTCCACCCGAATGACGGCAAAGGCCGAGTTGCTCACACTGAGCATCCGGCAGGTTCCGAAGTGAACCCGCCATCGGAATGACGGCTTCGTGTGTTGCGCGAACGACAACACTTGGCCGGTTGCACCCGCTGAGTTACGACGCCATAAAGCGGCCACTGGCCCGGGCGAATCGTTCCGACCGGCGGCTTACGGTGCGGGAGGCTGAAGGCGTACAGTCGGCCAGTATGAGACATTCGACGGCCACGACCAGATTGCCAACAATCGTTGGCATATAGGTGCAGCCAAACATTAGCGTAAGCCATCGGCCACCATTACTGCGCGAGCATCAGGTTCAGGTTCTGAACCGCAGCGCCGGCTGCGCCTTTGCCGAGATTATCGAAAACCGCGGATAGCAGAACGTGCCCGTGTTCCATGTTAGGAAACACGCTTAAGCGCATATCGTCCGTACCGTTCAGTACTTGCGGATCCAGCTGCTTTAAGACGCACGATTCGTGCAGCGGCAAGACATGTACGTGGGCCGCCTCGGCATAGTGGCGTGCGAGGCACGCGTGTAACGTGGCGCCGTCTACGTAGGGTGCCAGCAGCCGCACATCCAAGGGCACCGTCAGCACGATGCCCTGACGGAACGCACCATACGCAGGGACGAAAATCGGACGCTGCGCGAGTCCGGCGTGCTGCTGGATCTCCGGGGTGTGCTTGTGCGCGAGCTCCAGACCATATACCTGGTACGACGGTGCGTTGACAGCACCCGGCCCCTCGTGTTCTTCGACGCCGACACGCCCGCGTCCGGAGTAACCAGACACCGCGTAAATGCTGACCGGGTAGTTGCCTGGTATGAGCCCGGCGTGCAGCAGGGGACGCAGCAAGCCAATTGCACCGGTCGGATAGCAACCTGGATTGGTGACCCGACGTGCGTCCGCAATGCGCTCAGCCTGTCCCAGAGTCATTTCCGGAAAGCCGTATGTCCAGTCCGGCTGTGTGCGATGGGCGGAACTTGCGTCGATTACTCTGACGGCAGGATTAACAATGGCGTCCACCGCCTCGCGCGCGGCGCCATCGGGCAGGCAGAGGATGGCGATGTCACAGGCGTTGATGGCTTCGGCGCGACGCTTGGAATCCTTGCGTTCCGCCGCGGGAAGCGTGACAAGTTTCAGATCGGTCCGGTCGCGAAGCCGTTCGTGAATTTGCAACCCGGTGGTGCCTTGGTCGCCGTCGATGAAAACAAGGGGAGAGCTCATGCGCGGACTACTCCGGTGACTGGTAACAAGTGGAACGAGCCTGTTATCTTCCGCGCACCGCTAGAATAGCGAAAGTTGAATTTCATAACGTGGATATTCAGTTTTTCTGAATCTGGACGCCGACATGCGAGAGATCAGCCTGGACCGCTTGCGCACCCTGGTCGCTATTGCCGACCGTGGCTCATTCGCCGACGCGGCGCGTGCGTTGCATCTGGCGCCACCAACGGTCAGCCTCCACATCGCTGAACTGGAAGAGCGCATCGGGGCTCCGCTCCTGTCGCGCAAGCGTGGACATGTTCGGCCGTCGGCAACAGGCGAGTTGTTGGTCGAGCGCGCGCGTCGACTGCTGGCCGACGCGGAACAGGCGTTAGACGATGTTCACCGCCAGGTTCAAGGGCTTGTCGGACGCGTTCGGCTCGGAGCATCGACCGGCGCGATTGCGCACCTGTTGCCTCAAGCGCTCGAAGTGCTGCGTGAGCACCATCCCGCTATCGATATTCAGATCGCGGTACTCACCTCGCATGAAACGCTAACCCGATTGGCGGATGGGACGCTGGATGTTGGACTGGTCGCACTGCCTCAGCCTCCGGCGGCTGGACTCGTGATAAAGCCTTGGCGCCGCGACCCCGTGATGGCCTTTGTGCCGGCGCATTGGCGGTGTCCGGCTCGCATTACGCCTGAATGGCTCGCCGCTCAACCTCTCATTCTTAATGATGCGACCACGCGTCTCTCGCGTCTGACTGCGGAGTGGTTTGCGACCGGAGGGCACCATCCCGCGCCGCGCATTCAGCTCAACTACAACGATGCGATCAAGAGTCTGGTAGCGGCAGGATATGGCGCGGCGCTGTTGCCTCATGAGGCCACTACGCCATTACCCGACAGGCGCATTGTCATGCGTCCGCTGCGTCCGGCGTTGTGGCGTCGGCTCGGCATTGCGCATCGTGCGGGGCATGTCGAGCGTTCCACGCAACATGTACTCGATGCGTTGTGGGATCTGCGATTGGCGTAGGAATTTGCCATTTGTCGCTTCGGTTCGTTCTCGCGATGGGACAGTAGCCTATTGCACGCCACGACGAACGAATGGCCGGTTTGTAGAAATTTGACAGACCGAATTGGGTCGCGTGCTGCCGATCGTAGTCGTGCAAGGCCGAGGTAAGTATGCGCATTGCGTGACGCGGCGCGCGGCCAATTTGATCCGCTCAGACAGGCGTTCCGACCGTTCGTTGCTGGCCCGAACGAGCCAATCATGCGTTAAAAAACCGGTCATCCAACTGCGACATGGGGCCATAACACGTTAGCACACCAGACTACCGTTCGATGTCGATGAGTATCCCCTCGCATCGCCCGCCAAAACACAGGCTGCAACTGGCGGAACTCCGTTCGGCCTCCAAGGGGTCTATGCTTGATTAGCG
>NZ_JABBGJ010000048.1 GCF_012927345.1 Paraburkholderia polaris
GACACACGTTGCAGATGGCGCAGGTGATCCAGGCGCAGCGCGATGACCGGCGTGCGTCAGGCTCGCCATCGAGGACCAACCAGGGCGAGGCAGCACGTCCGAAGGAGCGCAAGGTGGGCACCCGCAAGCAGCGTGAACTGACGCTTGAAGACCTGAATGCAGCGGTCCTCAGAACTGCCGGAACGCGGGCAGGCTCGGTGTTTAAAAGCCCTTGAAAGTAGAGATTTCTGAACCTCAAAACCGGACATTTCTAAAAAGTCCAAACCCGGACATTTAAAACCAGCCTCGACATTGGGTGTCAGGGCTTTTTGATAATGTCCGATTCTGGCTCATTCGAAATGTCCGGTTTCACTCCCTGAGCCACGCACTACGCGCATGCTGCGCCATGGTAGTCGCCCAGGGAGCCGGACATGAACGCACGTGGATTCGTCACGATCAGCATGCACGAGCTTGAGCGGGTCAAGATCATTGAGGCGGTTGTCGAACACCGGCTGAAGGTTTTTCAGGCAGCCGAGCGTCTGCAGCTGTGCGAGCGCCAGGTCAACCGGCTGGTGCATCGCTATCAGGCCAGTGGACCTGCCGGGCTGGTGTCAGGCAAACGCGGGCGACCGGGCAACCATCAGTTGTCCAGCAGCGTGGCGAAACCCATCGCTACGCAAAAGCCAGGAACGACGCTTGCATTGCCGTCTAACTGCATAGGCGTCTTGGCGCCGGTCTTATGCGATTGCCGACGCCCCCGACTCACGACAGGTATTTCTCGACGCCGTACGGCTCCCTCAGACTGCCAATGAGCCGCCGCACGAAACGCTCGCAGCTCGCAAGCTGTTCGAGCTCGACAGATTCGTTGGCGCGATGCGCCCGCTCGATGTAGCCAGGCCCGCATACGATGGTCGCAATGCCTGCCTGCGCGAACAGCCCGGCTTCGGTGCCGTACGCGACCTTGCGCTGCTGCCGGTCGCCCGTCAGCGCGCGCACGAGTTGCGTAATCGCGGCCTCTTCGGCGGCGTCGAGTCCCGGCGACGACGAGAGCTGCCGGAACTCGATCGCGGCACCCGGATGCTCGCGGCGCATTGCCGGCAGCAGCGTTTCGCGCGCATATGATTCGATCCGGGCGAAGATCTGCTCCGGCGCGACCGCGGGCAGCTTGCGGAACTCGAACGAAAACTGGCATTCGGCCGACACCGTATTGATAGCGCTCCCCCTTCGATGAGGCTCGTCTGCGCGGTCGCGAAAGGCACGTTGAACAACTCGTCGAACGGCTCCTGCGCCCGGAATTGATCAGCAATGTCGCGGATATGGCAAATCAGCCGCGCCGCGTATTCGATCGCGTTCAGTCCTTTCGGCGTCAGAGACGAATGCGCGGCGTGGCCGCTCACGCAGCACTGATACGTGTCGATGCCCTTGTGCGCGATCACCTGCGCATGCCCGTCGGCTCGCCGACGATGCAGCCTGCCGGCCGCACGCCGCGCTTCTTCAGATCGGCGACCATGCAGAGCGCACCGACACAGCCGATCTCCTCGTCGTATGACAACGCAAAGTGCACGAGCCGCGCGAGTTTCCCGTCGAGGCGAAGAGTCGCGGGATCTACGAGGCGCCGCGGCTTGCGTTCCTGCAGATCGTGTACGAGCGACTCGTGACGGGCATCCACAACGAGGACACATTTGAACAATATCGGGAGAACGGCGGGCGCCTGGGCCGCCTGTTGTATCAGGGCCGCTGGTTTGACCCGCAGGCGATCATGCCGCGCGAAACGGTACAGCGTTGGTTCGCACGCGCGATTACCGGCGCAGTCACGATCGAACTGCGGCGCGGCAACGACTACTCGATTCTGAGCACAAAGCGCCGAACCTGACATACCAGCCGGAGCGGCTTTCAAATCGCGCACCGGTCGTTGACATATCGGTGAGACGTTGTCACATTAAAGCATTCACGTTGCACACTACCGGTGACGACATGACACGCCTCAACCCTGTCGTGGCGAGTGGAAGGTGCTTCGAACAGCTATTCGTCCCGCGCATCCGGCTTGCCTGGTAACCTGGCACAGCCAACACCTTCACGTCGCATAGCTTTCTCTCTAACTCGATCTAATGGTTTTCAACATGAGTACAATCCTTGAAAGTCTTCCCGCGGGCCAGAAAGTCGGCATCGCATTCTCCGGCGGACTCGACACGAGTGCCGCTCTGCACTGGATGCGGATCAAAGGCGCCGTCCCATACGCCTATACGGCCAACCTCGGCCAGCCCGACGAAGACGACTATGAGTCGATTCCGCGTCGCGCGATCCAGTACGGTGCGGAAGGTGCGCGACTCATAGATTGCCGGGCCCAACTGGTCGCCGAGGGCATCGCCGCCCTGCAATCGGGCGCGTTCCACATCTCCACCGCCGGCGTGACCTACTTCAATACGACGCCGATCGGCCGGGCTGTCACGGGCACCATGCTGGTCGCCGCAATGAAGGAAGACGGCGTCAACATCTGGGGCGACGGCAGCACGTACAAGGGCAATGACATCGAGCGTTTTTACCGCTATGGCCTGCTCGTCAATCCGGAGCTAAAGATTTACAAGCCGTGGCTCGACCAGGCGTTTATCGACGAACTGGGCGGCCGCGCGGAAATGTCCGAGTTCATGCGCCAGTCGGGCTTCGAGTACAAGATGTCGGCGGAAAAGGCTTACTCCACCGATTCGAACCTGCTCGGTGCGACGCACGAAGCGAAGGATCTCGAAAGCCTCGAAAGCGGTATCAAGATCGTGAATCCCATCATGGGCGCCGCGTTCTGGCGTGACGACGTGCAGATCGCGAAGGAAGAAGTCACGATCCGCTTCGAGGAAGGTCGTCCGGTCGCGCTTAACGGAGTCCAATACACAGACGCCGTCGAGTTGTTGCTAGAGGCGAATCGCATCGGCGGCCGCCACGGTCTCGGCATGAGCGACCAGATTGAGAACCGGATCATCGAGGCGAAGAGTCGCGGGATCTACGAGGCGCCGGGGCTTGCGTTGCTGCATATCGTGTACGAGCGACTCGTGACGGGCATCCACAACGAGGACACAATCGAACAGTATCGCGAGAACGGCCGGCGCCTGGGCCGGCTGTTGTATCAGGGCCGCTGGTTCGACCCGCAGGCGATCATGCTGCGCGAAACCGCACAGCGTTGGGTCGCACGCGCGATTACCGGCGAAGTCACAATCGAACTGCGGCGCGGCAACGACTACTCGATTCTGAGCACGAAGTCGCCGAACCTGACATACCAGCCGGAGCGGCTTTCAATGGAAAAGGTCGAATCGACCTTTTCGCCGCGCGACCGGATTGGCCAGTTGACTATGCGTAATCTAGACATCACTGATACCCGCGCCAAGCTGCTGATCTATGCCGAAACCGGGTTGCTCACGCCGGGCGAGGCGCTGGCGCTACCGCAGTTAAAGGACGATACAGAGTAAGTCGGGTGGATCGCGGGCGGATGTGAAGACCAATGAGCGCCAAGGTTGAGGGATGGCGGTGGCCGAGATGCGTCGGTTCGACTGGTATCGGCTACCCGCCCCGTCGGTTGGCGAACAATCTCAAGCAGTTTGAGTGTCCGCTTCGTGGAAGGCCGACCATCCTTTATGGGTTGACTCCGGCCCCACGTGTCATTGGGGTGCGGCCATTCGCGAGTGCGACAAAACTCTTTGACCTGCCGCCCTCGTTTCCAAGCGCCAGATCTTCCCGCTGCGGCCAGCGCGAACAGCGATACATAGCTGCTTCTGTTGGCACCAGCCGCCATTAACTCAGCTTTCTGTTGATCGCCCGACTTGCCGGGTATCCATGCCGCCGAAGACCAGATCAAAAACTGACTTTATAAAACGGAAAGACTAGAACAGGTATTTCGCGCGGAGGTAGTAGAAGCCGCCGTCCATACCGATTGCAGACGTCGTAGGGTCGTAAACAGCCCCTGCATATTGAGCTGCCTGTGGGATCTTGTTCGGATACTCGTTGAACAGATTCTTCGCACCCACGGCCAACTCGAAGCGCTTCGTCACGTCGTAGCGAGCCTCGATATCCGTGGTGTACTCCGCCTTATTGGTGAACGGTATGAACACGGAAACCGAACCCGCGTTGGGTCCGGTACGATAAGACTCCTCCGCCGAGGTGGTACCGTAGCGTGTCTCGTGCAGAGACACGCCCCACTTGCCAAAATTCCAGACGCCACCAATGATGATCTTGCTCTTGGGTGTCCCAGTGGTCAGGTAAGCAATCTGTTGAGCATTGAGTAGCGGCTGGCCGTTTGCGCCTGCTGCGAGGTGCGTCAACGTCGTGTTGTTGAAGTTAACACCCAGGTCCCAATCAATCGTGCCATATTGTCCAAGGTACGTATGGTAAGTGGCCGACAGATCGATGCCTTTGGTGCGCGTGTTCGCGCCATTGGTGAAATAGCTGGCGGAGATAGCTGACGCCGGAATCCCCAGCGGGGTCGAAAAACCTGCCAAACCGATGGCGTTGATTGCGGCCTCACCGGCCTGCGAACCGCCCTCGACGATACGGTTACGGATATCGATCTGATAGGCATCGAGTGTCACGTTGATGTCGCGCGTGGGAGTCAATACAAAACCCAGGTTGTAGCTAGTCGACTCCTCCGGCTTCAGCGGCTGCGCACCGAGTGCTTTTGCTGCAGCCGAATTCGCGGCAAGCAATGCGAACGCCGAAGTGGGCGTTGGACTCAGAGTCGTGTAGTATTCCTGAGCGAGTGTCGGCGCGCGAAACCCGGTACCGACGCTACCGCGTAACGCGATCCAAGGGGTGAAATCGTAGCGGGTCGAGATCTTGCCATTCGTAGTATCGCCCACGTCACTATAGTGTTCGAAGCGTCCAGCAAGATCGATCTGCCATTTCTGCGTCAGCTTGGTTGCCAGGTCGATATAAGTGCCGAGCACATTACGCGTATTATTGCTCGCGCTTGCGGGCGACAAACCGACCAGCGCCGGCGTGCCACCGTATAGATACGCATCCGGCTCGCCTGGGCCGACCGAATAGCCCTCGGTGCGCTGCTCGAAGCCGAACGACACGGTGACAGGCGCCGGCAATATGGAGAAATTGAACGGTCGCGTGAAATCAAGGTTATTGGTCCACTCGGTGTTCTGCTGACTACCGATGTAAAACTTCGTCGGCGTGTGGCCCGTCGCATTATATAGGCCTATATTCTCCGACGTTACCTGACTAAAATTATCGTAATCGCCGCCGTAGGTTGTGCTTAAGTCCCACTTCCAGCCCAGCAGATCGTTACCCTTCGCTCCGGCCGTGACCGAGAAATCGTTTTCGTTAAGCAGATCTTGCGGGATGAATCCATTCGGATAGATCGCAGGCAGAACGGTGGCGCCCCGAATCGACTGGTAGCTGGCCGCATTCTTGTGAGCATAGGTACCGAATCCGTAAAGCTCGACATCGTTGCCAACATAATAGCCCGCGTTGAAGCCGACAACTTCGCGCGTGCTCGACGGATCGCCAAAGTATATGTTGCTAACCGACCCGGCGAGCGCCCCGGTATGAGCATACTGAGCTGTCCGGTCCGTATGATTCTCCCGCGACACCTCTGCGCTCAAATCCAGAAAGCCGCCCGCTCCCAGGGCGAGCCCGTAATGTGCGGACTCGTCTTGATGGAGACCGTCTCCCTGATAAGTCTGCCCGGTCGACGTTTCGATAGAACCACCCTTGGTGTCCGACTTAAGAATGATGTTGATCACCCCTGCGATCGCATCAGAACCGTACTGTGCCGCCGCGCCGTCACGCAGGATTTCCACGTGATCGACAGCACTCACGGGGATCAGGTCGACATCGACACCCGTGGAGCCCTGCTGCGGACCGGGGTTAAGAGAAATAGTCGCGGTGGAATGCCGGCGCTTGCCATTGACGAGCACCAGTACCTGGTCAGGCGATAAACCGTGTAGCGTCAGCACATCGACCAAAGCGGCTTGTGCGCCCCCCATGGCCTGACGCTGGATCGCCGGCGACAGCGCAATCAGCGCATCGCGCAGGTCGGTCTGACCGGTGTTCTTCAACTGAGCGGCCGTAATCACATCCACTGGCGTCAGACTTCTGGTGGCTTTGGTCGCCGTACGCGTTCCTGTCACCACCACCTGATCCTGCACCTGCACGTCAGTTTGGCCGCCCTGCTGCACGGCGTTGGCCGGCTGCGCCACCACGTTCTGCGCGAAGACGCTGCCGCTGCAAGCGAACGTGGAAACTGCCACAGAAATTGCCTTGCACTTCCACCTCACAAAAGACTGGTTACCCAGTCGTTCCGGATATTTATTCTTCACCAAGGACCCCGATAGATAGACAAAAATGAACAGCACATACAAGCCCATAACTCGAACACGAATATACATAGGATTACGAATCACATAGCGCGATCCTAATCCCGCAAAACAGACCAAAAATGACCACAAAGGCTGAGACCGCTAACGCCAGCCGCGCCCTACGGTTCATCCATCAGCATTTCCACCCAGTGTGTTCCCCAGTAGCGCCATCGTCCTATCGGGATCTTCGTATCGCGCCTCATCGCGCCGTACGGCCAACCGCCTGCGCAGCATGTCGGCAAGCGCGGCAAGTAGCGCCCCGCTCGAGAGGACTAGCACGAGAGCGAGCGCCGCTATGAACGCGGACCGATAGGCCGCCAGACCGGCGCCTTGCGTCAACCTTGCGAGGAAGATGGCCGCCCCCAACGACATCCCGATCGAGCAGGCCAGACGTTGGGATAGCTGCAGGAATCCGGCCGCCAGTCCGCGGCCCTCCCCCTCGCCGGCCTCGGCCAGAGTCATCACCTGGTTGGGCGCGTGGATCAACCCACTTGTCACGCCCTGCAAAAGGCCAATTGCCGGATAGGCCAACAGGATCCCCGAAACCGGTAATACCAGAATCGCCACCCCCTCCAATGCAATCAGAGCGGCATAGACGGCGATCACTGCCGCCACGCCGGGACGGCCGAAGCGGCTAACGAAACGCCAGCTTCGGGTGGACGACGCCAGCATGCCCAGCGCCGAGGAAACCGAAAGGCCGGCAAAGAGCAGCGGACCTATTCGCAGACCGTCCAGGAAAAACAGCGTGCTAACGATGCCCAACGTCAGACCGGCGGCGAACTGGAACATCGCCACCGTGGTGCCCAGCACGTAGCCGGGCGAACGCACGAGGCCGCGCGCGAGGATCGGCGTACCGCCGCGGCGCTGGTAATGGGCCTCCCAGCAGACGAACAGCAGCACGCCAGCCATCGCTGCAGCGAGGTAGGCCCGGGCGGAAAGCAGGCCACCGTCGCCGATCAGGGTGGCGGACATCAACGCAAGCGTGGTGAAGCTCAGCAAAGCCAGTCCGCCCGTATCCAGAGAGAACCTGCCAGGCTGCGGTCGGCTCTGCGGTAAGTGCCGCAGCGCGAGGAAAAAGACGACCGCGCCGAACGGAACGTTGATCAGAAACAGCAGGCGCCATCCGAGATCCGGTGGCGCCCATGCGAGCACGAGCCCGCCGAGCAGCGGCCCGACGGCACCGGACATCCCTCCGGCCGAAGCGTAGCGGCCAAGAGCCCTCGCCCGGTTGACTCCCTGGAACAGGTCCTGGATCAGCCCCAGCACCTGAGTGTTGATAATGCCCGCGCCCAAGCCTTGCAGCAGCCGCGCTGCGATGACCGTCTCCGCATTCCAGGCCAGTCCGCCCAGGACGCTGAACCCGGCGAACATCGCCAGCCCGAGCAGGAACAGCGATCTGCGCCCGATGATGTCGCCCAACCGCCCAGCCGGGACCAGCGCGACGCCGAAGGACACCGAGTAGACCGAAATGATCAACTGCAATTGGGACGCGGACGCGTGGAGACCATCGCGCAGCCTGGGAACGGCCAGCGCGAAGATCGCCTGATCCAGCAGCGTCGTGAAGCCCATCGCAACGCAAATGCCAAGAACGATGTGGGCATTGACGTCAGACTGCGCGGACGTGTCGGCGTCGGCCTTCAGTGGCCGGTGCAGCCGTGTTTCGACCGGGTGCACCGGCAGCGCGCCGGACGCAGTCGATCTTGATGTATCGGGCATGTGATAACTCACAGGGCGTGTGCCCGGGTCGGCGGACACACCATTAAGAAACGCTGGTCGCATGGCGACCGACAAGCCATCACTTTGTTGTCGCCGCTGAGGTCATTCCCACAGAGGGTGAGCGGGCGTTAGCCAGTTTTCTGCGTGGCCAGGTCTTTCTCGAACAGGAATCCGGGCGGCTCATCCTCGCCGAAGTCGTGCGCCGACAGAAGGGTATAGCCGCTGGTTTTGTATAGCGCGATGGCCTCGGGCTGGCGGGGACCGGTGCTGAGGAACACCCGCGTATAACCCAGGCGAACGGCCTGCACCTCCAGCTCTGCCAGCACGCGGCGCGCCAGCCCCTGACGGCGGTGGGTACGGCTTGCCCATATGCGCTTGAACTCCGCGGTGCCTTGGTCGGCATGACGCATGAGCGCGCCGCCCGCTATTGCCTGCCCGTCGCGCAATAGCAGCACGAAGGCGCCATGCGGCGCAGCGAACGCCTCGGCCGGATAGCGTTGTAGTTCGTTAGATATGTCCTCCTTATTGATCAGGCCTGCATAACGGCTGCTGTATTCGAAGACCAATTCGTCGAATAGAGGACGGGCCAACGGGTCGTGAACCGAAACGTAAGCGAAGCGGTCATCTGGTACGGTCGGCGAGAGCACGGCTACCATGCCTTATCCCTTGACTTAATGGACCTTCGGGAAGCCGTGCCGCTCGGCGAGCAGCGCAAGGATCCGCTTCGTGTCGGTAACGAAGCGCTTGTCGCCGAGCGTCTGCGCGTCATCGGGTATTGCATGACCGTCGCCTAGCACGAGTACCGGCAGACTCTGATGTGCTTCATCGAGCGCAGCGATCACGTCGCGCCTCGGCCGCAAAAACGGTACGCGCTTCACGTCGAGTCGCGCGACGCGCTCGGACTCGTTTGCTAGCAGTCCTTCGATCGCTACGCCGTGCGGGCAGACAAAGCGCTCGCCCGGGTGAGCGGGATCGGTGAAACCGGGTTCCAGCAACAGAAGCAAATCTCGACTCACAATGAATATTCCTCTTTTCCTGGTTAGCACAACACTCTGTTTCTTTCCAATCCCATCCCGACATTCCAGCCAGAAAATCAAGTCGACAAGATGGGCGCCGCTGCTAAGCTGCGACAGGCTTGCGCGCGGCATCGGGCCGCCAGCCCAGTTCGGGAGCAATACGCGTGACAAAGTCCTCGAGGATCTGCTGGTAATTCTCAAACGGCAGGTCGTACGGTAATTCGAGGCGCAGTTCGCGGACCTGAGCGACGACCGGATCATCGAGCAGTTGGCGGACGATCTCGTCGGCGGTACCCACGAGATCCGGCACAAACAGCGTGCGACGCTCTCCATGCGGCGTCAGCGTACGCGCGTGGCGGCCCTCGGCGAATTCGCGATAGCGCTGGCGCGTCCGGGCGTCGGCGCCGTCGATCGGTACGATCACGCGGCCCAGCGCGATACGCGGTGCCCGCGATTCGCGCCAGTGCGAACGGAACAGATCGAGCTGACGCAGCTGCGCGTCGCGGTAATCGTCGGTTCCCTCGCCCGTCGTGATGTTGCCGATCAGCAGATTAAAACCGGTGCGACCCGCCCATTCGATAGAACGCCGCGAGCCGCCGCCGTACCAGAGCCGATCGGTCAAACCCGGCGCATAGGGCGACACGTGCGGCCTTACACGACCTGCCGCCGATTCGACGAACGTGTCTTCGCCGCCGAGCCATTCCTGGCTGAGATTGCGGCGCAAACGCTCGACGCGCGCATGCGAGAAGTCGATCAGCTCAGGGTTGGCATCAAACAGCCGCTCGCCGAGCAGAATGCCATGCGCGGGAGCGCCTGCGCTCAGCCCGATATTCAGGCGCCCATGAGACAGCACGTCGACGGTCGCAAGATCCTCGGCAAGACGAAACGGATTCTCGTAACCCATCTGGATCACCGCAGCGCCGAGTCCGATCCTCGTCGTGCGCTGACTGGCCGCCGCAAGAAAGGTCGCGGCAGAAGAGACCGCGCGCTCAAGATGACGTTGGCGTACCCACGCACTGTCGTAGCCCAGCGTTTCGCCCACGTGGAACAGTTCGAGCGAGCGCTCGAGACCCGCGGCCGGATCTTCGTCCGGATAATTCCCCGGCGTCAGAAACGCAATATGGTCAATGCGCGATGCGCACATGTCGTACCCCTGTCCTAATGTGTGTTGGTGTGTCGATGCCCGTATTCACAGCCTTTTACTTAGGCATCCTTATATCCTGGCGGATTAGTCTCGGACCGCTGAATGGCCTCGTCTTCGAGTCCCCAGCGGGCCAGTGCCGCCTTGTATTGGCCGCCGGCGATCAGGCCGTTGGTCGCTTCGGTCAACGCCGGCGCCAACCCACTGCCCTTGCGCGACGCAACCGCCACGTCGGCCTTGAGCGGCCAGCCGGCATTCACCGTTCCCACCAGGCGAATCTTGCCCTGCGTCGCGGCCGAGTAGGAAAGCGGAGCATGCGGATTGAAGATCGCGTCCGCGCGACCCGACTGCAGCGCGAGCTCGGCCGAAGACAGGTCATCGAAAAACTGCAATTCGGCGGGCTTCAGGTGTTGCGCCACGTTTTGCTGATTCCACTCGAGCAGAATGCGCTCCTGGATCGTGCCTGAACCCGTGATGATGCGCAGCCCGGCAATATCCTTTGGCGCGCGTATCGACTGAATAGAACTGGTGGCCGCCACATAGAAGCCATGCAAGCCGAGCCGATAAGTGGTGAAGTCGAACTTCTGCTTGCGTTGCTCGGTTACGCCGACGTTGGAGATCACCGCGTCGTACTTCCCGGATGCGAGCCCCAGCGGCCAGTCCGGCCACGCGACTGGCACGAGGACCAATTTCAGGCCGAGCGCATCGGCCAGCAGTTGCGCGTAGTCCGGATCCGAACCGACAATGGTGCTCGCGTCCGTCGCATAGGTCGCAAGCGGCGCGGCAAACGGTGCGACCGCCACCGTCAATGCGCCCGGCGTAACGAAGTGGTAGCCACTCGCCACGCGCTGCGCGGCGGGATTCTTGGGCGCCCTTAACTTCCCTTGCTGCTGCGGGCTGAAATCGAATGATCGGGTATCGGCTAGTGCCAGTCGATCCCATGCCAGAGAAGCAACAGCTAACCCCGCCAGGTCCACCAGAAATTTTCGTCGAGTCATGATTGATCTTGAATGGTCGTATCCGCAAGCTCGCGGCCTGCTACAGCACCTTGGACAAAAAATCACGGGTGCGCGGATGAGTCGGGTCACGCAGCACGCTCGCGGGCGGGCCGGATTCCACGATGCGCCCGGCGTCCATGAACACGATCGTGTCGGCAACCTCGCGCGCGAACCCGATCTCGTGCGTGACGATGATCAGCGTCGTGCCCGAACGCGCAAGCTGGCGGATCACGTCGAGCACCTCGTTGACGAGCTCCGGATCGAGCGCCGAAGTCGGCTCGTCGAACAGCAGGACCTTCGGCTTCAGCGCAAGCGCACGTGCGATTGCCACGCGCTGCTGCTGGCCTCCGGATAGCTGGCGCGGCCACGCATCAGCCTTGCCGGTGAGTCCCACGCGAGCGAGCAGCGTGCGCGCTTCCGCTTCTGCCTGAGCGCGCGGCACGCCAGCCGCCAGCGGCGCCTCGATGACGTTGTCGAGCACCGTCAGGTGCGGGAACAGATTGAAGCTCTGGAACACCATCCCGACATCGGCGCGGCGCCGCTGCAGGACGTCCTTTTCCTTGAGTTCGTACAGCGTGCGCCCTTCCTTGCGATACCCAACCAGTTCACCGTCGATGTCGATGAAGCCGTCGTCCACGCGTTCGAGGTGGTTGATCGTACGCAGCAACGTCGACTTGCCCGATCCCGACTGGCCGAGGATCACGGTGACGCTTCCCGACGGAAAACTCAACGAGACGTTGTCAAGAACCTTCAGCGGCCCGAAGCTCTTCGATACGTTGTGGATACCGACCTTGCCACCGACGCGCCGCTGCGCCCAGCCTGCTGTGCCCGCTTTGGCATCTGTTTCGGCTGCCACGAGATCTTGCCTCTGCGGCTGGACCGCGCCTTCCCCGCGAGCGGCGCGTGCGCTACGCCACCGCCCGAATAGCGCGGCGAGCGGCGAACGCTCCACCTGCGCACGCGTCGTGCCACGTGCGTAGTACCGTTCGATGTGCACCTGGATCGCCGACAACACGGTCAGGATCACCAGATACCAGATCGTCGCGACCATCAGCAGCGGAATCACCTCGAGGTTGCGGTGATAGATGATCTGCACCGTGTAGAAGAGGTCCGGCATCGCGAGGATATAGACGACCGATGTGCCTTTCGCGAGACCGATCACGTCGTTAAACGCAGACGGCACGATGGCGCGCATCGCCTGCGGCAGCACGATGCGCCGCACCTGGCGTGCGCCCGGCAAGCCGAGCGCCGCGGCCGCTTCCCGCTGGCCGTGATCGACTGACAGAATCCCGCCGCGGATCGCCTCGGCGGCGAATGCGGCGTGGTTGAGCGTGAGACCCAGCACAGCGGCGAAGAACGGACTAATCAGCTCAGTGGTCGATTGATTCAGTAATGCGATGTGTGTGAACGGCACGCCGATCCAGATCGTGTCGTACAGATAGCCGAGGTTGTTCAGCAGGAGCAGCAGCACGATCGGCGGAATCGAGCGGAAGAGCCAGATAAAGGCCCATGCACAGCCGGCCAGCAGCGGCGAACGCGAGACGCGCGCCAGGGCGAGCGGCGTGGCAAGTGCGAAGCCGAACAGCGCACTGAGCGCCGTGAGCACGAGCGTACGCAGGAGGCCCTCGAGTACCGGCCCGGCGAAGAACCACTGTGCGAAGACGCCCCAGCCCCAGCGCGGATTACCCAGTACCGAGTTCAGCACGATCGCGATCAGCAGGATCGCCAGCACGGTTCCGGCCGTGCGCGCATGATGTTTCGCCGGCACGACCCTGTAGTGTGCGTAGTCCTGCCCTGCTGCGCCGTCGATCACGGGCCCCCCGTGGGCGGTCCGGCCAAGCTGATGAGTGGTGTCGCTCATGATGCTGCCCTCCTGCGTTGCAAGCCGTACGGCGAGCCGTTCGTCAAGCCGTTCGTCATGCCGTTTCGGCGGTTGCATAGCGGCTCGCGCGGCGCGGCAAGCCGAGGTGATCGCGCAGCGTGATCCCGGGTAACGTGCGGCTATAGCGGCCGCGGGCCTCCAGCGCCGGAATCACGTATCGGACGAAATCGTCGAAGCCCTCGGCCTGCACCGGGAAGCCGAGAATGAAGCCGTCAGCTGCGCCAGCGTCGAACCAGCGGATCAGTTCGTCCGCGATTTGCTCGCCGGTGCCGATGAACTGCGGTTTCGGTGTCGCCACCTCTAGCGCGACCTGGCGCAAAGTCGAGCCCGTGTGCTTCGCGTCGGCCTTGATGCGCTCGGTCGTCGAACGGAAGCTGTTAGCGCCGAGATCGCCCAACTCCGGGAACGGCTCGTCGAGCGGGTATTGCGTAAAGTCGTGATGCTCGAAGAAGCGCCCCAGATACGCGAGCGCCTCGTCGATCGTCAGCAGGTCGCGGATCGCACGATACTTTGCCTCGGCTTCGGCCGCGGTCGCGCCGACGACCGGACCAATGCCCGGAAAGATCTTCACGTCCGTTGCCGCGCGCCCGTGCTCGACCGCACTCTTGCGCACGCTCTCCGTGAAGTCTCGCGTCTCTTCGAGAGACGGCGAATGCGTGAACACCGCGTCCGCATACTTACCGGCGAGCGCGATCCCGGAATCCGACGCGCCGGCCTGAAAGATCACCGGTTGGCCCTGCGGCGAACGCTGGATATTGAGCGGCCCGGCAACCTGGAAGAACCGGCCCTTGTGGTCGAGCGTATGCAGTTTGTCGCGGTCGAAAAAGCGCCCGCTTTCGCGCTCCCGTACGAACGCTCCGTCGTCCCAGCTGTCCCACAGTCCCTGCACGACCTCCAGGTATTCGTCGGCGATCTCATAGCGTAGTTCGTGATCGGGATGCTCGCCGCCGTAGTTCTTTGCGGATCCTTCGAGCGGCGACGTGACGACGTTCCATCCCGCACGCCCGCCGCTAATCAGGTCGAGCGACGCGAACTGCCGCGCTACCGTAAACGGATGGCTGTATGACGTCGAGAGCGTGCCCGCCAGGCCGATCTTCGAGGTTGCAGTGGCGAGCGCCGAGAGGATCGAGATCGGCTCGAAGCGATTCAGGAAGTGGGGAATCGACTTCTCGTTGATATAGAGGCCATCGGCCACGAACGCGAACGCGATGCCATTGGCCTCCGCCTTCTGTGCGATGCCGGTGACGAAATCCAGGTTGACACTGGCATCCGCCGGTCCGGCTGGATGCTTCCATGAATTCATGTGGCCGCCCGCGCCGTGCAGCATGATGCCGAAAGTGAGGTTTCGCTGGGTCATGTCGTGGTCCGTAATGTGGGAATGAGAAGCGCGTCAAACGCGCGCGGCGTGTTCAGCGGTGGCCAGCGCTTCGATCGAAGCAAGGCGCAGCGCGTAGTCAGCGACCGGGGTGTCAAGCACGAATTCCTCGATGCCGAAGCGTTCGTGCAATGCGTCGAGTTCCTGGCGTACATCGTCGGCCGTGCCGGTGAGGAGATGCGGATGCAGCTCGTCGATCTTGTAGTCAGTCACGCCGGTTTGCCGCGCGAACTCCGCTGCCGCCTCGGGACTGGGGAGATTCACACTCTGCCCGGTAGCAAGCTGCAGTTTGAAAATTCGCAGTGCCGGGACCTGACGCGCAGCCTCGGCCTTCGACTCCGCTGCAAACGCGTAGAGCGCGAGCAAGGGCGTGCGTCCCGTTGCATTGCGATAAACGTCAATCGAACGTTCGAGGTTGGCCTCGTCACGATTGAAATGGCCGGCATAGCAGAATTGCCAGCCATGCTGCGCGGCGAGCGCGGCGCTCTCAGGGCTCGCACCGAGCAAGACGCCCTCTGGCGCCTCCGGCGGCGTGGGCAGCGCAATCGCCCCTGCCAGCGGGTGGTCTTCGGCGACACCCGATTTCAGGAACGCGTCAAGTTCCGCAAGCTGATGCGCGAAATCAGGCTTCTTTGTCTTGTCGTGAAACCATTGCAGCGCGCGCGTCGTCAACGGCAAGCCGCCCGGCGCTTTGCCGACGCCGAGATCGACGCGGCCAGGCGCCAGGGACGCCAGCACCCGGAACGATTCCGCAACCTTGAAAGGGCTGTAATGCTGCAGCATCACACCGCCGGAACCGACCCGAATGCGCGAGGTGTGCGCGAGCAGATGGGACACGACAATCTCGGGTGCGGAGCTTGCCAGCCCAGGTGCTCCATGATGCTCGGCGATCCAGTAGCGCTTGTAACCCAACGCCTCTGCGCGCTGAGCAAGCTGAACCGTAAAGCGCAGTGCATCGTAGGCACTCGTTCCGTCGGCGATCGGACTCTTGTCGAGAATCGAAAGTGAATAGGACATATCGGAGTCCTCCTCATGTACCCGCAGGACCATGGGGAAAAAGTTTTAAGGAAATCCCTGAAAGACGCCACTTACCCATTATCGCTATCGAGCCTGGCTAGCGTTCCAGCGAATTTTTCTATGCATAGCAGGAAAACTTCAAAACACGTAACGGGCACGCGCGTAGTAGAAGCCGCCGTTCACGCCGGTCGTCGAAGCAAATGCGTCGTACTGGCTCCCTTCGAGCTGGGCGACATAAGGCAGCTTGCTCGGATACACGTCGAACAGATTGTTCGCGCCCACGGCGATCTGGAATTTCTTCGTCACGTTGTAACGGACCTCGACGTCTGTGATGTATCTCGCTGCATTCTGGAATTGCAGGAATTGTGTCGTCGAAAACGCATTGGGCCCGACGATGTAGGTTTCCTGACTCGTCGTGGAGCCGTAGCGTGTCTCGTGCAGGCTCACACCCCACTTGTCGAGATGCCACGTGCCGCCGATGATGATCTTGTTCTTCGGCGTCGACGTGGAGAGCCAGGCGATCTGTTGCGCATTCAGTTCCGGCACACCGTTGGCGCCGGTCGCCACATGCGTGACCGAGGTGGTGTTGATATTCACGCCCAGATCCCAGTCCACCTGGCCATACGCGCCAAAGCCGGTGTGGTAGGTACCGGTCAGGTCGATCCCGCGGGTCCGCGTGCTCGCCCCGTTGGTGAAGTAGCTCGCGGAGACTGCCGACGCCGGGACCGAGCTGGGCACCGACAGCCCCGCTGCCTCCATTGCGGCGATCGCGGCCTCACCCGATGCCGTCCCGCCTTCGACGATCCGGTTACGGATGTCGATCTGATAGGCATCGAGCGTCAGGTGCAGATCTCGCACCGGGGTCAGCACGAAGCCGAGGTTGTAGTTAGTCGACTTCTCCGACTGCAGCGGCTGCGCGCCGATCAACCTGGCCGCCGCCGAGTTGGCCGCGAGAAGGCCGAACACGGATGCGGGCGATTCGCTAATGTTGCTGTAGTACTCCTCGGCCAGCGACGGCGCGCGGAATCCGGTACTGACGCTGCCGCGCACGGCGAAAACAGGCGTGAAATCGTAGCGCGTCGAGAACTTCCCGTTCGCCGTACTGCCGACATCGCTGTAATGCTCGAAGCGTCCCGCCAGATCAACCGTCCATTTCGGTGTCAGATGCGTCAATAGGTCGACATACGTTCCGAGCACGTTGCGCGAGTTGTCGCTCGCGCTGACGGGTGCAAGGCCCGGCAAGGCCTGCGAGCCGCCATCGATATAGGACGCATAATCGCCCGCCCCCACCGAATAGGTCTCGCGGCGCTGCTCGACACCCCACGAGACGTTCACCGGCGCCGCAAGCAGCGGCAGCTGGAATGCCCGCGAGAAATCAAGGTTGTTCGTCAGTTGCGTGTTACTGACCGTCCCCAGATGGAAACTGGACGGCGTATAACCTTGCGCCGCGTACAGCCCCGTGTTGGCCGAATTCTCCATCCCGATGACGTCATGGTCACCGCCGTAGGTCGAGCTCAGATCCCACGACCATCCGAACAGGTTCTGGCCTTTGATACCAGTCGTGACTGAAAAGTCGTTCTCATTGACCGTCTCTCTCGGCACGAACCCGTCTGGATAGACGGCTGGAAGCACTGAAGGCGGACGATAGTTCTGGTAGGACTGCGCGTCGCGATGCCCGTACGTGCCGAAGCCATACAGCTCGACATCGTCGCCGATGTAGTAGCCGGCGTTGTAGCCCACCAACTCGCGGGTGCTGGCCGGATCACCCTCGATCGGGTTGTAGTATCCGTGCCCCGGCTGGAAGGTGCCGAAATAATCGTCAGGCCCGGTACGGACCGTATGGTTCTGGCGGTCGTATTCCGCGCTCAGATCCAGAAATCCCTTGCCGCCCAGGTCCAGACCGATACTGGCCGATTCGCTATTCTTGAAGCCATCGCCGGCATAGGTCTGACCGTTCGTCGTCTGAAGATCACCCCCGTGCGAATTCTTCTTCAGGATGATATTGATAACGCCCGCGATGGCGTCCGAGCCGTACTGAGCCGCGGCCCCGTCACGCAGGACCTCGATGTGATCGATGAGCCCAACTGGGATCATGTCGATGTCCACACCGGTTGAACCCTGATTCAAACCGCCGTCGAGCGCGATGTTCGCCGTGGTATGACGACGCTTGCCGTTCACGAGCACGAGTACGTGGTCCGGACTCAGGCCGTGCAAGGTCAACGCGTCGGTCAGCACGGCGGCATCACCGGCATAGGTCTCGTGCGCAATCGAAGGCGACAGCTGGACGAGTGCATCGCGCAGGTTGGTCCGCCCGGTCGCCTGCAACTGGGCACCGCTGATCACATCCACTGGGGTCAGGCTCTTGCTCGCCTTCGTATCGGTGCGTGTGCCCGTCACGACCACCGTATCCTGCTGCACCGTATCCGCGGCGCCAGGCTGCTTCGCGCTCGACTGAACGCTCGCGGCCGGTGAGGTTTGGGTTTGCGCGGGCTCAGCGGCGGGCGAGGCAACCGAGGCATCGCTCGCGCCCGTCGGCGCAGCCGCGCTCTGCGCCCATGCGGCGCTGTTGCACGTGATTGCCAGCACAGCAACCGACAGCACTTTCCTCCGTGCCCCCATGATCGGCTGACCGGCCCGATTCTTCCTGCTTTTACCACGCATCGACTGCCCCGTTGGTTATAAGTGGATACACCGATCCCGCGCATTGGCTGATATCAGCCATGCGTCGCGAACTTCTATTAGTGATGCTTATGAAATAGGCTGGACCATCAGAGGCAGCGATCGCCGCCTCGACTAGTTAGCTTTTGGGTAGCCCCGGAGGATTCGTCTGGGCCTTGTCGACCGCTTCGGAACCCAGACTCCAGCGGTCGAGTACCTGGGTGTATTTCCCGCTGCGAATCAGGTCGTTCAGCAGCAGCGTGACGGGCGCAGCGAGTCCACTCCCCTTGCGAGTCGTGACCGCGACGTCGGCATTGATTGGCCACCCCCCACTGATGGTGCCGACCGAGCGTATTCCCCCTCGTTGCGCAGCCGCGTAGGCAAGCCCCGAGTTGACGCTCAGGATCGCGTCCGCGCGCCCCGATCGCAGTGCCAAATCCCTCACGGCGAGATCGTCGTAGTACTGAATCTGCACCGGCTTCAGTCCATGCGCGACGTTTTCCTTGTCCCACGCGAGCAGGATCTTTTCCTGGTTCGTTCCCGAATCGGTAATGACACGGAGTCCGGCGACGTCCTTCGGCTCCTTGATTGTCTTGATCGGGCTTGAATCGGCCACGTAAAATCCGAGCACATCACGCCGATAGGTCGAGAAGTCGAATTTCTGCTTGCGCTCCTCGGTCACGGTCACGTTCGACACCACCGCGTCGACCTTGCCCGATTGCAAGGCGAGCGGCCAGTCTTCCCAGGCGAGCACCACGATTTTCAGCTTGCGCCCGAGGCCGTCCGCGACCAGTTGCGCGAGGTCCGGATCGAAACCGACAACGGTCTTCGCATCGGTCGCGTACGAACCGAGCGGCAGCCACGCCACCGTCATGCCGATGACCAGTTCGCCCTTAGAGGCGAACGGAAACGCCGCGGGTACGGCCTGGATCGCGGCGGCGTCAGGGGTTGTCCGTATGCGATCGTGCTGATCCGGACTCACATTGAACGTGGTGGGGGTTGCGGCCAGTGCAGTGCCCGCTACGCCGATCGCCAAAGCGACAAACGTTCCGGCCATCGCCGACAGAATATTCCGGCTGTGCTTCATGAATTGATATGCCCTGTTGAAGTGGACGACTAGACCGATGCGTTGCACGCATTACGACCGCTGGCCGAGCGGCTCGGGATGGACCAGATCGTGCAGCGAATCAGTGCGGCCCGGTTCCAGCAAATCCTTGCCGAATGGAAGACGAAAGTGGATCTCCGGCGCGATCGAACGATCGAACAGAGCCTCGTAGCCCGAACGGGTATAGAGTCCGGCTGCTTCCGGCTGCCTGAAACCCGTGGTCAGATAGACACGACGATATCCCTGTCGCAACGCACGCGACTCGAACTCCTGCACGACGCGGCGTGCCAAACCCTGCCGGCGCTCGCTGGCATGGGTCCACATGCGCTTGAGTTCCGCAGTCGTTGCGTCATAGCGTTTGAACGCGCCGCCGGCGACGGTCTGCCCGTCGCGCTGAATCACAATGAAAGCCCCCTCGGGCGGCACGAACAACTCGGCCGGATAACGGGCCAGCTCTTCACTTGCCAATGCCGCGCTGTTGGCTCTGAATTCGCGATAGCGCGTTGCGTATTCGACCTCAAGTGCATCCAACAGGGGCCGCGCAATCGGATCCGTCAGTGTGGTATCAATAATTTCGTAGGTCATTGCGGATAAGGGGAATTTCATGCCCCGTTTGATGCTGCCGTTGAATCTCTATACCCGTTCGACCTCTCATGCCGTCGAATCGTCAAACAAGATAACAGGCTGCCAATGAGGAATGAACCAAACATTTAACGAATCGTTATTCCATAAATTCCGTATATATAATTCACGCCTTATTCCCGCCATTAGGCGCGCGATGGCGCTGCCAATAAAGCCTGCAAATCCCCCAGGATATCAGCGCCGATTTATTTCATATTGCTTTCAATTATTTTAATTAGATTACAAATTATGTGGCGTGAGTGATTTGCGCTATCGATTAAATCTCTTATTTTCAAAATACCGAACGCCTTTTTATTTCAGGCTGCTTTCAGAAATCGTTTTAAAATGACGATTAATGCGTATGAAGCGTGGTCCGCCGCCGATGAAACGTGTGAGCTTCCAGGATAGCGGCGGCGGATTGGCCGGACATTAACTTTGACGTGGTTCGGCAAGATGGAACAGGCAGTCGCCGCGCTCCACTGCGGCGGGCACGCGTTTGCAAACCACTTCGCCCGCTGCCGCGAAAAAGGTCGTGACCGGTTCCCGCAGCGGCGTATCGGGGAAATGAATGCGCGCTGCGGGCTGGCCCGCCACGACCTGACTGCCCAGTTCGACGAGCGGCTCGTACACGCCACGATCGTAGGCGTACACATAATGGCGCGAGACCGACACCGAGAAGAAACGCGTCTGAGCGGGAGGTCCATCCGGTAAGAGCGGCCCGCTCAGCAGTCCGATGAAACCCAGCAGGTTCAGTAGCCCTTGTCGCGCATCACGCAGCAGGTTTGCCTGCACTGTGCCGCCGCCGCCGAGTTCTGTGAGGATGGAGATCGCGCCCTGCCGGCGCGCTGCGGTCGCGGCATGGACCGGATTCGGCCGATGCAGAAATGCACGCGGCAAACCGAAGGCGGCGAGCAAAGCTTTGAGCCGTTCCTCCTCGGCGGGATCGCGCGGCTCGAGGGCCAGCATGTTGGCGCCGTCGTAGAGAAGCGAACTGCCGCCCGAATGCAGGTCGATCAGATAATCTGCGCGAGCGAGCAGCGTGTGCTCGATGTAGTCCGCGATCGCGGCCGTCGGCGCACCTTGTGCGTCACCGGGGAAACTGCGATTCAGGTTGCCGCCGTCGAGCGGCGAAGTCCTCATGCCCGCAGCCGCGGCGGGAAAGTTCGCCATCGGCAGGAAGATCAGTTGCCCGCGCACCCATTGAGGCTCGATCTCGCGAATCAGACTGGAGACGAGTACCTGCCCTTCATATTCGTCGCCGTGATTGCCCCCCATCAGCAGCACGACGGGGCCCTCGCCATTGCGGACCGATGCAATCGGAATGGGAAGCCATCCATACGCGGAACGATGAACGGAATGAGGCAGGCGCAGATAGCCGACGTGACGTCCGTCGGCATCGAGGTCGACTTCATTGTGGATGGCACTCATCGGGGGTTCCTTCACGAAGCGGACTGTCCGGCGGGGAGCGCCGGGTCGTTTGACTGGACCAACGCCGGCTTATCGACGGATTATCGCCGGATTAGTGTTGGGCTGAGGTCCGATATACGACCGGCCACGTCGGGCAACTAGTCATTGCGCCGATCGGCGACCAGCGTCCACAGCCGGGCGAGATCGGCAGAGCCGTCGGCGCCCTTGACGGTGCCGAACACCTGCGCTGCGCGCGCCTTCTGACCCGCGTAGTAATACGCTTCACCCAGTCGCAGCCGTGCAGCATCCGGATGCGCGCTCCCTTTGCCGATCGCGGCAACGACTGCGTCGACCCCTTGCTGCCGTTGCCCGGCAAACACGAGGTTCAACGCGCCGTCCGCCGGATCCACCGGCAGATTGTTGCCGTCGTTCTGCCCTTGTAGACGCCGGATGACCAGCGCCTGCAAACGCTTCTCACGTTCAGCCTGCGCGTCGTGTCCGAGCACGCCCGATGCGAAGCCCTGGTCGATCACCTGCTTCGCTTCGGCGGGTATCCCGGCGACAAGTGCGAGCTGCGTCATCTCCATGTACTGGTCCGCTGTCGTCAACGCACCGGTCGCGCGGCGCAGACGGTAGATGTCGAGATCCAGCGACGCGAAATAACCCGACTTGCTGCGCACGCTATCGAACAGTTGCTGCTGGTACACGGGTTTCGGGTAGTACGCAACGAGTGCGGCCAGCGCCTCGGCACGCGCGCCATCGTCGTTCGTCTTCTGCGCGCACTGCGCGAGCATCTGCAATTGCGGCTCGGCCGGTGGACGGCCGCCCTTCAGCGCGGCGCCGACGGCGGGCTTCAGCGTCGCGACCACATTGCCGCAGTCACCCGACAGGAAATACGACTGCAGTTGCAGTTCACGCATCTGCGGATCCGCGCCGCCCGCTTTCTGGTAACGCTGTGAGGTGCGGATCGCCGCCGCGTAGTTCTTCTGCTGGAAGTAGATGCCGGCGAGCGCAGCCGAGAACTGCTGCGCGTTCGCGGCGTCGAGTTCTCCCGAGGACAGCAGCGCCTCATAGGCCCCGGCAGCGACGTCGGTGTCGCCGGCCGCCATTGCCGCCGCGCCTTGCATCTCCTCGATCACGCGCGTCTCGTAAGCAGTCTTGCCCGGCGTCGCCGCGGCCTGCGCAATCTTGCCCAGTGCGCCGCGATAGTTGCGGGCCCGGTACAGGGTCTGCGCGTCGTTCAACGGCTTCGCCACTTCGGGACGCAGCACGTCGGCCGAGTGAGAGACGCCGGGGACCACCGCCAGCGCAACAAAACTGCTGAGCGCTGCCGCTGCTGCGGCGCGCTTTACACTACGGAGATTCATTGTGTCCGCATCCTTGCCTGACTATAAAAACTGCTGCGCGTAGCGCTCACGCGTGCTCATTGCATATAGCGTTCGTTGCCGACTAGCCCGATTTTCGTCGCGCCTTCACGTTGCGCGGCGGCCAGCACGGCTGCCACGTCCTTGTACGGAGCAAGCTTGTTCGGCAGCAGGTGGATCTCCGCCTGCTCCGGTTGCGCCGCGACGGCGGCCATGTGGCGCTCCAGGTCGGCCGCGCCCGCGAGCGGCGCGCCGTTCCACGTGATCGTCCCGTCAAAATCGATGTCGACCTGCACGACCGGCGGCGGCACGGCCGGCGGCGGCGGGTTGCCCACGGGCAGGTCCATCTTCACCGAGTGCATCTGGATCGGGATCGTGATGATTAGCATGATCAGCAACACCAGCATCACATCGATCAGCGGCGTGGTATTGATGTCAACCAGCACATCCGGTTCCCCGCTGCCGCTACCCGAAGTTACGTTCATTCCCATCGTCGACTCCTGTCGACCGGACTTAACGCTTTAGCGCTTAGTCCGGTCCCATGCAAAGCTGTCGACCGGACTTAGCGCTTTAGCTGTCGGCCAGAGTTGGCGCTTTAGCGCTTACTCTGGTCCCATGCAAAGCTCTTAGTCCGGTCCCATGCAAAGCTGTCGACCGGATTTGGTGCAAAGCTCTTAGTCCGGTCCCATGCAAAGCTATCCGCCGCGCGCGGGCGGCTGAGTAATAAATGACACCTTCGAGATGCCGGCCCGCTCGCATGCGGTGACCACCCGCCCGATGAATTCGTAGCGAGTCGTCTGGTCACCGCGTACGTGCACCTCGGGCTGCGGCAGCTTCACCGACGCCCCCTTCAGCCGCGCGAGCAGTGTCGGCGCATCGACCAGCTTCTCGTTCCAGAAGAAGTCGCCGTCCTTATTGACTGCAATCTCGATGCTGTCCGGTTTGGTCTGCAGCGGGTTCACCGTCTCCGTCGGCAAACGCACCGGCACCGTGTGCGTGACCACCGGTATCGTGATCAGAAAGATGATCAGCAGCACCAGCATCACGTCGACGAGCGGCGTCGTGTTGATGGCAGCGATCACCTCGTCCTCGTCACCGTCCTGTCCAACGTTCATGCCCATAGCTTCTTGCTCCGCCTGTGCTTCTGTTGCTTACTTCGCATTCGCGACCGCGCGCACATGACGCTTCGTGCCCGGCAGAAGGACCGTATGCAGTTGCGCGCCGAACGCGCGCACGCGTTCCATCACTGACTTGTTGCGACGCACGAGGAAGTTGTAGCCAAGCACCGCCGGCACCGCGACGGCCAGACCAATCGCCGTCATGATCAACGCCTCGCCCACCGGGCCTGCGACCTTGTCGATCGACGCCTGGCCGGCGATACCGATCGCGGTCAGCGCGTGATAAATGCCCCACACCGTGCCGAACAGGCCGACGAACGGCGCCGTCGAACCGACCGTGCCGAGGAACGCGAGGCCATCCTGCAAACGGTTCGACACATTGGTAATGGCACGCTCGATGGACACGTCGATCCATGTATTGCGATCCACCGCTTCGAGCAACGCCTCGTCGTGGTGCGCGCCGGCCTCGATCCCCACTTGCGCGATGAAACGGAACGGTGAATTCTCATCAAGCTGTTCCGCGCCCTGGGCGAGCGAAGGCGCACTCCACAACTGCGCGTCGGCCGTATTCGCGCGCCGGTTGGCACGTAGCTGCTCGAGGAACTTGGTGATCATGATGTACCAGCTTCCCATCGACATGAGCACGAGCAGGATCAGCACGAAGCGCGCGACGAAGTCGCCGTTCGCCCACAGCGCACCAAGGCCATACGGGTTCGTCACTTCGGCACTCGTGGCGGCGGCCGGCGGCGGCGCGGGCTGGTCGGCGGGAGCTGCAGCCTGCGGGGCGGCCGTGGCCTGATTCGAGCCCGCGGCGCCAGCGGCTATGGTGTTAGCCGCCGGCGCGCTGGCCTGGGCCCGGGCGGCCTGCGGTGCAACGAGGAAGGTGACGGCCGTGGCCGAAATCAGCAGGCTGGCCGCCGCGGCGGCAAAAAAGGAACGCTTCTTCATACATGCTCCAGAGGGTGCATCCATCGATATCGAAAGGGTTTGAATCGGGCACGCCCGAGCCCTGCGCACGGCGCTCAGTTCAGGTTGAACGAGAACGGCACCTGCACGCGGACCGGCTGCCCTTGCGAAATGCAGTTAAATTTCTTCACCGCGCTGAACGCTGCACGGGCGAGGATCGGGCTCGCGGACTGCTCGACTTTTTCGTCGGTCACATGCCCCTGCGGGTCGACCACGAATGAGATCAACACGTCGCCCGTGATGTTGTTGTCCTGCGCTTCTTCCGGGTAGCCCATCGTGCGGCGTACCTCGTCCGAGTTCGGGCACACCACGCCGACAGCGTGGCTGGCAGGCTTCGCGGGCGCCGGTTCCGGCGGCGCAGCGGGCGCGGGCGGCGGCGGTGCAACGGGAGCCGGCACCGGCACGGCCTGATGCGTGATCGTCGGCGCGACCGGCGGCGGCGTGACCTGCACTTCTGGCGGCGGCACGAACGGCGGCGGAGGCGGCGTGAACTTCGGCGGCGGCAGTTGCACCACCGGCATCGGCGGCGGAGGTGGCGGCTTCACCGGCTCGATGATCTTCGTCTCGATCGGCTTCTGGACGATCTGCACGACCTTGTTGGCAAGGCCGTTCATCAGCGCCCAGATGAAGAAAATGTGGAGGAGTAACACCGCCCCGATGCCGGCGTAACGGCGTACCGGATTCGGATCGCGACGCCCGTACTGAGCTGGACTTCGAGCCGGCTGGGTGGAACTGAAAACTACCTCTGCAGGCATACATCACTCCGATAGCTGTGATCTGTGCAGCTCACGACTGCCCTCCTGAAATCTTGCAAAAAACACGATCCCCTTTTTTGCGACGGGCCGGCATCCTCACATCGATACCAATAGGAAGCCGAAGTCCAGATAGCGCCTGCGCGAGAGCGCAACGCAATACAAACGAGGAGCTACGGTACCGAGAACCGGCAATTCAGTGAACAAAGAATTCCGTATTTGGATTCCTGTCCATGCATAAAAAAGATCAGAGTAAATTTTGACGCGCGTGATTGGGTTCCGTCAGACCTCGCAAATCAGTAGGTGTAGATATCGCAAAGAGCGTCATCCAGTTGCACTGGGTCGAGCCAGATACTGGCAAGATCGTAAGTAGGCAGATTAAGCGGGCGGCATTTCTCGAACACTTTGCGAACCGTGCGCCATGCCTGATCGGAATGGAAGCCTGCGGCCGTGCAATGAAGCGAAAGTAGAAGCGTTTCGGAAGTAAAAGTGGAAGCAGCCTTGGTGCAAATCGTCTACATCATCAAGATTCGGTGCTAACCGCAAATACGGGACGTTATTCGCCATCGGTGACAATACCGGGAGGGGCGATAGCGCTTCCATCGGTATGCGCCAGGCTTCATTTGCATCCTGAAGCGCCTTAAGCAAAGCGGCGGCCGGCGTGAGTCGACCCTCCGGGTTGGCTTATTCAGCGCGAGGCTCGATCCTTGTTGCCCAACTCTTCCAATTCGGAATCAAGAACTGCATCGCGATACCATCGTCGCGCGCGCCGAGTCCCTTTTGACAAAGAGACGGCCCGATTGGGCCGTGTCGTTTTCTCGTGATCGTTTAATTGCGTGTGACCTGTCCGTCCCGGCGCCGCCACAACTCGAGCGGGTTGTCGTCGAGAAGCGCCTCGGGCAACAGGTCTTCAGGAAAGTCCTGGTAACAAACGGGGCGCAGAAAGCGCTCGATCGACGTAGTCCCCACCGACGTCACCCGACTGTCGGAAGTGGCCGGAAATGGACCGCCATGCACCATCGCGTGTGATACCTCAACGCCCGTCGGGTAGCCATTGACGAGAATACGGCCAGCCTTACGCTCGAGGATCGGCACGAGTTTTTTCGCCGTGGACACGTCTGTACGGTCCATCTGGATGGTCGCGGTGAGTTGACCGACGAAGTGCTCTGCGACGTCAAGGAGTTCCTGCTCGTCCTTGCAGCGCACGATCGTTGATGCCGGGCCGAACACCTCGTCTTCCAATTCGGGGGTCGCAAGAAAGGTCGGGGCATCGGTCACGAACAGCGCCGCGCAGGCTTGTGTCGGGCCCGTGGCCTCCAGCCCATACGCGACCGCGGCGACGCCTTTCGTTGCGGCCAACTTACCCTCGCCCTGCTGATATGCCGCGTAGATGCCTGGGGTCAACATCGTCTGCGCGGGCCTCGCGCTCAGTTCTGTCGTGGCGCCTTCTATGAATGCTTTCAACGCATCGCCATCGATTGCAATACCGAGGCCCGGGTTGGTGCAGAACTGGCCGCCGCCAAGCACAAGCGAATCGACAAAGCCTCGCGCGATGCCCTCACCGCGAGCCGCAAGCGCGCTCGGTAATAGAAATACAGGGTTGATGCTGCTCATCTCGGCATAGACGGGGATCGGCTCGGCTTCAACACTACATGAGATTCAAACCGTTAAAGACAGCGTCAAACCCGACGTCAAACCCCGACATTTCCAAATGGCCGGCACTACGACTGGTTCCGCTATAACTTCGACGGCTACCGCGCGTCCTTCGTCGTCTATCACCAATGGCATATAGCCGAGCCCGCGCCCGACACACATACTGCAATCGACCTAAGCGTCTCTGCAACCTCGCCCGATCGCACTCACTCCGTTTTCCACGGAGCGACCCGCTTTCTCCCTGGACACGGCGCACATCGGCGCAGCGGGACCATGCGCCACCATCTCGAAAGGAGAGTCGAAATGAAGACAGCACTTTTACTGGTAAGCGGCATCCTCTGCGCGTGCTCATTGCAGGCAAACGCGCAGGAAACCACCACGCAACAGCCGCCGACGGCAACCGAAATCATGAACAGTTCGCAAGGGCCAGACATGTCGACCAACTCGATGTCGGGCGGCGCCGCAATTCAACAGGGCAAAACCCGCGCCGAGGTTTATCAGGACCTCGTACGCTCGCAGAAAAACGGAGAAGCGGCGAGACTCCAGGAGCTTTTCAAGGGAGGTCAATAATCTCTCTGTCCGCGCCAGATCCCGGCAGCGGACGCACGTGACAGACGACGAGGGCCGGGTGCAGAAGACCCGGTCCTCGACGCGTTATGGCTCCGCTACAGCTTGATGCCTCTTTTCTTCCAGCGCGGCGAAGGCAGCCTGCCGGAGCCTGCCCGAATCTCAGGCAGGCGCGGCACATAGGCGTGTTGACCGAGCGGTACGGGCGGCGGATTCAACGTGCCGGGGCATGGGGCTAGCAGGTGAGGCGCCAGCGCGGCCGGCACCGGATCGAGGGAATCCGCCTCGTCTTCGATCCATGCGCGAGGGGAAAGCTGAGGCGTGAAAACATTGGGCTGCAATCCATTCGCGTGCTCGATGATTCTTTGCCTCGCCAGCGAGCGGGCCACCTGCGGAGCCGCCGCGCTGGTTCCGCTCAACGCAACGAGGCAGCCGCTGCGCGTACTCGCGCCCAGCACGCCTGCGCATGCGACGGAGTCTTCGCTGACAGCCGCCGCATCTGGACCGGATCGCTTCGTCTCCTGAAGAGAAGGTCCGGTCGATGAGTAGGTCGCAGCGCGTCCGTCAGTCCTGCGATAGGCACCGACCACGACGGTGCGCTCGCCGGTCGCAATGGAGCTCAACGTGCCACGACGCTTGATCCAGGTCGACGGATTGCCCTCGTCGGGATTGCCCTCGTCGAAGTCCCGCACGTGGGCCCCGAAAACAAACCTCTTGTACGCCAGATCCTCGAAGCGCGACTGGCGCCCCCGCAGCGGATATCCATAGGCCGTTTCATTACGCTGCACCCACGCATGAATCTCCAGATCGTCACCCGACCCGTTCGTCAGCGTCACGGTCCAGTTGCCCGCCGGCGCCGGATCGCGCTGGGACTGGTTCATCGTCGTGGGCGCGAGTGCGATCAGGATCATATTGCGGTCGCCCGTTGCGACGCGATCCAGATAGACCGCCGTGCACAGCACATTGCGCCCGGGTTGCCATGTGTAGAGATTCTTGACCGGAAACGCGGGGCTCTTGTCTCCCCACGGCGGAGTAATCTGAACGGTCACGCTGGATGCATCGGCATCCTTCGGCAACCATATCTCAAGAAAACCAGGCGTGGCGCAATCGGGCAAGACGCGCCACGTGAGCGCGCTCGACGTTCCGCTCTCAATCGGGAGTATCGCGTGACAGCGGAGCAGGTTGCTGTTTCCTGCGGGTACGACGATGGATAGATCGCGATGCAGGCCGATCAGTTCGTCCATCGCGCTTTCAATGATCGAACTGCCGTCGTGCGGACCCGCCATATAGCCGTAGCTCAGGTTGAGTACAACCGAGTACCCCGCACCGTTGGCAAGATCGTCGGCGCGACGCAGGAGGTAGCGGATCGCGTCGAGTGCGTGAACGGCGAACCAGAGCCCGGACGTGTCGCGAATCGTTCGCCCTGCCGTCTTGAACTGGACGCACAGGATACGCGGCGGTTGAACCGTTCCCGTCCGCTCCTCTTCCAGGATCAACGCGGCGGCCTCGATCTTGTTGGGCCTCACGCCGCACGCGAGATCCATGACCTCCGTGCCGTGCGCCCAGCGTTTGCGCGCACCGACGTAACCGTTGAGCCGATACACGGCGTCTTCATCGACGAGTCCGTTGCTTACACACTGCTCAAGCAAGTCGTTTATCTCGTCGCGAGCTAGCTCACGCCCGTAGTGCACGCCGAGCGGCGCCGCCGCCGCGTCATCCTGATTCCAGAAGTATTCGATGCGGGTTAACGGAATATCGGCGACAGAACGAAAGCGTTCGTGAGCGAACGCCAGTCCGTCGTCCATGACACCCATGAACACGGCGTGCGGCTGGTCCGGCGCGTCAGGGGACGCTGCGCCTGGTTGAGCGATGGGACCGAAGACGGGCGCCGTTCCCGGCACGGACGCTTCGGGACCAGGAGCCAAAGACTGCGCCGCGTCGCCAGGAGCGATCGGCATCCCGAGTTCGAAGCGCTTCACGACACCCTTCATGGCGCCATCGATTTCGGCGAAGAACTGCTTCGTCACGATCGCAGTCAGGAAGCGCGACGCCTCCAGATCATGCGGCGGAAAGCGATAGACGGTCGATACCTGAATCCACCTCTTCCACGCGGCGTTCGCGTTTTCCAGACTCTCCGCGAACGCCTGCGCGGTAAGTGGCGGAGCGCCATCTCCTGGCCAGTGCGCTTCCAGTTCGAGGATGACGCGCACCCACCCCGTGGGTTGCCCTCCGAGGCAAGCAAATGCCGTGGTGTCCGCCCACGCCAGATAGGGGTCGGCGCGGGCGCTGTCAACGGCGCGCCCGGTCCAGTCGAGACCACTCCACGCGCCGCCGCCCACCAAAGATTGCCAGCTCATATGTCACCTCGTATGCCACCATTTCTGCGCGCATCGACACGCTTACGGCAAACGCGTGTTCTGGAGACTCTTACCCGTCCACTCGCTCACCGCCTGGTTCCAGAGCCACGACAGAATGTCGGATCCATCCACGGCCGTTTGCACAGAGTCCCAGCCGATGAACGAGAAGTAGGCTTGCACCTGTGCCGCGGTCATGCCCTGAGTGTTCGCGATATAGGCGGCGACATCGGCGTCGCTCAGCGGCTCGTGATAATCGAAATCCGGATTGCCGTGCGGATCATTGGCATTGATATCCTTGCCCTTGAAATAGCGGGACGTAATCATGCCGTTACCGCCAAGCTTGCGCTTACACCGCGCGACAAAGTATTCCCCGAGCGACGTACCGAGGACGTGCCCCGCGATGCTGTCGATCGGAAAATGCACACCCGCCACCGTTCGATTCACCGCGACGCGGTACGCCTGCCTCATCACCTGCTGATGGAATACCGAGCCGGGCAACTCATTGAACAATGCGCACAGCACCACCGCGATAATGAACGCCTGGGTCGAATGGCCGCTCGGTAGCGAGCCATGACCCGGCGTCTGGATCATCGGCTGGACCTGGGTCGAGTACTCGATGGCCCTTTGCGCCGCTATCGCATGCTTGAAGCGAAGTTCCACGAAGATCGCGAATCGCACGACGGTATCGAGCAGTTCGAGCGTCTTCGGCGTGCGGCTCGGGTGCAGATAGATAAGGGTGCTCCAGAACGCCACTTGCGGCCCCATCTGACACAGTATCTCCGCAGTGCGGTCCTCGCGCAGGTCCGCATAGAAGTCCAACCAGTCGAGTTGTTTCGTGAAGACGTCCACGTCCGGCCTGCTCAAGGAGACGATTTCCACGTCCGCGCCGCTTGCCGCGCTTGCCCGGTGAGACAGCATGGCAGTGTAAGGGTCGGGAAACGAAAAATGCAGACTGGTCAGCAGTTCGAAATCGAACACCGTCGCGCGCACCCAGGGTTCCCATCGCCACAGCTGAGCGGGATCGTCGAGCGCCGCCGGTGTGGCGAGATTCTGCAGTTTCTGTCTATCGAAGTTGAGCGTGACCAGTTCCGCAGGCCGCCAACTGCCCACTATCCCGTCGCGGTGTCCAGTCAGCGCTTCCGCGAGAAGCCGCGCGTCGCCCGAATTGCCGCCGCCCGCATCATAGACGCCACCCGCGCCGCCACCGCCGGGCGGAACTCCCGCGCCGCCCGCTCCACCCGCACCGCCCGCACCGCCTGCCCCACCCGCACCGCCAAGTCCGCTCACGATATGTCTCCTCTCTCAGGGATCCAGCACCGCATTCATTGCTTCTTCTATCTAGCCGGTAATCCCGCCTGACGGAGCGCCTCCGACCAGATCTTGCCGGTCTTGTATGCGCCGCTAGGCGAGCGTTCGAGATAACGTTGCACCGTCAGCGTCGGCTCGATGGCCAGCACTTCGCCGACCGTCAAACGCGCCGCCTCGACGTTGCCGAGCAGCGACTGCGCGATCGCCAGCGCGCGTAACGTGGACGTGTTGGTACGGTTCACCCGCAGGGACCGTTGCGCCAGCTCCACCGCGCGTTCGTAGCGGCCTGCGGATAGCGCGGCCGTTGCGCCTAGCGACTCGTAGAAATAGCGTAAGGGATCGAGCGGCGAAAGCCTGAGGGCACGCTCGGTGGCGTCGACAGCCTCCTCGCCCTCGCCTTCGAATGCGTGCAGCGTGCCTTTGAGCAGCCACGCAAGCGAATCGTTGGGATTGACCGAGAGCGCGAGCGCGTAGCGCTGCTGCGCGACGTCGAGCTGCTTGAGCAGATTCGTATGCACGAATCCGTCGATGGTCAACGCGAGCGAACACTCAGGATCGGCGTCGAGCGCGCGTCGCGTGCATTCGAGCGCCACATTTGCTTCGCCGCTGCGGTCATCGGTCCAACCGCGATTGAAGCGCAAGACATGCCACTTGGCGAGCCATGCATGCGGCAATGCCTGTCTGCGCGCGCGTTCGATCACGACTTCCAGCATGTCGCGCGCGCGGTTGAAATCGTGCGCCACGCCGCGGTGCATCAGCACGATGGCGCTCATCAGCAGTGTCGAGATTTCGAGCGTGGGCAACGCCTGCGATCGTGCCCGATGCAATTCGCGATTGATGATCGCATTGCTGACCTCGCCGACCACCCGGCCGATCAGTTCGTCTTCGCCGAGCATGATCTCGGAAGTGCGGCCTCTGATGCTCTCGGTCCACAAAATGTGACGCGACTTGGCCTCGGCGAGCTCGGCGACGAGCACGAACTGATCGCCCGACATTCGATACGCGCCCGACAGTACGTAACGTGCGCCGAGAAACCCGCTGATTTCGTCGAGTGACGCGCCGCGCTCGCGAAACGCCGTCGTGGACAAACGCGAGATCACCTGAAGCTCGGCCGTGCGAGACAAGGAGGAGATGATCTCGTCGGCGAGCACTTCGCCGAGCATCTGCTGTTCGACGTCGCCGCCACGCAAGATGAACGGAATCACCGCAATGGTGGGCCGCAGCTCCGGCAGAAACGCGGCGCCACGCTCGATCAGCGGACGTGGACCGGGCGGACCGATCCGATAGGCGCGCACCGGATGCTCGAAATGCTTCAGATGGCATTCGCCGAGGTCGTCGATTTCCGCGTCCAGATCGGAAGTAAGCTGATCCCGGACCTGCGCGGAGACCACGATCTCCCCCGGTCCCGCCAGCGTGTACAGGCGCGCAGCCAGGTTGACGCCGCGGCCGTACACGTCACGCTCGTCTTCGTACAACTCCGTGATGTGCAAGCCCATCCGCAAGAGCATGTGCTTGCTCGCTGGCTCGCCTGCGTTGACCTCGCGCGACGCGCGCTGGATCGCAAAGGTCGCGGCGAGTCCATCCTGCAGGCGGACGAACGTGACCATCAGTCCGTCGCCCTCAGTTCTGATCAGGCGGCCGCAATGCGCAGGCACAAACTCATTCTCGATCTGCGCCTTGAACGCGCGCCAGCGCCGCGCCGCTTCGACCTCGTTATCCTGCATCAGCCTGCAGGACTCAACGAGGTCCATAAACAGCACGGCGCGAACGACACAAACCAGTCCATCCGGTGAACGGGGGAAATCTGCCATCACTTTTATTCAAGCCATTTTTTGGCGTGCACGGGTCTTATCCACAACGGACTTCATCGCTCCCTGCGCATTCTTTCGAATGTCACGTCGGAAGAGCCGCGGCCACGCATGCGCAAGCTTTCAGCGCTGGGCCGAAATGCTCGAGAAGGTGAATCTCGCCGCCTGACGGGGCGATGCGAACGCGCGCCCGACGTCTTCAGCAGACTGGCGATTTGTATGTGTTATAGGTCAAAAAAACATTGGAAAAACGGCTTTTTTTGCCCGTTATCCGCTTTATGTCAGTCGATATCGGACAAAGTCGAAGCATGTTGGAATGCCGTGTCCGCAATAAACGTTCGACAGTCGCAATTAACGCCGCGTGCGCAGCTTATCGGCCTCCAGTCGGCGGGTAATCAAGTGGATCAGATAGGTGGCGAATTCCGGGTCCTGGTAATAAAGGCGCATCGCGTCGGTCGCCGAGACCACCAGCAGCTCGCATTCGCTCTTGCAACGCGCCGTGCACGTGCGCCGATGGTCCGGAGAGAAGAGCCCGATTTCGCCCAGTATCGTGCCCTGCCCCACCTCGATGCCGATTTCCTCGAGCATGACCGTTCCGCGCACTACGTAGTAAAGCGCATCGCTTCGGTCATCTTTGTGAAAGAGGACGTGGCCGGATTGAAAACGGGTGGGCGTCGTATAAGCCAGCAGCCGACTGATTGAAAGCTGGCCGTCCAGCGCGTGATGAAGTTGCACATCGCCGACCTTCTGCAACCGCGCTGCGGCAACGCTCGCCTGCCCTCGACTTCCGACCTTTAGTGCCTTGTACACCGTATATAAGTGCACTTTTACGGTCCCTTCCGTAATGTTCAACTGTCGCGCGATCGACTTGTTCGAATCGCCGCGCGCCGCGAGCGCCAGCACTTGCAGTTGGCGAGGCGTCAGGAAGTGGGAATTGGGATCGGCCGCGACGGCGGAACTTTGCACCGCGTCGGTGGAAGCGGTAGCCGCGGTAGCCGCCGACCAGCGAATGGCCGATGGCAGATACCGCCCGCCGGCAGCGAGGAGGCGCAGTGCGCCGAGCAGTGCGTTGCCGGACTCCGATTTACCCAGGTGACCTGCTACGCCAGCCGAGATGAATTGCTCGACGGTCTGAGGATCGACCGAGGTCAGCAGTGCAAGCACGGGCAGGTTAGGTGCGGCGTGATGAGAAGCGCTTGCGGTAGTGAGCGCCTCCGGTAGGTAGTCACCGTCGAGCACGAGTACGTCAACCGTTTGCCCGCTACCGATAGGGCTCAACGCGTAGTCGGCGCATTTCACTTCGGCGCCGTCAGCCACGTCGCCGAGCAGACGTGCGACTCCATCGCGAAACAAACCTGCGGGAGCAATGAAAAGGATCAGCATGAGCCGTGCTCGCTTTTCAAGTGACTAACGACCCGTCAGCGCCTGCCTCGCAACGTGCAGCGGACCATTAGTATGATGAAACGACGGTGGTGGCTCACAACCGTAGGCACCGCTAACCGTTATAGGCGACACCCAAAGAGAGCGTCACGTTCCTTACGCGAAGCGACGGGTTTATGCGACGGCTGGCCGAGACCCGGCTGGATACGAACACGATGATCAAGATGGCCGAGCTTTATCGGGCCCGCGATGTCGAGGTTGCAAGACTGCGTACCGGGTTCATCCCTGTATAGCGAGCCAGAAGGGCTCGTAGAAGTCGGGCAAGACAACGGGCTGGGTATCAGGTCCTCCCCACCTGGAAGTTGCCCAAGGTGCCTCATTAAAGCATCTGGTCTATGGCGGTCTTCGGGAGATCGCGGACCTCATCGGACAGGAAACGGGACATGGGGGGCAATTCAGGTGAATTCGGTAAATAATATAACGTAAACCGTTAATAATCTAATGTCCATGCACCTTAATTTTGACATTATGATAATAATGTCGAGATTCAGCATGCCGTCCTCTCCCGCAAACACGCGACAACCCACCCGCCCCCGATATACCCCATTGCCGCCCCGCTGCTCGCGGCGCAGCCCATCAAAACGCTGACCATCCCGCCGAACTGGATGGCAGCGCGGGCAAGAATTGCGCGAACAACGGCATTGCACAGACGTGGCTGACGCGCGACGCGCGGCGATAACGGGCGCGGTAGCCCTTCGCGCGTCGCGGCCTGCGTGCGCTGTCACTGCACGCAGGTAAACGACGCCGCGCTGTTCACGTCGCCCGCGCCGTTATAGCTAGGCCACGCCGGATACTGGCACAGCGGCCGCGTGCGTCCCGGCACCCCCGCGGTATCGGTGTCCACCTGATGCACCGGCGGCGTCCCGTGCTCGACCCAGTTCTGTAGCGCCGTGAGCGAGTCCCACGACGCGTTGAACTCGGTGCCGATCGCGTGCTGCATCCCTGGAATCTCGTAGAAGCGCACGAACGACTCGACGGCGCTAAAGCCCATCGTGAAAAGCAGGCGCTGATAGTAGATCTCGGTGGCCCGCGTGCTGACGGTCTGGTCCACGGTGCCGTGCGCCATCAGCAGCTTGCCGCCGCGCTGCATGAAGGGCGTCAGGTTCGCGTTGGTCGCGTCGAGTCCCGACAGCATGCTGATCCGCCCGGACCATTGACCGGCAAGCGCCGGATTGAACGTCAGCGAGTCGAAGTTCGGGTTGTCCATCACCGTGTAGCGGACAAACTGGTCGCTGATCTGTCCATCGAACATCGCGGTGCTCTGCAGCGGATACGACGGCTGCGTCGTACCAAGCGCGAGCAACGTGACCGTCGCCTCGAGCGGCGAACTGCTGCCCACCCCCAGATCGGCGCCATACACGTTATAGCCCGGATATTGCGTTTCGCCGTTTTCGAGCGGATAGGCAAACACGAGCGGCGTGTTCATTGTGTTGAGCGCCGCGATCTGCCGATCCGACAGGCACGTGTCGCCACGCGCTGCACCACCGGCGCAGCGCAGTGGCTTGCCGTCGACGTCGGCGGTCGCCGGGTTGAACGTCGCATTGCACGCCTGCACGTTGCTGATCAGCCCGTCGACGACGCCGTCGAGCCCGTCGCACGCCTGCATCACCGCTTTCAGGAGAAGCGCGCGCTGCGCCGTGTCGAGGTACGCGCCCGGCGCCGCGAAGCCTTCCGTCGCGCGCAATTGCTGCAGGCTCAGCGTCGTGAAGTCGTACGCGGGGTAGAAGGCGATCACACCGTCCCAGTCCTGCGGCCAGCGCTGCGCGACGGTCAGCGCCTCGCGCCCGCCAGTCGAGCCGCCCGCGAAATACGCCTTGTACGGATGCGTGCCGTAATGCGCGTCAATGATCACGAGCGCGGCGTCGTGCGTCTTCTTCAGCGCTTCACCCATGAAGTTGTCATACGCCTCGGCGTTGACGGAGAACGCGCCGCTCACCGCGCCGTTCGTCGCCTCGTGCCCGGAATCGCTCGCGAACACCGCGTAACCGCGCGACAGCGGTCCCGGCAGATTGGCCGGCGCGCTCGGCACGTTACCGGTCACGGCGGGAATCGAGCCGTCGAAACCGCCGCCGCCGAGCATCAGGATCTTGCCGTTCCACTGGTCCGGCAACGCGACGTTGAACAGGATGTCCGGCGCGGACGGATCGACCGGATGAATCGCGCCGGCCACGAGGCAGTACGACCCGGTAGCCGCCGCCCCGCTGCCGCTCGCCGCGATCTGGGTCGTCGATGTGACGACGGCGCCGGTTGTGGGCAGGCCGATCTCGCGGGCCCGGATGGTCAACCCGTTCAGTTGCGGACAGCTTGCTTTCGACGGTGGCGGCGGCCTGTGCGGTCTGCATGCCTCGTCCCGGCATGGGCCGCCCACCGGCTCGGAATACGCGCCGCCGCTCCACATGGCGCACAGTACCAGCGCACACAACGCACCCAGCCACGACGGCACGCGCCCATATGCGCGCAACAGCCCGTTGCTCGAATTCATCGCCTTGTCTCCTTCCATTGAGGCCTGGAGACGGCGCCGGACGTCGCGGAATCAGCCCCTATGCCGCAACGCACACATGACCCTTATCCCTTCCGAGCCAACTGCGCGGCCACCGCGCGTGCGCCACGATCAGCAGCGTGTTGCGCGCGATACCCGCCCGACACCGCATACTCGAACCTGCCGTCAACCCAGTAGAAGACTTTCACCGGCCCGTCGACGTCATGGTCGAAGGCCGTCGCATTCGCGCCCGCGGTGCGGTGCGGCAAAGGCCACTGCGCTCCGCTGTGGCAGGCGAAACGGCGACGGCTCACCCAGCACGCCGGTCGTAACGCTCGCGAAGAGGATAGTTCAATAGATAATAGTCGCTGACGCGCGCGGCAGACGCCGAATCGCGCTCAAGTGTGCGCTCGATGCGAAGGCAAACGGCGACCGCGACGGTACGATTTCGACCGCGGTCTAAAGCTTTGAGCATGCGACTCGTATCGGCGCGTGATCGATCATCAACAACCGCATTTCCATTTCGGCTGCTGCAGTGTCATTCCATGCTGTCCCTTGTACGCAGCGACGGATGGCGGCGCCCATCCATCCAGCATCTGCGGTGCAAGCCGGTAAATCTCGATGCCGAGTGGTCGGCACACCTCCAGCGGATCGCGCGCGTCCGGCCCCCACATCGGCAACGAAAGATCGCCACCCGGACAAGTCGACAGCGCGCACAGCAAGTCGATTTCGGCAAAGAATTCGAGGTAGTCGCCCTTCTTTGCCGGGCATGCTTTCATGAAATATTTGTCTTCCAGATTCAGACCGGTGCACTGGAAGACGTTGAGCACGTCGTGCACGTCGTATTCGGTCAATCCGTACGGCGCGATCGCGCGTGTGAGGTTGGAGTGGCAGTGGAAATGGAAATCCTCACCGGTCAGCATCCGGTTCACATAGGGATCGCAGCGCGTACCGAGCAGGTCGTGGACGCGGCCGCCATGCTCGTCGACGCCGTAGTCGGCGAGGCTGTCATCGGTGATTGTCACCATCGGGCGCAGGAACGGCAGCGTCGACCACAGACGATCAAACGTACTCACGTGCGCCTGCTGCAACTGACGTGTGCGCGAGGCCCACATGCGCTCGCGCGGGTTGTGCAGGTTCCACATATTCAGGTCGGCCACCTGTGGACCTTCGATCGTCACGATGCGAAACACATGGCCGGCCGGGACGGTCCACGCCTGACCCGAGCGGATCGGTACAACGATCGATTCGATCAGCGTGCGGGTGTCGTGCTGTGATGCGACGCGTTCATAAAACGCCTTATCGACGTCGAGCGCGGAACCCTTAGTGGATTGATAGGCGGCAGGGTAGTTCAACATGCTGAATGCTCCTTCATGAGACTGGCGAACAGCCAGCACCCAGGATCTTTGCCAAAGCTTGCCTTCGATTCATGCGCACCGAAAGTAGGCGTCGCGCTGACACGTGTCTTGAAGAAATCGGACAGCCTGCGCATCTTTCAGACCTTACACCTTAGCAGCGCTTGTGACGAAGCATGAAACTTGCTATTTCCATCGTATGTCCCAAGGAAAAGCGCAGGCGCCAGTACAAGCCAACGTCTGGCTCGAGGCTGAACAGCTGAATACCGCCCAGAAGAAACGCCGAAGAAACGTCAGACATGGCACCGCTTTATCGCCAGATCGCCAACGGCATGCCGCGCATCTGCGTCGCTTTTTGCAAAGACTGGACGGCAAGGCTCGGGAAACAGCGTTCTGTTTGGGAGGAATCATGCAAAAGCACTTTGTCATCCGGGCCATCGCAGGCGGTGTCTGCCTGATGGCGCTCTCCGGCGCGGCTTGCGCGCAAGTCCAGGCGTATACGAATGCGCCCGTGGATGTCTATGCCGGTCCGGCACCGGATTACCCGGTGGTAGTCGAGGTGCCAGAAGGCGTGCCGCTCACGGTGATGGGCTGTGTCGAGGGTTACAGTTGGTGCGACGTCGCCGCGCCCGACTTGCGCGGATGGGTCTACGGCGAGAGTCTCAGCTATCCGTACCAGGGCGCGAATGTTCCCGTCATGACTTATGGCGTGCAGATCGGGCTGCCAATCGTGGTGTTTTCGGTCGATTCCTACTGGGGCCGCTATTACCATGATCGTCCGTGGTATCACGATGCGGCGCGCTGGGCAAATCACCCGCCGCCCGTGCGTGGAGGCCCTCCGCCGGTTCGCGGCGAGGTCGGTCGACCGCCGGGGGCGCCGCCTGCTCGTGAACCTGCGTATGGTCATGCGCCGGAAGCGCCCCCGCAGCAGGGCGGCGCTCCTCAGCCGGGCTTTGCTCATTCGCCGGGTCAACCACCGCCGCACGGCGGCCCTCCGCAGCAGGTTCAGTCTCAGGCGCGACCGCAGCCACAACCGGGACCAGCCCCTGCTCATACGATGGATGCACCGCAGATGCATGGCGGCAGCCCTCCGCCCGCGCAGCGCGGTGGCGGCGAAGCGCACGGTGGAGAATCACGCGGCGGGAATGACCGCGAAAACCATCCGGACAACCATTAGGCTGTGTTGAGAATCCCGGACGCACCGGAGCGGCTTGCGCTCTACAAAAAGACACGCTGCGGGACGCTTCAGGAAGATGCTGCGAGCAGCGTGCCGAGCCGCGTGCCGAGCCACGCGCGCAACGCCGATATCTCATCCTCGCACACTGAATGCGGCATCGGATACGCGCTCCAGTCGACCTTGCAACCTCGCGTGATCGCAAAGTCGCGCGCGGCCTCCCCTAACTGGATCGGCAACACGTCATCGTATATGCCGTGCGCGGCAAAGATCGGCACGCTGCGGTTCGCGCCGCTCAAGCGGCTGTCAATAAAGCCCGGCGACGGTACATAACCTGACATCACGATCAAGCCGGCAAGTGCCTCAGGGTGCGTTAGTCCTGCCGTATAGGTCATCGCCGCGCCTTGCGAAAAACCGGCGAGAAAGATGTTCGAAGTCGGAATGCCGCGCCGGTTCTGCGCTTCGATCAATTGCCGCACAGTTGCACAAGACGATTCGATACCCGCCTCGTCAACTTGCTGATTAATGCTCTGGAACGACCGGATGTCGTACCACGCACGCATCACGTAGCCGTTGTTCGCGGTAACGGCGATCTCCGGCGCATTCGGAAACACGAAGCGCACGGCGGGCGCATCAGTGAAACGCAGCTCGGGGACGAGCGGCACGAAGTCGTTGGCGTCAGCGCCGAGACCGTGCATCAGGATCACGGCGAACCGGGGATTCGGCGCACTTTCAATTTCGATGGTGGATAGTTGTTCGGTCATGTCTTGCGCCTACTCGGTTTCAGGAAACGTTCAGAGGATCGGAATGAGTACAAGCAGGATCGAGTTAGCCCGCAGACATCGGACTAAAAGCCGTGCCGAACAGAAAGCGTCGCGCCCGTATCGTGTGAATGGAGAACCGCGACACGCGCTGTTCCAGAAAAGACCCAGTCGTCGACGATCAACGACAGCCTTCGCTGCGGTTGCGTACCGAGCGTTAACGTCGCGTTCGGTAATTGGACCATTGAGAGTTGCGGCGCCGTCGACGGACCCAGATTGAGATAATTCGATGCCTGCTGCGGTGCCGCCTCAGGCGTTGGTGTGGCCTTCCCTGCGCCGAATCGGAAGTCGTGGGTCACCTGCGTGCTATAGAAGTTCTCGATTTGCGCGTAAAACGGCTTTCCCTGATCCGACTGATATTCCATTTCATACCGCTGCAAATAGCGCTGCGGTTCCGGAATGGGCGGAACACCCCTCGCGGGCAGAGGCGCGATACTCGCAATTGTCACCTCTGCGGGCGAATCGCCGACAAGGCCGCCTGCGAACGCATATCCGCTCAGCAGAAAAAATATTGCGCCGACAATCCTTTCGCTCAGGCAGGTCATGGGCATGACTCCGGTGAAGGAATTGAAACGTCACACTACTGATCGCTATATCTGAACAGACCATCTTTGCAACTTCGCTTGTACCCACACATTGTAGTCAGTCCTTCGCGCCTGGCTACCAATGTGTGAGGCGCGGCGCCCGGATTTCCGTCTTCCATTTCAGCGCCAGCCGGCCGCCTGCCTCGCTCAGTTCGACGCTCAGTAGCGAGGGCATGCGAACTCCATTTTGCGGCGCGGATACGGTCAGCGGATGAGGTAGTAACCCGGGCGCCCGCCTCCGAGTCTCCAGGCCGGTAGGGAATCTGTTTAATCGACATGGCTTCTAAAAGGACCCGGCGGTGCGCGTCGCCTATTCGCCGCATTTGAAGCGGCCGTTCGACATCAAGCCATGCGTTTGGGCTGCCGTAATCGAGACATCTCTACGCGCATGCATGAGCCTGGCGTAAATCGCCAGGCCAACGCGATGCTCGTCGCTATTCTGATCAATGCTCATCGCCCCAGCGAGGACAAGCAGAAACTGCTTGGGGCGATCACGCGGTGCAGCACGAAAACGTTGGCTTTTCGCCCGACGATGTATTCATCGTGCCATATGTCTGAAAGGAACTATAGTAGAGTGGATTTCCAGCCAGCAGAAGGGGTTCGAGTATGAACGCACGTGCGTGTCGCACCACAGCTGCAATGATTCTGATCACCGCATTGCTACCCGTCCCGGCCGCCCAGGCGCAGCTCGGAAACCTGCTCAACCAGGGCGGGAGTGGCGGATCGTCCGGCGGCCTCGGGAGTCTCGGTGGCATGGGCAGTGCGTTGTCAGGTCAGTCATTAACATCTGGCAGCACGGGCAACGTCGCGGGCGTGCTGGAGTTCTGCATCAAGAACAACTATATCAGCGGCGACAGCGCGTCTTCGGTCAAGGACTCGCTGATGAGCAAGCTCCCGGGCGGTTCCAGTTCCGCCTCGTCTGACAGCGGCTATGCCGACGGCGCCAAAGGTATCCTGAGCGGCAGCAACGGCAAGCAGTTGGACCTGAGCGGCGGTGGCCTGAAGGAACAGGCCACGAAGCAGATCTGCGACAAGATTCTCGCCCAAGGGAAATCCCTGCTGTAAGCATGCGTGAAGCAATGCGTTAGTGGGCAGTGCCGCTGCGTTGAATGACGGGGGCGGTCTTTCAATCGCCCTCGGCGCGTGCTGACGGTCTGCGATCGGCCCAAACCCGGCCTGTCGTTGAGAACGGGCGCAGGATTCAGAAAGCACTCAGGACTTTTAAGGTCCACCTGCGTCAACATGACTCCATCGTGATCTTATTTGTGGCGCCTGCATCGCGCCCATTCATCGAGGAGTCTCCTATGCCGCACGGCTCGTTTTCGCCCGTGGCCAGCGTGGTCGCGGGATTGCGCCGCCCAGACCTGCAGCCATGAGCGCTCTGCCCATATCCGCGTGGCGCCTGCTGGGAGCGGCCTCCAGTACCGGTTCGCTCCTGGTCGCCGGCCTCGGCACCTGGTTGATGCGCATGGTCTTGCGGCTCGTCACGTGATCGCCACCTGTCAAATACGGATAAGCCGTTGCAATGAGTGACACTGCCCTGCCGACCTCGATGCCGGCTTCGCCTCCGCCCATGTCGGCACTCGCCATGTCGCCGGCGCAAACGCGCCTGCTGCTCATGGGACTAGGTCTCGCGACCGGGATGGAGTTCTATACGTTCGACAGCATGAACCTGGTGCTGGCCGATCTGACCGGCACGCTAGGCGTATCGGCAGACGAAGCAAGCTGGCTGCTGACGGTCTACAGCTGCGCGCTGTTTCTCGGCGTACCTGTCTCGGTCTGGATGGCCGGGCATTATGGCTACAAGCGCTTCCTGATCTCGACCATCGTCGTGTTCGCGATCGCATCGATGGGTTGTGCGATATCCCCGAATCTCGACTCGATGCTGATCTGGCGCGCCATCCAGGGGCTGGCCGGGGCCGGTCTGGTCGTATGGTGGCGCGCGAGCATCTACGTACTGATGCCCAAACCCCAGCGCAGCCCGTCATTGATGAAGGCTTCCACGCTGCTCTACCTTTCAAGCGCTGCGGGGCTTCTGGTCAGCGGCTATATCACGGACCATTTCAACTGGCGCCTGATCTTCCTGCCGAATCTGTTGTACGCGGCCGGCGCGATATGGTTGCTGGCCCGCTACTTTCCGACACTTCCGCCCCCCGCCTCCGATCGCGTGATCCAGACCGACTGGCTCGGCATTGCCCTCCTCGCAACGGCGCTGATTTCGCTTCAGATCATCCTCAATCGGGGTGAAATCGACGACTGGTTCGGATCGCTACATATTCGCGTGCTAGCCTGGACGAGCGGCGCGGCCCTGCTTCTTTTCGTTGTCTGGCAGGCGAGTCCGGCGAATCGAACGCCGCTCCTCTGGCTCGGCCTGCTGCGCGACCGCTACGTGCTGTCGTCTGCGTTGATTGGCGTCTTCACCGGCATGATCCTGTCAGGCAGCCTGTTCGTTCTGCCCGAGTTTCTGCGCAACCTTTCAACCCATACCTATAGCGCGGCCCAGACCGGACAGATCATATGCGTCTATGCGTTGACCGCGGCGGCCATCCGGCCGCTCATGGTCGGTCTGATTGCGCGAATCGGCCAGCGCAAAACCATCGTGATCGCGCTCGTCATGCTGATCGCGTCGATGGTCCTGTTCAATCGCCTGCTGACGACGGACACACCCGGCTACTACTATGTGGCTCCGCTGATTCTGTACGCCTGCTGCCTGTCGCCATTACTGCCCGCTGTGGGCAGCGGCACGGTGGCGAGAATCGAGCAGAACAAGCTGCTCGACGGCGTGTCCCTTTACATGACCTTCAGGCAGTTCGGCGCGTCGCTCGGAGTCGCGCTGCTGACCATTCTCATCGGGCATCGCGAGACGCTTCATTCATCGCGCCTGTTCGAACACCTGCGCCACGACAATCCGGTCACGCAAGACTGGCTATCTTCGGTGAGCGCAACGCTGGTCGCGCGCGGCGGCTATACCCCATTCGAGAGCCAGCGGGCAGCGGTAAGAATTCTCGCCGAAGCAGGCGCGCACCAGGCCGCCACTCTCGCCTATGCGGACGCTTTCGCCTTCATGGCGGCGGTCGGTGTCATCGCACTGTGCCTCGTGCCCATCATTCCGCCGACCCCGGTAGCCAAAAAATAAGGAGCGCGGCCATGCAAACCCTCTCTGTTCCAAACCTTATCCATCCGCGCGGCCGGAGGCAGCAATGAGCGAAGCGCCACCGGTTCAAAAACCGGCCACCCCGCCGCCCGCCGCGATTGCATCTCCGGCGCCCCCGCCGCCAGACAATCGACGCTGGCTGCTCCTTGGCCTGCTTGTGCTGATCGTCCTGCTGGCGATCGCTGCGTATTTCCTGGTGCCGGGCCTGTACGAGAAGCAGACGGACGACGCTTATGTCGACGCGCATCTGGTCTCCGTCATTCCCAAGGTGCCGGCTTATGTGCAGACCCTTCATGTCAACGACAACAGCAAGGTGACGGCCGGCGACCTCCTCGTCGAACTCGACCCGCGCGACTATGTCGTTCAGGTGGATCTGGCGCGCGCCAATGTCGCGGCGGCTGCTGGCAAGCTGGACGAGGCGCGCAATCAGGTCGCGGTGGCCGATGCCAACATCGGCCAGCAGCAGGCGGAGTTCGACGTTGCCAAAGCCAACGCAAAGCTTGCTGTCGCCAACCTGGCGCGGCTGCAATCCGTCTCCGATGTACGCGCCGTGTCGTCGGAACGCGTCGATGAGGGCAACGCGGCCGCTGACGGGACGCGGGCTTCCGCGACCGCCGCACAGGTCAAGATCGACGCGTCACAAGCGCAGGCGAAGCTTGCACGCGCCCAGGTGAAAACGGCAGAGGCTTCGGTCGCTCAGGCTCAAGCCATGCTCGCGCAGGCGACGCTCAACCTCTCGTACACGAAGATCTACGCAACCGAGTCCGGCAGCGTCGCCAACAAGAACGTCGAACAGGGTAACTTTGTGCAGCCTGGACAAACGCTATTGTCGATCGTCCCGGACAAGCTCTATGTGATCGCCAACTACAAGGAAACGCAATTGACCCACGTTAGACCCGGCCAGTCGGTCACGGTCTTCGTCGACGCGTTTCCGGACTTGCGCCTGCGCGGCCATGTCGACAGCATCCAGCGCGGGACCGGCTCGCACTTCGCGCTTCTGCCACCGGAGAACGCCACGGGCAATTTCGTGAAGGTGGTGCAGCGCGTGCCGGTGAAAATCGAATTCGACAACCCTGGCGAAGCACTTAAATTGCTCTCGCCAGGCATGTCGGTTGAAACGGAAATCTTCGTCAGGGAGCGCCCGGCATGGCTCGGCTTCGGGAACTAGCGGCAGCGCAGCCGGCGCGCCTCCCTCCTTGCCGGCGACGCCGTTTCACTTCTGCCGCCAGCCTTGGCGCTATCGTCGCGGCATGGGCGGGACTCCTCACAGGTTGTACCGTGGGACCCGACTACGTGCCGCCGAAGCCGGTCATGCCGGCGGGATTTACGGAACAATCCGGTTCGGCAACCCATGCGGTGAACGAAGTGCAAACGTCGACTGACGCCTGGTGGGAAGGCTTCGGTGACGCTACGCTTAACTCGCTCATGACCGACGCGCTGCGTTCCGCCCCAGACCTCGCCGCTGCCGAAGCACGTGTACGTGAAGCGCGGGCCTTGCGGGGCATCGCGGGCGCAGAGCAATACCCAACCGCCGACGCAGGCGCCCAATACGATCGGACCCACGGCAGCGCCAATGTGCCGGTCGGCGTGCCGCCCGGCGGCCTCGGTCCGGGCGCAAACGGCAATCTATGGCAGGCCGGCTTCGACGCTTCGTGGGAGATCGACGTATTCGGCGGCAAGCGGCGTGGCGTCGAGGCAGCCGATGCGTCGTATCAGGCCGCCGTGGCCGACCTTGGCGACGTCGAGTTGATCTTGCTCGCGGAGGTTGCGCGCAACTACATCGAGTTGCGCGGCGTGCAGCGGCAACTCGCCGTCGCGCGCAGCAATTTGTCCATCCAGCAGGACTCGTTGTCGCTGACCCGGTCGCAGTTCGACGCGGGTCTCGCCTCGCGTCTCGATGTACTGCGTGCGCAGGCTCAAGTCTCCGATACTGAAGCCGCCATCCCGACATTCGAGGCGGACGAACGCGCGTCCATCTATCGCATTGGGGCGCTGGTCGGGCATCCACCGGAACAACTGCTGGCCCAGCTGGATACGCCGCAAGCGATTCCTTTGGCCGTGGCGGACGTGCCTGTCGGCCTGCCGTCCGACCTCCTGCGTCGCCGGCCGGATATCCGCGCAGCCGAACGCCGGATTGCGGCGGCGAACGCGCGTATCGGCGTCGCTCAGGCCGATCTCTATCCGCACTTCTCGCTGACTGGCGTTGCGGGCCTGGAGAGCCTGAACGCATCGACCTTTCTCACCGCGCCAAGCCGCTATTTCTCGATCGGTCCGAGTATCAACTGGCTCATCTTCGATGCGGGTAAGGTCCGCTTCGAAATGCGCGCCGAAGAGGTTCGGACCGATCAGGCCGCAGCCATCTACCAGCGGACGGTTCTGGGGGCTTTGCGCGATGTCGAAACTGCGCTCGTGTCGTATGCGCAGTCACAGGTGCGGCATGAGCGGCTGGCTGCCGAGGTCACCGCCGACCGGGAGGCGGTGACTATCGCAACGCGGCTCTATCGGCAGGGGCTCAATGACTTCCTCTCCGTGCTGGACGCCGAACGCTCGCTCTACGCCGCCGACGACAAACTGGCGCAAAGCGATCGCGATACGGCGCTTGCGCTCGTCGCGCTTTACAAAGCGCTGGGTGGCGGCTGGCAGGAGACAGCCGACGCCTCCCGTATCGCCGCGCAGCGTCCGTGATGCAGGCATGCATAGAACGTACGGAGCGTTAAACCGACACGCTTCAGATCAAGCGGAGCGGAAAATCAGGCATGTCACTGCGTTTCTTTTGCGCACAATCGGACCGCGCATGGCGGCAAGTAGGCTCGACGAGTGCCCGCCCCGCTTTAGCGTGCATAGCGAAGCAGGAAATCTCGTAACGGCGGATTCACAATATCGGCGTGCGTCAAATTTGGCGTGTGTCCCGCGCGGTCGACCAGAACAAGATCCTTGCAGTTCGGCAACCGGGCGGCGAGCGCCTCTGCGCAGTCGGGGGTGATGGCTGCGTCGTCGCGCCCATGGAACACGATCGACGTGTGCGTAATCTCGGCAAGGCGCGGCGTGATGTCGTCCCTCGAGACCAGGGCGTTGACCGGATGTTCGAAGTGATCCGCGCCGGCGTTCAACCATTTCCCGATCCATGCCGATGCCGCGTACTCGGGACCGAACAGAAACGCTGACAGATTCTGCGCGACATTTTTCGCGCCGTTACGTGCCCACTCCGCTTTCAGCTCCTCGAAAGACTGTCGGACCGCTTCGGAGTCGACATCGCTTCTTGTCGATATCAGGGCGATCGCCCGAAAGCGGTCTGGCTCCAGCAATGCCGCACGCATCGATATAAACCCACCTTGAGACATGCCGACAAGCGATGCCGAGGCAACCTCAAGATGATCGAGCAAGGCAATCAGGTCCCTCGCGGAGTCCCAGTAGCTAAAGGCTCGGGTCGTGGCTCCGGTTGCACCGAAACCTCGCTGGTCCCATACGACACAACGGAACTCATTGCGGAGTTCCACAATGTTCGGCTGGAACATGTCGCCGTCCATCAGGAAGCCATGACTGAAGACAACGACAGGCGCCCCGGAAGGACCGAATTCATCGTATGCGAAGCGTATCCCTTCTCGTTCAAAAAACGGCATGTCTATCCCTGCTTTCGAATAACACGGTGGATTCAATATAAGCTGACCTCCGCTGGAACACCTGACCGAAAGAGCCGATTGCTTGCCAAAGCGTCCGGAATTTCCAAAACCTCACCACATGTCAGAGCACGTTTCTACCGATTGACTGCATTCCTTACTTTTGATTAAGTTAGGTCTGCGCGAGTTGTCGATCGACTGGCTTGCCGCAAGATCGCGCCGCTTACGGAAGCGTCTTTTTTTGTATTTATGGAACCCGGCAAAGCGTAATGCACGCCTCGTTCCACGTGGAGAAATGTTGGGTATGACAACAGTACCAATTGATGGAGACAAGCCCGTCTGGATTCTGCAAGGAAGTTTCGGGCGAGCAACGGTGAACTTTATTAGCCGTCCGCTTGTCGCTCACGCTCACTCCCAATACCAGTTCCTTTTCAAGCTTGGCGGAAGCAACTGCAATTTCCGCGTCGGCACAGAAGATTGCACGCTTACCGCGGAGCGGGCTCTCTGTCTGAATCCTTGGGTCGAACACTCGAAAAGCAGCAGCGACGACGAGCCTTCCCTGATCCTTTCCCTCGTCATCGAAGCACCGTGGCTGCGTCAGCAATTGAAACTCGCGGAAAGCGGCACCGCGAGCATCTTCCCGATGGCTGAGGTCGTTGTCACGCCGGACGTGCGGCACCACGTGGATCGTATCGCCGCGGCGATCACCAACCACCTGGTCGCCCACGACGACAGTTGCATGCCCATTCTTGCTGATCTGGTAACCGCACTCGGTCGGGATTTTGCCGATCCCGCGTTGACAGCCGGCATCATTTCGTCAGGCAGACCGATCGATTTTCGCATCCGCAAAGCGGTGGATTTCATCAAGCACGCGTCGATCGCGAATCCCACCGTCGCCCAGGTGGCTGCTCAAGTCGGCCTGTCCAGGTCGAGATTCTTTCAGCAATTCCGACTATGCATGGGCATTTCACCGCAGCACTATATCGATTGGGTCCGCATGTCGCATGCGATCCAGTTGCTTGGAGCCAGCGATAAACCGCTTTCTGAAGTGGCCGACGAGTTGGGGTTTGAGGAACATAGCCACTTCACACGTTTCTTCGCCCAACACATGGGTGTGCCACCCAGTGAGTTTCGCCGGCATTCGGTGAGGCTGGACAATCATTGAGGCTTGCGGTGGTGTGGAGTCCAGAAGGATCTCCACGCCACCTGAAAGCCAAATTCGCTAAAACTGGAATCAGGCTGCGGACTTCTGCGTCGCGTGACCACTCTCGCTGATGGACGCATCAGCAGCTACCGGATTGCCAAGGACACCCAGTCCATCGATCTCGACCTCGACCCAGTCTCCCGGCCGCATATGAACCAGGCCCGGCGTGGGAAAGGGACCGTATTGACGCGAGAGATCGCGGCCCTCGACATCATCCGGCTGGGGCTTCAATGCGCCAGGCGTTCCCATCGCAATCAGGTCGCCAGGCCGCAAGCGATAGCCTTGACTCAGATAGCTGATCACTTGCGCAACGCTCAACAGCATATCGTCGAGAGGTGCGTGTTGACGAACGATGCCGTTGATCCGAGTTGTGACAGTGTGCTTTGCAGGATCGCCAAACTCGTCGGCGGTCATCAACCACGGCCCATAGGACCCGGACGCTTCGAAATTCTTGCCGAGGCCGAATTGACGATTGTGCATCTGGAACTCGCGAACCGATCCTTCGTTGAGGCAGGTATAACCCGCCACATGCTCCAGCGCTCGCCCCACCGGGATAAAACGCCCGGGCGTGCCGATGATGACACCCAGTTCGCCCTCGTAATCGAACGCGCGTGCAACGGATTCCGGCGGCGCCAGAATCGGCTCGCCGGCGCCGACATAAGACGCAGCCGTGCGCATGAAAAGGTGGGGAAATTCCATCGACGTTTGAAGTCCCGTCTCCGCGATATGGCTCTTGAAGTTCAACGCCAGTGCCCACATCGCGTTCGGGCGGTCCAGGAAGGGCTTAAGTGTGACGTCAGCGAGCGCGCGATCGCCCTGCCGCCCTTCTGCCGCTAGCCGCAGCCGCGTCAGCCCATCCTCCAGCTCCAGAATTGAAATGAGGCTGGATGGAAGGTCCGGGGCGATATCGGAGACAGCAACGAAGTGCGTTGGGCTGGTGACGATCCCGAGTGCGACGCGGCCGCTGTCGGCGTAAGCAATAATCTTCATGATTGAGAATGTCTTTGCGTTGGATTAAAAGGCTGGATCGGGAAGTTTCTGAACCGCTCTACGACCGATCAACGATAAGGCGGCGAGCGCAAGGATCGCGGCGCCGGCGGGCACAACGGAGGTGAGGACGATATTGCGTACCGGCCAACCGAGCGACAGCAAGCCCCCTCCAATCGCCGGCCCCACGAAGGAACCGACTCGCCCGATCGCATGCCCCCAGCCAACCCCGGTCGCGCGGATCTCCGGCGGATAGAAAGCGACTGCGAGCGCCGTCTGGCCCATGATGCCGTTGACCAGACCGGCCCCGATCACGCCGATGAGCAGCAACACGATGCCTGGCGTCACCGCCACCTGGCTAAGGCCGGTAATGCTAAGTATCACCAGCAACAATCCCAGAACCAGAGCCGATTTCACCTTGAGCCTGCCAGCAAGCGTCATCATGGCGACCGCCCCGGTCATCAGGATGTTGCCGCTCAGACCGCCGATACTGAAGGCCGCCATGCCGACCGAAGCATGGTCCGCTGAGAAACCGAAATCCACCAGCAGCGTCGGCACCCAGAACAGCAGTGCATAGACGTCCATGAAGATCAGGAATGAAAACAGCCACAGCAGGCACGTGTAGGCGCCCAGACCATTTTCGAACAGCGCCTTGAGCGGGTTTGACACACGCACGGCTGCGACATCGGTTACGACCGGGCTGCGCGCCGCGAGGATGCGAAAAAACGCGGGAACCAGCAGGAAAGGAAGGACACCGCCAGTCACGAAGATAGATTGCCAGCCGAAGTGACCCATCAGAGGGCCACCGGCCACGCCGCCCGTGACTGCGCCCACGGACATGCCGGTCGTAATGAGCAAGGACGCTGCCACCTTATGCTTCGCGCCAATGATGCCGGCCGCCGCCGTAATGGCGATCGGCAACGCCGCGCCCAGACCGATGGCCGCCGCGAGGCGCATGACGGACAAACTGGCGATATTGTTCGCATAGGTGGTCAGCAGCGTGCTACCGGCGAATAGCACAACGCTGGCGACACCAATGGAACGGTGCCCGAAACGTTGAGCGAGCGGTCCGGAAACCATGAAACCGATCGCCGCGCCAATGTTCGTCGCCACAAAAACGGTAGTGAAGAGCGCCGGCGCCAGGTGCCATTCATGAGCGAGCTTTGGCACGACAAACGAGATCGACGTGGTGTTGAATCCGTCCAGAACGATCACCAGGAAACACACCAACAGGGCCAGCAGAGGCCCTGCCCGGCGTGTTTTCGCCAGCCCGCCTTCTATCGACGGTTTCGGGTCTTTCGCATTCATCGAATCATCTCCTTGCAATACATGCACGGGCACGCGCCCCGGCTGAAATGCTGTAGTCAGGCATGAGCAAACGCCTGTCGAACTGACGCACGCCCATGGGCTCAGGTCCGTATAGACGTTGTGATGCGCGCTTGCAGCGCTGGGGAAAAAATGCGCTTGGGAAGCATGCAGTGAATACCCTTGGGCGGGATGGTCGAGTAGACCGTTCCGGTTTGATTGGCGTATTGCGTCACACGGAAACTACCTGCGACGCTAAAGATTCCGTAGCAATCTTCCGGTGCAATGCCGGTGGCAGTAGACAGCCAACTGATCATCTGGCGCAGGCAGGCCACGAGTGAGTTCTCGAGGGAGTCGGAAAACCCGAAGCCGATCCAGTGCTCAGGCGTCTCCGCCATCGGCACGTTCAGTGCGGCGCCCTTGTGGAGGATGTACTGGATGCGCATCTCTTCAAAGGCCGTCTCAATCGAGGTCTGATCGACGTTGCCTTCACCCGATGCCCCCATGGAGCCGCCCGTCCACACCCTCGCACCGCTCACCTGGACAGGCAGGAAGATCGACGTATCGACACCCAGCACGGCACAGTCGAGATTGCCGCCATAATTGCCGGCCAGATTCGCGCTGACAGGTTTGTCGCCGGTTGGCTGCGCGGCGATATATGCCTGAAATGGCTTCAGCGGAATATTGACGCCCGGCACATACGCGGCGGCAGTCCTGTCCTTGTCGAATTTCAGATATCGCAGGTAAGGCTTGAAATCGTGCGGCAATGCGCCGACGCCAGAAGGCGCGGAGTTCCAACCCCAATCGATCGGCCGCATCTTCAACATACGGCATTCGACCAGATCGCCCGCTTCGGCACCGATGATCGAAACGGGCCCGATCAGTGAGAAGGGACCGTTGGGGTACTTCTTGCGGATCGGCTCGCGCTCCTTGAAGGTCAACCCATACGTTGCCTCATTGCCCCAATTGGTCCACGTGCCGTCATACCAGACGGTATCGCCCGACTTGATCGTGACCGCCGTCGGCGCGCTGGGCTCGATCTGCCCGACCTTCACCGTCTCCAGTGACGGCACCAGTTTGACGGTCTGACCTTCGCGCGAGGCTGCCGCAACAGCCGCCCCTTGCGACGTGCTGCCCTGCGCGCGAACTGCTCCCGACAAACCTAAAGCGCCCGCGGCAAACGCGCCGAAACCCAACTTCAGGATCGATCGGCGGCAAGCGTCGGTGGCGTCACGGGTCGAGGCATGCCGGTCGTCCGCGGCGCTCGTCACGCCCACCGCATCGCGTTGTTCTGTTTCGCGTTTCATGAAAATCTTCCCAATGTTTTTTCAATAAGACACGACGTGTCATCGCACAGTCGTTGCACCGATTGCTTCGATTGCACCCTTGACCACCTGGTCATCGATCTCCGAGGGTGCGCCGCTTGCGCCAACGGCACCTAACAGATGCCCATCGACAAAGACAGGAAACACACCCCGCGCCGGCAGAAACGGGGCGAAATACCCGGCACCCGAAACATTGCTGTACTCCGAAGGATCATCCTTGAAGCGCTGCTCCAGCGTGGCGCCGGACTGGCCACCGAGCGCAACGGAGGCGAAGGCTTTGCCGCGGGCGAAATCAACGCTCGCAAAGGGTGCGCCGTCCATGCGTACTGCCATGATGAGGTGGCCTCCCGGGTCGAGTACGGCGAAACTCATCGCAAGATGGCGGCTCTGCGCGGTTGCTGTTGCGATCTCAACAAGCTTCATTGCCTGCTTGATGCTCAGCGAATAGTTTGTAATCGGGTCCGCTGTTTGCTGCGCCTGAGTGACGTCAGCGGCACAAACTTCACTCTGAAAAGCGAGGCATGCCGAACAGAGTAATGCGGCCAATAGAGCCCTGATTGACGGGTCGGGACAACAGAATTTCAAGCTGGTCTCCTCTTTATGACACCTCGAGCACCGCTCGATGGATGAAGCTTAGGTTGGGGGAAGAAACTCCCGGTAACCAGAAAGGTCACGCGCTTACCAACAAGTCCGATAATTTTCGATCGGTCTGATCGCTGAGGGCGATTGCCCCCAGCGTCACGCAAAAGTTGAGCGCCCTGGTGACCTGATCCGGGCGCCGGCACAACTGCTTTTGATGCGGGTGCCTTGCGCTGCGAGTCCTTCCAGGAAGCGCATTCAAATCCACGCACAATTTATGCAATCGTTTGCATATACTAGCCCGAAAGAGATCGTTGTCAATTCGTGTGCGACGCTCAGCGCATAGGGTTTGTACCTGCAACGTTGAAGGCAACCCTTTGCACCTATACAATTACTTCCATGGCCAAATCATCAGAATCCCGCGCGACGAGCCGCGTCACCATTCGCGAAGTCGCGCTGCATGCGTCTGTCAACGCGTCGACGGTCTCGCGAGCTCTCAATCCTGCAACCCGTCACCTGATTGGGGACGAAGTCGTCCGCAGAGTATTGGCGTCCGCGAAATCGCTGGGTTACCGCCAGAACAAGCTCGCATCCGCGCTCCGCGGCGGCCAGTCGAGGGTGGTCGGGGTGTGCTTGCCCGATATCGAGAACCCGGTATTCCCGCCAATTGTCTGCGGCATCGAAGAAGAACTCGCGGCCGTTGGCTATGGCGTCCTGATCGCCAACACCGTTGGAACGTTGAAAGACCAGGAACGCATGCTTGAACAGATGCTCGAGCGCCAGGTCGACGGCCTGGTCCTTGCAACCGCAGCCCGTCACGACCCGCTAGTACGACGCTGCATTCTCGATGGCATACCCGTTGTACTGGTGAATCGCGCGGAGGAAGGCGGTCAGGTTCCCGAAGTGATCAATGATGACTTCCTCTCCATGAAGCTTGCCGTAGATCATCTGGTCAACCTGGGACACAAGCGGATCGCGCATCTCGCCGGCCCTGAGCGGCTGGCAACCGGCCTCTCGCGAATCCAGGGTTTCCAGATGGCGACGCAGCAGCATCGGCTGACCGGGACCGTCATTCTGGAGGCGGCCGAGTTCACACGTGAAGCTGGCCGGGCAGCCTGCGACCAGCTGTTGAAGGAGCACAAAAACGTGACCGCGATCATTGCCGCAAATGACCTGATCGCGCTGGGATGCTATGACGTATTTGCGGAACATCGCCTGGTGTGCCCGAAGGATATTTCTCTCATCGGTCACAACGACATGCCGCTTCTCGACATGCTTCATCCGCCATTAACCACGCTGCGCATCCAGCATCGGGAAATGGGCCGGCAGGCCGCAAGACTGCTGCTGGGGATGATTACAACGCCGGGCGCGGCCCCACACCGCATTACGCTCCCTCCCGAACTGATGGTTCGCGGCTCGACCGCCGCACCACGCAATACGCCGCTGCGAACGAGAGCACCGAAAACCGCGCCCGCTTCCGCGGAGTGAGCCGCATTGCCAGGGCGCACAGGCGGAAACCACCAATGCGCGTGTGTTTCAGCTCGAATCGCCTCGTTCAGGCAACGTGCGTTGACGCGCGAGCCATTCGTGCGGGGCATGGCGGTTACCACTGCCGTCGGCTCATCAGCAGTGCTCCGGCCGCAGGAATGGCATCGCAAGCAGAATCTTCGCCGGCCTGCGGGAACGGTTGTGCAATGCCCGCCGCTCTCCCGGCGCAATGCGGCACGAATCGAAGGCCGCGAGTACAACTTCGCCTTCATCTGTCAGCACGGTGACTTCACCTTCCAGCACCACATAATGTTTTTCGACGTGCGACGCATCCGATGTGGTGTAGCCACCAGGCTCGATCGCCGAAACGCCTAGCCACAGCGACTCTGCCGGTCCGGCTTCATGGCCTTGAAGCCGGACGCACCGCATTGAAAAGTGGTTAGGCGGAAAATATTCCGGCGCCTCGCCAAAGCGGGTTACGTTCATGGCTTGAGCGGAACCCGGTTTGCCGCGCCGCGGAAAACGCCCTGATACGCTAGCGCCGCGTCGGACAGATCGAAGACAAAATCTTCAACGATGGGAAACGGCTTTAACGTGCCATGCTCGAAGCCCAGCACTGCCTTCACGTCGCTCGGATTCACCGCCGCACTCACCACGCGCACGAGACACTCGGCAACGTCGACGTCCGGCGCATCTTGCGCGCCAATGTGCAGATTGAGCGAGTCGATATCGGCGCTCTTTTCCATGACACGAACTGTTTTCATTCTTTTAATTTTCTGAAAGCTCAAGATGACAGGCCGAGCGGCTCTGTAACGCTCGGCTGGCGCCGCGCATCGGATCTCAGCCCCAGAAGCTCGCGAGCCTCCTGACTGGTCGCCAATTCACCGCCCAGCGAATGCACGATGTCGCGCGCACGCGTGACCAGCTCCGCATTGCTGTTGGCGAGCACGCCCTTGGCAATGTAAATGTTGTCTTCCAGGCCGACCCGGACATGGCCGCCCGCCAACCATGACTGGGCCACGATCGGGAATTCGAAGCGGCCGACACCGAAGGCCGACCAGACGGCCTGACGGGGTAGCAGGTTACGTGCGTAGAGAAGCGTTTCCGGACTGGCCGAGAAGCCGTATTTGACGCCCATCACCAAGGTCCAAAGCCCCGGCCCGTCGAGAACGCCTTCCTTGATCAGGTCCAGCGCGAGGTGCAAGTCGCCGGAGTCGAAAATCTCGAGCTCAGGCTTGACGCCCGCCTCGCGGATGACGTTGGCCATGCGCGTGACATTCTTAGGTGTATTGATGACAACGTCGCCACCGGAGTTCATGGTGTTCAGGTCGAGACTGCAGATGTCCGGCTTGAGTTCGAGAATGTGCTCGACGCGCCTTTCCGGCGGCAGCAAGGTGGTGCCTGGCGCCGCGACTCGCGGGTCGTCGTCGCTTGGGATAAAGCGGCCGCCCGGACCGGTGGTCAGATTGATGATGAGATCGACGTCCACCGCGCGGATGCGCTCGATGACTTCCCGGTAAAGCGCCACGTCCATCGACGGCCGCCCCGTTTCGGGATCACGCACGTGAATGTGAACGGCGGCCGCGCCGGCGCGTGCGGCGTCAAGCGAGGCGGTCGCGATTTGCGCGGGTGTGATCGGCAGCCCCGGATGTTGCTCCGGTTTGGTGATATTGCCTGTTACAGCGCAGGTGATGATGGTCTTGCGGGAATGCATGTTGGGCCTCGCTGCAACTAGTTCAGACGACGGCCACCGTCCACGACGATGGTCACCCCAGTGCTGAATTTCAGATGAGTGGCGCAGGCCTCGATGGCCGCTGCGATATCGTCCGGTGTGCCGATGCGGCGTAGCGGCGTGGTGGCCGCAACCTTCTCGTTGAAATCATCGCCACGACCGGGAACGAATGACGTGTCGACCACCCCGGGGGACACGTTCAGGACGCGAATACGAGGTGCAAGTGCGCGGCCAAGCGACGCCGCCATCACGTCAAGCCCGGCCTTGGCCGCGCAGTAGGCGATGTTGCTGCCGGAGCCCGTCGTGCCGGAAATCGATGAAACGTTGACGACCAGGCCGTCCCCCGACGCATCGAGCAGTTCGCGGAACGCGCGAATGGCCGCGAATTGCCCGCGCCAGTTGACCTTCAGAATCTCATCGATCAATTCGTCGGTGAGCGCATCCAGATCGGAATGCTTGATGGGCTGGGTGAAACCTGCCGTGTTCACGAGAATATCCGCGCGGCCATACCGGTCACGAACCTGCCCGGCCAGTGCGTTCAGACTCTCGCTCGCGGTAATGGACGCAAGCGCCGCGCTATGGCCCTCGCCCGGCAGATTGTCGGCCACGCGCTGCGCTTTAGCGAGGTCATGCTGGCCGACGACTACAACGCGGGCGCCAGCTTGCCCAAGACGGTGGGCTGCGGCAGCGCCGATCCCTCCGGTTCCGCCCAGGATGACCGCGACCTTCCCTGAAAGTGTGTTTGACACGTGAGACCTCTTCGTTACTTGATGGGGGGAGTGGGATAGGTCGGCGTTCCTTCGGCAAGAACGAAGTCGTAGTCGAGCGTGTAGTACAGCCCGTCTACGTCTTGCTTCGGACTCGTGCCGGGATCGTGACGCTCGAACGTGCCGACGAGACAACGATTGACACCAAACACGACGTCGGAATTCAGGTGCTCCGAGTCGTCGGCGAACACTTGCGAGACCAGGGTCGCGTAGCCTTCCGCGAAGATGACGAAGTGCAGATGCGCTGGCCGGAACGGGTGGCGATTCTGCTTTTCAAGCAGCACGCCTACCGGCCCGTCGGTGGGCACAGGGTAGCCCGCAGGGCGCACGCTCCTGCAGGTAAAACGCCCCTCGCCGTCGGTGTAGAAGTGACCGCGCAGGTTCTTGTCCGGCTGGCTGGAGTCCTGGTTTTCGTACAGACCCACCGGCGAGGCTTGCCAGACGTCGACCTTAGCGTTGGCAATTGGCTCCCCCTTGGTGTTGAGCACGCGGCCCTCCACGAAGAGCGGAGCGCCGGGTGAGTCCTTGCATGCGATGCTTTCGCCATTCGCGTATTGCGGCGAGTCACCCCGGTAGAACGGTCCCAATAGGGCGCCCGGCGTGCGACCGCTTGCGTCCGAGTTGTTCAGCAACGTAACCAGGGTTGATAGACCCAGTACGTCGGCGAGCAGAACGACCTCATTGTGCTTGTCGTTGCAAGCCAGACCGACCGCCCTCACGAAATCAAGGCCCTTCTCGAATTCCTCGTCGGTCAGCTTCACCTGCTTCAGGAACGCGTGGCCGTGCTCCACTAACGCGTCGAGGATCTCCTTGAGCCGGGGATTGTCAGTCCGGCTCATTGCCGCCTTGACGACCTCGGTGATCGATGCGGCGTCGTCGACGATATTCTTCAGATGGTTTGAATCTTCCACGGGTCGCCTCCATCAGTGCAATCGTTTGCATAATAATTTGCAAATATTCCGATGTCAAAGCCTAAAGAGCGCATAGTTAACCCTGACTATCCGCGTAGATAGGGCGATACGAAAATAAGCAAACCGCGCAACCGATTGCAGCTGAATGCCTTACACCACGCCTCTGCGATACGCGCGCCGCGTTGCAATGTAGGTGAAGGCGGCGCGGAAACAGGCGCGGCCGCCCCGCCAAAGGGATAATGGCTATGCCGCGCCAAGTTAGCGTCTATCGCCCGCCTGCGAGCCACGGATACCGTCCCGTATCGGCATCTTCATAATCCGGGTCGAGGTAGATAAAGCAGCGCTGGATTTTAAAATCGCGGATTTCGAACACATCACACCAGCGGCCCGCATGCGTGACGCCCGCGCGCCAATCGACGCCGCCTTTGCTCGTTCCGTAGCTGGTACCTTCGACCACCACGGTATCCCCTTGCTGGATCACGTTCAGATAGGCGAGATCGTGTTTGAATTTCGACACGATCGCGCCCAGGTCCATGAACAGTTTTTCGTACGCTGCCCTGCCCGTGGCGATGCCCCACTTTGGGAAAAATACCTCGGCATGATCGTCGAACAGATCGAACACGGATTGCCCGCGGTCGAGCCTGCGCAGATAGTCGAGTGCGATTGCTTTGCGTTGCTCGTCTGTCATCGTCCTGATTTCCATGATTACCTCACTCGGTTAATGCAACGTACGTAGATAAGCAATGATCTTCCTGCGTCTTGCTTCGTCGCCTTCAAAATAGGTCATCGCGTTGCCCGGCGCGACCGCTTGCGTGTCCGTAAGCCACTGGTCCAGCAGCTTGTCGTCCCACACTTTGCCCGCCGCGGCCGCTTTCATCCCAGCGGAATACTTGAACCCGGGCGCCGCGGCGAGGGGCCTGCCGATGATTCCGAACAGGTTGGGTCCCTGACCGTTCGGCTCGCCCTGGCCGAACGTATGGCACACGGCGCAGTTGTTTGTCGTCAGCGTTTTGCCCAGTGCGATTTCGTCCTGGGAACGCGCGGTGAGCGTGGCGAGCGAGAGGCATGCCGCCAGAGCAATCGACATGATCTGAATATGACGCATGGTTCGTCTCCAGTCGTTACGTTGATGCAGACTCGGTGTGGGCGGTATTAGCCGCCCGATACGCGAATGCGAGGATCGGGCCCAAAGTGCCGCCGCCAGCCCAATAGGCGCGTGCCGAGGCCGACGCGACGCAGTTGCCGATTCCGTAGAGCCCCTTGATTGGTTTGCCGCCAACGTCCAGCACCTGGCCATTCGAATTGGTCTTCGGCCCCCCTTTGGTATCGAGATTGCCGGCGACGATCAGCGCCGCGTAATAAGGTCCCTTCGTGCTGATCGGCCACATCGTTTCGTTCTTCTGGTTCGCCTTCTTACTGATCGAGCCGTTGAAGAGCTTCTCGACGACGCGCTCACCGCGATGGAAGTCCGCATCCTTACCGGCCTGTGCGAAGCCGTTGAATCGTTTAAGCGTTGCCTGCAGGTTGTCGACGAAGTCGTCGCTCAGATCCATGCCGCCGATCGCGCTCTTGTACTTCGCAAGCCGCTCACGAATCGCCGTAGCAAGCTCCGCCAGGGTGTTGCCGCGAATCACGTGACGGTCGTTCGAGCCGGGCGGCACGATCAGGCTGCCGTAGTCGTCGCTCGCGCAGTTGTCCTGTGCCTGCTGGTCCCAGATCGAAATCAATGCGAGGTTTGGATACTCGCCTTTGGCGCCGTCCCATTCGGAAAAAGTCGCGCAAATCTCGTTGTACGCGAGCTTTTCGTTGACCACGCGTTTGCCGTGCTTGTTCACGTAGATCATCGAATCGCCGGTTGGCGTGAAGATGCCCGAGAGCGAACCGTCCTTTGCGATCGCCTTCTCAAGCGAGATCGGTGCCATCCAGGAATAGTTCATGTTGCGCAACTGCACGTCGAGCGCGCTGGAGATGCGCACGAAATCACCCTCATTGGTCAACGCCGCACAGCCGCCGTAAACGGCGCCGTGCAGGAAGTTCTTGCGCAGTTCCGGGTCATGCGTAAAGCCGCCAGTCGCGAAGACCACGGCCTTCTTCGCGCGGGCGCGAAACGTCGTGCCCTCTTCCGTCAATGCCTCCACACCAATGACCGCGCCCGCGCTGTTCAGCAACACTTTCTGGACGCGGTAGCCGGTGCGGATCTCGACACCGTCCCGTCTCGCTGCAGTACTCATCGTGCGGATCGCGACGCGGCCGCCGTCGGACATGCTCGGCAGTCCGTCTTTCGGAAACAGCACACGGCCGCGAGGCGCCTTGTCTTCCGGCAGTTCGGCCCAGTAGTCGGGGACCGCCGCCTCATGGCGATACGGCAGCGCGCCCTTGCTCGCGAGCAGTTCCGCCGCCGGCGATGCGCTGTCATAGATGGCCTCGCACATCTCATACTCCCAGTCCGAGAGGCCGAGCTTCGGTAGCGACGAGTCGTACTGTTCAGGCCGCGACAGCCGGGCAACGTATTTCAGGAAGTCAGGCTTGGGGTCGGCGATGCCGGCGCGCTTCATCGCCTCGTTGTTCGGCACCCAGTACCAGAACGCGGCCTTCGCTGCGGTACCGCCTACGCTGCCCGCCTTCTCGAGAATGGCGACGCGATTGCCGAGCCAGCGCGAAAAGAGCGCGCAAGGCAATCCGCCACCTCCACCGCCGCAGACGACGACGTCGTACTCGGCGTCGAACTTGAGGTTGGCCGCGGCGCTGGCAGACAGTGAGACAGCGCCGAATGCCGCCGCTGCCGTTCCGGCGCCCGCGGCTTTGATGAAATTGCGGCGCGAGTGGGCGCGCTGTTCTGAGCCGTTATCCTGAGTCATGATTGTCTCCGTGGATCTGTTCTGCGTTGATGGATCGTTCTGCATTTATTTGAATGAGCGCGGCAGGAACCGCGAAAGCGTCTTACCAGTAGTGCCAGACCTGCACATACAGGCCCTTGGTCAATGTCGTGTTGCGGCCCGACACCGAGTGTGAATACTGGATCGACAACTGGTCGTACATCTTCTGGTGGACGAACGGCAGGCTGTTCGGCTTGAACTGGAACAGCACGCCGGCGCCGACCGCGGTTTCGCGGCTGGCCGAGTTCGGAATTGCGAGACCGGTCGTGCGGTCGAACGTGCCGCCGCTGCGCTGGTGATCAAGCGACACAAACGGAATGGCAAACGGATTGTCCGGCGACGAGATGCTGTAGCCGACACGCAGGTTCAGGTGGAAGGTGTCGCCATTGCTAAGGTCGTCGCTGCCCGAGCGCAGCGTGCGCCCGCGCAGAATGCCGCCGACCAGCAGGTCTACGTTCACGTGGCCGAACCAGTCGTCGTAAAAGACCGACGGCCAGACCGACCACGTGTCAGTCGACACGCTCTGCTGGCCGATCGGCACCTGAACGTAGGTCTGAAAACCTACCGTAGTCGCGGGCGCGGGGTTGTACCAGACAAGCCCACCGATCAGCGGATCGCCAATACCGCTAGCCGAAAAATGCGAGCCCTCGGTGCGCACCTCGGGCAGCGTGATGCTCGCGTTGAACCCAACATGCGGCAACGACGGCAGCTTCCAGTAGTGGATGAAGGTCGACAGTCCGACAAATGTATTCGTGCCCGGTCCGGCGACCTGATTGCCGTTTGCATCGAATGCGCGGCTATCGTGGTTCCACTGGACGTTTTGCCCGAACGAGCTGTAGGGTTCGTCGAAGTCTGAGCTGAACTGCCACGTTTGCGGTCGGTCGGTCGCAAATGGAATCACCGAGGCGGTTGCCGGCAATATTGGCAGCATCGTGCATGCGGCGCCGACGACCGCACCCGCTACCCTCCGGCTCCGCCGTAAACTTCCTGTAGCGGGAGCGACACCGGTTCTCTGCGTCTTTGTCTTCATCGTAGTCTCCACTCTCTTCAATCCGCCGCTATGGCCTTGGAGTGCAGACTAGCCGTGTGAACCTGGCCGGTCTTTCAGATTTCGGGGGATGTCAGATTCCTGCCAAGGCGAACGAAGCAGCTGTGCGCGGGCGTGGCCGACGGCGAGCGTCACTATGGGCGCCTGTTGGCTGTGGGCGGGTGTGTAGGTGTTTCTACTATCCTTCAATTAGCGTACGCGGCGTTCGCGTATTCCGACCCTCGGCTAGGGCGCCGACGCCCCGCGCGCCGGCGGCCTCTTCTATACTTCAGTCGAGCGGCATCATCAGACATCGTCCCGCCGGATCGAGGACGGGCGGCTCAATGGCAGGAGACAAGAATGAGTCAAAACGCAAACCAGGCAGGCCGTCGCGGGATGGAACAATTTGGCATGGTCGCCAGCGCGCCGGGCCTCGACTATTGCGTGTCGGGCGCGCAACCCTATTCACTCGATTTCGCACATACGTCGGACGTGATTTGCCTCGTCCTTGGCGAGATCGTCTCGCAGACCCAATACGATGACGGTCCAGCGAACCCGCTCACCTTTCATGCCGAAACCGCCGCGTTTCATCCACGCAATAGCCGCATGCGGATCGAAGCAAAGACGGTTCGACACGGGTTCATCGCATTCAGTTATTCCGGCGAATTCCAGCGCGGCATCTCGGACAAGAACGTCGCTGCGCCGATTTGCGCGGGAAGCCGCGAGAACATCGGCGGAGACGGCATCAAACATCTGGTCCGCTATGCCCGCGGACGAGCATTGTCGACCGGGGGAGTCAATCACTGGGAAATGCACTGCCTCGCGACGCTCACCTACCTCGAGGCAACCCGCCATCTGAATGGCACGGGTGGACAACGCAAGCTCAAGATGTCGGATGCGGAGTTCGAGCGGCTCAACGAATACCTCTCCGAAAATCTCGAGCGCAGCGTGACCTGCGCGGATATTGCGGGAGCACTCGGTCTGCCGGTGCGTGTGGTGTTCGACGGGGTCAAGGCGCGCACCGGCTATTCGCTGTATCGGCTGGTGCTCGAGCGGCGTATTGACCTCGCGCAGCAACTGCTGCGCGACACCGATCTTTCAATTTGCGACGTGGCGGTTTCTTGTGGATTTTCGTCGCAGCAACATATGACGGCACTGTTCTCAGAACGACTCGGCGTGACGCCGCTGCGCGTCCGGAAGGAGCATGTCTCGCCGCGTTCGACCGCGAAGCTGACATCGTCGCTGACCTGCAGCGCGCCATAAGATGGCGCGAAAGGCAGCCAGCAAGCGCATGCGAGTGATGTGAGCCCCGTTGCCAACACGCAGGCTCCGCTTAACGTTGCCGCTTAATAACGTTTCAGGTCAGTTTCATGACTTTAAAGGTCTGAATTGAGTAACGTGGATTCCGACCCGGATGCCGGTTGCGAACCATTGACCCCCGTGGGCACGCGTGCATAGGTGGGCTTGGCGCAGCAACATCCCGACCGGCGAACACCAACGGTTTCCGGGGCGCTCTGGGGTGCAGCTGTTTCGCGTTTAAACGCAGGATACGGGACGATCGACAATGGGAATAAGTTTGGCTCAGATCACCGCAAGCGCCACCGACCTTGGTCTGCTGTATTTGCGGATCGGGGCGAGTCTCGTATTGATGATCGTCCACGGCTTACCCAAGTTGAGGCACTTCACGAGCGAAGAGTCGGCGATCGAAGACCCGTTTCATCTCGGTAAGATGCTGACGATTTGCTTCGCGATCTTCGCGGAGGTGGTGTGTCCACTCTTTATGATCGCCGGCCTCGGCACCCGTTTTGCGGCGCTGCCGGTGATGGTCCTCACAGCTATCGCGCTGGTGCGCGTGCATCCGGAATGGACGCCTCAGCAAGCTCAGTTCGCGTGGATGCTGCTGGTTCTGTTCGGCACGATTGCGATCGCGGGCCCCGGCCGCTACACCCTGTTTGCGCTGGTCGGTAGCTAAGACAGCGCAGATATGTTTCGCTGCTCGATACGAATGGCGACGCGTGTGAGCGCCGCCCCCTGACATGGGCCGTCGATGCACACGCCGTCTTCGAACCGGAACATCGCGCTGTGATGCGCGCACATCAGCAATTCGGCGTCGTAGGCCCAGAACGTGTTCGGCTCGTAGTTCAGCGGAATCGAAAAGTGCGGGCAGACGTTGCGATACGCCCAGGCGTCGTCGCCCCGGCGCAATACGACGATGCCCGGTGCGCCGGCTTGTTCAGCCGCAATTTCAAGCGCGCCGCCGTCAGGAATGTCGTCGAGCGTGCACAGGAAGCTCGTAAGGGGTTCGGGACTCGCCGCGTTCATGGCGCTATTCCTTAAACACGTGATTGGGACAGCACGAAGTCGCGCTGGACTTCGAAGAATGGGCTCGGCAAGTCCCATTCCTTTGCGGCAGCCGCGCTGTGGTTCGGCACGTAGTCGATCACGAGCGAGGGCTTCGAGCCGAATACCGCGTCCGAATCGACATACGGGTCGCCCTTGGAGTACAGCGCGGTCGTGAGCGTCTCGTACCCCGGTGCTTCGATGAGGAAGTGCACGTGGGCAGGCCGCATCGGATGACGTCCGGTCGCCATCAGCATTTTTCCAACCGGGCCGTCGGTGGGGATCGGATAGCTGGTCGGCTTGATGGTCCGGAACGCGTATTCGCCGTTTGGTCCGGAGCGGAATTTGCCGCGCAGATTGCTTTCGGGTTGGTCGGGGTCCTGGCCTTCGTACATGCCGTTATTCGCCGTTTCCCACACCTCGATTAGCGCACCGCTCACCGGCGCGCCGCTGTCGTCGACGAGGCGGCCGTGAATCAACGTCGGCTCGCCTTCGGTACGCGCGATGTTGGCACCGTAAGCTTCATCCTTGGCCCCCTCGCGATAGAACGGGCCAAGCAGGCTGCTTTCGGTGGTGTCGCCCTTGCGTCCGTGATTGATTGCATCAACCATGATCGACAAGCCGAGCGTGTCCGACAGCAAGATGAACTCCTGGCGGATACCGCTGCACTGCTTGCCGGTCGCGGTCAGAAACTCGATGCCTCGACGCCATTCGTCGCCGGTCAAATCGACCTCGCTGGCAAACGCGTGCAGATGCTTGACCAGCGAGTTCATGATCTGCTTCAGACGCGGATCGGTGCAGTCGGCAAAAGTCTTGAGCACGTTCTGCGTCAGCGGATGGACGGTTTCTTCGTTCATGATCGACCTCATGCGCGGTGGGGAGTCGACGGCGCTTCGACGGAGTCGGTCGATGCGTCGTGATGCGTTGCTTGCTGTGAAGGGCCGGCGTCGACAAACACGACGCGCCGTCCCACGGGGAATAATTGCAGACCATAGCGGCGTGACACGAAGCCCCATAGGCCTTGCGGAAAGAACATTGTCACGACAATCGCGAGCGCGCCGAGTCCGATCAGGTACCAGGTGCCGAAATCGGACAGGAACCGGTTCAGCACAAAGAAAATCAGCGCGCCGACGATCGGTCCTTCGAGCGTGCCGAGGCCGCCAATCATCACGATAAAAATGCCGAACGCGGTCCAGTTCACCGAGAACGCGGCATCGGGCGAAATGCGCAGGTTGCCGATGAAGTATAGGCCGCCGGCCAACGCCGTGCCGCACGCGCAGACCAGATAGACGATCAACCGCGCACGCTTCACATCGACGCCCTGACTGCTGGCCGCCACCGGGTTGTCGCGCATCGCGGTCAACGCGAGACCGGCTTTCGAGCGCAGGAACAGATACAGCAGTCCGATCGCCGCCGCGACGATGGCAAGTGCGAGCCATAAGGTCAGCGATTCGCGCAACACACGTGGCACGTCCTGCAGCGCGGTAAGGCTCGTGCCCGAGCCACCGCCGAGCACCGACACATTCGCCACACTCAGCCGGAACACTTCCGCAATCACCCATGTGCCGATCGCGAAGTAGCCGCCTTCCAGCCGGAACGCGACGAGCGATACCGGAACCGCCACGACCGTCGCAATGACCGCTGCGATCGGCACAGCCACGAACGGCGAGATACCGCAATAGTTCGCGAGAATCAGCATCCCGTAGCCGCCGATCCCAAAGAACGCCTGCTGTCCGATCGACACCATCCCGCCATAACCTGCGAGCAGATTCCACATCAACGCGAACACCAGATACGACGCGAGCTGCACAAATTCGTGCATCGCATCACGCCCGGCCCACCATGGTGCGCTCGCCACCGCCAGCGCGACGATCAGCAACACGATCATCGCCACGCGGCTCGCACGCGTGGCGCGCCGCACTTCAAAGCCCGCAATGGGCCTGTTCAAATGCATTGTCATGTCGGGCCTCTATGCGGTTTTGGGCAGCAAACCCTGCGGCCGGGCCACCAGCACGCCGAGAAACACCACGTGGCCGAGCCAGATACCCCAGCCGGGATCGAAATAAAAGCCCACCTGCTGCGCAATACCGAGCGCCATGCCGCCGACGAAGGTGCCCCAGAAGGAGCCCATCCCGCCGATGATCACCGCCTCAAATGCGTACAGCAGCAATGCCGGGCCATCGGTCGGCGAGACCGCAGTGCGCATCGAATACAACGCCGCGGCGACCGCAATCAGCACGAACGCGATGCCCATTGCCAGCGCATAAGTGCGCCGGTACGAGACACCCATCAGTTGCACGACTTCGCGATCATCCGAAGTGGCGCGAAACGCGCGGCCAAGCGGTGTACGGCCGAACAGCCACTGCATCGCGAGGGCGAGCGCCATGGTCGCCACCAGCGTGATGAGCGGCAGATAGCCCAACGTGACGCCGCCCGCGAGCGTAATGCTCTTCGACTCGAAGCTGCCCGTGGCGACCGAACGCGGATCGGCGGAGAACACCTGCTGCAGTACGTTCTGGATCACGATCGACAATCCGAACGTGACGATCAGCGAAGGCAACGGATCGCGGCTGCTCACCCGGTTGAGGATCGTGTACTGCACCGCGTAACCCGCACCAAAAGCAATCACGAGCAGCAGAACCAGCGCGGCGGCGAGCGGCAGATGCGCGTAGTTCGTCAGCGCGAACAGCACGAACACCAGCATCACGATGAAGTCGCCGTGCGCGGTATTGGTAAGCCGCATCACGCCGAACACCAGCGATTGCCCCATGGCGAAGAGCCCATACAGCGCGCCAAGCAACACGCCCTGCACGACGATATTGATGAACGTATTCATGCGACCGCTCCAAAATACGCTTGTGTGATGGCCTCGTCCGACACGTCGGCCGATACCCCCGCCAGCGACACGCGCCCTTCCTGCAAGCAATAGAAACGCGACGACACGCGGCGCGCCAGTTGCACGTCCTGCTCCACGACGATCGCGCTCATGCCGTCGGCGACGATCGCCGGCAACGCCGCGTAGATCTCACGCACGATGACCGGCGCGAGGCCGAGCGAAAGTTCGTCACACATCAGCAGATCGGGGTTGCTCATCAGCGCGCGGCCGATCGCGACCATCTGCTGCTGGCCGCCCGACAACGCGGTAGCCGCATGGTGACGGCGCTCCTGCAAAGCCGGGAACAGCGCATAGATGCTTTGCAGGTTCCAGCGGCCCGGCCGTTTGCAGAATGCGCCGAGCAGCAGGTTCTCTTCGACGGTCAAGCTCGCGAACAGACGCCGGCCTTCCGGCACCAGCGCAATGCCCTTGCCGACGATGCTCGCCGCAGCCGCGCCGCCGATCGGCTCACCGCGATACCGAATCTGCTCGGCAGCACGCGGGCGCAGCAAGCCCGCCACCGACTTCAGAAAGGTCGACTTGCCCGCGCCGTTCGAGCCGATCAAAGCGATGACCTCGCCGGGCGCGACCGTCACGTCGATGCCGAACAGCGCCTGAAAATCGCCGTAGAACGCGCTCAGCGCGCGTGTCTCCAGTAATGCCGACATGGTCATGCCTCCAGTCCGAGATACACGCGCCGCACTTCGGGATCGTCCATTACGGCGGCGGGCAGCCCTTCGGCGAGCCGTTTGCCGAAGTTGATGACGAGCAACCGGTCGGCCACCGCGAGTAGCGCATGCACAACATGTTCGATCCACACGATCGTCACGCCGCGCTCCTTGACGCGGCGAATCTCGTCGACGAGTTCGTGCGTTTCGGGTTCAGTCAGGCCACCGGCGATCTCGTCAAGCAGCAGCAGTTGCGGCTGCGTGGCCAGAGCGCGAGCCAGTTCGAGGCGCTTGCGGTCCAGCAACCCCAACGTGCCGGCCAACTGGTTAGCACGCGCTTTGAGGCCGGTACGTTCGAGCACATCGATGCAGACGTCGTACGCAGCATGCTCGGCCAGTTCGCCGCCGAAAGTCGCGCCGACCAGCAGGTTCTCGAACACCGTCATGCCGCCGAACGGCCGCGGCACCTGATACGAGCGGCCGATTCCCGCCGCGCAACGTCGATGCGGCGGCAAGTGGTTTACGTCTGCGCCGTCGAATTCGACGCTGCCCTGATCGGGCCGCACGTCGCCGCTGACTAGGTTAAACAGCGTGGTCTTGCCGGCGCCGTTCGGGCCGAGGATGCCGTAGGTTTCGCCGCGTTCAACGGCGAAGCTGATGTCATCGGTCACCTGCAGCGCGCCATAACGCTTCGACACGCTGGTCAATCTGAGAACTGGATTCATCGCCGCTCTCCGCTATGCATTCACGCGATCAGTTTGAGCGGGCCGGACAGCGGCACGCTCGGCGCGAGCTGGTTGTTGACGATCGCGAGATCGAAGCGATGCTTCTGCCCCTTCATCCATTGCCCGCCAACGAGCGGCGTCTTCGCGACATTCTTTACCGGACCGCTGCCCCACGCGACGTGGCCGACCAGCGTATCGAGCTTGGTCGATGCCACGGCGTCGCGGATCGCTTCATTCGAGTCGATATCTTTCGCGCGCTTTAACGAATCGACGGCGATTTCGAACAGCGCATGCGCGAAGCCGATCGGTTGCGTCCATTGCTTCGACGTGATGCGCTCGTAGTCGTCCGCGACTTGCCGCGCGCTTTGTCCCGTCAGCGACGACTTGAACGGATGCGACGGCGACCACCACACCTCGGTGGAGAGTCCGTCGCCGAGGTCGCCGAGCGCTTCGACCGAAGTAGGAAACAGCAGCGCCTTGCCGATCGAAATGATCTTGGGCTTCAGACCTTGCTGGCGCGCCTGAACCAGGAAGTTTTTCGCGTCGGGCGGAATCACGACGCCAGTGACAATCTGCGCAATGGCCTGCTTGAACGACGAAATCTGCGCGGAGAAGTCCTGCGTCATGCTCTGGAAGCGACCCGGGTCCTTCAGCGTGAAGCCCTTCTGCGCGAGTACGGGCGGAAAGCCGAGTTTCGCGTCGCCCCAGGCGTTGCCGTCGCCATCGTTGGGGAACAGGCCGCCGACGCTGTGATTGGTCTGTACCGACTGCCACATGCCGGTGAAGACGGCGATCACGTCCTCGAGTCCCCAGAAGAAGTGATAGGTAAAGCGGAAACCCTTCTTCGGATCGCCTTTTCTGCCGAAGAACCACGGCTGCCACGGCACCACCGTCGACACGCACGGCATCTCGTTGAGCTCGCACATATCGCTGACCGGATTCGCAGTCTCGGGCGTGCCGGAGACGAGCATGATGTCGACCTTGTCCTTCAGGATCAGATCATTGGCGACTTCGCCCGCGCGATTGGGGTTGGACTGGCTGTCCTTGACGACAATCGACACCGGATAGGTCTTGCCGCCGATCACGATGCCGTTTTTCAGCGCCGCCTGCATCTGCTGGATCGTGAAACGGTCGGCTTCGCCGAACGGCGCGAGCGGTCCGGTTTGTGGCGACACGTAGCCGATTTTCAGCGTACGCGGCCCGGCGGCGAAGACGAGCGGCGAGAACGCTGACGTTGACGCGGCGAGCGCACTGCCCGCCGCGAGTGTGACGAAACGGCGGCGCCTCGCATCGAAGGAATGGTCGTCCATGGTTGTCTCCTGAATTTTTTTGTATGAATGGGGGTCGTTCCTGCTAATCCGGCCGCCTCCCTTCGAAGGCAGCTTCCAGCAGCGCGCGTAGCGGCGTTCGTTCAACCGGCCGCGGATTCCAGTAAGGATTCTTCAACGCGAGATCAAGCGCGACGTCGAGATCGGTGGCCGTCACGCCGATGTCTTTCAACGCAGTGGGCGCGCCGTGATCGCGGGCCAGGTCGAAAACACCCTGGGCGGCATCGTCGGCGTGCAATGCACGGGCGATGCGCTTCATCGCCTCAGGCGCAGCCTCGCGGTTATAGGCGAGCACGTGCGGCAACACGATCGTGTGCGTCTCTGCATGCGGCAGATTGAACGTGCCGCCGAGCGTATGGCACAGCTTGTGATGCAACGCCATGCCGACACTGCCGAGCACCGCGCCGCATAGCCACGCGCCATACAGGCAGTCGCCACGTGCCGCAAGATCGTCCGGTTGCCGCATCACGCGAGGCAGACCCTGGCCGAGCGCGCGGATGCCCTCTTCCGCCATCAACGCGATGATCGGATTCGTGTCCTGCGCGTAGAGCCCTTCGGCCGCGTGCGCGATTGCGTTGATGCCGCTCGTCAGCGATAACGCGGCCGGCAGCGACGTGGTCAACGACGGGTCGTAGATCACCGTCTTTGGCAGCACGCGCAGATCGCGGCCGGTCTTTTTGACGCCGCCTTCGGTGAGGCCGTAAATCGGTGTCATCTCGGAGCCTGCATAGGTGGTCGGAATCGCGATGATCGGCAGCGAGGTTTCGAGCGCGATTGCCTTGCCGAGTCCGGTCGTCGAACCGCCCCCTATCGCGATCGCGCAATCGGCGCCGACCTGCGTGGCAAAGTCGCGGGCCGCGCGAGCGGTTTCGATCGGCACGTGCATCACGGCTTCCGCGTAGACGCCCGCCGCTCGCGAGCCAAGGCTTACTGCCAGCGCTTCGGCCTGCGCACGCTGTTGCGGCGTGGACAGCACGATCGCCCGCGTCGCACCGAGCAAACCGATTTCACGATCGAGCTGGTCAAGACTGCCCGCGCCGAAGATCACGCGTGACGGCAGGCCGTTATAGATGAACGGTTCCATGGCGGTTCAGCGCGGGTAGTAAGGCGGAATCTGCGCATCCACGTTGACCCAAACCGACTTGGGTTGCGTGTATTCGCGCATCGCTTCGAAACCCATCTCGCGGCCATAGCCGCTCGCGCCGACACCGCCGAATGGTGACGCGGGGCTCACACGCTTGTAGCAGTTGATCCACACCATGCCGGCGCGAATCTCGCGGGCCACGAGGTGCGCGCGCTGCAGGTCACGGGTCCAGAGACCGGCACCGAGACCGTACTCGGTACCGTTCGCAATCGCGAGTGCCTCTTCGTCTGTGCGGAAGGTCGTGACGGTCATGAACGGACCGAACACTTCTTCCTGCGATACCCGATGCTCCGGCTTTGCTTCAACGATGGTCGGCTCGACGTAGCAGCCATTCGCCAGCGCAGCGTCGTCTGGTGCCTTGCCGCCCGCCAGCACGCGACCACCCTGTTCGCGCGCAACGTCGACGAACGACAACACGCGGTCGCGATGCTGACGCGAGGTGAGCGGGCCCATTTCGGTCAGTGGATCGAGTGGATTGCCGATCCGGATCGTGCGGCTCAACGCCGTGAACTTCTCGAGCACTTCGTCGGCGATCGATTCATGCACGATCATCCGCGAGCCGGCAATGCACGCCTGCCCCTGGTTATGGAAGATCGCGAACGCGGAGCCTTGCACGACCGCATCGATATTCGCGTCGCCGAACACGATGTTCGCGCCCTTGCCACCGAGCTCAAGCTGCACCTTCTTCAGATTGCCGCTCGACGCCTGCACGATCTTACGGCCTACCGCCGTCGATCCGGTGAAGGCGACCTTGCTGATCTCCGGATGCTCGGCGATGTACTGGCCGGCCACATGACCCAAACCCGGCAGAATATTGACCACGCCGTCCGGGAAACCCACTTCGGCCATCAGTTCTGCGATTGCGAGACTCGACAGCGGCGTGAGTTCAGCGGGCTTCATGATCACGCAGTTGCCCGCAGCGAGCGCCGGCGCCATCTTCCAGCTCGTGAACATTAGCGGGAAATTCCACGGCACCACCTGCCCGACAATGCCGACCGGCTCGCGCGTCATGTAGTTCAGAAAGCCCTGCTCGACCGGAATCACCGAGCCCTCGAACTTGTCGGCCATGCCGCCGAAATAGCGGAACGTCGCTGCAGTGCGCGGCACATCGAGATTGCGCGTATCGCGAATCGGGTGGCCGGTATCAAGCGATTCGAGACGCGCCAGCGCGTCGGCGTTCGCTTCGATCGCGTCGGCGAGTTTGAGCAGCAAGCGCCCCCGCTCCATCGCGGCGAGATTGCTCCACTTCGGAAACGCCGCTTTCGCAGCCGCCACGGCGCGGTCGACATCGGCCGGTCCGGCCATTGCGACTTCGGCAATCAACGAGTTGTCGTGCGGATTGAGGGAGGCGAGCGTTTCGCCGTTTGCAGCCGGCACGAAGCGGCCGCCGATGAAGAGTTGCGTTTGCATGTCAGTCCTGTGCAAGTAAAACTTTGGACGTGACATTCCCCGCGGCGCCAGCGGTCTGGCGCCGTTCGATCGACGATCGGAGGGAATGTCTGAGCGTTAGATCTGGATCGGATACGGCGGCAGCTCACCGCTTTCGTAGCGCTTCGGCAGATCGGGCGTGGCGTTCTCCCACACCAGCAGCATCGAGCGCTTCTGCGAGTAGCCCTTGTGACGGATATCGGCCGGCATCGCGGCGATATCGCCCGCATTCATCGTGATACGCGCACGCGGCTCGCCGCTGTCCTTGTCACCAACGTCCCAGATGATCTGATCGGACAGTTGCAGGAACCACTCGACCCGATCGTTGCCATGGAACACCGGTAGCACAAACTCTTCGGTGGTCGGGCAGAACAGGCTTTGCTGGCACACGGAAGTGACCGACGGATTCCACGTCACGTCCGAGCGCGACAGGTACTTGAAAAGGCTGAACGCGTGTAACGTGTTCTCGAAACCGGGCTCTGCGTGAATTTCCGGTTCGTCCTGATCGACGTCGGCGAACTGGCGGTTGACCGGCAGGTCATCGCGCAACGGTGAATCGCCCTCAAGCCCCGGCATGCGTTTGGTGGCAATCCGCGTCCGCTCGATGGCCGCGATGTTGTCGCCATGTTTCGTGCCGAACGCTGAGCCGGTTTCTTCGGGCGCGGCGAACGGATCGAAGCCTTCGTTGACCCAATCGTTCAGGATCGCCTTGAAGGTCGCCATGATGAGCGGCGTATCGAACTGCTGTATGTGATCGACGCCCGCTTCCTTGAAGCTCGCGTTGTACGCACCGGCATACATGTCGACCTTGCCGTAATGATTGCGCGTGCCGATCACTTCGTCGAAGTTGACCCAGCCGTAAAAGAAACCCCACGCAACGTCTCGCATCATCGCGCGCAGAAAATCGTCGGCATGCATCTGGTGTGAGCGGGTCTGGCCTTTGGCAGGCCATTTGACGGTGGCGAAATAGGCGTCGCGGCTGAATTCGAAGTCGCCGAGGCGGAACACGCGATAACCGGTGACCGCATCGGCCTCGCTCGCGGTGACGTTTTGCAGTGTGCTGGCTTTGTTCATGATGGGCTCCAGAAGAGGATCGATCGTGTAGAGGGATTCAGTGGATGCAGATGTCGGCCCACTTCTCAACCGAATAGCGTCCGAGGATCGTCTGCACGAGCAGCACGCCCTTCGTCACCGCTTCGAAGCGGTAGGCGGCGCCCGCGGGCAACAACGCCTGATGGCCGCGGCGCAAGCGCACATAACCCATCGACTGGCCGGAAGGCTGACCGTCCAGACGTACGCTGCCCTCGGTCTGCGCATCGACCAACGGGCCGTCCGACGGTTTGATGAAATAGATGTCGATCTCGCCGTCGAGCACGACCGCGAATTCATCGTGCGACGCAGCAAACCACGGCGAAGAGCCTTCCGCGCGCAGCGTCTCGATCACGTACTTGAGATTCTTACCGACGACGACTTTCTCGTAGGGCGCTGAGCGGCTTGCCACGTCGAACACATTCGACATCGCGTAGTGCTCCGGTTTGCCCTTGATGATTTCGATGGAGCCTTTGCGAAAGTTGTCCAGGCTGCCGAACCAGGTCTGTTGCATGTCTTCCTCCAGTTGATCTACGAATGCCTTGCTTGGAACGAAGATTAAGTGGCGGCAGGCGCAACAGCAATGTTCTGAGGGTCGGGAAACACGAACCATGGGTGCTTCAAAATCGCGCCAGGGAAACTACCTGGTGGAGAACCCGGACGGGCGTCCGGCGGTTCTCAGTCTTCGGCCAGCTCCTCGCCGACGCTTTTGGTGTCGTCGTCCGGTGGCGCAATGCCGAGCGCCTTGTCCCATTGCGGTTCGCGCAGATAGCGCGCGCGCAGGAAGTCGACGAAAGCCTTGACCTTGGTGGTCGAGCGGTGCGATGCGGGATAGACCGCCGACAGCCATAACGGCGGCGCCGCGTACTCCGGCAGCACCCGTTCGAGGCGCCGTTCGAGCAGATCGGCCGCGGCGACCATCGTCGGGAGGTAGACGACGCCCGCGCCGGCCCGCGCGAACTCCAGCAGCAGGTGCACGCTATTGGTTTTCAGTACCGGATTCAGCGCGATTTCGAAGCACTCGTTGCCACGCATCAGCGGCCACTTGTCGCCCCACGGATAGTACGAATAGCGGGCGAAATCGTGCCGCAGCAAATCGAGCGGCGTCTCGATCAGCGGCTCTTCCTTCAGATAACCGGGCGCGGCGCACAGCACACCGCGCACGGGGAACAGACGCCGCTCCACCAGCAGATTCGACGCCGGCGGATAGATCTGCAAGGCCAGATCGAAGCCTTCCTGAACCGGATCGATCACACGGTCGTTGACGGTTACGACGAACTCGACGCGCGGGTAAGCGGCGCGGAATTCGATCAAGGTTTGCGAAAAATGGCCAAGCGCAAAGCCCGGCAGCACGTGGATGTTGAGCGTGCCCGCCAAAGCCTGTGGATCGCCGCGCGAGCGCCCGGACAGATCGTGGACCTTGTTGACCAGTTCGGCGCACTCGCGGTAGTAAGTCTCGCCGAGTTCGGACAGGCGCACCGCCCGCGTCGAACGATGAAAGAGCGGCACGCCGAAATGGTCTTCGAGCTGCTTGACGCGCGAGGTCACCACCGACTTGGCGACGCCCAGCTGACGCGCGGCGCCAGCAAAGCTCTGCGCTTCCGCTGCCCGGACGAACGCTTCCATTGACATGAAGAGGTCCATGCTTTCTCCTGTGGCCGTGGTCAGCGCTCTGCCCGGCCTTGTCCCCGGGGGACTGATGTCATTTTTCAGGCGGCGCCAACGCCCTGCGTACACCGGGTCAGGTCGGCACCATCCGGTCTGCACTGAGATCCTATCGCGTTTCGAAGCACCCCCTCGGAAATCCAGAATTTTTATGTTTTCTGTATGATCTGGATTCCTACTTACATCAAATAGCGATGTCAGGTGATGAATCCCACTATCGTTCCGGGCGAAGGATGGTATAGCGAACATCTCAGCTGGCACTGGTTGTTCTGGCAAAACGCGGCGCTCACCATCCCCTTCATCCTATGCCTGATCATGTCGGTGCCCAACGAAGCAATCCGGCAGTCGCCTGCACGCAGCGACCATGCCGGTATGCTGCTTGGTGCGAGCGGCTTCGCTTGCCTCTTCGTCGCACTGGATCAGGGTGAACGTTTGTTCTGGTTTCAATCACCATTCATCGCCGGAATGTTTTACGTCGGTACGGTATTGCTGGTGGCTTTTGTATTACGCGAACTGGTAACGGAAGCACCCGGCATCGCCCTTTCGTACCTGCTGAAGCCTAACGTCACGCTGCTGGTGGTGTTGGTCGGATTGATCCGCTTCACAGTTCTGAACACAAGCTTTATCCCATCCATTTTTCTCGCCAGCGTGCACGGACTGCGGCCGCTCGAGGTCGGCGACACGCTGCGCTGGGTCGCCGTACCGCAAATACTGTTCGCTCCGTGCGTTGCGTTCATGCTGCTCCACCTCGACGCACGCCGCGTCATCGCCATTGGTTTTGCTACAGTCGCCCTCGCCTTCGGTCTCGGCACGCAACTCACACCCGACTGGGCAGAAGGCAACTTCATCCCGTCCCAGCTGCTGCAGGCGCTCGGCCAAACAATGGCGCTCACTTCGATCATTTACTTCTTCGCCAAACACGTCACCGCCGAACACGCACTGACTTTCGGTGCGGTCGTGCAAACCACCCGCCTCTTCAGCGGCCAATTGGGCACCACGTCCATCGCGGTGACTCAGCGCGTGATGGAGCAGATCCACTCAAACCTGCTCGGCCTACATGTCAATGTATTCAGCAGCGAGACTCTGGAGCGATTGGCCGCACAGAGTTCGCTATTCGGTACGACGTTAAACGGCAATCCTGCTGAGGTGCCAGCCGGTGCGATCGCCTTGCTGGATCGAGCCGTTCGCGTTCAGGCCACAACCCTGTCACTCGCGGACAATTACCGGCTCGCGGCGGCCTGCGCATTAGGCGGCATCGCGTTAACGCTGCTGTTGCGACGCGCTCCCACGCCTTGAAACCCTCTGCGTTGGGTCGAAGCCGAACGACCCGATGCTACCGTCTCGCGACAGGAAACGCATTGCATGTCGCTGAATTTTTCTTAAACGGCCGATATGTCGAAGTCATGTTACCCGGTGACATTTCAGGCCGGACCGCTGACTGACTCGGCCGATGAGTTTGACTATGCGTCGCTTTGGGAAGACCACCGGATTTAAGTTTTATTAAGGCATCCATCAGGACATTTAGTTACGGCCTATATATGCTTTATCCAATTGGGCCACACGGATTGTCCATTTCACAGCGGCACTCACTTCAACGCGGGGCAAAATCCGGCGGCCAAATAGGACGTGCACATCCGTGCGTTTAACCGTCGGGCGTCCGCGACGACATCGATGGAATTTCCTTTTTTTTCGGAAGGTGCGGCGATGACTCGCAAGCCAATCATTCTCGCGGCAATTGCCGCTGTTGTTGTGGCATGCGCCGTCGCGGTCGGCATCATGTGGGAGCCCAGCATCGCTGTGATATCCCCCCCTGCTGCTTCCTCGTTCGATCGCCAGCTCAAGCTCGAGGGCGCCCGCGTGGTGGCGCTCGGCGACTGCGCGGTGTGCCACACCGCCAAGAGTGGCAAGCCGTTTGCCGGCGGCTTGCCGCTCGCCACGCCATTCGGGACTATCTACGCGACCAATATCACCCCGGACCCTGAGACTGGCATCGGTGCGTGGTCGCAGGAAGCCTTTGCGCGGGCGTTACGCCACGGCATCGCGCGCGACGGTCATCAACTCTACCCTGCCTTTCCGTATATCCATTTCACCAGAATGTCGGATCACGACATCGCGGCAGCCTATGCGTACCTGATGAGCCGCGATCCGGTCAAAGTGACGACGCCTGGCAATAAGCTGATCTTCCCGCTCAATTTCAGGCCGTTGGTGGCGTTCTGGAACGTGCTGTTCCTGCGGTCCGGCGAACGCGCGGCGGACGCGTCGCAAAGCGCCGAGTGGAACCGGGGTCATTTGCTGGTCGACGGATTGGGACATTGCGCCGCCTGCCATTCTCCCTTGAACGTCATCGGCGGCGAGAAATCCGGCCAGGCGTTTGATGGTGGCCAGGTCGATGGCTGGGAGGCCCCACCGCTTAACCAGTTGAGCAATGCGGTGAAGCCGTGGACCCAGGAACAGCTGGTGACCTACCTGCGCACCGGCCGCGCCAGCGAGCATGGCGCCGCTGCCGGCCCGATGCTGCCGGTGACGCGCGATCTGGCCACAGTGCCTCAACAAGACGTCGAGGCGATCGGCACCTATCTTCTATCGATTCAGAAACCGGCCATGGCCGCCACAGAGAAGACAACTACCGAGGCCACGCAAGACGCCCAGTCGGCGAGCGCCCAGCGCGGGGCGATCCTGTTCAACGGCTCCTGCGCGTCCTGTCACGGCAGCGGCTCGCCGATGCAAACCATCGGCACACGGCCCAGTCTCGCGTTCAGTACCGCGGTCAACGCGGCCACCCCGCGCAATGCGATCCAGATGATGATGGGCGGCGTGCCCTGGCACGGCGAGGATGCACTGAACTACATGCCCCCGTTCGGCGAAGTGTTCAGCGACGACCAGCTTGCCGATCTGGCGACCTATCTGCGCTCGAGTTACTCGACACGCGTCCAATGGGACGCGGTCAAGGACACCGTATCGAAGGTCAGAAAGGAGAATGAGACGCGATGATCCAGCTCTCAGTGAATGGCGTACAGCACGCCCTAGATATCGATCCGTCGACGCCACTGCTCTACGCGCTGCGCAATGACTTGCAACTGCACGGGGCCAAGTTCGGCTGCGGCCTCGGGCAATGCGGCGCATGCACGGTGATTGTCGATGATCGGCCGGTATTTTCATGCTTGTTGCCCGTATCGGCCATCGGCAATCGGGCGGTTCGAACCATCGAAAGCCTGGGCACGGTCGAACATCCGGGCGCTTTACAAAAGGCCTTTGTTGAACATCAGGCTGCGCAATGCGGCTATTGCATCGCGGGTATGATCATGCGCGCCCAGGCGCTCCTTGACCGTACGCCGCACCCCACCGAAGCGCAACTGCGCGAGCATATGGAACCGAACCTTTGTCGTTGCGGCACCCATATGCGGATTCTGGCGGCGATCCGGCAAGTGGCCGGACTTCCCGAAGGTGGGGAGGCCAATGCCTCGACCGGCGCAGCATCGGATAAAGGAGTCACGCAATGAGCGCCCACGACGATCAAGTCGACGAGGGACGCCGCCGCTTCATGCTGTCCGGCGCGCTCGTGGTCGGTTTCAGTCTGGTTCCCGGCGTGAGTGCACTCGCCCAGGAAGTCATTGCTGACGAAGGCAAAGCCGTGCATATCGGCAAAGAAACCGAAGCGCTCGCCGGCAGCCTGAAGACCAATCCGTTGCTCGACGCGTGGATCAAGATTTCGCCCGACGGCAAGGTGATGGTCTTCACCGGCAAGGTAGAACTCGGCACGGGCGTGCGCACGGCCTTACTGCAGGTGGCCGCGGAAGAGCTGAACATGGCGCCGTCGCTCATCACGTTCCTCACGGCCGACACCGGCCTCTCGCCGGACGAGGGCTTGACGGCGGGCAGCCATACGATCGCCGACAGTGGCACCGCGCTGCTCAATGCCGCAGCCCAGGTGCGCGGCATTCTGGTCGATGCGACCGCGCAACGCCTCGGTGTCGATAGCGCAACGCTCGTCGTCAAAGACGCAGTCATCGCCGCGCCAGACGGGCGCCGCGTGACCTATGGCGAGGCCGTGCAAAGCGTGAACCTGCATCGGATGGCCACGCCCACTTCGCCGCTAAAAGATCCCCACACCTTCAAGGTGATCGGCACCTCTATGCCGCGTCTGGACATTCCAGGCAAGCTCACGGGCGGTGCGAGCTACGTGCAGGATATGCACTTGCCGAACATGGTCCACGCGCGCGTGGTGCTGCCGCCTGCCTATCAGGCGAACCTGCTGGACACGAATGAAGCCGAGGTCGCGAAAATGCCCGGTGTCGTCAAGGTCGTCAGAAACGGCAACATGCTGGCCGTGGTGGCTAAAGGCGAATGGCAAGCGGTCCTCGCACAAAGGGCACTCTCGGCCGGCTGTAAATGGAGCGCTGGGCGCCCATTACCCAATCCCGATACCGTCCACAGCGAGCTCAAAAAAATTGCCACTCAACAGATCGAGATCGCCAATTCTCATTCACCCGCGGCGCTGCCAGTCAAGACGCTGAGCGCGACCTATATCAAGCGCTATCTGATGCATGGTTCGATCGGCCCGTCATGTTCGGTCGCCGTGTTCGAGAACGACATGCTGACGGTATGGACGCACTCCCAAGGCGTCTATCCACTGCGCGACGGGTTGGCGGAAATGCTCTCCATGCCGAAGGAAAAGATCCGCTGCATTCATACCGAAGGCTCGGGCTGTTACGGGCACAATGGCGCCGACGATGCGGGCGCACATGCAGCGCTGATCGCAGTGGCATTGCCCGGACTGCCGGTTCGCGTGCAATGGATGCGTGATCAGGAGCATACGTGGGACCATTTCACGCCCGCGATGATCACCGAGGTCAGCGCGTCACTTGACGCGCAAAACAATATCGTCAACTGGGATTACGCACTGTGGAGCAGCTCTCACAACGAGCGGATCGTCAACGCGGGACGGCTGGTGCCGGCCACTCAGCTGGCGAAACCGTTCGTATCCGCCCCCTCCACGCCGATGCTGCAGCCCGAAGGCGGCGGGGACCGCAATGCGATCCCGCTATACGCGCTGCCCAATGTGCACGTGATGAACAACTTCTCGCCGACAATGCCTCTGGCCACATCGGCCATGCGTTCGTTAGGGGCGCACACCAACGTGTTCTCGGTCGAGAGCTTCATGGACGAGCTGGCGTTTGCCGCTCATATGGATCCCATCGAGTTTCGCCTGAAGCACCTTCAGGATTCGCGTGCGCAGGATGTGATCCGGCTCGCGGCGAAGGAATTCGGCTGGCCGAGGCCGCCGCGTCAGCCTGGGCGTGGCGTGGGATTTGCATTTGGCAAGTACAAGAATCTCATGGCCTACGTCGCGATTGCGGTGGAACTTTCCGTCGAACGGGAAAGCGGCATGGTCCGCGTCGAGCGTGCCGTCGCCGCAGTCGATTGCGGCCAGATCGTCAATCCAGATGGTGTCCGCAACCAGATTGAAGGCGGCATCATCCAGTCTTCAAGCTGGACACTATACGAAGAACTGCAATTCGATACGAAGCAGATCCGAAGCTTTGACTGGAGCAGCTATCCGATCCTGCGTTTCTCCGCAGTACCCGTCAGCGTGAAGGTACATTTGATTGACCGGCCCGGCATGCCGTTTCTAGGCAGTGCCGAAGCCTCGATGGGACCAACCGCAGGTGCGCTCGCCAATGCATTGTTCGATGCAACTGGCAAGCGTCTGCGTCAGATGCCGTTAGGCGGTGACAGCTTGCGCAGGCAGATCGAGGTTTGATCGATATCGGTGACCAGATAGCCGCAGCAATAGCTGCCACTTGATCGCGCACGCCGTTCGCGTCCGCTGTTCGTACCCACCGCGAAGGCAGGCGCCTGTACTTCGCGTCGTACCGTGTCAAGTCGGCCAGTTCGATCCCAGCACCAGTCCGCAGAAATTCAACCGGCGATAGTTCGGGTCCCACCGATCCAGCACATCGGCGTTCACTGTGCCGAATGTTGTCTCCGGACGATGCTCCATGCCACGCGCATAGGCTTCGATGATCTTCTTCTTGAATCCGCACTCGCGCGGATAGGCTTGCAGTATTTCGTCGCGCTGTTGCGCAGTGAATTCGTCGTAGCCGCCGCCGCGTACATCCATCTGCACCCCGGCGCTGACCAGCGCGACGAGCGGCGACATATGCTCAGGAATACCCGGCGTCGTATGCAACGCGATCGCCTCCCATACCTCTTCGATCACGCTCTCGGCAGCTCCGTGCTGCCGCAGGAATTCACGTGCCGCATTCGCGCCGTCTACCTCAAACCGGTATGGAGAACGCTGGTGCCGCACATTCAGACCGACGTTGTGAAACATCGCGCCAACGTAGAGCAGCTCCTCGTCGAACGTCAGCCTCCCACGATAGCCGGTCAACGCGCCGAACAGAAACGCCCTTAGCGCATGATGGAACATCAATACAGATGCCGTACCACGAGTCTGGTTGGTTGCTGCCCGGGTCATGGCACTGTCGGGAATCTCGACTCCTGCAATGGTTGTCGTCATGTCACTCCTCCGTGTCAGACGTGCCCTTCGGTAAGCATCGATCTGCGACCCGGAAGCGTATCGCAGCCGGGCGACGTCCAGGACCGTCCAGCCGGAATACAGTGGCGCGGGTCGGCACACGCACGATCACATCCGTCCTGACGCCGACCAGAATGCCTGGCTGGCCGATCGAGTCACCAGCCGCCAGCCTTCGCAGTTCGATCTCGCCGTCAGAACGCGAAACAGCTACATCCCAATGCGCCCCAGAAGCCGTTCGCATCGCTGACAGGCACGTTTTTACGCCACGCCCAACCATGCGCATGCGCGTGCACGCCGCACAGATTCACACAGCCATCCACGCACGCCACCGCAGTCGGCTTGTAACGGCTATAGCCGCCGAATTCCGCGACCGGCGACCACGACGGGCTGACCGGCAGGTCAGGCGGCGCGAGCGGCGCGAATTCATCATCGGCATACACGACCTTGCCACCCACCACCGTCATCGCCGAGGTCAGGAACTTGATGCGGCTCTCGTCGACGGTAAAGTAGTCTTCGCTGAGCACCGCGAAATCCGCGAACTGGCCCGGAACCAGCGCGCCTTTACGCTCTTCCTCGTTCGAGAACCATGCGCTGCCTACCGTGTAGCGGCGCAGCGCTTCCATCCGGTCCAGACGGTTCTCGCTGGAATACATCGCCGTGCCACCGACCGTCTTGCCCGACACCATCCAGTACAGCGAAACGAACGGGTTGAAGCTCGCGACGCGCGTCGCGTCCGTCCCCGCGCCAACGGGCAACCCGGCATCGAGCATGTGGCGAATAGGCGGCGTGCGCTTCACGGCCTCTTCACCGTATCGCTGGATGAAATACTCGCCCTGATAGGCCAT
>NZ_JABBGJ010000049.1 GCF_012927345.1 Paraburkholderia polaris
AACGCCATCAAAAACGAACAACGAATCGATGTCTTTCGCGGTTAGTCCCCAAACGGGTTGCCGGTGTCTTTCACTTCGGTGTTGAGGTTGTATTCCGCACGCACGGCCTTGAGCACGCCCTCGATGTCGCGCTCGAAGCCGACCGCGTTGCCGAAGTGCGTCATGCTCCAGTTGCAGCCTGTCTTGTCAGCCTCTTGCAACTGCGGCCGCGGCACACGAATCTTCACGCCATCCTCGACGACTTCCTGCAGTCGATGGATTCGCCGGTTGACCTCCTGCTGAAGCTGCGAGGCATTGAGCGTCTTGCGTATTATCCAGGTCTCCTTCTGGTTGCCCAAGCCAGTCTAGCGCAACTGAGGCGTTCCGCGATTTGGCGCTGAAATGCAAGGTGCCTGAGAGAGAGCAGGCGCCTTGGTTCGTCGGGGTGCGTCAGTAAGTCAGTACGTGACAATCACGACGCCGCTGCCGCCAATGCCACGACGACCAATGCGCGCACCGTCCCTGCCACCACCGATGTTCGCCTCGTCAATCGCTATGCCGCAAGTCTGTGCTCGTGGTACGGCCGGTCCCGGCGACCTGAGGCGGAGGGCGGTCCGTAGTGCAGCCCAAAGGTGACAGCGTTGAGCTCGACCTTAATTGCCCGGAAGCTCCCGCGCCCTCGCGCAGTCAACTTATCCACAGATTTTGTTAGCAAGTTTGTGGACAACCCGCTCGCATTCGTCGCAAGCACTTGAGGGACTGGGGCTTTGCTCTTTGGCTGCAGGCGGCGGCAGGCGCTTCTTCCAGCGCCACCACCTTGCTCGACCTTCCAGTTCGAAGCCGCTTTGGTCCTAACAGTAGTGGGTTCGCCGGTCTGCATGAAGCCTTCGCGAGTGCCAGACGAGGTCATTGGTCGCATCGAGCAGATTGTCCGTGATGCATCGGTTGCAACGTTGCGATCTTCCGCCCTTCCCCGCACAATCCGAAAAAAGGGGAAGAAACGTATGAAAACAAAAATAGTGCTCGCTGGACTGACCATCCTCGCTGGTTGCACAACAGTCTCCTAAGTTACGCCTGCCGGCGACGGACACTACACGGTCACGACACAGGTCCGCGGCGGGATGACGCCTTGGGGAGAAGTCAAAGCGACGAGCCTCAAGCGCGCGGATGAATATTGCAACAGCCGAGGCAACCAGATGCACCAGGTCGACATGCAGACGCACGGCGTGCGTGGCTGGACGCCGCAAGAGGCCGAGTTGACCTTCTCATGTTTGCAGGTCGAGTAGATTTCAGAGCGATGCTCGGAGGCAGTATGCAGAATCCCCCGCTTTTTCACGCCCTGCTAGATCACCTCGAAGCGATCGACGCTCCGCCGATGGAAATCCAACGGTTTGTCGACCGCTGGCATCGCCTGAAGCCTCATGAACGAATTCCTTGTCCAGTCTGCTATCTGAACGGTGAGGAGCAACCCCTCACGCCGCTCGACGCCCAAGGTAACACCGAACCGGTGTTTTGCAGCGCGTGTCGCACGCAGTACGACATTCCAATCGACGAAACGTAAGGCAGTATGGTCGTACGCGACAACCTGCATGACGAAGCGCGCGCCGAACTCCTCTGCTACCTGGTGGTCGGGCTGCTAGTGACTCGAGCACGCACAGGAGAATGGCTGCGCACAGACCGCCTCGTCGAGTCGACGCGCGTCTGGTCGACCAGCAATGGCGCTGACGCAGACTGGGCCGAACGCGTCCACTTAGGAGCCTTGTTACAGCAGATCGCGTTGGATTTTGCGGAGTTGCCACGCTTCGCAGACTCCGCGTCGCTCGCCAGGCTGTTCACGGACGCCTGGCGGTTGGACTATCGGTCGCCTGTCGTCCGCGGGATCCATGCGGCCTGCGAAAGCGAGCTGCACCCGGAAAAGCCATAGCCGCCGGCGTCACGACGCGCTAGTGCTCGATGTACATGCGCCATTCCGGAAACTGATCGAAGAAGCTTTCGCTCACGTAGACGAGATACACCACCGGTGAATGGGTGTTTGTCGTCATCCCAGGTTCGTTAACGATCGTCAGGCCGGGATCGATACCGCTCGTGCTGGCCCACGCGGTCAGGTCATCGGGAAGATCACCGGCTTCTTCGCGCGGCACACGCAATTTGATTGGCTTCATGTCATCCTTGGCAAACGGGGAATGGCATCTGGCCGAATATCATACAAAGAAGCGGCGTGCCCGCACCAGACTACGGTAGCGGCAAGTCTGAGGTTTTCTCGGAGCCTGCCGAGAATCAGTCATCAACAGTGACGACCGCTACCGCCCCGGCCATCCCCGCTACGACGAAGCGATGGCTCTTGAAATGACCGTTCGCGCGACCCGCTGCACGCAGCGGTAAGAAAAACCCCGAAGACTTCACGACCGGCACACCCGAATGGGACACCGCGACCAAAGATTTTCTGGGCGATATTTACGGCGCGATGGTCGGCGATCCTGCTGATCTCGATAATCCAGACTGGCTGGCTATCGACTGTAGTTCGAACGCGGGTGATCAAAATAATCAGACAAAACACCCGATTGCAGGATTACTTTCACCGTGTAAGACTTCGCGCTCGCCCAGCGATCTCTGGGCGGAGTGTGTCTCCAGGCCGCGGCTATGTCTGCGGCTTTTTTTTGGTTCGTCTGACCTGAGAATCGATCGATTGTGGAATCCGCATGACCGCAGCTCGAACGACCTAGACTTTGATGAGTGGCTACAAGCGTGCGAGGCTTGCAATCATTGCAAGAACAAGCAACAAGGAGGTAAGCCATCATGAAGTCCCTGATCTATGCGATCTCTACCGCTGCGGTCTTCGCCGCTCCGGTCGTGTCCTTGGCTCAATCGAACGCACCCGTAACACGCGCACAAGTGCGGGCCGAACTGATGGAGCTCGAACAGGCTGGCTATCGGCCGTCCAGAGGTGAGGACGTGAATTACCCGATGGAAATCCAGGCGGCGTTGGCGCGCGTGGCCGCAAAACACGCAGCGATGCAAGCGCCTGCCCTGCAGTAGGCCGGTTCACCCGATCATCAACAGGCGGTCGTCGTCAAACCGCCTCCACAGATTGTCGAGTGCCCTTGCCGCAATGTAGTCGCATCGTGCATCGCCGGCAACACCCAGCGATCTCTGAGCGTGCGTCTGAGATGCGCAGCTATGGTTGCAGCTTCTTTTTTGGACGCCAGATGCGAAGAGCCGGGCGCAAGGCAGAGCTAATCTGTGGTGGACCTGGGAGAGACGACCTCGTTTTCTTGCTACTTTCACGTTGAGATAGGTAGGGCATCCACCGTCAGTTGTGAGCTCTTTTGAGGAGCGGGATGAAAACTCTAGTCGCGACTGCATTGCTTGTGAGCCTTGGAATCGGCCTTTCTGGTTGCATCGTCCAGGCCCCGGGGGGTGTTGCTCCTGTGCCCATCGGAATCACAATTGGATGGCACGGGGACCAGTACTATGATGGCCGTCGTTACCGGGCGCACGACGACTGGATGCGCACGTAAGTGAATTCTGGCCTGCGCTGGCCGCTTGCGCAGCACACCCGGTACGGGCCTGAGTGGGATCGCGCCAGTACCCTACCGTGCGTTTCTGGTAGACGTTCGCAATTACCGAACAATGCCTAAAAACAGAACACCTTCTTTATCCAGTAATTTTTATTGATTAATAATCAATAGTTTACAACTTATATGTTCGTTTTTTTCATTGCGTTCGTTTTTTGAGTACACTACTCAAAAGAGTACATGGAGCGCGTTATGTCGTCGACGAACAATCCCACCTTCGCTGAAATGCAGCTGGTCGAGGAGGCGTGCGCAGCCTTCCAGAACGCGACGCGACGCTTCAAGGCAAAGCCCTTTACTGCAAAAATCACCAACGCGCGTCCCGCGAACAGCGCAATGGCGGACACGTCCGTGCAGTTCGACATCAGCGGCGAGAAATTCGTAATGCCCGTCTATGTGAAGGCCCGTATCGGGACCTCGGGTGGCCTTTTGGCCCAACACCACATGTATGCCCGGCAGCTAAACGGGCGGTCACGCCCTCTTATGCTGGTTACGCAGCACGTCGGTCCAGAGCTCGCCAACCTCCTGATCGAACAGAACGTCCCTTTCCTCGACGCCGCGGGAAACGTCTATCTGGCCGAACCTGAAGCCACGGTGATGGTCACCGGCCGGCCAAAGGCTTCACATGGCGTCCTGGTACCAGGTACGCGGTCGACGACGCGAACCGGCCTTCAGGTGATGTTCGCGCTCGCCGCACACCCGGGTCTGGTCAGCATGCCGTACCGCACGATAGCCGACGTCGCTAACGTATCTCTCAACTCCGTCAAGCAGGCGATGGACGACCTTCTCGCCCGTGGGCTTGTCGGCGAAAGCCGCAGCGGCTCGCGTAGCCTGCCCGACTGGCCGAGATTCGTCGCCGAGTGGGTGAGCCTCTACCCATCACGGCTACGACCCAAACTCGGCGGCCGCCGTTTCTCCAGCACATCTCCTGACTGGTGGCGCAAATTCGACTTCGCCTCGTTCAGCGCTCTACTAGGTGGCGAAGCCGGCGCCGAAGTCATGACAGACCACCTCAAGGCCGCCAGTGCGACCGTATATACCTATCAAGCGATCACGCGCGACTTCATGATTCGCGCCAGGCTACGTCCCGACGAGCGCGGCGATGTGGAGATCCTCGAAGCCTTCTGGCCGCAGCCACCGATCGAGACCTGGCGGGAATACGGACTGCCACTTGTTCACCCGCTGCTGATCTATGCTGACCTCGTTGCGACCGGTGACAGCCGTAACCTATCAATCGCGGAACAGATCTATGAAGCCAAACTCGCCTCCTCTCATGCTTGAAGTCAGCGCGGATCGCCCGCTTCACCCGGTCACGCTTGCCATTCTCGGGCATGTGCAGGACGCCGCAAGGCAGTCGGGATCGGACTTCGTTGTCGCCGGCGCGACCGCCCGCGATATCGTGCTGTGGCACGTGTACGGGATCCGCACCGAACGTGTGACCCGCGATGTCGACGTCGCAGTCTGTGCGGTCAGTTGGGAGGCGCACGGCGAACTCGTCGAGAGACTTGAAGCTACGCGCTTGTTCAAGCTCAGCGAGAGAGTCGAGCACACAATGACCTTCCTCGACGAGTCGGTTGGAAAGCCGACACCCCTGGATCTTGTACCGTTCGGGCCACTCGAGGCCCCAGAGGGCACCATCACGTGGCCAAAGGACAAGAACCAAATGAATGTGCTCGGTTTCCGTGAAGCTGTCGATACGGCACTCGAGATCGATGTCGGCGAACGCCTCATCGTGCCCGTGGTCACGCTGCCTGCGCTCGTCTTACTCAAGCTTCTAGCGTGGCACGACCGGCGGACAACCAAGAATACGGATGCACCGGACTTGTTGCTGACCATGCGGAACTACCATGGCGCGGGCAACCAGGAACGCATTTACGATGTTGCGCCCGACCTGCTTGAGATCCACAACTTCGACCCGGGTCTGGCGTCCACTGCCCTTCTCGGTCGTGACTCCCGGCGAGCCGCGTTACCCGCCACACGTGATGCGGTGGCCCGCCTTCTTGAACAGGAGAAAAGCTACAACACGCTACTCGCCGACATGCTGGCACGAGCCGCAGCACTGGCATTCGATGAATTTGTGGACAGCACAACCGATACGCTGGCGGCCTTTCGGAATGGGTTCCTGCAACCTGCCGACGGAGAGTTATAGAGACGCTGAAGCGCGGCCCGCAGAAGACTTCGCCGGCGCGGAATGCTGCTGCACGCCGGTCCATGCCACATGGCTACATTCGCGGCCTGTGCGGAACGATGCTGGAGGTTGTAGGGGCGGTATTCGGGCAATCTAGGCGTCGCCGTGCAATGAAGGAAAAGTAGCAGCGTTTCGGAAGTAGTGGAAGCAGCCTTGGTGCAAATCGTCTACATCGCCCACCCACCCATAAGGTGGTCGTGCCCATTCCCTTCGAAACCTATTCACTGCCATGTTCGTGCAGGTCAGGCAGCTTTCCGCTTGATCCGCTATCGGTACGTTGAGGCCCTGCTGGCAGAACCGCTTTGTTGGCTTGTCTCTCCCGCCGCTCGCTGCGTCTCTGTTCCGCACGCTTCACGACTTCTTCCAGCGATTGCACCTTTTCGGGGGTCGAACGACCAAAGCGCTTGCTATAACAGTGCGCGATAAATTCGGCGAGGAGCCGCTTCCACGGCTCCTGCTGGTCGTTAGCCAGTGATCCGAATTTTCGGGGATTCAATCCCAGTTCGCGAGCCATCTGGATATGAATATGGCTCAACCTGAAACGCTGCCGCGCATCACACCAGGGTTGAAGTTTCGGTGGCGGCCGCATTACTGCTCACCTCTGCGCCAACTCACTGCAGTCAATCGCTCCACTGCCGCGTAGTAACGCGCCTGCGAAGCAGCAGCATCGTCGTTCTGATCCGCCTTCAAAATGCCAAACAGGTTCTCTGCCACAACTGGGCCGATCGCGTGGATAGCATCGTGTCGCGTGAGTCCCTGTTTCCCGAGGCGATCCATTGCCCGGACCACGGGCTCAAGGTCCAGGGCAATCTGGTTTTCGACGATCACATGCAGCGCGGCATGTGCCGTGAGGTTGGGAAGCTTGATCCGGGCAACGCGATGCCAGGTTTCAATGAGAAGAATCCGCTCCTGTTCGTCGAGTTCAAGCCATGATTCAGGCTCGGGCCCGCGCTCCGGGTTGTTCGCTTCCATGATGTCAATCCTGTACTGACTTCTGTTCATCGTAAAAATGCCGCCTGCCGTCGCGTTGCGCCTAACCGTGCCAATTGAGCCCATGCGGAGGCATCGCGGGCGTTACACGCAGTTCCCTCCAACGCTCACCGAGACGCTCGATGCACGGCATCTGATCATTCTGCAGTGCATCGAACAGACGCTCTAGCCAGCGTTCGCGCATGACGGCTGGCGCATCGACTCCGGCGATGACTGGTACCGGTGCGTCGACTGCACGGTTCACGACTGTGCCGGGTGCACCGAACGAACTGTCAACCCGCTCGAGTGCGCGTGAAAGCTTCTCGAGCAAAGACACGGCGCCATCGGCCGCGACAACAAGCTCCCTTCGGGCGACCTGCGGATTTCCGCGACGGCTTCCTTGAGACGCTGGATCGGCAGCGCAGATTTCCGGCCAGACGCACTGCGTCGGGACCGTGCCGGGAAAGTCCACCTGTGAGCGGTTGGACGGGTCATCATCTTCAGGCATGCCGTGTCAGCGCGTCTTCAGGTAAGCGGCGTACAGGCCGGCATGCAGATCGCGCAGTGCCTTGCGACGCTCCACCAGCTCATGCTGGTTGCCCTGCCGCTCGAGGCCGAGGATCTGCAGCAACAGCCGCGTCGCCCGCTCCGGCGCCGTCTGGCGCGACGGCTGCGCTTCACGCAGCAGCGGTGCCAGTCCAGGCTTTTCGATCAGCACCCACGCAGGGAACCACGCGAGATCGGCTGTCTGGCCTGCACCCTCGAAATTCGCGTCGAACTTTCTGCGCAACGTGTCGATTGACGCGTCGGCGAGCCGGTGCAGCAGCCCAGCCAGGCGGCCAGGTGACAGCCACGCCAGTTCAGTGAGCAAGGGCAACGCGGCCTCCAGACCATCCGCGCGATGTCGCACCTCTGCCATCCACATCAGCGGCGCAGGGATCCGGCGCCACGACCCGATCCGCTCGACGGCCCGTCTTGCCTCATCCCAGTCGCCCGCGCGCAACCAGACCGCCGCCGCGTAAAGGTCACTGACGTCAGCGCGAAACGGCAGGGACGCGGCCTGCTGCGCGAGCGTCCGCCAGCATGACGCCACCCACGCCCGTCCGGGCGCGTCGCCCAGTAACCGCCGCGCCGCCGGTTCAACCTCATCATTGAGGCGACCACAGGCGATAGCCAGCGCCGGATGATCAGCGAACGGCGCGGCGACAGCGCTGTCGAGCACATCGATCAATGTCGCCAGCCCGGCCAGGGTGTCGTCATCGGGGAATTCGCCTGCCAGTCTCTGCCAGGCCTGCCGGGCAGAGACTGCATCGCGCTGGTGGAGGGCATCCAGCACATCGTTGCGGAGCATGACGTCGCGGCTGTCGGCGAAGATGTCGAGCTGCATGATGGTCAGCGTCAGAAGAGTTGATCGTTCAGACCGGCCAGATTAGCCCATTTCACCACGCTGCGGAACGACCGGCCATTGACGTCGACCGATTCAATCACCGCGCGTTGACCGCTCGCTTCGGCGATCACGCGCACAATGCGATCGCGATACCGCATCAGCGCGCCGATCGGTGGACAGACGGCCTTCTTCCTTTTCCGGGCGGTCGGGTTCATGCACTTATCCCGCCTTCTTCGCCGATGCCGCCTTGCGGGTCGCACGAGACTGCTTGCGGGCGGGCACCGTGACAGACCCACCCTTGCGACCTGAGTTGCGCGGGGCGACCGTCCCCGCCATCTGCTGCCGCAGCAACCCGAGCTCACGCGCATAGCCGGCGCTGGCGTCGCGCACAGCCACCAGACTGCCCTCAAGGACACCAGCCTGGTGCCGCGCATCGGCAAGTTGCGCCTGCACGGCCTGCAGCTCGCTGCGGTGGCGTGCCTCGCCCTGCTCCGTGCGGCGCGTCGCGGCGTCGAGTTCCTTCTGGAGTCGCGCGCTGGCAACCCGCTCACGCTCGATCTCGAGCAGCGCCCGCTTCCCGGTCGCCCGTAGTCGCTCTTCCGCCAGTCCGGCGCTGGCCCGCAGCTTCTCGAGCTCCTCCGAGAAATCCGCCCGCGCCTGCGCAAGTGCCCGGTCGCGCGCGGCGTTTTCGTCCTGCAGCCGGCTGATTTCCGCTTCGAGTGCACGACGCGTGGCCTCACCGGCGGCCTGCCCCTGCTCGAGTTCCTGGATCCGGACCTGGGCGGCGAGCAGCGCGCTGGTGCGCTGCTCGAGCGCAGTTTCGGTCCGGCCCAGTTCGCCTTCCATCGACGTGACGGCATTCTGCGCGACGACCTTCTCCGCCTCGGCTTCGACCCGCAACGCCTCCAGTGCCACCTGCGCCGATGCGGTCGAACGCGTCCACAGCGTCGCGACCAGTTCGCCGGCGGCGGCCTGCAGGTCGGCTGGCAGGTCCGGGTGGTCGATCCGCACGCGGCTCTTCTCGCGCAACTCCGCCCAGAACTCGCCGAGCACGGCCGTGGGCGTGCCCATGCTGCCACGCCGGACCAGCTGGTACAGGCGGTTTGCGGTCGGCGTGATGCCGTAACGGAAGAACAGCAGCGCGCAGACCTCGCGGTACAGCTCGCGGGTTTTCGGATGCGCGGCTTTCAGCCGTTCGATGTCGGCGGTCACAGCGGCATCAGCGGCATCAGCGGAGGGAGCGATGTCCATGGGTGAAGGTGGCCAGTTCTATCCTTAAATATTACTACGTAAACCGACTTGTATCGAACGATAAATCCACACTACACGACATTAGGCCTATAATGTCGTGTAGATGGCCGGGAGCGCTGGCCGTCACCGCGTCACACCCGCCGGAGCCGCCCGAACCGTGCCGAACACCCCGATTGCGTCCATCCAGCCCGTCGAGTGGCTCATCGTTCCGGAAACGCTGGATGGTCGCGACGGCACCAACCGGGGTAACCCCGGGCATTCGCAGCTGTCCGCCAACAACGATCTGGACGCGGTGCGCGCGTGGCTGTCCAACTACGCCGACACGAAGACGACCTTCGACAGTTACCGCAAGGAAGCCGAACGCCTGCTGCTGTGGGTCGTCGTGCAGTCCGGCAAGCCGCTGTCGTCGCTCACGCATGAGGATCTGCTGCTGTTCAGGGCGTTTCTCGTCGATCCACAGCCGGCCAGCCGGTGGGTCTCGGCCACCGGCGGCAAGTACCCGCGCGGCGACGCACGCTGGCGGCCGTTCAACGGCCCGCTGTCAGCGGCCAGCCAGCGACAGGCGCTGATCATCCTGAACGGCATGTTCACCTGGCTGGTGGACGCCGGTTACCTGCGCGGCAATCCGATGGCGTTGCTGCGGCAGCGTGGCAAACATGCGGCGCCGCGGGTCACGCGCTACCTGTCACTCTCGCTGTGGCATGAGGTCAAGGGCTTCGTCGGGCAGTTGCCGCAGGACACCGGGCTGCAGAAGGCGTACGCCGCCCGCTGCCGGTGGCTCACTACCCTCTTCTACCTGCAGGGCATGCGCCTCTCCGAGGTCGCCGCCGGAAAGATGGGCGACTTCTCGCGCCGGCTCGGCACCGACGGACGCGAGCAGTGGTGGCTCGACATCCTCGGCAAGGGTGAGAAGGAGCGGATCGTCCCCGCGTCGCCCGAACTGATCGCCGAGCTGGCCCGCTACCGCAAGGCGAACGGGCTGCCGTCGCTCCCGGGCCGCGCAGACGACACGCCGCTTCTCATCCCGTTCAGGGGAAAGAGTCGCTGCATGTCGCGCTCAGCCGTGCACGACGCGATCAAAAGCGTATTCGGCAACGCCGCCGCGTGGCTGCGCGCCCGCGGACCTGAGTTCACCGATCGCGCCGATGAACTGGACCGTGCCTCGGCGCACTGGCTGCGACATACCTCGGGCTCGCACCAGGCCGACGGCGGTGTCGACCTGCGCACGGTGCGCGACAATCTCGGTCACGTGTCGCTGAACACCACGAGCCTTTACCTGCATGAGGAAGAGGACAAACGCCATCGCGAAACGGTGAAGCGCCACCGGATGAACTGGGAGACGCCGCCTGCTGCGGAGCCCGGTTCTGCGAAAAACGACTCATGAACCCAGCCCCGGACGGCCAACCCCTGGCGATCGGTTGATCCGCAGGCCGACTGCCGCATAACGCCCGACGATCGCAACCTGTCCCGGCCAGAATCAGGCATCCGCGGGAATGGGAGAGCGGGACGTTCCGGCCAGGAATGCCCCGAGCTTCTGCTCCGCGGCGAGTACTTCGTGCAGCGGCGCACTCGCGAGTTGCGCGTCGTAGAGGGCAAGAAGCACCTCGAAGTCGGCGATCGCCTCTTCCGGAAGCCGCCACTCGCCACACTCGTGAGCATCGGCCAGCGTCGCCTCGACGGCGTATTCGGTGATCCTGAACTGCTCGACCGGGATGGCGCCATACCCGGCTCGCTGCAGGAACCAGCCCAGATACACCGCGCGCATCAATTCATTGATGAGGTGTCCGTTTCCGTGACCGCAGCGGCACGCGACTAGCGCAAGGTGATTCGCGAGGGACTGTTTGTTTGCCGACGCGCGATCCATCGGCAACAGAAGCGCCCTGGTTAGCGGTTTGTGGCCCCGCGCACTGCGGGGCCTGTTTCGTCTGGACGACACGGATTTCAAAGTTGCAGAGGGCGGGTTGATAACCTGGAAATTATAGCGACACCGGCTGCGGGGATTTTGCAGCTCGCGTTACCCTTGAAGCGCCACGCCGTACCCTCCATCAACCCCGACCTGTCGTTTGTCAAAAGTCGGAATTGCAGCTGATGGCCCCCCCGATTTGCCCTTCTGAAGTTTGTATCGCTGCTGTCGTTAAAGTGGCATGAACATCGAGTTGCCGCCTGGTCCCGTCGCGCTGCTCCTGGCGCTCAGTGCTGTCATTGCGACACTGGAGGTGATTCGCAAGGTGAAAGGTCTCAGCCCGATCACGGGGAAGTCCGGTGAATTATTTTAAGCACGCGAGACTCATCAGCGTCCGGTGTCCCGTGACAGCCAGAAATGATCTTCGAGCGCTTCGCGCGTGATCGTGCATTCGATATCGCGATTCCGATCACATAAACGGAATACGACCGCGCGACTGTCGAGCGAGACTTCGGGAGCGAGATCAACAACGTCCATAGGACCGTCGTAAGATACGGCCGCCGCGCTTCGGCAATGAGCGCATGTTGTGGAATCTACCAGAACCCGGTGGACGGAAGACCGGTGCCCATTCTGAGCACTGGGCCGACGGAACTGGTCGAACGCGGCAGTCTGCAAAACTGTTTTTAACCTTTGTCGCTCCGTCAAATTGAGGCTGACGGTTAGTTGCATTACGTCGGGTAATCCAGCGCATTTGAATGGTGAGCTTTTGCAGGAGCACGCGGTTGTACGGGTTGCCGACGTAGATTGCAGGAAAACGTGTCTCAATTTCGCCAGGAAATGTGTCGCCCATTGAAAGGAGAGCATTCTATTTGGTGGGGTGGCGCGCCGGTGGCAGCAGCGGGGCGCTTTGAGCGGTGCTGCATAATCCCGTCCGGGTTGAGCGACGGAGAACCGCTCCTTCTTCCGCTGCCTTGCAGCTTGCCGTACACGTTCCAGTCCCTGTGGCACGCTTGCCCGGTTCTGCGCCCGGCACGTGTTGGACTGATCCGTGTTCCCCTTGGTCCCCGCCCTTCGCTCCACCTGCTCCGCAGCCGGTTCCCCGGCGTTGTTCGCAGGCTTCATCGCTAATATGGCGGAGTCTGACTTCTCCCGTCCGTTCATCATCGGCTACGGCTCCTCGCCTTCCCGATGCGGACCTGCCCATGCTGCAACAGACCAGACCGGAGACCTCCCGGTTCCCGAACAAGGAGCGTGCGTGCGTGCCAGGGTCTTCGACCACGCCGAGCCGACGGAGTGCTCGCAATTATCGCGCTCCGTCGTGTTGCCTTCCGCAGTGTCAACGGCGTCGGCGCTCGGGACAATTAAACTATCGCGGCTCAATGGCTGGCCCGCACGTACCCCTGTCAACGCTTCGCCGCATGTCTCGCGACATACTGCGCATGACTCGGGGACAACGTGGTTTGCTAGACCTTCGTTGTAAGAGACTTGCACTCTTTACTCCTTGCCGGTCTCCCGGCGCACTGACAACTTTACTAGCGAAGTTGTGACAACTTTGCTTCGGTCTACGCCATCGCCGCCCTCAGTCTTCCAACACAATTACCCAGTTGTCGTACAAAAACGGAAGACACGACGCGGACAGTGGCCAGGCGAGGGCCGCGCCGGTTCAGCGCCCGGAGAACATGCTGGGGCAGAGCATCCCCAGCGGACCCCCGCTCGATGCCAAAGCGAGCAACGCGTCCGGTCCGCCTCGTAACGATTGATACGTTTTACGTTTCAATCAATACAAGCTCGGTGGCGAGCTCGGTGACCGGCCTGCTGTAGACGGAAAACGCGCCCACAAAACGCGTCTCACCCGCAGAGCCCGCGCGTTTTCGTGAAACATTTCCTTTTAAATTACTTGAAGTCCATACCACACAAGGATTTCGGGGCGGGCCCCGTTCGACGCCGGATGTTTCACGATCGCCTTGCCTACTGCGGCAGTGCAGGCCGTTGCCAAAGCTCGAATCCAGGACTCGCAGCATGACAGCGGATCCGCCATCACCGAAGCTTCCAACATTCAGTTCAGTTCTCCGAAGTTTCCAACTTTCACTTCCTAGAGGTCGGAAGTGAATCTGGAAGCGGCCGGGCGGCGGAGGTCGAGAACTCAAGGGGTTGCGTTTCCGGCGGGGCTATCACTTTTGCTTCACTCGACGACTGTTGGCCCAGCCGGCCAGTCAGCTGCTTGACGCGTTTGGTGCCGGCAGGGCATCGCCCGGCTCAGGCAGCGCGGCCGCCATGATGGGGCTGCTTGCCGCACAACTGATCCACACGGTCTGCCTGAAGAGTCTCGAAAAGGAAAGCTGCCGCCCTGCAGAAGCGACACTACGCCACATCCGCGACCGCATGACGGAGATCGACCCACTGCTGCGCGCGCTGTTCGAGAAGGATGCGCGCGAATTCGAAGAGGTCGTCCGGCTCATCGGCGAGCGGCAAAGCGCAGCCACGCCGGAAGCGAAAGGCGCCCTGTCCCGGCAGATCAACGCCATGCTCGAGGGTGCAACGGACAACGTGTTCGAGATCATCGACCTGTGCCTGCCGCTGATCGACCACGGCGTGACCGTCTTCCAGCACGGCTGGGGTACGGTGCGCGGCGACTCCGGCGCGGCCATCAGCGCGTCGATCGCCGCGGTCACGTCGGGACTCTTCATTGCGAACCTGAACATCAAGTGGCTGAAAGGGAGAAGGTACGCGCGAGACAACATTGACAGGGGGACTGCATTGCTGGCGACCCTGCCAGCAGAAGCAGCTCGCCGCGAACGCCTGCATTAAGTCCTTGAACGCCGAAGCGCTCGCCTCGATCGAGCTCGAGGCCACCGACGAACGGCAACTGCCGCTCGCACTGGACGCGGTCGCCGCGCCGGCCAGCGTCGAGGTTGGAAAATCGTGAACACCCCCAACCTCCGCACGATGCCGGCTGGCGAGCCGTTTGACCGGCTCGCCACGGCGCTACTCGCCCTGCTCGACAGCGCCCGTCCCGCCGACCCGCAGGGCGACCGGCTGGCCGGCTGGAAGCCGGTGCGCGGCGAATGCCACGACAACGTCGACCGCTGGGTGGCGCTCTACCCGGAGGCGCGCGCCGTGCGCGGCTGGCGGCACGAGGACTTCAACGGCGTCACACACAAATTTGTCGCACATTCGGCGATCCGCACCGCCGGCGGGTTGGTCGACGTCACGCTACCGTGTACTGAACCGGCGCGGCCGTTCATCGAGCACCCGCGCGAGGTGTGCGGGTTTTTTGCTGTGCTGTGCCGGGTGGGCCTGGATTACCCCGCCCACGAATTCAGGGTCGAACTTGCCGCGCTGGCTGACGAGATCGAGGCGAACCGGGATTTCACACTGGACGAGCCCGTCGACGGACACTGCCTGTGACCGGCCCCGCCCTGCCCTTGCCCCCAACCGTGACGGCCACTCCGCCGCGTTGCATGACCCTGTGGTCCCGCGGGCCAGCGCTGACGGACGGTGCGCGGACCGTTAGTTGCGTCCGGCGCGTGGCCCCAGCCGGCTCTGGAGCCTCCCGATGACCGCAGTGGACCGTTCTGAACCGGACACTGTCGCCGCGGCCCGCGGGCAGCCAGCAGTTGTCGCCCACCGCCCGAACCGGTACCAGAGTCCGATCCTGCCGCCGCACCTGTCGGACGAGGAGGTCGTCGGCCGCTGGCTCGCGGCCAAAGCCACTGGTCGCGGGCGGCTGGCCACGACCACGCTCGCGCAGTACCGCACCGAGGCCGAGCGCCTCTTCTGGTATGCGCGGCAGACCGGTACGCCCATCTCGAGCTGGGGGCTGGACGAGTTTTCCGCCTACATCGGCTTCCTGCAGGCGCCGGCGCCATGGGCGGTGCGCAAGCCTGGCGTACGGCGCGGCTCGCCGGACTGGCGGCCGTTCCTCGGGCCGCTCACCGACCGCTCGGCCGGCCAGACCCAGAAAATCGTCACCTCGCTATTCGACTGGCTGCGCGACGTCGGCTACCTGCAACTGAATCCGGCCACCGGGCTGCCGACGGTCGGTCGACTCGAGCCGGAAAAGCAGGTTCGCTTCCTGTCAGCGAGCGACACGGCGCTGCTGCGCGAGGCCATTGTCGCCCGCCCGGGCGCGGAGTCCGGCCGCCAGGCACGCCTGACGAAGGCGCGCGACCTGTTCGCGGTGGACCTGTTTGAACGGACCGGCCTGCGCACCAGCGAGGTGGTGCATTGCCGGATGGGCCACGTGCGTATCGAACCGGTGCCACAGGCGCTGCGCCGGGAGTTTCCGGACGCCCCCCCCCTTCCAGTGGCTGCTGCGCGTTGAGCGCGGCAAGGGCGGCAAGGCCCGCTGGGTGCCGTGCGACGAAATTGCGCTGTCGTTGGAGGCCTACCGGATCGCGTTTGGACTTCCACCAGTGCCGTTGCCGGATGAAGACCTGCCACTACTGCTGTCGGTGCGGCGCTCCCGTTGGGGTGAACTCAGGGGCATCCGCAGCCGCACGGCGGTCTGGAAACTGGTCACCGTGCTGTGCAGCGAGGCACTCGCCTACGCCCGCGCCCACGGCCGCCGCGTCGATGCCGACCGGTGCGCACGCGCGTCCACGCACTGGCTGCGTCACACCTACGCCAAAGGGCTTGCGCAGGCGGTCCGCGACGGCCTGGACGCCTCGGACGCGCTCGAAAACATGGGCCACAGCGATTTGCGGACCTTCCGTCAGTACGTCGACGAGGAGCCTCTGAAACGCGCGCTGGCGACACAGCTGGCCCGCACACGCACGAAACGATAGCGGTTGGCTTTCGACGTCCTTCGGACTCCCCGCCCGCACGAGCCTTCAGGGATGGCAGCCCGCAGTGGCTGCGGCACACGTTTGTGTTGCATGCAGTCGCCAATGGCATGAGCCTCGAAAGCGCGCGGAATTTCCCGGGCCCCGACTTGCTCGATACCACGTCCATCTATGCCTCGTCGGAACTCGGCGGCCAGTATCGAGAAGCGGAGGCATTTTTACGCCAGGCAGGCGTTTGAAACTACGCCCTCTTGGTTTGCTGATTTCCGACGCCCCCTCCTCTCGGCGCATGAGCAAAACGCTTACAGCGCGCGGCCTGTGCAGAACAACTCGGGCTTAAGCATGCCGTCGTCAAAAAGTCCCGCTCGTCCAAGTTGGAGCGCCAGCGGGCCGTCGCGCTGCGCTACGAACAGCACGTCAGCTGGAGGATTGTACGGCTCGCTGATGATCACGCCGCCTGACCCAGCGGAAGTGATCTGAATGGGTCTTTTCGCTTCTGCAAGAATTTGTTGTTCTCGCTGGTATAGCGTTTCGATGTCGTTCACGAATGTCCTCGTAGCAGTTAATGAAGAGCGCAGCATAAGGCCCTCTCTCCTCCCCGCCGCGAGCAATTTTTCAAAGCGCGTCTCGTCGCTCCATTGCGTCAACTTCAGTATACAAGGTCGCTAACGCGACGCCCGGCGTCAAGCGATGTGACTTCTGCAGAGTGGTTCTCGCTTGGCATAGGAATACGTCAGGATTTGAAGCAACCAGCGCTTTCAAAGCTTCGGCAGCCTCTTGCAATCTAGCGTCCGTGGCATCGTCGAAAGCCGAGTTCATTACGGGGTAGCTTCAAAATTCGGACATAAAAACCCGATAGCCGCAATGCACCATCAATGGATCGAATACTTGCCGTGTCCTGACGACGGTCCATCAGAGGCCGTACTGCCGTTAGATCACATCCTTATCCAGCAAGGCTTTGCCGTCCAAAACGCGCCATGTGTTCCGAATTCTGAAGTCGCCCCCTGTGTCACTGATGAGGCGCACCTGCTGCTCCAAGAAACGGGCGAAAAATCGCCCCTTTTCAGCCAATCAAACGCTCGAACGTATTTCTACCGCCGTCCACTCCGAACATGACACAGGCGCCGTCCATGACAGATTTTCTTTCATCGATATCGATCTTCAGGGCAATCTTTCAAGTTCGACGCAAACCGTCGACGACCGGCGCAAGGCATGCGGTTGTGCGTTTCCTTCCCTCGTTGCGTTGATGAATCAGAACAGACGCCATCGCAGCCCACCGGGGCGGACCTGCTGAGTACCACGTGTCGGCTGGCTACGCTCCGGAGGCTGACAAATCCGAATCATCATTGATTTCAAGGCTCCATTCCTCCACGAGAGCCTTCACACGGTCGGCGAGCTTGTGCTGCGCCGGCCCTTGAACCCCCTTGAGACTCAACTCTGTGCGACCATCGCCGAAGAGTTTGAGTTCGCCCAAATCGGCACCAGTAGGCGTTTTAAACTGTACGCGAGACTGGTAATGAGGGCGCCGTGATCCCGGGCGCTTGATCGTCGCGTCTGCCGATGCTGCTTGTTCGAGCCGGCGCACACTGGCTCGGCCTTCAATGATTTCCTGCAACCAATGTTCCGCGACCTGCTCGCCGGCGCGCTCGTAGATCAGCTTCAGGTTGTACGCATGGGAGAGTCCAAGCGGCTTTGCCGCCTGCGCCAGTTTATTAAAGAAAAGTTGGGGCAATTCGTTCAGGAGCGTGATTTTTGTAACCTGGTTCACCGACTCACCGACGGCCGCAGCCAATTCGTTGTAGTCGACGTAGACCCCCTCATTCAAAAGTTTTCTCCACGCAACGGCGTCATCAAATACCGTCTGTTCATCGCGTTCCTTATTTGCGCGATAGGCACGAAGATAGAGATCTTTTGCGCCCAGCGGCTCATCTGAGAGCTCGGCATCAATGTATTCGTTGCCGAGCGCCTTCGCTGCTCTAACGCGCCTCTCACCATCAACGATCACTCGCTTGTTCGGATACTCCGCAAGCTCAGTAATCTTGATGGCGTCTATCTGTCCTTCGTCGCTGAAGCTCTTCGCCAGCGAGTCGATGGTTTGCGGGTTGTAAAACGTCCGCGGGTTATAGGGATTGGATACCAGGTCCGCGAGACGGATGCTGAACCTTCCTTTCCGTGGCAGCGTCGACGGAGCCAAAGCCAACGCTGCGCCCGTTACACGCGCTGCTTCGCGCTGCGCAGTTTCTACGACGTTATTTTTGGTGAGACGTTCGTCTGCGGACAGGCGTTCTACAGCCATTCCTTGCCGAACACGGCTTGTAAGATCAAGTCGCCCTTTAGCCATTTGCCGCCTCCTCGGTTCGCTCGTTGCTCAAAAGCGCTATCAGCTCCTCCACCAGCGCCTTCAATTCCTGCTTCGCTTCCTTTTTGCCAGCCCTAACACCGGTCGCGTCGAATACTGTTCGGCCCAGCGCTGCGGCTTGCGGATAACACTCCCGGTCCGACATTGTTGACTCGAACATCAAAACCGACGATTCCGCCAGGAGCTTGCTTAGTTCGCGATACAAGATCGATTTTTTATTGGATTTATTCACTAAAATCGCGAATTTCGCTTCCGGACTGGAAGCGCGCGTGCGCTCGATGAGCGCGATCATGCCTTGACTACTCCACATCTCTAGCGGTGAAGTATTGGTCGGCACGATAGTCGCATCCGCCACGGCGAGAACACGGCCTGTCGTCAAATTCGCGATATTAGGCGGACAATCAATCAATACAATGTCAAAGTCGTTCGCAAGGTTGGCGATTTCCCGCCCGATGTTTTTTTCCAGTTTCGCTATGCTTCCCACACGAAAAGGCAACGCTTTGCTTGGGTCAGTTGTCGCCGCCCAGCTCATGCAAGACTGCTGTTCGTCCGCATCTGCTACGTAGACGTTGTAGCCTTCTTCCGCGAAAGCGGCTGCGAGATTCATCGTAACCGTGGTCTTCCCTACCCCGCCTTTCTGATTCGCAATTGCTATTGCAAGTCCCATTTCATCCTCTCCGTGAATAGCGCACCTGAGTTACGGGCCCTGAACGGGGCCCTCGATTCGCTCCGCGCCGCTCGGGCAAAGGCGCGCGACGCACAAGCTAGAATTTACTTGAGCTTGCCAGAAATGCAAGACCTGGCTTCAAATAAGTGGCACTATTTTTCTGATAACGGGCTGGCGCAGCCTCTCATCGCACATTTCCGGACGAAAAAGAACCCTCCGCAACAGTGATTCGATGAATAGTGCAGGCGCGCATGTCGCGACTCTTCCACGTGGAAGAAACCCTTTGACACTCAGAAGCGCCCGACATCAACTCGCCCCGTGTTCCGTACCTACTTTATTTCACACAAATAGCCGCGTTCCTTGCCCAGTTTCGTAATTCGATTACGCGCCCCGATGGAACCTCAATGCGAGCACGGACTGCATCTGGCCATCGGACTGTGGCAAGGAAGCAACGCGAACCCAATTTCGGAGAGGGACAAGGGTGTTGTGTACGCAAGCAGATGCCTGCGGCGGTCTGAGCGCCAGCCTGCGGCCGATCCCGGGGATCGGCCCAGTCGAAAGAAACAGAGATCTTCCACGTGGAAGATTCCCGCGCGCGAGCCAAGCCATAGCGTTGACCTTGATCCCTTCTGCCAATCTTTCACGTGAAAGACGTGAGTCACTTTGGCATACCGGGCCGTGTTACGTGCGAAAATTACCGCGCTTCTTCCACGTGGAAGAAGCGCGCCGGAACGGACATGGCTATCATCCGAGTAACTGCGCATCTGCTAGTCGTCCAACCGCGAGCCGAAATCAGTACACAACATTTCACGTGGAAGACTCAGATGACGATCATCCTATTCACGGCCACCAGATGCTATGGAATGCTGTACGCAATCTTCCACGTGGAAGACGTGAACCAGCTTGCTCATAACAAGCCGCGACGCCCACGCAACTGACATCAACTGGTGATGATTCATCGCCAACTTGCGTAATCGAAAGGCCCTCTCAAATGCAGTGCGCGATCTTCCGTGTGGAAGACGCGTGCCGCCGGACGTTTATTTATGAAGCTTGGCGCTTTGAAATGGGCTGACCTGCTGGTGTGCCGTTGGCCTCGTGCGATTGGCAATTTTTCAACTTTGTGCGCTTTTCGAGTTAATTGGCGCGGGCGGATCCGGGGTTTGGTAAGCATCTTCCACGTGAAAGATGCACGCGCTCTCGCGACGGACGAAAACATGGGTCACATGCGCGTCGACGGCCGTCTGGTTAACTACCCGGCACTGTGTGCACTCGCCACTCTGGCACGCGGTAAGCAGCGCGTTACCATTCGACGCTGCAGAGCCAAAGGTTGGTGACTCGGATTGCGATGCACGCGTACTGCTCGCCGATCACAAGACCGCCGGGATGAGAGCCCAGCAGCGTTAAATCAGATAATCTGTTAATAAACTATAGTTTTTATATTTCATTATTTCAAAGCCGCCCGAACAGAAAGGGCACGGTCGGACCTCAAACGCTTCCGATACTTGAAAGTCCGGCCTTCTCGTCGGATACCTGGGCGGGAGAGGATCCCGTTGAACTTGAGCGCGGCGCAGCTGCAAACTGGCGCTGCGATCAGGGACTTGTGCACCGCCGCGTCGGCTGAACTAACTTCGCACGCTTCAGGAGCTCCGCGTTAGCATGATTGACTTGGCGCAGAGCGGGACGAAACTAAGACGCGCCTGACGCCCGTCCACGAGAGCATCGTAGTTTGGTCAGGCGGGGGGAGGGGGTATCATGATAGCCTTCCCCCTCTAAGATCAACGAAGTGGAGTAGTCTGTTTAAACGTCTCCCCGACAACATCGTCGCACGGTGTTCAAGGTTCTCAGGCTGTGGCCGTGGACGCCAAACCTTTAATCACGAACTTAAACAGGTCCTCAGTCGATGGCTCGCCCCACGTTTCATGGGCCAACCACGACAAGAACGATTGCTGTGCTGCGGCGGATTGTTTCTTTCCACTTTCCAACCGCCACTTTTGCATCGGTTGCCACGCGTTGTAACGCACTATCAACTCCGCCTGATCAGCAGCGCTCAACTCATCAAAGTACGCTCTGGCATCCCCAAGTTGGGACGCGCGGTATTTCTCACGGATTTCCTCCTCCGTGATACCGGTTATGGACAATCCCGGGGCTGCGGCCGCCTTTTTGGTGCCGCTAGACTTCTCCGGTGCCATCCATTTCTCCGCAAGCGCTTTGCGGAAGTAGGCTGGAACATTTGTGATCGGTGTCGCGCCCTTTTTGGCTTCGCGCGCGCGGACATAGTCGAGCGCGTTGCGCACATCGCTCTCACTATGGCGGCCCAGAGTCTTTCGCGCTTCGGAACTCGGAATACCTAACTGCGTGACTGACATTAGAAGATCACTATCCACCGACTCTAGGCGCGGGGCCTCTTGCTTCCGTGCCACTGTAAAGCGAACTCCAACGACGGCGCGCCCCTGTCGAACCTCGAGTACTTCAATCGTGTGGTCACTGACCTCATTCGCCTCCCGCACTGCGGGCGTCAAGACGTTTCGCTTGAACTCCTTGTACTCGGGGTAGATTGTCTTCGCGCCTTCCTGGCCCAGAAAGAGTTGCCGAAGTTTCTCGATCGCGATTACTGCCGACTGGCCAATGCCCTCGTAACGCACGGAGTTTTCCCACAGCACCAGCGCTGCCGCGCGTTTGAACGCACGAACAATGCGCATATCAATCGTCGCGTACATCTGGGGATGAACGAGAAAGTCCCGAATCTTGGCCGAAAACTCATAGGTGAGGGTGCTACGGTCCATCTCTGCCGTCGATAGAAGACCGGTCGCGGCCCAGACTTCTCCGCGCTCGGCTTCCAGAAAGTCCCAATTCACGACCGTACCGATGAGTGAATTGATGACCCCTTTCAGATAGTCGCGGTTGTTGCTGTTCAGACCTACCTTATCAACGAGGTCCGTAAGAGCGATCGAGAACTGGGAAAGACCCACATTCGTACCGGCATGATCGCGGTCCTGCTCAATCGCATTTGCCAACAGCGCGTTGTAAATCTTGTGCTGAACAAGAGTCAGCGCTTTGTTTTTTGCGCTGATGTGAACAGCCGGCGTCGCTTTCTTGAAGGGCTCCGGTTCCTCGACAGTGAAGAGTCCGATCTGAGTCGTCCTCGCTTCGGTTTTCGCACCTTTCTTGCCCTTCAGTCGCTTTGGGGGCTGCGGCGACTGCTCAGCGAGCGTTACAGATTTGGATGCCACGCGTTGACCTCAAATTCCGTTTTATTTAGTTCTCGGTGATTGATAACAAACCTCAACACGTCAATGACTTAGCAGACAATGTTGAGATTCTACCCGATATCGTGTCGCGGTCCTTGCCAAGCGGGGCGTCCACCATACGCCTACACCCCTATCACAATCTGACCGCAATTCTGGCCTAAAAAACGACCATACGACTACACCTTTCAGCATTCCAAGGGCATCAATCTACCACCATTCTTTCCCTATACTCCGCCCTGGTGAGCGCTTACTTCCGCTTTAAACCGCATAAAACGGTGCCTGTGGCGCCCGAACTACGGATCGTCGATCCGAACTCACCACCATAGCTCTACACCTTCCACGCAACTGTCGCCGGCCGACCGGCCGGTGCAGGCCGTCCAGTGGTCGCGCCACGGCCCGAAATTGCGCTGTGGCGAACCATAGAACTACACCTTGGCGATCGTCCCATAGCGTTCCACCTTAGCGGATAACTGAAGATCATTGCGCGCCAACGGGCCTCCCAACAAATACCATAGGACTACACCTAGTTAAACAACGAGCCGACGCGCACAGCATTCCGTCTCCTTTCGCCATCAGTCGGATCGTGCCGATGGCCGCACCATGGTCCTACACCTCAAGCCAGCGTGCGAGGCGCCTACGACGACCAAGCAGAGATCCGGAGTCCCATAGGACTACACGTTCAAATCAAACCATAGATCTACACCAAACACCGGTGACCATAGCCCTACACGTTGAGGTCCTCGTGAAGTGAATTTGGATTGCCAGGAAAAAATCGTTCCAATTCAAGGGGAAACCCTTCGGTGCCTTCGGTATATTTGGGAGCCTTGGGACTTTTTCGCTGCTGTGGAATGACGGTGAGCCGCACAGGAGTAGCGAGATGCAATTTCGTGCTTTCCTTTCTTCTTAAAGACGAACGCCGTTTACGTGTTTACGTATACGCTTAACACCTTTAGTAAACCTTTAGCTCAGCTCAATCCCTTACCTGGCGGGGCTTTCAGCCTGGCAAGGTGTAGTTCTCTGGTGTCCTTGGTGGTGCTTTATGGTTCCGCTGGCGTGTGGATATGGTACGGATGGGGTAGTCGGCTGGTACGGAAGGGTGTGTTGTTATGGTACGAACGTGTAGCCCTGTGGGATTTCGGTTTCGGCGCCTACACCGCCCGATCGCTGGGCCGGCTCGCGGGCGACCGAATGCCCCAGTTGTCGGCTCGGTTCCGAGAATGGACGGCGCCGGTGTCGACGCATCCCGTGGAGACGCAGTTCAATGATGTAGGCGTGATTCAGCTGTTCAGCACTGACGGGAGGATAGGCGATGTGGAGGCCGCCGTAGCGTTCGATTGGTCTGGCTGTGCCGGCGGCGCCCCCGTAACTCGCCCGCGGCGCACGAGGCCGTTGGCGCTGCCCGCGCAAGCGCGATTCCAGGCGCGCAGCGTGTTTCACAAATTGCCTCTTTGAAGATCAGATCTTCGTTTTAAATCAAGGAAGGGAAAACGTCATGGGGTGTCCGCTCGAGAGGGATGCTTACGCGGCGCCGAGTGGGGGGGCGATTTGGACTGATGTCGGCCGTGTTCGCTCAGCGGAGAACCACCCGGACGATGTTCACCAACGGACACGGCTCCGAGGTCCGGCGAGTGCTGGACAGCTCAAAGCGTCGAGGACGACGATCTATACCCAGAGCCGCGTGCGCAGGGAGTTCATGCTCGCTGCACGGTTGCGTCCTGACAAGCGCGGCGACGTGGAAATCCTCGGAGCGTTCTGGCCGCGCACGTCCCTCCCGGCGACGCAGCCACCGAGCATGCATCCTCTCGTCCACCCCTCACCCATTTACGCCGACCTCGTAGCCACCGGGGACAGCCGCCGCCTTTCAATCGCCGAGCAGCTCTATGAAGATCACGCTGCTCAGAATACCAAACCGGCAGTGCACGAGGATATTTGAAAGGCGATGACCGTTGGGTTGTGACGATATCTCCCATTCACCGCGAGTTATCAACGCCCTGATAGCTGGTGCCTTTGCGTGTGGCACGGATCCCCTATTGCCGTTAGCGTCAGTGCGAATGCATCTTCGACGGTCCAACGATCGCGATTTGGCGCACGATATGTTTTGCCCCGATGCGCGCTAAGCGCTGCTTGTTCCTCGCGGTCCACATCCTTGATTCGCGCTCGTTCAGCTTGCTCGGCCAGTTGCATCTGCGCGGTTCTTGCATATCCACACACCTCGAGTCCCATAGGCGTCCACCTAGGCTCCCATGCCCGTCCACCAAGCAACCCGGAACGCCTTATCCAATAAGGCTTTGAGGTCATGTAAACGGCTTAAAGGGGTGAAGTGCGTAAGTAAACACATAATCGGAATCCGTTGCTGTCTTAGCAAAAAATGACCTAGGCTTTAGTCGCTGACAGCGGGTCGCCCCCTCACGGCGAGACGGGATGAACATTACAAAAACGTTCAAAAGGACAGGGGTCGCTAATCTAGATGTACGACCAACTCAAGAAAGACGCCATTTTGATACCGCCATTCTACGGAAAGTGTGCCTAATAAACAGTCAAGTAATGAACGTGAATTAAACAAGTAATAGTGATGAAAGATAAAAGGGGTGGGCGGTAGGACATGCTAGCCGGGAGGCCAGCGCTTCAGATGTTGATTATGCTCAGACCCCGTGAAATGAGGCTGTTTTTCAGCGATCTTTCGGTGGCTTCCTGAGGCTTCGCAGAACGTTTAATGGACGAGTCTAAAACAGGCCCGTTCAGATGAAATTCTTCAAGCGTTCGAAGCAGGACATAGCGTTAGCAAAGGCCCCTGGCCACTACAGCGAGGATGATCCCGAAAAGATCATCTTCGATGTGAAGACGCGTCTCTTCGTTGAAACGAATCACTGGAAGATCTTCGCGGCTGTCATGGCCGCCGTCGCTCTGATCGCCGTTTCCACGCGTAATCCACCGCCGTCTGTAGTCAAGGCCTACGGCGTGTCCGCCGACACAGCCGGCACCCCTGTGCTTCGCGAACTCACGACCTACCAGCCGAACGCACTGGCGATCCGCGTCGCCATCAAGGAAATGACCCAGCGCTGGTTCACCATCGAACCGGTCCTGTCTGGCGACATCAAGCACTCGCGCATGGCCACCAACATCAGGGCTGTGCAACTGCAGATGGAAGGGAAAGCCCAGTCTTCTTTCGTGGATTGGCTGCGGAACGATGCGCCGTTCGAGGCCATCGCCGCCGACCCAAAGCTCACCCGGCAGGTGACCGTCACCAATGTCGCCTTGCTCGAAGATTCGACCGTCGTCGTGAACTTCACGACATCGACGTCACAGGGTGAAGCGGATCAACCCGTGGTCCAGCGATTCTCCCTGACGCTCCGGTATGAGGTCCAGCCGCCAGCGTCCGACGCTGCTCTTGGCTCCAATCCTTTCGGGATTTTCATCCCGTTCTATACGATCGAGAAATCCGCATGATCTCCCTGACTCGCATTGCTGCACCCATCGCCGCAGCGCTTGGTATCTCGATGATTATTGCTGTGGTCAGCGCAAACGCGGCCGAAACCGTAAAGCGCGGTAGCATCGATCCGGTAGCAGCAAGCGATGGCGCCTCGGTCAATCCGGCTGGCCAGTACAACGGCGGTGTCGATCCGGTAACGATGCCGAACGACGCACGTATGGCCGTGTTCACTTACTCGCGCGATCAGATTTATCGCGTGATGACTGCGCCGCTGAAGACAACGACGATCGAGTTCGCCAGTACGGAGAAACTGATCGCGGACCCCGCCATGGGCGACACGATCAGGTGGACGATCGATACGGACGGCGCGAACCACGTGTTCGTGAAGCCGAATCAGCCGGGCCTCATCAACACCCTGCACCTGTCAACGAATCTGCACGAGTACGACATCACGCTTGTCTCGTCGCCTCTCGGTGGCCTTTTCTACCAGACCGTCCGCTTCAACTATCCGGGGTCGTTGATGGCGAAGGTGCGTGAGCACCAGCAAGCCAACCCGCAAAGCGATCCATCCGGCGACCCTACAAATTCCGGCGCCATGAACGTGTCGCCAGACAAGTTGAATTTCAGCTGGGAAATCCACGGCGATGCAGCGTTCCGCCCGGAAACAGTATTCGATGATGGCAAATTTATCTGGATGCGTATGCCGGCCAATGCGCCGTACGCGGTTCCGATCATCAAGGATCACGGCGACAACGTAAGCCCGAACTTCATCCGTCGCGGGCAGTACCTGGTCGTGCAGCAGATGGCCGACGAAATCGTGCTTCGCGCCAATCACGATGAGGTCAAGGTTGAGCGCGCTCATCACGGCCTGTTCGGTCTTTAACCCGGAGCGGCGATGAGCACGTCAACCGATCAGAAGGGTTCCTTCTTCAAAGGGAAGACACCGAGGAATGCAATCCTCGGTGTCGGCCTGGTAGCGGCAGTTGTCATCGGTGGTCTGGGCATCTATTACCAGGCAAAAGAGGACGCTCAAACAAAGGCGGATGCTGCTGCAAAGAAGGGCCAGCAGCAACAGTTCAGCCGCAAACCGGATAACGGCAATCAGGATTTCAACTCCATCATTAATGAGCAGCAGTCGGCCGCGGATCTGAAGGCGCAGAAAGCGCAACGCGCTCAACCCACGAACGCCAGTACCCCGAGCGCGGACAGTTTCGTCGACCCGCAGGGAAATGGCGCTCGCGGTAACCGGGCGCCGACGCCGGGTGGCGACGAAGACGGGATCTATTCCGCCGGTATCTTCAAGGGCGGTGGTCACCAGATCCAGAACAAGGCTGGCGCCAATGGTGCTGGCGGTCTGGCCGGCAATGGCGCGACCCTCAGTGGGGAAGGGGGGGTACCGACGCCTCAGGAAATGATGGCCGCGCAGGCGACAGCGGGGCGTAGCGTCCAGGACACGTTGGCGGCGGTTCAAGGCCAGATGACCCAGGGGGCGCAAGACCGGGCAGGTGCTGGTAGCGCAGCTGGGTCGCAGCAGAGCGACCTGGCGTTCTTGCGCACCGCGAAATTGAGTTCGCAGAGTGGTGCGGGTTTCTCAACGGCTTCGTTCGTTGGGCAGGAAAAGAGCTGCACCCTCGCGCCCCCGAATCACATTCCGGTCCTGACGATGGAGAAGTTGAATTCCGATCGTCCGGGGACGGCCTCGCTGCTCGTCACCGAAGACGTGTACGACAGCGTCACGGGCACCTGCCTGGTGATCCCGAAAGGCTCGAAGATCGTGGCTCCGTACTCGTCGGATATTCGCGTGGGCGCCGAGAGCATCATGGTCGCCGGCACGGAATTGCGTTTGCCCAATGGAAAAGAAGTGCCACTGAACGGGGCCGCAGGCGCAGATCAGGATGGCGAAGCGGGCTTCTCCGGGGACGTTAATAACCACTTCCTCAAGATCTTTGGCGCTTCCTTCGCGACCGCGATCCTGCTGGGTGTCTTCGACAAGAACTCGACTGTAGCGACGACATCATCGCCCTACGGTGTCACGCAGGTCGGTGACACGGCTGGGCAGGTTGCCGCGCAAACGTCGCAGTCAATCCTGTCCCGCTATCAGAACATTCCGCCGACGATCACCGTCAAGCCGGGCACGCGCTTCATGGTCAAGGTAAATCAGGATATCCACCTGGAGCCATACCATGAATAAGCGGGTGGCCATAGCCCTTGCGATGACAGGCATTGCGGCGGCTGCGGCGGCGCAGGCCGGAACAGGGCCGATGATCCAGGACATCATCAGCCCGGATTCCATCGTCCTCGTAAAGGACGGGGTGAAGGCACTCAAACCGCTTGAGGGCACGCCCGTGTACTTCTGCGGGATGCGCGCCTTCAAGGAGTGGGCAAAGCCGCTTCTTGGGCAGGCGGTCTACGCCGACAAGTCGGACAAGCTGACTGTGCTGGTCGACTCCAGGCCGGTCGAGCTGGAAACGCTGCTCGTTCGCGCAGGCTGGCTTCAGCCGACCAATCTGAATGACGACGCGCAGGCCGCGATCACGGAGCATCGCGGCGGGTGGAACTGTGCGAGCAACGAGACCGCGTTCGACCTCATGCACGCCACAGTCGACGCCAAGGTGCTCGCCGGTATCGCGATGAACGAGTCGAACTATGCCGGTCGTCCATGGCCATGGACGCTCAACGTCGCCGGTCGCGGCTATTTCTTCAAGTCCCGTGAAGGGGCATATCGCGCGATTACTTACCTGCTGTCGCAGGATCGTTGTGACTTCGACGTCGGGATCATGCAGGTGAACTGGTGCTACCACCACCAACGATTTGTCTCGCCCTGGGATGCGCTCAAGCCCAGCACAAACATTAAGGCAGCCGAATCGATTCTCAACGAGAACTACAGCAAGACCCATTCTGTTGCGCAAGCGGTGGCTGATTACCACAGCGCCAATCCGGAACCTGGCCGAGAGTACCTCGCGCGCTTCGTTCAACACCTTGATCAACTGGAGGCTGGCCTGTGAAGCGCATCGCCAGATACGTCGCCATCGCTTGCGCCTGCTTGGCCGGCACTTTAGTCCATGCGGCCGACACCGATCCATTCGACTTCGATTACACGATCATCGGCGCGAACGCGGATCGTCCGGAAGCCGTCTTTAACGACGGTTCGCAGACGTTCATCCAGCCCCGCAACGGTCAGAGCATTACCGCGGATGGTGGGCACATCGAAGGCCCCTACGTGGTGGTCGATGGGACGCCCGACACGATTCAGTTCCGGGTCAATGACCGGCCGGCGACAGCGCGTTGGAAAAGCGGGAACTCGTTCATAGGGGGCCCGTTGTCGCCGTCGCAATTTCGTGGCGACCAGCCGGCCGGCTTCGCTGGATTCAGCGATCACCTTGTGATTATTGGACAGGTGAGCGCGATCGAACCGGTACGCGGTATCAGCAGCACCATGACCATTAGCAGTCTGGTCAAGGCATTGGTGCCGCAAGGCTGGAGCGGTTCCGCCGAGAAGGATATCGACCTGACCAATCAGGTGGCCTTCACGACCCAGGACGGAGAAAGCTGGATGCAGGCGCTCGATCGACTCATGAACCAGGGTGGCCTGTTCGCGTCGGTAGATTTTTCGAAACACCATGTGCGCCTTGAGCGCTCTGCGCCCAAGTCGGTAGCGGTTGCCTACGCACCGAACACCGCTGTGGCGGGGGCCGTAGCCGCGCCGAATTTGCCGGCTCCCAGAACAGAGGCCAAAGGCACATCGAACTACCAGTCGCAACTCGCGACCGTGTTCGGCGCGCAGGCGATCCGCGATGCGGACGACTCGCATGTTCAGATCCGTTTTACGAGCAGGCCGACCGACGAGTTGACTTTCCGCAATCTTGCCGGCGAATCGCTGCACCCGCACTGGGATCGCGACGCCAACGTGGTCACGATAGACAGGGCTCGTGTCTTTGTCGTATCGGACGGGAAGAACAAGGTCGAAATCGGCCGCCAGACCGGGATGATCTTCGACTTTGAGGCGAACAACGGGGCGCATCTCGAAGCCGTGTTCGAGGCGGACGGTGCCACGTACTTCCGCTTCGCGCCCACGGTCATTCAGGCGTCAGTCACTGATGTCAGGGGCCAGGGCAAGGGCGAGCAGAGAGGCGCTGCGTACAAGTTCGACGGCACCGCCGATCAGTTCATTGCGACGGCGGACGGCGGCACCACGACGGTCTCGCGCCACGCGGCCACGCACTTCTACGAGAGGACACCGTCATGAAACGGATGCCGATCTTCGCGGCAGTGGTGTGCGTAGGCATTGCTTGCATGGCAAGCACTGGTGCGCGCGCCGATTGCCTGGATGACGCAGCTATCTATTTTGACCTCGATCCGATGCTCGTGCGTGCGATTGCCAAACACGAATCCGGCATGCGTGCCGATGCAGTGAACCGGAACCGCAACGGCAGTTACGACATCGGCCTGATGCAGATCAACACGGTCTGGCTACCCAGGCTTCAGGAGAAGGGCATCACGGCCGAGTCGCTCAGGAATCCATGCGTCAACGGTTACGTGGGCGCATGGATTCTCCGCTCGAACGTGGAACGTTTCGGGCAAACGTGGAAGGCGGTTGGCGCTTACAACGCGAGCTCTTCCGACAAGCAGTTGAAGTATGCCAATAGCGTCTACAGCATCTGGACACGGCTTCGAAACATGGCTTTCGAACAACGAACCGCGAGCGCGCAATGAAACATCACATCCGAACCACCATCTGCCACGCTGCCTTCGGAGTTGCGGCGGTCATGGCCATCAGCGCAAGCCCGGCGGCAAGCGCATACGCCGACAATTCAGGCGTCTTCCAGCCGAACGACGATCAGTTCGGTGCAGGCTGGCAGGTGCTTCAGGCACCTGCTCCATCCGCACCGATCGCTGCGCCGTCTCCGGTAGCGGCACCCATCGCCTCACCGGCGGTGGTAGCAACGCCGATCGTCGATCAGCCGCCGATGTACACCGCGATGGCGGAGCCAGGCCCGTCAGTCTCCACGTCGAACGCTTCGCAAGCCGTGCCGATTGCGAGGCCGGTCGTCCAGCCGCCGAGGGCGGTTGTTGCGTCGGGGCACCCTCCTCAGCAAGCGTCGGCTTCCATTGCCGGTGCACTCGCGCCGACCCCGATTCCTGCGGCCGACAAGGTGCCGGTTGCGAACAGCCTGTCGAGTGGAGAAACGGTGATGGCGGCGGCGACTCCTGACGCGATGCCCGCCGCAACGGAACTTGGCCATACCTTCGAGCTCCAGGCGGGACTTTCCCTCGAACAGCAGCTGCAGTCGTGGGCACACGATGCTGGTTGGACGCTGACGTGGAATCTGACGGACGACTGGGTCGTCCCCGGCAACAAGTCGTACGGCACTGACTTCGCGCAGGCAGCGCAACAGGTAATCGAGCAAGCGGCAAACAACGGTGCGGATATCCGTGCCGACCTTTATTCCGGCAACCGCTCGCTGGTTGTCCATCAAGCGGGAGCGGTGCGATGACTCAAAGGAAGCAGATTTTCACACCGCGCCAGCGCGCGGCTGCATGTCTCGTGGCGATGGCAATGAATTTTGCTGGTTGCGCAGTTCCGACCATCCATCAGGAACAACGTGACATCGGCAAGGCCGCGGGATCCGCCGCAGATACGCCGGCTCCGATCGGCCCAGTGGTCCAGGTTCATGACGGTTCGTGGCTGCTCGGCGAGAGGATTCAGGCGAGCAAGCCACAGCCGGAGATCTACAACCGGATTGTGGATTTCAATTCGGGCAGTTCATCGCCGTCGCTCTCCGACATCGTCTCGTACCTGTCAGAAGTGGTCCGCGTTCGCGCGGAAATTGACTCGTCGGCAACTGGTTCAGGCGCGGCAACGACGGCAATCATGCCTTCCGCACCGACGGGAATTACCCTCGGTCAACGTTCCGTGGGGCGGATGCCGGACCTTCCAGCGGGCCTCGCGACCAGCTTCACCGGCAGTGGCGGTTTGGCGGCCAGCGGCCCGTCGGGCGGGCCAATTCGCTACCACGGCCTGCTGCGCGGCTTCCTCGACGTGGTGGATGGTCGTTTCGGGGTCTGGTCGCACTACGTCGATGGAACGGTGAGCTTTTACAGGACCGAAACGCGTACCTTCACGATCGGGAGTCTGCCAGACCAATCCTCGATGTCAGGTTCGATCTCGACAACTGATTCGAGCGGTGGATCGAGTTCGGGCTCATCTGGTGGTTCAGGCTCCATCACGCCGGCCGCGTCACCGGGCGGCATCAGCGGCGGCAGCGGCGGGAGCTCGGGCGGTGGCAGCGGACAGCAGATGAGCCTCGCCGTTGGTGTGAGCCCGTGGGCAAGCTTGAAGGATACGGCACAGTCCATCGCGGGACCGGGCGCACAGGTTACGGTAGATCCGAACCTTGGCACGCTAACGGTCACCGGATCGCCACCGCAATGCGATCGCGTCGAAGGACTGACGAACAACCTCGCTGCAATGTTCGGCAAGCAGGTTGCCATCGACGTGCACGTCTATGAAGTTCGCACGACGGGCGAAGAAAATTACGGCATAAACCTTGCGCTCGCGCTGAAGACGAAATCCGGTCATACAAGCGCAGGCTCGTCTACCGTCTCCATCCCCACGGTTTCGAGCGCCGCGACGCCGATGACATTCGGCGCCACGATTCTGCAAGGTCCGTTTGCCGGCACGGGCGCGACAGTCCAGGCACTGTCCACGATGGGCGATGTCTCGGAAGTCGTCTCGCGCTCGGGTATCACGCAGAACGGCAAGGTGCTGGCCCTCCAATCAGCTCAGTCTGTTGGGTACGTCTCTTCGTCCACCTCTACCCAGACCGCTTCGGTTGGCAGCTCGACCGCGATTTCGACGAGCACGCTGGTGCCCGGCTTCACGAGTTCGTTCCTGCCGAAGGTAGTCAACGGTCGCATCCTGATGGCGTTCGACATGACGCTCTCGGACCTGCTGAGCCTGCAAACCTTCACATCGGGCACCGGAACGGGCCAGTCAAGCGTGGAACTGCCGACGATGCAGATGGCTCGCTTCGAACAGTCCGTGACGCTGAAGCCAGGTGAGACGCTGGTCCTGACGGGCATGCGTCAACAGTCGGCTACTTCTACCAACAACGGTGTCGGCGTGCCGCAGAACTTCCTGCTCGGCGGTGGCCTGGATGCGTCGCACCAGCAGACCATCCTTGCCGTAGTTATCACCGCGCGCATTCTTTAAGGACAGGTGCCATGAAGACTTACCAGAAGACCACCGCGCTCGTGCTTGCTGCGCTCGTTTCCGCCGGCGCGTGGGCGGCCGCGCCCAGCGCGACACCTGGCTCGACGTCCACCGCACCCGTGCCGGTGTCGGAGATTCCGGAGCTCCTCGCCAATGAACAGGCGCAGACGCCACTCCTGATTGCGAAAGCGACGAACGCAAAGCTTCGGGACGACATCAGGCAACTTGAACACCCGAACGCCGCCGGGGGGGCGGCTGCGGCCGGCGGGGGGCTGTCTGGCCTGAGCCAGTCGCTTGCGAAGGCGCGCAACGATGGTGGGGACCTGGGGCTCATCCAGGTCGGCGGCGCTGACGGTTCGTACCGTGCGTACATCAGCATTAACGGCCGCACCATCATCGCCGAAGTTGGCGACACGATTGATAACGGGTGGCATGTCGTGGCGATCACCAGCTCGACTGTCCAGCTTTCGAACGGCAAGCAACAGAAAACGCTGAGGATCTGACTACATGGCTCATGTCCTGACACTCCCCGGCGTAAAAGGTCTGTTTGCAGTCGGCATGTCCTGGCGTCATGAAGAAGCCGTGCCGAAGGCAAAGGCATTGCGTGAACTTGCAGCTGATATGGGCAAGTGGGGCACGGTTTATACGGCGAAGGGCGGTGGCGTGCAGGTCGGCTTCTGTGACCCGATCGACGGCCTGAAGAGTCCTGGCAAGGCGCGTTCACTGGCTGCAGCCGTCGCAGAGGAATTTGCCCAGCCCTGGCGCGGCATCTTCGAAGTGGGCCACGGTCTTTACTGGTATGTCGCGGTTCGGGACGGCCAGGAAATTCTCAACGACGGCGACATCGTCGGTACCGAGGATGACGTGGCTCGCGTTTGGGCGGAGCACGACCGGTTGTCGGAGTGGAAGACTGAGATCACGGACAAGCCGCTCGAAATCCTCGCAGTCGCGGTCCAGACGAAGAGCAATCTGGCACGCCTGCGCGACCTCAGCTACGACCCGACGATGCTCTATATCGGGGCTGCCGGGGTGGTCGTGCTCGCACTGGCCGGAGTGGGCGTGTGGGGATACTTCCACCATAAACACCAGGAAGAACTGATGGAGCAGCAGTCGCTTGCTGCGCGTGCGGCTGCGCTATCAGCGAAAGCTGCAGCCGACGCGAAGGCGGCGATGATGCCGTGGTTGGCGTTGCCGTTGACCCACGACGTGTTCAGTGTGTGTCAGGCCCAGTGGAATCAGGAGGCGTTATCGATCAAGGGTTGGGGGCTTAGCACCTGGACGTGTAGTGCCGACGCGGTCGGCATTACGATCGAAACGAAGTGGACGCGCAACGGTGGCGTGGCCAATGATGCGCCGGGCAAGCTGGATGATGGAGGCGAGTCGTCCTCGCAGGACACTGTGATAGCGCAGACGTTTGGCGGCCTTAACCAGGACGCGCTGACTGGCGAAGCGGCGCCGCGAGCAATGTACACGCTGGTGCAGACGTACGGCGCCAAGCTGCAGCTGACGAAGCAACCGGAAATGGCGCCGAAGGAAACCCCGGATACGCCGAACGCGGTTCCGCCTCCGCCGTGGCTTGCGTACCCGATGACGCTGGACCTCTATGCTCCGCCATGGGTTGAAATCGGTGCAGCGCCGTTCGACCAGGTGACAGGCCTGCGCGTCGCGAGTATCGAATACGACAGCAACAAGCGGGTATGGACAACGAAAGGCACGCTGTACGGGATGCGCGAGGCGACGACTGCGTTAGCTGTTGCGGCCTCCGACGGCTCCGGCGTGGTTCCGACGGCGCTCGCTTCGCCCGCCTCAGCGGCAACGACGGCTGTGACGTCCGCTCCTGCTGCGGCGCCTGCCGCACCGGCGTCGTCTGTCGTGAGCGGGCCGGTTATCGGGGCAAGCGCACCCGTTGCCGCGGCGGCTCGCCCCGCAAGTGGTAAGCCGAAGCCAACCGACACGACCCTAACGGCGGCTGGGCCCGTGCCGAAACCGGCGTCTGTCGTAGCGCTGACGCCAGTAGCGCCAGTGGCTCCGACGTCCCCCACGGACAGCGACAAGTCGCAGGGTGGCATGGGCGCGCTTGCTCTCGTACAGGCGCATCGCAACGCTACAGTCGCGACGGGTGTAACCGTTGTGGGTTCAGTACCGGCGCGGCCGGTGAAGCCCGCTCTGGCGACCGTTCCGCCGGGCGTGGGCAATTGAAGCCATTTATGGGACTTCTCGACAGCCTCACAGGCAGAAACCTGGTGCCGACGCGCGCAAGCAGCGGTCCGGCGTTGCCTCGCGAGCCGAGTCAGACGTCGAGCACCGATGCCGTGGAGCGGCCAGTTCTGCAAGGTGGCGTAATTCCGCCGCGACCGGGCGCGACGGTGCCAGCTCGTCACGCGGTAGTCGAGAAGGTTCACAGGATTCCGCCGGCGCCGGCGTCGCTGCAGGAACACGTCAGCCACCCCGAAACAACAGGTGCTCCGTTTGCTGAGGCTGCCGTCACGATCGGCGTGATGACGCCTGAGCAGGCAAGCGAGTTGCGGCGCCTGCAGGTTACGACCGGCATGACGTCGCCGATGATCGCTCGCGAGATGATGAGCATCTCGCAGGACGAGATCGATGCAGTGATGCAGGTGCGGGCATGCACCGTCTACGTCGATGCGAGGCACGTCGGGCAAAGTGCCTACCAGACCTGGCGGGACGATATTCGCCGGCTCGACCACAGCGTGCGATTCGAGGAAGTCGACGCCCGCGTGATCGTGGAGATGCGAGCAACGAAGACTTCGATGCAGGTCGCGGAAGCCTCGAAGGGACAGGGGAACCTCAACAACGTAAAGCAGATTCTCTCGTATTGCGCGACGATCGGCGGAAGTGACTTGCATGTGCTCCAGCGGGAAGACCACACGGAGATGCAGATACGGGTCAAGGGCGACCTGAAGACCATGAAGCGCGCGATCCTGAATCCGGCCGAGGGCGAGGCTTTCGTGCGCTCGATGTACACCGGCCTTGCAACCGTCAAGGAGGCCACTTACAACCCGCTGAGCTTCCAGGACGCGCAGATCAAGGGTGACTCCTTGCCCGGCACCATGCTGTCGAGCATACGAATCATCCGCGGCCCCATGTTCCCCGTTGAAACCGGCGGGGGTTTTACCGTGGCTCGTCTTCAATTCCTCGCGGCCAAGAAGTACGACAGCGCCCAGATCCAGATTGCGTCGGAACGCCTCGGGCTGGTCGAGCCAGCGAAGCCGGAAGGAGAATTCCGGCTCGGCAAGATGGGATTCACGCAGCACCAGGTCGAAATGCTCGAGCGCCTGATCCGCCGCTCCATGGGCATCATCGTTGTGACCGGGCCCACTGGCTCTGGCAAAACCACGACGTTGTACGAGCTCACGAAGCAGCAGGCGCGGCTGTTTCCGCATACGCGCCTCGTCACAATCGAGAATCCGCCCGAGTATCCGATGCCGTGGGCGATCCAGCTCTCATGTCGCAGCGAAGAGTTTCCGCAAATGGTCCGGTACTCGCTGCGGATGGACCCGAACGCGATTCTGCTGGGCGAAGTCCGCGGTGTGGATGAAGCCCTTGCGGCGCTTCAGGCCGCAATGACAGGGCACCTCGTGCTGACGACCCTCCACGTGACCGATCCCTTCGAGACGTTTTCGCGGCTGGAACTCCTGGACAACGTGCGCCTCTCGCGCCAGGTGGTCTGCAACCACAAGCAGGTCATCGGGCTGATCTCGCAACGGCGCGTTCCGATTCTTTGCGGTAACTGTAGTCGAGCGGGCGCGGGGGAGTTCGAAAAGTATCCGGGCTACCTGCAACGTGCTTTGAAGTCATGGGCCGGCGCTCGCCCATACGGGCTGGAAAAGGTGAAGGTACGTGGAAAAGGATGCCCCGATTGCAACTACCTCGGGATTATTCGGGAGCAGGCCGTGGCGGAAGTTGTCGTGACCGATGAGCAACTCATGGTGGACTGTATTGAGGACGGCGTGCTGATCGCGGGACGCAAGCACAGGAAGAGGCCGGGTTCCGACAAATCGATGATCGAGCACGCGATGGACCTCGTACTCGACGGGTTGCTGGACCCATCTGATGCAGAGCACGAAGTGGATGAAATTCCAATATGGGAGGGTACTAATGGCTAATATTTCCTGGCCTCTGCGTAAAAAGTTCTACGAGCAGGCGTCGACGCAGATCGAGAATGGGCTCGGCCTCACCAAGGTACTGGGCGATTTTCGTGATCGGCTGATCCGTCGCGGTCGCAAGAAAGCGGGGGAAGCTTTTCAACAGGTCTACCGTCACGTGGAGGACGGAAAGACGCTGACCGAAGCGATGGGCCGAAAGATAACGGATCTTGAACGCACGGTGATTTCGGCCGGCGAAAAGGCCGGTTCGATACCGCAGTCGATGCGCCTGGTCCTCGACGTGCGCGAAATGACCTCGCGGATGATCAACCAGCTGCGATCGAGCTTCTTTGCGCCGACGGTCTACATGATCGCCATGTACCTGGTACTGTTCATCATCGGCGACTATATCGTGCCGCAATTCACGGCTGCGGTGCCGGTTAAGAAATGGACTGGCTGGGCATTCACGATGTATCAAATGGGCGACCTGGCAACGAGCTGGAAAACGCCCATCGTTTTTGGGGGTATCGCGGTTTATGCGGGGTGGGCGATGTGGGCATCGTCGCGTTGGACTGGGGCGGGCCGAACGTTCTGCGACCAGAAAATCTTCCCGTTCACAACCTATCGTGAGGTCGCCGGCTTCTCGTGGTTGCTGTCGTTCGGTGCGCTCCTACAGGCTGGCGTGGCGGATACCGTAGCATTGAAGGGGCAGATTCAGAAAAGTTCGCCGTGGCTCGCGTCGCGTTTGCGGCCGATCCTGCACGAACTTGAGGACGGTCGGGATCTCGCCACCGCGATGCGGAAGTCGGGCTACGGTTTCCCGTCACCGGAACTGATCGACGACATTTCCGCCTATGTCGGATTCCCGAACTTCCCGGAGATGATCGAGAAGGTGTCACGGCAGTACGCGAAGACACTCGAGAAGCAACTCGTCGCACGCGGCGCGATAATCTCGTTCTTTTTTAGCATGGTGATGTTCGGGGCAATGATCGTGCTGCAGTTGGGCGCAAACTCGATTTCCACGATTTTGACGTCGAACATGAGTCACGGGTGATCAAGAGAATTGCGGCTGTGAACCCCCGGGCGTAAAGCAAGCCAACGTGTGCCAGTTGGTGGCACCCGTGCCGGTCATCATGGCAATCGCCGCGATGGTGACAGGTATCGTGCCGGGGGATGCATGGCCGATGGCGAACGCCAGTGCTGCACCGACGCGCGGCAGCCGGCGCTTGTAGCCGTCGGCGAGGGCCGGCCAATCTTCCTGTCGGGATCGCGTCCAGCGCCCGTTAGAAGCCTTTCTTGCGCTAGTTCCCGCCCCCCCGGATCAACCTGAAGACGCCTGGTGACACCCGGCGTTTGGAACGGTCGCGCGCGGAGGCTTCGCCACGTCGTAGCGGCGATGACCGCGTCCCCTGCGGTCGGCGTCTACCGTGCCAGCAGCTTGCCAGCGACGCAGTGTCGTGACCGACACCACCAGCGCTCGCGCTCCTGCACCAGCCAACCTATTCCAACAAGCCGGGTTAGCACCGACCCGAGAGATCACATTGGATCGTCGCAAGCCTGCCAGTTCCGTGGAAAGGCCCATGATTTTCACCACCTTTTGCTAGGTTTCAAGGCACTCCGAGCGATTTAAATAGTAATGCCCCAGCACGGCAAAAGAAGTACTGCAGGGGGTACTTATTCAATCGCACATCACAACACGGAGTTGAAAACATGGAAGGTATTCTCGGGCGAATTGTCGCCATCGTGCTGGGTCTGCTTGCGCTGGCCGCAGTCGGTTACGCAGCTTACAACGGCTTCTCCAACAGCAAGGCTTCTGACGTGGCCACCGGCGTGACGACGGTCGTCGAGAACGCACGCGCGCAGTTCACGCAATCGGCTACCGGATACACGAAGTTCACGACAGCCAACGTGGCAAGCCTGAACACTGCAGGCATTCTGCCTTCGACGTGGTGGAACGGTACGAATGCGATCGACCCGTGGGGTAATACGGTTGCGTTCGCTGCTGGCGCCGGCGGGACCTCGCAAGGTGCGATCACGTTCGGCGGCGGCGGTTCGGAAACGCAGTCGCAATGCGTGAACGTCGCGCAAAACCTGAAGGATTACGTGACCCTGAAGGTAGGTACGACAACGTTCACGACGGCCGCTCCGGCTGATCCGGTCACGGCTGCCGCAGCATGCACGGGCGCGGTTGCCTTCGTTCTGACGTTCCAGTAATCGACAGGCGAGCTCAACATGAACGCGATTGAAGGGGGCGTCGCGTCACGGGCGGAGTCTCTGATCCAAGAGGCTCCGCCTGCTGCTTTTGGAGCGATTGGAGGCGAGCGCTTGGCCATGGGTTCCTTGCAACCGGCGCCGGTCCCGCTTGCGTCACGGACTTCTCCGCTCGCGGACATAGCCTTTTCTGATTTGTATCTGGAACACGACGGGCTGGCCTGGTACAAGAAAGCCCCGAACGATCGGCACGGTCACCGGCTAAGCGGGCCCTTGCAGGCAGCAGCGCGCCAGCTGCTGGAGGACGCGCGGGGGATGACGCTCACCGATGACGATAGCTTCGGTTGGGGTGGTTTGATTCTCCGAGCAAAGTGCATTCCAACGCTGAAGGGTCCGGTCTATTCGTTTCGCCGGATTATCGACAGGCCGCTGGATTTTCTCAAAATCGGCTATCCACCGCGGCTTGAGCGCGCGCTTATGGCAGCCGAATTCGATGAGGGTGGGCTGGTGCTGGTGGCGGGGCGAACTGGATCAGGGAAAACAACTTCCCTCATGTCCTATGTGGCGGAGCGCCTGCGGACCTTCGGTGGGCTAGCGGTCACGGCCGAAAACCCGATCGAAGTGCAGATGCAAGGCCGCTACGAAGGGCTGGAAGGGATTGCTGGCACTTGCTACCAGACGCAGGTGAAAGATGACAAGGAGTTCGGCCCGCGCATCAGGGACTTCATGCGTGTCGCGCCAAACATCATCGTGCTCGGTGAAATGCGAACTGCCGATGCGGCGGGGCAAGCGGTGCTTGCTGGAACCAGCGGGCACCTTGTTTTGGTGTCTGTTCATGGCAGGGACATCGTTTCAGTGATAGATCGCGTGAAAAACCTCGTCAGCGAATCTGGATACGACGTGTCGCTGTTCGCAGACTGTCTCCTGGCTGTCGTCCATCAGCAGATGTTCCTTGACGACATCGACGGAGAGGACTGTAGGCGCATCGTCGTTAAGCCGCTCATCGTGAAAGGGTCGACGAACGAGAGCGCGATCCGATCGCATATCCGCGGGGCCGTGCTTGAGCAGATGGTTTCCGAAGTGGAGCGGCAGGAGCGGGTGATGACGCTGCCCGGCAAGATGGGACAGTTCTGACATGGGCTATGCGATCTTGCCGATGGTGGCATTCCTCTTCTACTCCGGTCTCCAAATAATGGGCTGGCAGACGGCGAACTCCGTGCCGGGCGCCGGGCCGGTCGGCCAGATGCAGAGCAAGCAGGTCATCAGTGCGCAGCAGGCCGAAATGTGGGGGGAAGCCTGCTACAACTCTGCATCGGCGCAGGCAGGTGTCGTGAGCAGCACGGTGCAAGTCACGCTGCCGGCTGGGGTGAACGCCCCGGCCAGCGGCGGGTGCATAACGACCGCAACCGGAACAGGCGGCCGGAATATATACGGCTACATCCCGGCTGCGCCAGGCGCGGTTGGGAAGGTTCAGGGCGATTCAAATGAAAACCTGATCTGGTACAGGGTGACACAGCAGGGGTCGGCGATTTCTCTCGTTTCCGGCGAAGCAGTGGCCGTGCCGAATCAAATTGCAGTAGGCGATCTGGTCGACTACTCGACAACGGCTAACTAAGAGAGGACGGAATGGACCCGATCATCGCCGCGCTGGTTGCTTTGGTGATTTCGATGGCAGGCGTTGGGGGCTTTGTCAAATTCGCCAAAATGGGCGTTTCGAACGTTCAGGTTGCGGCGACGGCGTCCCAACAGCTAACGTTCAACGCAGCAACTCAACAGTATGTACAGGACAACGCCGTGACGCTCGCACAAAGCGCGACGGCAACGGTGCCGGTCACGATCACCGCAACCCAGCTAGCGACGGCCGGCTACCTGCCAGCGGGCTACGCGGGAACGAATACCTTTGGTCAAACGTGGCAGGCGCAAGTGCTCCAGCCGACGGCCGGTCAACTTGAAACACTGGTTACGTCGACGGGCGGTAACCCGATCACGGACACGAAGCAACTTGCCCAGATAGCGGCCCAGACAGGCGCGAGTGGGGGATTTGTGCCGTATGCCACCCAGGCCGGAACCACGTTCAGCACGAACACCGCTTACGGGACCTATGGTGCGTGGAGTGTGCCGCTTACCGGCTTCGCGAATCCGGGTAGCGGACATCTTGCGTCGTTGCTGCAGTTCACGAACGTGCAGGCAAATACGGCATTTTTGTATCGCGTGCCTGTGGTGAACCACCCCGAGTTGAACAACATGCAGACCGATCTAGGTCTGACTGACACCGGTGGGAACGCCCACAACATCACCGGGATCAACACGGCTACTGCCCAAACGCTCTCGATCAACGGGCAGGGGCAGTTTCAGCCCGATCAGGGCGGCTCGCTTGAACTGGGTGGAAACAATACGACGGCGGGAACAGGTACACCGTACATCGATTTCCACCAGGGCGGCCAGGGCGTGCAGGACTTTAATGCCCGCATCATCAACGACAAAAACGATCACGTGTCGATTCAGGCGGCCAATGGGCAGGCTGCGCTTCAGGTCCAGGGCACGCTTCAGGCGGGCAACGTAGCGGTCGCCGGCTCGTCGTGTTCATCGAACGGAATCATCGGGGCGAACAGTGACGGTTCAGGCCAGATTCTTTCGTGTCAGTCCGGGACCTGGCTGCCGATCGGTGGACGCTTCCTGCAAATTTACAAGTACACCGTGTCGAACGGATCATTCGTGCCCTATCCGAGTCCGAGCTGTCCGTCCGGGGGCACGGCGCAGATCCTGGTCTATCCGTCGACTATAGGTGTTGACGATACCGCTGTCGTGAACATGGGAGCCAGTCCCGTTTCAGGGGGGTGGTCGATCTACGTAACAGATGGCGCGGGCACGCCTATCGGCGGGTCTGGTTCCGCCTCAACCTACTGTTCTTATTAATTGGGTGTAATCGTGATGATGCGTTTCCTGAAGCTCTTGCTATTCCTGGTGGTACTGTTCGCCGGCAACTCTGCGTTCGCTGCGCCCGTCGTGTGTACGCCGGGCTATCAGGACTCGACGTGTCTGACGCCTCTCCATCAGGGCCCGAGCGCAGCGCCGACCTGTCCGTCAGGCGCCGGATGGACGACGGTCTCGTCCGCGGTGTGGCAGGGCTCGCACTGGAGTCAGCCGCAGTGCTCATATCAGGGGCAGCCGACTTGTCCTTCCGGGCAGAATCAAGTTCAAGCTGCAACGTGGAATGGCGGAAGTTGGGTGGGCCTTGTATGCGCGCCACAGGCGACCACACCTCCGGCTCCGACTGGAGTGCCAGCCTGTGACGCGGCCGCAGCCAGTAATGGTTTTCAGATTACCCAGCAATTTGGTATTTACTACGGCAATTATCCCTACGTCGGCGGCGTAGGTGTGGAGGGTATTATGTTCGGTGCGAACGGGCCGCTGGCCACCGATACTTGCGGGGACACCACCTCATTCTACGAACTGGAGTGCATCCTGAAGGGTGACGGTACGTTCGGGTGGCTGGCGGTCGTTCAAGCCTTCTTTCCGGGCTGCAGCGGAGGGGGCAACTGAAGCGGCTGACTTAGGGTGGCTGCGCCGGGCGACATCGAGCGGGTTTGCGAGGGCTGGCCCTCGATGGGCGCGGCAGTGACACAGACGATTTGCGCAGGAACGTGGGACGACTCTCGAATTCGCCGCTAAAACGTCGAGAGACGTTTCGCGGCGAGCGAGTATCTTGACTTAGCCAGCGACGTTGCCGGTCGTGAAAGTGAAGCTGCGACTGAACGCCGTCCCGTTCACCGTGCCAGTCAGGCTCACCGAGTACTGCGTGTTCGGCGAGAGTGGCGACGTTGGATACGCGACTGCCTCATATGCGCCGATCTCCTTGTTCGGGTCCGTTGACGAGTTTAGGACCTGAAGTGTCACACTGCCAGCAGGCCCCGTCATGGATGCGGTCTGCAGTACGATCGCGTCGCCTGAGTTCCCCATCACGACCACGGGCGTACCCCAACCAGTGTTCGAGACGTTGGGCGGCGTCGGAGTTTCGCCCGCACCGCTATAGGCAATGCCGGTTGTGCCTTGGCACGGGAAAGTGAGTGGTGTGCTACTCATCGTCTGTGTAGCGGTGTTCAAGAGGCTCATGCTGCCCCAGGCATCCGGATAGCCGTTGTATTGAGTTTCGTACTCGCCGATGCCGACGATTCCAGACGGATAGAAAACCGCGCCGCTGTGGTACACGCCTGCGAGCCAGGTCGTAATCATGTTACTGCCGTATTGCGACTCGGCTAACGTCGAGTTGGTGTAGTAGGCAGCGCTAACACCCGTACCGTTCACCGTGGATGGAAGACCTGCGGCGACGGCCCGAGCGATATAACTTGCGCCAGTGAAGCCTGCATTCCCACTTGCCTCAGAATCGGACACCGCATTGTTTAAGCCCATGTACTTAGCGTGCGCCTGAGCAGCCTGATCGAGTTCAGTGTTCTCCTGGAGGGCCGGAAAACCACATTCCTGCCGGTACTGGTTGAGCAGGGTGAACGCAGCGAGTTGAGCACTGTTCGCCGCATACTGCGGCGTCGTCAACGTGCCGGTCACAGCCGCCGGCGTGGTTGGCGAAGTGCCGCTGGTCGACCCCGACGAACCCGTGCCTGACGTGCTCGGTGAGCCGCTACCACCGCCACCACCGCAAGCCGCCAACGTAAGCGATGCTGCGATCGCGATGGCGGTCAAGCCGTATGCCGAAAACTTGGTATTTTTTTTCATCTTCGATCCCGTGTCTGGTTTGTGGGTTCGCTCATTTGCGCACCCTTGATTTAATCTTATCGCCCTGCCGGAGAAGTCAAGTCGCGTGCGGCGTCGACAGAATCTGAAAACGCATCTGGCAAGTCAGGTCTTCTTACTTACTTTCGTTGTCGGCGGATTAGCCGTTGCGGTGATGGCCATTTCCTTCGTTCGTCTCGTTTGTTTTTTGCGGATCTTGCGCAAGCCGATCAGAATGCCGATGACGACCACCCCTGAGGCTGCAGGGTTGATGTGACTCGCTGCCTTCAGCACCAGCGAAACGGCGTAGATGGCGAAGAGTCCGACAGCAGCTTTCCCGAGTAGTACCGAGATACGGGCTTGCGGCGGCTGAGCGCCGGTCTCACTGGCAACCTGCTCAAAGGTTTCATTCACCTTTTCAAGGTCGAAATTGCTTTTGAGTGCCGCGAGCTTATGTTGATAGTACTTCTCGTACCGACGAAAGCGCCCGTCGCCCTGGCCGCTGAGCCAGGCTGCGGAGCTTTCGGGTACGAGGTAGGCTAGGTCTTCCATGTTTCACCAGCGCGAAGTGATGGCCGTGCTACGGGTCAGTTGGGCAGACCCGTAGGGGTCCAACTAGCGAAGGCGAGGACGTCAGTGATTTGGGTACCATCCGCCTCGCTCAAGAAGTGGCCTTCATCGTCCCGATAGGCAAAACAGAGCGTCTTGTCTTCTCGGTAGACCCAGAGATTCATTTCCATTGGGGACTCTCCATTGTGTGATTGGCTACGCGTCAATGTGATGCTGAAGGCAGCTTGGTCCGTCTTGCCCGGCGTTGGGTACAGAACGAGCACGAAAAGTTGTCGGCGAGTTCGATCTTGTCAGCCGAGTTCGAAAGGAGGTACTCAGTTCCGCATCGCTTGCACGCCCCGACGGTCATGCTCGAATCGCTCGCCATCATTTTGAGCATGTTGTAGGCCCGGTCGGCGCTAAAGCGCTTGGGCGTCGGGAGCGACTCTTCTAATTCGCCAAACATCTTCGTAAACAGATTCAGGGTTGCAAGGAAAGGCAAGTACGCGCGAGAACCTTCGGTGTTGGCGTTGCGGTAAAGATAGGTAAAGAACGTCGCGCGCAGGCGGTTTGGCGCTGCCGCAGTGATCCACGGCAACATTTGCGGCTTGCTGCCACAGGTCGATGACCGGCCGTTGATGTTCTTGAAGCGGTTCCGGACTTCAGTGGACGTGCGGCGCATGATCGTGGATACCGTCGCGGCGCGGAAGCCGTAGGCAAGCAGCGCGTCCATATAGTCTTCGACGACGGCCTTCTTGAAAGAGTAGGCGTCCCAGTCTGCCTTGCGCGAAAGATTGCTGATCTTGTTCTCGGGCGGCGACGATTGCATGATGAAGTAGGCAATTTCCGCGGTCGTCAGCGCCTCGGTCGAGTGGTCGAACCAGAAACGCGGTGCATTCATGCGCCACTTGAAGAGTGGCACCGGGCCTATGTTAGACAGCAGGTCGATTTCATTCGAGGCGCTCAGGTTGCCAAGGAACGTCATGACATCCCTGCTCATGCCAAAGATGACGTGCGCGAGGGCATAATTCGCCGCGAACTCACGAATCAGGTGGAGGTACAACTGATTCGCGTGCCGGATCTGGTAAGACTGCGCCGTGCCTACATGCCTGGGCGCCTTATCCTTCACCGCGATCACCGAGTCGGACGGCCAGTTCGACACGAGGGCTTCCCAGCTTTTGATGTCGTTGAACACGGGAGAGAAGAGGTTGAATGGCGTCGTGACGAGCAACGACAACTGGCGCGTACGATCGAGGAGTGCCTGTGTACGGCTACTGCTAAGGCCTGTCAGCGATTCGTATTCAGGGTACAAGTGAAGGACCGTATCTAAGACTTTAATGGTCTCAATGTTGAAAATCTCAAGATTGCGTTCACTGCTCTTCTCGATGAACGCGTATCTCACACGCTTGAAGTCGATGTCGGGTTGCATGGGTAGGTCTCTTCGGCTGTGTCGTTATAGTCAAGCACCGCGGGCGATCGCGGCTTGAACTTCAAGGTGCAGGTTCTGCATCTTCGCGTCGATTTCCATCAGGATCTGGCGGAAGGGCTCGGGAGTGCCTGATGCAGCGACTTTGAGCCGGGTTGTAATGTAAGAGGTGTGAAACTGGCTGAAGCGGTCGATCAGCTCTGTGAACGCATTGCCCGTGGCGAGCATCTTGCTGGTGTCGGCGAGTGTTTCCCTGGTGCTCGTCAGCTCCTGCTGTCTTGCTACCGTCTCGGTTTCGAGTGCTTGTACTTCCGCTTGCTTTGCTGCAAGTGCTGCCTCCGCGGCGGCGAGCGCTTCGAGTTTCGACGCATACTCGGGGGGGACGACTTCGACGTCCCTTGTTACGACAGGGCCGGTCGGGGAATTCTTGGCGGCTTCGAGTTGGGCCTCGAGATTCTTGACTCCAGCCTCGAGTTCATGGACACGATCCTGGGCTGTTTGAAGTTCGGTCCGGGAGGCAACGAGGCGTGATGAAACGTCTGCGCGAGCCTCCTCGTTCTTTTGCAAACTTTCCCGGGACTCCGCAAGCGACTTCTCGAGAAGGCCGTTGGTGGTCTGCAGGCGCTGTAAGTCGGTCGCTTTGAGGAAGATGTCACCTTGCGCTTGCGCAACCTCTTCCTTCATTTGTTTGATCTCGTCCTGCGCTTGTCTCATCTTCAACACGAAGTCGCGAGTGAGCGCCTTGAACTCCACCGCCGTCAAGTTCGCTTGGCGCTTTTCGTCGATCAGGCGCACGATGGCCTCATCGTCCTTGACCTGATCGGCAAGCAACAGCATTTCAGTGTAGGTGAGAAGGCTCTGTGCTTCAGCGTTGCCTGCAAAACATTGGTAGATCAGTATGTGATTGCGTGCCACAGGCCGGTTGTAGCCGTGAACTACACGGATATATTCGTAGGTCAGTTGCAGGGCCAGCTTTTGACGATTGGGTGAGTCATCACCATCGGACGTGACATCCTTCTGGATCGCGTGATAGATGGTTTGAAAGTGACCACCAATCGCGATCCGGGCGCGGACGGCCGATTCTTCCTGAATCGCGACCGCTCCGGAGATCGTGAGAAGCGATGCTACGGTGTCCTCCCGACAGACCGCGGAGAGGAGCTGCCGAGCAGCTACGCGCCGTTCAGCGAGCGGGATAGTCGAGATCAGGAGGCGGCCAAGCGCCGGCTCGTGGTCGATGGCGCCGTCGTGGTCCCCGTCGAGGGCGGCTGTTGGGTCAAAGACGTCAGTTCCAGGTTTCTTTTTAGGGTTGGCGGACATAGGTGCGGTTCCATGTTTCTTTTGCTGGTTAGCAAACGTAGCGCTTACACATTGTGTTCACCTGCGGAGAGCAAGGGCCACTCGCATTGTTGTATTTTCGGTCGCGGTGGCCGAGCCTACCCTCAGAATGACGTAGGAAAACATGCGCCTTATTAAAGGTATTGCAGAAAACTAGTGAATTTCTTATCTCTTTCTGGTCCATTCGCAGAGAACCATGGCTAACGAACAGCTGGTCCATGCAGTAACAACGTTGGGTGTTCAAGCCATTGCAGCCACGCGCTGCTTGTGATTCCTGATTGCGTTGGGCGACGTGTCGGTGTGTGCGAGGATGGCTCGAATCACTTCCCCGGTGTCGATGGGAGACAAGCGAGCGGCACTGTATCCGTCGCGTCGGGCACGCAGCCAGTACGCGAGTTCATCCAGGCACAACAGGTCGCTCTTGAGGCGCATATCGAGACGGACGGCCGGGTGAGAGAAAATCCCGACGCCGCTGATGGCGTTTGCATGTTGCGGGAGAATCGACCTCAGAAACGTAACTTTCGAGCCATTCTGAGCCGCCGGGTTTTTCCTTTGTTCCGACGTGCCGTCGCGGGCGACCCGCAGCAGCATATTGTTGTCCGCCGGAAGAATCGTCCCGTACCAATGCTTGGTCTCGATGACAAAGATCCCGAAGCTTGTGACAACCAGATGATCGACTTCCGCAGTTGGAAACGCCGCACCTGGTGCGTGGTTAAGGATGAGCGAGTTGCGCAGGCAGAACGGGCCTTCTGAGATCGCTTGCAATACGCTTTGCAGGCAGTCGGATACGGCGGCTTCACCGGCATCTCCGTTGGCCTGCATCTTTGCTTGCCGTGCCTTCTTTCGCGAAAGTCCGTCAAGATGTTTGTATCCGCGACGCCCAAGCCAAACGAGCAGGCCGACGCCAACTAGCCCGAGGTGCATGTTTTTCTCTCACATATTCTTTTAGACACATTCAGAGTAACAACCTGCCGATGAAGTCAATCCACCGAAGCGCTCTGAAGTGCTTAATTCTGCGTAGACCCTGTCACCATCGTCACGACTATTACAAAGTCGTCTTTAGCGTTCCATAAAGCGCAAGATGCAGCTGAGCAATTGATCAGAAGTTAGCATAATGGCTCCGATTTAAGCAAATAGTTCCAGCAACATTTCATGCCCGGTAACTGTTGCGGACGGAGTTGCGGGTACGGTCAAGACGCTCGTCCCGTCAAGCTCTCAATGACCGCCGCCGCCCAACTGAATTGAATCGAATCTAATACGCATAATTTAAATGGCGGATTAAGCCAGGTATCGCATTACAAAGTTGTTCAATTAAAATTACATATATACAACTTTAAACATTTAGGATAACGAGTCGGCGAATTCGGCGACTCAAATCGCTGAGGCGCGCGAAAGGTACCCGGGTTTCGTCACCATTCGGCGCCCGGATGTGCAAAAGTCGGTTTATCCTTGCCTTACTACTCGCGTGATTGCACGCATCGACCCTGCGCAAAGTCCACGCTTTGCCTGTCAATTTTCACCAGCCTGCACTTCCAGACGTCCCGCCACGGAACCACACGTGTTCTTTGCTCAGTCCCATGCGCCTCATGAGCGCGTTATGAGGCTGCGCAAAGCAGCACAGGCGTCGATTTCCTTGCTCGGTTGAGCATCGAATCTCCAGGGCACGAGTCCTGACAACCCTTCTTTTCCTTCGGGAGTTCTCTATGGCGTCCGCTAAGACAGTCCGCAATCCCATCGTCCTCGGGTACCACGCTTGCGTCCGTGCCGTGATGTGGCTGGTGTTAGTCGATTTAAGCCTTATGGCTGTGAGCAAGCATCCCTGGGTGCAAGCTCTGGTGTTTTTGTGCTGGGGCGTGGTCTTCTATTTCCGTGTCCTGAAGCCTTTCGTCCGCTTCATGTTGCCTGCGAAGGTGACGCAGAAGCCGGCACAAGGCGCTGCGGAGAAGGCGGAAGCTCAGAAGGCAGCTCCCAAGGCAGAGCAAGCTGCGCAAGCTGCTCCGCCGGAAGCACGGCCGGAGGGAACGCCGTCGCCGAAGCGGAAGTACGCCAAGTCGGCAGTCGTTGTTCCTTTCACAAAGAAGTCCTGAATTAGGCTTCGCTTTTCGCCGCCCCCCTGGGGCGGTCCTCATTACCCTGCCGGGAGCCCCCTCCCGACAAGGCAGTGGTTTCCTGGCGTTTTTGGAGTATTGCCATGGAAGCCGCTACCGCAACAGCAAGTGCGTGGCAACTCGACTTTTTTAGCGAGGCCATCGCCGTCAACATCAAGCCGGCCGTCAAGCCGGACCCGCTGCCCGATCCACATCTCTGGAGCGAAAACATCCGGGAGCAAATGGTCGACGCGCTCATCACACTCGCAATGGACTCCCGCAAGGGCGATTCCATGCCCGAGTCGCTGATGGATTGCGCAGATCTGCTCTCGCAACGTCTTCGCAACGCGGACATCGATCTCGCTGATTACCGCGCAACGTTGGGATGGATCATGGGTTACTGGGGCGGTGCATTGCCCTATGACTTCGTGTGCCGTGCAAACGGTGTCGATCCCGAGACGCTTCAGGACGTGATCCTGAGCACTCCCGCGCTGAAGGCCGATCTGGACCGCCTCAAAGACCAATCGCATGGCACGCTGATCTAGGAGGCGACATGCTCAATTTCTTTTCCCGTGCTTTCGATGCTTTCTGTGACTACGGCCAACCGGTGCGCGCTGCACCCCCACACCAGCCTGGTCCAAAGCAACCTCCGCCTGCACCCATTCGACCTCCGGAAGAGGACTTCGTGGCGGTCGGGCAGGGCGCAGCGAACGAAACGTTCGTAACGATCCGCGACGTCATGCACCTGTTCGTACAGGAAGCGGATTACGTCGTCCACTTTGAGCAGGAATTCGACGTGGTGGTCAGCGATACACCTGTCGGAAAGAAACTCCTGCCGGAGCTTTGCCCGCGGTGGCATGAAAAGCAGGTCCACCATTGCTCGCTCAAGGAAGCCATCCTGAACGTCATCCGACGAAAGGATCCTCCGGCCGTACAGCCGAAGCCAGACGTTGCAGTGCCAAAGCCGCAACGTGTGCCGGAGACGGCAGCCGTTGCAAAGGCTGAACCTTCTCCGACGTCCAAAGCGGCAGCTGAAGAGGGCGATGGTCGTTATGACTATGCCGGTCTGATTACCGCTTGGGGCGAGGAGAAGTTTCCGCGTCGAAATGCGGCGGAAGGGACGGAGAAGTTCTACACCTCGTTTGCGATTCGTCTCGAGACCAGTTCTGGCAAGGAAAAAATTGTTCAGGGCGAGGGGCTCAAGGACGCAATCACTCAGTGCGGTTGTGCATTGGGCGATCGGGTAGGCGTCAAGCGTCTGCGCAAAGAGAAAGTGCAGGCATTCGATCGACACGGGACAGCTCGCATGAAGGACGGCCAGCCGGTCTACTTCGACAAGTGGATCTGGTCGATCAAACATATCTAACAGGAGTTTCCAACTTGGCATCCGTCAACAAAGTCATCCTCGTCGGGAACCTCGGCGCTGACCCGGAAATACGTTATCTGCCCAGCGGCGACGCCGTGGCCAATATTCGACTCGCTACCACTGACCGCTACAAGGACAAGGCGTCGGGCGAGATGAAAGAAGCAACCGAGTGGCACCGCGTGTCGTTTTTCGGACGGCTGGCCGAAATCGTTTCGGAATATCTGGAGAAGGGTTCAACGGTTTATGTCGAAGGTCGCATCCGTACGCGCAAGTGGCAGGCGCAGGACGGCACTGACCGCTACTCCACGGAGATTGTCGCTGAGCAGTTGCAGATGCTTGGTGGCCGCAGTGGTGATGATCGGCGTGAACGCGACGATGGCGACGATAGCCGGGCCGAACCGGGTGCCAGGCAGCGAACAGCATCGGCGCCCGTAGCTGCTCGAACTGGTGCTGCGAAGCCGGCGGCATCAGGCCCGCGGCCTCCGCGATCTCCTGCCGGCGGCGGTGCCTCGCATGGTGGTGGGTTCGATTCGACGGATGAGGATATTCCGTTCTAAGGTCTATCCGCGTGCTGCGTGGTCCATCGTCTGAATCAGTAGGCCACCGGCCGGTGGCACCTCGTTTCTCAGTGGCGTCCGAACGCCGGTTCGGGTCATTTTATTTTTCGGCCTCGCGGCGCACCTCCCGGTGCGTCGTGGTCCGTACCACTTCTTTCGCCATGCACGGCGCTGCCTGACAACAGCGACCGCGATCGTCTGACATCACCGGAGAACAACACCTGCTGAAAAAGCTGCCTGCGCATCCGTCGCGGGCACCTTTTTGAGCGAGCGTTTTCACGCCTGACTCAGGCATCGACCAACCCACAAACCCAACGAGGAGAGTGACTATGAATGTGAAGCAGCAGCACCTTCCGCGACACGCGGAGTTGGGGGCCAATCGTCGCTCGGACGAACGACCCTGCTCCGACGTTCGTTGGGGCGCGCAAGGCTACTGGATGGTCGTTCCTACGCGAGTACGTGGCGTGACCGACTTTGATAACGGGAGCGACCGAGAGGAGGGCTCAAAATGAAGGACTTACCAAGGCTGAATCTGGGAGATCTGGACTGGCCACGAATCTTCCCGTTCTATATCGACTCGAAGTTCCTCGGCGATGGCAACAAGAAGTGGTGGGCATGCCCACTGTGTGACGGCGAGGAGACGTTCAAGCTCTACTCGAGGGAGAAAGACCCGAAGGGTGGATGGTACTGCGCTCGATGCACCAAGGGCGGCGACGGTGTCGCCCTGATCCATGAGGTCTCCGGAAAGTCGTATCGGGAGATTTTCTATGAACTCAGGACCGGCAACTACAACGGGGGGATTCCCCCTGAAGTGGCTCGAACTGTTAAGCCAGTTATCGCGAAGCCGGAGAAGTCCGACGCGCAGAAATGTCTGGAAATGCAGGCCGCGTGGGATGGAGCGGGGCCGGTAACGTTGGGCTCACCCGTCTGGATCTATCTATTGTCGCGCATTCCCGGGCTTCAGATCGAGTGGCTGGGAAAAGACGTGTGCTACCACCCAGGCATGGAGTACGTTGACGCCTGGGGCAAACGGCAAGGAAAGTTCCCCGTAATGCTGCTAAGGGCGCGCTCGTCGTCAGGCAAGCCTTGCCGGCTACACAGGACGTATCTGACTGGCGAGGGCACGAAGGTGCCGTTCCTGACCAGGAAGGGTAAGTCCAGAGCCAAGCTTGAGATGAGTGCGCCGGATGGGTCAGGCGGGGCGTCTATCTTGTTGAATGCCGCGCGCTCTCGGACCCTCGCCCTTGTGGAGGGGGCGGAGACAGGCTTCGCCGTAGTCGCGAGATATCGAAACAAGGTGGAGGTGCGCTGCATGCGTAACTGCGGAAGCCTCGAACAGGCCGATATCGAATGGTCGGATTACGATCACATCATTATCTATGCCGACCGCGACAAGGTTGACCCGAAGCGGGGCTATCGCCCAGGCGAGCACTCCGCGGATATCCTGGCAACGCATTTGCGGGAACTAGGAAAGCGAGTGTCGATCCCCAAAGCGGTTGTGGAGGGGACGGACTTTCGTGATGTCTGGGAGTTGCAGTACAGGAGGCAACAGGAGCGCCTTGCTGCTTTCGAGGAGCGTCGCAAGCTTCGAAATGAAGTACGCGAGCGTAACCGAACGCAACTGCGGACCTCGGAACAGCGGTCTGCAGCGTAGTGGACTTGTATAGGGCCGGAGGACCATCCTCCGGCTCATCCGGCTAACCGCCGTCGGCGGCAACCTTTTTAAGCCCAATGGGGATTCGTCCCCTTGGGCGAGTCGCATTGGGCGTCAACTTGTGGAGATTCCCATGCGCGCATTTCATGTTTTCGTTGGCAAATTCTTCGAGATTGTCGGTACCACCGGTGTGAATCACGGCAGCTTGCCTGCAGTGAAGTCAGAGGCAACCGGGTTCGACGTGATCGACCGACGTGCGACCGGCAGCGCGCGATACGTCTGTCGTGATCAGTCGTTCGAGGACGCTTTTGAAATATGCGTGCGCAGGACGTTGGTTCAACCCGTGCACTGACCTTCTGAAACGGCCCTGGATTTCCCTGGGGCCGTTTGTTTTTGTGCCCAACGAACGACCTCCAAGAATGAAAAAGCCCGCAATTGCATGCGGGCTTTTTTTTCGTCCGGACGGTGCCGGCAGGAGGACCGTTATTCCTTGCCGCCAAGGAGTTCGATGAGCTTGTCGTCGATCTTCTCGAAATACGGGTACAGCGCCAGGGCCAGGTAGATAGTGGCTATGCAGCTTATTACAAGTACGGCGATCATCAGCCATGATGCTGGCTGGGAAAGGTCCAGCGCCAACAGGTCGTCCCACGAAAAGTCGATAAGGCTCGTCAGATCCGCGATTACCATTTTGCTCTCCCTTCGCTTGCGCACGGTTTGTATGTACTTATCCTACACCGTGAGATGCAATGCCAAGCCAACGGATGCTACAGGTATTTGCTAAAGGAAGACTGCGATAGGAGGGATGACATATCTTCGCCACCGTGTGCCATTTCCTGAGGCTGCCCATAGCTCGCGCGGTCGAGTCCCTCGTCAGAGCCCTCGTCGAGACCACTGACGCTCGGAGAGGGGGAGTCGGCTGTAGCGGCTGGTTCGACGGTGCGGCCGGTAGTCGACGGGTGGCCGCCGTACGGATAAAGCACCTGAACCTGAGCTAACTGTTTTAGCAGGGCGCTACGCGTACGCCCCTCCTTAGCCCGTAACAACCGCGCGTGAAGCTCGGGGGTCTCGTGGGCAGAAATGGTGACCTTCATGCGGAACACCTCTTGGTCGTCGGCCATGGCAGTGCGTCCAGTCAGTGGAGGGCCGGCATGCTTTCAATCAGGAGCAGAAATCCGACGGCATTGGCAAAGCACGGGCTCTCAAGCAGTTGGATTCTCGTCTCGCGATGCATTTCTCTTAGCGCAGGGTAGTACAGGTCGCTGCCACCTCCGGTCAGGATGATTGACTCGACACTCTGGAGAGCGCCTACCCGTTGGCCGATACCCATGATGACTGCCTTGATGAGTTGCTGCGCTTCCGCGAGATACGGAGCGAGATCGAGCTCGTGACTGAAGAAACGGAACTTCGCTTTTTCGCGAAGGCAGACATCAATTCGTTCGATGTCGTCGACGGGTCGTTCATATTCCTTGCCGATGTTTGCGGCAATGCGTTGAAGGACGTGGGACGATCCGCCGGGGCGCCCTCCGGAGCGGCGGTCGTCGACCATAAAGTTACTGACGTACACCCAGTCGGTAGTGAAGTAGCCGACGTCGATAAGCAGGTAATCGTGCCGCTTCTGCCGGATCTCGGGATACAAAGACGACGCATAGGACATCGAGCCGAGTGGCTGAGGAACCACGCTTACGGCATCGATTGTTATTGGTCCATGCCCGAACTCGTGCTTACCTGTGAATCGCTCCTTTAACTCGCGAGCAAACCGCTCCATCGTGTGTACGGGCAAACCCAGGATCAGCCGTCTGATGCGGCTGAAGCCCGCGCGATATACGGCGCCGGCGAGAAGTGCGGCGTAGTTGTCTGTACGCACGTATTCCTCAATGAGGACGCGCCCCGTTTCACCATAAGCGGCGTTGAGAGGTACGTCGGGTCCAACCTCGTATTGCGTTCCATTGACGGTCACGGTCACGACGTCGCGATTCCCGAACCCGGCACCGCCGCTCGCGGAAACAGAACCAGGGGCGCGAAAGGGCGCGAGCGAGGGGAACATGTCGGTGCCGACTTTGCCGTCGGGCTTACGATAAGCGCATTTTGTGCTGCCATAGCCGATGTCGAGGGCGAATGTCTTGCTTTCCATTAGGTCGTTCCTAGTTTGAAGAGTGTTTTAGTAAAGGAGACGTTGACGGCTCCATAACGGCTCCTTTTCATCAGTGCCACCATGAGCCAGCGCGAAGGAGACGAATTCGTGTCCATTAAGTCTCCTTCTCGTTCACGTCGTCCAGTTGCGGGAGCAATGTCGATGGCAATCGCAGCAAACCTGTTGCCGACAATACCAACCTGGCGAAGATGATTGCCGCGAGAAAGAGGCATCAAATAAGGCATCTTTCTGCGTTGTCCATCACTCCGACGCGGCGCACACTTCCGTCTACCTACTGCGCTTTCGGCGCATCGACCTCCTGCACCACGCCCGTGGTGCGTCAAAAATTCGCGCCGCTTCGCTGCGAATCGTTCCCCCAAAAGAATCAGGACAGTGCCCCGCAACGGGCAAAAATCCCTGTCTGTCCAGACCGCACACTTGATGCGGTTTTTTTTGAGTCAGGTCAATGGGATACAAGGGGATACTGAGTACACCCGGACACGTGATCACGTCTCGGTTTGCGATGTCTTCGGGACACTCAATACACGACAAACGGAAGTCCCGGACGCGGACACGGACACAGAGCCGGTCTGGCGACTGCTTCAAACGACAAATACCAATCGTCTCGCTCAGCGGCGTTACGCTGGTTTGATCGACTTAGCTCCCCAAACGCGGGCGGGCAAGAGATCGAACTCGAGACGGGAGGGCCGTGGACTGCGTTATCGCGGTCAGCCCTCTATCGCACATATATATGGCCCGCCCAGCCATCCACGAATGGGCACAGTGTTGATTGGCAGACGTAGTAGAAAGCGTCGCGGAGATGAAGGTCCGGTCTCCAGCCAGCCATCCCAAGTTCTGCAAAAGTAAGTGTCGACCGGAGGGTCGCGATGCAGCACGAGGGACGATCAAGCGTGGCTTCTCCACACGCATGGTCGATCAAGACGGATCACTAAAGTCCAGGAGAACAGTGAGCAGTGCGCGGTAGAGGAAACCCGGCCGGGGTCTAAACGGCGGGCGTAACCGCGAAGCGACGAGTCGTCCAGGTAGGGGGCGATGCGAGCGGCAGTGCTCGGGATGGCTAACGTAAGGAGGATCGGTCTATGGCGGAGTGCGGCATCGGCGTCGACGCAATCGAGGAGGCAAGTGGTTTGTCCGACGCAACGAATCGGGAGCGCGCGAACAACGTGGATGTCGGTACATGCTGACGCCCAACATTATCTGGTTAGAAATCGACCGGGAGACTGCTTGTCGGCACAGTCCGCGGTGATTCAAGATCAAGGAGAAAAATCATGGCAATGATCCAGATGTTCGACGCGGACAGACTGTTAGCGAAGTACCGTCTGCCACAGCGTATGCGCGATGAATTGAAGGTTTTGTTTAGAGACAACATCGGGAGAAGTCTGAGTCGGACGCGGGTTAGCAAGAACAAACTGGCGTCGGATACCCAAGGAAAGCGGGCCAACACAATCTGTGCAACGCTTGTAAACATCCGCAAGTTGGGATTCAAGATCGAAAGCATTTATTCCGTGGAAGGGCGACATCTGAGAGCAGTGGTTGCGCACTGGATCGATAGCGGCGAGGCCGTCGGCACGATGCAGGGCAAGCTTGCGCACCTGAAGGCGTTTTTGGAATGGATGGGGAAGTATGGACTGGTCAAATCGCTGTATGACTACAGGTCCAAAGAAGAGTTGGCGGCCATGGGCCGAAACAGAAGTTACGTGACGACCACCGACAAGTCGTGGGAGGCGAACGGGGTTGACGTCGACGCGATCTTCGCTCAGATCGCACAGACTGACCCGCATGTTGCGGTGCAGCTAAAGCTTCAGGCGGCTTTTGGTCTGCGGGTGAAGGAAAGTTGCATGCTGCGCATCCGGAAGACACTTCTGGAGTTGCAGTCGAGAGACGACGACAAATTCCGTGTGGACAAGGGGACGAAGGGGGGGCGCGAGCGTGACGTACCATTACAGCTGAAGCTTGAGGTATTGCACGAGGCGCTGCGGCTCGCGAACGACACGACGGGCTCGACCATACCCTCTGACTACGACTGGCCGCGTTGGCGGCGGCGCTACTACGGGATTTTGGCGCAGCATGGAATCACGAAGGACGAAAAGGGCGTGACCAGCCACGGATTACGGCATGGATGGATGCAGCAACGCTACGAAGTCCTGTCAGGAAGTCCGGCGCCGATCAAGGGCAGCGAGGAGCGACCGGATCGTGCGACGCACGATGCCACGTTGCGGGTAATCATCGAAGAGGTCGGTCACTCAAAGCCGGAAAAATCGGGCATGTACATTTCGACGCCAGCGGCGATGGCCAAGCTAAGGGCGCCGGTGGTTACGATCGAGGACGTTCGACGGACGCTTGAAGAGACGGGCGGCGAGAAGAAAGCCGCGGCGGCGAAGTTGGGTATTTCGCGGCAAAAGGTCTACCGCATATTGGAGAGTGGGGCGCAAAACGGTTAGCGGATATCGGTTTGCCCGGTCTCCGCAATGCTATCGGGGCTAAGTGGAGATTTGCTTTCCGTCTCGCGCGTCCTGTGGACGGCGGTCTCCGGCAAATTGGGACCACGCGTTGAAGTTTTGCCGAGCGCGTCGAATAAACTAATCCAGCCCCGAATCAGGATAGCCATAAAAGCATGCCCAAACCCGCAAGCAAAAATGGGTGAGGGCGGCGACACCGATCTTCAGGAATCTCGATTACCAGCGTTCGCGATCGGGGAGTTCGTCGACGGCCGCAGCAACGCGATCCTCATGCGCGTAGGTGCGCGTGTCGTTGGCGAGGGTAAGGGGCTGGAAGACTACAGTATCAGGGCGGTCCGCGTTTTCTTCGCGACGGGCGTGGCTGACCAGTTTGCGGTAGCGGCACGCGTCCTCAAGCGTCGGCGTGATAGGCCACCATTCACGCTCGACGATCACGGCGTCGATTAGGCGCTGGGCGAGTTTCGCGAGGATCGGGCCGCGCGTTTCCCACTCACTGTCATTCCTGGCAACCAGAGCCAGGAAATACGAGATGTCGTCCCCGTTGATCTCGTTCTCAATGAGCTCATCGAGCGACCCGGCCTGCACGGGCACGCGATCGGTCCGGGTATTCCATAGGCGCCCGCATTCATCGAGCGCGGCATTCTCGTTTGCATCCACGACGGCAATCCACCGTGTGGCCAGTCCGCAGGAGGCGCAGACGATGCGCACGGTTTCTCGGGTGAGTTGGGGTTGCACCAGGCGTAATTGGACCGCGCGGATTCTGAGTGGCGAGTCCGATTGATTCTCTTCTTCAATCACCTGACTACAGCGGTTGCTTTTCGGCACACCGCCGCAGCAGGGGCATGGATAGAGTTTTTCAATCATGTCAGTGGGGAATGGTAGGGTGAACAGCAAGGATTATATCCACCCTGAAATCACGGAAAATGGCGGTGCAAGTTTAGTCCGGATTAATAGGGATAGACGGGTTACAGCGCGAAACAGTGTGCGTGAGCGAACACGGTGATGGTTAAAAAAATAATGTAACGAAACGCGACGACAATACAATACTGTTACGTATAGCGTACAACAACCCAACGTTTGTAACTAATCGATCCGAAAGCTCACAGTTTGGTGTCGTCATTCTTCGTTTGGTCGTACATCCAGATTACCGACCCCCCCGAAAAATTCGATCTCGGAGAGACGTGCGCGCATGATCTCCGCGAGCACCTCTGAATCGTTAACGGCATCAACCGGGTCGCGCTTAAGGAGTGCCTTGATTGCCTCCTTCAGCCAGTATGAGGCGGACGGATCGCTGCAGATTTTCGCGGCGAGTTCGACGCTAGACACGTGGCTGGTTTTCATAGGAGATCGGCGATATGGATGATGCACGATGCAACGTGGGTTGCACCGTGTGGATTGGGTGTCGCCGGCGCCAGCTGAGGGCGAGGCGCTCGGACAGCGCGGCGTATGCAGGGTATCAGCGACGGCCGAGCATGCAGATGCTGCGGAACTCGCGCAGCTTTGCTGAATAGCCCGTGAGCGTCGTCACTGAGGATGGGGCGCGGCGAGCGCCAGCAACCGACGTCTGGATTGGGTCGCTCGTCGCGGGCTTCGCCTTGGTGGTGAGCATGTAGCGTGTCTCACCGAGCCCGCGGGGATCGATGCAAACGACGCCGGCAGCGAGCAGCATATGGAGGCGATCTTCGATCTGGAAGGGGGTGCGACGAAGCGAGCGGCACAGCTCCTCGACCGATTGTGGGCTAGCGGCGAGTTGCGACTTGATGTCGTTGTTCAGGTCGAGCAGCGGCTTGGTCATTCAGTTTCTCCGATGGTTCCCGTATGGCGCGATTCAATGGCACGACTGCGCAGTGTCCTTTTCCGGGTAAGGGCGTGTGTAGCGCACTGCGGGTTGGTGCAGATGAAGAGGAGCGTGTCGTCGTGCATGGCGAGTCCCCAGCCAGTGGCGCAGGCGGCGGCGATCCGGTCCTTGTCGGTAGGTGGGTGATCGACCGTCTTGCGAATCGTGTTGCTGCAACCGGTACAGCGGATCGAAATGATGTAATCCATGACGTCACAACGCAAATAGATACGAGGGGAATCTGTCTGGGACCACGCGCCCCATATTGAGAGCGACGCGGCAGCGCATCAACGCCTCGAGTGGAGTCGCGCCTCGCATCACGTGTGACGGCTGCAACGGCCGGCGCGGGAACGAGCGGGCCTCGTATTCGCTTTCGCTCAGGCAGCTGTAGGAGAGAAGTTTTCGGTGCGCGACGGGGCCGCCGTCCGACCACTCGGACGAGAAGCGGGGGCATTCCTTTACGGAACCGAACCGGCCTAGTTTCAGCCAGAAGCGGCCGGACTCGTCCGGTGGATACTCTGTGGCGATGCGCTCGCCTTCACAAAGGGCGACCCAGGCGTCGAGCTCGTGCGCGGTGAGTTCCTTTATGCGAATCACTGCGATGGCTCCGTGTAGCCTTTAACGATTCCGGAAGGAAACGCGCGGGGAAACGTGCCGTCGGGCCGAGTCAAGAGATGCAGAAAGAAGCCCTCTTCAAGCGGCACCGCGTTGGCGAGCTGGCGCAGAAACTCATCGTGAGATTCGAACCAGCCGACGACCCAGGGATGCGTCTCAAGGAAATCAGGCGCGCGATCGCGCAGCAGTTCGAGGAGTTCGATGTTTTCGTCGATCCGCTTGTGAACGCCACCGGCTGTCCAGCCGAGGATGCGGCGGGTGTTGGCAATGACCGTTCGATTGAGCTTGAATAGGCGCATGGATGAGTGTGAGTTCGGTGTGTGGGAATCCCCCAGGAGCGGGGCGTCGATTCAGCCTACGTGCATTGCGACGAAGTCAAGGCTGCACATGATCCGGAGACCGCGCCCGCGACAATCAGGCGGCCGGCCTGGCTGGTGGTTGTCCAAGCGGGGTGGGTGAGTTCGGGCGTGGCAAGGCAATTGCACGAGTTCGTTCGTTGCGACGGGCTCGAACCTCGAGTAATTCTTCCCGGTCATGCGGAACATGCATTCGAGGCGCTTGCTGCGCGCCCGGATCGCTTTGCGCTGTGCACGATTGAGGTTCTCAAATCCGCTGGCTCGGTTGTCCATCGCAATTGATTCCTGGTGCGAGATGCCTGAGCGTGACGTCGGCCGGCAAACTGCACACAGCGCTGCTGCCAGGTGATCTCGTCTGCGTCGGGTACATGGAGCGGCGCAACGCTAGCGCGAGCGGTTCTTGTACTTGCGAGTGAGCTGTTCGCCGCTCGACTCGGTTAGGCACTCGCCACGGGTCGTCTTCGCGCCGATCTCCTTGAGTTGTCGCCTGGCGATCGAATACGCGGACTCGCACGCGGCGACATCGTGGTAGTCGTGCTCGTAATGGATGACGTGGCCGTGGCCCAGCGCCGCACTGAGAATGAGTGTGGCGATCATCCGCGCCTCGCCTTCAGGATCTGGATATCGATCCCGGTGCGAAATAACTTGCGGTGCTGCTCTTTCGAGAGCCCAAAGGGAATGCCAATGCCCGGTACCTCGTCACAACAGACGTGCGCCATCGACCACTCCCGCCTATCGGAGTCGCACAACGCAGTTGTCGCGCGCGGTTCCTGTAAAAGCTCACCTTTGCCGACGGTGGCTGGCCTGTTCTCGTTTTCCATGGACGTTTCCCGGGTTATGTTCATCTGGATTCTGGCGAGGCACGCGAGATTTCGCTGTTGACGGTGTTGGCCGCGGGCGTCTCACGGCAGCATCAGATGACGGCGCCGCGAGCGGATGAGCCCGCCGCGGCGAAGTGCGATCACCCGACGATCCATCAAGCGTTTAACGTCCTCGACCCCAAGCAGTGGCCCGAGGCGATGGCACTCGTTCTGGATAGCTGTCGAATACAGATCGCCAGTGAATACCGGCGCTTTCGTCACGGCGAGCACGATTAGGTGATCGAGGTGAGCGTAGGTGGAGGGACGGGTCATGGTTGGCGCCGACTGTTGTTGTACTGAAACAGGCTACCAACGATCAGGAAAGCATAAGCGGCGAAAAGGCGAAGGATTTTCGCGATCATTCCACGCGGTTCGAAGCTGCCGGCGAGATGCGAGATGAGCTTGCGGTGCCGGGCGTCGCAGAAAAGGAAAGGGCCGCAGAAGCGGCCCGTTGCGCGAAGCGGCGTCGGTCAGGGGATCAGAGATTCAATCAGCTTCGCACAGGCTTCGTAGTCAGGGTGCATCGCCAGAAACTTGGCTGCGTCTTGAAGCCGTTGCAAGTCAGGGGCGGAAAATCCGGCGAACGGTGTAGCCCCGATTGCTACGGGGGTTCCGGATTCGTTCGGCCCGTATCCGACGACATCGAAAGTTCGCTGAGCGATCGTTCGGACAATGGGCGCGAACTCTTTCACGTTCGCCACGGCCGCCATCGAGGTCTCAGATAACGCGATCACCGGGTGGCCATTGACCGATAGTTCCACGTCCCACGAAGTTAAGGGCGCTTGCGGGTCGGGCACTGCAGTCATCTTCCTGAGTTGAGCGTCGTTGGCAGAGAGTAGGGCGTCCACTCGTCCTTCGTTTCGGGCCCGCATGGCGATTCGAATCAAGGTTTCCCGGTCGAGTCTGGAAATGGTCCGGTGCGTCTCGGTGTTGACGATCAGCATCGCCGCGTGAAGGTCGCTGTGCATGGTAGTAAGTTCCCTCTCAAAGGTATTACGAGAATAAGGGCTATCACATGAATCGAACAATCGAAAGGTGTCGAATTTGACCGGTCTATCGACGTACACCCGCGAAACGGCGTCATCAGACAGGGAGCTTCCCGGGGTCGACGTCGGTTTCGGGGTGCGAGAGACTTCGTTTAGTCGATGCGGCGCACGACAAGGGCAGTGAACTTGGTGACCCTGGGTTTGTAGGTCTGGCAGCCGTGCCGGAAGTCCTGGATGAAGGCTGTTTCGACGTTACGCGTGCGCTGGCACATCCACGTTGCCCACTGCTGCGCGTGCTGAGCACGTAGATAGGCATAGACCAGGTCGCCAACATTGGCGTAGAGGACTGCGCACTCGAGTTTTGCCGGCCAGTACCAGTCAGCATGGCCACCGATGCGAAGCGCGCGGATGTGCGTCGCGATAGGGTTGGCCGGATCGGCCTCGAGCAGCGAACGCATGTTCCCTCTGCCGTCCCAATGCGAGCCCGGCGGGAATGTGGCTTCGGGTTTGCAGTATTCGGCGGGCTGGATGTGGGCTTCGTCGGACAGTGAGATAACGAGAGGGTACGCGGGCATGCCGTCACGCGGGTGAACGGTGCCGGCGTAGATGCCGCCTTGGGCATCCCAGAACTTTCGAACGTCGGGGACGGATATGCGCGTGCTCATTAGGCCTCCGGGAAGTAGAAAGGACGGCGGCTCAGAAAGAAGACGCCGCTGTTCAACCCAGAGTACAAAGCCCAACAGGAAGTCAAGCGAACGTGAGACGCACCTCGAAGACAGGAGGAGTCGTCGGTGGAGTGGCTTTAATATCTGCGGCGTAAATCGGCGCAACCGCTGTGTGGGGGAAGGAATGAATGAGCCGGTACCGCGATTTGGAAATCTTCTTTTTGCCCTGATCAACTGCGGCTGGCTTCGCTGCGTGACATTCACTGCGGCGGGACTCTTCCTGCTCGCCTGCCGCCGCGATGACCCCCGGCGCCCGTGACGAGTTTAAACGTCGCTGAACTGACGCGCGGTCACCGTCGTTCCCAGAAAATTTCCGACGTCCGTCATGACGCACGCTCTTCGGGGTATTTCCAGGTGTTGGCCGTTTGCGTGCTGCGCGCCCAGCCGCAAGCCCACGCGTGGCTGGGCAACGTCGAAGCAACCACTTTCTACTTCGGCGAGCGGTGGACGCCCGAGGTCATCGATGCCGGCGGGCCGGTGAGCCCGACCTCGATACCGGTTATTTCGCCAAACACCTTCTTCAATCCCGCATATATTTCCGCGTTCAGGCGCCCGCCGAAGGCCCTCTCTTCGTCGGAGGTCGCCACCTTGATGCGCGGGCGCAGTCCGATATTCTCGAAGAGTGCCTGATCGCCCAGCTCCCCATAAAGGCGGTTGTCACCGGCGGGATCGTCGGCGTGGCGCGAGCCTAGCGGGTACGGCAGATCCTCGGTCGGCATGCGCCTATCGGTGGAGCGGGCGGTCGGCTGATCTTGCGCTGCGGTCGGGTCTGAGCTCATAGGTGGATGTGTTCAGCGTTGAGTGTGGCTACTGCGCCGCTATCTTGCACTACATGCGGCAACGAACGCGAACGCGGCGCCGTCGTCCCGTGGACCTCAGAAAGCGAAGGTGGACTGACGCGGCGCGTCGGTTGTCTGGTCGGTGGTGGACGTCACTGTTGGGAGCGCCCTGGGGCGGATGGCGAAGAGGGCGTCATAGCGTTGCGCGACGGAGTGCGCGGTCGTGCAGTCGACGTCAATGCCGATGAGTGCCGCGACGCGTGTACGCACGCTCGCGAGAAGTGCGGCTTCCTGCGCTGTCGGACGGACAGTCGGCCAGCCGGCTGTGAAAAGCAGGTGTGAGGGGATTTCGGCCTCGATTGCCTGGCGCGCGAGTGCCGCAAGCTTGGCACGCTCTACATCTGCTTTCAACGAAGGTGAAAGCAGGTCCGGCGAGACGTCAGCGAGCCAGCGTTGGCCCTGAAAGGCGAAGGTGGACGTCGCTTCTATTGCGACCATTTCCCGGTAGAGATCGTGGTTGTCCGCACAGTCGGCGGCGGCCCGCAGATCATCCAGCGCACTCATAATGCAGAACGCGCACGAGACACGCGATGCGCCGTACCGGGTGTACGCCTCGTGCAGCGCGAGTCCTGCCTCAGCGATCTCGCTGAACACGTCTTCTACCGGCCACTCTATGATGGCGTTCCACGTTACGCCCTGTTTGTTCCTCCGTGTGAGCGCGGCGAGTGGCGCGGAAACGGGCATCTTGCTGCGCGCCGAGCTTTCCTGGCGGCGAACGCCGGTCACGTTCACGATGTCGTGGTTCGGGTAACGCTTCTTCAGCGCGCTCGTGATCACGGCCGTCTTCAGTTCGGACGTGCAGAAACGCATGGACGGTGTGCTCCATGGAAGGATCAACCGGACGCACGACGGTTCCTTGTAGCGCGTCACATTGTTTTCCCAGCGCTTTTGCCAGCGGGCGAGCATGTCGCCGGCCTGACGCCGCACTGTCAGAAGCTCCCATCCGAGATGCGCGGCGAGCCGTTCGCATGCTGGCGCGCTGTCCTTCCACTCGACGCGCCCGAGGTCCGCGTGAACAAGAATGCGCGGCCCGGTATGACCGATCATGTCGAGGTGCCGCGCCACGGCCAGTGTGCACGCGACGCTGTCTTTCCCGCCGCTGACTCCGATTGCGACGACTGCATCGGCCTCGAGGAGCGTATCGATTTCAGGAGTGGTGGTCACGGAGCGCGTGACTTCTCTGGCGTGGCTTTCGAAGCGGCGACGTAGGGACGACAGGTCGATGAGCTGGATTGACATGGCGAGTAGAAATGAACGTGATGGTTCATCTTCGCAGCCAAGCCACAAAGTCAAGGCGCGTCGGCCGTGGTATCGCCAGCGAACGGGATTACCAGCAGGCTACCGGTTGTTGGCCGAGGCGCGCGCTCGCGCAATCGCCTCGCTGGCCAGTTTCTCGTGCATACGCACCCGATGCGCGCGAAACTTGTGTTCGGGCCACTGGCGCTCGCACTCATCAAGAGCTTGTAGCGCCGCGTCCTTCGACATGCCGGTGTCGTACCCAGCCCAGGGCTCGTAGATGTCTTCATCCTCGCCGCGGCGGCCGAGCCGGATGAAGCGCTGAACGATCCAGTCGTCTTCGAATTGCATGACGCGATTCGCTCGCAAATCTACGGAAAGCAGGTTTGGAAGACTCAGGCGTGAGATCGGACTTCTGGCAGCTGTGAGTTCTCTTTCCAGTGCAGCGGCGAACGCACTGATGGGTGTCGTCGTCCCGTCCTGGAAGGTCAGTGTTCCATCGCGCACTGTCCAGACGGCAACGCCATCGGAATATACGCTGAGACACCCCAATACCTGCCGCACGTTTTGTGGTCCGCGCTTGCTTATCCGGCGCCCGGGCTTTGCCCAGTCACGAAGCTGGGAGTGAAGCGCCTCGGAAAAATCCGCGAGTTGCTTCGTCGCTGGTCGTCTCAGCAGCGCAAACGGGTCGAGTTCCGGGCGTCGGCGCGAACGCCACCTGACGAGAACAGCCGTCACGCTTATTCCGCCAATGAAGGATGAACCCGCGATAAGTAAGGTCGACATGATGTATCTGGTCTATCGGCGTCTGGCGAGCCGGCTGTAGTATGGCATGTTCGCTTTTATGGCGCCCGAAGCGCCTTCCCGAGCATTCTTTCGGACCGGTGCGCTGGCGCAACGTCGTTGTGTGCAGGACCGAAGGACCTGCCGCTCAGGACTTGAACTCGTCGCGCGGCGGCACGGGACGGCGGAACACATCCGGGAATTCAGCCAGTAGCCGAGCGTGCGTGATTCCGTTAGCCGCGAAGGCAAGTAGAAGCATAAAAGCAATCGAGGCCGCGGCTGTCATCGCGATGAAGAGCTTCTTGCCAGCGGCCTGCGCGTTCGCGAGGCTCGTCAGGGCCTTGTCCGGCACGACCCGGGCGTCATACGCGCAAGGATCGGGCTGCTGCGTCCATTCTGAAGAGGACAGGGGCTCCTTCAGACCGGGCTTGCCCCACACCAGCTTAGGATCCGCGAGCACCCGCTTTGCATTCTCGAATGAATTGGCACCGACCTTGTCCGGATCACCGACGCAGATGATGTCGCGTGCGTACTCGACGCGACTGGTCTCCTGCAGCACGATGTAATTGCCGAGCGACGTGAACGTGCGCAGCGCGACGAGCTCTGAACCGAGATACGGAATCGCACTCACGAGCGCAATTCCGATCAGTGCTGGCCAGTGGAAGGGGGGCCGGTGCCTGGCCAGCAACCACAGGATCGGGTAACTCAGGCATAACGGCGGGACGAGAAAGAGCAGCGCCGGCTGTTCAACGAAGAGTGGCGTGCCAAATGAGGTGGTGTCGACCCCAAGGAGGGCGAGCAGGGAAAAGTGGGCGAAGCTCATTGGCCGTGTTCCTGTTGTTGGTGCAGAGCTGCCAGCGCGAGCCGGCCCGCAGCGGTAATGCGGAATTCGGCGGGGCCAACCGCCCAATCATTTACTAGGGCGGCGCGCACGAGGGGCTTCACATGCCGGCTGATGTTCAGCGCGGCTCCTTGTGGTGAGCGATAGGTCGCGTTTGGAAATACCGTGTATGCCAGACCTGACATCGTTCGGACCGGCCCGTTGTCGGTCAGCACTTCAAGAATGCGCCGCTGGGTTGGAGTCAATTTCATTGCGACGCACCTTTTTCGTCGTTGGGCGATGATTGCGGTAGGGCCTGACTTGACTGCGCGCTCAACGTGTACGTCTTGCTGACGCCGATCGCCGTAAGGTAGTCCGTCGCGTCGCCCGCGAGGTTTTGCCACTCCTTCATGCGACGCAGCGCCGATATCATGCGCACCATCAGAACCGACATGTTGACCACGCGCGGGTCTCTCAATGCGTCCGGGAGCTGGTCCCGCGCCGGGTCGGATGCGGCGGCGTCGACACGAACATATGCGATGTCGGTATCGAACTGGCGATCCGCGCACCACGTCACTTCATGCAACTCACCGAAATCGACTTCCGCCGGCAGGCCGACGTCGCCGATCTGGAGATAGATCCGCTCTGGGGCGCTGATCACTTTGACGGTATCGGTCATTTTGTGCCCGCTTGCGCGGCGGCATCGACAGGGATCGCGGGGGCTTTGCGCGCCGAGAGCATGGCGAGAGCGTCGGCGGCTTCCCTTGCCAATTCCTCAAGTTCGGAGAACACACGCTGCTTTACCAGGTGAACGCCTTCGCGCTCGACCCATTCCGCGCGCCGTATTTGCTGATCTCCCATCCAGGCGTCCGCTTCCGACTGCCAATCGAACGAGATGAAGTAGCTTTTCTCGTCCCGGCCCATCGCGAACCACGTTTCGCGTCCTTGTGAGCGGGCGCGCAGCTTCTCGATCAGCTCGTCGATCTGCTTTTGCGGCATCGCGTCTACGGCGGGCTCGTTACATGGAGAGGTCGTCGGTTCCCCGCCGCGGCCCTGGCGTTCTCGAGTAGTCATGAGGTCGCCACTCGCTTGAACTCGCGGACCCAAACCCACGGGTTCTTGTTCCAGGATGGGATGCCGTTCAGATCGCACCACTGATCACAGAACGATGACTTGTGGGTCTGCCCCATGCAACCGATGTCTTCGCAGCTTTGACGGATGTGGTCGCACGGTTCTGTGTCGCGTGGCACTCCCTCGGCTTGCGCGTCCGCTTCGCTGATGTCCTGAAGGCGTTCGACGCGCACCGCGGTGATTTCGAGCGTGATGCGCGACGCCGCGCGCAACATCTGGTTCGACGCGATCCATTTCTCGCCGTGCTCAAGCTCGTAGCCGTCGGCGGCATATGCGGCCACGTGCGAAAAAACGCGCGGGCCTTCAGGGTTCGCCTCATCTCGTAGCCACCAGTTAAGATGCTTCTCGCGCACCCATAGACGGTCACCGGGCTGTCCATGCGGACACGTCAAGCAATCGCCAGTCCGCGTGTGCCAGATCCCACCTTGCTGCGGCAGCGTTGTGCCAGCCGCGGTGCGGCCGCCGTTTTTCCCGCCGATGATGGTCGGTTCCCACTGGCCGAGCGGGTTGTGGTGCGGCAGCTTCACAATGTCCCGCGTCTGCGTCTTGCGGCCGTCAAGCAGCGCGCGGACCATTGCACCGCCGAAACGAATCGGGCGTTCTTTCATGCGCTAGGCTCCTGTTGTTTAGCCAGCGCGGCATCGATCCGTGCGCGCACAATGTCGAGGCTCAGTTCGCCGCGCACCGACAACGCTTCTTTGATTCGCCGCTGCTCGTCGGTCAGCTGCAGGCCCCTGCCATCGCTGATCAGTGTGCCAACGAAAGCGACAAACCGCTCCGCGTCTGGCGAATTCAGCCGTTGCTCAAGTTGATGGTCCGTAAGCCATTCGGTCGTGAAGCCGTCGAGCGACCCATCTGGATCGCGCGAAAGGCAATCCCCATCCGATCCACTATAGTTTTCGCCGTTCCAGAACCACAACGACAAGCCTTCGCCGTCGTAGTTGCGATCGCGGATAAGGGCGAACCTGTACGTTGGCTCAGCTTGAGACCGCTGTCCCTGTGCATCCGCTGGCTGTGCTACGAGTTCGGCTGCATTGACCGCCGCCCGCCACGCATCCATGAGTTGGCCGATATGCGCCCAGTTTTCCCCGTGCCGCTCGATCAGGTGAAAGGCGACTTCCGGCGAGACTTTCGCCCACGGCTGTCCATCAGGCGGCAAAGCATCTTTGGGCACCGTCAATGCTGCTTCTAAACTGGCGATGTGTGCGTTCGCGGTGTCGAGCGCGGCGATCGTCTGGCTCATAGCCGTACTAGAAGCTTCGAGGGCAGCGATAGCTTCAGCGATTAAGCCCTTCGCCATAGGGGGCGCAAGCGAATCGAGGTAATTGCGCAGACGCTTAGTCAGGTCAGTCATGTGTACCTCCGCCTGGTAACAGTGCAACATCGGTCTGAGCTCGTTCCGTCTGTGCCGGGAGGACGACGTTGCTCATTAGATCGACGATTTCTGCCCCAACGGCCTGACCATCGAGCCAAAGGGTGCGGAGGGTCTTTGGGTGATTTTTAGCCAGTGCGTGTACCAGTCGCGTCAAGTGCGTGTCGATCATGACTTGTGCCGCCAGGCCGAGCGCGTAGCCCTTTTCTTCTTCGCGGCGCAACTCGGATGCGTGCTTGGCCCGCAAGCCGTAAATCTCGCGGTGCAGGTCTGAATCTTCCTCGTTGTACCGGAGCATGGGCTGCTCCATCGCGCGGTATTCGGCGGCGTCGATGGTGCAAATCGGATTCTGGCGCTCAGACTTGCCGAAGTGCACAGCGGCTGACTCGGCATCGGCAAACGCCTCATCGCAATGGAAGCATCTCCATTCGCGCGCAGCGGACGGTGTGCCTGGGGATAGCACGGCGCGAATCGATTCCGCATAGCGTGCCGACATCGCGGCGCCGATCAGCGTAGAGCCGCCGACCTCAAAGCGTTGCGCGAGCGCTTCCAATCGCCGGATATTCTCGTCTGTCAGCATTTCAACCCCTCCACGCGATGCAGGCGGTCAATGATGTTCCAGTCAGACCATCCCTCACGTAGTAAGCGGCGAATAGAGCGCTTTGTCGCGCGCGATCCATAGCGCAACGCGCGTTCAACGCGGCGGCAATCAGCCATATCCTGCGGCACTTCATGAGTTGATAGCCGCTTGTCATCATGGGACGTCTGCAATTCCATTGTCATATTCGCTCCTACGTCGAACGTCCTGTTAGTGGCGACGGCCATGATTGGACCTCTGGGAATTCGTCGTGAGTGCGGCCATCAAGCAGTCTCCCGGCGCCTTTCTTGCCGACACGGTACACGGTCGGCTCGTCGTCATAGTGCATGCCTACCGCCCCGCTCGGCGTTAAGGTGCTGAACATCCATTCGTCGGCGAACCAGTGCGCAACGCGCTCCGTGCGTTTCATAGGGCCGGGAACACATCAGCGAGCGACGCGCAGAACACGCGCTGCCTGCGACCGTGTTCCGCAAAGAACGTCTCATGCCGTGCATTCCACTTGACCGGATCCTTCCATGTGCTCCGCGCTGTACGATGGCGCGGTTCGCTTGTGCCCCACGTTACATGCATCGCGCGCGCCGGAGTGCTCACGGCCGCGTAGCAGTGGTCGCACCCGGGTGACACGCGCGTGCAGCCGATCCACGGATTGAAGGTGTGATCGGTCCATTCAATTTTGCTGTTTTCGCTCACGATCTAGCCCCGGCAGACAGCCGCTCATCCCGGATAGATGTAGCGGGGGCGGCGTAGTCGTCGAGCCGTGTGGACGTTTCTTCCCGGTTGCTGTAGACCAGCACGCCGGCTTTGCAACAAGGCGCGCGCCAGGCCTTTTCGGTCTTCGAGATGACGCTGCCATCAGGAAGAACTTCGCGTGAGTACTCGAAGTCGTATTGCTCGGGCTGGATGGTTCCGCATCCGCTGTCGCAGATGAACTCCTCGCCATCTTTAAGCTGCGGCAATCTCACATCCGCTGCTGCTGCTTTCGTTGCACCGATAGGCGACACGCGATCCGCACGGGGCCGCCTTCGCGCAGTTCGTCAACCGCCTCTTCGAGCGTGAGCATGTTCTGCTCGGCATAGTCCTGGATGCGTGCGAGTTCCACATCGCTTGTGACGTGAGCACTCTCGCCTCCCGAAACCGCTGGCATGTCGCCAGAGTCCTTTTGCGGCTCGGTAGTGCCGAATATCAGCTCTCCGCGCTGGTGCAGCATCATGCAAAAGTTCGCAACATCGACAGGGTCGCCCTTTGCGACGTGCTGGCGCAGCATGTCTGACAGTGCTTCGCCGGATACGAGGTCTTTGTTATCCCAGCCGTATCGGCCCCTGGAACGCGAGGTCGCCATCTTGGCTTTCATCGCCGTCGCGAACCGGTCTGCAGCCAGGTCGTCGGCGTGCGCCGCATGCGCTGCGCCGGCGCGGGCGGGGACAGCCGCGCGAGCGTTTCCGATCGCATCCAGGCATGCATCCCAGCCGATCCGGAAGTCCACGGAGTTCGTGTAACGAGCCGGGTCGTCACGGAAATGGTCGTAGGCGGTGGCTACCAGATCGCCGCTGACCAGGATCGCGTCGATCGCCGAAGATGCGCGCGCGGCGTCTTTCAGCAGGTCGCCCGAGTCGAGACCGATGTCGATCTTATTGACCAGTTCGACCAGGGCGGTCTCGAATGCTGCCCGGCTATCCCCAACACTCGCAGCGGCGATAGGTGCGTCGAGTTCGGCGACCCGGGCGCGAAGGCGATCACGGTCGTCCCGCAGAGCACGAACCTTGTTCGCCTGCTCGCTGTTCCACGCGGACGCATAGGCACCGGTTCGAGACAGGTTGGGGTCCGGGTGACAAGCGGCAACGCCGCACGTAATAACCATATGCTGGTTCAGCGTGGCCTGCGTCCTGAAGGCGTCGCGCTCGGTTTCCAGTTCGGCTATGCGGCTGTTTGCGGTTTCGAGGGCGCTGGCGGCTTCGTCGGTCAACTGCTCAATTTCGTGCGGTTTGCCGTCTACCGCTTCCTGGGATTGCAGGCGCCTGATCAGATCACTCATGGTCAACTCCGCTTGCTGGCTGCGCGGCGCCCAGCATTTTTTCGAATATCTGGTGATAGGAGGCCACTTCGGGCGCCCCGCTGTGTTTTGAGGCCCCGCAGGCCCAGCCGATGGCTTCGCGCTGCGCATCGGTCAGCGCCCGCTCTGTCTGTGCTGGCTGCGCGGCGCGAGCGGCTATGCGGCCATCGTCGGGCAGCTTGTCGTCAAGCGTTTTCCACATATCTTCAAGTCGCTCGCGGTTCGTCTGGCCGAAGCTGTCCATGTACTCGTCTAGGAGGCGCGCTGCCTGACGGGTACGCAAGTCCTTCCTGTCGAATTCGGTTGTGATATTCAGCAGCCACCGAAGCGCGTTGAGCCGCTATAGACCGAGAAGGCGAGTTCGGCCTCTGCGTTGCTCTCTTTCTCCGCTCTCCTGTCGATAGCGGCGGGTTTGCTCGCAGATAGAAGGGCGGCTTCTGTGCGAATTGATGCGAGCATTTCCGCTTTGGCCCGTTCAAGGTCTGCGTTCGTGACCCGCTCAGTGGATTCGTCGTTATACGGGCGGCGGAATTTCTCAACCACGAAGAAGTAGCCATTGATCGCGCGCATGATGTTCGACATGTCGCCATACTTGGCGTCGAACTTCTCACGCATTCGTCTTGCTGCCGGAGGTTCATCGGACATCATCGCTCCTACGTCGAGCTTGTTAGTGGTAGCGGTCATGGCGCGGAGGCCTCCGTTTTCATGAAGCAGATCCAGTGCGTATCGGCACGCTTGCCCGACTTGTGACCAAACAGCGGCGTGCGCTCGGTCAGGGCTAGAATCTCGCCCACCTTGATCTGCGTTTCATTCCATTTGAAGATCAGCACGCCGTGGCTTTCGAGAACCCGGAAACACTCGGCGAAACCCTTGCGAATGTCGTCGCGCCAATCTGCGCCGAGCTTCCCGTATTTGGCTGCGAGCCAACTGCGCGGGCCAGCGCGGACCAGATGAGGCGGATCGAATACGACGAGCTTGAACGAGCCGGCCGGATACGGCAGATCGCGGAAGTCCATGAGAATGTCGGGCGCGATGTTGAGCGTGCGAGTGCCTTCCGCGTTGTCGTGTGAGCGATCGGTGACGACGATCGACTCAGCGCGGGCATCACCGAACACCGCGTTCGGGTGATTCGGATCGAACCAGAACATGCGGCCACCACAGCACGGGTCGAGAATCGACTTCACGATCCCAACTCCTGATCCCCGGCAGATGACGCGGGAGCGGCGCACTTGGCATAGCTACTGGCTAGCTGACCTGGCTCATTGCTGTGGGTGCAGGTGAAACGGGCGCGCTTCGCGTCGGTACGTAGGTTGAGGTGGTCCATCGGGAGTCCTTTAGAAAGGTGGGCAGTTGTCGCAACTTTCGCGGCGACGCTTGCCGCATTGATGGCACTTCGCCGGCACCCAGCGACGAACCAGCCAGAAGTGCAGTAGTTCTGTCGTGCGGTGGTTACGTGTCTCTCCAACACAATCGGCATAGCTCACGGCCAACGCGCCGCATCGCCGGCACGGCGGCTCGCTCCAGCCGTTTTCGTGATCGAAGAACTGAGCGTGATAGTCGGGCACGCATCCGAACCACCAGCATTTGAGGCGCGTAAGCATCGTGGAGAATCGTCCAGGGAGCGGAATCAAGGTTGAGTCGTTACGGGACGCGGAGAGCCCCGGTCCGGCCTAACAGTCACTTTTGTTGAAATCAGCGCGCGGTGAACCGGCAGGACGTATGGAATCCATTTGAGATCTCAGCTCGCTGGCGAGCCATTTCGTTGCGCTATCGACGCCAACGAGAAGCGCGTCGGCGGGACCGCCAAATTCAACGAGGAAAAGTCCAGTGCGTCGTCGATTAAGAACCGTGACACCCGTGCGGCTCAGAATCTTCTCCTCGTCGTCCGTCGGAACGGCACCCTTCGGCACATACATCACCACGTACTGGCTCACGAGGCCGCCTTTCCAGGCGACAAATTCGAATCCGCAAACGGGGATGTCTTGGGGCTACATTAATGGATCGTCTCCGAAGTCAAGTCCGGGCCCTCATGGAAATGGTCGGCAAAAAATGGTAGGAACTCAACGAAGAAGGCGACGCCGAGGAGTTCGTCATTCAGGCTTGTAGTCAGGGAGCCGAGCAACATTCCTGCGAGTTCGCACTGGAGCCTGGTCGATTCCGCATCGTCCTCGAACCAGATGGTTAGCCGGCCGGCGTCGAAGTCGAAGCCACCTTCGCTCACTAAAAAGCTAAGCTCGTCCGGAGTTCGGCCATCAAGCTTTGCATCGTCAATGTGTGCTTCGAGAAATTCCGGGAACACATCGAGGATGTCCTCCATTACGTCCTCATCCTGCAGGCCAGCCGTGATGTAGAAGTCCGCTATGAGACTGGGCGGTGTATGGGGCGTGCACTGGAGATCGGCGTCGGAGAAATGCACCGACATGTACCCCCAATCGAACACGAAAACAGCTTCGTTCCTTTCGACCACCGCTTTGGCTTCGCTTCTGGACAGATCGGGATGGTGCTCCATCTCAGCTTCGATGCGAGCGTCAAGGACAATATCGGGAAGCGCGTTGCGCGGCAGACCGTCGATCGTTCCCCTGGCGATTTGTTCGCGCAACATATTCGCGACCGTAGATACGGGCAATTGGGCCATCGAATACCTCATCGGGCATGGGTTGAGGGGAAAACAACAGCATCCAGCGGCTCGCGATCGGTATTCCATTCGACGCAGTCAACGCCTTTCTTCGCGCGCATCGCCTGTTTCTCACGCTTGCGTTTTTCCTACTCGGCCAGACCGTTCAGGCCGTACACCTCGATCTCGACAGCCTGGGGCGTATCCGTTAATACGAAGTCGGGCAAGATTCCATCGGCGTTCGGCGATAAGGGCTTTTCGAACGCGCGACCTTCGCGCGTCAGTCTGTTTGCCATCGCGACCTCAAATGACGAGTCGCACGGCAGGAACGTAGCGGAGCAGAGCATCAGGCACGCGTCGACCACACGCGCGTAGCCGTTTTTCAACTCAACAAGCATCAGCGTGACGACTCGGGCCTGTTTCTCTCCGATCGCAGCGTAGGCGAACCGGTAGGACGCTGCGACCTTGTCCAGCAGGCGGTTGTCTGTGTAATAGCGACGTCGGCTCTGGCGCAGGGTGATCGTGTGTCCGTACTTCGACGGCCCAATCTCATTGATCTCGCCAAGGACCAGTGCGCGGCGCGATGGTGCGGCCTCGCCCACGGGCGCCAGTGCGGCAATGAACTGGTCCAGCTCGTCGTTGATCGCTTTTGACTGGTCCGCTTCAAACCGGCGCATCACGTGCAACACGCGGTCTGCCTGCTGTCCGTTGATGGGACCGTCACCTATCGCCTCGACGAGCGCGGTACTGCAGAAACCCCAGTTGCGGGTGCCCCCGCCCGCTGGCCAGACGTTCAGGCTGGCTTCGCTCCAGAGAGACTGCAGGAAAGCGAGCAACGAGGCGGTCTGTCTCGACTTACGCTCACCGGCAGCGTCTGGCGTGGTCGGCTTGACGGGGCCGGCGGCGGTCGACGCGGGGGCAAACACGACATCGAGGCGGGTGTTCAGGCCAGCGGCGGTCTTGCGGATCGCAGCGTCGGCAGGGGCGGCTTTGGTCGTGACCGCCGACCCGTCCTTGTAGAAGGGGCAGGCCTTTGCGGTAGGGGTGGCCTTTGCGTGGCGGTGGCCATCGTCTGGCCAGCCTGCGAGGTGGTACATCGACCCATAGCGGCGGATGACAAGGCGCAACGGCGTGTCGTGCTGGGCACATTGGCATTCGGCCCAGCCGGGGGTCTTGCGGGCTCGCTCAAGCTGGCGCACATAGCGTGCGCCGTTTTCCAGCACGTCTTCCAGCACGTACGTGCGGTCGTCGAATGCAACGCGGATAGCCGACATGGAGGTCTTGGCCGACAGGAGGCAGGAGATGAAACGATTATCGCGATCCGGCGGCGCGTAGACCCAGCAAAAGACGATCGAAATCAACCGTCATTCGGGGCTAACCGGCGGCGCATTGCACAAGAAACTGGCAGTGCCCCGGTGGTGACCCGGCGGGAATAGTCGTTTTGGAACAGGGGTGTACCGGAGGTTATCCACATCTTTACGCACAGAAGCTGTGGATAACTCTGTCTGGGGGCGTTGTTGCGTAAAGACCCCCGTATTTGGTGATCTTTCGGGGGCAGGGAATGGCTACGCCAGGCGTATCGTCCAATTTAATACCCCGCGATTCATCGCATCGACCCGGCCGCTCAGCGGCTATTTTTTTACCGTTTCGGGACACAGTGTGCCGACAGTCGCTCGGCGGTCGCTCCCATGTACCCCCCGGATTCGCTTCGCTTCCAGCGATCGGGACATTTCCTTTATCCCTGACCGATCCATGCCGGCTTCACGGCAGGGTTATCTTCGGCCAAACCAATCTGGAGTATCACCATGAATGCAAATGAAAAGATGTTTGTCGGCGGGCTTGCGCCGCAAGCGATCTCCGTCGAACAACTGCAGAAGAAGTACGCGAAGGGCGACGAAACGACGATCACGGATGTTCGTTTCCGTGTCGCCCGTGCGCTCGCGGCGAACGAGCAGCAGGAAATCCGAGCCGACATGGAAGCTCGCTTCCTGGACGCCATGGAAAGCGGTTTCATCCCGGCCGGGCGCATTAACTCGGCGGCTGGCACCGACATTCAGGCGACCCTCATAAATTGCTTCGTTCAGCCGTGCGGGGATAGCGTCAATGCCGAGAGCAACGGCAAGGTGGGCATCTACACCGCACTCGCTGAGGCCGCCGAAACGATGCGTCGCGGCGGCGGGGTCGGCTACGACTTCTCGCAGATCCGTCCGAAGAACGCCTATGTAAAGGGTACGCACTCACGTGCGTCCGGCCCGCTGTCTTTCATGGACGTGTTCGATGCGTCCTGTACAACGGTGGAATCGGCCGGTGCTCGTCGCGGTGCCCAGATGGGTGTTCTGCGCTGCGATCACCCGGACATCGAAGCCTTCATCAACGGCAAGCGCACCAAAGGGAAGTTGAACAACTTCAACATCTCGGTCGGGGTGACGGACGCCTTCATGCAGGCCGTGGACGATGATCTGGAGGTCGAACTCGTGCACGCCGCGGCGCCGCATCCGGATCTCGAAGGCACCTACCAGCGAGACGACGGCAAGTACGTCTATCGCAAGGTGCACGCTCGTGATCTGTGGGAACAGATCATGAAGTCGACGTACGACCACGCGGAGCCAGGCGTGCTCTTCATCGATCGCATGAATGCAGAGAACAACCTGTACTACTGCGAATCGATTCAGGCGACCAACCCATGCGGCGAACAGCCCCTGCCCGACTACGGCTGCTGCTGTCTCGGTTCGGGCAACCTGACGAAGTTCGTAATTTCGCCGTTCACCGAAGATGCCCGTTTCGACATGGCCGGTTTCGTGGCGATGGTCAAAACCAGCATCCGAATGCTCGACAACGTGCTGGACGTGTCGTACTGGCCGCTGGAGAAGCAGCGTGCGGAAGCCACAGCCAAGCGTCGTATCGGTCTGGGTTTTCTCGGGCTGGGCGATGCGCTGGTGATGCTGCGCGTGCCGTATAACTCGCCGCGTGCGCTCGAGTGGGCCGCGAAAGTCTCCGAAGCCATGCGTGATGCGGCCTACGAGGCGTCGATCGAACTCGCCCGGGAGAAGGGGGCTTTCCCGTTGCTGGATGTGGAAAAGTACCTTCAAAGCGGTTTCGCATCGCGTCTGCCGGCGCACATCAAGGCTGGCATCCGCGAACACGGTATCCGCAACTCGCACCTGCTGTCGATCGCGCCGACCGGCACGATCACGCTGGTATTCGCTGACAACGCATCGAACGGTATCGAGCCTGCCTTCGGGTGGGGTTATAACCGGAAGGTGCGTCAGGAGGATGGGACGACAAAGTCGCAAATGGTGTTTGATCATGCTCTACGCGTCTATCACGAGCAGCTTGGCCTCGGTCAGGTGCTGGTGAATGACCACGACGGGTCGGTCGAATTCAGGGATCTGCCCGACTACTTTGTTCACGCTCGCGACATCAGCGCGACCGAGCACGTGCAGATGCTTGAAGCGGTGCAACCGTTCATCGACACGTCGATCAGCAAGACCGTGAATGTCGCCGAAGACTACCCGTACGAGGCGTTCAAAAACCTCTATCTGGATGGTTGGAAAGCGGGCCTCAAGGGCTTGGCGACGTACCGGCCGAACGACACGTTGGGTTCGGTCCTCTCGGACGCCACTGCGGTGGCGCCGGCGGCGATCGCGCCTGTCGTGCCCGACGACGATCCCCTCGTGAAGCGCTTTCAGGCCCGTCCTGAAGGTGATCTCGAGTCGATGACGTCGAAGGTCGAGTACTACAACGTGGAAGGCAAACAGAGCGCCTACCTCTCGATCAGCTTCATGACCGTCAAGGGCACCATCGACGGTACCGAAGTCGAAATAGAGAGACCGGTGGAGTTCTTCATGCCAGCGGGTCAGCGGACGGAAGGCCAGCAGTGGATTACGGCCTCAATGCGTTTGCTGTCCATCGTCGCACGTTCAGGTGGGTCGATCGCAAAGGCGCTTGCCAACCTGCGTGAAACGGTGTGGGACAAAGGCCCCGTTCGCTGCGGTCACATCGTCCGCGAGGATAGTGTGCAGATTCCGCGTCATCACGACTCTGAAGTAGCGGCACTGGCGTATGCGCTTCAGCGCATGCTCGCGAAACGTGGCTTCCTGGATGCCGATGGCAATCAGGTGCCCGTGCGCGTGCTATCGCAGGCGTACGCCCGGCGCTCCCGTGTGAGCTCCGAGTTCGTTGAGGCGAACGACGAGCAGATCGGGAAGAGCAAACCGTTTTACGGCAATGGTCTTGGCAAGAAATGCCCCGCGTGTGGCGCGCACGAAATGCATAAGATCGATGGTTGCCTGAAATGCCTGAATTGCGGCGAAGCCGGTAGCTGCGGCTGATGCAATCCCCGCCCCCAATCGCAAGCAACCGCTTGCGCTCAAGGGGCGGGGGCTTGCTATCGCGCCGAAAGACCCCCGTATTTAGGGAGCTTTCAGGGGGAAACAGGTTCAAGTCTGGACTAACCTCAGAAAATCAACCGCGCCTACGGCGCATCGACCCGCCGCTTTCATGCGGCTTTTTTTTACCCTGTGGGGAGGCGGCTTCCCTACGGGGAGCGGCTCCTCCGCTTCTGTCTTGAGGACCGTAATGTCTATGGAAAAGCTGCTTCGCCTTGTCGGCGAGACCGCTGCCCTCAAGCTGTGGGATTGGCGTGACAAACAGGGCAGCGAACTAAACGAGCGCGATGAACCGGCGAATGGGCACGAGCATTCGCACTACGTACTCATGCGGCTGATTGAAGCGGCTCGCACGCTTGAGGCCGAGGCTCTGGCCGACGTGTGCCCTGCCGGAATCCAACGTCTGCGTCTCATCTTCGAGGTCGACTACATCCGCAACGGGGTGTCGATCGCTGAGTTGAAGCGTCGACTCGAATCGATGCCGACCTCCGCCGTCAACCGCGGAGATCTCACCGGTTCGACGGACGCCGAAGTCGAGGGATACCGCTCCCTCGTCGTACATGTGAATCGGGAAGCCTGTACTGCGGTGGCCTGAGCCAGTAGATCGCCATCAGTCATTTAACCCTGTGGGGCACGCCAACCCCACCAGGAGCGTGCCCCTTACTTTTTCAGGAGCACGCTTATGTTTTTTACCTCTGGCTATCGCGGCCATTTCGTCCACGTGAGCGTAACCGCCTCAGGCGGCGGGCGCGAGCGCATCGACGCGCAGATCATTCATCCGGACGGTCGGTTCGACCTCGTTCCTTGCAAAAGCGTAAGCGGCGCGAGGCGTGTCATCACGCGCTGCGCGAAGGCCGGTCTTGCGGGCACGAACTTTCGTAGCGAATGCTATCGCGGGCATTTCATTCGTGTGTCGAAGCTCTATGGTGGCGGCGAGCGGGTCGAAGCGCAGGTCTATCAGCCGACCGGCGATTTCGAACTCGTGAAGTGCGGGTCGATTGCAGGTGCCAGGCGGGTGATCACCCGCGTCGTCCAGACCGGCAACAATGGTCTCTGGGGGGCCGCATCATGACGCTCATCGATGCCGTGGCTCCGCAGAAAAGCGACTTCGCGCGCTTCAAGGAACGGCTGCTGGGTCGAACCGGCGAGATTCCGATGAATCAGGTCAACGCGATCGTCCCTGACCGGATGCAGCTTCGGGTCGGCATACCGCACCGTGGAGGCAAGCTCGCGGTCCACGCGTTCGAGCATGGCTACCCCGTCATGGTGTCGGCAAACGCCTTCTTCGATCCCAAGAGCGAGACTTTCAAGGTGCCGCAGTATTCACCGCTGCAGGACATGGACGTTGCACTTGATAGCGCCGGCTTTGTCGCTCTCACGAACTTTATGGCAAAGGGGCCTCAGAAAGGTGCAGCCGGAATCTATCCATGGCGATACGGGGAGTACCTTGAACTCGCTTATTTGCTGCGTCCAAGCTGGTTCGCTGCCATGGACCTTTGCTGCGAAAATGGTGCGACGCGTGGTGGTATCGACACTGACTGGCGCATCCGCGCGACAGCCACGATGCTAGAAGGAATGCTAGACATTATCGAAGCGTGGCAGGAGGAATACGCGAAGGATGTCAGCGCGACAACCGTAGCGAATGACCTCAAGCCGCCCGTACCGGTTTGTCAGGGGTGGGTCCTGGATGATTATCTGAAAAGCCTGGACCTGACGATGGAAGTATGGAACAGGCACGCGTGGTTGGCGCCGCCGGCTTTAATGGGTTTGGGGTCGACGTGTAGGCGTGATCTCCATCACCCCAAACACGGGCTTTTCGCGATCCTCGACGGCCTTGACGGGCGCTTGCCAGCAGGTATGAAGCTTCACTGCTTCGGCGTAAAAGGTGCGGCGCTTGACCTCGTCAAAATGTACCCATTTGTGGCTGGATCAGACAGCATGGCTTTTGATGTGACTGCGCGGCGCAAAGCATTCGCCGCCGGCATCTCCAACACGATGGAGCATCGCTCGACTGTGATGACGAACTGGATGCAGGTCGCGGAAGCTCGCATGCGTCCACAACCCGGCGACCAGTTTCGCCTGACGTTCTAGGCTACGTAAGTAGCTTCTTTCCCTAGCGGGGCATCCCCCGCTGGGGATGCTCCTCTTCTATTCTTGAGGAACAGAAATCATGAGTGAGCAAATCACTGCGGCTGAACTTGCAGCAATCGTCACGAAGCTTTGATCGGCGAATCAGGTGAAGTCGACGGTTTCGAATCGTTCCAGAGTTTCATGACCGATATTGCCAAGGTGGTCTGCGATCACTGTGGCGGCGAGGTCCGAACCGATGCCGCGCCGTTGGAGAGTGCGTGGATCGTCGTCATTCACGGCGACGACCGGCTCCCGGACGCGTTCGGTGGTATCTGGCGCGAAGACGACCCAAAGGCGCTGTTCGAGCAGGAAACCGTCGTCGCGCTTGGCCCGGCAGCGATCCCGACGGGCGTGAGCACATGCAGCACGTTTGCGACGGATGGGTATCGCGATG
>NZ_JABBGJ010000005.1 GCF_012927345.1 Paraburkholderia polaris
CCCCATGCCACGTTGATCGGTGCAGCCATGAAGCGCGACAGGCGGCGATACGAGTTGATGTACGGCGCGAAGATCGGCATCAGTGCAGGCGTGTATTTCTGCAGACCCGCGATATAGCCGGTGAACATCGATGTCGGTTTGCCGTCGGGACCCGTGAACAGGTTGTGCCCGGTTTCTTCGTCCACGAGGCTCTGGTGCATGTGCATTGCCGAGCCCGGTTCGCCTTCCATCGGCTTGGCCATGAAAGTCGCGTACATCTTGTGACGCAGCGCGGCTTCACGCACCGTGCGCTTGAACAGAAATACGCTGTCGGCGAGCTTCAGCGGATCGCCGTGCATGAAGTTGATTTCCATCTGCGCGGCGCCGACTTCGTGAATCAGCGTGTCGACTTCCAGTTCCTGCACCTCGCAGTATTCATAGATGTCTTCGAACAGCGGATCGAATTCGTTGACCGCTTCGATCGAATACGCCTGGCGTCCGGTCTCCGGACGGCCCGTACGGCCGATCGGCGGTTGCAGCGGCAGATCCGGGTCCTTGTTCATGTCGACCAGGTAGAACTCGAGCTCGGGCGCGATGACCGGCTTCCAGCCTTTGGCCTTATAGAGTTCGAGCACGCGGCGCAACACGCGGCGCGGCGAGATCGCGACGGGCGTGCCGTCGAAGTGAACGCAATCGTGGATGACCTGGGCGGTCGGATCGATGGCCCACGGAATCATGCGGATGGTGCTGGCATCAGGAACGCACACCATGTCCGGGTCGGTGACGCCGGTGAGCGTGCCGTCTTCCGGATAGTCTCCTGTGACGGTCTGGATCATCACCGCCTGCGGCAAGCGCATGGACTCGCCGGATTCGAACTTGCTGCGCGGAATGATCTTGCCGCGTGCGATCCCGGCCATATCCGGAATGATCGCTTCGATTTCGGTGACGCGGTTCTTCTTCAGGAAGTCGTCGATTTCATGCATAGTTATTCTCTCAGTTTTGGTGCGCGACCGGCTCAGGCATGCGTGGCAGCGGCGGATGCCGCGCCATAGCCGGCCTTGGTGCGCATTCGATCGCGGCAGGCGTCGCCGAAGGCGCGAAAGATCGCGGTGGAAAGTGCGTCGCTGGCATGCTTCCATTCCGGGTGCCACTGCACACCCAGCGCGAAGGCACGCGCATCTTTCACACTCACCGCTTCGATCAATCCGTCCGGCGCGGTGGCTTCAGCCACCAGTCCCACGCCCAACCGCTCGACGCCCTGACCGTGCAATGAATTCACACGCGCTTCATTCGTGCCGCCCGCGAGGCGCTGCAACAAGCCGCCCTGCGTCAGCGTGATCGAATGCGACGGTGCGTACTGCACGTCGAGGTCGTCTTCCTTGTTCTCGCGATGGTCGTTGAAGCCCGCCACCGCGTGAACGCTTTGATGCAACGTCCCGCCGAACACCACGTTCATTTCCTGAAAGCCCCGGCATACCGCCAGCACCGGCACACCTGCGGCGATCGCCGCGCGCAGAAGCGGCAGCGTGGTCGCATCGCGTGCGGCGTCGTGCAGGGTGCCCGGCGCGCTGGGATGACCACCGTAGCGGTGCGGCTCGACATTCGAATAGCTGCCGGTGAACAGTAAGCCGTCGACGGCGTCCAGCACATCCGCGGTGGACTGACGCTCGCCGAGTGCCGGCAACAACATGGCCAGCGCTTGCGAGCCGTCCACGATCGCGGCGATGTACTTTTCGCCGGTGACGTGCGACGGGTGGACTCCCATCATCGTTCTGTCGGCGCTGATGCCGACCAGGGGTTTGTTTCGCATAACAGATAGACGTGTGTGTTCCCCGCGGGACGCGGCATGAACAACGTTAAACACAGCGCGGCACGATTCCGCAGCCGGACGCAAGGCGTCAAGCCACCGGGTAGTGCAGGCGGTCGTCGTCAACTGAACGCGCCGCGCGTGATAGTCAGGTAGGCCGTTCGATTCGATCCGCTGCGGGTGCGCAACTGATCTGATCCGCATGAGGCGCATGAAGTCCATGAAGTGCACAAGCGGCAGACGGCACCGCACATGCACGAACGTACGGCTCAAAAGAGGAGCGCGCGATCACGCAAACGGACAAATCGAACGGCAAAAAAGGGGGGAGGCGCTACGGCAGCAGCGAGGCGACTTCGTCCGTGCGCACAGCAATGAAGGCACGCGCGGAGATAGAGTTGTGACGTCGAACTGAACGGCGGGACAGGATCGTGAAGACGGACAGGAAGCGGCGGAACGCAAGGCTGCCGTTGCTGCCGTCGGCGATGGCGCCGTCAGCGCGAGGACAACTCGCCTGACTTCGATTCCATCTCACCAAAGGGCCTCGGACTCTCACGATTACACTCGACTAGCGACGTTGAAAGTATTGAACGCTTGCTCGAAAAACGCACGGGGCGTTTAAAGAAACATCACGCTGGGATGATCGCCTCTAACCGATGCGAACTGGGTTCGCTGCATCAAAAAACACACTTTCGTGCTTCGTGACGTCGGCATGACGATCGCCTGAGAACCATCGTATACGAGCCAATAAAGCCGTCAAATCATTTTTATAAAAGATTTATCAGGGCTTTCCCGGGGGTGTCGCTAGAATCCCAGCCCGTGGGAACATTCGTTGCGCTATTCATATTTCGGATACCTTTCAGGGGTTTTCCCCAACGGCGCAAAGTTTAAAGTGATTAGAATATTCAACACTCGCGCGCAGCGCACTGCCCTGATCCGAGCGTCCAGACCATCTTCATATGTCAGAGAATCCAGCGATGTCTATAGAAGTAGCGACCCGTCTGCAATACATCCGTAAGAAGAATGGCCTGTCTCAGCGTGAACTGGCCAAACGGGCGGGCGTGACTAACGGCACGATCTCGCTGATCGAACAGAACCGCGTGAGTCCGTCGGTCGGGTCACTGAAGAAGCTGCTCGAATGCATCCCGATGAGTCTTGCCGAGTTCTTCACCTTTGAGGTCGAGGTGGAGCGCTCTGTCGTGTCGCGCCGCGCCGACATGCCGAATCTCGGCAATGAGTCGATCGAGTTCTATCTCGCGGGCTCCAGCATCAAAGATCGCAACATGGGCATTCTGCGCGAGGTCTATCAGCCTCTGTCGGATACGGGGCCGGAAATGCTGGCGCACGAGGGGCACGAGGGCGGGGTGGTGGTCAGCGGTCAGATCGAACTGACGGTGGACGGCGTCACGTGGCTGCTCGACCCTGGCGACAGCTACTACTTCGAAAGTCGTCTACCGCATCGTTTTCGCAATCCCAGCGCGGAGCATCTCTGCGAGATCGTGTCGGCCAATTCGCCGCCCACGTTCTAAAGACTCCGCGCCAACGCGCTGCGACGCAGTTCCAAGCCACATGAAGTCGATGCCGGCGTGCGTCGAGCGCATAACATTGAGGCATCCTGATGGACAAGAAATCTCTCGCCTTCTGGCAAGACAAAGCCGCTACGCTTTCAATCGAAGGCCGTGCGTTTATCGACGGCGAGTATCGTGACGCCGCAGGTGGCCGCACGTTCGACTGCCTGAGCCCGATCGACGGCAAGCTGCTCGCCAAGGTTGCCGACAGCGGCGCCGCGGATGTCGACGCCGCCGTGGCAGCTGCACGCCGCGCGTTCGATTCCGGCGTGTGGTCGGACCTCAATCCACGCAAGCGCAAGGCGATTCTGTTGCGCTGGGCCGCGTCGATCCGCGAGCACATGGACGAACTCGCGCTGCTCGAAACGCTGGACGCAGGCAAGCCGATTGCCGACACCACCACGGTGGACGTGCCGGGCGCGGCCTATTGCGTCGAGTGGTTCGCTGAAGCCATCGACAAGGTCGGCGGCGAAGTCGCGCCGGCCGATCATCATCTGGTGGGCCTCGTGACGCGCGAGCCGATCGGCGTGGTCGCAGCGGTGGTGCCGTGGAATTTCCCGATCCTGATGGCGTCGTGGAAGTTCGGCCCGGCGCTCGCCGCGGGTAACAGCGTCGTGCTCAAGCCTTCGGAGAAGTCGCCGCTCACCGCGATCCGCCTCGCTCAGCTCGCGCTGGACGCGGGCATCCCCGCCGGCGTGTTCAACGTGGTGCCGGGCGCGGGCGAACCGGGCAAGCTGCTGGCGCTGCATCAGGACGTGGACTGTCTCGCCTTCACCGGCTCGACCAATGTCGGCAAGCTGATCATGCAATACGCCGGCCAGTCGAACCTGAAGCGCGTCTGGCTCGAACTCGGCGGCAAGTCGCCGAACATCGTGATGCCCGATTGCCCCGACCTCGACCGTGCAGCCAATGCGGCGGCCGGCGCGATCTTCTACAACATGGGCGAAATGTGCACCGCCGGTTCGCGGCTGCTCGTGCATCGCGACATCAAGGACGTGTTCCTCGACAAGCTGATCGCCGCCGCGCGCAGCTATACGCCGGGCAACCCGCTCGATCCGCAAACCTCGATGGGCGCGATCGTCGATAACGTGCAGCTTGAACGCGTGCTCGGTTATATCGAAGCGGGCCGCGCCGAAGCGAAGCTGCTGCTGGGTGGATCGCGCGTCAAGCAGGAGACTGGCGGCTTCTATATCGAACCGACCATCTTCGACATCCCGGCAACCGGCGCGAAGGTTGCGCGCGAGGAAATCTTTGGGCCGGTGTTGTCGGTGATTACGTTCGACACGGTTGAAGAAGCGATCAGGATCGCTAACGACAGCGAATACGGCCTTGCCGCTGCCGTATGGACCTCGAACCTGACCACCGCGCATGAAGTGTCGCGCAAGCTGCGCGCCGGCACGGTATGGGTCAACTGCTACGACGAAGGTGGCGATATGAACTTCCCGTTCGGCGGCTACAAACAATCGGGCAACGGCCGCGACAAGTCGTTGCACGCGCTGGAGAAGTACACCGAGCTGAAGTCCACGCTGGTGCGGCTGCGCTAAAGGATTCGCAAGCCAGCGCGGCGGTTTGCAGGAACGTAGCCGCCGCGTTCCCAATGAATCCGAGGCCGGACGTCGCACGCATCACCTGGAAGCCCCGCGTGCGGCTCCGGCATGTTTATCAGGTATCAGGTCATCCATGACTGAACTCGTTTATGGCGACGGCGCGATCCGTCGTTCGTCGCTCTATGGCTCGTCGATCGAAAACACCTATGCGGGTGTGTTGTCGTTCATGCGCCGCAAGTACACCCGCGAACTCGACGGCGTCGACGTCGTGGTCTCCGGCGTGCCGCTCGATCTGGCCACCACGTTCCGCTCAGGCGCGCGTCTCGGCCCCGCGGCAGTGCGCGCGGCGAGCGTGCAGTTGTCGGAGTTGCATCCGTATCCGTGGGGCTTCAACCCGTTCGACGATCTCGCCGTGACGGACTACGGCGACTGCTGGTTCGACGCGCACAACCCCATGACGATCAAGGAATCGATCGTCGACCATGCGCGCACGATCCTGCGCTCGGATGCGAAGATGCTGACGCTCGGCGGCGATCACTACATTACGTATCCGCTGCTGATCGCGCATGCGGAGAAGTACGGCAAGCCGCTCTCGCTGATCCATTTCGACGCCCACTGCGATACGTGGGCGGATGACAGCCCGGACAGCCTGAATCACGGCTCGATGTTCTACAAGGCGGTGAAAGACGGGTTGATCGATCCCAAGACCTCGGTGCAGGTCGGTATTCGCACGTGGAATGACGATTTTCTAGGGATCAATATCCTCGATGCCGCGTGGGTCCACGAGCATGGCGCGCGCGCGGCGGTGGAGCGGATCACGTCGATTGTCGGCGAGCGGCCCGCGTATCTGACCTTCGATATCGACTGTCTCGATCCGGCGTTCGCGCCAGGCACGGGTACGCCGGTGGCGGGCGGTTTGTCGTCGGCGCAGGGGCTGGCCATCGTGCGCGGGCTCGGCGCGTTGAATCTGGTGGGCGCGGATGTGGTGGAAGTGGCGCCCGCCTATGACCAGAGCGAGATCACGGCGATTGCCGCCGCGCATATCGCGTGCGATCTGTTGTGTCTCTGGCGGCAGCGGAAGGTGGCTGAACGCTAGGCACGTTCAATTGGCTTGAAACACAGCAGTGCAATCCCGGCTCAGCCCATCGACGACGATCGATCGGGTTGACGCCGGCCTTCGCGTAAGCCGAGCGTGTAGGCAACGAGCGCGCCGCTCATGATCGCCAGCTGCCACATCAGCATATCGCTGCCGCGTGCCTTCATGGCGAAACCGGCGATGAGCGGCCCCACAATCGAACTCGCGGTGAAGGTGAGCGACACCAGCCGCATGTTGCGCGTGAGCGCGGCCTTGTCGCTGCACGCCGCCGCAACCATGCCGAGTGTGATGTACGCGCTGTTCATGCCGCCGAGCAGCAATGCGCTCGCGTCAGCGAGCCATGAGGCGGGCGCGGCGAGCGAAAAACCGCAGATCGCCAGCGTGCTGAGCGCGGCGCAGACGATCACCGTGGCGGCCAGGCCCACGCGATCGGCGAACCAGCCAATCGGATACTGCAGCGCCATGCCGCCGACACCGAATAGCGTGAGTAACGTGGCCGTCTGTGTGGTACTGAGGCCGTGGGCGTCGGCAAAGAGCGGGAAGAGGCCGTAGAGCGCGCCATCGCCGATGCCGCCTGCCGCGACGACCACCATGCCGAGGCTGACCAATGGGCCGATTGGGCCGATTGGGGCGCGTTTCTCAGCCCTGGTTTTTCGCGCAGGCCGTACTGTTTTAACAGCGGGGCGTCCATCGTCTGACGCGGTCAGCCACAGCGGCAGGGCCGCGGCAAACGTGAAGGCCGCGCCGGCCGTGAACGTGATGCGTCCGTCGACTGCGCACCACGCTGCCAATGCCGGACCGATTACGCCTGCCGTAGCAATCAGCGCTTCGTGCACGCCCACTACACGTCCGCTCGACTCAGTTGGCACAAGCCGGTAGAGCCACGTTTCATTGGCGATCCAGCGCAATCCGATGCCGAGCCCGGTCAGCAGGCCGGGCACGAGCCACAACGGCCACCACAACGCGCTCATCGTGGCGAATGCAATAACCGTGGCGGCGAGACCCAGCGACACCGTGCGCTTCGCACCGATCCGTTCCACCAGCCACGGCGCGATCAACAGGCCAGCCAGCATGCCGGTCCATTGCGAAGCGGAGAAGAGGCCGGCGCGCGGTGCGTCGAGACCGTGATGGGCCAGCCACACGGGCAACACCATGAAGCCGATGCCGAACTGGCCGATCTGCGAGAGTGCCGAGACCGCGGTTAGCGCGGCGATCGCTGGCCAGCGCACCGGCGCGGCGGCATTCATGTGCCGCTCCGCGCGGGCATTGGCAGACCCTGTTCGCGGCATTCGACCGGGCAGCCGGCTTTCAGGCAGGGACCGTCGTCGCAGAGACGGCATAGTTGCATGGCGTGTGCCGGATCACGGGTCTCGTTCCACAGGATCTTGATCAGCAGACTTTCGAGCACGTCGCGCTCGCGCTCGTCGAGCTGCCCGACGATGCGTTGGAGCATCCGGTCGCGTGCCGTTTGCAGCCGTTTGGCTTCTCGCTTGCCGGAAGCGGTCAAGGCCAGGGCGACGGAACGTTTGTCGGCGCCAGATTTCTTTTCGATGAGCCCGGCGTCTACCAGACCCGCTACGGCGCGGACTGCGGCCGGATGCGAAAGATCGACCGCTTCGCGCAATACTTCAATGGATGAATCGGGGTATTGACCGACTGCGTTGAGCATGGCGCGGGCAGTGGGGCCCGCGAGCGCGGCCACGGTAGGCTGCGCGTTCATCTCGTCCGTGACCAGCAGGGCGAGCACGCCAAGCAGGTTCTCTGTGCGCTGCGTCATGGGGACACCTCAATGTGTGCAACGTGCATATATGCATGTTGCACACATTGCTGGCGATGCGCAAGCGCTTTTTTGTGACGATCAGTCGCTCACCGCAAACCGTAAGTCGTAAGTCGCGTCGAAAACCCGCGGCGCTGCGTTAGAGCCTCGGATCTTGCTCGACTGGCGAGCACACCGGCGTAACCGGCTGACCAGCCAGCACTTTCCTGACGAAAGGTATCGAATCCTCCAGCGATGTGTTGACTGTGCCGTTATGTTCGCGACCCGCATATAGATGCGCTTCGACCGTGGTGCCCGCCGCGCAGGCGTCTTTCGCGAGCGAGAGTTCCAGCGGCGCGAGACCGTCGTCCGCACCAATGCCGATGAACACCGGCGACTTGATCTTCAGGGTCGGAAACTTCAGATACGCGTCCCACCATGCCTGCAACCGCGCGTTGGCGCCTGGCTTCACGGTGTTCGCGGTGGTCAGTCCGGCGAGCGCTGCGTCGTCCTCGAGCGAGGCGAGGCAACTGATGCGCGATTGTTCGAGAATCGGTAGCGCGGAATCGGTGAGGATGTCGGAAGCCTTCAACTCAGGGTCGATCTGTTGCGCCGACAGCACTGAATAGAACTGATACGCGAGCGTTGAGTCGATCCGATTGGGGTCACGCTGGTAAGCGGTTTTGAATGGTGCAAGCGTTGCCAGGGTTTGCTTCGGTGCGTTGTAAATCACGCCGGTCGCGACCGTGCCACGGATGTCGAGTTCGGGCGCATACGTGCTCGCGTAGCCCGCCGCGGCGAAAACGGCGGAACCGCCTTGCGATTGCCCAACCAGCACAACCTGATTGGAGAGCCCAGGTACGCTGTGCAACACGGCGCGTACGCTATCGAGCATCGTGTAGCTATTCGAGCGATTGTTCAACTGCGGGTTGGGTCCGGGCGTGCCGAGTCCCTGATAGTCGGTCGCGACCACCGCGAAGCCTTGCTGGAGCCACGCGTTCAGATAGCGTACGTCGCGATAGGAACGTCCGAACCACGAGGGCGCGCAGATATCGGCCATGCCGAAGGTGCCGTGCCCCCACGCGACGATCGGCCATCCTCCTTGCGGCGGCTGGCCTTTGGGCAGGAACAGCGCACCCGATACAGCGATCGGCGTTTTGCCGTCGACGCCATCAGTCGAACTGTATAACAGGCGCAGTTGCTGGCCGGCGTTGGCGAGGCCGAGTGTGGACGGCAGGCGCTCGGAGCGCAGCAGTTCGCCGGGGTGTACGGGAATCTCGTCGTCCCAGCTATAGAACGCGGACACGCGGCCGTCGCCTTGCAGCGGATTGGGCGCTGGTGCTCTTGCGCCTGCAGCGAGAACCGTGCTGAATGCGAGCAATGCGGCGAGGCTTGCGGCAAACCGTGTGCCGAATTTGACGCGAGCCGATGCCTGCCACTTCGGCGCTCGGTTATTTTCTATTTTCATGCTGACGCCTTGTACGATGGTGAGAAAAGTGCGGGCCACGTGATGACTGCCCACGTGCGCCCGTCGAACCCGGGCGGCCTTCAACGCAAGTTTTGAACCATCGTCATGCGTTGCCGGCGAAATCCGGCTCGCAGCGGGGCGCAACAATGCGCAGGCGTGATGTGCGCCAACATGTGCGCCAACGCCGGCTTTGCGTCGTGCGCAACAGCCGCTGATGCTGCGCTGTTGGTCCAGCAGCAAAATCACCGGGTTCGAGCGTGAGCGCTTATGTGCGGCGAGCGGCGAGGCATCCGCCGAACAAGGGTCTGCGAGCGACGCCCCGATTGGCACACTTGCTGCTAAATACCCCCCGCATCGATCCCTCTCTCACCAAAGGACTCAACATGTCAGTCACGCAGACGCTGGAAAGCGGCGAGCTGGTCGCCTTCGTCGAACGTATCCGGCGCGAGTTCGCGCAAGCCACGCGCGTCTTCAAGGAAACCCGCACGTTATCCGCTACCAACACCTTCCAGGCGTATCAGCGTGTGCCTGGCACGGACCTCGTCGTCGCCGTGTCGGCGCCCACGCCATGGGCGCAATCGCAGGAGGTTCAGGCGGTCGTGGTGTCGTTCGACGGCAACGTGATCCATGGCGATCCGAAGGCATCCGGCCATGGTCCCCGCTATGCGGGCGTGTTCCAGGAAGCGCCGGAAGTCGACGTGGTGATTCACGTGCATGGCCCATATCTCGGCGCGTGGGCGAGCGCGCACCGTCCGCTGCCGATCCTGTACGCGCCGGCGCAGCGCTATACAAAGGCGCGTGAAATTCCGATCTATATCGACCGGCGGCCGGGCGAGCCGCGTTTCATCGTCGACACGATCCGGCGCGATCCGAACATCCCGGCGATTCTCGAGGCGAACGGCGGGGCGACCTTCTGGGGCAAAAACATCCTCGACGTCTCGCAGTACATCCTGATCCTCGAAGAGGGCGCGTACTTCCAGGCGCTCGCGGAATCGCTCGGCGGCTCGAAGGAGTTCGGCCCGGGCGTGCTCGAACAGCAGTGGAAAATGACTGGCCTCGCCTGAGCCCTGCTGGTAGGGGCAATGAAGCAGCGACGATGAGCGGCACGGCGCAGTCAGCCGTGCCGCTCATCGTATCGACGCAGCCTGGCAGCGGTATTGCCGGTTCCGTCATACTGTTAGCTCGATGTATTGGTTCGCAGCGCACGGCCGGCTTGCTATCGTCGAGGCTCCCTTTGGATTCCTTGCTGGTCGATCAATGGCTGTCTTCAGTTTTCCCGATCCCGCGTCGCACGCCATCACGATTCGTGCGAAAGCCCTGACTTTCGACGATCCCAAGTCGCTGGTGTTGCTCGAACGCATCCATCTGGTCGCGCCGAGCGACGCCACCGTGCTTGTCACGGGCGAGAGCGGCACTGGCAAGGAGTTGATCGCCCGGCTCGTGCATTCGCTGAGCGAGCGCCGTGACGGGCCATTCGTTGCGGTGAATTGCGGTGCGTTCTCGGAGACGCTGATCGAGAGCGAACTGTTCGGTCACGAACGTGGCGCGTTTACGGGCGCGATCAGCAGCCAGCCCGGCTGGTTCGAGTCGGCTAATCGCGGCACGCTGTTTCTCGATGAAGTGGGGGACTTGCCGCTTGCGGCGCAGGTCAAGCTGCTGCGCGTATTGCAGGAACGCGAGGTGGTGCCGGTCGGTTCGCGCAAGACCGTCAAAATCGACGTGCGGCTGGTCACCGCGACCAATGTGAATCTCGAAGCCGCGGTACGTGCCGGGCACTTTCGGGAAGATCTGTACTACCGTCTGAACGTCGTGAAACTGAGCCTGTTGCCGTTGCGCGAGCGACCGGGCGACATCGGGCCGTTGATCCAGCACTTTCTCGAGAGCTACGCGAAGCGTCTGCGGATCACGCCGCCCGCGCTGACGGATGCCGCGCTCGAACGGCTGCATGCTCACTCATGGCCGGGCAACATTCGCGAGCTGGAGAACGTGATTCATCATGCGCTGCTGGTGAGCAGCGGCGGTTTCATCGACGTCGCCGACCTGCAGTTTTCCGCACTCTCGCTGGCGCCTCACGCACCGGCTGCGGACGCGCCTGTCGTGGCCGCGGCGGCGAACCCGTCACGCCGCCCGCGCGATATCGCAGAGGCCACCGACGCCTTGCGCGAGGCCATCGTCGATCTGTTGGAGCTCGGTACGCCGAGGCTCTGGCAGCACATCGAAGACACGGTCTATCGCAGCACCTTCGAATTCTCCGAGAACAATCAGCTTCGCACTTCACGCCTGCTCGATCTGTCGCGCAACATCGTGCGCGCGCGGCTCGCGCAACTCGGCATCCTCAAGCTGCGCGACGCTGGCGAACCGGACGCCGCCGATGCGAGCGAAACCGCCGACCGCCGTCAGGCGTGATCGCGCCAGCGCAGCAGGCGCTGCGCGACGCGCTCGCACAGCATACCCATTGCTACTGCCAGCACGGTGACGCCTGTCACGCATACCAGCAACACGTCCACGCGCGCGCCGGCCTGCGCGGTCTGCATCAGATTGCCGACGCCCGCGCCGGCGTTGAATAAGAGCTCGCTGCTCGTGGCCGTAATCCATGCAAACGGCACCGCTTGCAGGATGCCGGCGAATACGTCCGGTAACGCGCCTGGAATCAGCACGTCGCGCAGCCAGCCAAGCCGTGTCAACTCATACGATTGCGCAAGCTCGAAATAACGTTGATCGATACGGCGCAGTCCGTCGAAGCTGCTCGTCACCATCGGATAGAAGGCGGCGAGGAAGACGATGAACACCTTCGCGAACTCGCCCGTGCCGCACCAGAGACTGATCAATGGAATCAGCCCGAGCAGCGGGACGTGACGCAATGCCTGAAATAACGGATGCACCAGCTTCTCGGCGCTACGCGATAAGGCGGTCAACGCGCCTACGGCGACGCCGGCGATTACGCCGGTGGCAAGACCTAACGTCGTGCGGCGCAGGCTCGCGCCGAGGTCGACGAACAATTCACCGCTTCTGACGAGTTCGATTGCTGCACTCGCCACCTGTTCGAGTGGCACGAACGCGTATTGATGCACGGCATCGCGATAGGCGGCGAATTGCCAGAGCCCAAGTAAGGCGAGCGGCAACACAAAACCACGGGCGCGTCGGCGCAGGGGGGACGTGGCATGCAGAGCGGTCATGGATAACGTTTCAAAAGGAAGTTGATTCAACGGTTGGGCGTTTGCCAGCGCAACACGCGGCGCTGCACGAGTGCGATGCTCTGATCGAGGGCGAAGCCGATCAACCCAATTGCGATCACGTCGACCATCACAATGTCGATACGCAGCATTTGCCGCGCCATCTCCATCATTTCGCCAATGCCGCTGTCGGCGCTCAGCAACTCGACCGCGACCAGCGCGAGCCAGGAACGCGCCATCGCAATACGGATGCCCGTGAGCAGCGACGGAATGGCCGAGGGTAGCAGCACGTCGCGCAACAACGCGAGGCGGCCGAGCCCATAGTGGCGCGCCATTTCGACCAGGTCGCGCGGCACGCCTTGCACGCCCCCGTAGGTGGCCAGCGCGACCGGAAAGAACACCGCTTTGGCGACCACCACCACCTTGAGCGGTTCGTCGATGCCGATGAGCAGAATCAGAATAGGTATGAGCGTCAGCGTCGGTACCTGCCGCAGGATGTCGAAGAGCGGGCGCACGTAGTCTGAGAAAACGCGGTTCACGGCGAGCAGTGTGCCGCACGCAATGCCGAGCAAGCCGCCCCACACGAAGCCGGTTGCCAGACGACGCAAAGTGATCAGCAGGTTGTCCTGCAGGTCGCCGCCGGCCGCGAGCGTGCTGAAGGTGTCATAGACCTTGTGCGGCGGCACGAGGAGTTGCGGCGCGAACCAGTGTTGCGCGCTCGCACACCACCAGAGCAGGAATAGCATCGCGGGCGAGACCCACCACAGCAGTGAGGCAGCGCGGTGCGCGAAAGCGCGCACGCGAGAGGCGGCGCTCGCCCTTGCCTGAGTGACGGGTGTGGGTGGAGCGGATGCCGCGGCGCCCGCCACCGTTTCAACGGTTTGCGACATTCGTCGTGGCGCTCACATCCCAGTAGCGTTCAAGCTTGAGCTCCTTCAACGCGTTGTTGACGAATTGCGGCGCGAGCAGGCTATTGACATCCACGCCGCCGGACGTGAGCTTGGCCTGCTGGCTATACGCCGACACGTCGCGGTAATGCGCGCTGAGCGATGGCGTGAAAAGCGGCGTCCATTGGTCTTTCCACGGCAGCTTCTCGTCGTCGTACTCGCGGCGCACTACGTTTTCGGGTTGGCCCGACGCGCTCAGAATCTTGATGAACGCGTCGCGGTTCTGCGGTTGCGAGATCCAATAGGCCGCACGTACGTACGCGGTCGCCACCAGTTGCGTGACGTCGGGGTACTGACGCACGAAATCGTCGGAGGCCCACAATTCCGCGCGCATCTTCCAGGCGTCGGGTGCTTCCTTGGTCGACCAGATGATCTTGCCGACCTGCTTGTCCACGAGTGGGTAAGCATCCGAGAGCGTAAAGAACCCGTCGACCCGTCCCGCGGCGACAGCGGCGGCGCCGGCTTGCGGATCGAGGTTATAGATCTTGAAGTCGGACAGTTTCAGGCCGTTGGCCGCCAGCAGTTTGCCGAACGTCACTTCCCACGGGCGGCCGCGATTGAGCGCAATCCGCTTGCCTTTCAGGTCGACGATCGACTTCGCCGTCGAATTGGCCGGCACCACCAGATAGGTGTTGCTGCCCACGCCACCCGGCACGATCAGTCTGGTATGCGTGCCGGAAGCGTTGACCACGACCGAGGGCAGGTCGCCGTAACCGGCGAAGTCGATGCTGTGATTCGTGAAGGCCTCGTTGACCAGCGTTCCGACCGCAGCGGTCGAGACCGGCACCCATTGCAGCTTGATATGGCGTGCGGCGAGTGCCTGCTCCAGCGACTTGTCGGCGTCGATTAAAGCGGAGGCGCCCGCATATTGCGTTTTGCCGCCGTTTGAATAAGCGACCACGGCGATCCGCACGACTTTTGGCGCATCTTCGGCGCGTGCCACGGCGGGGCCCAGCAACGCGGCGGCGGTGAGCGGTACCGTCATCGACCATGCGACGAACGCGCGCCGCAGCAACAGGGAGAGAGCAGATGAGCGTTTCATGATGTGCGGATCAGACCTTGAACGTAATGGTGGAAACCGGGCGGCGTGGTTCGAGCGGGGCGCTCGTTCATGCTCGCCGCTTGATGGTCGAATGCAGCGCATCGGCCATCGGGCGTGGATCGATCCAGTCGGCGATCTCGAAGTCGGCTTCGAGGAATCCCCACTCGAACAGAAAGTTTTTGAAGTCGTCGAGCGCGGCGACCGATTCCGCTTCCAGGTTCACGCCGAGATGGTGATGCAGGTTGCCGCCATAGGCCGCATGAACCCACTCGATCGCCGACGCGGTTTCGTGGGAAACGTACTGCGCGGTTTCGTCGGGATGCGTGCGCGCCCAGTCGCCTGCCGCGACCACGAGCTTCAGAAAGCCGGCGACGATGTCCGGATGATTGGCGAGCACTTCCGCATTCACCGTGAGCGGACGCGGCGTGCCGTTGTTGTTGCGGATATGCGGCTCAGGATGAAAGCCGATATCGATCACGACTTGCGCGCCGATCAGTTGCGCCACTTCCAGCCCGACTGACCCCTTCACGTAGATCGCATCCACCGTGCCGCGCAGCAAGGCGCTCGCTTCGGCGGCATACAGCGCGCGGCTCGACAGGCCGAGCGGCAAGGTGAAGAGTTCCGTTGCGGGATCGTCGCCGACTGCCTGCAGTGTGCGTGCTTCTACACCGATCAGCTCGACGTCGCGCGTCGTCATGCCTTCCAGACTGAGTGCATTGACGAAGCCGCGCAGCGCGGAGGCGCGAAAGATATCGATGCGGTCGGTCGAACGACGCGGAATCGCGATGCGCCGGCCACGCAGTTGCTTGACCGACTGAATGCCGGAACCCGGCAGCGTCAGGATCAACTGCGATTCATCGACCCACGATAGGCCGATCACGCGCGTATCGGCACGATGCGAGCGCGCCCACATCGCCGGAATACTGCCGCCCTGACGAAACGACATCGCCAGCGTGTGATCGCTGATCGACGACGCGTCGTGTCCTGCCGAGTCGCGCAGCGAGCGGATCGCGATGCCGTCGGCCGACAACTCGCCGTTGAGCCAGCCGAGATGCACGGCGATGCCGAGCGGCGTTGGCACCGGTGAGCGTGCGTACCAGAAGGGATGCTGTTTGTCCGATGATGAATCGGGCCTGTCTGTCATGTGCGTTTCCATATTGAGGTTCGTGCTGCCCGCCGGCGGCGCGCGAAAGCGGTCGCGGCGGCGCGGACTGATAAATGCAAATTTCAGGCCAGGCGCGCGTGGATCCTCCTGGTGGCGCGGAGCGGGCGTGCGGCTCGGCTATGTCCCGCCGGTGCCACCGGTGTGGTGCGGGATTCGACACCTTCGCCGGTGTTGCTCCAGCAGCACTTGTCCGAAGCGGTGTTGCGCCAGCAACACGTGAGGTGCTGATGCAGCAGCTTGCGAGCAGGCTGGCTGCGCCGCGATCGGTGCCAGTCGAAGCGCCCGCAACGCTCGTGGCCATCGCGCATCGCGTGCCAATCGAAGGCTTCTCCATTGCAATTGGCATAGGCCGTGCTTAGAGAGGTGCCGAACCGGTTACGGCGCGCGTCATCGCGTGTCGACCCGACGCTAACACCAAGGAGAACAGATCAATGGCTGTCGAATTTCTGTGGCGCTTGCCGATGCACGGCGATGGCAGACGCGCACACGACCGGCACACCCGTGGCGAGTGGAATAACCAGACGGCCTCGCGCGTCGCGCCGAAAACGGATAGCGACGATTTTGGCTACATCGACTATCTGTCCCAGGTGGCGCGCGCAGCGGATCTGGTCGGTTTTCACGGCGCGTTGATTCCGATCTTCCGCTTTACCGAGGAGCCGTGGGTGGTGGCCGCGGCACTGGCGCGCGAGACCCGCAACCTGCGCTTGCTGATCGCGATGCAGCCGTGGTTCATGCATCCGGCGTATGCCGCGCAAATGGCGGCCAGCCTGCAGCGGATCAGCCGCGGCCGCGTGGAGTGGAACATCGTGACGGGCGGCGGTGGCGCGGATCAGCGCGCGTATGGCGACTTTATCGATCACGACAGCCGTTACGCGCGCACCGATGAATTTCTCGACGTGGTGAAGGGCTATTCCGCCGGTGAGCCCTACACGCACAAGGGCCGCTTCTATCAGGTCGAAGGCGGCGGCCTGGTCGCGCCGCTCTCCAGCCAGCCTGTGCCGCGTATCTATCTGGCTGGCGCCAGCGACGCCGCGATGGCGGTGGCCGCGAAACACGGTGATGTGCATCTGAGTTGGGGCGAGCCGCTGGCCAAACAGAAGGAGGTGATCGACCGCGCGCGCCAGGCGCTCGACGCGCAAAACGCCGAGCGCGATCTGCGCTTCGGCATGCGCATCGACATTCTCGCGCGCGAGACGGAAGAACAGGCATGGGCCGAGTTGCGGCAGATGTTCGCTACTGTCAGCGACTCGACGCAACTGGGTGGCACGCGACGCACCGTTGGCGTCGGCGATTCGGAGTCGGTTGGCGCGAAGCGGCAGTTCGCGCTGCACCAGGGCAACACCCAGCATTTCGACGACCTGATCGTCGGGCCGAACCTGTGGGCCGGCATGTCGAAGATTCGCGGCGGCCCAGGCTGCGTGATCGTGGGCAGCCACGAGCAGGTCGCGGAGCGGCTCGCCGAGTATGTGGACATCGGCGTATCGACCTTCATTCTGGCGAGCAACCCGCATCTGGAAGAAGCGTATCGCGTCGGCGAGGAGGTCCTGCCGCTGGTGGCGGGAGCGATCGATGCACGCAGAACCGCTGCGGCGTTGCGGGTCGCTCTTGCCTAAGGCGGCGGCAATCGGCCCCGCGTACAACAACAATCAAGGAATCCAACGATGAGTACAACCGTTGCGCAAGCCGCGACGTCCACTGCACTGTGGTACACCCGCTGTCCCGTGCCGACCGCGCTCGGCATAGCCGTTCACCGCGGCTGGTTCGACGAGGAGTTCGGACCGGACGGCATCACCCTGAATTCGTTGCAGGAGACCCGCGAGCCTGCCATACGCGAGTCGCATTTCGATCACAGTCTGCCGTCGTCGTTTCGCCAGGGCGGCAATATCCCGGCGTTGTGGGCGCGTTCGCGCGGTGCGGCGACGCGGGTTGTCGGCCTCTCGTGGACCAATGAATTTCAGGCGATCGTGACGCTGCCGGGCAGTGGCATTCGCCATTCGCGCGATCTGCGTGGACGGCGTCTGGGTCTGCCGCGACACGCGATCAGTATTGACTTCTGGCGCGCTGCCGCGCTCAAGGGTTTTCTTACCGCACTCGAACTTGAAGGCCTCGGGCATAGCGACGCGCAGTGGGTCGATTTACCCGAGCCGACGCGCGAAGCTGGTGAAGCGCGGATTGCTATCGGCAAGCTTGGGCAGGCGCCCGGCAATGCATCGACGTTTCGCGGGCCGCATGAGTACGGGCTGGAAGTGGCGGCGCTGGTGCGGGGCGATGTCGATGCGATCTTCGTGAAGGGCGTGGCCGGACTGGAAACCGTGCATCTGATCGACGCTCACGTGGTGATCGATCTGGGCGCACATCCCGATCCGCTGGTGCGCATCGGCAACGGTACGCCGCGCACGCTGACGGTGGATCAGGCGCTCATCGACGAGCGCCCCGATCTGGTCAGCCGGTTCGTATCGGTGGTGGTGGCGGCGGGTGACTGGGCGACGAAGCATCCGGCCGAGACCGTTGCCTATATCGGGCGTGAGACCCGTTCGTCCGACGAGTGGGTGCGCTATGCGTATGGCAGTGAAGTGCATCGGCATCTGGAAACCAATCTCGCGCAGACCTCGATCGACGGTCTCGTGGCGTTTAAGGACTTTCTATTCGAATGGGGCTTTCTCGAGCACGACTTCGACGCGCGAGCATGGATCGAGCCGCAGCCTTACACCGAGGTATCGAAATATCGCCGCGCATGGGTCGCCTAGTGTGGGGCGTCCTCGCGCAGCGCGCAAACCAGTAAGGAGTGAACCGTGACGTTTCTGACAATGGAGGGTTCGGGTACGCAGGCGCGACGCCATGCGGCGCGCTGGAGCGGCTCGGCGGTGCGCCGTTCGAACGTGCCTGCGTTTGCGCCACTGCCGCCGCAGCCGCTGACGCAGCGCGTGCCCGCGGCGGAGCATGAGTCGCGGGCGACGCAGCGGGCATGGGGCGAGATCGGCGCAGCCGCGCTGTTGATCGTCGCGCTGCACGCGGGATTCGTGCTGGTGGCGAGACATGGACATGTGGAGCCGCTCGCGGCTGTCGTGCCGCCCAAACCCCTGCCGATGACGGTGGAGCTGACGCGGCCGCCGGTGCCGTTGCCGCAGGCCAGGCAGGCGCCGCCGCCCCTGCCGCAGCCGATTAAACAGCAACCGCAGCCAGCACGCCCGCTGACGCGTGCCGCAGCCCCGAAGCCGGCGCCTGCTGCCACACCGCTCGTGGCCCAGCCGCCGCAAGCTTCGACGCCGGCCGACACAGTCGCCACGCACGTGCCGGCACCAGTGGCACCGGCCCCCGCCGCGCCCCCCGCGCCGGTGGCTGAAACCGCGCCGATCGGCAACGCCGCGTATCTGCACAACCCGGCGCCCGACTACCCACCGATCGCACAAGACCAGGGATGGGAAGGGCGCGTGCTGCTGCGTGTGCATGTGCTGCCGAACGGCAAACCTGACTCGGTCGATATCAGGACCAGCAGCGGCCGGAAGATGCTCGACGACGCCGCGGTGGCCGCGGTCCGGCGCTGGAGCTTCGTGCCGGCCAAACGGGGAGACGAAGCGGTCGACGGCTGGGTCAACGTGCCTATCGACTTCAAGCTGGGCTGAAGCGGGCCGTCTGCATGACGGGCGAAGCGCGTGCTTTCTTTTCAACACCGGATCTGAATTTCGAACCGAATTGCGAACCGAGTTCGAAGCGAATCTCGGACCGAATCTCGAACCGAATCTCGAACCGAATTGCGAACCGAATTGCGAACCGAATTGCGAACCAAAAGGAATCAATCATCATGAATGGCATTTCAACGACTTTCATCGTGCAGGGCGCGCTCTGGCTACTGGGAATTTTCTCGGTGGTGACGTGGACCCTCATTGTCGTCAAGGCCGTCCAAAGCGTGCGCGCGAGCGTGCAGAGCCGGCGCTTCACGAAGCAGTTCTGGGCGGCCAGCAGTTTCCACGCGGCAGCCGCGCTGGAACCCGGCGTGAGCCCGGTGGGCCGCGTCGCGGCAACCGGTTTCGAGACCTTGCAACGCGCCGACGAAGGCAATGGTCAGGATCTCGAACATAGCTGGAGCCGCCACGATCTGCTGGAGCGCCACCTGCGCCAGCAGATCCAGAACGAGCGCCGCCGCCTCGAAGCGGGTCTCGCCGTGCTTGCCTCGATCGGCAGCACCGCGCCGTTTGTCGGCCTGTTCGGCACCGTGTTCGGCATCATTCACGCGCTGACGGCGATCACGCACAGCGCGTCGGCGAGTATCGACGTGGTGGCCGGACCGATCGGCGAAGCGCTGGTAGCAACCGGCATTGGCATCGCGGTCGCGGTGCCGGCGGTGCTCGCCTACAACTTCTTCGTGCGCCTGGTCAAAGCGGCTTCCGCCGATCTCGACGGTTTCGCAACCGATTTCGTCACGCTCGCGCAGAAAGCCGGATTCCGCGTACAGGGCACGGCGGCGCGTGCGCAACCGAGCCTGAAGACCGTCAACGAGGCGTTCGCATAATGGCCTTCTCATCTTCTTCCGATAACGATGACGTGCTGAGCGAAATCAACATCACGCCGCTCGTCGACGTGATGCTGGTGCTGCTGGTCGCGTTCATCGTCACGGCGCCGCTGCTCAACAACGCGGTGCATGTGAATCTGCCCCGGACGGTCGCCACGGCGCCCGCCGATCAGAAGCCGGCCGTGACCGTCAGTGTCGATGCAAAGGGCGTTGTGTACCTCGACAAGCGACCCACCGATCTGCGCCTGATCGGCGCTGAACTGTCGGCGCTCAAGGCGAACAACCCGGATGTTGCGCTTAACCTGCAGGCTGATGAAGGCGTGCCCTACGGCACGGTGGCCAAACTGATGGCGGCGATCGAGCACGCCGGCATCAGCAAGCTGTCGGTACTGACGGCCAATAACGGTTAGCCACGGTTGAGTCACGGCTAATCACACCTAAGCACGGCAAATCACACCAGACACTCGACTCCTTACCGGAACAATTCATGAGCACTTCGGTTTCAGACAACATCCAGTCGATCTGGTACACGCGCTGCCCGGTGCCGACACCGCTCGGCATCGCCGCGCATCTCGGCTGGCTCGATGACGAATTCGCGCGCGACGGCATTACCGTACGCTCGTTACAGGAAACGCAGCATGCGGCCCAGCGCGCCTCACATATCGATCACACATTGGACAATTCGTTTCGCCAGGGAGGTAGTATCCCGGCGTTGTGGGCGCGTTCCGCCGGGGCCGATACTCGCGTGATCGCGCTGACGTGGGTGGACGAAGCGCAGGCGATCGTTGCGCTGCCCGACTCCGGCATCCGCACGGCGAAAGACTTGCGTGGACGCCGCGTTGGCCTGCCGAAGCGCGCGGGCGAGCGGATCGATATTTTCCGCGCGGCAGCGTTGCGTGGTTTTGTCAGCGTGCTGGATCTTGAGGGCCTGTCCGCGCGCGATGTCGAGCTGGTCGACGTGGCGGCGGCCAATGTGCGCGAGCCCGCGGATGGCGGTGCCTTGCCCACGGCGTCGTTCAGCAATCCGGGTAGCGTCAGCAGCCGCCGTCTCTATTCCGCGGAAATCGCGGCACTGGTGCGTGGTGAGGTCGATGCGATCTATGTGAAGGGTTCGCTCGGTCTCGAGAGTGCCTACCTGATCGGCGCGCGGGTTGTGGTCGACATCGGCTTTCATCCCGAGCCGAAGGTTCGCATCAACAACGGCTCGCCACGGCCGTTGACGGTCAACGCGGCCACGCTCGACAACCATCCGGACATCGTCAGCCGCTTTCTGGCGCGCGTGATCGACGTGGACGGCTGGGCGCGGGAGCACAAGCAGGAAGTGCTTGGCTATCTGGGCCGGGAAACCGGTTCGGGCGACGACTGGCTGCGTCTCGCTTATGGCGACGACGTGCATCAACGCTTGCGTACTGATCTCGACGACACGTCGATCGCCGCGCTCGACGATTTCAAAGGCTTCCTCGTGGAATGGGGCTTTCTGCCGGCGGACTTCGATATTCATGCGTGGATCGATCCACGCGCGCTCGCGCAATCACATCGCTATATCGCGTCGCCATCCGGTTCGCGCCGGTGAGGCCGACGATGTTTGGCTCTGAAATTAGATTCGGCATCCTGATGGCTGGTATTGAATCGTTCTGATCGCGGCCACCTCGCCGCGCTCACGTCACCCATCGCGAACACAGCATCACGCTCCCCAAGTGCGAACCTTGCGGATCATTCGCGCGCATTTTCCCGCTCAATAGCTGTCCCCGTGTTGGGGTGCTGCATACGCAACACCCCAACACCACCCCGCGGGTGCACCAGCAGCAATCACCCCTGGTGCCGTTCACGCAACCCTTGTGTGACGGGCCGCTTCACCTGGCATCCGACTTGCAATAGAGCACACCATGCGTGCCGCATCGCTCGCGCACGAAGACGAAAACTCGGTTGCGGGCGCAATCAAACAACAATTGAATAAGGATAGCGAAGTCAATGTTCAAGAGAAAAACACTCGTCGTTGCGCTCGGGGGAGTGCTTGCTGGTGGTGTGCTGGTGTCGCCGGCATGGGCTGCGGATAGCGCGGCAAGCGATGCTTCAGCTGAAGCGGCCGGTACGGCAGTACAGGCAAAGCCGAAAGCGAAGAACACGAACAAGGCCGTGGCCGATACGAATCTGGGAACGGTCACCGTCACCGCGCGCCGACGCAAGGAAAGCATTCAGGAAGTGCCGGTCGCCGTCACCGCGTTGAGCGGTGACACCATCAAGAACAACGAATTGCGAGTCGTCAACGACATCACCAAATACGTGCCGAACTTCACCGCGCAGTCCACCGAAGGACGCGAACGGCCCCGCTGGTTCCTGCGTGGCGTCGGCAGCAACGATCCGTCGGATCTGTCGCTGAGCCCGATCGGCGTCTACTTCGACGACGTGTATATCAACAGCGTGTTCGGCCAGGGCTTTCCGCTGTTCGACCTCGACAATATCCAGGTGCTGCGCGGCCCGCAGGGCACGCTGTGGGGCAAGAATACGATCGGCGGCGCGGTCAGCCTGACCTCGAAAAAGCCGACCTTCGACGTGGACGGTTATGGCAAGGTCGGGTTCGGCCAGTACAACAGCCGGCTTGCCGAAGCCGCGATCGGCGGTCCGATCGGCAACAACGACGTGCTGGCGGCGCGCATCTCGGTGTATCACGAGAACGGCGACAGTTTTTTCACCAACACAGTCGCGGATGGCCGTTTCGGCGGCTTCCACGACAACGCGGTGCGCTTCCAGTTACTCGCGGTGCCGACCTCGAATTCAGACTTCCTGCTGAACATCCACGGCCGCAATTACACCGGTGGCGGCGACCCGTGGCACGCACAAGGGGCCGCTTCTAACGGTGCAAACCAGTTTGGCTTCGTCGGGTCGAGCGATCCGCAAACGGTTTCATTGAATGCACCGTCGAGCGATCACATTGCGTCTTATGGCGGCTCGCTGACGGCGCATTGGCATATCAACAGCGCCCTGACGCTGACCTCGATTACCGCGCTGGAAGGCCTGAACCGCTGGTACCAGGACGATGAAGACTACTCGCCCTACGACGCGGCGCGTTCGCACGATACGCTTGCGTCGCATCAGTTCTCGCAGGAGTTTCGTATCGAGTCGCCGCAGAATGACCGATTGAGCTGGATCGCAGGGGCGCACTTCTTCACCGAGGAACTGAGCGAAGAGGGTGCCGGCGGCGGCTTGCCGGATGCGCCGGGCGGCCCGTCGGCCACCTATTACCATCTGACCGAACTGACTCAGCACACGCAAAGCGCCGCAGCGTTCGGCAGCGTGAAGTATCGCTTCACCGATCGCTTCAACCTGACCGGTGGCCTGCGCTATACGATCGAACGCAAGACGATCAATCTGACCGGTTTGGAAAATAGCGGCCCCGTTTCGTTCAGCGATGTGAGCAACTGGTGGGATCCAGCGTCGATCACGTCGCCACTCGCGGTGAGCGCGCGACAGAACCAGACCAACACCTGGCGCGCACCGACGTGGGACCTGACGCCCGAATACGCGATCAGTAACAACGTGCGGGCTTATATCCGTTATGCGCGCGGCTTCCGTTCGGGGGGCTACAACGGCAGCGCGTATACGCAAAGCACCGTATCGACAGTTACGCCCGAGTATCTGACCGACTACGAAGCCGGCATCAAGAGCGAATGGTTCGACAAGCGCCTGACCGCCAACGCGAGCGTCTTCCATTACGACTACCGCGACATTCAGGTATTTGCTCTCGCGCCGAATCCGTTAGGCGGCGCGCCGGTGTCCACATTGTCGAACGCGGGACAGGGGCGTGCCGATGGTTTCGAACTTGAATTGAAGGCGCAGCCGCTCAACAGCCTTTATCTGTTCGCGAACCTCGGACTGCTGAACACGCGCTTTACCGAGTTTGCCAATGTGCCGACCGCGGTGGGCAATTCGTTCGCCCGTTCGCCGCACACCACGATCGACGTGGGCGGTGAATACCGCGTGCCGCTGCCGGTGGGCTCGATCGCGTTGGGTGGCGATATTAACTACCGCAGCACCGAGTATTTCAGCGCGACGCGTCAAACCGTGCCGCAGCTGTGGCAGGCGGGCTATACGGTGATGAATGCGCACGTATCGTACGTCTCGTCGAATCAGAAATACATTCTGACCGGCTACGTGACGAACCTGACCAACAAGGTCTATAAAAAGCTGGAACTGTTGCCGTCTTATGGGGCGTATCCGGTGCTATATGGCGACCCGCGCGTCTTCGGTTTGACGTTTACGGCGAAGATCTGATCAGGTGCGCGTGCGGCTTGCAGCCCTAACGAAGCATGGCCTGCAAGCTTCATCTTCCACATCAGGCGGTGGCGCGCGAAGTCACTTCGCCAATCTGGCCCGCACGGTGTATTCGCCCTCGTTGCCTTCGTCTTCCGACATATGGGCCATCGCCGTCGCGAAGTCAGGTGGCAATGGCTCGACCGGATAGCCGCGTTTTTCCCATGCGTCGAGGCCGCCCTTGAGCGCTTTTACGTGATGGATATTCTTCCGATGCAGCTGGTTGATGATCCGCTTGGCGGTCGCTTCGTTAGGACAGACACAGTAGACGACAATCGGCCGCTTCAGCAACTCGGGATGCAGTGGCTCGGGCGAATCGAGGTCCAGTAACTGCGCGCCCGTGATCCGGTGCGATTCTTTCACGCGTATGCTGTGCGGCCGGGCATCGAGAATCAGCGGCGGCTCATTGGACTTCATCAATTCGTCGAGCTGGTCCGGCGAGATGCGTATATGTGCGAGCCAGCGGCGAAACTGCCAGCGGCGTACACAGCGATAGAGGAGCACGGCAACGAAGATCGCCGCGAACGCGTCGAAAATCGTGCCGCCGTGATGGCGCACGAGCAGAACGAGCTGCACGATCTGATCGTGAAGCGCTGCGCCGCCGACCACCCATACGCTGGCCCACAGCGCCGCGCCGACAAAATCCCACAGCAGAAACACGCCGACGTTGATTGGCGTGGTGCCGAGCAGCGGCGCCGAGATCAGACCGAGGCCGGGCAGGAACTTCGCGACGGTGAGGATCGGGGCGCCGTACCGTTCATAGGTATTGCGTGCGACGCGCACGGTGGTGTCGAGCGAGAGTGAGAAGCGCACCAGCTGGTTCAGCAACCGCCGGCCGTATGCCCGCCCGGTGAAGAACCACAGCGAATCCGCAATCAGCGTCGCGACGACGGCGGCGCCAATGACGCTGGCGTAAGAGGTCTGTCCCATCGCCGCCATGGTTCCGCCGAGGATCAGCATCGGCGCCGCTGGAATCGGCATGCCGAGTTGCGTGATGAGCACGCTCATGAACACGGCCCACACGCCCAGCGAGGGTGGAATAGCAACGGGAAAATGCCACACAACCAAGCTCCTCTTGATGCAATGAAAGGATTTGAAACAATCGGCGCCCGGTCCGCGTCTGTTGCGAACACGTCATGCGTGGCGGGTTCCCGCGGGGCAGCGGGCGACCACACGGCTCGTTCAGTCGCCCGGTACGAACGCGACAGCACGAAAGGCAGATTTAAGCACAGGTTGGAAAAAGGGCGCTACGGGGAGGGCTAAACGCCCGCAAAGATTCAAGAGGGCGGGACGATTACGCGCGCCGCGCTGCCCCCGTGCAGCCTGTCCTTGTCGCCGCTCAGCGCAGCGCGCAAGCGCGGCACCGCGAAGTCGATAAAACTGCGCGTTTTCAGCGGCAATGGCCCTTGCCCCGCGTGCATCAGGCTGACCGGGATCGGTTCGGGCTCGAATTTGCGCAGCACCAGTTGCAGCTTGCCTTCTTCGACGGCCCGCGCGGCCTGGTAAGAGAGTACGTGCGTGAGGCCTTACACCTGCGATAGCCGCGTCGATGGCGGCTTCCGCGGTATTGACGGACAGGCGCGGACGGATCGGCACGGCTTGCTGTTTCGCGCCGTGCGGCGCGAAAGTCCAGATCGGCCCGGACGGCAACGAGTCGACATTCACGCAAGCGAAGTGGGCGAGATCGGCGGGCGTGTCCGGCTTGCCGGCTTGCGCGAGGTAACGCGGACTGGCGCAGACCACCCGGACCACCGTGCCGACCTGGGTCGCGATCATGCTGCTGTCGGGCAGCTTGCCGATGCGCAACGCGACGTCGATATGTTCGTCGAGCAGATGCAGCGTGCGGTCAGCCAGCACCAGACGCACGGCGATCGCCGGGAACGTTGCGAGGAAATCGTTGATGATGGGCAGCAGATGCAGGCGTCCGAACACCATCGGCGCCGTGACGACGAGTTCGCCGCGCGGCGTGCTGTACTCGCCTGCGGCCGCGCTTTCGGCTTCGCTCACCTGTTCGAGGATCTGCTTGCAGGCGGCGAGGTAGGCCGCGCCTGCGTCCGTCAAGGTCAGCTTGCGCGTGGAGCGCACCAGCAGCCGCGCGTTCAGATGCGCTTCGAGCTCGGCGACTTTACGGCTGACGGTGGGGAGCGGTGTGCCCAGTTTGCGGCTCGCGGCCGAAAAACTGCCGGTCTCCACCGCGGCCACCAGAATTGACATTGCCTCCAGGCGATCCATGGACCCTCTCGGTCTTCGAGAATTGATCCATCGAAAATACAGCATTACGTGTGCTTCTGGAAGGCGAGCTACGGGTAATCGGGTCGCTCATGCCGTGTTCCGCGGCACGGTTGCTACAATCGTCGTACACATACAGATACGACGGAGAGACCGCATGGCAAACCTTCAGCCAATCAGCCGCTACCCCGTGCCCGAGCCGGGCGAATGGCCGGACGACATCCGTGCCCGGATCCTCGAAGTGCAGGAAAAAGCCGGTTTTGTCCCGAACGTGTTTCTCACGCTGGCGCATCGGCCAGATGAATTCCGCGCGTTTTTTGCGTACCACGACGCGTTGATGCTGAAAGAGGGCGGCTTAAGCAAAGGCGAGCGCGAGATGATCGTCGTCGCCACGAGTGCAGTGAATCAGTGCCTGTATTGCGTGGTCGCACACGGCGCGATTCTGCGTATTTACGAAAAAGCGCCGTTGCTTGCGGATCAGGTGGCCGTCAATCATCGTAAGGCGGATATCACGCCGCGCCAGAAGGCGATGCTCGACTTTGCGCTGAAGGTCTGCCGCGAATCCGGCACGGTCGACGATGCCGATTTTCAGACGCTGCGCGAGCATGGCTTTTCAGATGAAGACGTGTGGGATATCGCAGCCATCACGGCATTTTTCGGCTTGTCGAACCGCATGGCCAACGTCATTTCAATGCGCCCGAACGACGAGTTCTATCTGATGGGGCGCGTGCCGAAAGCGGCGGCGGACGCGCCGCGAAAGTAGCATCTGTGCAGCGAGCAGCGAGCAGCGAGCAGCGGACTCGCGGCGCGCGATGCGCGCGGATACCTGCTCACGCAGCCTTGCTCGTGATCGAACACCCTCACGCACGCACCGGCTCGGATCGAATTGCCGGCGTGCTGACGGCCTTGTCGTCGATCGGGAAGTGCAGCATCGCGGCGATGAGTCCGGCGGCGACTGTTGCTTCCCATAGCAACGAATACGACCCGGTCAGATCGAACACCAGGCCGCCTAGCCACGCACCCAGAAACGAGCCGATCTGGTGGCTCAGAAAGCAGACGCCAAAGAGGCTGCCGAGGTGCCGTGTGCCGAACACTTTCGCCACGAGTCCGCTCGTGAGCGGCACGGTACCGAGCCAGGTCAGACCCATCACGGCCGCGAAGATGACGACCGACGTGGAGGTCTTCGGCAACAGGAAGAAGGCGCCGATCGTCACGCTTCGAATGAGGTAGAGCCAGCCGAGTACGTGGTGCTGCCGGAACCGGCCGCCGAGCCAGCCGCAGCCCCAACTGCCCGCCATGTTGAACAGGCCGATCAGCGCCAGCGCCGTGGCACCCATCCCGACAGGCATGTGACAGAGCGTCAGATATTCAGGCAGATGGGTAGCGATAAACGCGAGTTGAAATCCACAAGTGAAGAAGCCGAGTGTCAGGAGTCGATAGCCGCGATGCCGGACTGCCTGAGCGAGCACTTTGCGAAGCGGCGCAGCGGCCGGTTCCTGGGGGTGCATGCCGACACTCGTGCGCCGATCGAGCACGATGCCGAGCGGCGCGATCAGCAGCATTACGAAGGCCAGCACGAAGAGGGATGTGGCGATGCCCGAGCTGAGTCGAATGCTCTGCACGAGCGGGATCATCAGCACCTGTCCTGCCGAGCCACCTGCACTGACAAGGCCCATCGCCATGCTGCGTTTTTCTGGGGAAGCGATGCGGCCGACTGCCGGCAAGACCACGCCAAACGTCGTGCAACTCACGCCGATCCCGACCAGAAGACCCATACCGACGATCAGCATCGGGCCTGAGGGCGCGACCGCCGCGACGCCCAGGCCCGCTGCAAATGTCGTCGCGCCGAACGCGACCACCGGCGCCGAGCCATAGCGATCCGCGGCGGCGCCTGCGAACGGTTGCGCGAAGCCCCACACCAGGTTGTGCAGCGCGATGGCGAAAGCGATCAGTGTGACGGGCAGGCCGCGGTCGAATGAGAACGGCCCGATGAAGAGGCCGAAGGTCTGCCGGATGCCCATTGCGGCGCTCAGAATCAGCGCGCCGGCGATGATCACGAGCGTCGTTTGACTCAACGGGAAGGTGAAGCGTTTGCTATTTGTCGTGGACATGGTTCTGATCTCCTTCGACACCATGGTCGCAGCGAGCGTCAGAAGCGGCAAAAGAAAAGATTTTGACGACAGGTGAGCGCGGCTCACCTGTTCAGGTCGAAAGCGCGGTTCAGTGGTTGGCGCGGCGCAATCACGCGTTGTCGCCACCAGATGGATTGGCGAATGGCTCAGCCTCACTGAGCAGCCACCGCTTGAAATCGAATAGTTCCGGGCGATTTTCCGCGCTATCCGCGTTTTGCGCGCTGACCAACCAATACGCCGTGGAGGAGGCGATCGTTTGTGGACAGGCTTCGACGAGTGCGCCGGTCGCGAGATCGCGGTCCACCAGCGGCCGTCGGCCGAGCGCGACGCCGAGGCCCATGCTCGCAGCTTCGAAAGCGAGCTGGATCGTGTCGACGCGCAACCCATTGTTCAAGTCGATACCGTCGATGGCGGTCCCGTCTAGGGCGGTCCCGTCTAAGGCGACCCCGTCGATGGCGACCCCGTCGAACCACGCCTGCCAGTCCTCGCTTGCCGAGTTCACGTGAATGAGCGTCGCGTGGCGCAGATCCACGTGGCCGTGCTCGTCGCGCAAATTGTCCGCGTAAGCGGGGCTGCACACCGGCACCAGGCGTTCGCCGAACAGACGCGTCCAGGCGGTCCCCGCGACCGGGGCGCGGCTCAGGCGAATGGCGAAATCGAAACCGTCGACGGGAAAGCCGACCTGACGGTGCGATGTATCGACAGTGACGTTCGCATCCGGCCAGCGCGCGCGAAATCCGGCGAGACGCGGCAGCAGCCAGCGCGAGGCTAGCGTGGGCGCGCAACTCAGCGCGATCGGGCGATTCGCGCGGTGGTTCGGCAGGCGTTGCGTACCGATCGCGATCAGCGAAAACGCTTCGGATACGTACGACAGATAATCGGCGCCCGCCGCCGTGAGCGAAATTCCGCGCGGCTCGCGCACGAACAGTTCGACGCCGAGTGATTGCTCAAGGCCAACGATGCCGTGACTGATCGCGCTCGGCGTGACGTTCAGTTCCGCGGCGGCAAGCTTGAAACTCTGATGCCTGCCGGCCGCCTCGAAGAAGCGAAGCGCGGGCAAGGGTGGCAGACGAAGCGGCATGGTGCATCCTCAAAAGCGGCGCAGCGGGCGCCGTGACGGTGCAATAGTGCGTCGGCGCGCGCATGCTGTATCGGCAAAGGATACCTTGCAATGCGGTTTCGATCGTTGTCAGTGTGTCGTTCATGGGTTTCCCACGGCTTATCCGGGTTTCGTCCGAACTTCGTCCGCATGTCGAACGGCAGCGCTCGAGTGCCATCGCGAACGGGCTGCAAAATAATTCACTGGCGTTGTCGATTTGCCGGCAAGCCGTTCGTCGTGGATATATAAGGGCAATAAATGCACTCGCGGTTGCGCCGCGCCATGCCCTGCCGCTGTCGTGCCCTTAATCCTTGTTACCGTACCAGGAGGTGGCTGATGACTGAAGTAGACCCATCCGCACAAACGTTGAAACCGGCCCGGCTGCTGGCTGACTCGCCTCGCCGGTTTCCGGGCGAGAGCGCCGAATATCGCAGTGCGCGCAACGAGCTGCTGGCCGAGGAAATCGAGTTGCGCCGTCATATCGAACGCGTTGCCGCGCAGCGCCGCGCGTTGCCGCCCGGCGGTGCCGTGCCGCAGGACTATCGCTTCGAGGGCGAAACGGGCACGGTGACGCTCGCGGAGATGTTCGGCGCGCATGACACCCTCGTCACCTACAACTGGATGTTCGGCCCGCAGCGCACGCGGCCCTGTCCGATGTGCACCTCGCTCCTGAGCGCTTACGACGGTGAAATGCCCGACATACTGCAACGCGTGGCTTTTGCCGTGATCGGCCGCTCGCCGATCGACAAGCTGGTGGCATTCAAGAAAGAGCGCGGCTGGCGACATCTGCGGCTGTATTCGTCAGGCGGCAACACCTTCAACCGCGACTACGCCGCCGAAGATCCGGACGGCGACGATCACCCAGCCTTCAACGTGTTCACGCGTTCAGGCGGCACGGTGCGGCACTTCTGGGCCGAGGAAATGGGACCATCGACAGCGGACCCGGGTCAGGATCCGCGCGGCGCACCCGATGTGATGCCGATCTGGACGGTGCTCGACATGACACCTGGTGGCCGCGGCAGCGACTGGTATCCGAAGCTGGAATACAGTGCTGCGTCAGGTTAGTCGTGCCGTGTCATCCGCGTGCGTCTTGCGCCTGGCGTGAGCGTGTCGTGCTGATTCGCGCGAGAGACGGGAAGGCGAGCGCTTACGCTTCTACGGCATGCACCTGCCCGAGCGCCGCTTGCAAATAGATCGAAACGGCGCTCGCCCGCATCGGTTTGCCGAACAGAAAGCCCTGCACCGCGCGAGCGCCCAGCGCCTTGACGACCTCGGCTTGTGATGACGATTCGAGTCCTTCCACGATGCATTCGAGTCCGAGGTTTCTGCACAGATCGAGCACCGACTTGACGATCTTCTTGGACGCACTATTGGAATCCACGTCGGTCATGAAGCTGCGGTCGATCTTGATCGTATCGAAGGGCAGGCGATGCACATAGCTGAGGCTCGAATAACCAGTGCCGAAATCGTCGAGCGAGACGCGGCAGCCGGCTTGCTTGATCATCGTGAGCGAGCAGTGGGCCTGTTCGAAATCGCGCGTGACCGCGGTTTCCGTGATCTCGAAGTTGACGCGATGCGCGGGCACGCCGCTGCCCAGCACGATATCGACGAGGCGGCGAGCGCGTGGCGAAGTCGAAATATCGATCGCGGAGAGATTGAACGACAGATAGAGATCGGACGGCCAGCGCGATACTTCCTCGAGCGCTTTGCGCAGCAGCACTTCAGTGACGCGAAGAATCAGTTCGGTACGCTCGGCAATCCGAATGAATTCCTCTGGCTTGACTGCGCCTAGCCGCGCGTTGTGCCATCGCCCGAGCGCCTCCATGCCGATGGTGCGTTGTGTGAGCACGTCGTAAATCGGCTGAAACTCAAGGAACAGTTCGGACTCCAGGTCCGCATGGCGGAGTTCCTGGGCGACGAGACTCGAGCGGCGGATTCGCGTCTCATGTTCCGTCGAGAAGATCACCGGCGTGCCGCGGCGGCCTTCCTTGCCGACGTACAAAGCCGCGTCGGCGCGTTCGAAAACCTGCTGGACTGTCGTGCCTGCTTCCGGAAACGCTGCCCAGCCGATCGTTCCTGTCAATTCGGCGACATTGCCGGCCACCCGATACGGCTGGGCGAGCGCATCGCAGATGCGCTCGCCCAACTCGACGAGCGTCTCGTTTGCCAGTTTGTGCTGGGCCAGCACGCCGAATTCGTCGCCGCCCAGGCGCGCGAAGAAGAGGCCTGGCTCGGCGAGCGCCAACAGTCGCACGCCGACTTCCTGCAGCACGAGATCGCCGCTTGCATGTCCGTAGATATCGTTGACCTGTTTGAAGCCGTCGAGATCGATCAGCCCGACATTAAAGCCACCACCGATTCCGGGCGCCTGTTCGGATAGCGCGTGCAGCGAGGCGAAGAAGCTGCGCCGGTTGGGTAGGTCGGTCAGGCTGTCGATGCTCGCGAGCCGGAAGTTGTCGTCGCTGAGTCTTTGCGTTTTTTTCTGGCTCACCTGCAATTCGCGCTGCGCGTGCACTACGCCGGCGAAACTCCGGTAATACAGTTCGATGATAAAGGCGAGGGCGACGCCGACCAGTGCCATGTCGACGGCCATCGCGATGAAGACACAAGAGTGCGTGTAAACCAGAAACGTCGCAAAGCTTAGGATGACGATCGAGAGCAGAAGCAGGGCGGCCGCCCGCAGATGCATCAGGCAGAACACGCAACCGACCAACGTCGTCGCCATGTAAAACGCGACTTGTGCCTGTTCAGGGGCGGAGCCGTAGGGAAACAGCAGGACCGACCAACTGCTGAAGGCGCCGCCGAGGATGCCCGTGAGCCAGATTACCTTGCGCAGTTCGGGGACGGCCTTATCGTGTGTCAGAACCCGGTGCCGGACGCGCCACCAGCGCACACAACGGATGATGCACAGCGTGCAGAGCGCCACCGGAAAGTAGATGGACAACCATGCCGGCGCCGATCCCAGATGTGTGACAGCCACGGCCATCGTGTTCACGATCAGGATGAAATAGAGCAGCGGTATCTGGCGGCCGAATGCCTGGAGTTGCGAGCGCACGAGTTCAGGGTCGCCTTCCGCGACCGACAGCGCTTCCCTCAATCTGGCTAACCGAACCATTCCCGTCCCTGTAACGTTGCGCCGCATACGCAGCTTTGTATATCGGCAGCGCTGGTGGGACCTTGAGGGCGATTTCAATGGAAATGAAGCGCGCCGGTTAAACGGGCGGTAAATACGCCCGGCGGCCGAGTCGGTCATGGGTCATTTATGCCGCGTAAGCTTGCACGAGATCTGCGGAAACTCGACTTAGGGCGTGGTATGACTTCCGGATTCGCTAGTGGTGCGGGCACCTCCGCTAGCGAGTCCTGGGTACCCGGAAGCTCTGCGGCATGGCCGGATTCGTCGTGCCGACCAGCGTTGCGCAGGCGGTGTCGGTAGCCGTCGCGGTGGCGCAAGACCATGTGACGAGCATCGCTATGTTGCAATCTGGAGAATTTTCATCGTTTTATTTTTCCCGGATTATTTATTGTTGAGCGCGGTGCGGTGCTCAATGCGGAATCTTTGCGATCCCGCATACGATAGTAAAAAAGCGTGGCTGCAGCGGGTTTGGCGCCGCTAAAGCACTGAAATTGCAACGGATTGTGATACGCCGCAGAGAGCCGTAAAGCGGGAGAAACGCGTAAGAGCGCGATTCTTATAGCACTTTGGGACAAAAAAACGTCAAATTGCCGCTGGGCGGGTGATACAAGGCTTACACCCAAGGTTTGCGCGAATACGCGCCTATGCGTTAGTGTGTCGGTCCCGGCGCAACAGATGTGGCGCCGTTTCCATGATTACCATACGGGAAGTGCTATGAACAAACAGGAACTGATTGATGCAGTCGCCGCAGCGACGGGCGAAAGCAAAGCGGCCACCGGCCAAACCATCGACGCTATCGTCGAAGCGGTGACCAAAGCCGTGGTGGGTGGTGATACGGTGCAACTGGTCGGTTTCGGTTCTTTCTCGACCGGCGCACGCGCAGCACGCGTCGGCCGCAATCCGTCGACCGGTGCCGAGATCCAGATCGCTGCAGCCAAGACGGTGAAGTTCACCGCCGGCAAGGCTTTCAAGGAAGCCGTCAACGCGTCGTAATGCAACGCGCCTTGCGCCGGAGCATCCACGCGCGTTGCTATAGCGCGCGGCGCCCGATGCATCGGGCGTGAGGAATCACGCGCTGCCCAACCCCGGTGAGCGGGTTTAATCGGCGGTTGGTGCGGCGCGTGTGGTGCGCGTTGGTGCCTTGGTTGGTGCTTACGCTGCCGTTGATTGCTTCAGGTTTTGCGTCATGCACGCTCGCCTCCCGGCCGTGGTTCCGGTTGTTGGTTGCGCGAGATCGTGCAGGCCGCGTCGGCGAGTTCAGCCCGCGCGTCGTTTCCGGGTCGCTTCGGCCAGGGTCTCGAGCACCGGTTCGGTTTGCGCCCAGCTTACGCAGGCGTCCGTAATCGATACGCCGTAACGTAGCGGCACACCGGCTTTCAGATCCTGACGGCCTTCTTCCAGATGACTTTCGAGCATGACGCCGATGATGCGGCGCTCGCGCTGCGAGAGTTGCTGCGCCAGATCCTGCACCACCTCCAGTTGACGCAAATGCGATTTGCCTGAGTTCGCATGCGAACAGTCGATCATGACCTGCTCGCGCAGGCTTGCTGATTTGAGCGCCGCGCAGGTTGCTTCGACGGACGCGCTGTCGTAATTCGGACCATTCTTGCCACCGCGCAAGATAACGTGTGCATCGTCATTGCCACGCGTCTCGAAGATTGCCGCCATACCCATCTTGGTCATACCCATGAACGCGTGACTCGCGCGCGCCGCAACGATTGCGTCCGCGGCGATTTGCACACCGCCGTCCGTGCCGTTCTTGAAGCCGATCGGGCAGCTCAAACCCGACGCGAGCTGCCGGTGACTCTGGCTCTCAGTCGTGCGCGCGCCGATCGCACCCCACGCGATCAGATCCGCGATGTATTGCGGGCTGAGCAAGTCGAGAAATTCGGTGGCCGTGGGCAGGCCGAGACCGTTGATATCGAGCAGCAGTTGCCGTGCGAGACGCAGACCTTCGTTGATGCGGAAGCTGCCATCGAGACGTGGGTCGTTGATATAGCCTTTCCAGCCTACCGTTGTGCGCGGTTTTTCGAAGTAGACCCGCATGACGATCAGCAGATCGTCCTTGTAGGTCTGTGCCGCGACCTTGAGCTTACGGGCGTATTCGACGGCCTGGTCGTGATCGTGAATCGAACACGGGCCGACGATCATCACGAGCCGGTCGTCACGGCCGTGCAGAATGTCGGCGATTTCCGCGCGGGTTTTCTCGACGAGCGTCTGCACCGACGGCGGCACAGGCAATTCATCTTGCAGCAGGGCGGGGGAAATCAGCGGACGTACCGCGCCGATACGAACGTCGTCGATGCGCGTGGTGTCTTGGGTGGCGTCGGCCGAGCCGACTTCCTGATCGTGCAAAGGATTGTCGATGGCGCTCAAAATATTCTCCCGGACCTTGGATGTTGAGGTAGCCTCGCGGCCTGAATGTGTGAGTGTCGATGCGTTGACTGGCTGCCGGGATTATGACACTCGCGCGTGTGGGGCGGATGATCGTTATTCGAGGCGTTTGATCAGCGCCATGGCGGCTGCCGGATTGCGTTCCTTGAAGCCGCTGATGACATAGAGGTAGACGTCGCGCGCCGTGGCTTTTGCGGGGGCCGCGGCTGAGGTTTCCAGGTCGTCCGGCGTCGTGCCTGCCGCGAGTTGGCGGGCGCGTTCGACCCAGGCGTCGAGGGCCTTGGTCGAATAGCCTTTGGCCTGTTTGTCGCTTGTCCCCATGATGCGGGCGTAGACGAATGGCGCCGTGATGTCGGCGATTTGCGGGTAATCGCTGTCGGCTGCCAGCACGACGGCGATTTTGTACTTTCTGGCTAGCGCGATGAATTCGGAGGTCTTGAAGGTGTCGTTGCGGACTTCGATTGCGTGTCTTAGCTTTTGGCCTTCTATGCTGGCGGGCAGCAGTTTCAGGAAGGCTTCGAAGTCTTCCGGGTCGAACTTTTTGGTGGGTGCGAATTGCCAGTTGATTGGGCCGAGTTTCTGTTTTAGCAGCAGCACGCCGCTGGCGAAGAAGCGTTCGATGGTTTCGTTGGCGTCTGCCAGGATTTTTCGGTTTGTTGCGTAGCGGGGGGCTTTTAGCGAGAAGACGAAATCTTCCGGCGTTTCCTGATACCACTTCTCGTAGCTTGCCGGTTTTTGCAAGCCGTAAAAAGTGCCGTTGATTTCTATCGATGTGAGGTTTTTGCTCGCGTGCTCGAGTTCGCGGCTTTGCGTGAGGTCTGATGGGTAGAACGTGCCTCGCCAGGGGGCATAGGTCCAACCGCCTATGCCGATTCGGATTTTGCCGGTTTTCGGGGATGGCATTTTTTGCCTCTTTGGTTGGCTTCGCCGGGAGAGGTAGATTAACGCATTTGGTTGTGTTTTTTGCCTTCGGCGCGTTTTTTGTCTTTGCTTCTGGGTTTGGTGCTTTTCCTTGAATTGTTACTGGTCTATTAGCGTTCGCCCCTGTGCGGGGCAGGCACTTACTTTCTTTGCCGCCCAAAGAAAGAATGTAGGTGTTATTCGAGCCCGCCAGCAGATCGCCTTCCCAATGGCCGGGTACCGCACGGTCTTCCACCTCAGCTGGCCTTTCGCTGATCGACACTGCCCCGACTATCTTGCCCCGGTTCTGTCCGCTTGCCGAGGCGCTCTTCGCCTGGCGCATCGTACGGTTCGTACGAAGATGCTCGACCAGTTCCTTTTTAAGCACCCCGCGCGCCTGGATGAACAGGCTCCGGTAAATCGTCTCGTGAGATATCTGCATGTCCTTGTTGACCCGGAACTCGCGCTTGAGCCACCCCGCTATCTGTACAGGAGCCCATTTTAATTTGAGCTTGGCCGCCACCAGCCGGCGCAGGCGCGCATTGCCCGACAACGCACACACCTTGGGCCGCCGTGCACGCTCCCAGGCGTTCGCATCGGCCTCGTGCGCCCGATACCTGTGAATACCGCCATTGCGCCCGATCTCCCGGCTGATGGTCGATTTCGAGCGTCCCAGTTGCAGTGCAATCTGCCCCATCGTTCTGCGTGCGACAAGGGCCCGCGATATCTCCTCGCGTTCGGCCAGCGTCAGCGCTCGCGCAGATCGTGTGCGGGCGGGCGGGGAAATCCCGCCATTCCTGTTCACAACGTGATAAACCGCACTCGGCTGGCGCTCGAGCATCCGCGCGATTGCACTAAGCGACTCGCCCTCGCGCCATAGCTTCCAGATTTCGGCCTTCTGCGCGCTGTTCAACCACGGTCTTCTTTGTCGTCCCATCGTGCTCCACTCTCCATTTCCGTATTGGAACAGAGGTGTTGCATCGACCGGTTGAATCCGCCAAGCGCACAATCAGACAAAACCTATTTTGCGTCAAACGTTGTGCGGGTGCGAACTGTGACGATTCTTGACACATGTCGCCTAAGTCGTTCTGTAGCTTACGGACCCTTTCTAATCCGTACTACAGAACAAAATGAACCGGAATGCATTCAGACTGGTGTACAGCCGGTTGAGAGGAATGCTTGTTGCCGTCGAGGAATCGGCCACGGCGACGGGCAAAGCTAACGGCGATACTGCCGTTACGAGGCGCACGCTGGCGGGTACACCCAACGTGGCACATGGTTTTGCGATGCACCGTATCGCGCTTGGCGTGCTCGCGCTACTCGGCGCGCTTCCGTCGTGGTCAGGCGCTCAGATCGCACCGGGTGGCGCAGACGCCCCTTCAGTCGTGCAAACCCCCAACGGACTTGACCAGGTGAACATCAACCGGGCGTCTGGTGCAGGCGTTTCGATGAATACCTACGGCCAGTTCGACGTGCAGCAGAAAGGCGCGATCCTGAACAACTCGCCTGTGATGGTGCAGACACAGCAGGCGGGCATGATTAACGGGAATCCGAATTTCGGCCCCGGTCAGTCCGCGCGCGTCATCGTCAACCAGGTCAACAGCAGCGCGGCGAGCCAGATCAACGGGCACCTGGAAGTCGCGGGACAACGCGCCGAAGTCGTGATTGCCAACGGTTCGGGTATCAGCGTAAACGGCGGCGGATTCGTGAACACGTCGCGCGCAATCCTGACGACAGGAACGCCCAACTTCGCACCGGACGGCTCCCTCTCGGACTTCAACGTGACGGGCGGAAATATCACGATACAGGGCTCGGGGCTTAACGCATCGGATGTCGACCAGGTCGACCTGCTTGCGCGTGCGGTGCAGGCTAATGCTGCGATATACGCGAAAAACCTGAATGTCGTTACTGGTGCGAACAGCATCGACCACGACTCGCTCACGGTGACGCCGATTGCGGGTACTGGTTCCGCGCCGGGTGTCTCCATCGACGTAAGCAGTCTCGGCGGAATGTATGCAAATCGTATCGTACTCGTTGGTACTGAGGCAGGGGTCGGGGTCTCCCTGAAAGGTGTATTAGCAGCCAATGCTGGCGACCTCGTGCTGACATCGGCGGGCAAGCTGGTACTGGCGGGCCAGACGAATGCAAGCGGCAACATCGTTGCGAGCGCACAGGACATCGACAACAGCGGCACGACCTACGCGCAGCAGAACGCTAACCTCTCCGCGTCGGGAGCGCTGACCAACAGCGGCATGATTGCCGCGCAGCAGAACACGGCAGCAAACGCCGGTTCATTGAGTTCGACCGGCACGCTCGCATCTGGTGTGAACGGCGACGGCTCGCTCGCGCAGACGGGCGACCTGAATGTGAACGCGTCCGGCACTGTCGTCACGTCAGGCAGGAATGTCGCGGGCGGTAATGCAAGCGTCACCGGCGTGGCGGTCAATCTCGCGGGCGCGACGAACTCTGCTAGCGGCGCGCTTGTGCTTGCGGCAAACGGCGGCGACCTGAACCTGTCGGGCGCGACCACGACCGCGGGCGGCTCGCTCGACGCACGCACCGCGGGCACGCTCACGAACGACAACGGCGCCATGTCGTCGGGCGGCGCGCAGACCATCACGGCGGCCGCACTCTCGAACCGTGGCGGTCAGATCGTCTCGGGTAGCACGCTGACGGAAAACGTCGCGGGCCAGACGATCAACCAGGGCGGCACGATGCAGGCCTCGGGCGCGCTCGCGTCGTCGAGCGCGGCGCTCGACAATTCGGGTGGTCACATTGCGTCGCTAAACGCAGATGGCGTTTCCATCACGACGACCGGCCTGCTCAACAACGGTGCGGGCGGCACAATCGGCGGCAATGGCAACGTCGCACTGCAATCTGGACAGTTTGTTAACGCCGGGTCTATCACTGCCGTCCAGAGCCTGATTGCGTCGGCCGTGCAGACCCTATTCAACAGCGGCACGTTCGCAACTAACGCGAACCTGACGCTCTCGGCCGGGTCGATTCTCACGAACGCGGGCCAGCTCAGCGCGGCGGGCGCGCTCACGCTTTGCCGCGGGCGTAGGCGGCGCTGTAGTCGGTGGTACGGCGGGTTCAGCGATGGCATCGAACGTCCATCTGTATAACCAGTCGATGGACGACGAAGCGCAGTTGACCGGGGACAGCAAGAGCAGGAACCCGTTTTCACAGTCGCCACTGGCCTTGATTCTGCAAGGCATCGCAAACGGCCTGAATGCTGTCTTTGGCATGCCGGGCGGCGAGCCGCCGACAACGGGTACACAAGGTGTACTGGTAAACTCCCCATCTGCACCGGCGCCCACAACTAGCGTGAGCGGAACGCCGGGCAGTGTGCTTGACACTGCTACGCTTGCGAACAGTGGTAGAGATGGCCGTCTTCCGATTCCTGAACAAGTTACTGCTGACAACGGCCTAGAAGTTAAATCGAACTCGAAACATACTCCCGGGATGGATGGCAACCGGTCGAACGCCGGAACGGAACCGCGAAATTCGCTTGATCTGTTTAACTCGTCTGTCCCGGGTGGTGAAGGCGTTCGGTATGCCATCGACTCGAACGGCAACATCAATCGGTTTTTCTCTGACGGAACCGGTGTGTACCATTGGTCAGGTGCAACAGGGGATTCCTCTGCACCTTTAAACGTTTCGAAGATTCCAATTGATGTAAAGCGGGCTCTCGGATTTAAAGGAAAATAAATGCTATCTGGAAACCCGGACTCGTTTGCAATCTGGTGCGATGCGGTTGACCTTTGGTCAACGCCTGACTTCGCAAATGGATGCTTAGGCTATTTCATGGGAGGTGAGCTAATTTGGTCCAATCGCTCAACGTTGGGAGTTGACTTGAGCATGCTTGCGCGCTTGTATTGCATGAAAAACTCCGTCGAAGATGCAGATTTGTTTCATCGCCCACCGTCGGATGCTTACCGTGAGCTTTGTGAGCGCGCATTTCCTTCCATGGACTCTGCTGCGGAAAGTAGCGACTTCACCCATCTTGTATCGGCAGAAAGTCTTTCAGATGAAGGGCACTATGTTTTCTTAATCGAGGATGAAAAAATGGCGAAACTGATATATGGATTCAAGGAAAATTCAAGAGAAATTGGTGAGGTCGTCTTGGCGTGCGGCGAATTTCAATCGGTAGTTCGCGATGCGCTTGCGAAATGCCCGAAAGAATTCAATACAGGAGGGCGCTAATCTTTCGCGAGTTCGGGCTATGGGGCCGGTAATGCGACACTGAGTAGTGGAGGAGATAATGCTGAGGCATCAAACAGCGGCAACTCCGATGCGTCGCTTCCCATGGGTAGCAAATCTAACCAGTTCAACCAACCGAAGAATCCGGCGTATCAGCCTACGCGGAACACGCCGGGAGCCGTAGACGGCACAGACTACGCGGGCCACGCGTTCGATCGTATGCAGGATCGAGGGCTGACGCCATCGGTCATACAGAACACGATCGAAAATGGCGTGCCGACACCAAGCCGTGGAGGCACGACAGTGTTCTATGATTCGGTCAATAATGTTTCGGTAGTTACGAATAGCGAAGGCAAAGTGATTACAGTCAAGTACGGGAAATGACATGCGAGCTGTCGATATACTTGAGCGCGCTAAAACAGCAGCAAGGGACCATCTTGAATACGCACGTTTCGTTCGGGAATCGGAAATGTTGCATGACAATGATGCTCAAGATGAGCAGCAGAAATCTGCGTATGACGCCTGTTGGTTCGAGCTTGAAATAGTAAATGCCTTGGCGTTATCGGAGTGGGAATCCGCAGGAAACCCGAGCGATTGGGCCGCGGCGTGGAACGAACGCTACAGGGAAGATGCTGAAGAGTTAATCGCCAATCTGTGCGAGATATTGCGCCAGAAGAAGCAGTAACAAGACAAACCCGGCTTTGAGCCGGGTTTGTTGTTTGTGGGATTGTTCAGTCCGGCGTGATGACGAGCCTGCCGTGGTGAACCTCGATCCTCACGCGCTGACCGGGTTCGAAGCCGGCGTGCTCAAGCCACTTGCCGGCAATGCGCAGCCAGGGAAAGAACGTGGGTGTGCGCCAGTCCCTGCCGGGTTTGGGTGAGGGTCGCCAGCGCATGAGCTGCTGGACGGTGGCGTGTCGCTCGGGATGAGCGTGCAATGCATTAAGATTGGGGTCAGCCATGGTCAACTCCTCTAATGAGTTGGTTGTGGTCAGCGGGCCATGAGTGCTGGTAACACTCACGGCCCGCGCTTCGTTTACGCGGTGCTGCGTTCGGTGCGCCGCCTGAACGGTTCGAGAAGCTGTTCGGTCATCGCGAGCAGGAAGAAACCCCAGACGATGGCGGCATAGCACCAGAAGCTGTCAAGGTTCTTGAGCCAGATGAAGTGCGAGGAGCCAAAGATGCCGAGTAGCGCAAACGCAAAAAGGATGGCTGAGACGTATGGAAAAAGTACCAATTTCCAGCGAAAGTACATCTCCTTGTGTAGCTTGCCGATGGCCGCCTGTTTTTTTGCCAGTTCGCGTGCCGCGCTCGGCGCCATGGCAGGATAGTGGCCGACGGTCTTGCGGCCGTGTTTCTTCCGGCCGTTGGCTGCGACGGGCAGCGTCCACCTGTAGTAGTAGGCGAGGCCAACACCGCAGGCAAACAGACAGCAAGCGCCGCGCGGGCAAAAACCCAAAACCAAAACCAAAACCAAAACCAAAACCAAAACCAAAACCAAAACCAAAACCAAAACCAAAACCAAAACCAAAACCAAAACCAAAACCAAAACCAAAACCAAAACCAAAACCAAAACCAAAACCAAAACCACCATCCGCCGTCAGGCGCCCCCCTCCCCACAATTCCGCGCCGCCTCCTCAAACCGCCGGTTCGCCTCAGCCACTTCAGCCCTGAACTGTTGCAAAGCACTAACCGCCAAATCCGGCGGCATAAGCGCCGCCCACAAAACATCGATCAACTGATCCGCGGTAGCGTCGATATCAGTGTGCCGATTAGCCAAAGTAGCATCCCAAAGCACATGCTCCATCGGCCCGAACACCATCGAGCGCAGCAGCCTCAATGGCATATCGGCCCGAATCTGCCCAGTCTCCTGGCCCTGCGCCAACACCCGCATCAAGGGCGCCGTATACCGCCGCTGCAATTCGGTCAACGCCTCACTCAGTTCATGATGCCGGGCCCGGCCCTCAGACAGCACCAGAGCACACAGGTCAGTGCCATTGACCAGCATCAACCGCAAATGCGTGCGCACAATAAAAGCAAATTGCTGCCTCACACTGCCATCACGCGGCAGCCCGGACTCAATCGCTTCAATGATCTCGTCGTACCAGTCGCCGATCACCCGCGCGCATAACTCTCGCTTGCCGCGGAAATAACTGAATACGGTCGCCTCGGAAATGCCCAGGCGCTGCGCAATCTCCGCCGTCGTCGCGCGCTCGTAACCCTTCTCGGAGAACACGTCGCGCCCCGCCTGCAATATCTCCTTCACGCGCTGCTGCGACTTGCGCCCGGCCGGTTGGCGGCGCGAGGCAGGTAACTCAGCCTTCAAGGCAACCGTCATATGAGTCCAGTTCAGATTTGTGAGGCAAACAGCCTCGATGAGCGCGATCCTATCACGGTATAGGCGGCTTTGAAGGCGTTCCAAGCAGTTTCTGAGTGATACTCAAAAATACCGCTTGACGCTTACGTAAATCTGGCGTGAAATGCGCCTTGAACGTTTCGCGCCTCGTGCGGGGCGATGAAGGCGGCCCACAAGGCCGTCGCCGTCCGCTGAGCCGCACTCAGACGAGCCGGCGCCCCCTAGGCCAACCGGCCGCCAACGAACTCTGGAGACACAGCAATGAGCAACCTGCCCGGTTTGCAATTCCCGCTTGGTGAAGAAATCGAAATGCTGCGTGACAGCATCGCAGGATTCGCTGCCAAAGAAATCGCCCCGCGTGCCGCGGAAATCGATCGGTCGGATCAGTTCCCCATGGACCTGTGGCGCAAATTCGGCGACCTGGGCGTGCTCGGCATGACGGTCTCGGAGGAATACGGCGGCGCGAATATGGGCTACACGGCGCACATGATCGCGATGGAAGAAATCTCGCGCGCGTCTGCGTCGGTCGGTCTCTCGTACGGCGCGCACTCGAATCTGTGCGTCAACCAGATTCATCGCAACGGCACGGCAGCGCAAAAGGAAAAGTATCTGCCCAAGCTGGTTTCCGGTGAGCACATTGGCGCACTCGCCATGAGCGAACCGAATGCGGGCTCGGACGTCGTCAGTATGAAACTGCGCGCGGACAAGAAGGGCGATCACTATGTGCTGAACGGCACGAAGATGTGGATCACCAACGGCCCGGATTGCGACACGCTCGTCGTCTATGCAAAAACCGATCTCGAAGCGAATTCGCGCGGCATTACTGCGTTTATCGTCGAGAAGGGTATGAAAGGCTTCTCCGTCGCGCAAAAGCTCGACAAGCTCGGCATGCGTGGCTCCCATACGGGTGAACTGGTGTTCGAGAACGTGGAAGTGCCGGAAGAAAATATCCTCGGCCAGCTGAACGGCGGCGTGAAGGTGCTGATGAGCGGCCTCGATTACGAACGCGCCGTGCTCGCCGGCGGCCCGACCGGCATCATGGTCGCGGTCATGGACGCAGTCGTGCCGTATATCCACGACCGCAAGCAGTTCGGCCAGCCGATCGGTGAATTCCAGCTGATTCAAGGCAAAGTCGCCGATCTGTACACCACGCTGCAAGCGTGCCGCGCGTATCTCTACGCAGTGGGCCGGCAACTCGACACGCTCGGCAACGGACATATTCGCCAGGTGCGTAAGGACTGCGCGGGCGTGATTCTCTACACCGCTGAAAAAGCAACGTGGATGGCCGGCGAGGCGATCCAGATTCTCGGCGGCAATGGTTATATCAACGAGTATCCGGTCGGCCGTCTGTGGCGCGATGCCAAGCTCTATGAAATCGGCGCGGGCACGAGCGAAATCCGTCGCATGCTGATTGGCCGCGAACTGTTCGCCGAAACGGCTTGAGCCACAGCACTGCGCAACGTGCTGCCTGACCAATCACTGCGGAGCACCGCGGGATCACTGCCGACCACTGCAGCCCACGGCGCACTACAGCGCACGACCCAATGCAGCGCGTCACTGCAGGCCTACAAAAAGCGGCGATAGCAACCACCTTGCATGGGATCGGAGTAGGCGCTAAAGCGCTAACTCCGATCGACACAGGAGAAGCCAAGCAATGCCGATCATCGAATCAAAGTTGAATCCGCGCTCGGACGACTTCCGCACCAATGCGGCGGCGCTCGAAGCGCTGGTCGCCGATCTTCGCGCGAAGATCGAGAAACTCGCGCTGGGCGGCGGGCAAGCGGCGCGCGACAAACATACGGGCCGCGGCAAACTGCTGCCGCGTGATCGCATCGAGAAACTGCTCGATCCGGGCACACCGTTTCTCGAGTTCTCGCAACTTGCGGCCTACGGCATGTATCACAACGATGCGCCGGGCGCGGGTGTGATTACCGGCATTGGCCGCATCGCGGGGCAGGAGTGCGTGATCGTCTGCAATGACGCGACGGTCAAAGGCGGCACTTACTATCCTGTCACCGTGAAAAAGCACGTGCGGGCGCAGGAAATCGCCGCCGAAAACCATTTGCCGTGTGTCTACCTGGTCGACTCGGGCGGTGCGAATCTGCCGAATCAGGATGACGTGTTCCCGGATCGCGATCACTTCGGCCGCATCTTCTTTAACCAGGCGAATCTGTCCGCGGCAGGCATTCCGCAAATCGCCGTCGTGATGGGCTCGTGCACGGCGGGCGGCGCCTATGTGCCCGCCATGAGCGATGAATCGATCATCGTCAAGAATCAAGGGACGATTTTCCTCGGCGGTCCGCCTTTGGTGAAAGCCGCAACCGGTGAAGTGGTGAGCGCGGAAGACCTCGGCGGCGGCGACGTGCATACGCGTCTGTCGGGCGTGGTCGATCATCTCGCGCAGAACGACGCACATGCGTTGGGCATTGCGCGCAGCATCGTCGGCAACCTGAATCGCACGAAGCAGGTGCCGGTGGCGTTGCAGGAACCGAAGCCGCCGCGCTATGACGTGAAGAGCATGTACGGCGTGATTCCGGTCGACACGCGCAAGCCGTTCGATATCCGCGAGGTGATCGCGCGCATCGTCGACGATTCCGCTTTCGACGAATTCAAGGCCCGCTACGGCACCACGCTCGTGACTGGCTTCGCGCATATCTGGGGGCATCCGGTCGGCATCATCGCGAACAACGGCATTCTGTTTTCGGAGTCGGCGCTCAAGGGCGCGCACTTCATCGAGCTGTGCTGCCAGCGCAAGATTCCGCTGGTATTCCTGCAGAACATCACGGGTTTCATGGTCGGCCGCAAGTACGAAAACGAAGGCATCGCCCGTAATGGGGCGAAGATGGTGACGGCTGTGGCCACGGCGAAGGTGCCGAAGTTCACGGTGATCATCGGCGGGTCGTTCGGGGCAGGCAACTATGGCATGTGCGGCCGCGCGTATTCGCCGCGCTTTCTGTGGATGTGGCCGAACGCGCGCATTTCGGTGATGGGCGGCGAGCAGGCGGCGTCGGTGCTGGCCACGGTCAAGCGAGACGGCATCGAAGGCAAGGGCGGTTCATGGAGCGCCGAAGAGGAAGAGGCGTTCAAGCAGCCGATCCGCGATCAATACGAGCACCAGGGGCACCCGTACTACGCCAGCGCGCGTCTGTGGGACGACGGCGTGATCGATCCGGCGCAAACGCGCGACGTGCTCGGTCTCGGCCTCTCGGCGACGATGAACGCGCCGATCGAAGACACGCGTTTCGGCGTGTTCAGAATGTGACAGAGCGCTACGAGAGAGGAGCTGCAACGATGCAATACGAAACGCTGAATGTCGCTTTCGCTGGTCAGATCGCCACGGTCACGTTGAACCGGCCGGACGTACGCAATGCGTTCAACGAAACGATGATCGCCGAAGTGACTTCGGCCTTCACGGCCTTGAACGCGCGCGACGACGTGCGCGCGGTCGTGCTCGCCGCGAACGGTAAAGCGTTCTGCGCGGGCGCCGACCTGAACTGGATGAAGAAGATGGCCGGCTACTCGGACGACGAGAACCGCGCCGACGCAATGCTGCTGGCGAACATGCTGTCGTCGATCTATCGCTGCAACAAGCCGGTGATCGCGCGCGTGAACGGCGACGCGTACGCGGGCGGCATGGGTCTGATCTCGGCGTGCGATATCGTCGTTGCGGTGGAGAGCGCACGTTTTTGCCTCTCGGAAGCGCGTCTCGGTCTGATCCCGGCAACCATCGCGCCGTACGTGATCCGCGCGTTGGGCGAGCAGGCGTCGCGGCGCTATTTCACGACCGCGGAGCAGTTCGATTGCGCGACGGCGTTGCGCCTCGGCCTCGTCAGCGAAGCGGTCAGCGCGGAGCAACTCGACACGACCGTGCAGCAGCTCGCTGAAACGCTTTGCGCAAACGGCCCGCAAGCGGTGCGTGCCTGCAAGCAACTCGTGCAGGACATCGCCGGCCGCGAGTTGAACGAGGCCATGATCGAGGACACGGCGGCCCGCATCGCGCGCACGCGAGCCGGTACGGAAGGCCGTGAAGGCGTCGCGTCGTTCCTCGAAAAGCGCACGCCGTCCTGGCGCAGTTGAAGCGCCACGAAGGCACCTATTCCGAGGCGCATGCAGGCCTCCACCAGAACAACACAGCCCCGAACGGGACAATCACCGAGACACCTCATGTTCAACAAGATCCTGATTGCCAACCGCGGCGAGATTGCGTGCCGCGTCGCCGCGACCTGCAAGCGGCTCGGTATCGCGAGTGTGGCCGTGTATTCCGATGCAGACGCCAATGCGAAACACGTGGCCGCCTGCGACGAGGCAGTGCATATCGGCGGATCGACCGCGGCGGAAAGCTATCTGCGCTTCGAGCGCATTATTGAAGCCGCGCGCGCCACCGGTGCGCAGGCCGTGCATCCGGGTTATGGCTTCCTGTCGGAAAATGAAGACTTCGCGCAGGCCTGCGAAGCGGCCGGCATCGTCTTCATTGGACCGCCGGTCGAAGCAATTGCCGCGATGGGCTCGAAAGCAGCCGCGAAGGCGCTGATGCATGCGGCCGCCGTGCCGCTCGTGCCGGGTTATCACGGCGACGATCAGGATCCGCAGCTGCTGCATCGCGAAGCCGATGCGATCGGTTATCCGGTCTTGCTGAAGGCGAGCGCGGGTGGCGGCGGCAAGGGCATGCGCGTCGTCGAGCGCACTGAAGACTTCACGGCGGCATTGGCATCGTGCAAACGCGAAGCGGCCAGTAGTTTCGGCAACGATCGCGTGCTGATCGAAAAGTATCTGACGCGGCCGCGTCACGTGGAAGTGCAGGTGTTCGCGGACCGTCATGGCGGCGCGGTGTATCTGTTCGACCGCGACTGCTCGGTGCAACGGCGCCATCAGAAAGTGCTGGAAGAGGCACCCGCGCCGGGGTTGTCCGCGGACATCAAGCGCGAGATGGGCGAAGCGGCCGTGGCCGCCGCGCGTGCGGTGAATTACGTCGGCGCGGGCACGGTCGAGTTCATCATGACCGGCACGGGCGATTTCTACTTCATGGAGATGAACACGCGCCTGCAGGTGGAGCATCCGGTCACGGAAATGGTGACGGGGCAGGACCTGGTGGAATGGCAACTGCGCGTTGCTGCGGACGAACCGCTGCCGCTCACGCAGCAACAGCTGACAATCGACGGCCACGCGATCGAAGCACGTATCTACGCCGAGCATCCCGCACGCGGCTTTCTGCCGTCGACGGGCACGCTCAAGCATCTGCGCATGCCGGAAGGCGTTGAATTCTCCATCGGCGAGCCGGGCCGCAAAGCGCCGGTACGCATCGACAGCGGCGTGCGCGAAGGCGACACCATTACGCCGTTCTACGATCCGATGATCGCCAAGCTGATTGTTCACGGCGCGACGCGTGAAGAGGCGCTCGCGCGTCTGAATCGCGCGCTGCGTGCCTGCGAAGTGGTCGGTCCGCACACCAACGTCGAGTTCCTGCAGCGCATCGTCACGAGTGAACCTTTCGCAACCGGCGATCTCGATACGGGGTTGATCGAGCGTCATCACGATACCTTGTTCGCGCCTGTCAAGAAGCCCTTCAAGGAAGCCCTGGCGCTTGCCTGCGCGGCGTTGCTGACGCGCGAAGGCGGCACCGCGCATGGCGCGTCGCCGTGGGATGCACTATCGCACTGGCGCCTGAACAGCGGCTATACGCAGACGCTCGGCTGGCGCAATGTCGACAGCAACGCTGACAATGAAAGCGTTTTCACGGTCACGTTTGCCCGCGACGGCGCCACGCAAACGCTCGAACACGACGGCGTGCGCGAGGACTTCACCTGGTCGGGTGGCACAGGAGAGCACGAATACCGCGCAACGATCGGCGATGCGCGGGTAACAGGGCGCGTTTTCATCGATGGCGATACGTTCCACGTGTTCTGCCTCGGCGAGGCGCTGGCGTTCGAGTGGCAGAACCTGCTCGCACATGCGGCGGATGCTGAAGGCGGCGAAGGCCGTTTGACCGCGCCGATGCCGGGCAAGGTGATCGCAGTGCTGGTCGAACCGGGCACGGTGGTGGAGAAGGGCACGCCGCTGATCGTGATGGAAGCGATGAAGATGGAGCACACGATCGGCGCACCGGCGGCAGGGACGGTGAAGGAAGTGCTCTATGCGGTTGGCGATCAGGTCGCCGATGGGGCACAGCTTCTGGTGCTGGATGTGGGGTAACCGCCCTGCTTAAGCGAGGCGCGTGTAGCCGGTGGCACGCGCTTCGTTTTCGAGTTGCTCGATCCGTTCGTAGTCCGTGAGCGGCAACGCGGAAAAGCCCTTTAAACGCAGGCGTTTGGCGCGCTCGGGCTGCGCAAGGTGCGCCTCGCTCAGTGCCTCGCGCAGCGTCTCGATCGTCGCGGATGGCACGTTGCTGGAGGCAATCAAAGGCAATCCCGGCGATGCTGCCGTCACACCGATTTGCCGAACCTGCCGCGCCAGTTCCGGCAGTTCATCGCAGACAAACGCGAACGTCACGCAGTCGATTGCGGCGACGTCCGCGCGATTTTCGACCACCGCTCGCAACGAGCCTAGATGCGAACCGGTGCGCAGAACCGCACTGAAAAACGCTCCGTCACGCGCAAGCGGCGCCACCGCGTGGCGAAACACGTTCATGCCGCTGTTCGAATCGTCCTGATTGTAGGCGGCACGCGCGCCGCGGCACGCCGCAAGCGAATCGAACTGCGCGTCGGCCCGTGTGACCAGTACGCTCGAATAATCCGTGTCTTCGCAGCCCGGCGCATCGAATCGCGGCGTAGCGATCAACTGAACCTGCTCGCTTAAACCATGCATCAAGGGGTAGCCGCAGGTTTGCGAGAGCAGTACGTTAGGGCGCCTCCAGAAGCCATGCAGCTCCTCGTCGGGCTCGACGATGCGGCACGCCGGCTTCACCATGCGCAAGACGTCGTCCAGCCACTCGCGCCACGCAGTAGCGAGCGCGGGCGTCACGTTGTACATCGGCAGGGCGGCGATCCAGGTCATGGCCGCGATTCTGGCATACCTAATGTCTGACCATTCGGAATTCGTCGACCCCTAACCGCACGGGCTCGGTCTGTTTGAACGGCCATTTACACTCCACTACCTTCAATATTTCCAGTTGCGCGGCTTCGAACGCAACGAGCAAATCCTGGCGGCGCTTGCTCGCGGCTCCGCAATAGGTCATGAGTGCCTCGGCGCTGACCTCGAAAATCTGCACCCGATCGTCAAAACAGACCCGGAAGGCGACGGTTGCGCATTCCGTGACACAGGGCCTGAATCCTTCATCGACATATACCGACATGGCAACCTCCCGCCGCATGCTTGAGTGGTCAGAATGACAAGCCGTAAGCTTTCGGTATGTGGGAAAACCGGCATTCGGTGTGAAAATGCCTGGCGCCCGCTTCACCTTACCGGTCGGAAACGGAACTCATGCGCGTGGAAGCATGCGTAGTCGGATTTTGCGCCAAGATGTCGCGCCCGTCATTCAGAGTTCTAGCGACAGACCGTCCCGCGCGGCTACGTCATCGGCAACCGGTCGCCCCATGCAGATGAGCGCATGGCCTTCCTCGATGGTGGCATCTGTGGGTTCTTCGTAAGCGACGCGGCCGTTTAACACGCGCGTGGCGCATGTGCCGCACATCCCGGACCGGCAACTCGACTGAGCGGCGATGCCGCATGCCTCGGCGAGTTCGAGAAGCGTGCCGTCCTTTGGCAGCCATTGAACCGTGCGGTGCGATCGCGCGAACGTCACGGGTATGCCGCTCCCGTTCGTTTCCGGCAAGTTTGCGGGCCGCGAGCCTCGTGCGTTTTCCGGCACCGCCGGTGGATTCGCAGGCGTGCGTTTGACCGTTGCCGGTCCAAATGCTTCGAAGCGGATTCTGTCATCGGCGACGTTGAGCGCGAGCAATCCTTCATACAGTTCGCGCATGAACGACTCGGGACCACACAGATAGAAGTCGTAGTCGTCGAAGGGCAGTGAGCGCTTGATTTCCGCCATGCTCACGCGACCGCGCAAGGTGCTGGAAGACGCATGCGTGGCCGGATCGGCGGCGCTGTCGAACAGGTGCATCGAGACCGCGGGATGGCGCGCCGCGAGGTCCCGCAAGTGCGCGCTGAACGGCCGATCGCCGTCGCTTCGCGCGCCATGGAAGAAATGCAGCGGCTTGGGCTGCGTATGCGGCTCGCGCGCTGCAATTGCGTGATGCAGCATCGTGATCATCGGCGTGATGCCGATGCCCGCCGAAATGAACACGGCCGGGCGCGGGCTTGCTGAATCGTAGGTGAATCCGCCACGCGGCGTCATCGCTTCGACCTGCATGCCGGTGGTGAAGCGTTCATGCAGCCAGCGGGAGCCGACTCCGTCGCGCTTGACGGTGATCCGGTACTGCTGCCGGTTGCTCGCGTCTGACAGCGTATAGGTGCGCGCGAGCGGCTTGTCGAACCCGTCGACCGGTACACGGATCGGCAGGTACTGGCCGGGCTGGTACGCGGGCAACGGTGCGCCGTCCGTCGATTCAAAATAGAACGAGCGGATCGTGGGCGTTTCTTCGTGCACGGCGGCGACCCTGAGCTTCTTCCACGGCGCTTCGAGCGGTGAAGCCGGCAGGGAATCGGGCGGCGAAGCAGGAGGTGAGTCGGGCAGCGACTCGGGCAGTGACGCGGACGTCACAAACTGCGGCGCATAGGCGACTTCAGACCAGCGAAACGGCAACGCCTCGCGGCTGCGCCGCACTTCGGTAATACGAAAGCGCACCAGGCGCTCGGCCAGCGGAAAGTCAGCCAGTTCCGGACCGTCCCAGACGATCTCGGCGAGGGCTGCGACATACAGCAGGTCGCCGCTCGCGAAGTCTACAAACAACAGGCCCGCGCGTGGATCATGGAGCAGATTGCCCAGTGTGTTGAAGAAACGATTGCCGCTGAAGTCCGGTGTTGTCAGGGTGGTGGCGTCGTCGATCCGCACGAAGCCCGGCAGGCCGCCGCGATGCGAAACATCGACACCGCGCGCCGCGCCGGCTTCTTCGCCGACGTTCGCGCTGGCGATAAAAAAAGTATCCGCGTTGGCCAGCAATGCCTGGTCCGCGTCGCTGAGTTCGGTCGTTATCTCAACGGGTGTCCGCGTGCTGGTTTCGCCGCGCGCAACGAATGTCGGCGTACGGCTCTGAATATACTTCGCGCAGTTGCCGAAGCTTTGCATGACCTCGAGCATGACCGTATCGCCCTCTACCGACGACACGACACCGTTGACGCGATTGCGCCGGCGAGTCTGTGCTTGCAGTCCCAGGCCACCGATCATCATGCCGGGCTGCCAGCGGCCGGCCAGCGGATCGCCCGGTAAAACCCCGCCGTCGATCCGCAAAGTGCGCGCGTCAGGGGACGACACAAACCCAGCTGCCCCCGCGCGCAGGGTGGCCCACGGCTGACCGTTTGCATCGAGACCGCCGAACACCATGAACGGCTGCTCGGAGAAAAACTGCCGATGCTGATCCGGCATATAGCGGCGAATGCCTCGACGGCCGCTCAACTCCGCCTCCTCGCTCACGCCTGCATGCCGCTGCGCCATAAGTTCGGCGGCGTGAAAGGGCGAGTCGGCGGCGTCCCAACCTCGCGGCGTGCTGGAAGAGCGTTGAGACATGTCGACCTCGGGTTGTTGCTGCGTGCGTTTTGTCTGCGCTCAGCCGGCGAGCAGTCCCGCTTTCGTCGCCGGCATCGCAATGAAGCGCGGCAGCGCTTCGACACGACGAAGCCATGCCCGGATATTCGGGTACGGATCGAGCGATACGCCGCCTTCCGGCGCATGGGCGATGTAGGTATGCGCGGCGATGTCGGCGATGCTCACGTGGTCTCCTGCAGCGAACGGTTTGCTGGCAAATTCCGCGTCGAGCACGTCGAACAGTTTGTGGGCAATCTTCTGCGCGGTGTCGAGATTGAGGGGCGCGCCGAATACCGTGACCAGCCGGGCGGCACACGGCCCGTAAGCAATCTGTCCGGCCGCGAGCGAGAGCCAGCGTTGCACGGCGGCGGCGCCAAGCGCGTCTTCTGGCAGCCATGACGGGTCGCCATAGCGTTTCGCCAGATAGACGAGGATGGCGTTGGAATCGAACAGTACCGTGTCGCCATCTTCGATCGTCGGCACCTGGCCGAACGGATTGAGCTTCAGGTATTCGGGGCGGCGATTGTCGCCGGCAGCCATGTTCAGTTCGATTACTTCAAATGGCAGATCAAGTAATGTCAGGAACAGCTTGACGCGGTGTCCGTGCCCGGAGAGGAGCGCGGTGTGCAGGCGGATCGGCTGGGCGGGTTTGGCGGCAGACATTGAAAGCTCCTGGATCGGGAAAAGCCGACAACCGTCGACTGGAATGAGACAAGCCTACCGACTCGCGGCGCAACGCAGAAGACTGCTAAGCTAGAAAACATAATCAATCAAAGATGGACAATCGGCGAATGGCAGATCTACGGGATGTCAATCTGAACCGCCTTGCGATTTTTGTTGCAGTGGTGGAAGCGGGCTCGTTTACCGCGGCCGCGGCGCGTCTCGGACTCACGAAAACCATGGTCAGCACGCACATACAGCGGCTCGAGCGTGAGATCGGTGCAGGCCTGCTAGTCCGCACGACGCGGCGGCTCAGCGTGACCGAAAGCGGGCGTGCCTTCTACGAGGCAAGTTGCAAGATCTTGCTCGCAGCCGAGGAAGCGCTATCGGTCGTGTCGGGGGAATCGGCGCCGTTGCGAGGCACGCTGCGCGTGAGTTCGCCGATCGACTATGGCGCGTTGGTGGTGGCGCCCGCGCTGGTCGAGATGCGCCGTGCGTATCCGGAACTCGACATCGAACTGGTCTGCAACGACCACTATGTGGATCTGATCGCGGAGGGCATCGACGTGGCGATCCGTCTGGGGCAGCTTGCCGACTCGGGCTACCGGGCGGTGAGGCTCGGTGGTTTCGTCAAATGGATCGTCGCGAGCCCGGAATTCACCGATACGTGGGGTAAGCCGAGAACGCCGGCTGCGCTCGCGGCCATGCCTCATGTCGCATTGTCTGTGCTGCCGCATCCGCTGACGCTCGATCTGCAGCGTGCGAAAGGCGCAAGACAAAGTGTGCGGTGCGAGAATGTTCTGCTGGTGAATACGGCCGATGCAGCACGTGCGGCGACGCTTGCGGGCGGTGGATTCGGATTGCTGACTGATTTTTCGATTGCGGCAGACGTGGCGGCGGGTCGGCTGGTCCGCCTGGTGCCTGGCTGGGCCGGCAAGCCCAAGGGCATCTACGCGGTGTTTCCGCCTACCCGTTATCCGACGGCAAAGGTGCGTGCATTGATTGACGTGATCAGGAGGAGGCTTGAACCGCAGGTGGACGGCTAGTGCCGGACATGCGGACCTCCCTTGAAACGCTGTCGCAGTGTGGACGCCTCAACCGTTCTTCACGCGTGCGGATACGCGCGGCCGGTTTGCGGGCTTGCTCGAACCTGATTCGGCCTTGTCCGAACGTTGCGCCGCCGGTTGCTGGCCAAAGACGAGCGCCTCGACCATCTGCCAATAGGCGTCAACCACAGCGGGATCGGACGCGGAAACATTGCTTGTCGCCAGCATTTCCGGGCCGAATCCAGACAGGGTAGATGTCAGGCTGATCATGAGATAGTGCAAGAGGATCGGCTCGACCTGGGGCAAAGCGTGTTCATTCTGTGCCGCGCGAATCTGCGGAATTAACCAGTTGATCAATGGCTTGAGCACCGTGTCGGCAAGCCACTGCAATCGAGGGCTGTACACAAGGAACTCTTGAAGCATGAAGCGATGAAACTGGGGGAAATCAACCGTGAACCGAAACAGAGCGCGATACACAAGTCTTACCCGGTCCACCGCCTCGGCAGGGGGCGTATCGGTCAGATAGGCCTCCCACTCATGGCGGATGCGTTCGAACACATACTCCGCTACCGCCTGCCAGAGAACGTCCTTGGATCGGTAATGGTAGGTGATCAGCGGATGTTGCAACCCAATACGATCCGCAATGCTACGAATACTCGCAGCCTCAAAGCCCTTCGATGCGAATTCGGCAAGTGCCGCGTTCAGAATCGCGGAGCGGGTTTCCTGCGACCGCTGCTGCTCTGCGCGTTTGAGTTCGGTTGGTCTGCTTTTACTGCTAGCGTTCTTGGGACCTGTGCTATCCACCATTTGATTTCTCGATTGGGAATTTCGTTACTTCTGCGTTCCAGTGCCCTTCGCCTCTGACAGGCCAACACTATAAGCGTAGCAGGATACGCGATCGTCAACGAGGGCAGGCTTCACAACGGTATCACACGCTCGACCCGGATCTTGACCGTCGCTGAACCTGCTGCGCACCGTTGATTTGGCCGGCACAGTAACACATTGCAATGAGTGATCCAATTCATCGGACAAAAGTTGCATCGCACGTGCGGCGTGCTCAGTCGACCCGTCGGTCCGTGGTGTCGAAATTCCTTCTAAACTAACATATCGTAAAGTATAATGGGGGGGTAACTCTGGCGGGTCCTGGTGTTCCAACCGGCCGAGGACAGAACTGAATCCCACTGCAGATTTGATTCACGGGCCAAGGGCACATGGAAAGCAAAATCACGCTGACATCAAGTGACGACATCGCTTTCGTTACGATGGTGAACGAAGCACGCGCGAACTCGATCGACAAGGTGTTCTGTGAGGAGCTGCTGGCCGCCCTCCACGAAATTGAGGGGTCGTCCAGGTATCGTGCAGTGATCCTTCAAGCCAGAGGCCGAATATTCTCGGCCGGCGGCGATCTTCGCCAGATTTTTGACGGATTGCAGCGTTCTGACTCCTTCCTCGAATCCTTGATTAGCGCATTGAACAGCACGATCATGGCGATCCGGCGCTTGCCGATACCTGTGATCGCTAGCGTTCAGGGGGCGGCAGCCGGTGCGGGCTTTTCGCTGGCCATGGCGTGCGACCTGGTGGTGGCGTCGAGCGCCGCCCGCTTTGTCGTCGGCTACGCCAAGCTGGGAACATCGAGCGACGGTGGCCTGTCTTTTCATCTCGCGCGCCGATTGGGGGCGGCGAGGGCATTGGAGATCATGTTGACGCGGGACTCGTTGAGTGCGGACGAGGCCAAGCTGCTGGGGCTTGTCCAGAGTGTTGCGGAACCCGCTTCCCTGCAGGACGCCAGTCTGGCGCTCGCGCGGAAAGTCATGGACATACCCGCAGCGGCGATTAGAGAAACGAAATCGCTGGTCGGAATGGCGGCCGAAGATAACCTGGAGCGCCATCTTGAAGAGGAAAAACGTGCATTCCTGAGATGCGCGGCGACGGAAGCGTTTTCTCAACGCGTCGCTCAATTCATCGCCAACTCCGAGTCGCCCAGAAGCGCGTCGACCTGATGACGACAAGGCGTCTCAAGGAAGGTCTGCAGAAGTCCTGAATTGATGATGCCTTTATCTGATGCCGGCTCACGGGCTCACCGGGTTGAGCGGTGGCATGACGCTGAAGTCGGTGCGAACGCACGATCCATTGTGCAGGCCGATACGGCATAACAGCGAATCAGAAGGCGTCGCGTACACCGCAAGTGCGACGTCAGTTGCACTTCATCATTGCACTACATCCCCCCATCCCCTTTGCCGGTTGGCGTCCTTGTAACGTCACTGCCCCACGCCGTCGCCATCGATTTCCGATCTGACGCGTTGCCAAATTCAATCCATCCCCGGCTTCCCGGTGGCGTCGGACATTCGTTCTCTTCATTCGTCAGGTGAAGCATACCTGGGGATACTCCTATCCAAACTATCCTGTACGACTGGAAAATTTAGATCTATCCTTCATTTCAGCACCTCTGACGTGCCAGTTAGCAGTACGTTCAAAACGACGAAGGAGACTGGAGATGAAGAGATTGTCATGGGCCGCGGCGCTTCTTTGCGTCGCTCCTGCTGTGGCGTACGCCCAAAGTTCCGTCACGCTGTACGGTCTGCTGGATGAAGGTTTGACCTACACAAGCAATCAAGGCGGACATTCAGCCTGGTTGCTTCAAAGCGGAGGTGGATCACTGTCCAGATGGGGACTGCGCGGCGCCGAAGATTTGGGCGGAGGTTACAAAGCGGTGTTTACGTTGGAAAACGGCTTTGACGTGTCTAGCGGAAACCTGTCGAACAATGGGCGTCTGTTCGGCCGGCAGGCGTACGTTGGCATTTCAAGCCCGTATGGGACGTTCACGGCTGGGCGTCAATACGAGGAAATAGCCGAAATGCTTTCCCCCATCGCCGCCGGTTTGAACTGGGCAGTCTACTTCGCTCATGCCGGTGACGTTGACAACGTTGGAGGAAGCATACGCATCAACAACTCTGTCAAATATGCCAGTCCGAAAATTGCAGGGTTCACATTTGGTGCGCTCTATAGCTTTGGTGGGCAGCCCGGACAATTCTCCACGGATAGCGTGACGTCGGTGGGACTGAGTTACACGGGAATAAGCCTCCCACTGTATGTTGCGGCCGCCTATACGATCATCAAGAATCCGTATGTTGCCGCATTCGATAGCATTACGCCGCACAACATCATTTATGCCCCGTACGTGCAGAGCGCGGAAAGCCAAACCATCGCAGGGGTCGGTGCATCGTACAAGATTGGCAGCGCTACAGTTGCCTTCGAGTACACGTCGACGCAATTCAAGAAAGGCTTCCTTGGTAGTGACGTGCGGTTTGACAACTACGAGGCCAACGTCGGTTACTTCATTACGCCTTTCCTGGTCGCCGGCGCGGCTTACATCTACACGCACGGCAAAGTCGATGCGACCTCCGCGAGCCCAATCTATCGGGCAATCGATCTCTACACCAACTACTTCCTGTCGAAGCGGACAGACGTTTACTTCGCGGCCGAACTGCTGAAAGCGGGGGGCTCCGCGACTCAGGCACAGATCACGTTGATTCCTTCACCATCGGGCGGACAAACCCAAGGTCTGTTGCGAGTCGGCATTCGCCACCGTTTTTAACGAACCTCTGATGCCGATGCTGTCGAGGGACAGGTGAGGTCAGGTTGACACTTGACCCCGGCGGACGATCACCAAGGAAAGGTCATGGAAAGCGTAGGCAATGCCCAGTGGGATGTGCGCAAGATTTTTAACGATATGCCCATCGGGCGAAGGCAGTGGCTGGTGTTCGCCATCTGCTTCGCAGCGACTGCAATCGAGGGTTTCGACACGATTGTGATCAGCTTCATCGCGCCTGCGATCAGTCAGCACTGGCAGCTCTCGAGTGCGGCGCTTTCGCCTCTGGTGGCCTTTGGATTAACCGGACTACTGGTTGGTTCGATCGTTGGAGGAACGCTGGCCGACCGTGTCGGGCGCCGAACGGTGAGCATCGTGGCGATCGCCTGGTTTGGGATCGCAGGGGTGATGTCGAGCGAAGCACAGTCGATATTTCAGCTGGTTGCCTGGCGTTTCATAACCGGTCTCGGTATCGGTGCCGCGATGCCCGCTACGTCAGCGATCGTCGCGGAATATAGCCCCGACCGTTCACGCTCAGCAATGCTCGCATCGACTTATTGTGGATTTCTTTTCGGTGCGGCGGCCGCTGGGGTCGTGACGTCCTCGGCTATCGGGGCGTTGGGTTGGCGAGGCATGCTTGTACTGAGTGGTCTTTTGCCGCTTGGCGTCGTTGCCTTATTCGCGTGGCAGGTACCCGAGTCGCCGCTCTACGTTGTGGCCAGTCGACGATCCAATGAAGAGGCGCAACGGATCCTTGCCAAAGTGTTTCCGTCTTTAGACTGCTCTGGCGTGCATTTATTCAGCGCGGAAACGCGCAAATCGGTCAACGGAGGCCGGGCGCTGTTGGGTAGCGAATACCGGCTTGGCACCCTGTTGACGTGGTTTACCGAGTTTGCGGGTTATCTGGCGTTCTTCCTGATTGGAAGCTGGTTGCCGACGCACCTGAAGCAACTGGGACTATCGATGCACGACGCCTCGCAACTATCGTCACTGTTCCAGTTCGGTGCGCTTGGCGGCGCGGTTCTTTTCGCGATCCTTGTCCGTCGCTATAACGTGGCGTCGGTCGTTTCCGTGGCATTCGGCGCAGGCTCGCTGCTTGTCATCGCTTTGGGCATGTCAGAAGCCACTCAGTGGCACGCGGGCGTGGTCTTCTTGTCCGGCATGGCTGTCGGAGGTCCGCTGATCTGTATCAACACCATTCCGGGCATCTTCTATCCCACTGCGCTTCGTGCGTCCGGGGGTGGCTGGAACGTTGCACTCGGACGGCTGGGGTCCATTGTCGGTTCGTCGTTGATTGGGCTGATCGTCATATCGGGCTTTCCCTATCTGCTCACCTGCGCGTTGTTGTCGATACCGCTCCTGATGGCTTGTGGTTGCATGACCGTCATGGCCCGGGTGCTTGCTGCACAACGACGAATGCGGGACGACCAAGGGGTGAGCGTCAGTACGGCATCGGCGGATGATCCTCCGTTGCAGAGCAGCACCACGCGGTGACGGTACGGCGCTAGCAGCAACCCGAGAACTGACTCCCGTTGCTTCCCAGCGCCGGCACAGACGACGAAGGCTCGCAACTCCCTTGGGATTCGAATTTTCATCTTGTGTGTAGAGTTCGTCTTGCATACTTTACGATCGTGAAGTATAGTGAATTACGGAACCTGCCTGATCGTGCGGCTTTGAAGAGCGAACGCGAAACGCATGTCAGTGGGTTAAGGACATTTTCAGCCTTGAAAGGGCTGGCTGTTGACGCCGAACAGGCCAACGAAGGAGGAGACATGATTGAAGAGCGCGACATCGTCGTCACGATGCGGGACGGAACTCGTCTTGCGGTAGACGTCTATCGACCGGATGCGGTTGACAAGTATCCCGTGCTGTACGCTTCAGCGCTGCACAACAAGGATCTTCAGGGTCCGGATATTGCGGATGTCCTGCCCCCACAGCCCGCGCAGGCGCCGCTCTGGTTCGGACCGATAGAAGCCGGGGACACGCGCCGCTTCATCGCCAATGGGTATGTGCACGTGATTGCGCAACCGCGCGGCTCGGCCAAGTCGGAAGGCCACTATGGCGAAGAGAATACCGACCATTACGACATGATCGAATGGATCACGCAGCAGCCGTGGTCCGACGGCAAGGTCGGCATGGTGGGGATCTCGGGTTTTGCCGGTGAGCAATGGCGTGCGGCGGCGCAGGGACACCCCGCGCTCAAGGCAATCTTTCCGTACGACGCTTGCAGTGCATACGGCGGTATGTTCGGGTTTCGGGACTTCAATCCCGGTGGCGTCATTCACACATTCCCGTACCTGCTCGACGTTTTCAGTACGGTGCATGAGCCGCGCGGTGCGCCGGGTACGTTACCCGATGCGCAAGAGGAACTCTGGCGCGCAGCCATGCGCAATCCCGACTACAAGATGTACATCAACCTGTACAACATCCTGACGCAGAAAGGGCAACGCACGGGAGTGATGTACCACATCATGACGAACCCTTGGGAGCCGGAAGGGACCGTCGCACGAGCCGAGGAAATTTTCAAGTCGATCAAGGTGCCGTTCTACACGGGTTCCGGTGCCTACGCCTATACGTACAAATTGCACTGGCTTGGCGCCCAGCATTACTTCAGCAATGTCAAGCAGCCGCGCAAGCTGATCTTTACGGGCCCTGCGCATCTGGAGCGGCCATTCCATCAGTACCACGACGAAGTTATCCGCTGGTACGACTACTGGCTCAAGGGTATCGACACGGGCATCATGGATGAACCCCCGGTCCGTTACTGGGTCATGGGCGCCAACGAATGGCGCACGGGTAGTGACTGGCCTTTGCCTGAGACGCAATGGGCGAAGTACTTTCTTGCAGGCTGGGAGCAGCTTTCGACAGACGCCCCTCGACCTTCGGCGGAAGTTGGCAACGCACATCGGGAGCCCGATGTCTTTACGCAAATGCCGCTGAAAAAGACATCTAAGGTTGAGCGCTTGCGCTACATGACTGAGCCGCTTGCGCAGGACGTGTTGGTGGCGGGCCCCATTTCGCTGACGCTCTACGCTGAGATTGACCAGACAGACACGAACTGGATTGTCGTACTCAAGGACGTGGGTCCCGACGTATCGGTGGTTACTGCACGCGTCGGCGAACGCGCGGTTCCAGAGACCTTGCCGGAGCGTGAACTGACCCGCGGCTGGCTGAAAGCGTCATACCGCGCAACGGATCCCGACCGATCCACGCCTGCGGAGCCGTTTCACAAACTGACGAAAGAGTCGATCACGCCGGTCACACCTGGCGAAATCGTCAAGTATGAAATCCAGGTGCTCGCAACGGCAAACCAGTTCAAGGCCGGCCATCGGATCTGTATCGAGATCTGCAGCATGGACGCGCCGACGGGAACGGGCGCGATGACCGACGTCGAATACATTCCGTATCACGTAACCAGTAGCAATACGGTCACTCACAAGATTTACCGGGACGCCGATCGCCCCTCGCATCTGCTTCTCCCATTGATTCCGATTAATGGACAGAACGCCTGAGCGACGAAACATTTCTGAGCGTCACAGACGCCCGGTGAATTTGATTGATTAGTGAGGTTAGGCGATGAAAAGCATACGTTTTGAGCGCGACGGGAAGGTTGGGTATATCGTCCTGGCGAATCCGCCCTACAACCGGCTCGACGCGCAGTTTGCAGAGTGTCTCCGGGAGGCGGTTCACGATGCCAGCGAAAGCGACATCCGGGTACTGGTCGTCCGGGCCGAGGGGCCCAACTTCAGTCTCGGTGGAGAGGTTCGCGAATGGCCAGGCAAAGACCTGAACTGGTTCCGCACCTTCGTCGCGGAAATCAACACTTCGTATCGTGCAATCGAAGCGCTCCGCGTCCCGACGGTGGCGGTGGTGCAGGGTCTGGCTTTTGGCGGCGGCTTCGAACTCGCGTTGAACTGTGACTTCATTGTGGCGGCAACCGACGCAGTGTTCCGCTGCGTCGAGGTCACGACGGCGATGCTTCCCATTGCGGGCGCGCTGCAGCGGCTGGTCGAGCGAGTGGGGCGTAGCAACGCGTCCCGTTTCGCGATGCTGGGTGATGCGATTCCCGGCAGCGTGGCCCGAGACCTCGGGATTGTCACGCACGTGGCTGAACCGGATGCGCTCGAACGTGTTGCTGCCGAGCTGATTACGCGGCTCTCCGATGGTCCGACGCTTTCGTACGCGGCTACGCGCACCCTGCTCAAGGTCTGGTCAAGCGGTGGCATCCCCGGTGCGGATGCCGCCATGCTGGATGTTTGCATGGACTTGTACAACACGGAGGACGCTACGCGAGGTTTCGCCAACACGGCCGAGGCGTTCGACCGTGACCAGGAGCCCGGCGAGATGGTTTTTCACGGGAAATAGCCCCGGCGCTCCCCCGTGTAGTCAGGCTCGACCTCACCAGCGACGTTCCGCGACATCGCAATCGCGACATAACCTGGATTCGACGGACTTTTCGGCAGAAACGCGCAGCAACGATGGAGGATGGCTTCATGCACACTTTACCCGGTTCCCTGGCGCTCGATGTGCCTGCCGATGGCGTCGCCTACGTAAGGGGTTCGACGGACGTTCCGTTGAGTGAGTCGACAGTTGGCCAGTTTCTAAGGGAAACAGCACGCCGGTTTCCTGATCAGCAAGCTGTGGTATTCCGGGAGCAACTTGTACGATGGACATGGAAGGAATTTGACGTGCATGTCGATCAACTCGCCGCAGGTTTCCTGTCATTGGGAATCGGTAAGGGGGATCGCGTCGGCATCTGGTCTCCCAACCGGTTCGAATGGTTGCTCACGCAGTTCGCGACAGCGCGCATCGGCGCTGTATTGGTCAACATCAACCCCGCCTATCGTGTAGCCGAACTCGAGTACGCGCTACGAAAAGTACGCTGCAAAGCGCTCGTCACCGCTGAGAGTTTCAAAACGTCGAACTACATTTCGATGTTGCTCGACATCGCGCCTGAGCTAGCGTCGCAGCAGCCGGACGAGGTGAGCGTCGCACGTCTGCCCGACCTTCGTACGGTGATTTCCGTGGGTAATTGGCGCGTATCGGGCGTCATGTCATTCCACTCGGTCATGCAGCGCGGACAGGGGATGCTTCGAGACAAAGGGCGTGAGGTTGTCGATACCGTCGAACAAACACTTTCTCCTCATGACCCGATCAATATCCAGTTCACGAGCGGCACAACCGGTAGCCCGAAGGGCGCAACGCTGACACACCGAAACATTGTCAACAACGCGCGTTTTGTTGGCATGGCGATGAAGCTGTCCGAAGCCGATTCACTGTGTATTCCTGTCCCGCTGTACCACTGTTTTGGCATGGTGCTCGGTGTACTGGTGTGCGTGTCGGTTGGCGCGCAGATGGTCTTTCCCGGCGAAGGATTCGACGCCGGCGCGACCCTCGCGGCGGTCGCGGAAGAGCGTTGCACCGCACTTCACGGGGTGCCGACCATGTTTATCGCTGAACTGGGGCATGCGGACTTTTCATCGTTTGACCTGAGCAGTCTGCGGACCGGCATCATGGCTGGATCGCCCTGTCCTGTCGAGACAATGAATCAGGTCGTGACCCAGATGCATATGCGAGAGGTCACCATTGCGTATGGAATGACAGAGACCAGTCCTGTGTCGTTTCAGAGCGCAACCACGGATCCGCTAGATAAGCGCACGACAACGGTCGGGCGGATTCAGCCTCATCTCGAGGTAAAGATCGTTGATTTCGATGGTCGTACGGTATCGGTCGGTGAGACGGGTGAACTCTGTACAAGAGGGTACTCGGTGATGCTGGGGTACTGGGAAGACGATTCGAAGACGCGCGAAAGCATCGTTGACGGATGGATGCATACAGGCGATCTCGCAACAATCGACGCCGATGGATATTGCAACATCGTCGGGAGGCTGAAGGACATGGTGATTCGAGGGGGAGAGAACATCTATCCCCGCGAGGTTGAGGAATACCTCTTCAGGCATCCAAAAATACAGAATGTGCAGGTGTTTGGCGTGCCGGATGAGAAGAACGGCGAGGAGTTGTGCGCCTGGATCGTGCTTCGGAAAGGTGACGGTGCGACTGAGGAGGACATCAGAGACTTTTGCCGAGGACAGATCGCTCACTACAAGGTGCCAAAGTATATTCGCTTCGTTAATGAATTGCCGATGACTGTTACCGGCAAAGTACAGAAGTTCGCCATGCGTGAGGAGATGATCCGCTATCTCAATCTGACCGGGCACAAGACCGCCTGACAGGTTGGTGAGAATTGGGCGGTATCGTAAAAAATCGAGACTCGTAAACTCGCCATGACTTAGGTATCCGAAATAGATGCCAATGGCGAAATGCGGAAGTTTGCCAATTGGAGGTGTCGAATGTATGAAATAACCACGGATGTACTCATCGTCGGAACGGGGCCAGCCGGGTCCGCTAGCGCCGCGCTGCTTTCGACGTACGGTGTCAAAAACATGGTCATCAACCAATATCGGTGGTTGGCCAACACGCCGCGAGCGCACATCACAAACCTGCGCACCATGGAGGTCCTTCGCGACCTCGGCCAGCAAGTGGAGCAGGAGGCTTACCTGTACTCGACCGATCAGGATTTGATGGGTGGGACGGTTTTCTGCGAAAGTCTCACCGGTGAGGAAATTGGCAGGGTGCCCAGTTGGGGGCTGCATCCGTTGTCAAGAGCGGAACGGCAATTGTCGAGTCCGACAAAGATGAACGATTTGCCGCAGACGTTCATGGAGCCACTGCTTTTCAAGACCGCTTGCGCACGCGGTACCGAGGCACGGATGAGCACGGAATATCTGAGTCATGCGCAGACCGACGAGGGTGTTCTCACGCGCTGCCGTGACCGACTGTCGGGGGAGGAGTTCACGGTCAGGTCAAAGTACCTTATCGGCGCAGACGGAGGCAACTCCAAGGTCGCAAAGGACGCGGGTTTGCCTTTCGAAGGGCAGATGGGTGTGCGGGGGTCGATGAACATCTGGTTCCGCGCGGACCTGTCTGAATTCGTTGCACACCGCCCTGCGGTGTTGTACCCCATCATGCAACCCGGCGCAGAAGTGGGCGGTATCGGGATGGGCCTGATCCGGATGGTGCGGCCTTGGAACGAGTGGTTGATTGTTTGGGGCTATGACATCAACGAACCTGCGCCGGTTGTGGACGAGGCGAAGGCCACCACGATCGCGCGGCAACTGGTGGGCAAACCGGATCTCGAGATCGAACTGTTGGGCGCGAATACCTGGACCGTGAACAACATGTATGCAACCCGCATGCAGGACGGGAGAGTGTTTTGCATGGGCGATGCGACCCATCGACACCCGCCGTCTGGCGGGTTGGGCTCCAACACATCGATTCAGGACGCGTTTAACCTCACGTGGAAGCTCGCGGCAGTCATCAAGGGACAGGCGGGTGAAGCGCTTCTGGACACCTATTCGGCTGAGCGTGCACCGATCGCCAAGCAGATCGTGACCCGCGCCAACCAGTCGATTGCCGAATTTGCCCCGCTCTATAGCGCGCTTGGCATTGACAAATCGAATGACGGGGAAGTCCTGCAAGCGAATATGCATGCTCGAAGCGGATCCACGGCGGCTGCCGAAAAACAGCGGGACGAAATTCGGGAGGCGTTGGCGTTCAAGCGATATGAACTGGACGCCCAGGGCGTGGAGATGAATCAACGCTATCACTCGAGCGCTGCGGTGACCGATGGACAAACAGAACCGGCGTTCACGCGTGACCGTGAGCTGTACTACCAGGCGACGACATGGCCCGGCGCGCGTCTGCCGCATGCCTGGATTTTCGATGCCCGTGGACGGCAACACTCCACGCTCGATCTCGCAGGACATGGGCGATTCGTACTGTTCACCGGTCTTGGCGGCGAAGCATGGGTTGAGGCTGCCTCGAGAGTCGGTGAGGAGCTGGGGGTGAAGGTCGACGTGCACGTTATTGGTCCGCGGCAGTCCTATGCGGACCACACTGGCGACTGGGCTCGCGTGCGCGAAATCGGCGACAGTGGTTGCGTATTGACCCGCCCGGATCATCATGTGGCGTGGCGCAGCCTCGCGTTGCCGAATGATCCGGCAGCCGAGCTTCGCCGGGTATTGAACCAGGTGCTCTCGAAGTAAATGCTGAACGCGGGCGTTTCGCCGGGATCGGTGTAATGACGGATCAACGGCGAGACGCCTGCACAATTCACGTACCGTTAGTCTTGCTCGTGGCTGGCAGACCTTCTAGCGTGATGCCAATGCGCCAAACACGAGTTGCTCTACGGTGCGCCAATAGTCTTCGGCCAGTGCCGGATCGGACGGTGAGAGATCACTGGTCGCCGAGAATTCCGGACCGAAGCCCGAAAGCGTCGACGTCAGACTAATCAACATATAGTGGAAAACAATCGGCTCGACGTTGGGTAACGCCTGTTCTTGTTGGGCGGCCCGGATTTGCGGCACCAACCAGCCGATCAACGGTTTTAAGAAAGCATCGGCGAGCCATTGCAGCCGCGAGCTGGAACCTAGCGATTCCTGAAGTATGAAGCGGTGAAACTCGGGAAACGCTACAGTGAAGCGAAATAGCGCTCTATATGCCAGCTTGAGCCGATCGACCGCGCGAGCCGGACCGAGGCTGAACAGACTTGCATCGCGTTCTTGCCGGACACGTTCGAATACATATTCGGCTACCGCCTGCCACAGAATTTCTTTGGAGCGAAAGTGGTAGGTAATGAGCGGATGCTGCATCCCGATTCGGTCTGCAATGCTACGAATACTCGCGACCTCGAAACCCTTTGATGAAAATTCGGTAAGCGCCGCATGCAAAATGGCCGAACGCGTTTCCTGAGCACGCTGCTGCTCAATACGCTTTAGCTCCGCCGGGCGACGTGCCCGGACATTGCTTGCATCAAGTCGGGTTCCTGACGCCATTTGCGAGTACGTTGCGACACGTTGAAGTGAATGTTAGGTTTCCAGATCATTGGATCTGGACGAAACTCGTTCTACAACCCATCGTGTGGTGCGCTACCGTCAAATGCCCGCTGCAGCAAGGCGCGAATAGCGCCGCGTTCTAGCGGACGGGGATTCCAGTAGGCATTGTTGCATGCAATGTCGGCGGCCTGGTCGAGTTGTTCCTCGAGCATGCCGATCTCCTTCAGTGCGACCGGCGCACCGTTAGCGCGAGCGAGTTCGTATAGCCCCTGTGCAGCGCTGTCGTGCCCAAGCGCCCGCGCAATCCGTCTCATCGCATCGGGCACAGCGCCGGCGTTATACGCCAAGGCGTGCGGCAGCACAATGGTATGGGTGGGCGCATGCGGCAGATTGAAACTGCCGCCGAGCGTATGGCAGAGTTTATGATGCAACGCCATGCCAACGCTTCCAAGCACTGTGCCGCAGAGCCAGGCACCATAGAGCGCATCGCCGCGTGCGGATGGATCGCTCGGCTGTGCGACGATTTGGGGTAAGCTGCGCGCGAGCGCCGCGATGCCTTCTTCGGCCATGAGGCTGGTAAGCGGATTGGCATCACGTGAATACAAACCTTCTGCAGCGTGTGCGATGGCGTTGATGCCGCTTGTCACGGACATGCTGACCGGCAAAGTCAGAGTCAGGTCTGGATCGTAGACGACCGTTTTGGGTAGTACGCGCAAATCAGTGCCTGTCCGTTTCAGGCCCGATTCGGTCAAGCCGAATATCGGTGTCATCTCGCTGCCGGCGTAGGTGGTCGGCACAGCGAGAATGGGCAGGCTCGTCTCAAGGGCAAGCCCCTTCGCGAGGCCGATTGCGGAACCGCCGCCCACGGCGATGACGCAGTCGGCATCCAGCGACGTGGCAACCGTGCGTGCTTGCGCGACGAGCTCAACCGGCACGTGCATGGCAGCTTGATCAAAGACGCCCACTGCACGCGCACCCAATTGGTCGGCAACCGATACACCCAATGCGCGCTGCTCCTGACTACACAGAATCAGAGCGCGGTGTACCTGCAGCGTGTGCAATTCACGTTCGATGTGGGTGCGCGAGCCACTGCCAAAGACGACACGCGTGCCGCGCCCGTTATAGACGAATTCAGATGTTGACATCGCGGGTCCCGACGAGAATGTGCCCGTTCATGACCCGTGCTCCGAAGGGTTGAGAACGAAGTCGTAGTTGAGCGTATTAAACGCGGTGTCCATCGCGGTGCCGTCTGGCGCGACACCCGGCGGGTGCTGGGCCCAGTCAACGATCAAAGTTGAGCGTACGCCGAATACGGCGTCCGAGTCGAGGTACTGGTCCCCGTTCCGGAACACGTGGGTAATCAAGGGCTCGTACCCTGGCGCCTTGATCCAGAAGTGCAGATGAGCCGGGCGCCACGGATGGCGCCCGAGCGCATCAAGCATTCGGCCAACCGGTCCGTCGTGCGGAATCGGATAGGCCTCGGCGAGAATCGAGCGGAAATGAAAGCGTCCGTCAGGCAGCGTCTGCAAACGACCGCGGGCTTGGTACGCTACGTTTGCATCCTGAGGGTCCCCATACTGCACGTCGTAGTATCCGTCTTCATCGGATTGCCAGACCTCGAGCGACGCCCCGGCTACAGGTTCTCCCGAAAGGCCCCGAACGCTGCCGGTAACAAAGCAGGGGAGGCCCGCTGCCCCGTTGGAAATGTCGTCACCGTTCCTGTATTCGGGGGCACCCGTAACAAAGAAGGGGCCAAGAACAGTGGCCTCCGTGCATTCGACTGGCTTGCGGTTGTTCTGTGTCGTAACCAGCATCGACAGACCGAGCGTATCCGACAGGAGGACGAACTCCTGGCGTTTTTCGTCAGTAATATGGCCGACATCGGTGAGGAAGTCGATCGCGTACCGCCATTCATTCTCGGTTAACTTCACGTCTCTTGCGAACGAATGCAAATGCTGGACAAGGCTGGTCATCACAGTGCGCAGCCTGTCGTTAGTGCAGCCGGCCATCGCCTCGAGCACCGCTTGGGTGATGGTGTCTTCGTTGATATTGCGCATCGTCTTTCCTTGAACTCCGCGTGGCCAGTACAGTTAGCGCGCAAGCAAACGGGCTGCATTGTCCCCGTACACCTTGTCCATCTCGATGCCGGGAATCTGGATGTTGTCGAGCACGTTCCCGAACTGCCGAATTGCGGCTCTCGGTGCAAACGGGAAGTCTGTTCCGAAGAGAATGTGAACGGGGTCTGCTACTTGCGCCAGCGCACTGAGGGGCGCATTGCCGGCGGAAAGTGCCGTGTCGAAGTAGAAGGATCTGACCGCCGCCAACGTGTCGCCCACGCGTTCGGCCACCGCGGGCATCATCGAAATCGAGAGGGCGATGCGAGGTACGAGAAACGGCAGCGTCCCCCCGGCATGCGAAAGGATGAACCGGATGTTCCTGAAGCGATTCGTCGCACCTGACATGATCAGGCTGGTGGCTGTGCGTGTCGTCTCGAAGGGAAACTCGAGCACGGACGCCGGAGCGACCGTCGGCACTTCGTGAGGCGGCTGGTTGGGGTGAACGAAAACCACGGTCCCGCGCCGGTTCAATTCTTCCCACAGCGGCGTGAAATGCTCGTCCCCCAGATACAGTCCGTTGTAGTTCGTAAAAGCAATGAAACCATCAACCTTTAACTCGTCAAGACAGTAGCTGACTTCCTTCAGCGAAGCATCGATGTCTGGCAGCGGCAAGCTCGCAAAAGAGCCGAACCGTCCCGTGTGCCGGGATCTGAGCTCCGCTGCGTGGTCGTTGCATTTTCTTAGCAGCGTAGCCGCATCCGGAAGGGTGGGGCCGGAGGAGATGGACAGGATGCCCTCGTCGATTCCGTTTTCATCCATCATCGCGAGGGCAGTCTCGACGGACCAGGTGGGGGCCACGCCGCCCGGCATTGCCGCATTCAGCAAGTCCAGTCCAACTGCGTCCACGTAGAGCTTCGGCAGAAAATGTTGGTGCGTATCAATCTTTCGCTTCGGCATGGCCGTCGTCTCCTATGAAGAAATCTTTTGCATCGGGAGGCGGCATTGCCTCCTCGGCTTAGACTCATCTTAGTCGTTATTTTTTACGTTTGCAAAGTTTAGTGAGCGATCCAGCCGTCCACGTGCGCCTGGTCAAGTTGATACAAGGTCCTATCCGCCGGCCTGGTTTGAGCGAGGCCTTGACGTTCTATCCAGTGCAATGATGCTTTGCAATTCAGGAGATGCACGCGTGAGCCGGCCGATGCATTAGTCGCCCGGAGGAGACCTTCGGGCCAGTGGTCGTGGTCGAGGCCGTGGATACGCCGGAGGAGGCGGTGGCCGCCGCCAACCGGACTATGTACGGCCTGAGTTCGTCCATTCTGTCCGGCGACACTTACCGGGCCTTCGAACTCGCTCCAAAGATCCAGTGCGGGATCGTCAACGTCAATACGGCGACGGTCAATGACGAGATCCACGCGCCGATGGGCGGCGTGCGCGACAGCGGCTGGGGACGCACCGGCCCCGACAGTCTGGCCGACTTCAGCGACGTCATCTGGATCAATTCGCGCAGCACCCAGACGCCGTACCCGTTCTAGGGGCAACGCCGGTCAACGGGTACACGCACGGTCTGCGGCGAGCGGAAGATCGGCTTCGCTGGCACGGCCGTGTGGCGTGCAAGCGACCCTGCTTGCCGATGGCAGTCGTTAGGTCTATCAGACCGCAACCTGGCGGGACGGCTGCAACGCAATACTCTGCTCGCGCTTTACCGCCTTGCGGGTTCGTCCCGCTCGCGCGACTATTGCGCTGTGCTCAGCACGCACAGCGCCACCTTCATGACTTCATTCCCTGCCCGGACTTCGGTTAAGGCAGATCGTCAAGCGCGCCTGCGTTTTCGAACAACTTGAGCAGCATGGAGCGCAACACCTTGACGTCGGCGGCGGTGAAGCCAGAGAGCGCTACCGACTCGTGTCGCTTTGCGACAGGGACGATGCGCAGCGCAAGTTCTTCCCCTTTTTCCGTCAGGACGACCCTGATCGACCGTCCATCTGTCGCACTCTTCTCCCGCCGCACCAACTCCTGCCCCTCGAGACGATCGATGATTCTGGAGAGCGCCGAAATATCGGACGATGCATGGAGAGAAAGCTCAGACAAAGTCTGACCCGGAACATACAGAAGCGAGGCACAGACCCGCCACTCGCTGAGGTTCAGGCCAAACGGTTTAAGTGCCTTCGAGAAGGCGTTTCCCATTCGACTGGTGGCACGCGCCATCAGGAAGGGAATCGCTTTTTCCAGTTCTTCTGGTCGCTTGGAAGTGTTCACGATCGTCGCCAAAACTGAGGATTGAGGTGAATGCATATACTTGAAAAGTCAATTATATGCTACCCGATAGTGAGCGTGAATTGAAGCAGTTTTTCGGGCAGTGTGGGACTGTTCACGGTCGTCAATCGGCAAGGGTTTACACGGAGCACATATACTTGAAAAATCAAGTACAGTGCATCGCATATAATTGAAAAATCAAATATGTGACGACCGGGGACAAACCTATGTGATGCCCCTCATCTTCCTTGTTTGCAGATGAGGTTGCGATGCGTTGAATTGGAGCGGATCAATGAGAAACAAGATTGCACTTGAAGAACACTTTGCGATAGACCTCACCATCGAGCAGTCGAAAATCTATGCGCCTGCCCCCGTTTGGGAGATGCTGAAGTCCAATCTGATGGACATTGAGCAGCAAAGACTCGAGCGGATGGAGCAGGGCGGGACCGAATATTCGATCCTGTCGCTCAACTCGCCGGGCATCCAGGGGATCCCGGACGCCAAACAGGCGATTGATGTCGCGAGGCGCGCCAATGATGTTCTCGCTGACCATGTTTCCCGGCATCCAACTCGCCTGGGCGGGTTCGCCGCGTTGCCGATGCAGGACCCCGAAGCTGCGGCACGTGAGCTCGAACGTACCGTGAAGGATCTGGGATTTCACGGCTTCATGGTGAATGGCTTTTCGCAGGTGGGCGATGCGGAAAATGTCGTGTACTACGACGCCCCGCAGTACGTCGATTTCTGGGCGAGCGCGGCGGCGCTCGGCAAGCCGTTTTATATGCATCCTCGGGATCCGTTGCCGTCCCGTGAACCGATCTACGACGGTTTTCCATGGCTGACCGCCGCGACTTGGGCGTTCGCGGTTGAAACGAGTATTCACGCCCTGAGACTGATGACGTCCGGTCTCTTCGACCGCAATCCCAGCTTGCAGATGATTCTTGGTCATCTCGGCGAGGGGATTCCGTACAGCATCTGGCGCATCGACCACATTCTCAACAAGGCGCCACGCGGCGTGCCGTGCAAGCGCAGCGTGGGCGAATATCTCCAGGAGAATGTCTACCTCACGACGAGCGGCAATTTCAGAACGCAGACGCTTCAGTCCGCGATGCTGGAGGTGGGCAGTGACCGAATCATGTATTCGGTTGACTACCCATTTGAAACGCATGACGAGGCGTCCCAGTGGTTCGACACGTGCTCGATCAGCGAAACTGATCGCGTGAAGATTGGACGTGAGAATGCCCGGCGTCTATTCGGACTTGAATGACCTGAGGAATAGGGGGAAATCTGATGTCTGTCACTGAATTGGCGTCCGCAGACGTGTGGCGTAACAAAATCTTTAGCGGCGGTTGGAAAACCGGTGACGCGGGCACGATCCCGGTGACCGAGAAAGCGACCGGTGCGGAAATGGGATCGATTGGTTGCGCGTCGGCGGCCGACGTGTCAGCCGCCGCTGCGATCGCGGCGGATGCGCAACGCGCGTGGGCTGCGACACCGGGGCCTCAGCGAGGCGATGTGCTGCGCGAGGTTGCGCGTTTGCTGGAGGTCCACAAAGAGCAGATCGCCGTTCAGATTGTCCGCGAGACCGGGTCGATACGGCCAAAGGGGCAACTGGAGGTGAAGTTGGCGATACGCGAGATTCTCGAAGCTGCGGCGTTAGGCAGCCAGCCAACCGGGATGATCACGACAAGCGATGTGAAGGGGCGGCATAGCGTAGCGCGCAGAATTCCCATGGGCGTGGTCGGCGTCATTACCCCGTGGAATTCCCCGTTCATCCTCGCGGCGCGAGCCATCGCACCGGCGCTGGCCACCGGCAACGCCGTGCTGCTCAAGCCCGATCCTCAATCGCCGGTCTGCGGCGGTGTCATGTATGCGCGGCTATTCGAGGCTGCGGGTTTGCCTGAGGGACTGTTCCATGTGCTTCCCGGTGGCGCGGACACCGGTGACGCGCTGGTCCGGGATCCGCTTGTCAACATGATCAGCTTCACGGGGTCCACGCAGGTTGGGCAAACGATCGGTGCCGTCGCGGGTGGCTTGCTCAAGCGAGCGAGTCTCGAGCTCGGCGGCAAGAATCCCTACATCGTGCTTGACGACGTCGATGTCGAGGCTGCGGCGAGCGCTGGGGCGTGGGGGTCGTTTTTGCATCAGGGGCAAGTCTGCATGTCGGCCGGCCGGCATCTCGTTCATGAAAGCATTGCTGACGCGTACATTGAAAGCCTGGTCCGGCGAGCCGGAGCGCTATCGGTTGGCGACCCTTTCAAGGGCAATTTCCATCTTGGCCCGATCATCAACGAACGGCAGGCCGCAAATGTCGATCGCATCGTGGCGGAGTCTGTGAGCAAGGGGGCGAAGGTTCTCGCCGGTGGATCCCGCGACGGCCTGTTTTACAAACCGACCGTCATGGTAGACGTCGTACCGGGCATGCCTGCGTTTGAGGAAGAGATCTTCGGTCCGGTCGCCGCAGTGACTGTGTTCAAGAACGATGACGAAGCGGTCACGCTCGCCAATCAGAACCGGTATGGCCTGGTTGCGGCGGTGGCGTCAGCCGATTTGCGCCGGGCTCAGCGGATCGCGGACCGGCTGCACGCCGGCATCATCCACATCAATGACCAGACGGTTAATCACGAGGTGTTTGGACCCATGGGCGGTCTGGGTTTGTCCGGCAACGGACATAACTACAGCACGCTGACCAACATCGACCAGTTCACGGAATGGCAGTGGGTGACGAGCCGCGACGATCTTCCGGCTTATACGTTCTAGATCCAACACAGCGAGGTGAATCGTGACCCCCAGTACTGAGCAGCGCGTGGAAGAGGCACCTGCTTCGATCGTCGACATTGGTGCGCTGATCGATAGCCAGCCACTGAGCACCTTCCAGAAATGGATCATGGTCATGATCGGCTGCTCGGTGGTGATGGATGGGTTCGACGTGCAGACAATGGGTTTTGTCGCACCTGCGATCGTCCGGACGTGGGGCATGAGTCCGGCCGAACTCGGCCCCGTGTTCGGCGCCGGCCTGCTGGGGATGCTTGTGGGCTCCATCGTTTTCGGCGCCACGGCCGATCGCGCGGGGCGCCGGCCCGTGCTGATCGGCGCGACCGTCTTCTATGGGCTATGCATGCTCGGTACCACTCTGGTTCAAAGTGTGCCGGAGTTTCTGGTCGTTCGTTTCCTGACCGGCTTCGGTATCGGTGGCGTGATGGGTAACGCCATCGCACTGGTCAGCGAGTACAGTCCACAGAAACATCGAGCGTCTCTGATGACATGGGTTTCGTGTGGCTTCACGGGTGGGGCAATCGCTGGAGGGCTTCTCTGCGCCACGCTGCTTCCGTCGATGGGCTGGCGGGCGGTGTTCCTCGTTGGGGGTGTATTGCCGCTGGTCATTGCCGTCGCGATGGTCAGGTACCTGCCGGAATCGCTCCAGCTGATGGTGCTCAAACAGCGCAGCCCCGAACGGATTGTTCAGTGGCTTGGGCGCATCGCGCCGAACGTCAAGTTCGGGCCGGGGATCCGCTTTGTAGTTCATGGGCAGCCGCAAGCCAAGGCCTCGGTTGGCGAGCTCTTTCGCCATCGCCGCGGCACGATGACGCTGTTGCTGTGGGGGATCAACTTCGCGAACCTGCTTGATCTCTTTTTCTTGTCGAACTGGCTTCCGATGCTTTCCTTGCGAGTGGGCCACGAAGTGTCGACGGCTGTGCTCATCGGTACCTCATTGCAGATCGGTGGCACTGCCGGTGCGCTGCTGCTGGGCCCGTTGATGGATCGCTTCGGCTTCTATCGCGTCCTGGCGCTCAGCTTTCTGGTGGCGACAATTTCTGTCTCATGCGTCGGTCTCCCTGATCTATCGACAGGATTGCGCTATGCGGTCGTGCTGATAAGCGGGATCTGCATTGTAGGCGGGCAGCCGGCGGTCAATGCGTTGACCGCGACACTCTATCCCACCTCGCTGCGGGCCACCGGAGTTGGCTGGAGTCTGGGAATCGGCCGGGCGGGCTCAATTATCGGTCCTGTCGTGGCGGGACAACTGGTCGAACTACAGTGGTCGAACACGGCCTTGTTTGTCGCGGCCGCGGTGCCCGCGCTGGCATCGTGTGTGATGATTGTTTTCCTTAGCCGTGTTTCGAGGAAAAATCGGATCGACAGCGTAGAGTGCTAGCGGGTCACGACAAATCCAGAGAGAGTATTTAGATCATTAAATTAGTATTGCTAATGTTAACGCGCGCGATGGCGGTTTTAGCAGTGAACTGATCCAGAAAGAGTGGCATCAGAGATAGGCATTCAAGGAAGATGACATGGGCATTTCGATTACGGTGAATGGCAAGCGACATCTTCTGACCGTAGCTGCTGACACACCACTGCTCTACGTGCTGCGCAACGATCTTGAGTTAAATGGTCCAAAGTTCGGCTGCGGCGAGGCGCAGTGTGGCGCATGCACGGTTATGGTCGGCAAAGATGCGACGCCCTCATGTGTTTTTCCGATTGGCGCGGTAGGTGCGGCTCAGGTGACCACCATTGAAGGCCTGGGTCACGGCGAACACCTTCATGCGCTGCAGAAGGCCTTCCTCGCAGAGCAGGCCGCACAGTGCGGCTATTGCTCGAGCGGGATGTTGATGGCCGCGAAAGCGCTGCTAGAGCGAATTCCCGATCCTGACCCGGCGACCATACGGCGCGAGTTGGCCGGCCAGAAATGCCGGTGCGGCGCGCACAACCGAATCGTCCGTGCGATTCAGCGCGCAGCGCAGGAGTTGCGCGCATGAACACCATCAAACTTTCTCGACGTGCGTTCGGCAAGCTGGCTGGCGCGGTAGTCGCGACGTTCTCGCTGGCGCCATTCTCCGAGTTTGCGTGGGACGAGCCCGACCTCCCGGTTGATCTTCGTGCCAATCGCCGGCTTGACGGTTGGATTCGCGTCGACGAGGCGGGCACGGCCACGATCTTCACGGGAAAGGCTGAGCTGGGGCAGGGTATTCTCACCGCGCTCTTGCAGATCGCTGCGGACGAACTCGATGTGGATCTGGATCGCGTGCGCATGATTTCTGCGGATACGGCCCGCAGCCCGAACGAGACCTATACCTTCGGTAGCCAGTCGGTCGAGCAAGGCGGGGCGGCGTTACGCGCTGCCGCGGCCCAGGCGAGGGCGGTCCTGGTTGGCGTGGCGTGCTGGCGATTCAACGTACCGGCGGCGGATCTGCGCGTCGAGAACGGTGTCGTGCTGACTGCTGACGGCCGCCGCATGAGCTACGCGGAGATCGTGAGAGAGGAACGGGAACTTCTCGCACGCGAGGTGACGGTGGACGTCACGCCGAAGCGTCCGTCGGAATACAAGCTGGTCGGCAAGTCAGTGCCGCGCATCGATTTTCCGGCAAAGTTCACCGGCGGCGCGGCATTCGTCCAGGATATGCGTCTGCCGGGCATGCTTTTCGGCCGTATCGTGCGGCCTCCGAGGTATGGTGCGGAGCTGGTTTCGCTCGACGACGCATCGGTCAGGGCGCTCGCGGGTGTCATTGCCGTGGTTCGCAATGGCAACTTCCTCGGTGTCGTCGCCGAGCGCGAAGAGCAGGCGATAGCCGCGCGTCATGCGTTGCAGGAGGCGGCGCAGTGGAGCGCGGATTATGTCGCGTTGCCGGACGTCGACCATCTCGAGCCGGCTTTGCAACGCTGGCGAAGTGCAGATGCCGTGATTGGCGAAGCGGGACAGGACACGCCCGTGCCTGATAGCGCGACGCAACTGGAGGTGACGTACTCTCGCCCCTACCTTTCACACGCGTCAATTGGGCCTTCGTGTTCTGTTGCGCAGCTCAAGGACGGGCACATGACCGTCTGGTCCCACACGCAGGGTGCGTTTCCACTGCGCGGCAATCTCGCTACGGTGCTTGAAATGCCCATGAACGCGGTCGACGTGGTGCACGTGCCGGGTTCAGGCTGCTACGGCCACAATGGTGCTGACGATGTGGCGCTGGATGCGGCGCTGCTTGCACGCGAGGTGGCGGGACGGCCGGTGAAGGTTCAATGGATGCGCGATGACGAATTCGCATGGGCGCCGATCAGTCCGGCCATGGTGATGCGGGTGAAGGCGGCCCTCTCCAGGGAACGCCGCATTGTCGACTGGAACTATGACGTTTGGAGCAATTCGCACGCCATGCGGCCGGGCCAACCCGGTGGTGTGAATCTGCTGGCCGCCTGGCACCTCGCCAAGCCCTTTCAGCCGTCGGCACCCGTGCCGATTCCACAGCCATACGGCAATGGCGACCGCAATGCGGTGCCGCTCTACGATCTGGCGCGCAAGAGGGTGACGAACCATCTGCTGCTGGACGCACCCATTCGCGCGAGTTCGCTGCGCACGTTGGGCGCTTACGGAAATGTCTTTGCGATCGAGTCGTTCATGGACGAGCTTGCGCTCGCGGCAAATGCCGATCCGGTCGCGTTTCGCCTCGCGCACCTCAGTGATCCGCGTGCGCTTGCCGTGGTGCGGCAGGCGGCGGGCCAGTCCGGATGGCGGACCGGGTTGAAGGGCGACGGGCAGCGCGGACGCGGCTTCGCGTATGCACGCTACAAAAACATTGGGGCATACGCGGCGATCGTCCTCGACGTGCAGGTTGACCGCTCCACTGGCGTGATCAGTGTGACGAAAGTGACCGCTGCCATTGACGTGGGCCGCGTGATCAATCCTGACGGCGTGAAAAATCAGATCGAGGGTGGCATCGTCCAGGCGCTGAGTTGGGCACTCAAGGAGCGCGTCATGTTCAGTCACACCGAAATCACCACGCGCAGTTGGCAGGACTACCCGATCCTGAGCTTCGCCGAGGTGCCTCCGATCGACGTCGTATTGCTGGACCCTCCCGATGCGGCTCCCCTTGGCGCAGGCGAATGTTCGCTGGGCCCGACGGCAGCCGCGCTAGCGAACGCGGTGGCCCATGCAAGCGGCGCCCGTGTGCGCGATTTGCCCATGGTGCCGGCCAAGGTTCTCGCGCGTCTTGTTTGACGTTTGTTCGCCCAGATCAGGCGGCGAGGTGAACATTTTTGAGCCAGTTCATTTCAGTCTGTCGCAGCGGTGGGTCGAGGGTTTACATGAGTAGGTATATTTGAAAAATCAACTAGAATCAAATTTAAATATGATTGAAAAATCAAATAAACACGCTCCAGCCGAATTCGATTGGGCCGTCCCTTGCGGCCGCGGTCTGCACCAGGATCGCATTTGATCTGTGTTTTATCTGACTATGCGCCGGGACGGAATCGGATCGATCGAGCCTAGGGCTAGCTGACTATGATCAACTCGAATCTGATCTTTCGATAGATTTATTAGTATGGCTAATTAAAAAACAATCGAGATGGTGGTTTATACGCTGGGTCGATCTGCAATAAGTGGCGCTTGGGATGGAAGATTCCGATCCTGATCAGACGGCCATACGACGTGAACTGACCGGCTAGAAGGCGTTGACCTCTTGGAGAGATACCTGAAGGGCAAGTCAGGTTGTGACACGGCCCCGGAGCACGTCCGGTAGACAGGATAGAAAACGGAGATCGGTTTTGGAAACTCAAGTCATCATTGTCGGCGCGGGCCCGGTAGGACTGACACTTGCGATCGACCTTGGCAGGCGCGGCATAGCGTGTGTGCTTGTCGAGCAAAAGCCCAAGCCCCAGTTTCTGCCGAAGATGGAGCGTTGCAACGCGCGGACCATGGAGATGTTTCGGCGGCTAGGCCTCGCGGACCGTATCCGGGCCGCCGGCATGCCCGAGGACGTTCCCATGGATGTCCAGATCATCCGCTCCATGGCGGAGCCGCCGATCCTGCGCTTGCCTTATCCATCGGTGGCGGAGGCTCTCGCGCTGACGCGCGCGAGCCACGACGGCAGCCTGCCGCTCGAACCCTATCAACTCATTTCGCAATACACCCTGGAGCCGCTTCTTCTCGAGGTAGCCGAGCAATTGCCAGCGGTCACGGTGATGCGCAGTACGACGTTTCTGGAATTCGCCGAGCAGGACGGCGACGTTCTGGTAGCCGTCAATGACGCCGACGGTGCGAGAAGGATATTGAAGGCCGCCTACCTCGTGGGTTGCGATGGTGGCGCGAGTCCCGTGCGTAAGCAATTGGGTATCTGTCTGGAGGGCGAGGGCGACATTGCGCGGCTGAGGCAGGGCCTGTTCTACTGTGAGCAACTGGTCGAGCGGCTGCCGATGGGCAACGGACCGAGCCGGGGGCGGCACTATCTGGTAGCCGGCGGACCGCCGACCTTCATGATCATGCAGGATTCGACGCGTCACTGGACGGTCCATTCCGCCGTCGAGAGCGATGACGAGATGCGACGGATGTTCGAGCGGATCATCGGCGTGCCGCTACCCTACGAGATGCTCTATTGCGCGGAGTGGCGGCAGAACCTGCTGTTGGCCGAGCGCTATGGAGCGGGAAGGGTGTTTCTCGCGGGCGACGCGGTGCATCTGGTGATTCCTACTGGCGGTCTCGGCATGAACACCGGCGTTGGCGACGCCACCGATCTTGCCTGGAAGTTGGCCGCCACGCTGCAAGGGTGGGGCGGACCGGGATTGCTGGCCTCCTACGAAGCTGAACGGCGCCAGATTGGCGAGCGGGTCGTCGGTGCATCGCGCTACGCGTCGCTAGGATATCGCGCCTGGCTGGCGGAGGTGCGCCCAAGCATCGGAGACGATACGCCCGCAGGGGTGGCGGCTCGCGCTCACCTTGTCGAAGTGGCGAACGTGCAGCAGCGCAAGTCGAACGAAATGATCGGCGCAGAGCTGGGTTATCGCTATGTCGATTCACCCATTATCGACAATGTGCCAGGCGGCCCGCAGCACGATCTGCGTGCGTATTTCCCCACGACCTGGCCGGGCGCGCGGCTTCCCCACATGTGGCTCACCGACGGAAGCGCCATCCAGGACCGGCTGCGCTCGGACCGCTACACGCTGATCGACGTCGTGGGTGGGCGCGATGCCAGGCCGCTTCTCGCCGCGTTCGAAGCGCTTGGCGCGCCGCTCGATGTGCTCGTGGTCCCGGATTCCGCGCTTCGCGCCGTCTACGAGCGCGACCTTGTCCTCGTCCGGCCTGACATGCATGTCGCGTGGCGCGGCGATCGACTTCCGCAGGCCGCCGATGATCTCGCCGCGAGAGTGATCGGACATAGCACCATGTAGCACGCATCCGGTTCGATCAGCCGCCGCTGACCGAGCTTGGCTGTATCGCATGGATAGGAAATCTAAACAATATTGGAGGCGGACAAATGAGCTCACGGTTGAATCGGGAAAGAGGTGGCCATGCATGGCGCCAGGTGGCTGGGGGAGCGTTCTCGTTTCTTGCGGCATTTGCGCCGAGCGCGTCGCACGCGCAGAGTTCTGTCACCCTGTATGGGATCATCGATACCGGCGTTGAATATGTGACGAACATCGGTCCTCAGAAGTCCAGTTCAGTGCACATGCCGTCTCTCACGGCCTCGCTACCTTCATTGTGGGGTCTTCGTGGCAAAGAGGATATGGGTGGTGGTCTGAGTGCGGTCTTTGTATTGGAGTCGGGTTTTGCTCCAGCACAGGGCTCGCTGAATCAAGGGGGACGTCTGTTTGGCAGGCAGGCCTATGTCGGGCTTGCCGGGCGGTGGGGGACGTTGACCCTCGGTCGGCAATATTCGCAAATTTTCTGGGCGGCACTAACGGGCGACACGCTCGCGCCGAATATCTATGGCGCCGGCGATCTGGACCCCTACTTGACCCAGCCGCGCGTTGACAATTCGATCGCCTATTCCTTCACGTCGTCGGGACTGACCGTGGGCGTGACGTATTCGCTCGGACGTGACGCGGTGGATAGTGCGCCGGCCGGAGGGTGCGCCGGTCAATCGCCGACTGACTGGCGGGCCTGCAAGGCGATGTCAGCCATGGTGAAATATGATGCGGGGAAATGGGGCGTGGCGGCGGCCATCGACCGCAACTACGGTGGGGGTGGCACCGGTTCGCCCCTGCCACTTAGCTCGCAAACCGATACACGCGCCCTCATCGATGGCTACGTGAAGTTTGGCAACTCGACTATCGGCGCGGGATTCCAACATCGAATCAATCACGGAGAGCAGACACCGACCATTTTCGACGCGACCAGCAACTACTGGTGGATCGGTGGCTCCTATTTTCCCCGCCCGGATATTGCGCTTGACGCGCAGTTCGGCCGTATCACCGTGAGTGACCACACCGCCGGGGGCTCCGTGATCGCCGCGCGCGCGATGTATTTATTGTCCAAGCGCACCTCGGTGTACGTCACGGCAGGGCGTGTGTTCAACCAGCGCAAAGGAGCGTTCTCGATTGATGGCGGTGTGGTCCCGCCCGCTTCGACGCCACTGCCAGGTGTGGATCAAACCGGTGCGATGGTGGGTATTCGCCACTTGTTCTAAATGGCCGGCGGCTGCTCGATGTGCTGCATCGGCCGCTTGAACCCGCCACGGTCACCAGGGTGCTCAAGCGCCCGTGCTATCCCACAGCGGCGCAAGACCGGGCGGATTGACAATCCGGCTGCCTGTCGTCGCCAATGCGTGTATGGCGGCCATGTCCGCACTATCCAACTCAAAGTCGAATACCGCGATGTTTTCTGCCAGCCGATCGATCCGCGTGGTTCTCGAAAGTGCCACAATGCCCCGCTGTTGAACAAGCCACCGTAAGACGATCTGGGCGAGGGTCTTGTCGTGACGGGCCGCGATCTCCTTGAGCGTTGGGTCCGAGAACACGCGGCCAACCGCCATGCCGCAATATCCTGTCACGGCAAGCCCAGCCTGACGCGTGCTTTCGATGAGCAAGGACTGGTTCAAATACGGATGGTATTCGAACTGATTTGTGACCAGCGGAGTTGCCGAGAGCCGGATAGCTTCGGTCATCAGTGCACGGTTAAAATTGCTGACACCTATATGCCGGACCTTGCCGGCGCGCACGACCGCATTGAGCTCCCCGATCTGTTCGGCGAGCGGCACATCCGATCCCCCCGGCCAGTGCAGCAGGAGTAGGTCGATGTAGTCCGTCTTGAGCTTGCGCAGGCTCTCGTTGACGGACGCATCGAACCGTCTTGCGGAGTAGTTGCTGACCCAGACCTTGGTCGTCAGAAATATTTCGCTTCTCGGGATGCCGGATGCGGCGACGCTGTCGCCGACCTCGGCCTCGTTACCGTAGATTTGCGCGGTGTCGATATGACGGAAGCCGGCACGCAGGGCTGCGGGGACCGTTCGATAGATATCGTCGCCGCTCATCCCGTAGGTGCCAAAACCTATGGCCGGAATGGCCGCGTTACCTGCATGGACGGTTTGCATGAACTATTCCTTATTGACTAGCCGGGACACCCGTACAACGGGGCAGGCAGCCGAACGACGTAATGGACTCAATGGTGCGGCCGGCGAAAGAAATCGACCTCTCGACGGCCCCTCGACGTGTGATCTCGTGGAAGCGTAAGCGATGGCTCGTCCGGAAAGAAGCCTATATGTTTCGATTTTATCTATCGTCGTGGACGATACATATCAGGCAGTATTTCTTCAGATCAATTGCACACATTGCATGCCTAAAAGAAGTGCTGGATACCAATCGAGACACCAGTGGTAGACCGGCCGGATGCCACGCCGGCGCCCGTGAGCGAGGCAACGCTATTGGCGCCCGACGCGTGTTGATAGGTCACCTGCTGGTAGACGGTCGTTCTTTTCGAGAGGAGGTAAGAGTTCGAGAGGGTAATGGTCTTCCAGTTTCCGCCGTCGAGATTTTCCACCCATCCGCCAATCGCGAGGACATCATCGGGTTTGATCGTCCAGTTCGCACCGGCGTCAACGGTGTTGGCGTTACCCTGGCCAGTCGCCAATGTGAGGCGCGACTGCGTAAACGTGGCGTGCAGGAGCACATTTTTCAACTGGTACGATGCCCCGAGTCCCCAATTGACGAGCTTGTTGGCAACCACGCCTTCGGCCTGAGGAAGTGCGGTCCCAAACAGCGACGGAAGACCGATAAAGCTGGAAAGTTCCAGAAAACGATCGTTCTCGTTCGCGTACGTGGCTGCCAGACTCAGCGACCCTCCCTTGTACTGGACAAAGAAAGAGTAGTCCCTGCTTTCGCTGAAATTGCCGGGCACATTTCCAAATGCAAATTCCGCCCCGGCGGAGAACCCGCCAAGGGTCGGGCTCACATATTTCACCGCATTGTTGAACTGGAAGAAGTTGGCGATTTCATCCAGGTTGCCCACGTGAAGCGAGAGAATGTTGCCGAGCAGGAAAGGCGTTTGATAATTGGACAGAACGTCATACATGAAGCTGGGTTGGTGACCAAGCGTCAATGTTCCATAGGTGTCCGACTGCAGTCCAACGTACGCCTTCCTGTTGAATAGCGTCCCGGGAACAAGTTGCCGGCCGTTGTTCAGCAAGTACTCGTTCTGAAGATCGAAAATGGTGCGTAGCCCGCCACCGAGGTCCTCAACGCCCTTCAAGCCGAAAATGTCGGGTGAGTGCGTGTTTGCCTCCTGGAATAGAGCGTGTCCTCCGACGTTGCTAATGTACTGTACCGCAGTGTCTGCAATGCCATATAAGGTCACGCTGGATTGCGCGTTGGCGGCACTCGTCACAGAAAGCGCGACGACTGCGCCTGCCACCGTACGTCCAAAAATTGCCATGCCTTGTCTCCGAACCGGTTGTTTCTCTTCCGAAGAAGTTATTTGAATAAAAGGAAGGGTAGAAAATGTGTACTACTGATGAATGAGGTGCTAAGAATTCAGACGTTTGTTCTCGCCGCTCGCTTGCCCCGAATCGCCTCTGCTTGTTGGTGTTGCATTCAACAATAATGAATGAGATAATCTATGTTGAACACTATAGGGCCGCCCCTAGCCGTGTCAACACGACGACGGTCCGTGGAAACCCGGGGCGGCGATTTTTTGTGACTTCCATAAGGCCGAAGAATGACCAATGTGACTGCGAGGCGCGGCATTCAGTCTGTCGAGATTGCGTTCCGAATTCTTTCGGCGTTGCAGACCAGCGAGCGTGCACTCCCTCTCAAGGAGATTGCTGCGCTGTCCGAACTTTCGCCGAGTGCGACGAGCAACTACATGATCAGTCTGGTGCGGACTGGGCTTGCGTCGCCGGACGAAAAACCGGGGTGCTACAAGCTCGGACCGGCGTCGCTTGCTTTGGGCATGAGCGCGATCAACCAGCTGGACGGATTCGATATCGTTCGTCGGGAAGTGATCGCCTTGCGGGAAGCAACCCTGAGTGGCGCGGCCGTGACCGCATGGACCGAAGATGGACCGGTTAGTCTCTTTAAGCAGGAGGGGCAGACGCGCAGTATTCTCGAGCTGAGAACAGGCCTGATTCCGCTGGTTACAACCGCTGCGGGCAAGCTGTTCATTGCCTGCCTTCAGTCTGCGCGAACCGACGATCTCATCAGCCGCGAACTGTCCGCGGAACAGGAATGGAGTCCGGCTTCCTTGCGGGAAGAAGCGATCACTGAATTGCGCAATTGTGGCTTCACAACGATTCATCGCGGGGACATGGGTTATGTGTCTGTCGCGGCCCCGATCTGGGACAGGGACGGAGATCTCCGATTTGCCATCAGTCTCATCGGATCGTCGGCAACACTGAACACGGAAGTTGAAGGTAAAGCGATCAAGGCGCTACTCGATAGCGCGGCTCGAGCGACGGTTGCACTGGGCGGAAAGGCCCCCAGCAAAATTGGGTAGAAGCGAGGCGCGAGGGCAGCGGCTCGCGCCGCGGCCTCCTCATTGCGTCCATCCTTCCGTCAGTCAGTCCCGGCTGTGGCCGCTGCCAACACGATGGAATTGAATGCCTCCGGTGCTTCAAGCTTCGGCATGTGGCCGATTGCATCGAGTACGTGGAGTGTCGAATCGTGAGCAGCCTCGTGAATCGGTCTGGCATGGTCGTCAATTGGCGCCACGCGGTCCAGGTTGCCGATAATGACGGAGACGGGCGCCTGGATCGAAGAAACGACAGATGGCGTATACGTGGAGAAGAGCATATCCACGGCGTGTTCCCACCCTTTCGGGGTCACCGCGTCTCTCAGCCGTGAAACGACCGCGCGAACCAGGGGGCCGGCGTTCGGAGCGACCAGCGCGTTGACCACAGCGGCGCGCGCCTCGGGCGATTGTGCGGCTGCGCTTCGTATCAGGACTTCTCGTGCCGCGTTGCGCTCTGTACCGGATAGATGTCCTCTCGCAACATTGGGCGCGCTCAATACGAGGGCGTTCGTAGCCGACGGGTACCGCGCCGCGAACGTTGCAGCAATGACACTCCCCCATGAACTGCCTACCACGGTTGCACGCGATATGCCGAGCGCGGACAGCAGGGCCATGAGCACATCCGCGTAGTCTGCGGCGGCCGGCATGCGGATCGCAAAGGGGCTGCTTTGTCCATAGCCGGGGGCGTCCCATGCAATCACCCGATGGCTCGTGCTCAGTGCGGCGAACTGCGCGCGGTATCCCGCCGAGCTCGAACCAATGCCATGCAGTAGCACGATGGTTGGCGCGCGCACGTCGCCGGCAGCCCGATACGCGATGACCCGTTTATCGCCGAGCGTGGGGAGATTCAATGGCGCCTGTTCGACGGCGGGCAACGCAGATTCAAGTAGATGGCTATCTGTTTCAGTCATGATTGGAGTTGGCCGATTTATCAGTCGCTTTAACTTGGGAAAATGCCCACTCACGCTTCTCTCAATGCAGCGGAGATCTCATGCGCGGCGTCCTTGAGGGCTTCCGCACAAGGGCCGTCAGCCGCGGCGTCGAAATGCTCTGCGGGGCCGATTGCGGTCAGTGCCAGCACGGCCAGTCCGCTCGGGGAAAGAATGGGCACGCTGATGGCGTTGGCGAGCACCCGGTCGTCATAAAACGGGCCGGGGCGCCTCGTCGCGACATGCGAAGCCCTTACGGATTCAAGTTCGCTTGCGAGTGATTCCGCGGTGTGGGGCAGTTCGTCAGACGCCTGGCGCCCGTTATCGCGCAACTCCGCGTTCACGAATCGATCGACTGCTTCGGGCGGAAGGAACGCCGCCAGCGCCAACCCCGAAGCGGAGGACGTTACCGGAAGCACCAGCCCCAGCGGCAGATCGGCGGCCACCGGCGTGGTTGCGGCTTGCCACGCGATTACCGTGGGACCGTGATTGCCCCACGCTGCCAGCGCAAGTGTTTTGTCCAGCGTATGCGCGAGCCGCAACATGGCGCGGCCGGCCAGCCGGACCGCATGTGGCTGCGATTTCATCGCACCCTCCGTTCCGACCGGCACGCGGCCGAGGTCGTGCGGGTCGGCGACCAGATACTGCCCGCCACCGAATGCCAGCGACCGCCGCGCGCTCTGGCGAATGGAATCCACCGATCCGACGAAAATCACATGGTCTCCGCCTGGATAGCGGGAAACCACCTTGCATTCCAGCCATGCGCTGCAATCGCGCAGTAGCGGCAGCCCACCGACGCCGAGGTCATAGTCGATGCCGGAGAATTTTTCCGACGAGCGCGTCGCAAAGTGATTGGCGAGTTCGTATTGGTGCTCGGCCAGGATGTTGATCGTGAATCGCTCGGCATCCTTGAAAGCCGAATGGCTTCCCGCTGATGTCGCCTGACTCCATAAAACGAGAGGCGGGTCCAACGAGACCGAGGAGAACGAATTGACCGTGAGGCCGTGCATGCCTCCCTCGGCATCGCGCGTGGTGACCACGGTGACACCGGTTACAAACGACCCGAGCACGTCTCTTAGCTGACGTTTGTCGAACGTCCTGATTGAAGGACGTTCGTGGTCTAACAGAATGCTTCCATTCATGACAGAACCTTTTGCGCCTCGCTGAACGCCGGCATGATCGACTCGTGAAACAGCCCGATCGATGTCTTTGCTTCGGTAACGGACATGTCCCCGAACATGAAGGTTCCGATGAGGTAGTTGAAGCCACTGTCGTGCGCCTGCTCCAGCAGCTTTTCACGAACGGTTTCCGGCCGGCCCACTACCGCGAGGCCCGATTCGATGAGCGGCTCGATCGTCGGCGGAAGCTTTTGGTTGACCGGTTCGGTCCCGTGCTTCTTCCAGAGCCTGGAAAAGTTCGGATAGAAGACCGACCATGCTCGCGAGGCAATTTCCATGGCCTCCTGGTCCGTTTCCGCGACAACAATATAGCGATTCACGCCGATGAGCGGCTCAGCGGCGGACGGATGGCGTTTGGCGAATTCTTCGCGATATCGGTCGGTGATGGCTCGGACTCGCTGGACCGGGCCAGCGCACACGATGTTCATCTTCTCCTGGGCCGGCCATACCGTCGACTCCGGCGACGCCAGCGCGTACCAGGTCGGAGGGGGTGTCTGCAGCGGCTTGAGTTCGATCGGCATGTCGTTGAACTGCCAGAACGTCCCCTTATAGTCGAGGGTGTCCGAACTGAGATACCGCTTGATGATTTCATACGACTCGACGTATCGGGCTTGCGCCGTGGCCGGATCGATGCCGAGCGCCTCGATTTCGTGGGGCGAGGCGCCGCGGCCCACGCCATACTCCAGGCGGCCGCCGCTCAGATTGTCGAGCATGCAAATTTCTTCGGCAAGACGCACGGGGTGATGGATCGGGAGAATGTAGACGAGCGGAGACAGGCGCAGTTTTTTGGTGCGCTGCGCGGCAGCGGCAAGAAACACGCTTTGCGACGGGCAAGCGCTCAGCGTGGTCGCATGGTGTTCCGACATGTGATAGGCATGGAAACCGAGCCTGTCGTAGAGCTCGATAATCTGCATTCTGTCTTCGTACTGCTTATGAATAGGCAGACCATTGCGATCGTTTTGGTCAAATATACCGAATTTCATGGTTTTTCCAGTAAGGTGCGAATTGAGTGATCTTCCGACTTGGCGCGACTTAGTGCGCCGGAGATTTGCTGAATACCTGAAAGATGTTCTCTTCCGGATCCTTGTAGGTCGCAACGACGCCGTGCGTGCCCATGTCGCGCTGCGCGAGTAGTTGGCCGCCCGCGGACAGGATGTTCTGCCGCACCTCGGTCTGGGCCTCCCCGGCGACCTGGAAGACGGGGACGGCCCCGACGGCTCCTTGTGCCGCTTCCTCTGCCGAACTCAGTGCAAATGCGCTGCGCTGCAGGCGAAATTGAGTCCACTTGTTCTCGTCGCGAAACTGAACAGGCATCCCCAGCGCCGATGCATAGAAATCTTCCAGCTTGGCCATATCCTTCGCAACCAGATAGACGCTTTGTATGTCGACTTCTGCCATGGCGGAACTCCGTTGAATGGTGATAGCTGAGTGGATGTGATTGCCTGACTGAGAAGCGTCACGCTGTCTGTTGCTCTTTCAGGCCAAGCTCGTCGCTCATGATTTGCCGGATTACGTACTTCTGGATTTTTCCCGTCACGGTGGTGGGAAACGAATCGACAAAGCGGATGTATTTGGGAACCTTGTAGTGCGCTATGCGGCCCTTGCAGAAGTCGCGGACTGCGGCGTCGTCCAGAGACGCCTCCGGCCTGACGACGATCCACGCGCATAGCTCTTCGCCGAAATGCTGGTCTGGTATGCCGACCACCTGCACGTCGAGAACACCCGGGCACGTATACAGAAACTCTTCGATCTCGCGGGGGTAGAGGTTTTCTCCGCCGCGGATGACCATGTCCTTGATTCTCCCGACGATGTTGACGTAGCCGTCCGCATCCATCGTGGCGAGATCGCCCGAGTGCATCCAGCCTTCGGCATCGATGGCCTCGCGCGTGCGGTCTTGCTGGTTCCAGTAACCAGGCATGACCGAGTAGCCGCGAGTGCAGAGTTCGCCGGTCTGGCCGCGCTCCACGGTCAGGCCGGTGACCGGGTCGATAATCTTGACTTCGAGGTGAGGCAACACTTGACCGACCGTGGATACCCGCCTCTCGACCGGGGTATCCGTCACGCTTTGGCAGCTCACAGGACTCGTTTCCGTCATGCCGTAAGCGATCGTGATCTCAGGCAAATGCATTTCGCCGACAACCCGCTTCATGATCTCGATAGGGCACGGCGAGCCGGCCATGATGCCGGTGCGCAGGCTGCTCATATCGAACTCCGCAAAGCGCGGGTGATTGAGTGCAGCGATGAACATGGTCGGCACCCCGTATAGCGCCGTGCATTTTTCTGCCTCTACGGTCTCCAGAACGGCTTCGGCGTCGAAGCGCTCCGCAGGGTAGACGATCGTCGAACCATGGGTCAGGCAAGCCAGATTGCCCATGACCATGCCGAAACAGTGGTACATCGGGACCGGGACGCATACTCGATCCACGTGGGTGAGCTTCATGCACTCGCCCACGAAGAAACCGTTATTCAGGATGTTGCGATGACTCAGCGTAGCGGCCTTGGGAAGTCCTGTCGTCCCGCTGGTGAACTGGATATTGACGGCATCGTCCGGGCGCACGGTGCGGCGTACGCGTTCGAGCGCTGCGCTGTCTGCATCGCCAAAGCGGAGCAGGTCGGAGAAGCGTTGCGCGCCAGCTTCGTCCGGGCAGTCCGCCTCGTCTATCCACCAGATCGTCTCGAGGCTCGGGAGCCGGGCTTTGCCCAGCTCCCTCAACATGTTTAAGTACTCGCTCGAGCGGTATCGGACCATCGTCACGATGGCCTTGCACCCTACCAGGTTGAGAGCATGCTCCAGTTCCGAGGTCCGATAGGCCGGATTAATGTTGACGAGTATCAACCCGGCCTTTGCGGTGGCTATCTGCAGCAGCAGCCAGGCAATGTTCGTGTGGGACCAGATTCCGATCCGGTCGCCCGGTTCGAGCCCTGACTCGAGAAGCGCAGCCGCAAGCCGGTCCGACTTTTCGCGAAGTTCGGCGTAGCTTAGCCGGACCCCTTCATGCCGGCTGACTACCGCAACGTGTTCGCCCATCTTGCTGGCGATCTCGTCGAATGAATCGCCAATGGTTTTATCGATCAGCGCTGGGAAACGTGTTCCGCGCTCATAGGAAAGTGTGTTCATCGGTATCTTCCGCGCCATGGGCCTGTCTGACGGCTCATTTGCCGAGAAAAACGACCGGAGCCGGTTCTTCGCCGCGAATAACGGCTTCTGCACGTGCAGTTCGCCCTTTCCGGGCGTCTTCCGTGGTGTGCAGCCCCATGGTGAGGTCGAGGATCAGCGAGTCGGCGCCGGGCACGCCTCCGCCTGACCATGCCTTGAGAAGGGCGCGAATGGCGCCGTACGAGCGCGTAGGGCCGTTGGAAAGTTTGGCGGCGAGATCCTCGGCGACATTCTCGACCTGATCTTCGCCGACGACGAAGGCGGCCACGCCGAGCTGACCGGCGGTCGTGCCGGACATGGGTTCGCTTAGCATCGCGTAGCGTGCTGCATACGCCCGCCCCGCTCTTTCTGCGAGGCGCTGTACGCCGCCCGCGACAGGCGCCGAGCCAACGGACGCTTCAATGCATCGGAAGGTGGCGTTCTCCGCCGCGACGATGAAGTCACAAGCGAGAGCCAGCTCGAATGCGCCGCCGAATGCCGCGCCGCGCACTGCGGCAATCGTCGGAATCTGCAGGGCTTCGATTGACCGGTAGGTATGGTGAATCTGCGATATGAAGGTCCGCCAATCATCGAAACCTTTGTCGATGAAATCGAGGACGTCGCCACCTTTGCTGAAATCGGGACCCTGCGCACGGATCAGGAGCGACCGGATATCGGCTTTGCTGGCTTCCCGGACCGCGTTCTCAAGGCAGTCGGCGAAATCCGCCGCGATGAGATTCGAGGGAGGATTGGCCAACACGATATGACCTACGTTCTGACGACGTTCGAAATAGATGCTTTCCATTGAAAGGAATCCTTAATAAATGTTGATGATCCTGAAACCTCGATGTCTCCTGCCAGGCGCTGCGCTGTCTTCGTTCAACAATAGTGAACGCGTACAGCATAGTTGTATATTAGGATGCAGACAGAAGTATGTCAACCCATTCGCCGATGACGGCATGGTTGGGATTGAGGTCCGTGATCGGGTTCATTGATGGCGCCAAGCTGGGCCTTTAACGTTCCAGCACGCGCAATGGTGCGTTGCGATTCAGGACATAGGCGAACTGTCGCTGTGGATATAGCATCCGTGACGGGTTCGATTTGCCTCGCGATTACGACAACCATCGTCGGCTTGCAGGCAGACGCAGGCAGAAGCCGAACCAATGCAACACAGGAGTTTCAGCATGACGAAAACGAACACGCCGGGGTCGTTCACGCTCGGGGACCGTCAAGTGAGCCGGATGGGCTACGGTGCCATGCAACTCGCCGGCCCTGGCGTGTTCGGGCCGCCAAGGGATTGCGACATCGCAATAGCCGTCCTGCGTGAGGCAGTGGCGAGCGGCATCAACCATATCGATACGAGCGACTTCTACGGTCCTCATGTAACGAATCAGATCATTCGAGAGGCGCTGCATCCGTATCGTGACGACCTCACGATCGTCACCAAGGTCGGCGCCGTGCGCGGTAGCGATGGTTCCGTGAAACCGGCGCAGAGCCCGGTCGAACTCATCGCGGCCGTGCACGACAACCTGCGCAATCTGCACGTCGATGTCCTCGATGTCGTGAATCTGCGCACCATGAAGGACAATAGCCGTCCGGTCGAGGGATCGGGTCTTTGCAGTCTGCGACGCTCTCTGCAGTGGCATCGTCCCTGGACGCCACGCCGATGCAAGTAGCGCTGGCGTGGCTGCTGCAGCGCTCGCCCAACATCCTGCTGATCCCCGGTACGTCGTCGCTCGACCATCTGCGCGAGAATCTGGCGGCTGGCTCGCTCGTCCTCCCGGCTGTCGCGCTCGAACGACTGGACGGCACGATCTGAACTCGCGCAGGTGGACCTGCGCATCTCATGGCCTGGCCAGAAGAGTTCGGCATAGGCGGCATTGGAGAACGTAATGAAGGCGATTGGTTATGCAGAAAAAGGGGGCGTCGAAGTCTTGACGGACCTTGAACTCCCGATGCCTGAACCTGGCCCGCATGATTTGCGAGTCGCCGTGAGGGCAGTGTCGGTGAATCCTGTCGATGTGAAGCGCCGTCGTTGGGAAGATCCTTCGGAGACCAACCTTTCACGAGTGTTGGGTTACGACGCCGCGGGTGTCGTCGAAGCGGTTGGAAGCGAGGTCACGCTCTTCAAACCGGGTGACGAGGTCTTCTATGCGGGCGCGATGGACCGGCCCGGGACGAACTCGGAGTTTCACCTCGTCGACGAGCGGATCGTCGGGCCCAAGCCCGCCTCATTGTCGTTCGCCGAGGCGGCGGCTTTGCCGCTCACTTCGATAACCGCGTGGGAAATGCTCTTCGACCGCATGAAGCTGCCGCGCGGCGCGCGCACACCTTGCGGCACGTTGCTCGTTCTGAACGGAGCAGGTGGCGTCGGCTCCATGCTGATCCAGTTGGCGAACCGTCTCACGGGCCTCACCGTGATTGCAACGGCATCCCGGCCCGAAAGTGTCGAGTGGGTACGCAAGCTCGGCGCGAAGCACGTTGCCGACCACAGCAAGCCCATCGACGAAGCGCTGCACGCAATCGGCTTTAGTGGCGTGGACTATATCGGGGCAATCACTTCGACGCCCGGCAGTGCTCCCAGTCTCGCCCGCGCGATGAACCCCCAGGGCCATATCACACTGATCGACAACTTCGACGACAGCATTGCGCCGTTCAAGCCGAAGAGCATCACGGTTTCGTGGGAGATGATGTTTACCCGCTCGCTCTTCCAGACAGCGGACATGGATGCCCAGCACCGCCTGCTGAAGGAAGTGTCAGAGCTGGTCGATGCCGGCGTGCTGCACACGACGCTCACGCATGTTGGCGGCCCGTTGACGGCAGCGAATCTTCGCCTGGCCCACGAGCGGATCGAAACGGGCAGGGCGATTGGAAAAACTGTGCTGGAAGGCTTTCGATGGTGATTGTCGCCTCTGCGTGGCGTAATCAGCGTCGCGCAGAGCGGCTGCTAACACAGAGGATGACTGAGCGATGTGGAAGGCACTGGTGGATGAGCATTCTCAGCAAAATGAACCAGAACCGGAATCTTCCCGGAGCGCGCGGCCCGTAACCCGTCGAAAGAAGGGGAGACAACCGCAGGCTTCAACGGACGAGCTTCGGAACATCATTCTTGAAGCTGCGGTAGCGCTTTTCTATCGCGAGCCTGTCGAGTCGTTGAGTCTCGATAGGCTCGCCGATCAAACCGGGCTCAGTAAGAGGCGCGTCTATCGGATTTTCGGGTCGCGTAAGGCATTTTTGCAAGCTTACGCAGACTGGCTTTGTGATCGTGAGCGGGCGCAATGGCGGGAGGCTGGACATCGATCTGGCGAGGAGCCTGTTCAATACATGCTCGAACTCTTTATCGATGTCGCCGTCGAACGGGCTTCCGGTGGTTATCAGCGTGGGCAACCTCAGATGTTGGTGGCACCGCTCACTGACGATGAGCATCCTGTCAGGCTATCGCGTGCCAATCTTGGCCGGGAGTTTCGCGCGCTATTGATGCGACTGGCCGTCGCCGCGCATGCAGTGGATGCCGAAGCGTTGGCGGATACGTTGATGATGCTTTGGGAAGGTGCGACATCCAGTTTCAAATCAAGCGAAGATTCCCAGCGGGTCGCTCAGCGTCTGCCGATCCTGGTCGACCACGTAATCAAGAGCTATGTGATTGAAGAAGCTTGAGGCAGAGGGCTGCCGGCCCGGGGTGAACGATCCTGACTACCCGCAGAACTTGCAGGACCCACAGAAAAAGGCCGCTGTTGCCGGCGCCGCAAGCCGGTAAGGCCAAGTCGGCAATGCGGCGCGAAGATCCGCGTCACTAACGACTGTTGCTGGATGGTCGTCGCGTAGCTTTGGCTCGAGACTTCGGCGCGATGTTTTCGGTGTCTTCGATTGCCGGGACGTTCAATTCTTCCATCAGGGCCAACGTACGCAAACAGAACTCCGTACCACTAGCCCGCTCAGCCTCCGTAAAGTGCGCCATCGCCGGTGCGATCGAAGACTCTTCCGCAAGCTTCACAATCGCCTTTTCGACAACGTCGAGGCCCTTCCTTGTCAGAAGAACGATCGACCCGCCGCCGTGACAGGGATCGGGCTGGCGTTCGACCATGCCAAGGCTCGCGAGCCGGTCAATCTTTTTGGTTATGGCGCCCGACGTAACGAGTAGAGAGCGATACAGATCGGTCGGCCGCTTGGCATACGGGTGGCCGCTACGGCGCAGCGCCAATAGGACACGCATGTCTGACCCGCTGATCCCCCAACGTTCCTGGCACATCTTGTCAAACGCAAGTTCAACGAGCGTACCGAGGCGCATAAAGTAAACCGCCAACAAGAAGTTCGAAAGATCCAGATTGCCGTATTCGCGTTGCCACTGCAGGTTGATGAAGTCGACGAGGCTGCTACGCGGAGCATGTGACTTTGCGGCGGGTTCGGCGCTGCCGGCTTCGGCACGGCCAGCTTCAGCGCGGTCAGCTTCGGTACGGGTCGAGCCGGCCTTCTTCTTGGTTCGAGCGGACGTGGCTTGCTTGGTGGCGGCTGGGCTCATCTTTACGGCTTCCTGGGAAGATCGTGCAATTGCGACCGATTGTAACTCAGCGACAGCAATCGTCTGCAGTGACGGGCGGATCCGTTCTCGAGATGAAGACATACCTGGTTTCAGGGTGTCGGGGTTGCCGAGGGGGCGAAGCTTACGTGAGGAATGGCGGCGAGCACCTGAGTGCCGCCATCGACAGCGACGATTTCGCCCGTCATATGAGCGCTTAGGTCCGAGACCAAAAATAATAGGTGGCCAGCGATCTCCGCTGGTGTGGCCGGCCGCCCGATTGGGATCGCCTCGCCGATGGCCGCCCAGGTTGCCGCGTCCAGGCGCTGGTTCAGGCGAGGTGTGCGGACAAAGCCAGGGGCCACGGCGTTGATACGCACGTTGTAGGGAGCATATTCGGCTCCTGCGCACCGCACAAGATGATGCAAGGCCGCCTTTGACGAAGCGTAGGCCACCTCGTTTGGCACGGCCCGATCGCCGGCCAGCGAACCGACAAATGCCATGGTGCCGCCGCCTTCCTTCTTCATCGCCTCGCCACCTATCTGGATGGCCAGATAGGCGTGGCGCACCACAATGTCGAATTGCCTCGCCCAGGAAGCGTCATCTACGGCGGCGAGCGGCTTGATACCTGCGACGCCAATAATGTCGACAATGCCATGCACGCGGCCGAACTCATGGCGTGCATGGCCAAACACGCGCTCCATGTCTGAACGTGACGTCGCATCTGCCGTGCACGGGATGCCGCCTGCCTGGTCAGCAATATCGCGCGCAAGTTTTTTATCCTGGTCCACGCACAAGATGCGTGCTCCGGCCTGTGTCAGTGCGTGGACGGTTTGCGCGCCAATGCCCTGGCCCGCACCCAGCACCACAAAACCTCGACCATCGAGGCGCAGGAGCGACAAGTAGTCTGGAACATTGTTGCTGACGCTATCGGCGGGCATCGGCACTCTCCTGGGCTTCGACGGTTTGACGATGGGACGGTAACAGGTCTTGCCAATTCGCTCCGTCTTCGAGTTGCGCGTCACAGGCGCTGACACCGCGCAGATCGAGCCCGAGTGCGGCAGGCTGCTTGTCTTCCATCGCGCGCTTAACCGACTCCATTAGCACGCGGCGAACGCGCACGACAGCCTGGTCGGCAGGCACAAGATGCTCACGGGAGCGGTCATAAAGCGGTCCCTGGGAAAGCCCGATCGTCGCATCCTCCACCTCGACGCCGCGTAACCCGGTCCAATTCTCTTTCATCAGTTCGCGGTTCTGGCCAAATGTATCCGCCCAGCTAGCCGTGAAGGTGCAGTCCTTGCGGTTGTAGTACCGAGGATCATTCAATCCCAGAAGCTCGATGATTTTTTCTTCTGTTATCGGTGTCTCTCCGTGGACGACAATGTAGGTACTCGTGTGCGTGTCATCCTGCGGCACCTCTAGGACTGTGAACAGGAACGCCGGCGCTGGGATGATACGGCCATACGGTACGATGAACGGCACGACACGTGCATTGCGCACACCCGGCTTATGGGTCTTACGCAGCGCGACGTACTGGAATCCGAACGCGGTCTCTTCGATTTTGAGTGCCGGCTCCAGGTCTTTGGAGGCGAGTGCCGCCGGGTTGACTACGTCAGGATTGGGCGTGAAATCGTTGTCCTTCCAGCCAGGACGTGCCATGTTGGTATGCAGCACGCCTACGTGCGAGCTGTCCTCGCCGCCCTCCACCAACTGCAGGTAGTTGCAGGAAACATTGATGCGCAGGACGACGCGGTGGGCCGGTTCCGCATCCATGAATGCGTAGCGCGAAAATGCCGGCAGGAGCTCGATCGGGCCTACATACGCCCAGACGATGCCGCCTTCTTCCCGCACGGGAAACGCCGGCGCCTTCATACGTGCGGCGTACTTGGGGTCTGCATGGTTGGGTGTCTCAAGTACGGCACCTGACGCACTAAATTTCCACCCGTGATAGAGGCACCGGATTCCGCCTTCTTCGACCCTGCCGAGCGCAAGCGATGCGCCCCGGTGCATACAAAGTTCTTCTAAAAATCCTACCTGGCCTGCCGTGTCGCGGAATGCAACGTAATCTTCGCCGAGCAGGCGCACGCGCAGGGGGGCGCAGTCGGGATGGGGCAGTTGGGCGGATGTACAAACGGGGTGCCAGAAACGTCGCATCAGCGTGCCGCCCGGCGTGCCGGGGCCAACGCGGCAAAGGACATCGTTATCTTCACGGCTCAACATAGTCGAACTCCTATCGTAGCTCTTGTTATTCACCGCGCTCAACCCGCGCTGCTGCAGTTGAAAGGATGCGGTGGTGGGGTACTAGCACGCGCCAATCGTCTTCAAGGCCGATTTCACCGGACACACCGATCGCACTCCCGGCGTTCGCTCGTAGTGCGGCAATCTCCTTCTGGTCTCGCGCCGCACGGGCGTAGGTGAGCAGGCAGCGCTGAAGACGGCTAATGGCGATGTCCGCTGCTGACAGCAACTCTTGCGAGCGGTCGCGGATTGCGCCGCTCGACACGCTGCAAGCTGCATCCTCTTGCGTGATACTGTCGAAGCCAGTGAAGTGACCGCCTCGCTGCTGAATCCGGTCCTGGCGATAACCATTCGCGACGGACATCGCTGAAGCAGAGTCGCAGGTGTCGGCCGTCATTCCATATTTACGAAGCGACGGGTCATCCAATCCAACAAATTTGAGTTGCTCACTGCGCAAAGGCTCTTCTCCGATGTGCTTTTCGCCATCCCACCAGACGTGGTAAAGATTGCAGCGCTCGTCGTTGACCGGCACGATCGCCAGCCAGACATCCCCGTTCGCGTTGGCGATGAAGCAGGGGGCGATGAACGCCGTGACCCGCGCTATACGCTTTCCGTCGGTCTGACGAATTGCCACGTAATGGAAACCAAAGTCTGTCTCGTCGGCCTCGATCCTGGGTGCCGCGTCGAATTGCATGTGAGACGTTTTTTTCGCATAGTCGAGATTCGAGTCGTTCGTCCTCGCCAGCGCGGAACTGTGGAGCACAGTCAGGTGTGATGAGTCGACGAGGCCTTCCATCACCTGAACATAATTGGCGTTCACAACCGCGCAGGCATTGATGCGGTGAGGGTCCGGTTGGTCCATGAAGGCCCAGTGTGGGAGCGGCGGCTTTTCACCCTGCGGCCCCAGGTAAGCCCAGAGGATGCCGCCTGCCTCGCGCGCGGGGTAGGTTCGTCCCTTGATGCGCTGTTTGAATCTCGGATCCTCGACGTTTGGCGTCTCAAGGACTGTTCCGTCCACCGCAAACTTCCAGCCGTGGTAAATGCAGCGCAAGCCGTCGCCCTCTGCGCGTGCCAGTTGCATTGAAGCGCCTCGATGCAGACAACCCTCCGCATAGAGACCCGGACGCCCTTGTTGATCACGCCACACCACATAGCGTTCGCCCAAGAGCTCAATCGTCTTCGGCTCCCCGTTCGGCTCTGGCATATCTGACGATTGAATCACCGGGAGCCAAAAACGACGCATTGCATTGCCCATCGCAGTGCCAGCGTCGGTATGGCACATCAATTCGTTATCCTGCTTGCTCAACATGTCGATTCCCTCGATTCAATTCTGAGTGAAGGGTGAGTGCGGACCTCAAAGATCGAGGACCAGCCTTGAGGTCTTTGCGCGCGAACAGCACGGCATGAAGCAATCGTTGCCGGCGCGCTCGTCATCGGTCAGATAAAGGTCGCGGTGATCTGGCTGGCCCGCCAGCACCTTCGTCATGCAGGTGCCACACACACCCTGCTCGCAGGACAGCGGAAGACTGAAGCCGGCATCGAGCAAGGCATGCGCCGCGCTTTGATCCGCGGCGACCACAATGACCTCGCCACTACGATGGATTTCAATTTCAAACGGTGCGTCCCCGGAGGTTTCGATCGGTTCTGCGCCGAAATACTCGCGATGCAGGTGCCCTTCGTCCCAACCGAGTTCCCGCGCAGTCTGCAGGATGTGATTCATGAAGCCGTTCGGGCCGCAAACGTAGAGATGTTTATCGGAGGACGGCCTGCCTACTGCCGAACGGGCATCGAGTTGTTGCTCAGCGGCGCCGTCGTCGACATGCACGTGGACTTGCGGCTCTTCTCCGAAGTGGGAGGGCTGCAGGCGGTCGATGAGGGCCATGCGCGAAAGCGAGCGGCCGCAATAGTGCAACACGAAGGCTCGGCCCGCACTTGCCAACTGTTGCGCCATGCAAAGGATTGGGGTGATGCCAATGCCGCCGGCGAACAGGATCGACTGGTCTCGTTGATTGTCGTGCAGGGCAAAGTGGTTGCGAGGGGGGCTGATCGTGAGTACGTCGCCAGCCTGCACGGTATCAACGAGCTTCACCGATCCGCCACGTGACTGGGGATCACGCAACACCCCAATCCTGTACGACGATTGCAGGCCAACTGGATCGTACAGCGAGTACTGACGCACCATATCACCGGGTACGTGCACGTCGATGTGCGCACCCGCTTCAAACGTAGGTAGCTCGTCACCCGACAACGGCACAAGCTCGAAGCCGGCAATGTCGTCGGCTAACCATGTCTTGGCCGATACGCGGACTTGCAGCAGTGCCTGCGCTGGTATCGATTTGTTTTCCATGAGGGTAGGGGTCATGAGAGAGCGCTTAAGTGGCAAGTTGACGACGCCAGATGGCCACGGGAGCGGCGCCAAGCCGCCGTTGAATTAGCCAACGCGCGAGTCCTTGATCCATCACGCGTACGTGCTCGGGAAACCAGTCCGCCAGGGCTCGCGCAAAAGAGCGAACGACTTCAGTGTGTCCCTGGGCCAGCATGGCGCGTACCTCGTCGAGTGATCGGAGCACGGCTGCGTGCTCGTCGATATGGCAGCCCGCCGACCCGTATCCCGTGTCGCGCATCGCGGTGTCCTCGTCGCTGAAGTGGCGATGCGCATGGTCAGCAAAGGCTTCGAGCGCGTTCGCGAGCTTGTCGTCTTCCGTAGTCAGCAGCGTGCGCACGCATTCGACAAACTCTTGATGTGTCTCATCCATAGTCTGATGACCAAGCGCATAGTCGTCGCGCCAGGCGAAGCTGTGCGAAAGACGAACCTTGTCTTTTGGCTCATCCATGGTTCACCCGAAACGTAGACCTGGCGACGGCGCCGTACCCAAAAAGGGACATACCCTGCGGCAATGTAGTGATGTCATTTGTCGACGTACTCCCATCCAGTCATACACGTGAATAAAAACATCTTCCAAGGAAGATAGTATTCGACGCGACGGTCGTCGAGTTAGGGCAAACGCGGATAGTGGCCAGAAATATTCCTGGTTCGGAACTTGATTGCGCGGTTCTTGCTGATCGATTGACGCGTTATCAATGCCTAAATGATCCCCAATACACGGCCGAATATGAGGCTCGCAATCGATGGCGCGTTGTTCCAGGGTATCTACCTGGCGTGAATCCGATTGACGTTTGCGGCAAGTGAAATGTATCTTCCGTGGAAGATGATTTGTAGTGCGGTGCGCCGTCGCTACTGAGCGAGGCTCGGCGGACTATCCCGTTGGAAACCGTAGATCGTCGGATGTGTGCCGCGGTTTTAAGTGAGTGATAAATAGTTTGGAATGCGAACTGTAGGTGATTGTCATCCAGAAATACGTCAAAGCCGAGCTATCGGAGGAGATTGCAGATGGTCGAGAAAATGCGCTTCGCCCCGCGGAACATTGTGTCCGGGGTCGTCATGATGCTAGCCGTAAGTTCAGCACACTCGCAAAGTAGTGTGACGTTGTACGGCATAGTCGACGCGGGTTTGCTATACACCAGCAAAACCTTGAATAGTCAGAATGGGCAGAATGCTGGAAAGCAATTCTCTCTGATCGATGCGGGATCCACGCCGTCGAATTTTGGTCTGAAGGGAGTCGAGGACCTCGGCGGCGGCGTTAAGGCGGAATTCAGGCTCGAGAGCGGTATTAGCGTCGCGAACGGAGGCTACGGCATTTCAAACGGGAATCTGTTTGGCCGCCAGGCGTGGGTTGGCTTGCAAACCGATTACGGCGAGGTCAAGGCGGGCCTGCAGTATTCACCTTTCTTTCTCGCATTGTTCAGACTGGATCCGCGTGGTACTTCAACCTTCGCGAGCGGCGCCATTATTTATGTTGATAGCGTGGCAGCGACAGGCGTATTCACGTCGAACGCGGTGTCGTACACAAGTCCTGTCATGGGCGGATTTCAGGGCAGCGTACTGTATGCGCTCGGTGGCCAGGCCGGCGATTTTGCAGCCGGACGGCAATATTCCGCGGATCTGAAATACGAAAACGGAAGCCTGCTGGTTGACGCGGCTTTCTTTAACGGAAACGCAGGCGGATCCGCACAGACACCTATACCCACAACGGTCGAGTTCTTTGGTCGCACGCTGGGCGCTTCCTACAAGTTCTCCTCATTGACCGTCAAGGCCTCCTTCTCCAGCTACAAGGTAGCGGGGTCGTTCAGCAACAATGTATATGGTGGAGGATTTGACTATTATGTATTGCCGTCGCTGAATCTTAACGGCGGAGTCTGGTTCACGACAGATCGAAACGACACATCAAATCACTCAATTTTGGGTGCAATCGGGACACAGTATTTCCTGTCGAAGTCTACGTCGCTGTATGGGGAGGTCGGCGTAGTGAATAACCACGGGAAAATGAATACCGGTTTGTCAATTGATGGTGCGTTGTACGGGGTCGCTGGAACGACAGTAGGCACGGTGGTGGGAATCAGGCACCTGTTTTAGCCGGCAACGAGGCCAAAACGACCTTCGTTTGCTCATCTCGGCGCGGTCAATGGGATCGCGCCGGCTCACTTGCCGATGCCTTGGCGCTTCGGTCCCGCCACGCCATCGGTCCTCTCCACTCCCCTCCTCATGTCGTCGCAATGACGGCCACATTCCATTCTCCAGGCAAAATCCAGGCAAAACGGCCGAACCTGTGTTGGCCGATTGTTGCTGCATTTGCAACAGAGAGTTTGGTGGATTGGTACTTACCCTAGTTATCTTTACCCTTTAGACTGCGTTCAACCGTGGCAGAGAAGCTCCTTTGCAGCGCCACTAACAAAAATCGTTGAGGCCGTCGTCATGAAGTCGTTCACCAGGATGGTTTTTATTGCTGCGCTTTTTGCAGCGCCCGTTGCGTCGTTCGCTCAGTCCAGTCAGCCGGTCAGTCGGGCGCAGGTGCGTGCGGAACTGGCGCAGCTCGAGCAAGCTGGCTATGACCCGCATGACTGGATTCACTACCCCGAGAACATCCAGGCCGCTCAAGCAAAAGTGACGGCGCAGAACGCCATAGTCCAAGCCCCGGTCTCGGGATACGGCGGTGCTGCTGACGGAACGTCTCGTTCGGGCGCAGCGGGCGGTATGTAATATTCGGTGTAAGGGCGTTATTGTAGAAAATCGCGCACTGTGCGGTCGAGGCTTCCTACCTGTATCGGTGGGAAGCCTCGGCCGTTTTGCTTTAGGTGCGTCTGCCATGCGTCCAGCACAGACCACAGACGTTAGCCAGCAAATCGACGACTACCGTATCGACATCGACGTTGCGCCGCTGTGCGCGCATCTGGTCCATTGGGACGCCTTGATTTAATCTCATCGTTCTGCCCAAAGCAACGATCCGTTGCAACCGAGGAGATATGCGCTGAATCGTTTCAGACGTAGCCTTCACGTCGCGTTGCCACTTCATTTCAGGTTCGACCCTCGCAGCAACACTGTGCGCCTTGCCGGGCACACAGTATTTCCCATAGCAGTATTACTGCAGATATAGGAAGGAGATCGAAATGTCGAAAGTTCTGGTTCTATATTATTCGTCGTATGGCCATGTCGAAGCGCTGGCGGATGCCGTCGCCGAAGGTGCGCGCTCGGCGGGCGCCACGGTCGACGTCAAGCGGGTGCCGGAGACCGCGCCGGCGGAAGTGGCCAAGGCCGCCTACTTCAAGCTCGACCAGCAAGCGCCGGTTGCCACCGTCGCCGAGCTCGCCAACTACGATGCGATTGTGGTCGGCACGCCGACCCGGTTCGGGCGTATGTCGTCGCAGATGGCGACATTCCTGGATCAAGCTGGCGGCTTGTGGATGAGCGGCGCGCTGAACGGCAAGGTGGGCGGCGCCTTCACTTCGACCGCCAGCCAGCACGGTGGCCAGGAAACGACCTTGTTTTCCGTTATCACCAACCTGCTGCACTTCGGCATGACCATCGTCGGTCTGCCGTACAGCCACCAAGGGCAGATGACGCTGGACGAGATCGTCGGCGGTGCGCCCTATGGCGCCACGACCATCGCCGGTGGACAAGGTCAGCGCCAGCCGAGCGCTATCGAACTCGCCGGCGCTCGCCACCAGGGCGAACTGATCGCCAGGACGGCAAACAAGCTGTTTGGCTGAACGTCAGGCCTATGCGCACCGTCGACGCGCGAAAGAGACGGCCAGGCGGATTCCCGCCTGGCCGACACTAATCTGGATGCCGAACTAACCACGACACAGACCGTCCTTCGATTTCGGCCGAGGGACGGTGTCATTGACAACCCATCAATTCGAAAGAGATGACCATGCAACGTCCGACGACTGAAAGTGCGTTGGGGGATTTCGTCGTAACCCATCCACTTGACCCGGAAGATGGGGTGATCACCACCGCCGCGCGAGCGATGGCACTTCCCATGAAAGGCAAATTAAGGGGAATCGAAGCACGCGAGCCATTCGATGCCATGATGGAGCGCACTGTGCCGCGCGATGACGTGAGCTTCGAGTCCGGCACGGTCGGCGGCATCCCGGGGCTCTGGATTCATCCTGCGCATTCTCGATCTGACGAGGCGATTCTTCATCTGCACGCCGGCTGGTTCAGTCTGGGATCGGCCAAAGCATTCCGCCATTTGGTCGGCCATATCGCGGCGAGGGCAAGAGCGAGCGCGTTTATCCCCGACTATCGGCTTGCTCCCGAGCATCCTTTTCCAGCGGCCGTCGACGATGTGCTGGCGTGTTACCGCGGGCTTGAGGAAAGGGGAATTCGCCGGATTGCCGTCACGGGAGACTCTGCCGGAGGTAATCTCGCCCTGGTACTCGCCGCACGCATCGCCAGCGACGCCATCTTCGCGAAGGCGGCGCTGGTTGGCGTGGCGGTACTATCGCCGGTCACCGATTTGACGCTCTCTGGCGAGACCTATGTGACGCGCGCGGATGCCGAGCCGTATTTCACCCTCCCGCAAGTCGCGGAACTGGTGGGTGCCTATTTGGGGGAGGGCGACCCGAAACTGCCGCTAGCTTCGCCGCTCCACGCGCAGCTTTCCGGGTTGCCTCCCGTGCGCATTCACGTCGGAGACGACGAAGTATTGCTCGATGATTCGCGCAGATATGTCGAGCGTGCCGTTGCCGCCGGCACCGATGCCCGTCTTGATGTCTGGATGGGAATGCCGCATGGATTCGCGGGCAGTATCGGCGCGCTGAAGGCGTCGACACAAGCGCTGGATGCCATCGGCAAGTTCCTCGCGGAGAAGCTGTTGGCAGGCGCCGGCCCGCATACTGCGCGCTGAAATCGCGGCACACGTTGCAGGGCACAGCGCGGGTGGACCGCGCTAGCGCTGCTGGTTCAGACTTTCGAATCCTGCAACGAGCGCATCGAGCAAGTGACGGACGGCCGGCACCATGCCTCGGCGCGTGGGGATGATCGCGTGCACAAGGCCCGGCGTGGTAGTCAGACCTGGCAGCAGGTGCTGCAGGCGGCCGGCCTGAATATCGACCTCAACCAACTCCCTGGGCAGCATCGCCACGCCGATGCCAGCTACCGCCGCTACCCGCAGGCTGGCCAGGTCGTCGGTCGCGAGGCGGGGCTGGTGCTCCCACGATGTCACACGCCCCTCAACGTCGACCAGATTCCAGACAAATCGCTCGCTGTTGCTGGCCATGGAGAGGGTGGGCCATGCCTTCACGGAGTCGATCGAGCCAGGCGCCGGATGGCGCGCCGCCAACGCGGGACTGGCAACCAGAATGTGGATCGACAAACCCAACTGGCGGACGGCGAGATCGGTGTTTTCCAGCGGGGGGCGCCTGACCCGGATGGCAAAGTCCAGGCCTTCCTCGACGACATCCACGCGGCGGTTGGTTGCGTCCAGCAGGATCTGGACATCAGGATTGTCCTCTGCGTAGCGCGCGATGATCGCGGAGATGCCGGACTCCAGTAAGGCCACGGGGCAGGCGATGCGGACGGTGCCCTGCGGCCTCGCGCGCGTGCGGTCCACGATATCTTTGGCGGCCTTCGATTCCGCCACTAGCGCGAGGCAATGCTGGTGGAACTGCCGCCCGGTTTCCGTCAAAGACAGGCTCCGGCTCGTGCGGTTGAGCAGGCGCACGCCTAGTTCTTCTTCCAGGGCTCGAATGCGCCGGCTGAGTTTCGACGTCTGCAGGCCGAGGTTGCGCGCGGCCGCTGTGTAGCTTCCATGCTCCACCACTTCCGCGAAGAGCCGAAGATCATTGAGGTCGGTGATTGCGTTCATGGGCAGCCCTCATTTCCTTCTCATCGTTCTATTGACGGCAATGATGCCTTTCATTCTGGGATCTATGCACGAGTTCGTTGCAAATATAGCATTCTTCTCATCGCCTGGATCACCTGCATCAGCACCGAATTCGGTCGGTCGCATGGGTGACAGGCGCCGCATTTGCGGCAATGGGAAACGGAGAAGGACATGCTCGCACACAGGCGTTGGGAGTCGTTGGACAGGGCGGAACAAAGTTGGCTGCGCGCGAAATACCATTTTGCGGTTAGCGCTGGTGGCAATCCCGACCATGCAGCGTTGGGGCCCCTGATCGTCTGGAACGATGACGAGATTGCGGTTGGCAGCGGTTTTCCCATGCACGGGCACCGTGACATGGAGATCATCACCTATGTGCGCCAGGGCTCGCTCGGGCATCGAGACACCTTGGGATCCGACGGAACGATCCACGCAGGCAATGTTCAGGTCATGAGCGCCGGCGCGGGCATACGCCACACCGAGTTCAACACCGGTGAGGTGCCACTCAAGGTCTACCAGATCTGGCTGCTGCCTCGTCAAGCCGGTGGTGACCCCGCGTGGGACACCAAGCCGTTCCCTAAGAGCGACCGGTCAGGAAAATTCGTAGTCCTTGCCAGCGGGTTCGCCGACGATGAAGGTGCACTTCCCGTTCGCGCCAATGCGCGTGTACTTGGCGCAATGCTAAAGGCAGGCGAAAGCGTTCGGCATGAGTTGAATCCGGCGCGTCGTGCCTATCTCGTCGTGGCCTCGGGACGCATCGAAGTGAATGGCGAGCCGGTTGGGCCGCAAGATGGCGTGGCGATCACGAATGTAGCCGCGGCGCAGATTTCTGCTCTTGAAGATTCCGAGCTGGTGATGGTGGACGCCGGCTAATTCCCTTTCTTTGTATTCCACCTACGCAAATTCATACTTAAGGAGTTGGTCATGGAACGTTTTAAATTTCTTCCGCTGTTGGGTCGCATTCTGATTGGGGCACCGTTTGTCATGAGCGGGCTGGGCAAGCTCGCAGCATATGGCGCGACGGTTGGCTATATTGCGGCCGTGGGTCTGCCCGTGCCGCCACTCGCGTTCATTCTTGCCGTGATGACCGAGCTGGGCGGCGGCCTGCTGCTGATCTCAGGCTATCGGGCTCGCACCGTGTCGCTGGCGATGGCGGTGTTCTGTGTGGTCACTGCGATGTTCTTTCACCACAACTTCGCAGATCAAAACCAGATGATTCACTTTCTCAAGAACGTGATGATGGCGGGTGGCCTGCTGCAGATCGCCTACTTCGGTGCCGGCGCGTTCAGTCTGGATGCTCGACTCGGTCGGGTGGGCTCCGCGCGTGCCTCAACGCTGAGCGCGAGCTGAGAAAGGTGACGGGCGTCGATATCGTGGTCGACGGCGGCACGAGGGCCTGGTGACCGCCGATCGATTCTGATGGTCCCACTGTTCGTGATTGCGTGTACCCGCAAACTACGTTCGTGGACTATGACGCTCTAATCGACGGGCAGCGCGCCGGCGGCGCGCGTGCCAAATTGCAGTAGAGCAGTAGCGCAGTAGTCAACTTACTTCGCCAGTTGTGCAATGAAGGCGCGGGTCGCCGGTCCAGGCGGCGCGTCCTTACGGTAAACAACCTTCATCGGCATCATCACATCGCGCGGCAGGCCTTCAACGCGAATTGTCAGCAAGGTTCCGCGTTCGAGATCTTCCTTGACCATGTGCAGGGGCATAGCCCCCCCCAGCCCAGGGCCGCCTTCAGAAAGGCCTCGCATCGCGCTCGCTCGCGCCTTAAAGCCCTCAATCGTGTCAGCCGCGGAACGGGTGTCAAGCAGCAAGCTCTTACCTTTACACGTATCGCGTTTTCTCGAGACAGACCCATGAACATCGACACAGCCGTACTCACCCCGATTCCTGAGACCACGCTGGCGCCGCGCCGGATCGTTTTTCGCACTGGCGGCCGTGCGCACGGCGGCATTACTCGTCTGGCCAGCCCCTCCGATCTCGGAGACCTGCTCAAGCCTTTTGTGTTCCTTGATCACGCCGTGGTCGTGCCGACCGGCAAGCCGATGTTCGGCATGCACCCGCACTCGGGTATCGCAACACTCACAACCGTGCTGAATGGCGCAATCTCCTATCAGGATACGACCGGCAAGCATGGCGAACTTCATGCTGGCGGCCTCGAATGGATGAAGGCGGGCAATGGTGTCTGGCATGACGGAGACGTATTGCCCGGCGAAGCCGTACGCCTCTTTCAACTCTGGGTCGCGCTTCCGCCCGCGCAGGAGAATTCGCCGGCGGAAAGCCAGTACATCTCGCCATCCCAGGTCCAGCGAGACGGGCCGGTCCGCGTCATCCTCGGTCGCCATGGATCTGCGACGAGCGACATCCGCGCGCCTGATGACATCAACTACTTTCACGTTCAACTGAGCGCGGGAGAGTCGTGGCGCTATGTGCCGCCTGCCGGGCACAACGTCTCGTGGCTGGCAATCGACAAGGGCCGCCTGAACGCGTCCGAGCCGATCGAGGCAGGGCAACTCGCCGTGTTCGAGGAATCCGACGGGGCGCCCATTGAGCTGCAAGCCGAGGACGCGACGTCGTTCGTCATCGGCTCCGCTATCAAGCATCCCTATCCATTGGTGCTCGGCCACTACTCGGTGCATACGAACGCAGACGCGCTTGCGCGGGGCGAGGCCGAGATTCGCCGCATCGGTCGCGATCTGGCGGGAGCTAAATGATGGAACGCGTACGTATCGTAGAAGTGGGTCCCCGCGACGGGCTGCAGAACGAGAAGCAGAATGTCCCGACTGCGGTCAAGCTGGAGCTGATCGAGCGCCTGACTGCGGCAGGTCTACGCGATATCGAGGTCACGTCGTTCGTCTCGCCCAAGTGGGTCCCGCAGATGGCGGACCAGGCCGAGGTGATGCGCGGACTGCAACGTCGTCCCGATGTGAACTACCCGGTGCTGACGCCGAACCTGAAGGGTTTCGAGGCCGCGGTGGCCGAGGGCGCGACTGAAGTGGCCGTGTTCGCTGCCGCCTCGGAAGGGTTCTCGCAGAAAAACATCAATTGCTCGATCGACGAATCGATTGACCGCTTCGTTCCGGTGCTCGACGCCGCAAAGCGCCTGGGTGTCAAGGTTCGAGGCTACGTGTCTTGCGTAGTGGCCTGTCCGTACGACGGCGCGATCGCGCCGCAACAGGTCGCGCATGTTGCCGCACGCCTGCACGAACTGGGCTGCTACGAAGTATCGCTCGGCGACACGATTGGTTCCGGCACGCCGGGCCCGGTGTTGCGCATGCTCGAGGCGGTAGCGGCGAAGGTCCCCGTCAGCAGCCTCGCGGGACACTACCATGACACCTACGGCATGGCCGCCGCAAATATTCACGCCTCGTACGACTTCGGGCTCCGGGTGTTCGACAGCTCGGTCGCGGGTCTCGGCGGGTGCCCCTACGCGAAGGGGGCGACCGGCAACGTCGCGACGGAGGACGTCGTGTATCTGCTGCACGGAATAGGGGCAGACACGGGCGTGGATCTGGACGCGCTGGTGGACTGCGGCGCGTGGATCTCGGCCCAGCTTGGCCGCGATAACGGGTCCCGAGTGGGTCGGGCGATCCTCGCCAAGCGTTCCTGATTCAAATGACGAGAAAACCCCATGAGCAGCCGATGCATCGACACAGGGCCGAGTCCCGGCCGTCGCGGGCTCAGGCCGTCCGCGCGAACTGGTTGACCGGATAGTCTAGCCCGAGATGCTCGCGCAGCGTCGCGCCTTCGTAGTCGCGCCGATAGACGCCGCGTTCCTGCAGGATCGGTACGACCTTGGTGGCGAAATCGGTGAACGCAGTCGGCGTGCCGCCGCGCACGATGAAGCCGTCGGTCGCGCGCGCGTCAACCCACGCCTGCAGCCCGTCGGCGACCTGCTCGGGCGTGCCGGCGAAGCTCGGGCGCGGCGTCGCCGCTTCGAGCGCGACCTCGCGCAGCGACAGCCCGCGCTCGTAAGCGTCGCGCTTGATCGCGTCAGTGGTGCTGCGGAACTGGTTGCTGCCGAGTTCGCCGAGGTCCGGGAACGGTGCGTCGAGCGGATACTGCGCGAAGTCGTGGTGATCGAAGTAGCGGCCGAGGTAGTCCAGCGCGTTGTCGATCGTCACAAGCCGCGCCGTCTCCTGATAGCGCGCTTCGGCGTCGTCGGCCGAATCGGCGACGATCACGCTGATTCCCTGGAACACTTTCAGGCTGTCCGGCGCGCGACCTTGTGCGGCAAGCCGCTTCTGCACATCCGCATAGAATGCCTGCGCGAGCGGGATCGTCTCCTGGCGCGTGTAGATCGCGTCCGCGTGCTCGGCCGCCACGCCCTTGCCGTCCTCGGAGGCGCCCGCCTGGAACAGGACCGGGCGCCCCTGCCGCGAACGGCCGATATTGAGCGGCCCGGCGACCGAGAAGAACTCGCCGCTGTGGTTCAGCGTATGCAGCTTGTCCGGATCGAAGAACACGCCGCGCGCCTTGTCGCGGACGAACGCATCGTCCTCCCACGAATCCCACAGTCCCTTCGTGACGCTCAGGAATTCCGACGCGATCCGGTAGCGCAGCGCGTGCTCCGGATGTTTGTCGCGCGAGAAATTCTTCGCGGAGCCCTCGAGCGGCGACGTGACGACGTTCCAGCCGGCGCGGCCGTCGCTCAGATGGTCGAGGCTCGAAAACTGGCGGGCGACCGTGAACGGATCGCTGTATGACGTGGACAGCGTGCCGACGAGGCCGATCCGCTCAGTGATCGACGCGAGCGCCGACAGCAGGGTCAGCGGCTCGAAGCGGTTCAGAAAGTGCGGGATGGATTTCGCGTTGATGTGCAGGCCATCCGCGACGAACAGCAGATCGAACTTCGCGGCTTCGGCCTGGCGCGCGAGCTCGTGGACGAAGCGCACATTGATGCTGGCGTCGGCGACGGCGTCGGGATGCCGCCAGGCAGACATGTTGCCGGATGGCCCCTGGATGATCGCGCCGAGATGAATTCGGCGCGCTGACGCGGAGGTCGAGGACTGGCTCATGATGGACTCACGTGGCAAATGGTGTGGGCGTCACGCGAGTGCCGCGTGCGGCACCCGCTCGGGAAGGCTTGGCAGCGCGTCGAGCAGCGACGCGGTGTACGGATGTGCGGGCGCGTTGAATACGCGCTCGACCGGCCCGGTTTCGACGACGCGGCCGTGCCGCATCACGATGATCCGGTCGGCGACGTGGTGGACCACGCCGAGATCGTGCGAGATGAACAGCATCGCGGTGCCGTGTTCGGCTTGCAGGTCGGCGAGCAGATCGAGCACTTGGGCCTGGATTGACACGTCAAGCGCGCTGACGGGTTCGTCGGCGACCAGCAGCGCCGGGTTCGGCGCGAACGCGCGCGCGATCGCGACGCGCTGCCGCTGGCCGCCTGACAGTTCGCGCGGGTAGCGGTCGTAGGAGCCGGCACCGAGCCGCACCTCGTCGAGCAACTGCAATACGCGGCGGCGGCGCGCGTCGCCACGCACGCCGGTGGCGTCGAGGCTCTCGCCAATAATCTGGCCGACCGTATAGCGTGGGTCGAACGAACTGTAGGGATCCTGTGCGATCAACTGGAGACCGGCGCGGCGACGGCGGCGCGCAGATTCGGACACGGTGCTCCACGGTTGGCCGTCGAGTGTCACTTGTCCGCTGTCCGGCGCGAGGAGGCCGAGCACGATTCGCGCGACCGTCGACTTACCCGAGCCGGATTCGCCGACGATGCCGAGTGTCTCGCCTTTCGCGAGCGTGAACGACACCTCGTCGACCGCGGCGGGCGCATCGGGCTGCGCGCCGTAGCGCTTCGACACCGATTCGACGGCCAGCACCCAGTCCTCCGCGACGATCCGTTTGTGCGGCAGCGGGATTCGCTCGGCGGCGGCCGGGTTGTCCGTGGACCGCGTGTCGGGCGCGAGCCGGAAGCCGCGCGACGCGGGCCCCGGGATCGCGGCCAGCAACTGTCGTGTGTACGGATGCTTGGGGGCGCTCAGCACCTCGTGCGTCGGTCCCTGTTCGACCACGCGGCCCGCGCGCATCACGAGCACGCGGTCGGCAAGGTCGGCGACGACCGCGAGGTCGTGACTGATCAGCAGCAGCGCGTCGCCGGCATCGCGGCGTGCGCGCAGCAGCGCCAGGATTTGCCGCTGGACGGTCATGTCGAGTGCCGTGGTCGGTTCGTCGGCGATCAGCAGCGATGCGCCGCCGGCGATCGCGGTGCCGATCAGCACGCGCTGCCGCAGGCCGCCCGACAGCTGATGCGGATATTGCGGCAGCCGGCGCGACGGATCGTCGATACCGACCGACCGCAGGAGCTCGGCGCTGCGCTCGCGGACCTCGCGCGCCGGTACGCCGCGCTGCGCCTCGGCGACGAGGTCGCGGACCCGCCACAGCGGATCGAGCGACACGAGGGCGTCCTGCAGCACGTAGCCGATCTGGCGGCCACGGATGGCGCGCCAGTCGCGCTCGCGATAGCGGCGCGCGTCGTTGCCGGCGATCTCAAAGCGCTCGGCGTGCCATTCGGCGTTTGCACCGTTCAAGCCCACCAGGCTGCGTGCCGTAACAGACTTGCCGGAGCCCGATTCGCCGACGAGCGCGACACATTCGCCCGCGTGCACGGTCAAATCGAGCGGGCCGACAACAGGCTGCGTCGCGTGCCGGCCGCGGAAGCCGATGGTCAGACTGTCGATCCGGACGACGGGCTCGCCGCGCGTGCGGACGCTAGCGGCTGGGCGCACGGAAGAGGCGGGAAGTGCGGAAATGACTGCGGAGTTCATACGGCCTCCCGGCGTTCAAAACGCGCTTGCCAGTAGCCGCCAAGCGCGTTCACGGCGACGACGGCGAGCGTGATCGCGACGCCCGGCCAGACGGCGATCCACCAGGCGTTGTACAAATAGTTGCGGCCTTCGGCGAGCATCAAGCCCCATTCGGCGGTCGGCGGTTGCGGCCCCATCCCGAGGAAGCTGAGGCCCGACGTACCGATGATCGCGGTGCCAAGCCCGATCGTTGCCAGGATCGGCACCTGGGCGATCGCATGCGGCAGCACGTGCCGCCAGACGAGCACCCATGTCGCGAGGCCGAACGTCTTCGCCTGCTCGACGTAGCCGGATTCGGCGACCACGAAGGTCTGCGCGCGCACAACCCGCGCGAATCGCGGCACCGACGCCACGCCGAGCGCGAACAGCAGGTTGACCGGCCCAGGGCCGGTGAACGAGATCAGCATGAGCGCGAGCAGCAGGTCCGGGAACGCCGACACGACGTCGAGGAAACGGGTGATCAGTTCGTCGAGCCAGCCTCGCGCGAGCCCGGCGATCAGGCCGAACAGGGTGCCCGCGAGCGTCGCGACGGTAATCGCCGCCGCGCTGATCGACAGTGAGTAGCGCGCGCCGTAGACGACCCGCGCGTAGATGTCGCGGCCGAGCTGGTCGGTGCCGAGCCAGTGCTCGCTGCTGCTGCCGAGCTGCGCGGATACCGGGTCCGCCGCGAGCGGATCGTAGTGGGTGAGCCACTCGGGCGCGAACACCGCGACGACGTTGAGGATCAGGTACAGCGCTGCCAGCGTGAGGCCGGGATGGCGCCACACCCAGCCGGCCGCGCGCAAGCCCGCGCGTGCCCGGTAGGGTAGTTCGAGAGGGACGGACATAACGGATCTCCGGTTCAGCGGCGCGTGCGCCGCTCGCGCAGGCGCGGATCAATCAGTAGATAGAGCAGGTCGACCGCCGTGCTGAGCACGACGTAGATCGCGGCCGACAGGATCGCGATCGCGAGAATCACGGGCATGTCTCTCGCGAGCACCGCGTCGACGGTGATCTTGCCGAGGCCCGGCCGGCCGAACACCTGCTCGGTGATGACGGCGCCGCTCAGCAGCCCGCCCACTAGCCAGCCGGCGAGCGTGACAGCAGGCAGCGCCGCGTGCCGCAGTGCATGCCGCACGCGCAGCGCGAGGTCGCCAACGCCCCACGAGCGCACGGTCAGCGCGAAGGGTTCGTCGAGCGCGCGTTCCATGCCCTTGCGCAGCACGCGGCCGATCACCGCGCCCTGCGCGAGCCCAAGCGATAGCGCCGGCAGCACGATCGACGAAAAGCCGCGATCGCCGGCTACAGGGAACAGCTTCAGCGTGAAGCTGAAGACGAACAGCAGCATGATCCCGAGCCAGAACGACGGTGTCGACGCGAGCACCAGTTCGAGGCCGGATGCGGCGCGGCTCCCCCAGCGGCGGCCGGCGCTCAGCACCGCGAGGCCGACCGCGAACACGATCGTCACGACGAGTGCGGCGCCCGTCAGCTTCAGCGTCGGCCACAACTGACCGATCACGAGCGGGGCGACGTCGGTGTTGAGGATGTACGAGCGGCCGAAGTCGCCGTGCAGGATGCGCCACAGGTAGTGCAGATACTGCAGGTAGAGCGGCTCGTCGAGCCCCCACTCCTGACGGATCGCCGCCTGGATCGCGGGCGTGCTCAGCTGTTCGCCGATCAGCAGGCTGACGATGTCGCCGGGCGCGAGCTGCACCGCGGCGAACGACAGCGTGACGGCTGCCCACAGCACCAGCACACCGGTGACGATGCGCGTCACGACAGGCGAGCGCAGCCACGACCTTCGCGACGCGCGTGTGGCGGTGGAGGAGGTGCTGGATGAGATGGGCGACGCGGACGGTGTGCCGGCGCCGGCGTCGGAAAGGGTGGTCGGATGCGTCATGGTCGGATTACCTCCTGCTTGCGATACCGGGTGGCCGGCGTCAGTGTGGGTCGAGCCACACGTCGTACGGTGTTTCCGGCATCTGCTTGAAACTGCGGAACGACAGCCCGTGCACCCGCGTGTTGGCCGCGATCTGGTCCTCAGGCTGGTACAGCGGAATTGCATCGGCTTCGTCGACGATCACCGTGCGCTGCAACTCGCTGTAGAAGCGCCCGCGGGCCGCATCGTCGCGCGTGCGGGCCGCCCGCGTGGAGCCAGTCGGCGAGGCGCGGATCGGCGGTGCGGCTGTAATTGATCACGCCGCCACGGTCGACCGGCAGATAGTGGTTCTCGGTGTCGATGCCGTCGGTGTCCGTGTTCGAGTTCGGAATCGCGCCGAATCGCCCGCTGTTGCGCACGTCCACGTAGGTGCCGGCATCGACGTAGCGGATTTTCAGCTCGACACCGAGCCGCTGCCGCGCTTGCGCCTGCACGCCCTGCAGCAGCACGTCGCGCTGGTCGCGCACCGTTGCGAGCGCCTGGACGACGTCGATCGATAGCCGGTGTCCGTCCTTTGTCCGGTAGCCGGCGCTGTCGCGCGCCTGCCAGCCGGCCTGGTCGAGCAGCCGGTTCGCGAGCGCGGGATCGTTGCCGTAACGGTGTTCGATGCTGCGGTCATACAGCGGATCGACGGGTGACGTGATGCCCCACGCGCGGGTACGCTTGCCCCTATAAATCGCGGCGACGAGCGCGTTGAGATCGAGCGCCTGCAGGAGTGCACGGCGCACAACCGGATCGCTCGTCGGTGGCTGCGTGACGTTCAGATAGAGCGAATACGGCGAGCCGGTGTTGAGCGCGTGGAGGTAGCGCAGGTTCGGCTGCTTCTCGATCAGGCCGGCATCGTTGCCCGAGATGCCCTCGATCACGTCGACCTGCCCGGACAGCAGCGCGCCCGTGCGTACCGACGATTCGGGCAGGAACCGGTAGACGACACGATCCAGGTAGGCGGGGCCCTGATGAGCGGTCGTCGCGGGCGCCCAGCGATAATCTGGATTGCGAACGAAATCGGCCTCTTGGCCCTTGCGGTACGACGCGAGGATGAAGGGACCGGTGCCCGCGACGTCATGGCCGCCCGATTTCAGTTGCGGCGACGCATACGCGGCGGGCGAGATCAGCTTCAGCGCGGCCGCAAATGACAGGAACGGCGCATACGGCTCCCTCAGCGTCAGCTGTACCGTATGCGGATCGATCGCGCGCGCATCGGCGAGGCGTGTTGCAATTCCGCAGATGCTCGATCCCGCGCAGTACGACGGGTCGCGCACCCGCTCGAAGTTCTTCACGACGGCGGCCGCGTCGAACGCCGTGCTGTCGGTGAACTTCACGCCGTCGCGCAACGTGAAGGTATAGGTTTTGCCGTCCGCGGACACCTGATAACCGGTCGCGAGCCACGGCACGTAGCTGCCGTCGGGCTTGCGCGCGAGCAGCGATTCGAAGCTCGCGCGCAGGATCAGCTCGGCCTTCGCCTGGCCGTTCAGTTGCGGGTTGAAGGTCGTCGGCTCGGTCTCGACGCCCCACGTCAGCGTGCCGCCGGAGGGCGGCAAGGCGAATGCGGTGCCGGTACCTGCCGCTGTTGCTGCCGCGAGCGCGCCGGCCGCCAGCAGCGCACGGCGTACGAAGCGTCCGGCCGTCGGCGCGAGGCGGCTAGCCGGGGTTCGTTTCTCGATGACGGGAAGTGTCACGGCTTATTTCTTCAGCCAGATGTCGTAGGGGTTCTCGGGCATCTGCGCGAACGAGCGGAAACGGATGCCCTGCACGGCCTTTGCGGCGGCGATCTGATCTTCCGGCTCGTACAGCGGGACCGCGTACGCCTGCTGGTTGATCGCGAAGCGCTGCAGCTCGCCATACAGCTTCTTGCGTTCCGCGACGTTCTGCGTCTGCGCGGCCGCCTGTAGCCAACGGCTCAACTCGGGCGCCGTCGCGCGGCTGTAGTTCAGCGCACCGCCGTGATCGATCGGCAGGTAGTGGCCTTCGATGTCGATCCCGTCAGGCGGCGTGTTCGAGTTCGCGATCGCCCCGTACTTGCCGCTCTTGCGGCTGTCGACGTACGTGCCGTCATCGACGTACTGGATCTTCAGATCCACGCCGAGCCGCTGTCGCGCCTGCGCCTGCAGCGCCTGCAACAGCACGTCCCGCTGGTCGCGCACTGTCGCCTGCGCCTGGATCACGGTAATCGTCAGCCGTTCGCCTTGCCTGGTCCGGAAGCCGCCCGAATCGCGCGCGCTCCAGCCGGCTTCGTCGAGCAGCGCGTTCGCGCGCTTTGGATCGTTGCCGTAAGTGCGCTCGACGCTGCTGTCGTACAGCGGATCGATCGGCGACGTGATCCCCCATGCGCGGGTGCGTTCGCCGCGGTAGATCGACTGGATGATGCCCGTCACGTCGAGCCCTTCAAGCAGCGCGCGGCGCACCGCCGCGTCCTGCGTCGGGCCGTACGTGACATTCAGGAACAGCGAGTACGGCGTGCCGGTGTTCAGCGCGTGCTGGTAGCTGAGGTCCGGATTCTTGCGGATCAGCGCGGCGTCGTTGCCCGACACGCCCTCGATCACGTCGACCTGTCCGGACAGCAGCGCGCCGGTGCGCACCGACGATTCCGGCAGGAACCGGTAGACGACGCCATCCAGGTACGCGGGACCCTGGTGGCCTGCCGTCGACGGCGCCCAGCGATAGTCAGGATTCTTGACGAATTCGATCTCCTGGCCTTTCACATACTTACGCAGGATGAACGGTCCGGTGCCGGCGATCTCCGGGCCGCCCGACTTCAGGCTCGGCCGGTCGAACGCATTGGGCGACAGCAACGGCAGGCGCCCGGCGAATGTGAGAAACGGCGAGTACGGGGCGTCGAGCGTGATCTCGACGGTACGCGCGTCCGGTGTTTTCACGCCGCTGACGTGCGAGATCAGGCGCGACAGGTTGCTGCCAGCCGAGTATGCGAGGTTCTGCGCATTGAGAAAGTTGCGTGCGACGGCCTGCGCATCGAACGGCGCGCCGTCGGTGAACTTGACGCCGTCGCGCAGCGTGAACGTGTACGTCTTGCCGTCGGCGGACACCTTGTAGCCGGTGGCGAGCCACGGCACGAAGCTGCCGTCGGGCTTCTGGGCGAGCAGGCTCTCGTACGCGTTACGCAGCAGCAGCTCGACCTTGTCCTGGCCGTTCAGTTGGGGATTGAGCGTGCGCGGCTCGGTTTCGACGCCCCAGGTTAGCGTGCCGCCGGATAGCGGCGTGCCTTGCGCGAACGTCAGGTGTGGCAGCGCGAGCGCGAGCAGGATGGCGGCCGATGCGGCGCGTCGCGATGCTCGGTGGGCGGACTGCAGCGCCGGAAACGGAAATGTCATGGATCGAATGCCTTCAGGAGAGGAGCAGGGAATGAAAAGCGGTGTCGCGCCGCGTGCCCGGAATGACGCGGTCCCGTGGACGCCGGCGGGTGTTGTGGCTTATGCCGCCAGCGTGTCCCGGTAGAGTTCTGGAAGCAGAATCTTGCGCAACCAGACGAGCGGCGTGCCGAGTGCATTCGTCGAGCGATGGAACGCCACGTATCCGTGCCGTTCGTAGTACGGCTTTAGCCACGGGTGCTCGACGGCCGTCGCGAGATAGGTTGCCGGCGCTTTGACCTGTTTCTTCAGGAACGTCTCCTCGACGTGTTCGAGCAGCGTGTTGCCGAGCCCCTGCCGCTTGTAATCTGGGGCAACCGCAAACCAGTGGATGAACGGATGCGGCGTCAGATGCCGGTCTTCCGGTGTCCATGGGAAACGGACTGTCAGCGTCGCGGCAAGCGCCTTGCCACCGCTCGCCGCCGACTCGCGTTCGAGCACGAATGTGGTGTGGCTCGCGACCGTGTGCTGAACCCGTTCGATCGGCGAGCGTGTGATCGTGAAGTGAACGCCCTCACGAGCGAGCGGCGCATAGGCTTGTTGAAGCAGATCGTACAGAGCCGGGACATCGTCTTCACCGGCGATGCGAATGGTGTCGGTCATTTTTCTGCCACAGCTAGGGAATGATGGGCGCGGGCCACGTTTGCGTCCGTCGCGGTGTGCGTGTCGTCGCGGCCGCCAGCGAGCAGGCGGAGCGACGCGATGCGCGGCGCGGCCTCGGTGATCGGCGTATCGACGATGAACTCGGCCACGCCGTAGCGGCGCTGCAGCTCACCGAGTTCGCGCAGCGCATCGTCGCGTGTGCCGTGGACGATATGGGTCTCGCGTTCTTCGATCCGATGCGCGCCACCACCCGACTGGCGAACAAATGCGTCGGCCTGTTCGAGGCTGCCGACGTTGACGGCCTGAGCATCCCCGACCTGCACGCGAAAGCGCCGGAAACCGTCGGCGAGCCGTGCAGCTTCGGTACGCGTGTCTGCGACGACGACCGAAATCGCGAGTAGCGGCACGCGTCCGCCGGACGTGGACCGGTAGCGATCGAACGCGCGCTCGATGTCCGCAGGCGCCGCATTGATGTGCGCCGCGTAGATGAAGTCCCAGCCAAGCTGTGCCGCGCGTCGGCCGCGCTTTCGCCAAACGCGATTGGACTCTTGTCGAGTACGCTCAACCTGAAAGCCGGCTTCGCAGCGACGTGATCGGGCTGGCTGGCTTGATATGTCATTGCATGGGAATCGAATATGGGGCAGATAAATCGAAATCGGCGATTCGATTCGGTATCCGACATTATTTTTCGTGACATATCGGGCGGTCAAACAATCAAGAAGAATATGGAAAGCCGAAAATATTTGTTCCGGATGGCGGGGTGGGTTGCGGTATGGTTATCGAGTCAACAAGGAATCCTTATGCATGAGAGAAAAGAGCCGCGGCCCGCACGTGATGGTGCCCGTATCGTGATGTCGAAGTTTGCGGCGCAGTGCCGCTTGAACGGCTGGACCGCAGCATGAGCGTCGCGCGCAGGCGGTTGAAGACGCTGGTCGGCGCGGGCAACGTGCTGTACGCGAGCGGCGACGCGGACGCCGCAACGGGCATTCGACGCGCGGCGGCGTTAGCGCGCACCGCGGAGGCGGAAAAGATCACGGGCCTTTTCACGGCAGACCTGCTGCAGGCCGACCCGGCTGGACTGGCGGGCGGCACCGGTAGCCAGGAGCCGATCGTCGCGCTTGCCGCGCTAAGCCAGGCGACGTCACATATCGGGCTCGTCGCGACCGTGTCGACCACTTACCATCATCCCTACAACATTGCGCGGCTGATCGGCACACTCGATCATGTGAGCGGCGGCCGTGCCGCGTGGAACGCGGTCACGTCGTCGGTCGGCGAGGAGAATTTCGGTGACGGCACACTGCCCGATCCGGAGCGCCGCTATGCGCGCGCGACGGAGTTCGTTGAGATCGTCAATGCGCTGCTCGACGCGAACGATCCGGCGGCCTCGCGGCGCACGGCGTCGGGCTCCGTATCGGTCGATCCGCGCAAGCTCGGCACGATCGACTATCGCGGCGAGCATTTCCAGGTGCAGGGGCCGCTCAACGTGCCACCGCCGCCGCAAAAGCGGCCGGTGCTGTTCCAGGCTGGGCAGTCGGCGAGCGGCGTGACGCTCGGCGCGCGCTATGCGGAAGTCGTCTACACGTCGCAGCCGACGCTCGACGAGGCGCGCGCGTTTGTGACCGAGTTGCATCGGCAGGCGGTCGACTTCGGTCGTGCGAACCGATTGCCGTTCGTGATGAATTCGTTTCACTCGGTGATTGGCGAGTCCGATGCGGATGTTGCGCGGCGGCTGCGTGACAAGCACGAGCGGATCGACTACGAGCAGGGAAGGCTGAAGCTCGCCGACATGCTTGGCGGCGGGATCGACCTGACCGAGCTGGCGCTTGACCGTCCGTTGCCCGAGTCGCTGCTGCCGGCGGTCGACAGCGTGAACCGGCGGCGCGGGCGCGTCGCGATCTTCCGCGGTTACGCGTTGCAAGGGCTCACGTTGCGCGAGCTGATCATCCGCGCGCAGGACACCGGGCACTGGTCCGTCGCCGGCACGCCGGAGCAGCTCGCCGACGCGATCGAAGAACGGTATCGCGCGGGGCTGGTCGATATCGTGTCGCTGCATGGGCTCGGTCAGCCGGACCAGGAAGACCTGCTGCTGAACGGGCTGCTACCGGAACTCCGCCGACGCAACCTGATCGACACGGACTATCGCGGCGGCGATCTGAGGTCGAATCTCGAACTCCCGCCGTTGCAGACTTTCACAACCGAAGACGGGCGGCAGCCTGGCGGCGCACCTGAGCAGGAGTGGGCGGCTGATTTCACGCTGCCGCTCGACGTTTCCGTATGAGCGCGTGACGGCCAACAACGGCTGATGCAAATCACAGGGTGACGAGCCGTCTTCGTGCGATACGCCAGTAGCACCGCAGTAATCACGAAGATCAGCCCGTCGTTCAACGTTGCTTTGCCGCCTATCCGTCTATCGGGCGCCATGGACACATGTCTTTTCATCCCTCGCGGATTTCATACAAGAAAAAATCGGTTCCTTCGAACTCACGGGTCGACTAGGCTCTGTGATTGATTCAGCCGGATCCCAATCAGACCGATACGCAGTACCGAATGTCCGGTTTGGATCCACGCCGCGCGCGTTGAGTCCACCATCCGATCGATCGGAGAAAAGTTGGGCCCACTGCGCGTCAACGGCTAATTACAGCTCACGCCATTTCAATCTGATCAAGGAAAATGCATGTCTCTCATCAACACACAGGTCAAACCATTCGAAGCAACGGCATACCATGGCGGCAAGTTTGTGCCGGTCAGCGACGAGAACTTCAAGGGCAAATGGTCGGTGGTGGTGTTCTATCCGGCTGACTTCACATTCGTGTGCCCGACCGAACTGGGTGACCTCGCCGATCACTATGCCGAGTTCCAGAAGCTTGGCGTCGAGATTTATGGCGTGTCCACAGATACTCATTTCACACATAAAGCCTGGCACGATACGTCGGACACGATCGCGAAGGTGCAGTACCCGCTCGTCGCTGACCCGACAGCGACGCTTGCCCGTCACTTCGACGTGTTGATTGAGGAAGAGGGATTGGCTTTGCGCGGTACCTTTGTGATCAACCCCGAAGGCCAGATCAAACTTTACGAAGTGCATGACAACGGTATCGGCCGCGATGCGAAGGAACTGCTTCGCAAGGTGCAGGCCGCTCAGTACGTTGCGTCACATCCCGGCGAAGTCTGCCCGGCGAAGTGGACACCCGGTGCTGAAACGCTGACGCCGTCGCTCGACCTGGTGGGCAAAATCTGATTGCTTCATCATTCGAGGTTTGTGCCTCAGCAGGCATTCGGCGTTTTATTCCGTCGGGTCTGCTGAGGGCCGCAAGGGCGGCACTCAAAGGCGCGCTTGACGGTGACCTGGAACAACCGATCCCGGCGCGCGGTGCCTAACCGTGCGCCGGGCATTGTTTCGTCAGGCGGCCTTCGCGGTGGCTCGCGACGCGTGTGCAGCGTTGTCTTTGGTCGCTTTCGACGCAGCGGCAGTCGCTGCGTCGAAATTGCTTTCCGCAATTTCGACTACCTGCTGGGTGGCCTTGTTAGCGGTGTCGTAAGCGGTAAAGGCGGCGGTGATTGTCGACTTCAGCAGGGCCACTGCGCTTTCCGAACCAGCCGGCGCGTTCTTTGCCAGACTATCGAGAAAGGTTTGCGCGTTCCGGCTGTATTCGGCAAATTGCGTTTCGGCAAACTTAACGAATTCCGCATGAGTTGCCGTGAGGATCTCATAGGCGTGACGGCTGTATGCCCGGGTCTTTTCGGCGGTCGGCTGCGTCAGCGAGTTCTGAAGCTTGAGCAGATCCTGCGGGTCTCTGCCGGACAGCGCTTGCTCGGTGGTTTCCTGAGTTTCGGCAATTATCGACTTAGCGGCTTGCAGGTTGAGTGCGGTCAGCTTTTCGACACCATCGAACACCTTATTTGCCAGGCCGAAGAACGCGTCGACATGGTTTTTTTGTGCTGCGGCAAACTGTTCCTGAGAAAACTGGGTCATCTCTATGCTCCGGGGTAGACGTGCATTGGCGGCGACTTCGAACACATGGTGCGAACGTGATGCGTCGCAACATGAAGCCCATTCTTGGTGCCGCGAGTAGGGAAGTCAAATGACTTATTCGTGATAGCAAATATGCCCCACGCACCTGGCTCGAGCGCGGCGGTGGCCATCAACGCAACTCGAAACCCAGCACGGTCAACGCATCGCGCAAGCGATCATATCCAACGACCAGCAGATCCAGATTTGCATTTGCCAAATGCTTATTTCTCCTGCCTCGGTAAGCCGACTAACCTCGACTCGTTGCTTTTAGCTGTGTCATGTATCGGAGGTCAATCGGCAATGCATTACAAAGGTTATGAAGTCTCACCGGCAGCGCAAGCGTTAACCGGCGGACTGTTCGCAGCCAATCTTGTCATTCAGGACGAGGTGTCGCTGTTGAAGCCGGCTTTCGTATTCGACGCACTCGACTACTTCTTCGAGTCGGAACTTGCCCTGGCCTATGCGGCTCGCTGGGCGCGCATGTGGATCGATAACAGGCCGTTGCGGCGTGCTTGAACTACCTTGGCATAGTTAGTTTGCCGGGCGCGAGACCTTCCTGAATGTGCTTGCGCGGGGTGGGGTGCAGGACCAGGCGACCATCGGCGCGACCTGGAAGACGGCCAGCCATCACTCATTCAGCTTCTTCTACGGACATGCCTTCGGGAAGACGCTGCAAGGCGACAATTCCATTCCAGCCTCCTTCGGCGGCGGTAACCGACGTTATCGAAGACTTGCAACTGCCATAAAGTCGCAGTATCTTGAACGCGCTCCGTAAATTCCTTTTGCTTATAAGCAGTCCCGTATTTCTCTCATGAAAAAGGGGTATTGCAATGGCAACAGCAGGCCACAGCGCGCTCGGCGACCAGGCAGCAAGACAGTTAGCGAACGCCACCAAAACCGTCCCGCAACTCGCAACGATTACCCCTCGCTGGCTCACGCATCTGTTGCAGTGGGTGCCCGTCGAGGCAGGTATCTACCGTCTGAACCAGGTGAAGAATCCGGAGGCCGTGATCGCGGCTTGCACCGCGCGCGAAGACGAAAGCCAGTTGCCGACTACCTATGTGCCTTACGAAGAAGAGCCGCGCGAATATTTCCTGAACGCGGTGAGCACAGTTGTCGAGGTGCACACGCGCATCTCCGATCTTTACAGCAGCCCGCACGACCAGATCAAGGAGCAACTGCGCCTGACGATCGAAACGATCAAGGAGTTGCAGGAGAGCCAGTTGATCAACAACCCGGATTACGGCTTGCTGGCGAACGTCGCGGATGAGCAGCGCCAGGTGCCGCTCACCGGGGCGCCGACCCCGGATGACCTCGACGAGCTGTTGACCAAGGTCTGGAAGGAACCGGCGTTTTTCCTGACGCATCCATGGGCGATCGCGGCGTTCGGCCGCGAGTGCACGCGCCGTGGCGTGCCACCTCCAACCGTCAGCCTGTTCGGTTCGCAATTCATCACGTGGCGCGGCATTCCGCTGATTCCGTCAGACAAGGTGGCGATCGAAGATGGCAAGACCAAAATCCTGCTGCTGCGGGTGGGCGACAAACGCCAGGGTGTAGTCGGTCTCTATCAGCCGGGCGTGGCAGGCGAGCAGGGGCCCGGATTATCGGTGCGTTTCATGGGAATCAACAACCAGGCGATTGCTTCGTACCTGGTGTCGCTGTACTGCTCGCTCGCCGTGCACACACCGGACGCGCTGGCAGTCCTCGAGGACGTTGAGATTGGCAAGTACCATGACTATGCCGATAAATACCTCTAGTTCGCCGTCAGCTTATCCCGATCCGAGTTCAGCGCTTCCTGCCGGTTTGCCGGATCCAGCGATGCTGACGCGTCTTGCGAACGAGTTCTTTGCGGCGTTGCCCGGAAGCGCGCCGACGAGCGGCGTACCCGGCAGCGCGCCCTCCGAGTTCGCGGCGGCAGCGCCCGCGTTGCCCTCCTCGACAAACCCCGTGCCACCGGGCTCGCCGTTGGCAGGGCCGGGCGGCGCCGGTACTGGTGTGCCTGGTGTAGCGATTCCACAAGGCAAAATTCCTGGCGCCAATCTCGCGCCGTCTGCGCCGACACACGTGTTGTCGCTCGGTAACCGAGCGCCCGGATTGTTGCCTCATGCGACGGCGCAGAACGGCTTGCCCGACAATCTGGTGACGGTCGCGCCCGCACTCGACAGCCGTTATGGCGGTACGGCGCTGGGTGTGCCCCAAGCCACGGCGGCTAATGTCCCAACCGAGGGCTTGCCAGGGCGCAGCAATGCATCGCCTTACTATTTCCTCAATCTGGCTACGCCGCCCGCGTACAGCCCCGAAGGCGCGTCACCGTCCGCGATATCGGCTCTCGACCTGTTCGCGGTTCCGTCGACGGTGCCGGGTGACGTTCCCGAAAGCGCCACGCCACCGCACGCGACGCCATTCGGCTTGCCGCGTGGCATGACGGACACGGCGTCAGCGCAGCCAGACACAACCGGGCGCTACTTTCTCGACGATATCCGCTCGCCTGGAACGCCAGCTTCAGGCCGTGCGAGTGAGCCTGTGGTACCGGCTCAGTCCGCCCATCCGCCGTTCGATGTCAACGCAATCCGGCGCGACTTTCCGATTCTGCAGGAGCGTGTGAACGGGCGGCAGCTCGTGTGGTTCGACAATGCCGCCACGACGCAAAAACCGCAATCGATGATCGATCGTCTTGCATATTTCTACCGTCACGAGAACTCGAATATTCACCGCGCGGCCCACGCGCTCGCGGGCCGCGCGACGGACGCTTACGAGGCGGCGCGCAGCAAGGTGCAGCGTTATATCGGCGCATCACAGTCTGAGGAGATCGTATTCGTACGCGGCACCACGGAAGCGATCAACCTGGTCGCGAAGTCGTGGGGCGTGCAGAACGTCGGCGCAGGCGACGAAATTATCGTGTCGCATCTCGAGCACCACGCGAACATCGTGCCGTGGCAGCAACTCGCCTCGCTGACCGGCGCGAAGCTGCGGGTGATTCCCGTCGACGATTCGGGGCAGGTGCTGCTCGAAGAGTACAGCCGCTTATTGAACGACAGGACCAGGATCGTCTCGGTCACGCAGGTATCGAACGCACTCGGCACCGTGGTGCCGGTCAAGGAAATCATTGAATTGGCGCATCGGGCCGGCGCCGTCGCGCTGATCGACGGTGCGCAGTCGGTGTCTCACATGCGCGTGGATGTGCAGGCGCTCGACGCGGATTTCTTCGTCTTCTCGGGGCATAAGGTGTTCGGGCCCACCGGCATCGGCGTCGTCTATGGCAAGCGGGCGCTGCTCGACGCGATGCCGCCGTGGCAGGGCGGCGGCAACATGATCTCCGACGTGACGTTCGAGCGTACGTCGTTTCAACCTGCACCGCATCGGTTCGAAGCTGGCACAGGGAATATCGCGGATGCGGTCGGCCTTGGCGCTGCGCTCGACTATGTTACGCGCGTCGGTATTGAGAATATCGCGCGTTACGAACACGAATTGCTCAGCTATGCGACGCAACTGATGAAGCCGATTCCTGGCGTGCGTCTGATCGGCACGGCGCAGGACAAGGCGAGTGTGCTGTCGTTCGTTCTGAACGGCTATACACCCGAAGAGGTGGGCCGCGCGCTCAGTGAAGAGGGCATCGCCGTGCGGGCCGGCCATCATTGCGCCCAGCCTATTCTGCGACGCTTTGGTCTGGAGGCTACGGTGCGGCCGTCACTGGCGTTCTATAACACGCCGGACGAAGTCGACCGGATGATCGCCGTGGTCCAGCGGCTGGCGAAGCATTGAGCATGCGAGGTTGGCTCGCACCTTTCGAACTTCTCGGCAGGGTGCAAAGCTAATCTCTTTTGCTTGTTTTCCCGTCCTGTCAAAGCACCTTAGTATCTGCGATTCTTACAATAAACAGGGCAGATATGAACGTGCATAACAGGCTGCGCGCATACCTTGTCGGCGCGTTGTTCGCGACCACACTGATTGGCACGACTCCGGTAACCGCTGTAGAGGCCCCCAACCGCGGGGGAACCTTGACATGGCTTGTCACGCCGGAACCTGCTTCAATCATTCCTTTGACCACCACCGCCGGCGGTAACGCGGAAATCGGTCCCAAGGTGGTGGAAGGCTTGCTGACCTACGATAAGGATCTCAATCCCGAGCCACTGCTGGCTACAGCATGGTCTGTCAGCAAAGACGGACTGCAGTATCGCTTCACCTTGCGCAAGGGTGTTAAGTGGCACGACGGCAAGCCCTTTACCTCTGCCGATGTCGCGTTCTCGATCTTGACGTTAAAGCAGGTTCATCCGCGCGGACGCAGCACGTTCGCGAACGTGATCGATGTCAAGACACCGGACCCTTACACAGCGATCGTTGAGTTGTCGAAGCCGGCACCTTTTCTCCTGACGGCGCTTTCGGGTTCGGAGTCGCCGATCATCCCGAAGCATTTGTACGAAGGAACGGATATCGCTTCCAATCCGTATAACAGCGCGCCGGTCGGCACTGGCCCGTTCATTTTTAAATCGTTCGTGCACGGCAGCTACATTCTTCTCGAGCGCAATCCGGACTACTGGGACAAACCCAAGCCGTACATCGACAAGATCATCGTGCGCTTCCTCCCTGACGGCGCGGCTCGCGCAGCGGCGCTCGAATCGGGCGCCGCCAACCTCGGTGACCAGGCGATCCCCTTATCGGATGTGAAGCGGTTCACGGCGCTGCCGAACTTCAATGTGGATACGACCAACTGGCCCTACGTCAGCAACCACCAGCAATTGATATTCAACCTGGACACCCCTGTCCTGAAAGACAAGGCGGTGCGCAAAGCGATCTCCCAGGCGATCGACGTCAATGCATTGAACCGGGTTGTCTGGTACGGCTACGGCCAGGTCTCCGCCGCTGCGATCGGCGCTGCGAATACGAAGTATCACGATGCCGACATCCATTACTTTCCGAATGACGTCGCCGAGGCCAATGCCGCGCTCGATGCCGCCGGATTGAAACGTGGCCAGGACGGCAAGCGGTTCAAGCTGCGACTGCTCTTCAACCCGTTTCAGGACCCTCGTGCTGCCGACTTCGTCCGCCAGTCTCTGGCGCGTATCGGTATTGACGGTGAGATCGAGAGCTATGACTTCGCGACCTATGTGAAGAAGGCCTACACGGATCGCGCTTTCGACATCACGCTCGAAGCGCTCTCCAACGCGTTCGATCCGACCGTCGGCGTGCAGCGCGTTTTCTGGTCGAAAAACTTCAAGATCGGACTGCCATTCTCCAACGCGGCGCACTATTCAAACCCGGAGGTCGATCGTCTGCTGGAAGCGGCCTCGGTGGAAACCGACGAAGCGAAGCGTCGTCAGCTATTCATCCAGTTCCAGCAAATCGTCCACGACGACATTCCGTCAGTCGAGTTCGGTGCGAATCCCAACATCACAATCGTCTCGAAGAAGGTGAAGGATTACGCTCCGACTGGCGAAGGTCTGCGCGGCAATTTTGCTGACCTGTATATCCAGCCATAGCGCGCAGCGACCATTCCAGCGAGTCAAGGCGGCTGCTTGCGAAAACCCTACAGTTCCTCGTTAGCGTCGCTTTGCATATCAGAACAAATTGGTTTTCCGCGAGTCCCGCACGGGCAGACAATCGTCTCCGGATGACGGTACGCAATACACCGCCTTTGCCGGAGCGTTCCGGTGCTGCAGTGGGTTCGGTTTGCCGGGCCCGCCGGAGGAACAATGAAACGTCTGCCGTTGCTCAACCTTGCCGCCGTGGCCGGTGTCGTAATCGCCGTGGCGCTGATTGGCGTGAAGAATGTTCAGGGGAATACCAGCAATGAGATCCTCAACGTATCGTACGACCCCACGCGCGAACTGTATCGCAGCCTGAACGACCAGTTCGTTGCGGCATACCAGCAGGAAACCGGGATTCGGCTGCGCGTGGTGCAGTCGCACGGCGGCTCGTCCCGCCAGGCGCGCGCGGTGGTGGCGGGCGAGCAGCAGGCCGATGTCGTCACGCTCGGACTCTATTCAGATGTCGACGCGCTGCGCAAGCAGGGACTGATTGCCGCCAACTGGGCCGAACGCTTGCCGCACCACTCGCAGCCGTATTATTCGACGATCGTATTTGTGGTCCGCAAGGGCAATCCGAAGCATATCCACGATTGGCCGGACCTGATCGCACCGGGCGTGGACATCGTGACACCCGACCCGCGCAGTTCCGGCAACGGCAAGCTCAGCGCCCTCGCTGCCTGGGGCGCGGTGACCACGCGCGGTGGCAGCGAGAGTGCGGCGGGCGACTATCTGCGCGCGCTATATCAGCATGCGGTCCGGCTCGATAGCGGCGCGCGCGGGGCGGCTATTGGGTTCACCGTCGAGAAGGTCGGCGATGTGCAACTTGCGTGGGAAAACGAAGCACTGCGCGAAGTGGCCGACGCACGCGACGAACTCGAGATCGTCTACCCACCCGTCAGCATTCTTGCCGAACCCTACGTAGCATGGGTCGATACAAATGTGGCCCGGCATCACAGCGACCGTTATGCGCGGGCGTACCTGACGTTTCTGTTCAGCGACGCGGCCCAGCAGACGATCGCATTAGCCGGCTACCGGCCGTTCAATCCGGCGATCGCGCAGCGCTTCGCGGCACGCCTGCCTGCGCTCAAGCTGTTCCCGGTTACCGCGATCGCCCACGACTGGGACGACGCGAACCATCGGTTCTTCGACGAAAACGGCATCATCGACACGGTCCTCAGGCCGGCTGACGGCGTGGCGAATTCGTCCGCCCGCGATACAAGAAGCAGGGGATAACATCATGGCGCTCGCCAGTAACTTCTCATATGACTGGGGCAAGGGCAAACGCGATTTGCTCGCAGGTCTGACGGTTGCCGCCATTTCGCTGCCGCAGGGTATGGCGTACGCGCTGATCGCGGGCGTCGATCCTCGCTTCGGGCTGTATTCGGCGGTGGTGGTGACGTTGGTCGCGTCGCTGCTCGGCTCGTCTTCACATTTGATCAACGGGCCGACCAGTGCGATTTCTCTGGTCGTCTTCAGTGCGCTCGCGTTTCTCGATCCGAATGCCACGTCCGATATCTACGAGGCGATGTTCCTCCTCGGCGTGATGGTCGGTATCGTCCAGATTGGCATTGCGGTCTTCAAGCTAGGCGATCTGACGCGTTACATCTCCGAGTCGGTCATCCTCGGATTCATGGCGGGCGCGGCGGTGCTGCTGGCGATTGGCCAGATCGGCAATGCGCTTGGCGTGCGTGAGAAGGGCACCGGTCACCAGCATGTGCTGTACCGGCTCTGGCTGACGTTGGTGCATGGCGATCCCGTCAATCTGAAGGCTTTGGCGATCAGTGCGGCCTCGGTGGTGCTGGCGTTGCTGCTGCGCCGAGCCGTGCGGCGTTACCGACTGCCTCAACTGGACATGTTCGTCGTGCTGTTGATCGTGGCGGGCGCCACCTATGCGCTGGGTTGGTCGCAACCGGGCGAGGGCGGCCGCACGGCGGTTGCCGTCATCGGCGCGCTGAAAGCAGGGCTCCCGTCGCCGCATATTCCGGAAATTCACTGGAGCTGGATCGGTCAGTTGTCGTCGAGCGCGGTGGCGATTGCGTTTCTTGGTCTGCTCGAGGCGCTCTCCATCGCAAAGTCGATCGCACATCACACGCACCAGCCGCTCGACTACAACCGGCAATGTCTGGCCGAAGGCGTCGCCAACCTGGTGGGGGGCTTCTTTCGCTGCCTGCCCGGCTCCGGTTCGCTCTCGCGTTCCGCGATCAACTATCAGGCCGGGGCGGCGACGCGCTTCTCGGGGGTGGTGACCGCGGTGGCAGTTGCACTGGCGATGCTGGCGCTTGCACCGCTGACCCGCTACATCCCGAAGGCGGCGCTGGCGGGACTGTTGCTGGTGACAGCCGTGCGCCTGATCGATGTACCGCGCCTGCGTTACACACTACGGGCGTCGCGATACGATGCCGGCCTGATCGTGTTGACGACGCTGGCTGCATTGCTGATCGGTGTCGAATTCGCGATCCTGATTGGTGTGGCGCTGTCGATTCTCCTGTTCGTACCGCGTGCGGCAAAGTTGAAGGCAACTGAACTGGTCGTGAGCCCGGAAGGCGTCGTGAGAGAGCGGCTGCCGAGCGATCCGTCGTGTGCCGCTGTGGCGGTGTGGGACTTCGAAGGAGAATTTTTCTTTGGTGCGGCCCCGGAGCTCGACCGTCATTTCGCGACGCTCAAGGCGCGCGCACAGCAGCAAGGGGTCCGGTATCTCGTGCTGCGCCTTAAGCGAGTCCGCAATCCTGATGTGGTGTGTATCGAACGGCTTGAGCATTTCCTTCGCGACGCGCAGAAGAGTGGGCTTGTCGTCCTGCTCGCAGGACTGCGGCCGGCGTTGCGCAGTGTGCTCGACAATCTGCGCTTTGCTGCATGGTATCCGGCAGATCGTTTTTTCCCGGAAGAGGACGAAAGCTGGTCGGCGACCGTGCGGGCCGTACGTTACGCCTACACGCAACTGGGCGAGGGCAACACCTGTCTGCACTGTGCGGAGCGTTTGCCGGCACAGCAGCGCGACACGGAGCTCTATTACCTCGTGTAGCGCATTCTCGCCATGCTCGCGCGCCCGGAGCCTCCTGATAAACATCGAAGAAAACATTTGTTTCAAATACCCAATACTTGCCGTATTGTTTAAATTGCGCCACGCGGGTGAAACATCCCGTGACGCAACCTGGACCCGGCAGCAACGGAGCGCCTCAGGCGCGAAACGCCTTCGCCGAGGTCCAGCCCAACAACCCGTAAGGAAGAAGGCTCATGGCAACAGGGACGGTCAAGTGGTTCAACGACGCGAAGGGATTTGGCTTCATCAAGCCGGATGACGGTGGCGACGATCTGTTCGCGCACTTCTCTGAAGTCCGCACGGAAGGGTTCAAGTCGCTGCAGGAAAATCAGAAGGTGAGTTTCGAGGTCAAGCAGGGGCCGAAAGGCAAGCAGGCGGCCGACATCAAACCGCTCTAAGCTGGACCCGTCACCCACCGAGATAGGCTTCCTTGACGCGCTCGTGGGTGGCGAGCGCCGTTGTGGCTCCGCTCAAAACGCAGCGGCCCTCGCTGAGCAGATAACCTCTTGAGCACACTTTGAACGCCATGTGCGCATTCTGCTCGGCGAGCAGGATCGCGGTGCCTTCGTGCGCCAGTCGCGCAATCACATCGAAAATGCTGGCGACGATCTTCGGCGCGAGTCCGAGCGATGGCTCATCGAGCAGCAGCATGCGCGGCCGGCTCATCAAGGCACGCGCGATCGCGACCATTTGTTGTTCACCACCGGACAGGGTGCCCGCCTGCTGTTTCAGCCGATCCGCGAGTTTCGGAAAGATCGCGAGCACGCGGGCTAAATCGGCTTCGGATTCGCTTTTGCCCGAACTGTCTCGGCTGTATGCGCCCATGCGTAGATTGTCGAGAACGGTCAAGGGTGCAAACACCTGCCGTCCTTCGGGAACCAGCGCTATGCCACGCCGCACGATCGCGTCAGCGGCAAGGGACTGAATCTCGGCGCCGTTGAAGCGGACGGTTCCCCGAACCGGCCGCAACAGGCCGGTAATCGCGCGCATGATGGTCGATTTGCCGGCGCCGTTGGCGCCGATCAGGCACACGGCTTCATGCTCGCCGACGGCGAGGTCGATCCCCTTAAGAACGTTCGCCGCCCCGCGCGATGCATGCAGATCCGTCACTTCAAGCAGCATCGGCGGGCTCTCCGAGATAGGCTTCGATCACAGCAGGGTCGGCTTGCACGTGCTGGGGTGTGCCTTCGCTGATGAGCTCGCCGTTGCTGAGCACGACGATGTGATGAGAGAGTTGCATGACGACTCGCACGTTATGTTCGACCAGGATGATCGAGGTCCCGCTGCGATTGAGATCCACTACGACCTGGGCAACTCGCTCGACCGCGCCGCCAGGTAGTCCGGCAAGCGGCTCGTCGAGCAGCAGGATGCGGGGCTCGGACGCCATCGCGCGGGCGATTTCCATGATCTTCGCTTCGCCGTAGCTCAGCGATTGTGCGGATGCCTGAGCACGATCCGCCAGCCCGAGCCGATCCAGCAGTTGCAAGGCGGTGTGCCGCGCGCTGGCGGTATCGCGTCGGGCACCGGGCGAGCCGATCAGGCCGGCGACGAAGCCTGAACGGCTGCGCGTATGCGCCCCGATCATCACGTTCTCGAGCACCGTCAGTTCATCGAACAGTTGCAGGTTCTGAAACGTGCGCGCTATGCCGGCCACAACACGCCGATGCGCGGGAAGCCGGTCAAGGCGCCGGCCTCCGAGCGTGATCGTGCCCGCAGACGGTGGCGTTACACCGCTCAGAATGTTCAGTAGGGTAGATTTGCCGGCGCCGTTGGGGCCGATCACGGAACATATCTGGCCCGGCGGCACGACGAACGACACATCGTGCAGCGCGCGCAAGCCGCCGAAGTGCCGTCCAATGCTGTGCACCGCGAGTTGGAAATCGCTCATGGGGCCCGCCGGTCGCTGAGGGGGGTGTTCCCGCGCAGACGCGCAGCAATGCGCGCCACGCTCGCGACGATGCCGCCGGGCAGAAAGCCGACCACCGCGATCATCGCCACACCGATTACGAGTGTTTCAATATCGTCGAAGCTACGCATCAATTCGGGCAGCGCGGTGACCATCAACGCGCCGAACACAGGTCCGAAAAAACGCCCGGCACCGCCTACCGTCACCATGACCAGCAGCAGGACCGAGGTGGAAAACGAGAACGTGTCAGGCGATGCAAAATTGTTCTGATGCACGTAGAGCGCGCCGGCCAGCGCGGCGAAAGTCGATGCGAGCGTGAAGGCGATCAGCTTGTAGCGGAACACCGGCACACCGCTGCAGGCCGCGGCAACATCACTGGCTGAGAGCGCACGAAGTGCACGGCCGGCACGCGAGCGTCCGAGATTCAGCAACCCCAGCATCACAATGCCGGTCACAATCCACGCCACCGGATAGAAGGCCGCGGGCGTGTCGAGCGGGTGCGAGCCGAGCGCGTACGAAGGTACGCCGATCAACCCGTTGGGGCCGCCCGTGATACCCACGCAGCCGACGAGCAGCACCGAGACGATGGCATTGAAGCCAAGTGTAGCCATAGCGAACGAATGGCCGCGCAAGCGCAGCGTCGGCAGACCGAGCAGGATTGCCGCGCACGCGCCGGCACCGAGCGCGGCCAATGTGCCGAGCCACGGCGACCATCCCAGCGTGGTCGACAGAATGCCGCTGGTGTACGCACCGATACCGAAAAAGGCACCGTGTGAAAGGCCGATCTGTCCGGCATTGCCCACCAGCAGGTTCAAACTGGCGATCAGCAGCAGATTGATCAGGAAGGTGCTGCCGAGACTCACCAGATAATCGTTCGACGCCGCGAACGGCCATGCGGCGAGCACCAGCCACAGCACGGCAAGCATGCGCGACTCGCTGGCGAGCACGCGGCGGAGGAAGGCGCGCATGTCAGATCTTCACGATATCGGGTTTGCCGAACAGACCCTGCGGACGCACGATCAACACCAGCAACAGGATCACGAACGACACCGCGTCCTTGAACTGCGAACTCAGATAGCCGCCTGCAAGGGCTTCGATCAAACCCAGTACGAGGCCGCCGAGACCCGCGCCGTAGAGGTTGCCGAGGCCGCCCAGCATCGCCGCGCTGAATGCCTTGAAGCCGATTGTTGCGCCGCTGTCGAACGACATCAGCGTGAGTGGCGTGATCAATGTGCCGGCGAGTCCACCGAAGCCTGCCGCCAACGCGAACGACAGCGAGACCATCCGCCCACGGCGCACACCCATCAGATCGGCGGCATCGCGATTGGCCGCGGCTGCCCGCATGGCGATCCCCGTGGTGGTGTGGTTGAAGAACAGGTGAATCGCACACATCGACGCCACGGCGACGCCGATGATCCAGAGCGTCTGCCGGTTAATCGCGGCCCCCCCGAAGTGCACCATCGCGTCGCCGGACAGGCCGGGGTAACCTTGCGGCGAGCGGCCGAGCACGAGCATGGCGAGGCCTTTACAGGCGAGGGCCAGTCCGACCGTCACCAGGGTCAGTTTGAGCGGCGACGGATGCCGGATCGGCGCAATCACGATGCGCTCCGACAGGAAGCCCAACGCGACGACGATGAGCGTCGCGGCGATGCACGCGGCCCAGACCGGCAGATGCCAATGCGTCACGCCGGTGGCCGCGACGAGACCGCCGAGCATGACCCATTCGCCTTGCACGAAACTCAATGCGCCGGTGCTCTTGTAGGTGATGTTGAAACCGATCGCGATCAAACTGTAGATACTGCCGGTGCCGAGACCGGACAGCACGATCTGCAGAAGCGCTGCACTATGCATGACGTGAGGCGGCCTGACGTGAGGCGCTCGATTGCGGCCGGCTCATCGGTAGTCGACGAGGCGAAAGCGATTGTCCTTCCAGGCGATCAGCACGAGATCGTCCTTTGATAGCCCGGAATGGTGCGTCGGCGAAAAGTTGAAGGTGCCTTCCACACCGTCGTACTTCGAAATTTTCTCCAGCGCATCGCGCGTCGCGCCGCGTTCGCCATGGCCGGCTTTGAGCGCTTGTGCCGCGAGATAGACCGCGTCGTAACTCTGTGCGACGAACTGGTTCGGCGCGCGGCCGAAGCGCTTCTGAAATGCGGCTGTCAGTGTCGCGATCCTCGGCTTGAGCGGATCGGTGTCCGGCAAGTCAGCACCGACCGGAAACTTCACCGATACGAGCAGCACGCCGTCGGCATCTTTACCGGCCAGTTCCATATAACGCTGCGACACGAAACCGTAGCTGTGAATCAGAGTGCGGTCACCGAGGCCAAGTTGCTTCGCCTGCTTGATGAAGATGACGCCCGCGGGCGTTGTCGTCCAGCAGACGATCGCCTGTGCGCCGCTACTCTTGATGCGCGTGAGTTGCGGCGTGAGATCCGTGTCGGTCGGATTGAATGCTTCATCGATAGTAGTCAGGCCACGCTCCGGCGCAACTTTGGCCAACTCCTGCACGGCGGCCTGACCGAAGCCGCTGGTGTCGTGCAGCAGCGCGATCTTCGTGATGCCCTTCTTCCTGAAGTAATCGGCGAGCCGCTCGAACACGACGCTGTCGTCGACCGTGCTCTTGAAGATCCATTGGCGCTGCGCGACCGGATTGACGATCGAGGTGGCGCCTTCGGTCGACATGAACGGAATCTTTGCCTGCTCCGCGAGCGGCACCATCGCCTGGGCAATGCCGCTCATGTTGCCGCCCCCCACGATGATATCGACGTGGTCCTGCGCGATCAGCCGGCGGGTCGACGCGATGGCCGTCGCGGTCTGGCTCTGCGCGTCATAGAAAGTCCAGTTGATCGGCTTGCCGTCGATGCCGCCGCGCGCGTTGATTTCGTCCACGGCGATGGCCATGCCGTCTTTCATATCCCCGCCGAGAAACGCCGATGGGCCGGTGGTCGACAAAATGGTGCCGACCTTGAAATCGTCGGCCAGCGCGGGCAATGAGGATGTGAACAGAAGCGCGGCAAGCGCTGCGCCAGGCAATGATCGGACAGCGAATCTCATCCGGGTCCCCGAGAAATGAAATTTGCGCAGCGCCGGCACATGAAGACGTCACCCATACCGGTGCGCAAAATAAGCGCGAATTCTATGCCGCGCGCATTCGTTTCCTATATCTCGATTCCTGAATTGGTTATCTGGACTCGGCTTATACCGCCGGTAGGCTTCGAGCTATGATTAACCTCTTCTCTCGACGCTCGCAGGGTTGGTCTGGCGAGCGCCACATTGGCGTTATGTGCCTGGCTTGCTGCCCACCGGCACACGGCGCACCTCATCGCGAACAGAATGACGACCCCACGTAACGATCAGATGCACCTCGCAGCGTTCGCGCTTGCCGGTCCAGTGTCCGGCAATCACGGCGGCTGGCGCTACCCCTCCGCCGACACCAACTTCCTTTCGGGCAGTTACTACAAGAAACTTGGACGATTGCTGGAGGACGGCAAGTTCGATCTGCTGTTCCTCGCCGATATCCTGGCCGTGCCGAGCCGTTATGAGGGTAGCACCGACAGTCAGCTGCGTTATGGCGCGCTGGGTGCATTGCGGCTCGAGCCGCTTGCCGTGTTGGCGACAGTCGCCGCGGCAACTGAGCGCCTTGGTCTCGCCAGCACGATTTCGACGTCGTACTTCGAACCGTTTGCAGTCGCGCGCGCGCTCGCGACACTCGACCATCTGAGCGACGGGCGTGCAGCATGGAATATCGTGACGTCGTTCCAGGCAGCCGAAGCCGCGAACTTCGGGCTCGAAGCGCAGCTCTCGCGCGATCAGCGTTACGACCGAGCCGACGAATTTGTCGAAGTGGCCTGCAAGTTGTGGGACAGCTGGCGTGACGGCGCCTTGACGCTCGACCGTGAGACGCCACAGTTCGCCGACCCGTCGAAGGTCGCCGCGATCGATCACGCGGGCCAGTACTTTCGCGTCAAGGGGCCGCTCAATGTGAGCCGTTCGCCGCAAGGTCGGCCGGTTTTCATTCAGGCCGGCGCCTCCGGGCGTGGGCGCGATTTCGCCGCGCGTTGGGCCGAGGTCATCTTCGTCACGCATTCGTCGCTCGAATCCGCGCAGGAGTTCTATCGCGACATGAAGCAGCGCGCCGCGAAATTCGGCCGCAATCCGGACGAGCTCAAAGTGTTGCCGGGGATCGTGCCGATCGTCGGTGAAACGCGCCTGATTGCCGAGGAGACCGAACGGCTGCTGAATAGCCTCGTTGTGCCCGAAGCGGGACTGTCGACGTTGTCCTACCATCTGGATATCGATCTCAGCCAGTATCCTCAGGACGACGTCCTGCCGCAGGTCGACGTACCGGGCGTGCAGGGACACTACAAGGAAGTCGCCGAACTGACGCACAAGCATGGCCTGTCTCTGCGGCAACTGGGGACGCGTTACGGCGTGGGGCCACTGCGCGAATTTGTCGGCGCAGCGGACGAGGTGGTCGACAGGCTGCAGCTATGGTTCGAGAGCGGCGCGTGCGACGGCTTCATGATTCAGGCCCCGTTCCTGCCGGGCGGTCTGGAAGATTTCGTCCGTCTCGCTGTGCCGCGTTTGCAGGCCCGTGGGTTGTTCCGCACCGAGTACACCGGCGCTACCTTGCGCGACCATCTGAACCTGTCGCGTCCAGCGGCGTGATACTCAACCGTAACGTGGCGGCTTGTTTCGATTCAACACTATGACGAACCGATCCTCTTTTGGACCGCTGGTATCGACCACGTGGTTAGCCGCGCATCTTGGCGCCGCGAATCTGGTTGTGCTCGACGCCACGGTCATCAAGGAAGCGCTAGGCGAGCTGCGCTTCGTGCGGCGCCCGGCGTTGCGCGAATTCGAAGCAGAAGGGCATATCCCTGGCGCTACCTTTGCTGACCTGGTGAATCAGTTTTCAGACCCGCAGGCAGCGTTTCCGTTTACGCGGCCAACATCGCAGCAAATCGCCTACGCGGCCGCGGCGCACGGGATCACACGGGACAGCCTGGTGGTCGTCTACGACTCGCTTGACGGTATCTGGGCCGCCCGCGTCTGGTGGGTACTGCGCGCCTTTGGACACGATCAGGTGGCCGTGCTCGACGGTGGCCTGAAAAAATGGCGCAGTGAAGGCAGGGCGCTCGAACAAGGCGCCGGGCAGCCCGTGACGCGTACAGGCGCGCCGTTCGAGCCGCAATTCGATCCCGATGCATTCGTCGACAAGGCCTATGTGTCCCGCATGCTCGATGCCGCCGGGCACGGCGTGCTGTGCAATGCGTTGCGCCGTCCGGTGTTTTCCGGTGCCGAGCAGGCTTATCCGCGACCTGGGCGGATTCCTTCCAGTCTCAGCGTGCCCTTCGACGAACTGATCGATCCCGCGACCAATGGGCTGTTGCCGGTCGAGGTGTTGCGGGAACGGCTGGCGGCTCCGGTGGCGAGTGGCGCTCGCATCGTGACCTATTGCGGTGGCGGGATCACGGCAGCGGGACTCGCGTTGGCATTGGCAGTCTGTGGCTTTCACAACGTGACGATCTACGACGGGTCGTTAAACGAATGGACCGTCGATCCCACGTTGCCGATGATCGTCGACCTGGACGTGCACTAACTGGAATATTGAACCGTGACCCTTTCTATCTTTCGTTTGCTCTCCCGCGCGGCGCTGACTTCGCTGCTCGTCGTGAGTGCCGCTCACGCGCAGACCGCCGCCAATGCTTCGGCGCCGGTGAAACTGCGGATCGGCTATCAAAAGTCCTCAACGCTCATCACGGTCCTGAAAGCGCGTGGCTCGCTCGAGCAGGCGCTGGCGCCACTGGGCGTGAGCATTACCTGGAACGAGTTTGCCAGCGGCTTGCCGCTGACCGAAGCGCTCAACGCCGACGCCGTCGACTTTAGCGCCGATGTTGCCGATACGGTCCCGGTGTTCGCTCAGGCCGCTCATGCGCGTTTTGTGTATGTCGCGCAGGAAGCACCGTCGCCTGGCGCCCAGGCCATCATCGTTAAGCGCGACGGGCCGCTGCATACGCTTGCTGACCTGAAAGGCCAGCGCATCGCGGTGACCAAGGCCGCAGGCAGCCATTATCTGCTGCTCGCCGCGCTCGCCAAAGCGGGTCTCGCACCTGCTGACGTGCACATCAGCTATCTGACGCCGGCCGATGGGCGGGCCGCATTCGAGCGCGGCAGCGTGGATGCGTGGATTACCTGGGACCCGTATGTCGCTTCGGTCGACAAGGCGCCGGACGTGCGCATCCTCGCCGACGGCGAGGGCCTCGCCTCCTATCAACGGTACTACCTGGCGTCCAGCAGCTTCGCCGCCGCTCATCCCGATGTGATCAGCACGGTGTTCGCGCAGTTGACGTCGGCGGGTGTGTGGGTTCGCACCCATCCCGACGATGCGGCGAAGCTGCTCGCGCCGATCTGGGGCTTGGACGCTGCGACAATCGAGCGTGCGAACGCACGCCGCAGCTATGCGGTACGCGCCGTTGACGCGCAGAATTTCCGCGAGCAGCAAAAGATCGCCGACACCTTCTATCGAGCGGGGCTTCTGCCGGCGCCGGTCGATACGGCTACGGCGCTACGCTGGAACTTCACCGCGAAGCGTGCCGAAGCGGCGGCCACTTCGAGCACCGCTTCCGGTGGATAGGGCGGAATTCGATCACCGGTAACCGTCGCGTTGCCGTGAATGAGCGATTGCATCAGATCGCGCGACCTTCGAACATCCCGCCCTATGCGGCTGCACCAAAACGCCGATAAACGAGCCGGGCGGCATAGTCGAGCAGAAAGCCGAGTATGCCGATAATCAGAATCACTGCGGTCAATTCCGAATAGGCCAGACGGTCGCGTGTATCGAGAATCAGGTACCCGAGACCCGAACTGACCCCGAGCATTTCAGCTGGCACGAGAACGATCCACAGAAGGCCGATGGCGAGTCGTACTCCGGTTAGCACGTGAGCGGCCAGCGCAGGGATATAGACGTGCCATAGGATTTCCGCCTGGGTCGCAGCGAGGCTCTCGCCGAGCAGAAGCCAACGGCGGTCGATTTGTGCGACACCTGCGGCCGTGCTCATCACGAGCGGCCATACTGCGGCGAACGCCAGGAGAAAATACACGGCACGATCGCCGACGCCGAGCGACATCACGGCGATCGGCATCCACGATAGCGGCGAAATCATCCGCAGGAACTGCAGCGTTGGCGACAACACGGTGTGGAGCACGCGCACCCGGCCGATCAGAAAGCCGAGCGGCACGCCGACCAGCAGCGCCCACGCGAGCCCGACTGCAATGCGGCGCAAGCTGGTCGCGATGTGGACGAACAAGCGGTCGTCCGTGATCAGCGACGGCAGCGTCGCTATCGCACGCACCGGCGAGAACTGGGCGGCCATGCTGTCAGGTGCGGCGACGATCCGAATCGTGAACCACCAGAGCCCAACCACGGCCGCAATGCCGAGGAGTCCCAAGGTGGTGCGAGCCAACCATCCGGCAGATCCGCGTGCGCCGCGTGTGGCGGCACTGGCGGGATCAGACGATACAGACGATGGAGAGGGGCGCACAGAAACGCTAGACAAGAATCGTCTCCTTGCGGGAAAAGCCCTCTGCCAGCCCGAACGTCTTCATGCCGCCTTCTGCATCGATGCTCTTTTTCACGAACCGATCGTCGACCAGGTCGCGCGCGGCAAAGGCCGGATCGAGATCACGCAGGAACGACGCATTGCCTTCCAACTGGGTCGTCTTCAGCCGCTTCACGAGTTCCTCCGTGTATGCCGGATAGGGATAGGGCTGGAAATCGATCCGCTTCGCATGCCAATCCGCATGCACGATCGCGCGATCGGCCAGATAGCGGCCCTCGTCATCGGCCGATGGAGCCAGCACACGGGTTAGCAGGTCGGCCGCATGTGGCGTGTAGTGGTTCTGGCCGCTCTTCGACAGCAACTGCGCCGCGTCCGTGGGATGCGCGCGCGTCCATACTTGCGCCTTCACCACGGCATCGACGACCTGCTGCGACCACACGGCCCGTTCGGTCAGATCGCGTTCGTGCATGAACACCACGCAGCAGGCGTGGTTTTTCCAGACGTCGCCCGTAAAGCGCAGCACTTTGCCGACCTTCAGTCCTTCAGCGGCCGCATTGAAAGGTTCGGCGACGATAAAGCCGGCGATCTGCTTCGAGGCGAGCGCAGGCGGCATATCGGATGGCGCCATCACGATCAGGCGGACTTCGTTCGGCCGAAGATCGCCTTCTTTCTTTAGCACCGGCGTCAGCTGTTGCGCGCGCAGCATGTCCTGTACGACGACGTTATGGATCGAATACCAGAACGGCACGGCGAGCGTTTTCCCGCCCAGATCGGCGAGCGAATTGATCTCGGGCGCGACGGTCAGCGCGGAACCGTTCACGTGATTCCACGCGACGACCTTGGCCGGCGCGTGGCCGCCATAGCGCGCCCAGACTGTCATGGGCGCGAGCAGATGCACCACGTTGACCTGGCCGGAAAGGAAGGCTTCAACGAGCTGCGCCCAGCTGCGCAGCAGCGTGGGTTTTTCCGCGTTAAGGCCGGCCGCTTCGAAATAGCCGTTGTTGTGCGCGACGAGCAACGGCGTGGCGTCGGTGATCGGCAGATAGCCTATGCGCACCGGTGCGTCAGGCTCGGTCGCGGCGCGGGCGTTCAGGGCGCTCAGAAGTGGCGCGGCGCCGGCCACGGTAAACATCGAAGCGAGTTTCAGCCACTCTCGGCGGGACATCGGAAGCTGGCACATACGGTTTGCCTTGTTAAGCGTGAACGGGACGCGGCGCGCGTGACATCGAATCTTGCAACGCCTCGAGAATCTGGACACGCAGCGCGCCGAGCGCCTGAACCTGAGCCTCTCGCGGCGCCGGCACGCGTACCGGGAGCTCGAGAATCAACGCTCCCTGGTTGCCGAGCACGACGACCCGATCGGACACGAGCAAAGCCTCGTCGATGTCGTGCGTGACGAGCAGGGTGGCGGCCTGCGTGTCTCGCACCACCTTGACGAGCAGGCGCTGCATGTCGGCGCGCGTGACTTCGTCGAGTGCGCCAAACGGCTCGTCGAGCAGCAAGCTGTTGGGTTGCCGTGCGAGGCAGCGTGCCAGCGCTGCGCGCTGCGCCATTCCGCCCGACAGTTGGGATGGGGCGAGGTGGCGCGCATGGGCCAGTCCGACTTCATCGAGCGCAGCGGTGACGCGTTCGCGCCTCGCGCTGCGCGACAGCAGCGGCTGACGTTTGAAGCCGAGCCCGAATGCCACATTCTTCTCGACCGACAGCCACGGCAGCAGGCATGGATCCTGAAACGCAAGGGCGATATCGGGGCGCGGTCCCGCTAATGCCTGACCATCGATCATCACGGACCCGGCATCGGGCTTAAGCAGGCCGGCGACGATGCGCAGCAAGGTCGATTTCCCTGAGCCGCTCGGTCCGAGCACAGCCACCAGTTCGCCGCGGCGTACGCTCATATCGACGCCGTTCAGGACGCGCCGCGTGCCGTAGCCGAGACCGATACTGCGAATATCGATGCGCGGCATGCCGTGCAATGCGTGTTCCGGTGCGAACTGGCTCATGCGGCTTGCACTCGTCGATGCTGTGCAAGCTGGGTTTTCAGTTGCACGATGCTCGGGGTCACGATCGGTATGAACGCGGCCTCGCGTGTGCGGCGCGGCGATCCGCCCTGGCCGCGCAGATAGCCGCGTCCGCCCGCGCTCAGCACCTCGAGCCGTACCGCGGCGTCGACCAGTGCCGCGAGTTTGATCCTAACCTCGAACAGCGCTGTCGGCGCACTCAGGAAGGTGCCGTGTTCGACGCCGTCGAAGAGGCGGCCAGACAACAGGTCAAGCTCATGCGAGAGTTCGGCGGTTTCGTCCGAGACGGCGTCGCGCGCCGCGGCGCTGCTGGTCGCCACTGCGTCGAGCGCCCGTCGCGCGAGTCCGATCGACATCCCGCATTGGAGCCCCAGAAAAGCCGGCCGGACTTGCGCGATGAACGCAGGTGCGTCGACGGCGATCTGCCAGTGGGTATCGAGTACCGTGCCGGCCAGTTTGAGGGCTGCCGTATTGCTCGAGCGCAGCGCAATCAGGTCGAGATCGTCGCTGCGTTCGACGCCGTCAGCGTCGTGCGGAATCGCGAAGATCGAGGGCGCGGCGCCGTCGTTGTGATCGAACATCGCCGCCGCGATAAAGCCCTCGTGCCGCAGATTGGTGATCCACGGCAAACTGCCGTTCAGTGTCCAACGGGTGACCGCGCCGGTATCGTCGTGCGCGAGGGGCGCGGCGTTCATCTGCAGCGGCTCGATATTCGACAGATACTTCATCGCATTCGACAGACCTGTTGCGCCGGCCATCTCGCCGGCGAGCAGCGCGGGCAGCCAGCGCGCGCGCAACCCCCGGTTGGGACTGTGCAGCAAGTATTCGATGAACGTGCGCTGACCCCAGAATACGAACGAAGCCGCGAGCGAATGGGCCGCGACGCCGGCCACGGCGCGGATCGCGTCGACCGTGGTGCCGCCGCTGCCGCCCGATTCCGCCGGGACACCGATGCGCAACAATCCCGCCTGTGCGAGGCGCGGCAGGATATCCGGCGCGTGAGTCTGAGTGGTGTCGATGGCCTCGGCGTTCGCGTCGAGCCACGCGGCCAGCTCGGGCGTCGTCGCGACCAGTGGCACGGTAGTCATGCGGCGAACTGACCGGCGTCCCAGCGGTAGGCGGCCAGTTCAGGATTGAGCGGGTTTTGTGCGAGATTGTTCGCGAAGTTGCACAGGGTCGCGAGGCTCACGCCGAGCACGACTTCGAGCGCGTTGGCGTCGCTGAAGCCCGCCGCGTGGAACGCGCTCAGCGCCTCATCGGCTACCGCGCCGCGCGTGGCGATCACCGCCCGGGTGAACACGGCAACTGCGTTCAGGCGGGTGTCGGTGAGAGTGCGTTGCGCGCGGATTGCTTCGACGAGAGGGGCATCGAGTTGCGCTTTTTTCAGCGCAACCGCCGTGTGGCCCGCAACGCAAAAGCCGCAGCCGTGAATGGCGGCGGCGGTGATCTGCACCGTCTCGCGTTCGGCTAGTGTCAAACCGCTGCGGCCGTTGATTTCCGCGACGGTGAGATAGGTTTCGAGCGCGGTCGGCGCGTTGGCTAGCGATGCGACCAGGTTCGGCAGGAAGCCGTTGGCGGCCTGCGCGCGTTCGAGATAAGGACGGCTCGCTTCGGGCGCGCTGTTGGGGGTGAGCAAAGGTAGACGGCTCATATCGATCCCTTACGAAGAAGCCCTCATTCTGGACATGCGGGGGTGACCGGACAATGCGCGGCTGTCTGCGATTTCTGCGGGTTTGTCTCGCGTTGGCGAGGCGCAGCGACGCTCGATGCAATCAGGATGCAATCAGGCGACGCCGTACGCGTCTTCCGGCGCCGCTTCGCTTCGCTCTTCAGTGGCCGCTCGCGCGCGTCGCCATGCGCCCGGCTGCATGCCGGTGATGCGTTTGAACGCGTGAGCAAACGCGGATTCCGACTGGTAGCCGACATGTTCGGCGGTATCCGGCGTACGGGCGCCGTCGCGCAGCATGGTGGCGGCAAGATTCATACGAATCAGCGTGACAAACTGGGCGGGCGGCTGGCCGGAAATCGTGACGAACTGCTTGCAAAAGCGCGCGCGGGACATATGGACGAAATCCGCCATCGAGTCGGTCGTCCAGCGCTTGCCGGGCGACTCGACAATCGCGCTCACGAGTGGCGCGAACTCGGCCCGCAACAGCAGCGCCCAGAAGCAGGGCGCCATGTCATGAGGGCCATCCAGGGCACGGAGCGCGTAAATGAACAGCAGATCGGTCAGGCGTGCGAGCAGCGGAGAAGGCTTGTCGGCGTCAAGCCTGGCCTCGGCCTGGATCAGGTCGAAGATGGCGCGCGCGCCTTGCAGGGAGGGGTGTTCGCGGCGCGCGACGATGTGATCGGGCAACAGGCTCAATAGCATGTCGTCGAGCGTCGAGCCGAACTCGAAAAAACCGCAGGCGATGCCGACCCCGGCGTCAGCCGCGGTGGTGACGTCGGGCTCAGCCGTCAGCGGCATCATCGTACCGATGCGCGCGGCTTCCTGACCGCGCGCGGGCGGGTGCGGATCGGGTGACAGGCAGTGCGGGAGGTCGCGCAGCAGGAACACCGCGTCGCCTTCGACGAGGCGCACGCTGCGAGCCGCGCGGTGCGCGTCTGCGGGCAGGTGCAGCCAGCATTCGCCGTGCAGCACGAGATGGAAGCTCGCCCGCAGGCGTCCCGCGGTAGACGCCTGCCAGGTCCCACAATATTGGCCGACGTGAAATATCGTGCTTTTCAGTTCGAGACTGGAAAGCAGCCAGTGGGCCAGCTTGTCGGCATTGGGCAACATCGCTTCGATAACAGGTTCCGGGCGAGAAATCCCGCGTAGGCACAATACGTTAAGCGCATCGCGCAGCGGCGCTACGAACTTATTGTGGGAAGCTTATGCTCAGAAGTGGTTTTGAGGCGCCGCATTGGCACCACCTGCCGTCCTCGAACAGGGCCGGCTCGCAGCGAACGTGACACCGTGAACCGGCTAACCTTCGACTATAGGCAAGTCGCAACGGGCGTCGAAATAATCCTTTGTTCGAACCAAAGTACTTGTTTTGTGGGCTCTTTTTGCCACGATGGCGACTAAACGAATCGCCCAGTGCTGACTAACCATGCGCTAAAAGCTTGGTTGCCGACACCTCACCCCTGCTGCTCTCATGGTCCACGCTATCGACCCTCTGGAGGACGCCATGAGTGCAGTGCTCGAACATCAGCAGTCGCCATCCACCGCTCATCAGGAGCTTCGCGTACGCCGATACAAGCCGTTGATCGGCGCGGTGGTCGAGAATGTCGATCTCGCGAGGCCGCTTAGCGAAGAAAACCGGCAAACGCTGAGGCAGGCGCTGGTCGACCATGGCGTAATTTTTTTTCGTGAACAGACGCTTACGCCCGAGCAGCATGTCGCGCTCGCGCGCATCTTCGGAAACCCGGTCCGCAAGAATATCTACCTGCCGGCCGTTGCGGGCTTCCCGGAGATCGAGGTCATTGCCCACAGCGACAAAACCCAATCGGGCGGCACGGACAACTGGCACGTCGACGTTTCGTGGCAGCCGCAGCCGCCCAAGGCCACCGTCCTCCACGCGCAGGAGATTCCTGAGGGGGGCGGCGGCGACACGATCTGGGCCTCGTCGCCGGCAGTCTACGACTTGCTGGATCCCGATCTGGCACGCTACTTCGAGAAGCTGAAGGCCGTGAATACGTTCATTGCTTCGCCCAAGAAGAACGCACTTTCCGACCTGTTGAGCGGTTACGACATACCGGAAGGCACGAGCGAGCAGAGTGTGGAGGCCGGCCTTGCACGGGTGCGCGATGCCTCGCAAAAATATCCGCCCATCGAGGTGCCCGTCATCAAGACACACCCCGAAAACGGCCGCAAGCTGGTGTTCGTCAATGAAGGCCACACGAGCCATTTACTCGGTGTGTCGAAGACGGCCAGTCAGAGTTTGCTGAACTACCTCTATGACCTGATCAAGACGCCGGAAGTCCAGGCCCGCTTCGAATGGCGTGCCGGCGATGTCGCGATCTGGGACAACCGCCAGGTCCAGCATTACGCGGCGCGAGACTACGGCGCGGCCCGCCGCCGTATTCATCGCATCACGCTCGAACACGACGGCGTGTTCTGAGAAGGAGACCAACGGCGGGCTGTTTGTGCTGCAAGGCAGTCCGATCCACAGCGCACGCGATCTGATCGGCCGCAAGGTCGGCGTCAACACCCCGGGCGCGTACGAGCAGTATCTGCTGACCGCGTATCTCGAGAAGGCCGGCCTGTCCAAAGACGAGATTCAAAAGGTGGTGTTCGTCGCAGCGCCGCCGGTCAATCTCGCGCAGCTGCTCAAGCAGAAGCAACTCGACGCGATCGCTCGTGCACTTTCCTTCGACCCTGACGTGTTGTTGATGGACGAACCCTTTGCCGCGCTCGATGCACAGACCCGGGAGACGTTGCAGGATGAATTGCTGCGCATCTGGCAACGCACCGGCACGACTATCGTGTTTATCACGCACTCTATCGACGAAGCCATCTATCTTGGCCAACGAGTCCTGGTGATGGCGGCGGCGCCCGGCCGCATCACCCATGCGCTCGATGTGCATCTCAAGCGTGATGACCTCTCCGAAGACCTGCGCTCGACACCGGAATTCGTGCGGCTAAGACACGACATCTGGCAATTGACGCATCAGCGCCGGGCGACCTCGCGTCTGGAGGTCGCGCATGCGGCTTAACGCAGGAGTCTGAGTCATGAGTACCTTGTCATCGGCTGGTATCGAACGCTGGCCGAGATTCTCAATCCGCTCCTCGAGTTGTTTCGCAACACCGCGCCACTCGCGCTGCTTCCCGTCTTTGTGCTGGTGCTAGGCATGGGCGAGACCTCGAAGGTCTCGATGGTTGTTTACTCATGCATCTGGCCTGTCGTACTCAATACCGTGAGCGGTGTGCGCAACGTCGATCCGTTGCTGATCCGCTCTGCGCTTTCAATGGGGCTGACCCCGCTGCAGCTTTGTCGCAAGGTCGTCTTGCCTGCGTCGGTACCGACTGTTTTCACGGGCATTCGTGTCGCCGGTGCTTACTCTATTCTCGTGCTGATCGCGGCTGAAATGGTGGGGGCGAAAGCGGGACTGGGGTACCTCGTGAACTACTCGCAATTCACGTTCGAGATTCCGAAAATGTATGCAGGCATTGTCACGCTCGCGCTACTCGGTCTCGCATTCAATCATGCTGTATTGCTGGTGGAAAGGCGGCTCACGGCCTGGCAGGGCGAACGCTGACCATTCCACGTCGTCAAGCAATCGGCTCGTTACCTTAGGGGAAATCTGGCGCGGTAGCGGGAGCGGCCGACTAATTCCTGATCCTGAGCGCGTGTCTGCGTGAAGTGCTTTTCCAGGGGCACGTCACGCAGCGTATGGTGTTTGCGGGAAACCGTTAGAGAACGAGGCGCCCTTCCGATGCGATGGTGGTCAGCGAGTTGCGCTGGCTCTGTACTTCGCGCGCTTGTAGCGCTTCCGGCAGCGACGCCTTGTCACCCGCGCGGCCGATTGCGATAGCGGCTTCTATGGAGTAGACGTCCGGAACGGCGAGCGCCTGGCGGATCGTCTCGCGTTCGATGCCGGCAAGGCCGTGCGCATGCCATCCGGAGAGGCTGGCCTGTAGCGCGAGGTATGCCCACGCGGCGCCGGTATCGAACGAATGGGTGGGAGCAGGGACTTCAGCCGCTCCGCCGGGCGGCGTGAACGTGCTCTTGGACAGAACGATGACAATGGCCGCTGCCTGGCTGGCCCAGCTTCGATTGAATTCGTTGAGGAAGCCGAGGAATTGTTCCCAGTGGGGCGTATCCCGTCTTGCATAGACGAAACGCCACGGTTGGGAGTTATAGGAGGACGGCGCCCAGCGGGCTGCTTCGAGAAGCGTCAGCAGGGTTGCTTCCGGGATCGGGTCGGACGTGAAAGCGCGCGGCGACCAGCGGTTGAGGAATTGCCTGTCGATGGGATGTTCGGCTGTGCGTGCATTTGATGCTGTCATTGACTGCTCCTGAAAAGAAAGAATTCGACGCTCAAGCTGAAGGGCCGCGAAGGCCCCTGGCGATGCCGGATCACTTTATTGGCTCGAACAGGGCGACTGAACCGATTTATTCTCACATCGTTATTCCGCAACCGCATCGACATCGCGAAACCTACAGGGCACCACCGCGGGTGGTGCCGCTTCATGTGCAAACCAGGCAATTCGACCATGCAAAGCGCAGAGTGATCGCTTTTGCCGTCGTTTGGGCGTTAGCGGCGTTGCAGCAGATAAGTAAATGAAAAATGAATAGTTCTGTGCCGCACGCCAACGCTTTAACCTCGAACAATTCTGCCGAGGTAGCATGAACGACATCTCCAACACCGGTGTTTTGCACGCGCGGCCACAAGCCGACGCCCATGTCATCGCAGACGACGCCGAGGCCCTCGCGGTCGCCGAACAACTCGCCCTGGAATTCGCTGTGGGCGCCGCTGAACGCGACCGTCAGCGGCGTCTTCCGTATGATGAACTTGCCCGCTTCAGCGCAAGCGGTTTGGGTGGCATCACCGTGCCGCGCGAATACGGTGGGGCAGACGTTTCTTTCGTCACGCTTGCACGCGTGTTCGCGATTCTGTGCGAGGCTGATCCTTCGCTCGGGCAGATTCCTCAGAATCATTTCGGGTTTTTAAACGTGATCCGCACGCTTGGGTCCGCGTCGCAGAAGCAGCGCTATTTTTCTGGCGTGCTGGCGGGCAAACGGCTCGGCAACGCCGGACCCGAACGCGGGTCGCGCAATACGACTGACGTGCAAACACGGCTGGCGACAGCGGACGGAGAACTGCGTGTGAGCGGCCGAAAATTCTATTCGACCGGTGCGCTGTTCGCTCACTGGGTACCCACCAAGCTGCTCGATGAACAAGGTCGCCTGATCGCCGCGATCATCGAACGGGACAGCCCAGGGCTGACTGTCATCGACGATTGGTCGGGCTTTGGGCAGCGCACCACGGCCAGCGGTTCGGTGGTGTTCAATAACGTGTTGGTGGACCCGGAAGCGATATTGCCGCTGTGGCAAACCGCCGGCGAGCCTTCGCTGGTCGGCCCCGTCTCGCAGATCATCCAGGCCGCGATCGACGCGGGAATCGCGCGCGCCGCGGTGCGTGAGACCGTGCGCTTCGTGAAGGAGCAGGCGCGGCCATGGCTCGACGCCGGTGTCGAGCGAGCGACCGACGATCCCTACGTGATTCGCGACACAGGCCTGCTGCACGTGGAGCTGCACGCCGCCGAAGCGGTGCTGGAGCGCGCGGCGCGCACGCTCGACCGGATTCGCGTGGCCGGTGTCACGGCGCAGACGCAAGCTGAAGCGTCGATCGCCGTCGCCAAAGCCAAAGTGCTGACAACCGAAGCCGCACTGAATGGCGCGGAAAAACTCTTCGAACTGTCCGGCTCGCGCGCGGTGCTCGAGGAACTCAATCTCGATCGTCACTGGCGCAATGCACGGGTACATACGCTGCACGACCCGGTGCGCTGGAAATATTTCGCGATCGGCAACTATTTGCTTAACGACGTGTTGCCGCAGCGACATGCGTGGATCTGACGCCGGCATAGCCAACCATCACATGACCCAAACGATCCATAAGCAGGCCGCTCATCTGGCCACCATCATCGGTTCCGACGCAGAAGCGCTCGACGTGGCGCGCACGCTTGCGCAGGCATTTGCTCGTGAAGCGGCGCAGCGCGATGCTCAACGGCGTGCCCCGTATGAAGAGCTGACGCGTTTTTCCCAGTCGGGTTTGTGGGGTATCACCGTGCCGCGCGAATTCGGCGGCGCGGGCGTCTCGAGCGCAACGCTCGCGGAGGTCGTGGCGCTGATTTCGGCGGCCGACGGCTCGCTCGGCCAGATTCCGCAAAACCACTATTACACGCTTGAGGTGATCCGCGTGCAGGGCAGCGAGGCTCAGAAGCGCGACCTGTTCGCAAGGGCGCTGGCAGGCGAGCGCTTTGGCAACGCACTCGTGGAGCGCCGCAGCGCCACCGCCTCCGAACGCACGATGCAACTCGTGCCAGACGGCGAGGGGGCGTTTCGCATCAGCGGCGAGAAGTTCTACGCAACTGGCGCGCTGTACGCACAATGGATTCCAACCGCGGTGGTCGGCGAGGATGGCAACGCCTATCTGGTGATCGTCGCGCGCGATGCGCAGGGCGTCGAGGTGATCGACGACTGGTCGGGCTTCGGCCAGCGAGGCACCGCGAGCGGCACGGTGAAGTTCGACAACGTGCGCGTCGCGGCGGACCAGGTACTGCTGCTCGCCGATCCCCACCAGCCACGGACCACCATCAAGCCCTACGCTCAATTGATTCATGCGGCGATCGACCAGGGTCTCGCGCGAGGCGCGCATGATGCGACGCGGGCCTTCGTCACCACGCAGTCACGGCCGTGGATCGAGGCGAACGTCGAGCGAGCCGCGCACGATCCGTTGACGATCAGCGAGTTTGGGCGTCTCGCCGTGCGTCTGGAGGCCGCCGATGCATTGGTCGAGCGCGCCGCGGATCAGCTCGATGCCGCGCGTGTCGATCCGCAACCGGGCAAGGTCGCCGAAGCGGTGGTTGCCGTCGCCGAGGCGCGTGCCCTGACCACGGAAATCGCGCTCGCTGCGTCGACAAAGCTATTCGAACTCGCCGGTACACGAGCGGCGGCGGGTGAACTCGATCTCGACCGTTACTGGCGCAACGCTCGTGTGCATACGCTGCATGACCCGGTGCGCTGGAAAATCGCCGCGGTCGGTGACTACTACCTGAACGGCCGCTTGCCCACGCAGAGCGGCACGACCTGAATCTTCAGCGCCCCTTGGCAACACCGGAATCCCTACCGTCATGACGAAACAGATTCTGCTCAACGCATTCAACATGAATTGCGTGGGCCATATCAACCATGGTTTGTGGACGCATCCGCGCGACCGCTCCGTGGACTACAAAAAACTCTCGTATTGGACCGATCTCGCGAAGCTGCTCGAGCGCGGTTTGTTCGACGGCCTGTTCATTGCGGATATCGTCGGCGTGTACGACGTCTACCAGCAATCGGTCGAACTGCCGCTGAAAGAGTCGATCCAGTTGCCCGTCAACGACCCGTTGCTGACCGTGCCGGCCATGGCCGCCGTGACTCAGCACCTCGGCTTCGGGGTGACCGTCAATCTGACGTATGACTTGCCGTATCTGCTCGCGCGGCGCTTTTCCACGCTCGATCATCTGACGGACGGCCGGATCGGCTGGAACATCGTCACGGGCTACCTCGAAAGCGCGGCGCGGGCGATGGGACTCGGCGAACAGATCGCGCATGACGAGCGCTACGATCGCGCCGACGAGTTCCTGGAAGTCGCCTATAAGCTGTGGGAAGGCAGTTGGGAAGAGGGCGCCGTGCGCGCCGATCGCGCGGCGCGCGTCTATGCTGACCCCGCGAAGGTGCACCGGATTGAGCATCGTGGGCAGTACTACGACGTCGAGGGATATCACCTGTCCGAGCCGTCGCCGCAACGCACGCCGGTACTGTTTCAGGCGGGTTCATCCGGACGTGGCCAACAGTTCGCGGCGCGCCATGCGGAGTGCGTGTTCGTCTCCCAGCAGAAGCCGGCTGCCTTGCGGCAACTGGTCAGCGACGTGCGTGCTGCCGTGCGCAACGAGGGGCGCGATCCGTCGGACATCAAGTTTTTCATGGGCCTGTCCGTGGTCGTCGCGCCGACCGAAGCGCAGGCACGTGAGAAATACGCCGAATACGCCCGCTACGCCAATCCGGAAGCCGGCCTCGCGCATTACGCCAGCTCCAGTGGCATCGATTTCTCCCGCTATGCCCCGGACGAACCGATTCGCTACGCAAAGAACAATGCGATCGAATCGGTGATGAAGAATCTCACGGGTGCCGGTAAAGAACGCACGGTCGCGCAGATTCTGCGGGAAGAACTGCAATTGGGCGGACGATATCCGGCCATCGTCGGCACACCCGAGCAGGTGGCGGATCAACTGATCGGCTGGATCGAACAAACCGATATCGACGGCTTCAACCTGGCGCGCACGGTGACGCCTGAATGCTATAGCGACTTCATCGATCTGGTGATTCCGGTGCTGCAGGAAAGGGGCGCGTACAAGACGGCCTATGCTGAAGGAACGTTGCGCGAGAAGTTGTTTGGCCAGGGCCGGGCGAAATTGCCGGAGGCGCATGCCGGCGCAACGCTGGGGCGTGCGCTGGGGCGTGGTGTGGGAGTTTGATCGGCGTTGTCAGGAACGCGTAAACCACAATGTGACAGAGCCATCGCGAGGCAGCGCAGCGGAGGCGTTGAAGGTGCCTCCGCTGCCCGCAACGCGTTAAAACATCGGGTTTATCACTCCAGCAGATAACTGTATCGGATTTGCTTCGTTGTCGTCGCGCGCGTGCGCCGGTAAATTCTTTTGGTTGCGCCCTCGCTGGCGTCTTTCGAACAGATTCGACGAAGAGTTTCCTGTGACGATTGCCTCTGCACCCACCACCGCCAGCTCCGCTGGCCATGTCAATCAAACCCAGCCCATCGAGATTCGTGCTTTCGACGGCCCCGTCGGCGCGGAAGTTTTGGGTCTCGATCTCGGCAAGCCGCTGAGCCAGGACGATTTCGCACGCATCCACCGTGCGCATCTGGACCATCACGTGCTGGTGTTTCGCGATCAACGCATCACGCCGGATCAGCAGGTTGCCTTCAGCCGCCGCTTCGGCCCTTTGCAGATTCACGTGCTGCATCAGTTCCAGTTGCCGGGCTACCCGGAGGTGCTGGTCGTCTCGAACATCGTCGAGAACGGCCAGCCGATCGGTCTCGGCGACGCCGGTCATTACTGGCATTCCGATCTGTCGTACAAGGAGAAACCGAGCCTCGGTTCGCTGCTGCACGCGCAGGAACTGCCTTCGGAAGGTGGCGACACGCTGTTCGCCAACATGCACCTCGCGTGGGAAACGTTGCCAGAGCACTTGCGCAGCGCGGTGCAAGGGCGTTCGGCGGAGCATACGTATCTCGCGAAATACGCGGAATTGCAAAAGCGCAGCCCGTGGCGGCCGAATCTGTCGGCGGAGCAGATCGCGCAAGTGAAGCCGGTGGTGCAGCCGATCGTGCGCACGCATCCTGAGACCGGGCGCCGCGCGCTCTTCGTCAGCGAGCATTTCACGACCCGCGTGATCGGCTTGCCGGAAGACGAGAGCAAGTCATTACTCGAGGAAATTTTCGCGCATAGCGTGCGCCCCGAGCATCTGTACCGGCATCAGTGGGCCGAACACGACATGGTGTTCTGGGATAACCGCTCATTGATGCATCTTGCGGCCGGCACGCCAGATCATCTGCGCCGCAAACTCTATCGCACAACAATTGAAGGCGACGTGCCGTTCTGACGGCAACTTCGCCCGCCTTGACCACTATCACACGCTGACCGGAGTTCCGATGCTTGCCAGGTTTCGCCCGACCGCTGCACGGTCGTCTTTTTCTCGTCGTTTGACCGCAACGCTGCTTACCTTATCGATGGGTATGGCCGGCGTCGGCGCAGCCGTGCCCGCGCATGCCGAAGGCCAGATCCGTATTGCCGAACAGTTCGGTGTCGTCTATTTGCTGCTTAACGTGGCGCGTGACCAGCAGTTTGTCGAGAAAGAAGGGCGTAAGCAGGGGCTCGACATCAAGGTCGACTGGGTGAAGCTCTCGGGCGGCGCCGCCGTCAACGATGCGCTGCTCTCCGGCGCGGTGGATATCGCCGGTGCGGGCGTCGGCCCCTTGCTGACCATCTGGGACCGCACGCACGGCAAGCAGAACGTGAAGGGCGTGGCGTCGCTCGGTAATGTGCCGTATTACCTCGTCAGCAACAATCCCAATGTCAAGACGATCGCCGACTTCACCGAGAAGGACCGCATCGCGGTGCCGGCTGTCAATGTGTCGGTGCAATCGCGCGTGCTGCAATACGCGGCTGCGAAGCGCTGGGGCGACAAGGATTACAACCGCCTCGACAAGTTCACGCAGGCGCTGCCGCATCCCGACGCGGCCGCGGCGATCATCGCGGGCGGCACGGAAATCACCGGACACTTCGGCAATCCGCCGTTTCAAGAGCAGGAACTCGCCGGCAATCCAAAGGCGCACATCGTGCTGAATTCGTACGACGTGCTGGGTGGTCCGAGCTCGGCAACCGTCCTGTACGCGACGGAAAAATTCCGCGACAACAATCCGAAAACCTACCGCGCCTTCGTCGATGCGCTGGCGGATGCCGCACGCTTTATCTCGGCGAATCCCGATGCCGCAGCCGATATCTACATCCGTACGAATCAGTCGAAGATCGACCGTAATCTGCTGCTAAAGGTCATCAAGGATCCGCAGGTGCAATTCAAGGTCGCACCGCAGAACACGTTCGGACTCGCGCAGTTCATGTATCGCGTCGGTGCGATCAAAAACGAGCCCAAGTCATGGAAGGATTATTTCTTCGACGACCCGGCAACCGCGGCAGGCAGTTGAGCATGATTTTCTTCTCGCGCATCGCCGGCTATTCATCGACCTGCGCGGCCGGCTTACAGGGAGCGATCTGATGGTGGCCAATCCTACCTTGCTATTTCCGAACGGTGCTGAGCAGGCCGCGCCGGCGACCAGCGAAAGGCTGCTCGCGGTCCAGAATGTCAACCTCGAATACCACACGCGCGAGCGGATCGTTCGCGCGACCCATGACGTGAGTTTCGATGTCTACGGCGGCGACCGCTTCGTGCTGCTGGGACCGTCGGGTTGCGGCAAGTCGACCCTGCTCAAAGCCGTGGCCGGATTCATCGAACCGACCTCCGGCAGTATCTCGCTCGACGGCCAGACTGTGCGAGGCCCCGGTGCCGATCGCATTGTCGTGTTTCAGGAATTCGATCAGTTGCCGCCGTGGAAGACGGTTCTGCAGAACGTCGCCTTTCCGTTGCGTGTTGCGAAGAAGCTTTCGCGCGCGGAAGCCAACGAGCGTGCGCTGCATTATCTGGAGAAGGTCGGGCTCGCGTCATTTGCCAAGGCCTATCCGCATACGTTATCGGGCGGCATGAAGCAGCGCGTCGCGATTGCCCGTGCCCTGGCGATGCAGCCGCGCGTGCTGCTGATGGATGAGCCGTTCGCCGCGCTCGATGCGCTCACGCGCCGCAAAATGCACGAAGAACTGCTGCGTCTGTGGGAAGAAGTCAACTTCACGTTGCTGTTCGTGACGCACTCGATCGAAGAGGCGCTGGTGGTCGGCAACCGTATCCTGTTGTTGTCGCCGCATCCGGGACGTGTGCGTGCCGAGCTGAACAGCCATCAGTATTCGCAGGATAGTTTTGGACGCAGCGATTTTCAGCGCAGCGTCGCGCGTATTCATCATCTGTTGTTCGAGCAGACGGAGGCCGTGCAATGAGTTCCCCCGCCACCTTGTTGCCGCCGGTTCGCGAGGAGTACGAGCGTCCGCTCGAACCACTGGGCGAACTCGTGCTGGAGGCGCCGTTGCCGCTCGGCAAACGCATCTTCGCGCAAAGCTGGTTGCGCAAGACACTCATAGCGCTGGTGTTACTCGCAATCTGGGAAATCGCCGCGCGCATGATCGACAACGATCTCCTGCTGCCGACGTTCGGGGCGACGTTCAGCGCGTTCGTCCAAGGCGTGTGGTCCGGCGAGCTGCTGCAGAAAACGGCTGTATCCATGTCCGTACTGTTGCGCGGCTATCTGCTCGGCGCCGCACTCGCGTTCCTGCTGACATCGCTTGCCGTGTCGACGCGCTTGGGCCGTGATGTCCTGTCGATGCTGACGGCGATGTTCAACCCGTTGCCTTCCATCGCGCTGTTGCCGCTCGCGTTGCTCTGGTTCGGACTCGGTACCGGCAGTCTGCTGTTCGTGCTGGTCCATTCGGTACTGTGGCCGCTGGCGCTGAATACCTACTCCGGTTTTCAATCGGTGCCGGCGACGCTACGTATGACGGGGCGCAACTACGGGCTCACGGGCCTGCGCCATGTGCTGCTAATTCTGGTGCCGGCGGCGTTGCCGGCGATTCTGGCCGGCTTGCGGGTGGGCTGGGCTTTTGCGTGGCGCACGCTGATCGCCGCCGAACTCGTATTCGGTGCCAGTTCCGGCAGTGGTGGGCTTGGCTGGTATATCTTCCAGAATCGCAACGAGTTATACACGGATCGCGTTTTCGCAGGGCTGGCCGCGGTCATCGTGATTGGCTTGCTGATCGAGCATCTGGTGTTCGATACGCTCGAGCGCGTGACCGTTCGGCGTTGGGGCGTGCAGCACTAACGGTCCGATAGCATAGATCAAGGGCATCAATTTGAGGCGCGCGAATATCGACTCGACTAACGCGGGGGCGCAGCGATCACGGCTTTGGCCGCGTGCCAATATTTCGCTGCGGCAGGGAGAATGCTGCCCTCTGCCGGACCGGAGATTTCGCGCTCGAGGCACGCGCCCAGCGCGGCGATCAGCAAAACGGCGGCAAGCCGGCCATGCGATGCGCGCGAGCGCTCAGGCGGCGAGATGTCGTGCGGGGCCCGCGCGGCGGTTTGCGGCGAAAAATGCCAGTGGAGTTTGCTCATCTCAGTAGACCCTACCCGTGAGTGAGCTTCCAGTGTCGCCGTTTCTGCTTTGTGGCAGAACCAAGATTCTCGACTATCCATATCCGTGCGGTGCATTTGGAGCGCAACGCGTTGCGTCGGCGCGCGGCGCGCTGAGCCAGACTCAGCGCGCGCTCACTGCGAGTTCATCACGGGCTCGCGACGGGCTCATAACCTTATGAGCTTTGCTTGGTTGCCGTGCACCGCGCCTCCCGTTAAGTTCAATCCATTTGGCATTCGGCCCACTCAACCCATCTACTGGCAGGCTTATGGCTTCTCGCGACGCATCGGAGTTTTCGGACACACTGGCAGGCCTCAGCTTGGCTGATCCACGCCGGCGCACCCTATTGAGGGCCGCTGCGGCAAGCGCAGCGACATTCGCCGCTGGCACGCTCTTCTCCCCACAGCGGGCTCATGCCCAGACACAGTCCAACGGCAAAATCTTGCGAATCGGCTTTCAGAAATACGGCAACTTCGTGGTTCTGAAAGCGCGCGGCACGCTCGAGAAACGCCTGGCCGCGCAGGGCGCTTCAGTGCAATGGCTGGAATTCCCCGCTGGGCCACAACTTCTCGAAGGCCTGAACGCGGGTGCGGTGGACGTCGGGACAGTCGGCGAAACACCGCCGATCTTTGCGCAAGCCGCAGGTGTCGACTTTGTCTACATCGGCAACGAACCGCCGGCACCCAAGGGTGAGGCGATCGTCGTGCCGCATGATTCGCCGATTCGCTCGGTCGCGGATTTGCGCGGCAAGAAGGTCGCGCTGAATCGGGGCTCGAATGTGCATTTTCTGCTGGTCAAGGCTTTGCAGCATGCGGGGCTTTCGTATGCTGATATCACCCCGGTTTTTCTGACGCCTGCGGACGCGCGTGCGGCGTTCGTGCAGAACAGCATCGATGCCTGGGTGATCTGGGATCCGTATCTGGCCGCTATCGAGCGACAGGCCAATGCAAGGGTGATCGTCAATGGCGAAGGCCTCGTGCGCAATACGCAGTACTATCTCGCCGCGCGCAAGTTTGCCGATGCGCAGCCTCAGCTGTTGCGGGAACTGCTTGCCGAACTCGATCAGGTCGATCGCTGGAGCCGCGACCATATTCCGGCTGTTGCCAGCCAGTTATCGCCGCTCGTCGGCCTCGACGCGCCGACGCTCGAACTGGCATTGAATCGCGCGAGTTATAGCGTGCAGCCCATCGATGCAGCCACGCTTGATTACCAGCAACAGGTCGCGGATATCTTCACCGAGTTGAAGCTGATTCCGAAGAAGCTCGTGGTGGCGGACGCGAAATGGCGTGCTGTGTGATGCGCGTAATAGATCGCATGCGGCGTGAAGCTTCCGTGTTCTAGAGAGCCAATTGTAAATGAGCCTATGGCTTTCGAAGGGCAGAATAGCCCTTCGAAGGACATCCGCGCCTAGCGGTTTAAAAATGGCAAAAACCCTGGTCGGTTGCGCCCCGCGAAATGCTGTAAGCTGAAAAATCGAAATGACTATGCTGGCGCGAGAAGGACATGAAAAATCGCTCGCCACTTACCGTCTGCTTGCCGCTCGCACTGTTTATTGCTGCCTGCGCGTTGTCCGTTCCAACCTTTGTGATTGCTGTTGTCTGGATGACGATCGGCGTGATGGCGCTCGGACACCGCTCCCTTGAGAGCTTTCCCTCAACCGGCATGCGCCGGGAGTGGCTCCGGGGGTATCGCGCAGCGTTCGTGTGGTTCTATCACCTGGCGTGGTGGCCCTGGTACATGCGCTCGTCTATCCGAGGCGTCGGCGGGCAGATCGGAGCGGCGCTGCGCCGAGTGAAGAAGTCGCGGGGTAAGGGCGCGGACAGCCCGTCGGACCACTAGTCAAACGGTGATCGTGAGTGAACGCGCGAGGAGAGAGGCGGCGGCGATGCGCCCGAATCTATCTAATCACGTCGGTCGCGAGCACCTGTTGAGAGGCATCGATCACTTCCTGGATCTGCGCGATCCAGGGCAGCGGGTGCGTGAGTTTCACGGGGGGCTTCAGATCACCTGATTCCCCTTGGTTTTACCCGTTATTTAGCCGCAAGTTTGGCAGATGCAGGCGAATCTATTGGGATGAAGTCAGACAGATCGCCGTGCACCGGATGAGTCACTGGAGTGAATGCATAGAGCCTCGCCCATTCGCTGTAACCGTCTACGAGAAAGCCTCCGGAGCGTTCTATGTATTGCTGGCGGGACGTTTCGTAAACTTCCCGAAGCGCAAACCACGGCACATGCGGCAAGTCGTGATGAACCAGATGATAGTTGTTGTTCAGAAACAGCAACCGCCAGAACCACGCGGCCTCGTTGATGACGGTGCGATGCTCGTGAGCATGTGCCGCGCGATGTTCCTGAAACGAGCGGATCGAGCCCAACGACAACGATCCATAACCCGCGCCGACGATAAATGCCCACGCCGGGACTCCGCAGACGCGTTGAAGCCACACCGTCAGTGCGGCTAGTGCGGCCAGATGCGCGAGCCACATTGGCACATCGCGCCAATCGCCGCGTTTGATTTTGCCGAGCGCATCCACGCCCGTTGCCGCAATGGCAAAAGCCGGCCCAACCAGCAGGCGGCCGACAAACGTATTGCGGAAGGTCAGCAGCGCGCGAATCGCGAAACCCGCGCGCTGCCATACACGCCGACTTACGAAATAGCTTTCGGGATCGCGCTCTGGGCGCGTCAGATGCGGATCGTCGTGATGCTGAAGATGCGAATCACGGTAGACGCCATACGGAAACCACACCGCAAGCGGCGCGAATCCCAACAGTGCGTTGAAGAGCGGCGAGCGCGTCGGATGACCGTGCAGCAGTTCGTGTTGCAGGGACATGTACCACGTGCCAAGCAACGCCAGCAGCGCGGTGGTCAGTGGCAGGCCGAGCGAGCGCGCATGTGTCGCTACGCCGAACCATCCGCCATAGATCGTGACGATCAGCAGCCATGTCGGCCATTGTGTGCGCCATGTCCAGCTTGCAGCCTCGCGGGCGAGTACGTTGCGTTGCGTGTCGTCGAGGTAAATCGCCATCGGCTGGATCGGTCGGAATGCAGGTTTAGACCGATCCTACGGACCAATTCACGCGACTAGAACCATTTTGTTCAGCAATGCATCTGCGCATATGTGCAAAAGCGGGGGGGCACGTCGCCGGCCCTTACGCAGCGCCAAGCCGCGATCGCCTAAAAATCACCTGGCACTCAGAACGCCTTGCAAGGCCCTCGCGGATCCCATCCGGGTAATACGCAATAGGCGCTCAACCACCGTCCGCCACGCGGCAAGCATGATCGAGCAAACCTTCCGCCGTGCCGCTGCCATTGTCGATATCCAGGCCACTATTCACGACGAGCCAGCCGTCCTTTTCAGCCGATGGCCCCGCACCGGTCACGAGGATGGTTTGCATGGCCATCGCCTGGCTGTCCAGGTTGTCATGCGCGACGATGCGAAACGGGTTGTTCGCCTGAGTGAGCGAGGTGACGCGCATGATCCGGTAACGCTGGCCGTCGAGCGTATCCCAGCGCCATTCGCCTGGTGTGTCCTTCGCGTGACGCGCGAGTGCGTCGCTCACGTCGCCGTGCATGCAATCGATATGGATATGCAGCTGGTTTTGCGAGCGACGGTATTGCGAGTTGATCTCGAGGCCGAGTTGATTGTCGGGCAAGGTTCGCTTGACGGACTTCTCGACGTAAAGCCGCGATGCCCACGCGTCGTCCCAGTAGTCCTGCGCATTCGGCGCCAGTACGAATGGGCTTTCTATGCCGGTGACACGGTCGGTTGGAATCAGCAGATGCTGCGAGCGGCCGACGATGTCCTTCAGGATCACATAGCGTTTCTCGAGGTCGACGGTCGTGCACTGGCCCGGCGTGCCGGTGGCCTGTTGCGACGGCACACAGCGCAAATCGACGATCTTCCAGAGCGCGTTCGAATCGACTGCGGCAAGGCGCGCGCAGGCAGTGGCGGTGAGGGCGACCGCCAAGGCGGCAGCGGTGCGCAGAATGGTTTGCCGAAGGCGGGTTGGTTTTCGCAGTGTCATCGGCATGCGGATTGGTACTTTTTTATTGGAGGTTTCGACGGCATCTTCAATGACGCCTTCGACGGCATCTTTAAAGCCGTCAGAGCACCGGCGCCGGCAGCACGCCGAGCAATTGTTCAAACGCGACGCCGATCGCCAGTAGCCGCCGGTCCTCGCCGAGCGGTCCATCCAGTTCCAGGCCGACCGGCAAGCCGCTGGCGCTCATCCCTGCCGCCAGCGACAAGCCCGGAATGCCGGACGTGCTAGCCGGATCCGTATTGCGCAGGAACGCGTCCATCGTATCGATCGACGGGGCGCCATCGATCGATACCGTCGACGAGCCGTTCAGCTCGTCGATCGGCACCGCGACGAGACGCGTGGTCGGGAACAGCAGCGCGTCGAGACGCTCATCGGCGAAAGTCGCCGCGACATACTGCTGCAAGCGCGGCCGCCATTGCAGCAGTGCCGCGTCGTATTGGGCGCCGAGCACGTCGGCGAGTACGCCGTCGTAGATCGCGCGCACGTCCGGACTCGCGATGCGGGCCGCCATTTCAGCCACGCTCTTGACCGGCGCATCATTGACGATGAGCCAGGCGAGCACGTCTTCGCGCGGCTCATGGATCGCAATTGGACCACCCACCAGGCCGTTCAGGTTTTCCAGTTCGTTCATCGCGACGGGCACGAAGGTGACGCCCGCTGCTTCGAGCCGGCGCAAGGCGGCGCGCGCGACATCTTCCACCTGCCTTTCGAGTCCTTCCCAGAGCGGCGCGGGCAAGCCGATGCGCAAGCCGTTCAAGGTGAGCACGGGCAACGGTCCAGCTCCGGTGATCACGCCGTCGAGCAAAGCGATATCGGCGACCGTGCGCGCCATCGGACCTACGGTGTCGCGTGTATGGCTGATCGGCACGACAGCATTCGGGTCGTGATAGCGCCGCTCGGCGCCGCCGTTACCAACCGACGGACGAAACCCCGCGATGCCCGTCAATGCGGCCGGAATGCGGGTCGAGCCGCCGGTGTCGGTCCCGAGGCCGGCGGGCACAATGCGCGCGGCGATCGCGGCGGCAGTACCGCCCGAGGAACCGCCAGGGATCAGGGAGGGGGCGTACGGATTGCGCACCGGCCCGGCATGCGTGGCGAGGTTCGTGCTGGTGATGCCGAACGCGAGTTCGTGCATGTTGGCTTTGCCGAGTACGACCGCGCCGGCATCGCGAAGCCGTTGTACCGACGGCGCGTTCGTCTTCGGCACGAAGCCCTCGAGAGCGGGTGTGCCTGCCGAGGTCTGCAAGCCGGCCGTGTTGATGTTGTCCTTCACGACGATGGGCAAACCGGCAAGCGGCAATTGCGCTTTCGCTTCGGGCGGCAACGCATCGATGCGCTGCGCCGCGGCCAGCGCGCCATCGAGGTCGAGCGTGGTGAGCGCATTGAGGCTCGAGAGCGATGCCGCGCGCGCCAGCAGCGTGGCCACGTAGTCGGCGGCTTTGAGGCGCCCGGACTGGATCGCGGCGACCGCTTCCGTGGCGGTTAGGGCCAGCTGTTCATCGACGGGCCATGTCATTGCAGGCGTCTCCTTGAACTGAAGTGTCGCCTATTCTGGCACAGCCGTTTAAAAATCGACGCCAAATGGCGCAAGGTGACCTGCGTTTGCCTGAGATGCGTTTGCCGGGGTGCCGGTCAGTAGCGCGCGTTGCCTTCCGGGTTCTGCGCGCGCGACTGGGGTGACTGCCTGGGCGCTATCGGATGCGCCTGCCGGCGTTACGTTACTGGTGACTGTCGATCCACATGCGTCCCCAGCGGAACGCATAGGCGAGCGCGTGTTCTTCGTCGAAGAAGTAATCGAGTGCGTCGAACGAGTAGGCCTGACCCTGGCTTGCAGTGGTTTTCTCGATGGTCAGGTTGGCGGCGAACAGGCCGTTGGGCAGTCGTTGCGCGGCCGGTGCGACTTCGTAGCCTTTGTAGCGGATATGTGAATTCATGGTCGTGGCAGTCAGTGTGCCCGAGTGTGTTGCTAAAGAGCCGGCACGCGGGACGCAACCCTGTGCGTCAGGCAACCGGTGGTGAGCGGGCAGGATCAAGCGTAGGCCGCGCCACGCAGCGGGTGAACCAATCTTTCGTCGTAAGCAAATCAGCGAGGTTCGGGAACGGTCTTCAGGAGGCCGGATCGGACCTTAGTTGCTGAGCGTGAAGAACACTATCCAGCCTTGTTGGTGGATGGTCTGTTATGTGGCGCACGGTTTGGAGCGGAGCAGGCGCGGCGCGTCGAGGAAACCGGCCGGTCAGGAGGGGTCGTGGACCGCAAGCCGCGGTCCACGATGTCATACGATTCGCGCTTAAACCGCGTGCAGCAAGCGGGCGGGTTGCGCTTCCTTGGCTGGATTGCCGAGCGGCGCGGCCGCCGGTGTGCGATGCGCGTTGAACGCCAGGGCGAATTGCGCGGCCTGCTGGCCGACCGTGGCGAGCTGATCGACAACTTTGGCGTCGGAACAGGTGTCGACGGTGTCGAAGCGCGTTTCCAGCGTGTTGATCCCGGCGCCGAACGGCGTCGGCCAGCCGCGCAACGCGTGGACGATCGAACGCAGTGACGTCAGCACCGAGCCGGCAGCTTGCCAGCCATAAGCGGTGACGATACAGCCGACCGCGCGGCCGTCCAGATACGGCCGCTCGTCGGCGCGCAACTCCTCGAGCGTGTCCAACGCGTTCTTGACGAGGCCCGAGACGCCGCCGTGATAGCCGGGCGTCGCGATGATCAACGCGTCCGCGTGGCGCACGGCCTCGATCAGTTCCAACTGTTCGTCGGTGCGTTGAGGGTTTTCCGGTGCGTAGTGGGGCAGGCTATGCAGGAAGGTGCCGCCAAACAGGCGGGTGTTCGCGCCCGCGGCTTCCGCGCCACGCAGCGCAAAGCCGAGCGCGCGCTCGGTCGACGACGCCGCGCGTGTCGTGCCGCCGATGCCGATGACGAGTGGCCGGCGCTGATGATCGAAACTGGTCAACGAAATGCTCCTTCGGTAGCGGCTCACGGGACACTGGCGCGGGGCTGCGCGCAGATGAACCGGGGCGAACCGGACTTTGAAGTGTCATCTTAATGACCGCCGCGACCCGGGCGAAGCGACTTTTTGTTCTAACGATATAACCGCGCGGGGTTATTGGCGGTCCGGTGGGTTGCCTGGCGGGCTTCGAAGCAGATGCGCTGCCCGGTGCAATGCAGTTGCAGCCGCGCCGGATAAGCATATGGCGAACCATTGTTTGGGGGCGCGATAACGCACGGCTATGATCGAGTCGTCTCCTCCATGACATCTCCTTGACATGGGATTTGGCCTCGCTACGCCAGTGGCGAGGCCTTTTTTTCGTCTGGCCTTTCAGTGGCGTAAGCGCTGGCCGCTTCACGATAAAGCCGGTTTTCGCATGCTACGATGGTCCGCGAAGCAATTCCCGGCGAGGTCGAGCAAGCAATGACAACTCTATATGACACGCTCGGTGTGCCCATGCACGCCACGGACGAAGAAATCAAGCGGGCCTACCGCAAGGCCGCGATGAAATGGCATCCGGATCGCAACAGCGGTGCCGAAGAAGTGGCGCGCGCCACCTTCCAGGAAATCAAGGACGCATACGCGATCCTCTCCGACGCCGCGCAGCGCAAGGTGTACGACGCGGTCTATACCGAACAGATGCGCGGCTGGGAAGCGCAGCGTGCGCGCCAGCAAAAGGCCCAAGCCGAACGCGAGGCGGCGGCGCGCGCTGCGGACGAAGCGGCTTACGCCGAAATGGTGTCGCTCGCTATGCGTTTCGCTGACGAAGGTCACAATCGCGATGTGCTGTTCGGCGTGCTGCTAGGACGTCGATGCGAAGCGCGGCGGGCGGCGCAGATCGCCGACAGTGTGTCGGCCTTGCAGGCGTCGCGGCGCGAGGCGGAGAAGGCGGAGGCTGCTGCGGAGGCGGCTGCAAAAGCGGCGGACGTCCCTGACGTGTCAGCCGAGGCCGAGGCGACTGCCGTGAACGCCGACGCCGCCAATCGTGGCGCGCCGGCTAATCACGGCAACCAGAGCAAGCGCGAAGAAAGTGCAAGCGATGCCCACCCGGCCGGCGCACTGGGGGGACTCTGGTTTCAGTTCCTGAACGGTTTGCGGTTTTGAATAGACGATTTGGCCGGTAGACCCGAGACGTAGACCGAATTGATATGGGGAGCGGCCTTCAGTGGGTGGATATCCGCTTCCAGAATCAAACATGCGTCCGCGACCTGTGTCGTCCGAACGCCGAAATGAAGCGCGGCGGCATTAAAGGGGTATTGACGCGGTACTAAAGCGATTATTCACGCGGCACCCAGGCGCCACCCATGCGCCACTGAAGCCGCGTGGTCGGCGCGCGGCTGACAGTAGAATGAAAGATTCGACTTCGCGCTGCTTCACTTCGCCGCAAATGCAATGCGCGATGCCCGTGGATTGCCCGCCCTGGTGAAAATTCTCGTGGCGCAACAAATTAAGTCATCGTAGTGTCACGGGGGCGCAAGACCAGGCTGGCAAAATGACACAAAGAGCTAAAAAAACAAGGGTACGGGGTGAGCGTGACCAGAAAATACAAGGTGCTGTTTCTCTGTCGCGAGAATTCAGCACGCAGCATCATCGCCGAAGCTTTACTGCGCGAACTGGCTGGACACCGGTTCGACGCATTCAGCGCGGGCCCGGAGCCGGCCCCGCGGGTTCATCCCATTGCGATCGCGCAATTGCGGCCGGGTATATCGGACCTCGGGGTGCTCAGCCCAAAAAGCTGGCTGGAATTCACCGGCGAATGGGCGCCGCGGATGGACCTCGTCATCGCCATGGACGAATGCGTCGCCGGGCATCATGCGCCGCTCTTTCCCGGAGAGCCGTCGTCGTTTAGCTGGATCTTTGCCGATCCGCTCACGGACGGCATAGCCGAGCCGGAGCAAGTCCGTTTGTTTGAAAAGGTGTTCTGGCAAATCGTGCGGCAGGTCAGCACGTTTATCGAATTGCCGCAGTATGCGGCGGCACCGGCTTGCACCCGCGACGCATCGTGCGCATCAATGAGCGGCTCAACGAGCCCCGTCATACAGTGCGGCGTGTGAGCGGCCCCGGCGCGTCAACCGGCTGAGCGACGCCTGACGCGCAATGGGGGGCGATTCACTGCTCGGTTTTCGGGGGATTCATTGCGTCGCTGGACGACATCGAGTGCATGTCGGTGCTGCCCGAATCCATCATTTTTGACGGGTTTCCGGGCCACATTGCCATCGGGCTCGTGGCCGGGTCGCCGTGATACGTGAGGCCTGCTGTCGCGGCGCTGTGCGCATTGCCGCCACCCGTGCCACCCTGACCGTTGCCGCCACCTTGTGCGAACGCCCCACCACAAGCCATTGAAAGAACGGCGCTAGCGAGCATGATTTTAAGCGTGGAATTGCGCATGATATTTCTCCTTGCGAACTCATCAGGCATTAGGGTCCATTAGGTCCATTAGGGTCGCTGCCCATCACTTCGGCATCAGCACTTTGTCGACCACCATGATGACGCCGTTGCTTTGGTAGACGTCATAGGTGGAGATGTCCGCGGTGTGGCCCGCTGCGTCGGCGACGACGATATTGCGCGGCCCGTTTTCCGTGAAGGTGAGCAGCTCGCCGTTGACCGTCTTGATAGACGCCTTGCCGCCGCCAGCCTTGATCGCCATATCCAGCTTGCTGAAGTCGTAACGGCCGGGAAGCACGTGATAGGTGAGAATACTGGTGAGCGTTGCCTTGTTTTCAGGCTTGACGAGCGTGTCGACCGTGCCGGCCGGCAATGCCGCAAACGCTTCGTTGGTTGGCGCGAAAACGGTGAACGGGCCCGAACCCTTGAGCGTATCGACGAGACCCGCCGCTTTGACCGCGGCAACGAGCGTAGTGTGATCCGCGGAGTTGACCGCGTTGTCGACGATGTCCTTGCTGGGGTACATCGCCTGTCCGCCTACCACGACGGTTTCACCTGCAGCGAATACGCTGGAGGTGGCAATCGACAAAGCAGCCGCAGCAAAAACCAATTTTCCTTTCATGACCGGCCCCTTAAGATGCAACGCGTTATTGCGTTGCTCTGACCGGATATACGGTGGGCTCAGTCGTCTGGATGCAAACCGTTGGCGCGCAACTGCTCTTCGCCAGCGTAAGTGGCGCGAGCACGCCCGCGTCGACCAACGTGTCGAACCTGTTGTTGCCACCGGAAAAGTAAGGGGTGATGCGTCAGGGTTATGCCTTCACGCTAGCGGTTTAACGATGTGACGGCTTAGCGGTTTTGCGGGCGCGCGAGCGGACTTCCCGCGAACGGGTCGTTTAGCCAATCCACCTGTTTTCTCGGCTGGGGGGCGGGTGCCGGCGTGGCCGATAATTCAAAGTGGTCGATTGATTGACCTGCGCTAATTGCCTGTTTAAGCCATTGGGGCATCTCACCCTGGCCGTCCCAGCTATCTCCTGTTGCGCTGCGGTAGCGCTCAGCCTTTTGCCCCTTCGGTTCGGCGGCTAGCACCGCGGCGAGGTCTTCTGGTTCGATACCAAACTCTTCCATGCGATGGCGGAGATACGCAATCATGCTATCTCGCTTTCTTTCGTCCATAAGATATTCGTCCTTCTAAAGCGTCTGGCGTTCTGCCAGTTACAGATTGCAAGGGGAAGCCACGAAAGCATTGAGCCCATGTGAATGGGGTCCGCCCGCGGTAAGGTGATTGATCGAAGGAAATCCCATTGGCAGCGTCAAAAAACGGTGCCTCATAAATTGCGTTACTACATATACCCGGCGAGGCTGCCTATACGGCGAGCCGCGCCAATCAATGAATACCCAAGCGCTCCGTCGCGCGGCAGGTATGGCTGGTAAGCCTGACGGCCGCTATGGAAAAACCGGTAATGACGATGCACTGATTGCGAATCGCCGGTCTCACGCCCACGCTCCGTCTCTCGCCGGTGCCTCGCGTAGGGCTGATTTTGTGGGTTATTCCAGCATCATAGCGCACTGTGCGGGTAAAGCACGCGCCAGCGTGGCTGATTTTTGTTGTCGTCCGTCCCGGACCGGGCTGCAACCGACGCCGCTGACAGCCCGCACCGCTGGGTTTGAAATCCTGAGTGGCCGACCTATAACGAAACAGCGGAGCAATAATCTGCGTTTCCAGCCTGATGGCGACTGATTCCGGCAAACCATACGTGCACGCCCGACATCGGTCTCAGGTCTGGCAATTATTTACTCGTTTAGTTCGGTGACTCGCCGCAGCAGTCCCGCATAGGCATTCGCCCGTCCGTCAGTTCGATTTGGTGACATGACGTTTTTTCGCGGATCAATTCTTTTTGAAGGAGATGAGAACTGCTGCGCCGGATTCGAGGAGTCTGGACATGAAACTACGTTTATTGATGGCGTTGGCAAGCGCCGCTCTCTTTCTGGCGCCGAATACAGCCGGCGCACAGGGCAACCACCCAGGCGAAGCCGTGTCGGGCCAGGTGTTGATGCAGAACGCGAACGAATCAGCGCAAGACACCACCGACATGTCGTTTGGTGAAACTGGGCGGACCATCATGCCGGCCGCTCAACCGGAGCAGAACGTTTCCTATGGCGGTGTGGCCGCAGGCGCGACGGAAGCGGGAGGCCGACAGGAGCGGCCGTGCTCTTCCGGGCCGCAATGCAGGATCTATTTTGGCCAATAGCAGGCCGGCAGTTCAGGAGGCGGTGGGGGAGCAGCATGCACCGCCTCTAACCATTCGCGCCACGGCACCCTGGTCGGAATACCCACACGCTCAACTGCAATTTTGCGGAGTGGTCAGCGGGCGATTTAATACGATGTTAAGGTGTGTTCTGTTCAGGTTTTCACCCGCTGTCTCTTCCTATCGCAAGCATAAGCAGGCCAATACCGCCTGCTTTTTTATTCATGATTTGCCGTCCGTGAACTAATTAGTCCGGTGCGGCTGCTCCAATCCCACCCGTTGTTTAGTTACTCGCAAACAAACCTATGTTAATGAAAGATAATCTGCCGGCGAGCGCTGCCTCGCCGGTCGATAGCGCCTCGTCGTCTCTGCGCTCGTGGCTCGCTGTCGTGGCCGTTGCAATCGGTGCTTTTGCATTCGTGACCACGGAGTTTTTACCCGTTGGACTGCTGCCGCGTATAGCGGCAGATTTGGGCGTGATGCCGGGCACCGCCGGATTGATGGTCACTGTGCCGGGTGTGATTGCCGCCATCTCCGCGCCCGGTTTGATGCTGGTGGCCGGACGGATGGATCGCCGGCGTGTATTTCTGTTGCTCACGGCCTTGCTGCTGGCGTCGAATCTGATTTCCGCTTTTGCGCCTGATTTTCTCTTCATGCTGCTCGGGCGCGCGCTGCTCGGTGCGGCATTGGGCGGATTCTGGACCTTGGCGACGGCTGCATCGGGGCGCCTCGTGCAGCCAAAGGATTCGGCCAAAGCCATGGCGACGATCCTGACGGGCGTGACTTGTGCGACGGTGATCGGTGTGCCGCTCGGCACATTCATCGCCAGCTTCGCGTCGTGGCGTGCTTCGTTTATGGCAACCGGCGTGCTCGTCGCTATTGCGCTCGTCGCGCAGTTCGTCTTCGTGCCGTCCTTGCCGTCGACCGCCGCATTGCGGCTGCGCGATCTGGTGGCGCTGCTGCGCCGCCCGCATCCGCGTAGAAGCATGTTGATGGTGGCGCTCGTATTCGGCGCGCATTTCTCATCGTACACGTACATCACGCCGTTCCTGCTGCGTAACGCGAATTTCACGATGTCGACGATTACGTGGCTGCTGCTCGGCTTCGGCATTATTGGGTTCTTCTCGAACTTCGCCGTTTCATCGACGGTGACGCGTAACCTGAAAATGTCGGTTGGCGCGATGGTTTCTCTGCTCATGTTCGCGCTGTTAGCGATGCCGTTGTTGCAACATTCGCCGATCGGCGTCGCAGCGCTCGTACTCGCGTGGGGTGTGTCGTTCGGGGCGCTGCCGCTGTGTTTCAGCATCTGGATTCAACGCGCAATGCCGGATTCGCCGGAGGCGGGCTCGGCGCTGTTTGTCAGCATCATTCAGGTTGCCATTGCGCTGGGATCGCTCATTGGTGGCGTTGTGGTCGACCATGTCGGCATTTCCGCGGACTTTCGCTTCGGCAGCGGTTTGGCGCTGCTGGGACTCGCGGCACTCGCGAGTTTCGGGCGGCGCGAGCAGAAGGTGGCAGCGGAGGCGATAGCGTGTCCGGCGTGTATTGACTAGTGGTGGCGCGTCAATCACGCGCGAGCCGGGTGCATGTCTGTCGGCTGACCAGGCAAAGGCTTTGCACCGGGCGATGACGATGCTGACGGTGGAGACTTCGGAGTCGCTCACGTCGCATTTGACGCCCGGCGATTAGACATATCCGAAGCCTCCGCCACTTTCGCAACCGTCAAGCCTGAGTCGGAGATGTTCTCCCTGTATTCGGCACGCGCTGCAAGCGTCACGACTTCGGCTTCGGCTCCGGCCAAGGCCAGCCTCTCTTCTCGTTGCGCACATCTGCCTTCACGGGCGGCACGGCCGCGACCGGCGCCTCGACTGGCCTAGCCTTATCGGTGGCATCGTGCGACGGCTCAGCCAGCGCGTGTTTTTTAACATTCGAAATCCCGGTCCCAAACCACTTCACTTTCTTCTGGACGTGGCTGATATACACGTCCCAGCCGTCAGGGTTACCGTCGAAAAGGTTGTGCTCAACGGTTGACGCCAATGCGTCCCGGTTGAGCTCCGCCTCGAGCAGCGCCCTTGGCCAGAGGGCGAACGCGCTGGCGACGTGTCTGGTGAATTCGGCTACTGTCATTTTTGGCGCCAGCGCCCGGAGAAACTCGAAGTGCTGTAATGAATCCTCTTCCTGGATAAGGTGCGCCACCGATGCGGTCGGCCTGCTTGTCCCGGCTAAACAGTTCAAAGCTTCGAGCACGTCGCCGAGATGAAGCAGAAGTTCTCGCCTGTCAAATCGGTCGTCCATCGCGGTATGTTCGTTCATTGCGTACTTGGTAGGAGGTGGTTGGCGTTCGGTTGAACGTCGGGTTTCGTTGCCACTATTCGGGTGCGTCTTGCCATTCGCGCCTCACTCGCCGACATCGCGGTGCGGCGTTGCCGATTTCGGTCTGGGGGACGAACGCATCGTTCATGGCATAGTCTCACCCGTCAACGGTGAAATGCTCCGCCGCAAACCAATCTGAATAGGCCCCGATGCGCTCGATTTTTACTAAATGGCTGTTCATCGTATACGTTCTCGGTAGCGGGACGCTGTATTCAATGGCCATACTGCTCCTGTTTCCTTTCGTCGGCAGGGCTGGACGATACTGGTTGGCAAAACAATGGTGTCGTGCGCTGGTGGCGGTGATGCGCTGGCTGCCGGGGGTCTCATGTTCGGTAGAAGGGCTTGAACATATTCCTGAAGGGCCAGCGATACTACTGTGCCGTCACGAATCGACCTGGGAAACACTCGCATTTCTTGCACTTTTTCCCCGGCGCATCAGTTTTGTTTTCAAAGAGGAGCTTCTTCGCATTCCCTTTTTTGGATGGGTGCTGCGTGGCCTCGATATGGTTAGCCTGAACCGCGGCTCCGCTCGACAGGCTCATCAGGCGGTGACGCAGGAAAGCGCTGAGAGGCTGGCGAAGGGCGATGTCGTCGTCATTTTCCCGGAGGGGACCCGGGTGCCGCACGATGCTCCGCTGAGGATGACATCGGGAGGCGTTCGATTGGCTTGCGCGACTGGCGTACCTGCTGTTCCTGTGGTTCTCAACGCGGGCAAAGTCTGGCCGGCGAAAGGCTGGCCCAGCGGCCGTGGACAAATTCGTGTGGTTGTCGGCCCCGCATTCTCTCCTTTGGACCTGTCACAGCAGGAACTGAGTCGGGCCGTCCACGAGTGGATGAAAGATGAACTGCTGCGGCTTTGATACGCTTAAAGCAGGATGAATTCCGTGCATGGCTTGGGTGACGGTACGGACGGGGATATCGCCTCGGCAACCTGTCGGCACGGCATATGCTGCGTGAGGTATCTCCGACTCGTGAGGACATCACCATGCGCATAGCGAATCTGTTCGGTCATTCCGGCGGCCTGGCTCATACGCCGACGCCGCCCGAGGTGGATCCGGATCCGCCACCACCGCCTGTTAGCGATCCCGATCCTATTGCGCCAAACGGCTCACCGGATCCGGTTGGCGATCCGCCAGAGGTAATTCCACCGGAGCGGTAATTTCGACGTCACCGGTCGACTGAGTCGTAGTGCTCGTGATCACTTTCCGAACAGTGCCACCTAGCCACGCTGCCATTCCGGAGCGGCTGGCAATGACAATCGTCCGACGAGGTCCGAGCACGATTGCGCCGACGCATAACGCTAGCATCAGCGTGACGCGCGGTGCATCTGCCAGCAACGCGATCAGGTTGGCTGCGGGAGACCACGTCTGCCCATGTACGGCCCGGACCGATGGTGGCGTGCTGTTCGCTGCGAGCAACGCTGCGCGTGATGTGGCCATGCGCTGCAAAATAGCGAGCTCGGCTTCCTTATCGTTCAGTGCCCGGTTCATTTGAGTGCCTCCTTCAAGGTGTCGAGGTCGCTCCGAATCTCTCTCTGCAGAACATGAAGCGATCGTCCTGGCTTCTGGGAGCGCACGATGAGCAGGGAGGCAACGGACACTACCAGCCACATCGCGGCAACGCCCCAAACCACCTGAAGAAAATAAGGCGTCCGCCAGGCCGTTGCGATGATTGCAATGCACACAAACGAAAGTGTGAAAAGGCTAGCGACGGCTAGGGCGACGAGTGCGCTTAACTCGCGGACCAGACATTTCCTGGTCTGCTCAAGTTCGACACCGAAGAGTTCGCCGTAATCGGTCGCTCGCTCGAGGCAGAACCTGCCGACGTTTCTCCACTTCGTGACTTTCGAACGCATGGACATTCCGGGACTCCTCTGGGCTTGCTTGTTGCGGAAATGCCGTGGCGGCCCGGGTGCTTGCCGTCTGCACCTCTTCGGTCTCGTCGAAGGCGAGACGCGAAGAGCCTTACTCCCGATCTCTCCAATCGCGGCGGACGTTGTCGGGCCTGGAGCGAATTACTGTGCGTAACACGCCGAGAACGAAGCCCACGCCGGCGGCAATCGCCAGCGCCGTGAACGGCCGCTCTACCGTAGATTCGCGTACGACCTCTGCAAAGTCGGCATAGAGTTGCTGCGCTTTGCCACTCAATTCCTTCGCCGTTCCGCTAACTTGCGCACTGGCATCGTGCAGCAGATCCCCCGCGGCTTGCTGCACGTCGCCGGCGACTTCCCGTAGCGTTCCTTCCCCTTTCGTCGGTTCCATTGTCTGCTCCTCAAGTACGTGCGATCAGACCGCACGGGAAAATTGCGCCGGCGTGGAGGTCGAGAATCGCGCTTCTTTTGCAAAGCGCCGAATCGCAAGCGGGCGTCGTGTCAAAAGTTGCGCAAGAGTTGGGCCCAACTCTTTAGAGAATCGTGCTTTAGACAATGCCCCGCAACTTGCCGTCGGCGCGATTCGCCAGGATGTACTGAAGCTTATCTAGCGAAAGGGGTTTGGTCAGATGAAAATCGAAACCGGCAGCCAGAGCCCTTGATTTGTCGGATTCGGATGCATAGCCGGTAAGCGCCACGAGCAGGATGTCGTCGAGTCCTCGTTCAAGCCGAACGGTTCGCGCAACCTCAAAGCCATCCATCTCCGGCATGCCGACATCGATAATTGCGACCTCAGGGCGCTTTTCGTACATCAGCCGTATGGCATCGCGCCCGTTGTCCGACGTTGTTACCTCGTGACCCTCAAGCTCGAGCAAAATGCTCAGCGCGCTGAGTGCATCTTGATTGTCGTCAACGAGCAGGAGACGTGCCGGCTCGGGAGACGCAGCGGTCGCGCTCGGAGCGCCCACGTCCGTATCCGCTGTCATCCGGCCTATCGGCAAGCGGAGTGTCACAACCGTGCCTTTGCCCGAGCCTTCACTTTTGATGGAGATGGTTCCATAGTGAAGCTCGACCATCCGCTTTGCCACAGCGAGCCCTATTCCCAAGCCTCCTTCGGAGCGCGCCTGGTCGCGGGCAGACTGCGCGAATAGCTCGAAGACGTGCGGCTGGACCGCGCTATCGATGCCCATGCCATTGTCAGTGACGTCAATAACAATCAGCCCGGGCGCTCCTTCGCGCGAGTTGTTTGGCTCGACGCGGACGTTGAGCTCGATGGTGCCTCCGGCAGGTGTGTATTTCGCCGCGTTCGAAAGGAGGTTGCCCAGCACCTGGCTCAAGCGGACATGGTCGGCACGCACGGGGATGGGCTCGTCCAGCCCAGTGATTTTGAGTGTGTGCCTGCGGGATACGACGTGATGTCTGATGGCTGTTACGGCATCAAACGCAATGTCGCTGAGTAACGTGTCGCTGTGCTTGATAGCGAGCTTGCCATATTTCAGACGGGCGGCGTCGAGCAGGTCATCGACCAGCGTGCGCAAATGCCTCATCTGGCGTTGCGCGATAGTCAGCACTTCGACGGCTCTTTCGTCCTCGGTACAAAGCCTTTTTGCTGCGCTTATGGCGCCATCGATCGGCGTCATTGGATTTCGCAGCTCGTGACTAAGCATGGCGATGAATTCGTTGTGCCGTCGGTCGCTTTCTTCACCGCTGTCGCGTGCATTGACAATTGTCAGGCCGGAACCCGCGAAAACGGCGAGATTCGAGAGCAGTCTGACGTCTTCGAGGTCGAATCTGCAATCCTCTGTATGCGACATGACCCAGATGGCCCCAAGCTCTCCGTTATCAGCCGGAATTGGAACGACAATGCCTTCAGGCACATTGACGCCGGGAAACTGGAGGGTAGGGAACTGGATCTGCGGGTTGATGAAAAGTTGCGGGGCCCCCGACTCAAGTGTCACTCCGCACGGACACTCGTCCCAAGTGGTTGTTTTGCCGCGCAGGTCGGCGCAAAGTCCAGCCGCTGCGAACCATCGAAAGACCCGATCGTCGTCGGGTCCTTCGACAAGACTGATTCCAGCGCTACCAGCATGGCAAAGTGACAGAGCCGTATCCGCGATGGCCTGGAGGAATTCGGAGCGTGGGCCGGGCTGAACTCGCGCGAGTGCCACAAGCGCTCGGTTCTCGGCCGCATAATCCGCGGCACGAACAGGCCTGCCAGCGAGCTCATCAATTTGACTGGGCGCGCGATTGCTTTCCATGGCTGATAGAGCGGCTGGAGAAATAGAGAAAGTTCGAAAGTTGGGATGCCGGGATGCTGCTAGCTCGACAGACGGGCGCCAGAGCGGCGTTCTTCACAACGGCGAATTTCACATTACGGGAGAGGCGGCGCAACGTCAATGAGGGTTCGTACCTGCTTGCCTGCTGGCAAACGCGGGCTCGGGCCACAAAGGGCAGCGACTTGAAATTGCTTTCAGCCTCGCGACCGCGATCAGATGCTGGTCGTGCCTGGTGAATGCCAGCCCTCAAGGCCCCACGCCCGCCGATCCACTTTTGTTATCGCCCTCTCCAATACACGGATTGTTAGTGCATCGCACCGCTCGTATATTTGCTGAACGAAAGCAGAGACGGCACGAACAGCAGAAATACAACAATTGAAAGGCAAGCCGCCTAGGTCTGCCACAGGAGCACAGCGATGAATCGAATCGATCTGGAGGGGCGTGTTGTCGCCATTACCGGCGGCGCGCGCGGCATTGGCTACGCAGTGGCTCAACGGGCGCTGAACTCGGGCGCGTCAGTCGCGCTATGGGACATCGACGGCGAGCGCCTCGCGCGCAGCGAGCGCGAGCTCAGCGAACTGGGCAAGGTAACGGCCGTCACGGTCGAACTCACCGAGGAAGCCTCAGTTGTCCAAGCGGTGGCACAAACGGTCGCGGCCCATGGCGCGATTGACGTGCTGATCAACTGCGCGGGCATCACCGGCGGCAACGGCACGACCTGGGAGCTCGACCCCGAGGTCTGGCGCCGCGTGATCGACGTGAATCTGATCGGCCCGTATCTCACCTGCCGCGCGGTCGTGCCGCAAATGCTCAAGCAGGGCTACGGCCGGATCGTCAATATCGCGTCGGTGGCCGGCAAAGAGGGCAACCCGAACGCCTCGCATTACAGCGCCTCCAAAGCCGGGCTCATCGGCTTGACCAAATCTCTCGGCAAAGAGCTTGCGACGAAGAACATTCTCGTCAATGCGGTCACACCCGCAGCGGCCAAAACGGAGATCTTCGATTCGATGTCGCAGCAGCATATCGACTACATGCTCTCGAAGATTCCAATGAACCGGTTCCTGTTGCCGGAAGAAGCGGCGTCGCTGATTCTCTGGCTCTCTTCCGAAGACTGCGCGTTCAGCACCGGCTCGGTATTCGACCTGTCAGGCGGTCGCGCCACTTACTGAGTCGTCACCGCACGACCTAAGCAGTAGCAGTAGCAGTAGCAGCAGCGGTAGCAGTAGCAGTAGCCGTAGCAGTGCAAAAGGTAAAAAACGCAGAGCGCGACCCGCATGCTCTGCGAAGGAGACGACATGAATCCGCATTCGCCCGCTTCGCTGGAGGCGATCAACAGCAAGGTCATGCGCCGGCTGCTGCCGTTTCTGTTGCTGATGTATGTGCTGGCGTTTCTCGATCGCGCCAATATCGGCTTCGCGCAGAAGGCGTTGCAGCACGATACGGGTTTGTCCAATGCGGCCTTCGCCTTCGGCGCGGGCGTATTCTTCATCGGTTATGCATTGTTCGAAGTGCCGAGCAATCTTCTGCTGCATAAGGTCGGCGCGCGTGTGTGGATGTGCCGGATCATGGTGACGTGGGGGCTCGTCTCGGCGGCGATGTGTCTTGCGCATTCGCCAACGGCTTTCTACTCGCTGCGTTTTCTGCTGGGTGTTGCCGAAGCAGGTTTCTTCCCCGGCGTGATCTATTACCTGACCCACTGGTTTCCGCAAGCGGCGCGAGCGCGCGCGGTAGGCGTGTTTTATTTCGGTGCGCCGCTGGCGTTCATCTTCGGCAGTCCGTTGTCGGGTTCCTTGCTCGAACTGCATGGCGCAATGGGTTTGGCCGGCTGGCAGTGGCTGTTTCTGATCGAGGGGACGTTGGCCTCATTGGTCGGCGTATGGGCGTTCTGGTATCTCGACAACCGCCCTGAAGACGCGCGTTGGCTCGACGCGCAAGAGCGCAGCACCTTGCGCAGCGCGCTCGACGACGATGCGCGTGCCGCCTCTGCTCATGGACCGCGTCATATTCTCGCCGCGCTGGTGGACCGCCGCGTGTTGCTGCTGTCGGCGATCTATCTGCTGATTCAGATGAGTGTCTACGGCGTGATCTTCTATCTGCCGCAGCAGGTGGCGGCTTTGCTCGGCACAACGGTTGGCTTGCGCGTGGGCCTCGTCGCCGCGCTGCCGTGGCTGTGTGCGTTGGCCGTGACGTGGTACGTTCCGCGCCGTGCGGACCGCACGGGTGGACACCGGCGCTGGGCGGTCGCGCTGCTGGTGCTCGCAGGTCTCGGCATCGGCGCCTCGGGGCTGGCGCATAACCCCTCGATCGGTTTGATCGCGCTGTGCTGCGCGGCCAGTGGTTTCATCGCGGCACAACCGCTGTTCTGGACGTTTCCGACGCGCTATCTCACGGGTGCGGCGGCGGCGGGCGGGATCGCGCTGATCAATTCGCTCGGCAGCCTGGGTGGATTTATTGCGCCGAGTCTGCGCACCGCTGCGGAACGGGCCTTTTCGTCGACCTCGGCAGGGCTGATCGCATTGGGCGTGTCGAGTCTGCTGGCGGCGCTCATGATCGGCACGCTGCTGCGTCGTGACGGCGCACATTCAAGCTGGTCTTTCCAACACCTACTGCACCGCGCCCGCTAGGCGCATTTTCGGCTGCACGTTCGACGCACCAACAACGGAGCCCTTTTCATGGCCATGCCTACTATCCGGCACGTGCGTGCCTTCATCGTCCGCGGCGGCGGTGCGGACTATCACGACCAACCTGACGGACACTGGATCGACGACCATATTTCCACGCCGATGGCGCGTTATCCGGAGTATCGCCAGAGCCGCCAGTCGTTCGGTATCAATGTGCTCGGCACGCTGGTAGTGGAGATCGAAGCGAGCGACGGCACGGTCGGTTTCGCGGTGACGACGGGTGGTGAGATCGGCGCATTTATCGTTGAAAAACATCTCGCGCGCTTTCTCGAAGGCCAACTCGTCACCGACATCGAGAAGATGTGGGATCAGATGTATTTCTCGACGCTGTACTACGGCCGCAAAGGCGTGGTGCTGAACACGATCTCGGGCGTCGATCTCGCGTTGTGGGATTTGCTCGCGAAAGTCCGCAAGGAGCCGGTGTACCAACTATTGGGCGGCCCGGTGCGCGACGAACTCGTGTTTTACGCGACCGGTGCGCGTCCGGACCTCGCGAAGGAGATGGGTTTCATCGGCGGCAAATTGCCTTTGCAGCATGGTCCCGCGGAAGGTGAGGCGGGTCTCAGGAAGAATCTGGAGAAGCTCGCCGAGATGCGTAGCCGTGTCGGCGACGATTTCTGGCTGATGTACGACTGCTGGATGAGCCTCGACGTACCGTATGCAACACGGCTCGCGCAGGCGGCGCACGAATACGGTTTGAAATGGATCGAAGAGTGCCTGCCGCCGGACGACTACTGGGGTTACGCCGAACTGCGGCGCAACGTGCCGCGCGGCATGATGGTGTCGACCGGCGAGCACGAAGCGACGCGTTGGGGGTTTCGCATGCTGCTGGAGATGCAGTGCTGCGATCTGATTCAGCCGGATGTGGGCTGGTGCGGCGGCATTACCGAACTCATCAAGATCTCCGCGCTCGCCGATGCCCACAATGTGATGGTGGTGCCGCACGGTTCGTCGGTGTATAGCTATCACTTTGTCGTCACGCGGCATAACTCGCCATTTGCCGAGTTTCTGATGATGGCGCCCAAAGCGGATGAAGTGGTGCCGATGTTTACGCCACTGCTGCTCGATGAACCTGTGCCCGTGAATGGACGGATGAAAGTGCCGGACACGCCGGGTTTCGGTGTGCGGCTTAATCCGGAATGCGCGCTGGAGCGGCCTTATCCGCGTTGAATGCGTATTGGAGGCGGGTTGGGCTCGCTTTCAAGCCGCAAGACATCGTATTGATCCAGCCAACAGGAGAATGATGTGTTGCTCAAGGACAAGGTCGTGATCGTCACCGGTGGTTCGCGTGGCATCGGCCGCGCGATAGCGGTTGCGTGCGCAACCGAAGGCGCGGATGTGGCGATCAACTACTGGGGCGATAACGACGCATCTTATGGGCGCCGTTCGGCCGTCGCGGAAGTGGTCGGCGAAATCGAAGCGTTGGGGCGGCGCGTGATCGCGATCGAAGGCAACGTCGCTGCGCGCGAAACCGGTCAGGAACTCGTTCGCCAGACCGTCGAGGCGTTCGGCAAAGTCGACGTGCTCGCGAGCAATGCCGGCATCTGCCCGTTCCACGCCTTTCTCGACATGCCGCCCGACGTATTGGAAACGACGGTGGCAGTCAATCTGAACGGCGCGTTCTACGTCACGCAGGCTGCCGCGCAGCAGATGAAAGCGCAGGGCACGGGTGGCGCGATCGTGGCGACGAGTTCGATCAGCGCCCTGGTAGGCGGCGGCATGCAAACGCACTACACGCCGACCAAAGCGGGCGTGCATTCGCTGATGCAGTCATGCGCGGTGGCGTTGGGGCCATACGGCATTCGCTGCAATTCGGTGATGCCCGGCACGATCGCGACCGACCTGAACGCGGAAGATCTCGCCGACGAAGCGAAAAAAGCCTACTTCGAAAAGCGCATTCCGCTGGGCAGACTGGGCCGCCCGGAAGATGTTGCCGATTGCGTGGTATTCCTTGCCTCCGACCGCGCGCGTTATGTAACAGGCGCCGCGCTGCTGGTGGACGGCGGCCTGTTCGTCAACCTGCAGTAATGCGCGATGGCGGCGTCACGATGGTGACATTAACTAACCGGTGCGGATACGATCACGGGCGTGGTCGCTGCGGAGGCGGAATCGTCGCGCGCGAGCTTATGCGAGAAACCGCGCAGCAAATCGATAAAGCGCAGCGCCGGAGCGGCGAGGGCTTCTTCCTTGCGCGTGAGAATGCCGAACCCGGAGAGGCTCTTGCCGATTTCGAGCGGCAGCGCGACCAGCAGCTTGCCGCGCACATGATCGCGCACGACCGACTCGGGCAGCATGGCCACGGCGTCGTAGTTCTCAAGCAATTGCAGGGTCGCGAAGATCGACGCGCATTCGGTCAGATTGACTGGCGTCGCAAGGCCCGCACGCGCGAGTTCCTCTTCGAACAGCACGCGCGCCGGACTGGTAACGGGTTGCGCCACCCACGGCCAGTCGATCAGCTCCTGCAACGTGATGCGCGAGCGTTGCGCCAGCGGATGCACAGCACGCACCACCAGCAACAAAGTTTCGCGGGCGAGCGGCTCGAAACTGAAATCGTTGTGTTGCAACGGACTGGTCAGGCGCCCCAGCGCCAGATCGACTTCGCGGCGATGCAGCAATTGCACGACCTGGTCGCTGGTTTCGCCAAGAATGCGCACGTTCAGCAGAGGGCTTTCGGTTTTCAGGGCGGCGACCGCCATGGCCAGCAGATCGGGCGCGGCGCCCATGATGGCGCCGACGGTCAACTGTCCATGCCCGCCGCGGCGTTTGACGTCGAGGTCTTCGGCAAAACGGGTCAACTCGGCGAGTGCCCGTCGCGCATACGCCAGCGTGACCACACCGAGCGGCGTGGGCGTCATGCCGCGTGCGTTGCGTTCGAACAGCAGGAAGCCGAACGCTTCCTCGATGTCGCCGAGCATGCGGCTCGCGCTGGGTTGCGCGACGTTGATCGCCTCGGCGGCTTGATGGAGATTGCGCGCGTCGTCGAGTGCGACGAGCAGTGCGAGGTGCTTGAACTTGAGCCGATTGACGAGTGCGATGGCAGCTGAGTGTTGGCTCATGGTTCCGGTGCGATTCGATTTGTGGATCGCCCAATCCCAACAACGGATTGAGATGCTATCGACGCAGGAATTATAGTCGTATTAGACGCTTACGCTTCTCTGGGAAAGCGCCCGGATACGACGGGAGACAGGCCGCAATGGAAACAATCGCTTTCCGGATGGTGCTCAACCCCGGCATGCGCGAGGAATACGAACGACGTCACGCGCAGATCTGGCCCGAACTGGTTGATGCATTGCACAACGCCGGCGTGCGTGACTATCGGATCTTCTTCGACGCAGGCTCGGACCATCTTTTCGCCATTCTGACGCGCACTACAAATCACACCATGAATGCGCTGCCGCAACTCGAGGTGATGCGCAAATGGTGGGATTACATGGCCGACATCATGCAGACGGCCCCTGACCATACGCCGCTTCAGCAACCGCTCGAGCCGGTCTTTCATCTGAATTCACTTAGCTGACGTTGCTGACTGTGCTTGGCCTATTGGGCGGAGGGTGTCGCATGCAGGTTGTCGATTCGCATATCCATTTGTGGGATCTGAAGACGCATCGTTATCCGTGGCTGGAAAACCCCGGCGTGTCGTTTGTGGGTGACGCACGCGACCTGAAGCACGACTATCTGCTCGACGATTTGCTCGGCGAGGCGGGCGATATTGAGGTGCTGAAACTGGTGCACGTGGAAGCGAATCACGACCCCGCCGACCCGGTCGAGGAAACCCGCTGGTTGCAATCCATTGCGGATCGTCCGGCGTCGCGCGGCATGCCGAATGCGATTGTCGCCGCCGTCGATCTGTCCGCGGCGAACGCACCGGAACTGCTCGAGGCGCACGCGTCGTTCGCCAACACGCGTGGCATCAGGCAGATCCTGAACGTACACGAGAACAAGTTGTTCGATTACGTGGGCCGTCATTTCATGCGCGAGCCGCAGTGGCGCGCCCATTTTGCGCTGCTGCGCCGTTACGACATGTCGTTCGATCTGCAACTGTATCCGTCGCAGATGGAAGCGGCGGCTGAGTTGGCGCGCGCGCATGGCGATACGGTTCTTATCATCAACCATGCGGGCATGTTCGTAGACCGCAGCAGTGTCGCCGGTTATCGCGCATGGCGTGACGGAATGCGACTGCTCGCGGGTTGCCGGAATGTCGCGGTGAAGATCAGCGGACTCGCCATGTTCGATCATCAGTGGACCGTGGAAAGCCTGCGGCCTTATGTGCTCGAAACGATCGATACGTTCGGCGTCGAGCGCGCGATGTTCGCGTCGAATTTTCCGGTCGATCGGTTGTTCGGCTCTTACGCGGATTTGTGGCACGCGTACGCGTCGATCGTCGACGGCGCGAGCGTTGCTGAAAAAGAAGCGCTGTTTTGCCGTAACGCGGAGCGTTTTTATCGTATCTGATGTACCTGCCGCGTCTGACGCATTCCCGAAGTCGAAAAGGAAGGAGACAAGTCGTGCAGCAATCCCCAACCGCCGTGCCCAGGCTCGAACTACGGCACGCGAGCAAATCATTCGGCCGGGTCCGTGCGTTATTCGACGGCGATCTCGCGTTGTGGCCGGGCGAAGTGCATGCGTTGCTCGGCGAAAACGGCGCGGGCAAATCGACGGTCGTGAAGATTCTCGCGGGTGTGCATCAGCCGGACACCGGCGAGTTGCTGGTCGACGGCGTGGCGCGCCGCTTCGCGACGCCTGCTGAAGCGCGCGACGCGGGTCTCGCGGTGATCTATCAGGAGCCGACGCTGTTCTTCGATCTATCGATCGCGGAGAACATTTTCATGGGACGGCAGCCGGTGGACCGGATCGGCCGCATTCAGTATGACGCCATGCGCCGCGAGGTGGATGGCTTGCTGGCCTCGCTCGGGGTCGATCTGCGTGCGGATCAACTGGTGCGTGGTTTGTCGATTGCCGATCAGCAGGTGATCGAAATTGCGAAGGCGTTGTCGTTGAACGCGAACGTGCTGATCATGGACGAGCCGACCGCCGCCTTGTCGCTACCCGAAGTGGAGCGGCTCTTTGCGATCGTGCGCAAGCTGCGCGAGCGCGACGTGGCGATTCTGTTCATTACACATCGGCTGGATGAGGTGTTCACGCTGACGCAACGTGTGACGATCATGCGCGACGGCGCGAAGGTATTCGACGGGCTCACCGCCGATCTCACCACCGAATCCATCGTCGCGAAAATGGTGGGCCGTGATCTGGAGACGTTCTATCCGAAAGCCGACCGGCCACCTGGCGAAGTGCGATTGTCAGTGCGTGGACTCACGCGGGTGGGCGTTTTCAAGGACATTTCATTCGACGTCCGCGCCGGCGAGATCGTCGCGCTGGCGGGGCTAGTAGGCGCGGGCCGCAGCGAAGTGGCGCGCGCGATCTTCGGCATCGACCCCCTCGACTCGGGCGAGATTTCGATTAGCGGCAAGCGCCTCGCCGCAGGCAGTCCGGCCGCTGCGGTGCGTGCCGGCCTTGCGCTGGTGCCGGAGGATCGCCGCCAGCAAGGGCTGGCACTGGAATTGAGCATTGCGCGCAATGCCTCGATGACGGTGCTCGGACGTCTCGTCAAACATGGCCTGATTTCCACCCGCAGCGAAACGCAGCTGGCCAATCAGTGGGGCACGCGTTTGCACCTCAAAGCGGGCGACCCCAATGCGCCGGTCCGCACGCTGTCCGGCGGCAATCAGCAAAAGGTCGTGCTGGGCAAGTGGCTCGCCACCAACCCGAAGGTCCTGATCATCGACGAACCCACGCGCGGTATCGACGTCGGCGCGAAGGCCGAGGTGTATGGCGCGCTGGCGGACCTGGTGCGCGACGGCATGGCCGTACTGATGATTTCGAGCGAATTGCCGGAAGTACTCGGCATGGCCGATCGCGTACTGGTCATGCACGAGGGTCGTATCAGCGCGGATATCGCGCGTGCCGAAGCCGACGAAGAGTGCATCATGGGCGCCGCACTGGGCCAGCCGGTTCCACCGTTGGGGCATGCAGCATGATGCGCCATTCTTCGACCCATCCCGCGCCGGTTCAGGCGCCGGTCCCCAAGCGCTCAGGCAGCGCGCCTGGCGGCTTCATCGCTAGCATCGCGAAGCGCCGCGAGACGACGCTCTTTGTCGTGCTGATTCTGCTGATTGTGGGCACGGGGCTCGCGAAACCGCAGTTTCTGAATCTGCAAAATCTGCGTGACGTGCTGCTGAATGTGTCGATTATCAGCCTGCTGACAGCCGGCATGACGGTGGTGATCCTGATGCGGCATATCGATCTGTCGGTGGGGTCGACGGTCGGCATCAGCGCCTATGCGGTCGGCAGCCTGTACGTTGCATTTCCGCATATGCCGGTGATCGTTGCCTTGCTGGCCGGACTCGCGATCGGTCTGGTGGCGGGCGGTATCAACGCGTTGCTGGTTGCCGTGGGGCGCGTGCCGTCGCTGGTGGCGACACTCTCCACGCTCTACATCTTTCGCGGCGCGGACTATGCGTGGGTACACGGTGGGCAGATCAATGCGACCAGTTTGCCCGATGCGTTTTCCCGTCTCGCAACCGGCACATTCTTCGGCATACCGACGCTCGCGCTGATCGCGATCGTCGTGCTGGCCGGTCTGGCCGTCTATCTGAAGCAGTTTCGCGGCGGACGCGAACACTACGCGATCGGCTCGAATCCGGAGGCGGCACGGCTTGCCGGCGTGAACGTCGAGCGTCGCGTCATGGCGGGCTTCCTGCTGTCCGGCGCGATTGCCGGTTTCGCGGGCGCGTTGTGGCTCGCGCGCTTCGGCACGGTCGACGCAAGCACCGCGAAGGGCATCGAATTGCAGGTTGTTGCCGCCGCGGTGGTAGGCAGCGTCGCGATCACCGGGGGTGTGGGCACCATTCTCGGCGCTACGCTAGGCGCGCTCGTGCTGGGTGTGATCAGCATCGCGCTCGTCGTGCTGCACGTCTCGCCATTCTGGGAACAGGCTATCCAGGGCGCGCTGATCGTCGCCGCGATTGCCGCCGATACCTTGCTGGCCCGCTCCGTCGCCAAACGCATGATGAGGAAACGCGATCATGGCTAAACCCGATTCCGCGCTGCTCACGCGCAAACGCGAAACGCCGTTGCAATGGGAAGTGCTGCTGGTCGTCGTACTGGCGCTGTCGCTCGCACTCGGGCGCGTGTTGTCGCCGGTGTTTCTCACCGGTGCGAATGTCAGCAACATCCTCGCCGATCTGACCGAGATCGCGTTGATGGCGCTGCCCATGACGTTGATTATCGTCGCCGCTGAAATCGATCTTTCGGTGGCATCGGTGTTGGGTGCGTCCAGTGCGCTGATGGGCGTGCTGTGGCACATGGGCTTGCCGATGCCGGTCGTGATCGTGCTGGTATTGATTGCCGGTGCGCTGGCGGGCTTGCTGAACGGTCTCGTGATCGTCAAGCTCAATCTGCCTTCGCTCGCGGTCACCATCGGCACGCTGGCGCTGTTTCGCGGCCTGGCATACGTGTTGCTCGGCGATCAGGCGGTCGCGGACTTCCCGGCGGCTTATACAGCGTTCGGTATGGATACGGTCGGCTCGACCTTCATTCCGTTGCCCTTTGCGATCGTGATCGTCGGCGCGGTGCTATTTACCGTGCTGCTGCAGTCCACCGCGTTCGGCCGCAGCCTCTATGCAATCGGTGCCAATCCGACCGCCGCGGCTTTCTCCGGTATCGAAGTCGCGAAGATCAGGCTGCGTCTATTCGTGCTGTCCGGCGCGATGAGCGCGCTGGCAGGCGTCGTCTATACGCTGCGGTTCACCAGCGCACGGGGCGACAACGGCGAAGGTTTCGAATTGTCGGTGATCGCGGCGGTGCTGTTCGGCGGCGTGAGTATTTTCGGCGGACGCGGCTCGATGTTCGGCGTCCTGTTGTCGCTGCTGATTATCGGGGTGCTGAAAAACGCCCTGACGCTCGATGATGTGTCGAGCGAAACGCTGACGATCGTCACCGGCGTTCTGCTGCTGGCATCGGTACTGATTCCCAATCTGGTTGCCCGCTGGCGTGCGGCGCGTGACCGGCGTTTCATCGCGAAGTCCGCTTCTTCTTTATAACGTTCTCTTAAAACCGGCTCCAAAAGAAATACCAAATACCGACAACCCGGACAGCATGTCGTCCAACAACAAAGCAGGAGACGCCTCATGTTCAATCCTCTACGTCACACCGGCAAGACTGCGCTCTGCATTGCTTTAGTCGCGCTCAGTTGTGCCGCGTCCGCAGCGGGCCTGAAAAGCGGTCTGAAAATTGCCTTCGTGCCGAAGCAGATCAATAACCCCTATGAAGTGATTGCCGACGACGGCGGCATGGCCGCGATCAAGGAATTCGGCGGCGTGGGCAAGGTAGTGGGGCCGTCGGACGCGGGCGCATCGTCGCAAGTGCAATATATCAACACGTTGATCACGCAGCGGCAGGACGCGATCGTGATCGCGGCCAACGACGCGAACGCGGTCGTGCCCTATCTGAAGAAAGCGATGTCGCAAGGCATCAAGGTCGTGACCTTCGACTCCGACACGGCGCCTGAAGGCCGTCAACTCTTCGTCAACCAGGCGAACGCAGAGGGCATCGGGCGGGGCCAGATCCAGCTGGTCGCGAAGCTGATGGGCGGTGAGGGCGAGTTCGCCGTGCTGTCGGCCACGCCTAACGCGACCAATCAGAACACGTGGATCAAGTGGATGCAGGAGGAGTTGAAAAAGCCCGAGTACTCGAAGATCAAGCTCGTGAAGATTGCGTACGGCAACGATGACGACCAGAAGTCGTTCGTCGAAACGCAAGGTTTGCTGCAGGCGTATCCGAATCTGAAGGCGATCGTCGCGCCGACTACGGTGGGCATTGCGGCGGCGGCGCGTTATATCTCGTCGTCGTCAAGCAAGGGCAAGGTGCAGGTGACCGGGCTGGGCACGCCGAATCAGATGCGCGCGTTCGTGAAGAACGGGACGGTCAAGGCGTTCCAGCTGTGGGACCCGAATCAGCTTGGCTATCTGGCAGCCTATGCGGCGGCAGCGCTGTCCTCGGGGACAATTGCCGGCAAGGAAGGCGAATCGTTTGATGCCGGCAAGCTCGGCAAGCGCACGATTGGACCGCAAGGCGAAATCATTCTCGGACCGCCGACCACGTTCGATGCCAGCAATATCGATAACTTCAATTTCTAGGTAGCGAGCCCGGCGCCGCCGCGCAAGGCGCGCGGCGTGCGGCAGTAAGCTGCGTGTTGGACCCCGTTGAAATGTTCTGTCTGCAACTCGACTACAGCGACGCCGTCCGGTCAATCGGCGACGGCGCCGCTCCCACCTCATGCGTGACATCAGCGTTCCTTGCCTGATCTCTGCTGATCGTTGAAATTCGGGTACGGGATATGCATGCCGGCCACACCGGAAGCCGCTGCCGATACGTGCAGAAGGCTCCGGCGCGAACTTTAAGACCTATACTTTGAATCGGTAAATCGACCTTGGGCGTAGCCGGTCCGAACTGCTATCTTGGGTTAAGAGCCGTTCGGACATGGGGTGATCATTGACACAGCCGTTGACGGTCGCGGTTTTCGGCGAGGGCGAAGGTGAAGGCGAACAGTTAGAACGGATGCCGTACACGCAGACAAATCCCTGCTCAGAGGTGCATGATGATCGGAATGACGTGGCTTGTTGTGGCTGACGGAGGCCGTGCGCGTGTTTTCCAGACGCCGGGTCTCACGCTCGACTTGCAAGAAAAAGAAAGTCTCGTCAACACTGAATACACCGGCACGATGCTGACCGAAAAGGACCGCGAAAAATTCGCAAAGCGCGTTGCCGAATATCTGGAGGCAGGGCGTCTTCATCGACTCTACAATCGGCTGAGACTCGCCATCGAGCCGAAATTTCTAGGTATGGTCAAAGCGGATCTCAGTGAGGAAACCCGTCGATTGATATTCGAGCAAGTGAGCGAGGATCTGTCGACGCTCAATGCCCGGGAAATTGAGGCACACCTGCGGCGCCACTGATCGGTGGCCTTGGGTGATCCATATAGCCGTCACACGGTGAATGCGACCCGGCCACGGATCGTGGCCGCACAGGCTTGTGCGTTGCTTACGCGCTAGTTTCCGAGCTGCCCGGCTCCTCAGTATCACGGAACCAGGTTTCCGCATGAGCCCGCTCGGCAACCCAGGAGCGAGACTGCGGCGTGTTGAACTCACGATCGATGAACCGGCGTCCCCATTCAACCCCGTCTCTTATCGCCTCTTCTTCGGTAAGCCACTCGGGCTGAACGGTCCTCGGAACGACGTCGACGACTGTCCGGGCGCCGTGAGTCACGCTCACACTTGCGATCCAGGCGCCGAGCTTGTTGCGCTCAGGGTTCACGGCGATTTCGAATTCGCCGTAAGAAACAGTGCTTGCAGGCATCGTTCTCTCCTTTGCAGCGTTCATGATTGATATTCGCCCGCAATGCAGCGTGCGTGTTTCTCTTCAAGCCTCATCATGCCGTAACTACGGCAGTCCGACACGCGGATATCGAGGTTAAACGGTCAACGGTGGACGTTTCACCAATATCTAGCATCGGAGAAATCCATGTTCACCTAGGCGTGACTTGCTCATAGACTTCGAGTACACAGAAATCGTGAGGCTCGAACTTTTCGTTTGACGGGAGATTTCATGGCACAGAATGAACTTTCATATCGGCGGTTTCTGATCGCTGCAACGATCTCACCTCTGCAAGGTAACCGGGGGATCGCCACAGTGGATGTCACAACCTCAGATCCGGAGCGCATTGCCGATCTCGGAACGGAACGCTTTCTCCATGTTGAGCGGTGGGTTGAAAGAAATGATCCCGCTTTCCTGCAAGTCGTTGTGGACGAATGTAAGGTCACTATCGACCATTACGTGGACAACGTTGACGATAGTTGATTCTGCCGACTCTCGCATGAGGTGTTGCAATGCAGGAATTCGATTTCTACATCAACCTGAAAAAGCCGACACTCGGGCTCTATGTGCGCAAGGGAGCGGGCCTCCCCGACCTCGTTGACACAAGTCAGTGGCAATTCGAAGGGCATGTGTGGCAAAGCGAACTCACGCCAGACATCCTGAAGGGGCTCGAGGCCAATGGCCACGCATTTCAGGAGTTGGGTGGGTGATTTTGGTGCTACGGCGAGTTGAGCGCGGCAGTCTGACGTATCGGTCGAGATAGCACTTTGATCTCTACAAATACGTACTATCCTAACCTCAGGCTGGATGAATGTGCACTGTCGCCTGATCGTCACCCGGCGGACACAAGTTGCTGCTTTGTCTTGCGCGAAGGCGCATGATGACCCACGCCGACCGATCGTGGAAACCTGAACGGACAGGTCGCGAGTTGGGCCTTGGGCCTCTGCGTTTCACTGCTTTGTCGAATCACACGTCGGCTATAGCGAGGGAGAGAACCATGTCGGAGCAGCAGGGCGCATTGAGTGCCGAGTTCATCGCGCAGCAGCGCGCGCGCCTCGAGGCGCTGCGCCGGCAAGTGTTGGGCGGAGAGGAGAACACGATCGCAGACGAGCGGACGGCCCAGGAGCAGCACGGCGACGAGGCAGAAGAGTTCGAGGATGTGGCGCAGGGAATGGCGCAGAATGAGGTCAACCAGGCGTTGCATGATGTGAACGACCAGCGCGTCAGCGATATCGAGCGCGCGCTGCAGAAGATTGAGGAGGGCACCTACGGTCTCTCCGATGAAAGCGGTGATCCGATACCGAAAGCGCGGCTCGAATCCGTCCCGGAGGCTATCTTCACCGTTGAAGAGCAGAGTCGCCGCGAGGGCGGAAAATAACGTGTTCTAACGCCTTTGCGACATCGGCAAAAGGATTAAAGCAATCCAACGCCCGGCGCATGACATTGCTGGGTGGCGAGCATGTTCCAGCAATCAGATTTGCTGGCTGAAAGACTTGGGGAGATGCCCCCCCAATGCCTATCATCGGAAAAACCAATATTCCCTTATTTACGAGCCACTCATAGAATCCAATGACGGATTCAGGGTTCCATTATGTTGATCCTGGAAGTCGTAAGGGGTCCGTATTGGTCGGACGGCACTTGTCTAAAACAGACGGGATGTAAGGAACCTCGCAACATGAAAATCGTGCATCGCGAGCGTATCCCATACGCCGCGCTCGCTGAGTCAGCGCTATCACGGCGCTCCAGTTATTGATCAAAACAAACGGGCCGCGGACGGCGACTCCGAGTTCTCGAGTATTCGCAATCACATGAACGCGTCCTTAACCTTTGCATAGTCGGATGCTTTAACTGAAAAGGTGACTCTACGATGCCAGCCCTCTGTGAAATCTGTCATTCCCGGCCCGCTGTTGCCCGTGTGACCGTTGTGCAAAACGGCGAGCGGAAATCCATGTCGATCTGCGACTACGACTATCGTCAACTGATGCGGCATCAAAGCATGCTCAACCCGTTCGACTCACTGCTGGGGGGCGGCGGCCTGTCGCGCTTCTTCGGCGGCCTGGAGAATGGGGCCGAGGACGAAGACGAAGACGCCGGGTTCGCCGCCGAGGTGCCGCGCGAATCGGTCGACGCAACCGACGCCTTCAGCGAACAGACACTCGAATTGCTGCAGCGCGCCGCGGAGAAGGCACACGAGCTTCGCCGCAACGAACTCGATACCGAGCACCTGCTTTACGTACTTGCGGACGCCGACGTGTGCGCGGCGCTGCTAAAGGAGCTCAAGCTTTCGCCTGAGGACATCAAGGGATATATCGATCAGCATGCGCAAACGGGAACCGTCGATCCCGACGCGCCGATCGATAAGATGACCGTCTCGCCGCGTTTAAAAAAGGCGTTCCAATACGCGTTCCAGGCGTCGCGCGATCTGGGGCATTCATACGTCGGCCCGGAGCATTTGCTCATTGGCCTCGCGGCCGTGCCGGACAGTATCGCGGGCACACTGCTGAAGAAATATGGCGTGACGCCGGAGGCGTTGCGGCAGAAGGTCGTGAAAGTCGTGGGTAAAGGCGCAGAGGACGGCCGCGTCGACACGCCGACCGGCACGCCCACGCTTGACAAGTTCGGGCGCGACCTCACAGCCATGGCGCGTCAGGGCCAGCTCGACCCGGTGCTCGGCCGCGCGCAGGAAATCGAGAGCACGATCGAGGTGCTCGCACGGCGCAAGAAGAACAATCCCGTGCTGATCGGCGAGCCGGGTGTCGGCAAGACTGCAATCGTGGAAGGTCTGGCGCAGCGCATCATCAACGGCGACGTGCCTGAAGTTCTGCGCGGCAAGCGGCTCGTCGAGGTCAACATCAACTCGATGGTGGCGGGCGCGAAGTACCGTGGCGAATTCGAGGAGCGCGCAAAGCAGCTGATCGATGAAGTGACGGCCAAGAAGGACGAACTGATCCTGTTCATCGACGAACTGCACACCATCGTGGGCGCGGGGCAAGGCGGGGGAGAAGGCGGCCTCGACATCGCGAACGTGCTTAAGCCCGCGCTTGCGCGCGGCGAGCTCAGTCTGATTGGCGCCACGACACTCAACGAATATCAGAAGTACATCGAAAAGGATGCTGCGCTCGAACGGCGCTTCCAGCCGGTATTGGTGCCGGAACCGACAGTGGAGCAGACCATCGTCATCCTGCGTGGCCTTCGCGACAAGCTCGAGGCGCACCACCAGGTGACCTTTGCCGACGACGCGTTCGTTGCCGCCGCCGAGCTTGCGGATCGCTACATTACATCGCGTTTTTTGCCCGACAAGGCCATCGACCTGATTGACCAGGCGGCGGCACGCGTGCGCATCGGCGCGACCTCGCGTCCGGCGGCCATTCAGGAGCTCGAAGCCGAGATCGTCCAGCTCAAGCGCGAGCAGGATTATGCGTCTTCGCGCAAGCGCTTCGATGAGGCGAAAGCTTTCGAGGCACGTATCGGCGAAAAGCAGGAGAAGCTCGACGAGCAGATGGAGGCATGGCAGCGCAAGACCGGCTCGGAAACGCTCGAAGTGACCGTGGAGTCAATCGCCGAAGTGGTGTCGCGTCTCACCGGCATTCCGGTCACGGAGCTCACGCAGGAGGAGCGCCAGAAGCTGCTGGATATGGAGAACAAGCTGCGCGAGCGCGTGGTCGGCCAGGACGACGCGGTAATTGCCGTGAGCGATGCCGTGCGCCTGTCGCGTGCGGGACTGGGCGAGGCGAACCGGCCAATCGCGACCTTCCTGTTCCTCGGGCCGACCGGTGTCGGCAAGACCGAACTTGCGAAGGCGCTGGCAGAAACGGTGTTCGGCGACGAGCAGGCGGTTATCCGTATCGACATGTCCGAGTATATGGAACGGCATGCGGTCGCACGGCTGATCGGCGCCCCTCCGGGCTACGTCGGTTACGACGAGGGCGGCCAACTGACCGAGCGCGTCCGGCGGCGGCCGTACAGCGTGATCCTGCTCGATGAGATCGAGAAGGCCCACCCCGACGTGTACAACGTGCTGCTGCAGGTGTTCGACGACGGGCGGCTGACCGACGGCAAGGGCCGCGTGGTGGACTTCAGCAACACGATCATCATTGCGACGAGCAATCTCGGCGCATCGATCATCATGGACAACCTCGAGAAGCCCGAGGCGGATCGCCTGGCTGAGAAAGCGATCCGCGAGGAGTTGATGGGGGTGCTCAAGCGCCACTTCCGTCCCGAATTCCTGAACCGGATCGACGAGATCATCGTGTTCCATGGGCTCTCACGCGACAACATCCGCTCGATCGTGCAGATCCAGCTCGAACGGGTCGTGCGCACCGCGGACGCGCAGGACATTACCCTCAAGATAGGCGAGTCGGTCGTTGATCACCTCGCTGAGGCCGGCTATCGGCCGGAGTTCGGTGCACGCGAGCTGAAGCGCCAGATTCGCCAGGAACTGGAAACGCGGCTTGCGAAAGAGATTCTCGGCGGTGCCCTGAAGTCTGGCGACAGCGTTGAGGCCAGTTATGACAAGGAAAGCGGCGAAGTGAAATTCAGCAAGAGCGAGGCGCCTCCTGCTCCTAAGGCGACGGTCGGGAAGGGCGGGAACGGACGTGCGAAGAAAAAGCCGTCTAAAGAGGCCAGCAGCCCCGAACCCACTGAAAGCGCCGGCTCGAAGCAATGAGGTGCCGTGACCCGCTGGGAGAAGCCGCGGCGTCATTGCTGACGGCGTGCGGGCTCCCAGCGTGGTCGAGACAGGCGGCGTCACTGTACTTGAACTGTGCCTGTCCGCCGCCGGTCGATCTGTACCTTTCGCGGCGCATCAGCCCAACTAGACTGAATCCCATCCAAGCCCTACGCGCTGATGCGGCGTAACCCCAAGCAAAACTGCCTCCAGGTCCCCTGAGGCAGCTCATGGAGTCTCATATGACAACGCGACGCGAAGTGCCCGGTATCCGGGAATATGACGGCCCAGCCGGTGGTTGGGGGGCGCTCAAAGCGACATCGCAAGCCATCCGACTGCAAATGGAGAGCTTCAAGGCTCCGCTCACGTTGCTTCGGACCAATCAGCCTGACGGTTTTGATTGTCCTGGGTGCGCATGGCCCGACAAGGAGCACAAGTCCACGTTCCAGTTCTGCGAAAACGGCGCCAAAGCGGTCACCTGGGAAGCAACGACCAAGCGGGTACGCCCGGAGTTCTTCGCGGCCAACACGGTGTCGTCACTGCTGGAACGATCGGATTTCGAACTGGAGGACATGGGCCGGCTCACGCATCCGCTCGTCTACGACCGCGCCACCGACACTTTCCAGGCCGTCGAATGGGAGACGGCGTTTGGCCGGATCGGCGAGGTTCTGCGTGGCTTGTCGCCCGACCAGGTCGAGTTCTATACGTCCGGCCGGGCATCCAATGAGGCCGCGTACCTCTATCAGCTGTTCGCACGGGAATATGGCACGAACAATTTCCCGGATTGCTCGAACATGTGCCACGAACCGACCAGCGTCGGCTTGCCGCAATCGATCGGCATCGGCAAGGGCACCGTGTCGCTCGACGACTTCGAGAAGACCGACCTGATCATCTCGATCGGCCACAACCCGGGCACCAACCACCCGCGGATGATGGGCACGCTGTGGGAAGCTTCGCGTCGAGGCGTCCCGATCATCGTGTTCAATCCGCTTCGCGAGCGCGCGCTGGAACGCTTCCAGGATCCGCAGTCCATGCTGCAGATGGCGACGTTCGGCTCAACCCGAATCGCGTCGACCTATCATCAGGTGAGAGCTGGCGGCGACGCGGCCGCGCTCAAGGGCGTTATCAAGGCAGTACTCGCGCTCGACGCCGAGCGCGGCGACGTGCTCGACCGCGAGTTCATCGACACCTACACGGAAGGCTTTGACGCGCTCGTCGCGGATATCGAGGCCACGTCCTGGGAAGACATCGAAACGGAAAGCGGCCTGACCCGCGAAGAGCTCGCGGACGTCGCCGACGCGTACGCGAAAGCGAAGTCGACGATCATCACTTACGGAATGGGCGTCACGCAGCATAACAAGGGCACCGCAAACGTGCGCCTGATCTGCGACCTGCTGCTGATGCGCGGCAACATGGGCAGAGAAGGCGGCGGTATCTGCCCGCTGCGCGGCCACTCGAACGTGCAAGGCAACCGCACGGTCGGCATCACCGAGAAACCGTCGGCGCAATTCCTCGCGAAGATCGAGGCGGTATTCGGCTTCAAGCCACCCGCGGAGCATGGCCACGACGCAGTCGCGGCCATGCAGGCGATGATTGCGGGCAAGTCGAAGGCGCTGATTTGCCTGGGTGGAAACTTCGCGGTCGCGCTGCCGGATTCGGAGCAGTGCTTTCCGGCGATGAACGCGCTCGATCTGAGTGTGCATCTCGGCACCAAGCTCAACCGCTCGCACCTGCTGGTCGCGAAGGAAACGTACATCCTGCCGGTGATCGGCCGCACCGAACTCGACGTGCAGGACGGCATGGGCCAATCGATCACCGTCGAGGATTCGATGTCGATGGTCCATGCGTCGGCCGGCAAGCTCACGCCCGCGTCCGAGTTCCTGCGCTCCGAGCCCGCCATTGTGGCCGGCATCGCCAAGGCGACGCTCCCGGACAGCAAGGTCAACTGGATGGAGTTGGTCGCCGATTACGACAAGATACGCGACCTGATCGAAAAGACGATTCCGGGTTTCGAGGACTACAACGCGCGCATCCGCGTGCCGGGCGGCTTTCGCATGCCGCTGCCGCCGACCGAGCGCGTTTTCCCGACGCCGACCGGCAAGGCGATGTTCTCGGTGTACCACGGTGTGAAGGAAGACGCGCACGTGGAGGGCGACGATGTACTGCGCCTCGTGACGCTGCGCAGCCACGACCAGTACAACACGACCATCTATGCGCTGGACGATCGTTACCGAGGCGTGTTCGGCCGGCGTGACGTGCTGTTCATGAACGAAGACGATCTTGCCGAACGTGGACTCGAACATGGCGATCTGGTCGACATCGAGACAGCCGTGCCGGGCAGGCAACTTCGCCTGGAGAAGATCACGGCGATTGCCTACGATATCGCGCCAGGTTCGGTGGGCGCCTATTACCCGGAAGCCAACGTGCTGGTGCCGCTCGACTACATTGACAAGGAAAGCGGCACGCCGTCATACAAGTCCGCGCCAGTTCGTGTGGTCCGCTCAGTGGTCGTTTGATTTTGTCAGCGAGCGCTAGTCTGTAGGCTGGGTGCGTGCGTCCAGCCTGCAGGACCTACCGGAGGTCGAGCACGAGCACTGTCTTTGGGCCGGTATAAGCACCTTGCTCACCGCGCTCGATGAATCGCGCAGCCGTTCCGTCGCCACATGGCGTCCGTTTTTACGCAAATGCCGTTATCACCTGGAGCCATTGATCAATCATGGAAATCTTCGATGCATTCCACCTTGCCAGGTTGCAGTTTGCGTTCACCGTTTCGTTTCATATTATTTTCCCCGCGATCAGCATCGGCATGGCCAGCTTCCTCGCCGTGCTGGAATGGCGCTGGCTGCTGACCGGCGACGTTGCCTACAAAGACATGTTTCTGTTCTGGTCGAAGATCTTCGCGGTCGGCTTCGGAATGGGGGTGGTCTCGGGTGTGGTGATGGCCTATGAGTTCGGCACCAACTGGAGTGGATTTTCCAGCGTCGCCGGCAACATTACGGGGCCGCTCCTGACCTATGAAGTGCTGACGGCGTTCTTTCTCGAGGCCGGCTTTCTCGGCGTCATGCTGTTCGGCTGGCAACGCGTCAGTCCACGCGCGCACTTCTTCGCAACGCTGATGGTGGCGGTGGGCACGCTTATCTCCACGTTCTGGATTCTCGCGTCGAATAGCTTCATGCAGACACCGCAGGGATTCGCCATCGAGAATGGTCGGATCGTACCGGTCGACTGGATGAAAATAATTTTCAACCCGTCGTTTCCGTATCGCCTCGCGCATATGACCATCGCCGCGTTCATCGTCGCGGGCTTCATCGTTGCTGCTTGCGGCGCGTGGCATCTGTTGCAGGGACGGCGCGACAAACCTGTCAAGCGTAGTTTTTCGATGGCGCTGTGGATCCTGCTCTTCCTCACGCCGATACAGATTTTCATTGGCGATGCGCACGGACTCAACACGCGCAAATATCAGCCGGCCAAGATCGCGGCAATCGAAGGCCTGTGGGAAACCGAGCACGGTGGCACCGCACTCAACCTGGTCGGCCTGCCCGACATGAATGCAGAAGTGACGCGATACACGATCCAGATACCGCATCTGGGCAGCCTGATCCTGACTCACAGTTGGGATGGCGAGATTCGCGGCCTGAAAGAGTTTCCGCCCGAGGACCGTCCGTATTCGCCGATCGTGTTCTGGACCTTCCGGGTCATGGCGGGTCTTGGCATGCTGATGCTATTGACGGCGCTGCTTGGTTTACTGCTCAGAGTGCGCGGCCGTCTCTACGAGACGCGGTGGTATCAGGGTTTCGTCCTGTGCATGGGGCCTTCTGGAATTGTGGCGCTATTGGCGGGGTGGATCACGACGGAGGTCGGCCGCCAACCCTGGACGGTCTACGGTGTCTTGCGTACAGCGGACTCCGTCTCGCCGGTCAGTTCCCAGCAAGTCGGCGTGTCATTGTTGATTTTTGTGCTGGTGTATTTCCTGGTGTTCGGTATGGGTTTCTATTACATGATGAAGATGATGAAGCGCGGACCGGAGGAGCGTATCGATCGCCGCGAGTCCCGCAGGCATCCTGTCTTGCGTAATCGCCCGCTCGACGCCCTGGAAGGAGAGTGACACCATGCAAATCGATCTTCCTGTTGTGTGGGCCGCGATCATCGGACTCGGCGTTTTTATCTACGTGATGCTGGACGGATTCGATCTCGGCATTGGCCTGCTGTTTCCGTTTTTCGAGGGGAAAAGCGATCGGGAAGTGATGCTCAATACCATCGCCCCGGTCTGGGACGGTAACGAGACGTTCCTCGTGCTCGGCGGCGCCGGGCTTTATGGGGCGTTCCCGGTGGTCTATTCGACGCTGCTGCCGGCGAACTATCTGCCGCTGATCCTGATGGTCGTGGGCCTGATCTTCCGCGGGGCGGCCTTCGAACTGCGTGCAAAGGCGGTCAGGACCCAGCACGCGTGGGACCTCGCCTTCATTGGCGGTTCCGCGCTCGCAGGGCTCTGCCAGGGCATCGTGCTGGGGTCGCTGCTGCAAGGCATCAAGATCGTCGATGGCCGTTTCGCGGGCGGCCCGTTCGACTGGCTCTCGCCGTTCAGCCTGTTCTGCGGAATCGGCGTGCTCACCACGTATGCGACGCTCGGCTGCGGCTGGCTCATCCTGAAGACGGACGGCGAATTGCAGCGCAAGATGCGCGAGGTGATGCGGCCGCTCGTGAGCGTCCTGCTCGGGGCGATGGTCGTTGTGAGTCTCTGGACCGTGGTCGGGCTGCCGGCGGTTGCACATCGCTGGTTCGGAAGCGGCAATCTCGTCTGGTTCCTGCCAGTGCCGATCCTTGTCATCGCCTGCGTGTGGGGCATCTTCCGTTCGCTTCGGTCGAAGCACGAAGCGACCCCGTTCCTTCTCACGCTCGCGCTGTCCTTTCTCGGCTATAGCGGCTTGCTCATTAGCATCTGGCCGAACATCGTTCCGCCTTCCCTGACGATCTGGGAAGCCTCGTCGAGCCACTCGAGCCAACTGTTCGCGCTGGTCGGCACGGTGATCGTGCTGCCGATCATCCTCGTCTACAACGTCATGCAATACCGCGTATTCCGGGGCAAGGTGCGGGAAGGGGACGCCGGCTACCACTGAGGGTGACGGCGCAGTCAGACCATTACAAGAGCACATTATGATTGTTAGACCAGGGCAGAACTGGTTCCGGCTGCTGTTTGTCTGGAACGGTTCCGTGTTGCAGTCGATTATTCCCCAACTGGCTTTCATGGCGGCTGTCAGCAGTCTTGCCGTGGTGACGCAAGGGCGCATTTTTGGCGAGAAGATCCCGCTCAATACGGCGCCTTTCACATTGTTCGGCCTCGCGCTTGCGATCTTCCTTGCGTTCCGCAATAACGCAAGTTACGAGCGCTTCAATGAGGCGCGCCATCTCTGGGGCAGCATCCTGATCTCGGCGCGCGCGCTGACGTCGCAGATGCTGTGTTACGTGCCACGGGGCGATCACAACGTTCAAATGGCCCATACACTGATTGCAACGGTGTACGCGTTGAAGCACCAACTGCGCGGGACCGACCCGACTCCCGATCTCATTCGCTTTCTTGGACGCACGCGAACCGAGGCGTTGCAGCATACGTGCTACAAACCGACTGCGCTGCTCAATGACATTCGTCGCGACTTCGCCGACCTGCAAGTCCGGGCAGTGATATCGGATACCAAGCTCTGGATGTTAGACGCGCAGATCGACGAATTGGGAAGAACCGTGGGAGGGTGTGAACGGATCGCATCCACGCCCATTCCGTTTGCCTACAGTGTGTTGCTTCACCGCACGGTCTATGCCTATTGCGTTTTGCTGCCGTTCGGTCTGGTCGATTCAACGGAGTTCTTCACGCCTCTTCTCTGCGTTTTTATTTCTTATACGCTCATTGCGCTGGAAGCGATCGCCAGCGAAGTCGCCGAGCCTTTTACGATTGCGCCGAATGCGCTGGCGCTTGACGCCATGACCCGCAACATCGAACGATCGATTCTCGAACTGTGTGGGTGTGAGCTTCCCGACGAGGTCGTACCGGTGCGCGAGTACCAACTGACCTAGCGTGCGTTGTTCGACGCATCCGGCCGGCTTGCCTGGCAGTACGCGCGTCTGCTTCGCCGTGACATCCGGTACGGCGCACAAACTGTACTCCTGGAATTCGGCACAGACTGTGCGTCCCCTACGCAGGGCCGACGCACTATCCTGTCAGCAGGTCATGCACAGGCCGGCGGCTCTTCCGATCAGAAAGTTCGACTGCCGTCGCTGCCTTCCTCCGTTTGCCGCCGCACGCTGCCCACCTTCGGATAGATCGTGAACATCATCGACCAGCCCAACCCCGCCGATACGGCATCGCGCCATAGCGTATTCGCCGGCGGTGCCACGTCCACGCTGGACAAGCTCAATCGTCCCCTGCGGGATTTACGTCTGTCCGTCATCGATCAATGCAATTTCCGCTGTACGTACTGCATGCCGCGTGACACCTTCGGCGCAGACTACCGGTTCCTGCCGTCCTCGGAACGCCTGTCGTTCGAACAGATCGTTAAGCTCGCGAAAGCGTTCGCTCTGCTCGGGGTGGAGAAAATACGCATCACCGGCGGCGAGCCGCTCCTGCGGCGTGGGCTCGAATCCCTGATCGAACAGCTCGCGAAACTGACCACAGCAAGCGGCAAACCGATGGAGCTCGCGCTGACGACAAACGGCTCCCTGCTCGCCGCGAAGGCACGTTCACTGCGCGACGCCGGCCTCGGCCGCGTGACGGTGAGCCTCGACGCCGTGGACGATGCCGTGTTCCGCCGGATGAGCGACGTCGACATGCCCGTGTCGCGGATCCTGGACGGGATCGAGGCGGCGCGCGAGGTGGGGCTGGCGCCGATCAAGGTGAACGCAGTGATCGAGCGAGGCGTCAACGATAGCCAGATCCTGCCACTCGTGCGGCTGTTCAAGGGCACCGGCGTCACCGTGCGTTTCATCGAATATATGGACGTTGGCGGCGCGGGCGGATGGTCGAATACGAAGGTGATCACGGCTCGCGAGACGCGCGACATCGTCGCATCGGCGTTCCCGCTGGTGCCCGTCGTCGTTCACGAACAGATGGGCACCGCCGTCAACTATCGCCATGCCGACGGCGCAGGCGAAGTCGGCTTTATCGCGAGCGTATCGCAACCGTTCTGCGGGTCGTGCTCGCGCGCTCGTGTATCAGCCGACGGCCAACTTTTTTCCTGCCTTTTCGCCACCCATGGCACGGACCTCAGGCCCTGGCTCGCTGAGACCGCCTCAGTCGAGCAACTGGCCGGCGCCGTCCGCAGCCGGTGGATCCAGCGCGACGACCGCTACTCCGAGCTTCGTTCGACACCGCGCCGGCCAGCATCGGGAAAAGCCTATCCCACAGTCCGCATGTCGCTGGTCGGCGGTTGACGCCTGGCGATTCCTTGCGAAGCAGACACAGACCGGAGAGCCGCCATGACAGCACCGTCGCACAGTGATCGCGCACAGCTTGCCACACCGCATCCCAGCGAGTGTGCAGGCGATCCAGCGCTTCTGGAGGCCACCATCGCGGCGGGCTTCGAAGTGCGCGTCCAGCACCAGCCGATCGATATCCAGTCGGAGATCATGCCGGTCACGCGCAATCCCAACGTGGGTGCCATCGTGAACTTCCTCGGCGTGGTGCGTCATTGCGGCGATTTCGACGACGTGGTCGCGCTCGAGCTTGAGCACTACCCGGGGATGACCGAGCAGTCGTTCAGCAGCATCGTCGAAGAGGCGATCGCACGATGGCGCCTGGAGGCGGTGAAGATCGTGCATCGGGTCGGCCGTGTCGCGCTCGGCGATGCGGTGGTACTTGTCGTGGTCGCCGCGCCGCATCGACGGGCGGCATTCGACGCGTGCGAATTTCTAATGGACTTCCTGAAGGCCCATGCGCCGCTCTGGAAGAAGGAAATTCGGCGCGACGGCGCGCTCAGATGGGTCGAAGCCAAGACGCGCGACGAACAATCGATGCTGCGGTGGGGCTGATGCGCCATTCGCCCACATCGTGCCGGCAACTGGAACAGACGAATGAAACTCACCATCAGATATTTCGCTAGCGTTCGTGAACAACTCGGCATCTCGCAGGAGATTGTGCACATTAACGCGCCCGAACTCCCCGTTGACTGCCTGCGGGGCAGGCTCGCCTCGAGGGACGAGCGGATGGCCGAGGCGCTGCGCGCTGGACGACCACTCCGTACAGCCGTGAATCACGAGATGGTCACCGACACGTTCGTCGTGCGCGAGGACAGCGAAATCGCATTCTTTCCGCCCGTCACGGGGGGCTGAGGCCGCCCTGAAGATCCCGGTCGCGCCGCACGGGGTTCACCGTGCCCACGCGCGCTCAGGCAGCGGCAACCGTGGCGCCGCGCCACTGTACGACTGTGCCACTAACGGGCGCACATCGCGACGAGCTTGCCGACGGTAATCACCGCCTGTTCGATTTCGCTCGACCAGGGGCTGCTGTAATTGAGGCGGATGAAGTTCCGATAGGTTGTCTCCGAGACCGAGAACATATAGCCTGGACCGATGGTGATGCCCTGGTCGAGAGCGAGGTTATAGAGCCGCATCGCGTCGACCTTGGGCGGCAGTTCGATCCACAGCACGTAGCCGCCCGCGGGGTTGGACATGCGCGTACCTTCAGGAAAGAAACGCGAGACGGTCGCCTTCATCAAATTGGCCTGCTGCGCATACGTGCGCCGAACCCTTCGCAGGTGATGCTCGTAGCCATCGCGCTCAAGGAATTCCGCAATCGCCATTTGTGGAATCGCCGGAGAGGTCAGCGTGTTGAGAAACTTGAGCTTCTCGACCCGATCGCGATATCGGCCCGGCAGCGCCCAACCAATCCGGTAGGCTGCCGTGAGGGTCTTCGAGAACGAACCGCAGTGAAGTACCAACCCCTTCGTGTCGAAGGACTTCAACGTGCTCGGGTGCGTGCTGTCATAGTGCAACTCATTGTAGACACCGTTCTCGATGACCGGGATGTCGCGTTTCGTCAGGAATTGCACGAGTTCGCGCTTGCGGTCGTCGGGCATCAGAAAACCCAGCGGATTCTGGAAGTTCGGCATGACCATACAGGCCGCGATGGTCTGCGACTCCACAATCGCGGCAAGCGCCTCGATATCGATACCGTGCTCCGGATGAGTCGACACCTCGATCGCTTTCATGCCCATCCGTTCGATGGCATGGAGCATCGCGTAGAACGTCGGTGACTCGACGGCGATCACGTCGCCGGGCTTCGCGACCGCCTGAAGGCATAAATTGATTGCCTCAGTTGCGCCGACCGTGATGATGATCTCGTTCGGATCGACGGCCATGCCGTTCTCGAGGTAGCGGCGCGCGATCTGGCGCACGAGTGCCGCATTGCCGGGAGGTAGCGCATCCGTCACACCCCACCGCGTTTTGCCCCGTCCTGCGTCGTAAGCGTAGCGGTTGAGCTTTTCGAATGGAAACAGACCAGGGTCGGGATAGGGCGAACCGAGTGGCACGGCGTCGTCGACACCGATCGAGCGCAAGGTGGAAAGCACCAACCGGCTGACGTCGACCGGCGACGAAATCGGAATCGGTTTCGATGGCCGGAGTTCGAGCGCCTTGCGTTCGCCCCCGTCGCCCCGGAAGTTGACGAAATAGCCCGACTGGGGCCGGGCCGTTAGCAAGCCACGGCTTTCGAGCAGCAAATAGGCGCGGATGACGGTCGTGACACTGAGCCGATGCTGCTGGCTGGTCTGCCGTACCGACGGGAGGCGTTCGCCATGACCGTACACGCCTTGCCGGATCAGTTTCTCGATATCGTCTGCAAGCTTCTCATAGAGATTCATCGGACGATTCCCTTAGCGTTTCGCTGCGGCAAGCTGTACCGGCCTCTCCCCCCGCTTACACGCGCTCGCACCGCCATGTCGCGGCTTGGTGCGCAGATCGTAGCAGAACTGTACTGACGCGAGTCGGTGCGATTTGTGCACTCTGCGACTGATGGCCCGGCCTTACTCTGTTTTCCATTGAATGCGCATTGCCAGGCCCCCACGGCGGGGCCTTCCGATGCGTAAGGATTGATTCGAATCGTGCGAAATCGGTGCAAAGGGAGGGTGGGTGCTATGAATCTGCTAGAAGCCATGCGGATTTACGTCAGGGTGGTTGAACGAGAGAGTATCTCCGGCGCGGCAAGGGACCTCAACATTGGGCAGCCGGCCGCAAGCGAGCGCATCGAACGGCTTGAGAAGTACCTTGGCTGCCGGCTCCTGCTCCGTAGCGCGCGTGCTTTCAATTGCACGCCGGAAGGCGTCACCTTCTACGAGCGTAGCAAGAGGATTCTGCACGCCGTGGAACAGGCGGTCGCCGAAGTGTCGAACGACGAGCAGGATCTCAAGGGAACGATTCGCATCGCGGCACCCCATTGCTTTGGCGAGACGATCGTGCCGGAGGCGTTGACGCTGGTGCGCGCAACCTATCCACAACTGAATCTGGAACTGGTCCTGAACGACAGGATCGTCGACCTTGTGACGGAGGGGGTAGACATTTCATTTCGTCTTGGGCAACTCGGAGAAGGGGCATTCATTGCCCGTCAGCTGGGGCAGGTTGGGCGCGTTCTCGTGGCCGCGCCAGGCTATTTGAGCCAGCACGGTCCAATCGCCGAGCCGTCTGATCTGGTCAAACACCCGTTCATCCGGGTCCAGGGCATGTTCGGCACGGACCAGTTGCCGCTCAGACACGTAGCGACCGTCGTGGAGAGCGCGCCGATCCGTACCGCAATCAAGACGAGTCATTGGCGACCCATGTATGAAATGATCCTCTCGGGTGCCGGCATCGGGGTGCTGGAAGAGCCGGCTTGCGTCGATGCGCTCGCAGACGGCCGGCTGGTCCGCATACTGCCGGAATTCGAGGTGCTGCCTTTCGATCTGAATGTACTGATCCAGGCGCAACGTCCGGTGCCGCCACGGGTACGGATGATGGTGGCGATGTTAAGAAAGTGCACGTCGGAAATCCTGGAAAGAGTGCACGCCGACTGCGGCGAAGTGACAAGCGGCTTTGAAGTCCTTCCCGACGATGAGATGTCCGCACTTCTAAAGCCGTCGTTGCGGGCTTGAGCCCGCAACAAGTCCACTTCAATTTGATTATCGACAATTCCCCAACCTGATGCATCCCGATGCATTCCGATTCTAAATATCGGTTTGCGCTTTCTCCCGGTTTAGCGTGCTATCCCGGACAATGAAGTCAATCCGGGCTTGTGCAGGCGCTTATTGTGCTTGCCTCATTCTGCTTGCCTTATTCTGCCTGCGTTAGCGACACCGACGCTTCGCTCGTCAGCATCAGGAACGTGAGCGTCTCGCTCAGATAAAGGCGCACTACCGTGTCGGTATGGCTCACGTAACCGATCGACAGCTCTTCGCCCAGGTGTAACTCGAAGTCGCCGCCGCGCATGGATACCACGCTGCCGCCTGCGAGCGCGGGCGCCCAGATGCTGTCGCCATTCACGATCCGCTTGATGTGCTCGATCACCGGATAACCCTGATCGCGCGCCTCGACGAGCGCCGTGTACGCGTCGGCGCCAAGCAGTACGGAATAGGGCCCGTCGACACCGGCAAGCCGCAACTGTTCGAGCGCGTTGCTAATCGCGGTCGGATAATCGGCGATGTCGGCCGGCAGCGCGAGCGGCGGATTCGACGAGCCTTCGCGAATCCCTTCTATGTCCGCAGCCTGGTATCCATCGAAGATCGCGCGATCTTCGACAAAGGCGAGCTCTTTTGCTGCCTCCTTCGCGGGCTGCCAGTCTGCATCTTTCGCGCCGCGCAGGACGCTGTCAATCGCTTCACGCTGCAACTCGAACGGCACGGTCAACTGGACGAGGCGCTTTACCTCGGACAGCTTTGCTACGACGCCTTGCTGCGGCGCGGCGATCGCAATCTGGTGCCCTGTGCCGACGCCGGACAGTTCTGTCCCGCCCGGGCCTTTGACGTCGACCACACGACGGCCGGCGACGCTGCGCTTGAAGGTGCGCGCCACTTCGTCCTCGATCTGCGACCAGGCGGCGTGGGAGATGGGGGCAAGCTCGCGATGCAGGTTATTCATATTGAGAGATTCCTTTGAGAGAGCCAATATTCAGCGAGCCGTCATAACGCGGCTCGGTGGACGAAGACGGTTCGGCCCGTTGCTCGATAGCGGTGTCAGCAGCTTGCGGATCGCGATCTGCGAGCGCCTCGAGCAAGGTGGCCGACGGGACAAAGAAGAGGCCGCCCGTGACCGCGCGGCTGTAGTCGAGCAGCCGGTCGTAGTTGCCCGGTGGCCGCCCCACGAACATGTTCTCCATCATCTGCTCGATCGGCTCAGGCGAACGGGCATAACCGATGAAGTAGGTGCCGAACTCGCCCATACCCGGGCGGCCGAATGGCATGTTGTCGCGGAGGATTTTCACCTCCTCGCCATTCTCGGTGATCGTCGTGAGCGAACTATGCGAATACGACGGTTTGACCGCATCGTCGAGCTCGATGTCGGACAATTTCGTGCGACCGATAATGCGCTCCTGAGTCTCGACGGAAAGCGCGTTCCAGCCGGTCATGTCGTGCAGGTACTTCTGCACGATGACATAGCTGCCGGCCTCGAACTCCGGATCCTCGTCACCGATGAGGGTGGAATCGACGGCCTTGCGGCCTTCCGGATTCTCGGTGCCGTCGACGAAGCCCACCATGGCGCGCAGATCGAAGTTGCGAAAACCGTGTACTTCGTCGACCACCGAGATCGCATCGCCGAGCCGTCCTGTCAGCTGCGTAGCGAGCTCGAAGCAGAGATCCATCTGGTCCGCGCGGATATGCAGCAGGATATCGCCCGGCGTGCTCACGGCAAGGCGTTCGCCCTCACCGAATTCGCGAAACGGGTGCAGGCGCGCCGGGCGCGGGGCGCCGAACAGCGTGTCCCACACGTCGGAGCCGAAACCGACAACGCACGTGAGGTTGCCGGACGGGACGCGCTTGCCGACCGAGCGCACCAGCGCGGCAACGTCGCCGCACCACGCGCGCACTTGTTCAGCGGGCTCCTGGCCACCCTTGACGGTCGCGACGATGAAGATCGCGCTACGAGTGACGCTATTACAGACGGCTTGCGATTCTGGGATGTCTTTGGGCATCGGTTTGAATATTGATGAACCGTTATTGATTTCGGGAGTGGGACGAATGTTTTCCGCCTTCGTGATCACCTGCGTGATTACCTACCGTAGGCGCGCGCAAATTTTTCGTCCGAATGACTGAAGCACGTTTGCTGCAGCGGTCGCCGCGGGCACCCGTGACGCGTTGCCTCGCCATCAAGAGGTGCGCAGATATTCGTGACATTGTTGACGTTCAGCTATAAGTCCAGAGATGTTATACCGCCCGGGCACTTTATGGAAACAGTGCAAAGGCTTTGGGTACGCTCGAATGCAGTATCCCGAAGCCAGATTGACGACCAGATTGTGTTTCGCATGCTCACTGGCCGACAACGTGTGAAGCGACATCGGGCGAGATCGTGTGCCGATAAAACTCGACATTATTTTGTCGCAAATCTCTGCCTCTCGTTCGATACTTCATATCGGACCTGGCGGCCTTTTATTCTCCCGTCATATCGTTACCATCCGGTTATCCGGCGGCACTGATCTGATTTTCTTCACTCCCGGATTTTTCACACGCCGTGGTACTCAGCGGCTCGTCGCAGCCGGTAGACCAAAAAGTCCTTCCGTTCAGGCCTCGCTGTTCGCAAAGAAAGGCGGTGTCAAATAATTCGCAATGCGAATGGAGGTTGGGTACTGTGAATCTGCTCGAAGCCATGCGCATCTACGTCAGGGTGGTTGAGCGTGGGAGTATCTCCAGCGCGGCAAGGGACCTCAATATTGGGCAGCCGGCCGCAAGCGAACGCATTGAGCGGCTTGAGAAATACCTTGGCTGCCGGCTCCTGTTCCGTAGTGCTCGCGCTTTCAATCGCACGCCCGAAGGCGTCACCTTCTACGAATGTAGCAAGAAGATTCTGCACGCCGTGGAGCAGGCGGTCGCTGAAGTGTCGAACGATGGGCAGGTCCTCAGGGGAACAATTCGCATCGCGGCACCCCATTGCTTTGGCGACACGGTCGTGCCGGAGGCGTTGACGCTGGTGCGCGCAACCTATCCACAACTGAATCTGGAGTTGGTCCTGAACGACAGGATCGTCGACCTTGTGACGGAGGGGGTAGACATTTCATTTCGTCTTGGGCAACTCGGAGAAGGGGCATTCATTGCCCGGCAACTGGGCCAGGTTGGGCGCGTTCTTGTGGCCGCACCAGGCTATCTGAGCCAGCACGGTCCGATTACCGAGCCGTCTGACCTGGTCAAACACCCGTTCATCCGGGTCCAGGGTATGTTTGGCGCGGACCAGTTGCCGCTCAGGCACGTAGCGAAGGTCGTGGAGAACGCGCCGATTCGTACCGCAATCAAGACCAGTCATTGGCGGCCCCTGTATGAAATGATCCTCTCGGGTGCCGGCATTGGGGTGCTGGAAGAACCGGCGTGTGTCGAAGCGCTCGCAGACGGCAGGCTGGTCCGCATACTGCCGGGTTTCGACCTGCCGCCATTCGAACTGAATCTCTTGAGTCAGGCACAGCACCAGGCACCCACACGGGTACGGCTGATTTTGACGGTGCTAAACAATTGCACGCCGGAAATTCTCGGCAGGGTGCGCGCGGAGGTCAACGCTCACTTCGCCCGATACCATGAATCGGAAGTAAAAAAATGGCGCACGCTGCGAAAATCACTATCTTTGATAGATAACGTTAGCGATACGAGGAGCTATCAAATGGCACAACAGTTGATCGTCGCGATTTTCGACAGCGTTGACGTCGCCGAAAGAGCGGGTCGAGATTTCAGGAATTTTGAGGAAAAAGACCTGGGTTTCAAAATCGAGAGCGGCGTGCTGGTTCAAAAGGACGCCACCGGCAAACTGGTCTTGCTCGACGAGCAAACCCGGCCGTTCTGGGGGGCAGTGATCGGCGCGCTAACGGGCGGTTTGATCGGGATGCTTGGCGGACCGGCAGGGGCGGCACTTGGCTTCACGATAGGGGCGAGCGGTGGACTGGCTGAGCATGCGATCAAGGACACGCTCGATAACGAACTGGTCGCATCGATATCCAGCAAACTGACTCCCAACCACGTTGCATTCATCCTCGAGGCGCAGGAAGCATCACCGTTCGAAGTCGACAATATCGTGCTCGGCTATGGTGGGAGCGTGTTTCGCAAACCGCTTGCGTGATCACGAGCGCGGAGCGCGCGGATGCGCATCGATGTAGACTTCAAAACAAACCAGATGGATGCCGCGTCAGATGTCCGTTGACAACAGTGATGCCGGCATCCGTGCAGTTTGGTTCAGTCCAGGCTTTGCCGTGAGCGTTCTTCAGGAGTAACCGGACATGACCCTACCTACCAACGAAGATATCACCCGTGAAGCGATTGAAGGGTTCTATCGCGCCTTCGAGCAGAAAAGCGTCGCGTTGTTACGAAAGGTCGTTACCCCTGATTGGGAATATATTCCCGAGCCCCCAGGGGCTGCGCCGGGACCTGATCAGATGGTTCAAGTGTTCGCCGACATCACGACTGCACTGCCTGATATGAAAGTCACCATTCTCGACTTGCTGGTCCACGGGGACCGGGTGGGCGTTCGCGCGGAGATCAGTGGCACTCAAACCGGAAAACTACTTGGCATTGCTGCAAGTTCGAAACACATTAGTTTTGCGATTCACTCTTTCCACGAGATGCGCGGAAGTTCAATTGCGAAGACATGGCACCTTGAGGACTGGCTATCGGTGTTTCGTCAACTTGGACAGTTACCGACCACGCTTGAGCGGCCTTGAGTTGCGCCCGGACGCATGGGCGCCGGGGCAGAGGTGTCAATGCTAGTGATGCATGGCTGCTGCGACTAGAAGATGAAACGGCAGCACAAGTAGTGCTGTCCCGGTGACGCCGAGCAGCCACAATCCAACGAACCATAACAGGCCCTGGGGAAACGTCTTCCGGGTATCACGGCTTACCTGTTGTGACATGGCATTTCTCCTGTCAGCTAGTGATCTGCGGTTGTTCTGGTAGTTCTGGTTGTTTGATTGATTCTAGGCGATTGGATTTCCTGGCGCTATCTAAAAGCAAACGAGCGAGGCGCCGCGAAGTGCCTTAGCTGCGAATGGTGAAGCTCTGCGCATACGTGGCGGATGGCGTGCTGCTGCCCCACACTTTGCCGTCGACCAGCACCTGCGAAATGTCATCGCCCGGCACCGCTACGCCGACGCGTGCGGCCGCCTCGCGATACAACTGCGTCTGATTGATTTGCGCCGCGATTTCCGCGTAATCCGCGCGTGCGTCGATCATGCCCCAGCGTTCGAACTGCGTGAGAAACCACGCACCGTCGGATGCGCGCGGATAATTCACTGCGCCGTTGTCGAAGAACCGCATGGGCAGGCCCCGCGGTGCCGAGGCCGCGATTTCATTGCCGAGTCGCGCCGCAATTAATGCTTCATCGATGCCGATGAATTCGGGCCGCGCGAGCCAGCGCGCAATCTCCTCGCGATGTCCTGCACCATCGAGCCAGCGGCAGGCTTCCAGCATCGTTTGCACCAACGCTTGCGCAGCATTCGGGTTGGCACTGACGAAATCACGCTGGCACGCCAGCACTTTCTCCGGATGATCGGGCCACACCTCGCTCGTATAAGCGACGGTGCAGCCGACGCCGTCCGCTTCGGCCATTGCATTCCACGGCTCGCCGACACAGAAGCCATCGAGCCTTTCTTCCGCGAGCGCGGCGACCATTTGCGGCGGCGGAATCGCGACGCTCTCGATATCGCACAACGGATGCACGCCTTGCGACGCAAGCCAGTAGTACAGCCACATCGCATGCGTGCCGGTGGGGAAGGTCTGCGCGAACACCGGCTTGCGGCCAAGCGTAGCCAGAGCTTTGGGCAGGGTGCCATGTTCGGCCAATGCATCGGCGAGACGGTTCGACAGCGTGATCGCCTGGCCGTTGCGATTGAGCACCATCAGCACGGCCATATCGGTTTGCGGACCGCCGAGGCCCAACTGCACGCCGTAGACGAGACCGTAGAGTACATGCGCCGCATCGAGTTCGCCCGACAGGAGCTTGTCACGCACGGCGGCCCATGAAGGCTGCCGGCACAGTTCCAGCGTCAAACCATGTGCGTGGCCGAATTCGAGCAGCTTCGCGGCGACGAGCGGCGCGACATCGGACAGCGCCACGAAGCCGAGCCTCAGATGGGTTTTCTCGAGCGACGTGGGCGCGGACGATGAGGTGAGCGGGGCGGAAGAGTTCATGAGCGGCGCTTCATTTGAGCGAGTCTGCGGACGCGACGACGGCGCGCGCGACTTCGGCGAGTTTGACGCCCTGGTTCATCGCGCGCTTGCGCAGGGTGGCGTACGCGGCATGTTCGGTGAGTTTCTGCTGATCCATCAGGAGGCGTTTGGCGCGATCGATCAGCTTGCGCTCGGCGAGTTCGTTTTCGACTTGCGCGAGGCGTTCGCGCAACTGAGACTCTTGTGCAAACCGCGCGAGCGCGACCTCGAGGATCGGCGCAAGCCGCTCCGTGGCGAGACCTTCGACGAGGTAGGCCGTGACTCCCGCACCCACCGCGTCGCGAATCAATTGCTGGTTCGCGTCGTGACTGAACATGAGCACAGGACGCGGTGCCGTGGCATTCATCACCGCGAGTTGTTCGAGCGTGTCGCGCGACGGCGATTCGGTATCGATGATGATGACGTCCGGCCGTTCGCTCTGAACCACGCGATGCAGTGCTTGCGGCGTCGCCGTGCTGGCCAGCATCTCGTAGCCGAGTCGTGCGAGGGCATCGCGCAGATCGCCTATCGGCTTATCGGTATCGGTTACGAGGAGAACGCGCAGCATGGAGTGTGGTTTATCGACGGCTGGCTACTAATAAAGCAACCTGTATGCCAGTGCGCGACGATTGCGGTGAGGTGGTGCAATCACGGTAGCGCAATCACGGACTTAGGAACAGTCAGGCAATAGGGGCTGCACCCGCACGGGGCATGCAGGGGTGATGCACCGAAGTGGCGCGCGTCGTGAGCGCGATGCGGCGGCAGTTGCCGAGGCTGTCAGCGCCATCTCTCATAGCTGCGCGGCGAAAACAGAAAGCTCACCAGAATCATGGCGGCCACACCGGTGAGGAGCATCACCCACGTGGTCGTAAATGAGCCACTCATTGCCCGAAGACCGCCGGCTAACGTCGGCGCGATTGCTGCCACTGCAAAGCCGACACCCTGAGTAAACGCGACCAGCCTACCCGCGACGCGGTGATCGGCCGAATGATCCATAGCTGTCACGAGCGTCAACGAGAACGTCCCGCCAAGCCCGGCTCCGGCAACGCCGACCCAGACCAACGGTGCTGCGTCAGGCCACAAGATCAAGCCGAGCAACCCGGCGAATTGGGCCGACAAACCTAGCGCCAACCACGGCCGTCGATCGCGAAACGGTGCCGCAGCGAGAGGCAGCAGCAACGCCGATGCAGCCTGAAACACCGTCATCCAGGCGAGCAACGAACCGCTATCCGCAACGCTCACGCCTCGCTGCTGGTAGAACGCAGGCAGCCATGCGACGAGCGTTGTATATCCGCCGTTGACGATTCCGAAGTAGAGGCCAAGCGTCCACGCGCGCCGCTTGCGCCACAGCGGAACGGTCACCGCATTGCCCGGAGCGATCCGCGGCGCGATCTTGCGCGAAGCACGGAAATTCAAACTCAACCAGCAAATCAGCGCGACACAAGCAGGAAGTGCCCACATAGCGAGCCCCGCATGCCACGACCCCATCGCTGCGCTCACCCACGGACTCATGCGCGCCCCGAGGCCGCCACCCCCCATGATCGATGCCGAGAACACCCCCATCGCCAGCGGCACGCGTGCAGGGAAGCGCTGCTTCATGACGGCTGGCAGGAGCGCCTGAATCGCCGCGACACCGACGCCCGCGAGCGCCGCCGTCGCGAGAAGCGCTGTGCCGCTGGTGGCCGCCCAGCGTGCGCCGCAGGCAAACGCGATCGCGAGCAAACCGAGCGCGACGCCGCGCGTTTCACCGATCGACCGGGTTAGCGCGCCGGCGCCGAATGCGCCGATGCCCATCGCGACGACCGGCAGGCTGGTCAGTAACGACGCGCCGTAAAAGCTCAACCCGGTTGCGTCCCGGATCGTTGTCGTCAACGGGCTGATTGACGTCAGCAGGGGCCGCAGATTGACGCCGATCACGACAACCGCGCACAGCCATAACGCGTCCCGCCACGTGAGCGCGTGGGATGCGTCGTCGTTTGCACGGGTTTGGGTCGGGCTGGCGCTGGAGTGCGAATTCACAATGGACCTGAATGTGAGAGTGGGCGACGCCTTGCGAGCGGGAAGAGGAAGCTGCGCGACCGGTGGCGGCAAGACGGGTAACTAGGCTCGAGCAGGGTAGAAAAAATCGCCCGAGACTATTTTGGTCAACCATAATAACCTGGAATGGTTAACCATTTTTCTGATGTCCGGTATAAGTCCGAGCACCCGCGGATGGCGCCTGCCACCTCGCGTCGCTACAATGCCGTGCGATATCGCTCTGTTCTCCATCACTGAATTCATGGCCTCCCGTTCCTCGCGTACGCCGTCCGCCAATGCAGAAACGCCTCTTCACACCGTGATCGGCGACGACTCGATCAGCGTCGAAGAGCGCATTTACGCGTCGATCACCGCGGCGTTGTTGCAAGGCCGTTTGCGTCCGGGCGCGCAACTGGTCGAGCGCGATCTCGCTGCCGCGTTCGGCTGCACGCGCGGCGCGTTGCGCAAAGTGCTCGCGCGGTTGGGTTTCGAGGGCAAGCTGGTGCTCGAGGCGAATCGCGGCGCGTTCGTGCCGTCGCCATCGGAAGAAGACATTCGTCAGGTGTATCGCGCCCGGCAGATTGTCGAGGCGGGCATCGTCGCGGCCTTGTGCGGGACGTTGGGCGCGACGCACAAGCGCCGCCTGCGCGAGCACGTGCGCAGCGAGGAAAAGGCTTTGCGCGCGGGCGCGATCGAGGAATCCGTCCGGCTGGCGGGCCAGTTTCACGTGTTGTTGACGGAACTGGCGGGCGGTACGGAATTGCTTGGCCTGGTTGGGCAACTCGTGGCGAAGACCGAGTTGTACAAAGCGTTGTTCGACCCGTCGAAGGGTTCGACCTGTTCCGCGGACGAGCATACGCAAATCATCGAAGCGCTCGATGCGGGCGACCTGCATACTGCCTTAGCGGCCATGCGTGAGCATTTGTCGGAACTGGAGGAGCGGGTGGTCGAGCAGGTGCGCAAGAGCGCAGCAGGAGAGGATCTCGCTGCCGTGTTCGGGGCGTAAATAAAGGAAGCTGCGCAGTGTGCAAGGGTGCGGGACACCCGACTGCGGGAGCGCGCGGCGCGAGGCGCTGAGGCCGGCGATAGTTGAGGCTATGCGCCAAGGCGATTCAGCAAAGCAATTGGCCAGGCACAACGTGCAACGGGAACAGCGGATGCAATTCGTGCGACGCCGCAGCGCGCCGCTCAGGCTCGAGTCAACGAATCAAGCCGGAGGAAGGCGCGCGAAAGGCTTCGCGAACAACAAACCAGCAATGGGTCACACAAAGACCGATCAGGAATTAGCCAAATCAGCAGCTGAATCAGCAGATCAATGAGCGGTCAGCGTGCCGCCAGCCTTAACGGCGACGGAATTGCGTATTGCGTGCGCCGCCGCCACCGGTGGCGCGCTCGTCTTTGTGACGGAAATTGATCCGGCCTTTGGTCAGATCGTAAACCGACAGTTCCAGCGTCACGCGGTCGCCCGCGAGAATACGGATGTGGTTCTTGCGCATGCGCCCGGACGCGTAAGCGCCAACCACGACGCCGTTGTCGAGCGTCACACGGTAACGGCTATCCGGAAGTACTTCGTCGACGATACCGTCAAGTTCAAGCAGTTCTTCTTTCGCCATGCATAACTCCTGGTCGATGGGATAAGTGGGTGTTGGCCGAGCAGCTAAGCCTGGCACAACATCTGATACGGTTGACAGTTGGCTTTCAGGCCAACTGCGCTGCGGCACCAGCTGATTTGCTGATAGTACCGCTCAAAGATCGGCAACGGACTGGCCGTCTACACGGCCGTCGATCAATTGTTCGGCGTGAGCCATGCACGCAATGCGCGCCTTGCCCGTGCCGTCGAACGGAAACAGATACTGCAGACGGAATACACGCCCGTCGGCAGCCGGATTGGCGCCCACGCGGCAAATGCGCACCGACGCGTCGTAGCCTGCGTCCGGATTGCGGCCCGTCTGACCGTCCGCCGGGCGGCGCGGATAGACGAGCGGGTGAATTTCGTAACCCTTGTACGTCTTGACAACTGAATTCATGAAGCACGTGTCCTGTATTACGTGGCCCGCGTGTCACGCGTGTTACGCGCGGCACAACAGGCCCGGCAGCGCAGCACCTTAGGGCGCGCCGCCATGGAAAAAAGGTTGGCACAGGCCCGATGGCAAGGGCATGAGCGCGGCCGCGCAAAATCGCGGATTCGATGGAGAAGAAACACGCTGATGTCGCGCAGACATCGGGCGCGTAAAAGCTGAACCACTCAGCTGCACAACTCGCGACGGCGAATGCAGGCGGCGCATTGCCGGAGTGACGGGATCGCTGACACGCAGCGGTCGAACAGTCGGGGGTGGTGCGGAGACGCCGATTGAAACTGTGCTTGATACTGCCGGTGCTACGAATGCGGAATACAGCTATTCCAATATGATGCACTAAATGGGTCTAATTGGATAGCAAAAAGTTCCGTGCGGGGGCAAACCGCCCAGCCGGCGGGGCATTGGGCAAGAAAAGGCTGCCGTGGACGGCGCGCCGGGGTAGGACCGGCACGCCGTGTGTGCGGCGGCGCCGTAATGGCGCAGGTGAAGGCGCAGGCGAACGGGCGTCAGCGGGTGGTTTCGGCGACGCGCTTCTGGAGCTCGCGTGAAGCGGCGAGCGGAATGCGCGCGTCGTCCCAGCCGGCCAGCCATTCGACTTCCTTCGACGTAAAAATCTGCCCGTGATTGCGCAGCGTGTATTGCAACGAATCGATGATGTGATTGCGGATGATTTCCGGCGTGCCTTCGTCATCGAGCACGGCGCGAAACGCTTCGAGCGTGGCCATCTCTTGCTCCGTGAAATAGATGGTCCATTTATCGCACGAAAAAAAATCGCTCGCCAAGCGGACAAAAATCGCTGGGTGCGGATGCAACAACCGGAATGTGCGGGCAGCATGCCGTGGAGCGCCCATCAAAGCCCTGCGCGCCATGTGGCCCCGCAATAAAATCGCCGCTGGTCCGTCGCCGTGGCGTTGCGGTCGCCGCTGCCGATTGGGGTCGTTACAATGGCGAGTTGCAGCGCGTGGCTGCCCGGCATTGTTGTGCTTACCTTGCCTGCCGGCCATAACCTCGGCGCCCTTGTTGGCTCATTTGGACGAAAAGCGGCGCCGCATCTCTCGAACACTGCGATTGCTCAATGCGCAAGACAACTGTCTCTCCTGTGAAAGACCTGCTGCTGGACCGCTACGCACCCATTGCAGACGGCATCGCGGCGCTGTTCTATCCGTGTGCCGAAGTCGTGATTCACGACCTGCGCGATCAGACCATCGCGTATCTCGTGAACAACCTGTCGAAGCTTGAAGTCGGCGGACCCTCGGTGCTCGACGAAGTCCACTATGCGGCACGCGGCCGGACGATCGGGCCGTACGAGAAGCTCAATTGGGACGGCCGTCGCATGCGCTGCGTGAGCAACATCCTGTTCGACGACGACGGCAAGCCGGCCGGCATGCTGTGCGTCAACTTCAACATCGCGGTGTTCGAAGATGTGCGCTCCACGCTGGATCTGTTCATCAAAGGCGGCAATCTGACGGATGCGCCCGCGGAGGAACTGTTCCGCGACGACTGGCAGGACCGCATCAACACGTTCCTGCACACCTGGCTGCGCGAACGGCAAATCGGCATCAATGCGCTCACGCGCGAACATAAGCGGGAAATCGTCGAGGCGCTGCATGCGCAGGGGGCGTTTCGCGGCCGCAGTTCCGCGAACTATGTAGCCGCCGTGCTGACGATGGGGCGCGCCACCGTCTATAAGATTCTGAAGCAGATGAAAGAGGGTGGCTGACGGTCCTCAAATCGCAGGGGATAGCGCGGTGGTTTTCACGGCGCTGCTGACCGCGAGCAGCGCTCGATACTGACGTAACGAGGCGCTTCGTCTCACCATTGCATTGTCGTGTCGATCTGTGCTCCCCGTTTGATGAACAGGGTGACAGGTGTTTTCTCGCAGATTTCGGCAAGGCGGGTCCGCTGGCTATCGTCGAGGGGCCCATTGACGGATACGGTACGCCGAATGTATTGACCGCCGTCGCGCCCGACGTGCAATTCCGTCTCCACTTTGATCCGGCCGCCCGTCCATGCTTTCTTCTGCATGTACATCCTGAGCGTGGCGGCGGTGCATGCCGCGAGACCCGAGAGCACGAATTCGAAGGGGGCCGGGCCGCTATCCTGCCCCCCTTCGTGCGGCCCTTCATCGCCGAGCAGGCTGTGTGTACCCGCATCGACTTTGACGAGATAGTTGGGCGCATCTGCGTCCGAGATGGCGGTTGCGATCGCGAGAGTCATCATTGTCCTCACTGGTGTCACGAGGGCGTGACGTCGTTTGATGCGTGATGTGATTTGAACAGATCGATGAGACAGGAAGGCGATTGGCAGTATCGCATTCCGGCGGCTCGCCGCGGGCGCCAAAGTGGATGACACAGGCGCGATCGCCATGTCCGGTGTTGTGTATGCGCCCCCACGCTCCTCATCAGCGCGGCCTCGAAGTCGAATGCGGATCGATGTGCGGCTCTTACATCTACAACGAACCGGAATACTGAAATCTACACCGCGTTATGCGCGTCATCGTCGTCCCGTATCGGTCGACGCGAAGGCGCTTTTAGCTCTTGCTTGCTTTCGTGAAAAATAGATGTTATTTTTTCATGAAATTAATGATTGAATTTTTCACGGAGCAGCGCCGATGTTCCATCAGTCCGCCGAGCATGTCGCGAGCTATTACGCGCGCACCTATCCAGGCCAGATTCCACTGCGCCCGACTTTGGAAGAGCGCTTGGACACCGACGTGTTAATCGTCGGCGGGGGTTTCAGCGGCTTGCACACAGCGCTGCGGCTCGCTCTCGCAGGCAAGCGCGTCACCTTGCTCGAGGCCAGCCGGGTGGCCTGGGCGGCGTCCGGGCGCAATGGCGGCCAGGCACTGCTCGGCTGGTCCTGCGATATGCCGCCGCTGGAGGCAGCGTTGGGGCTGGAGCGGACCCGCCAGCTATGGGACAGCATGCGCTGGGCCGCAGCGGAGATACGTGAGCTGCCACAGCGGCATGGCTTTGATGCTGACTACCGCGCCGGCAGTCTGTGGGCGGCGGTGCTGCCGCGCCGCGTTGCTCTGCTGCAGCAGGCCCAGCGGGAGGCCGAGGAAAAGTGGGGCTACGACCGGATGCGGTTCATTCCCCGCGAGGAGATGCCTGAGTGGATTGCAAGCGAGCGCTATCATGCGGCGCTCTACGATCCCGAGGCGGGCCACCTGAATCCGTTGAAGCTGGCCCAAGGCATGGCGGCGGCGATTGAACAGGCCGGCGGACGGATCTTCGAGCAGAGCCAGGTGCTGGACTACCGCGAAACGCCCGACGGTTTTGTGGCGCGTACCGACAAGGGGAAGGTGCGTGCGGACGCGTTAGTGCTCGCCTGCAACGCATATATCGACCGCCTCGACCGAAAACTTTCCAGGCGCATGCTGCCGGTCGGCACATATCAGGTGGCCACCTCGCCGTTGCAGCCGGACGTGGCCCGTTCGCTGTTGCCGCGCAACAGTTGCGTGATCGACAACCAGTTCGTTCCCGACTACTTCCGCCTCAGCCCTGACAACCGTCTGCTGTTCGGCGGCGGCTGCACCTATGCGGGCGGTATTCCAAAGGATATTGCGGCCGCCACCCGGCCCTACCTGGAGCGGGCGTTCCCGCAACTGCGCGGGGTGGAACTGGAGTTTGCCTGGGGCGGGCATATCGATATCAGCATGAAACGCACGCCCGATATCGGCCGGCAAGGCGAGCGCTACTGGCTGCAAGGCTACTCGGGGCACGGCGTGCTTCCCACGCTGGCCGCCGCCCGGGCCGTCGCCGACGCGATCCTCGGCGACGACGAATTGCTGAGCGTGTATCAGTCCATCGACAATCCGCCGTTTCCCGGCGGCGCGTTGCTGGCGGCGCCGCTGGAGGTCATGGGCAAGACCTGGTATCGTCTGCGCGACAGAGTCTGAGAGAAGGGGCGGAAGATGAACAAGCAGGAAGAAATTGAAGGTCTCGCGATACTGATTCGGGACCTGCGCAAGCATAAGAAAGTGACGTTGGGCGCATTGGCGGAAAAGATCGGCCGCTCGGTGGGTTTCCTCTCGCAGATCGAGCGCGGCCTCTCGCGTCCGACCGTGGGCGATCTGACCGCCATCGGTGAAGCGCTGGGCGTGCCCACCACGTATTTTTATAACCTGAGCAAGCCACGCGCGCTGCCTTGGGTGACCCGGCCGGATGAACGCCGCACCCTCTATTACGCCGAGGGCGTGACCGACGTGTTGGTGTCGCCGAACATGTCGGCAGGCTTTTCGATGCTGGAAAGCCACCTGGCTCCCGGCGCCAGCAGTGGCGATAGACCTTTGAACGACAGCGACGAGCAGGGCGGCTTCGTCCTCGAAGGCGAGTTGACCATCTGGCTGGACGACGAGGCGCAGCCGGTGACCCTTGGCCCTAACGACGGCTTCCAGGTGCCGGCGCACGCCCGCTTCCGCTACGCCAACCTCTCCGATCAACCGACGCGGGTGCTTTGGGTGTTCACCTAGCGTTCCAGCCGAACCCGAATACAGCAGGGAACGCGGCGCGGAACGAAAAATTCGGATCGCTAACTAATGGCGCCGTAAATGAATGTGATAAACGGCTGTCGTGGATGCCATATCGCCTCATGCCATCGGATTGCCTGCCCCGGCCCATGGCAACTTTGAATTTAATCTCAATCATCACCTCTTGCGTGAGAAGGACAACACCATGACTTCCCCCAGCGCCGACCTGCCTAGCGAAGTGAGGGCCTTCCGCGCGGCCTATCCCGAGGTGCGTTACGTCGACCTCATTTGCCTGGATATTCCCGGACACTTCTATGGCAAGCGATATCCCGTGGACATGCTGGAGAAAGTCGCGGCCGGCAGTCTCCTGAAACTGCCGCAGAACTGCATCCTGCTAGGGGCGCAGGGCGGGCTGTACCCGATCGGCGACTATTGCTTCAACGACGGCGACCCGGATGCTGTGCGCCGCCTGATCGCCGGCACGCTCAAGCCGGTGCGCTGGGAAAGTCAGCCGTTGGGGCAGATGCTGATCAGCTCGGACGGCACCGAGGCGCCGATCGAGTTCGAACCGCGCGAGGTACTGGCGCGCGTGCTGAAACGCTTCGAGCGGCGCGGCATCCGCCCGGTCGTGGCCTTCGAACTGGAGTTCTACCTGTTCGACGCCGGACTCGCGGACGGTCTGCCGCAGTTTCCACGCGACCCATTCTGCGGCGACAGGGACGACCAGCCGAACATGCATATCGAGCGGCTATCGCGGTTCTCCGGCGTGCTCGGCGAGATGGTCGAAGCCACGCGCGAGCAGGGCGTGGAGGCCACGGTGATCACGGCTGAACTGGGACCGGGGCAGTTCGAGATCAACTTTGGCCACAACGACGACGGTCTGCGCGCGGCGGACTGGGCCGCCTTGTTCTGCCGCAGCACGCGCGGCGTGGCGATGAAACACGGCTACCGCGCCAGCTTCATGAGCAAGCCTTATCTGCATGCGCCGGGCAGCGGCATGCACGTGCACGTGAGTCTCTATGGTGAGGCTGGCAACAACCTGCTGGCTGCAGACGGCCAGCGGCCGTTGCGCCACGCGGTGGCCGGGTGCCTTGCGCTGCTGCCGCATTGCATGCCGGTCTTCGCGGCCAATCACAACGCGTTTCGCCGCTATGGCTGGAAAGCGAACGCCGCCAGCCGTGGCAGTTGGGGCTTCGAAGACCGCGACGCCTGCATTCGCATTCCCGAATCGGATGATCGCAACCTGCGCATTGAACATCGTGTGGCGGGCGCCGATGCGAACCCGTACCTTGTGCTGGCCGCTATCCTCACTGGCATGGAACACGGGCTGGCCGCCGGTCGCGAGCCCATCGCGCCGCTCAACGAGGACCGCGCGAGCGGGATCGATTTTCCGAAAGACATGCTCACCGCCGTCGCCGCGATGCAGAATCATCCGGTGGTGCGCGAGGGAATGGGCGAAGAGTTCGTCATGGTCTACTGCGAGAACAAACGGCAGGACCATCTGGATTTCATGAACGAGGTGAACGCGCGGGAATACCGCTGGTTCCTTTGAACGCTGACGTGTTTCACCGCTCGGGCCGGCATGCACCGCGATTGTCGATCGCAACCGCGCAAGCCTGCATTAGGGATCTTTCACGTGCCGGCAACGGTTTAAAATAACGGTCGCGACAAAACCACGTGCTCCGTTTCGGAGGACGTCGGTCCGTTTCCAAGAATGCCGTTGACCGGAACAGGAGCAGTTGAATGGTGCGTTATCGACACTACAAAGGCGGTATTTACGAGCTGGTTTGCGAGGCCACGCTGGAGTCCGATCCAACGGTCACAATGATCGTCTACAAAGCCGGCAATGGTACGATCTGGACGCGTCCAGCTGCGGTGTTTTTCGAGTTGGTCGAAGTCGACGGCGCCGAGGTGCCGCGCTTCGCGCCGATCAACTAGGCGGGCTCGTTCAGGCGATCGCCAGCGCGATCGCACCCGAAGGACGCGTGCCGTCAGTTCAATACAAACAGGAAATCTGAATGCGTTTATTGCTTGCCATCATTCTGCCGTGGTTTCAGTTCTTCACGATTGGCCGGCCGTTTGCCGGCATCATCTGCCTGATCTTGCAGATCACGCTGATCGGCTGGATTCCGGCCGCGATCTGGTCGGTGTATGCGTTGAGCCAGTACAACACCGACAAGAAAATCGCCCGCGCGATGGGCAGCGGCCGTTAAAGCCGGATGCAATGTCATTTGCCGTGCGGTTGTAATTCAACCGCATCCGGCGCTTCGAGCACCACGTCGGTTTCCGCGATCGCCACGCACGGCAGGATGTAGCCCTCGGCTCTTTCTTCGCGACTCAAACCCGGCCATTCGATTGTGTAGCGCACGCGTCCCGCCGTCATTTTGCACATGCAGGTCCGGCACGTACCGTTGCGGCACGAGCGCGGCAGACGCAGATTCGCAAAGCCGGCGGCTTCGAGGATCGTGAGCGAATCGGGCGCTTCGAAGCTTTGACCGAGCGGCTCGACGCGAACGGAAAAAGGGCGTGGACTGTCAATCATGAATGAATGAATGAATGCGATGCGAATGGGCGAAAGGTCGGACTTCGACTGTACAGGGCCGCAGCAGACGTGATCTTAACCGATGGCCTGCGACAGTAAGGCATATGTAATTAATCGTGGGCGATGTTAGCTTTTGACTTCCTTCCACAAAGTGAGGTCGGCTATGCGCTACACATTGATCGCATTAATAGTTGGTACTGCTTTATGTCGCGAGGCGGTGGCAAGTACCCCGGTCACGCCAGCATGCACATACAAGGTTCAGGCATTTGTCGCGCATCAGGACGACGATCTGTTTTTCATGCAAACCGATTTGCAGCGCGACATTGCGCGGGGCGCTTGCGTGCAGATTGTGTATCTGACGAACGGAAAGATTGCCTCCGATACCTGGGAATACTCAGCGAAGCGCGACCTCGGTGCGATGACCGCGTGGTCGTCCATGCTGGGCGCGCATGCTCCGGATGCTGTCCCATGGACCCGTGACCGACTGGACCTGTTGTCGCGAAAGCCGGTTCGCTATACCGACCCCAGCGGTCGCGTGACGCATATCCACCTCGGCATTGACGACCCTTGGGAGGGCGCTGGCTGGGGCTCTCACACGCCACTGAGTCACATGGTAGCGGACTTGCAATACGCTGCGCCTGCTTATCCGGACGGCCCTCCACCCGCCGATGCGGCTGGGAGCAGCGCCGAGCGCTATACGAGCGGTGGTCTTGCGAGGATGATCGCGAACCTGGCATTTGACTACGACCCAGACCTCATCTATCTGCAGGATCCGTCTATTACCACTCCAGTTGACAGGTTGTGTCGCGCATGTGGTGAGAACCACGATCATCCGGATCACCCTTCAGGCGCAAAAATGGCAATCAGGGGGAGTGAAATTCTTGAAAGCCGCCGTACGGTTCAGTTCTATACGGGTGATCCAGGCGCCGTAAGGCCTGCAAATCTGACGCCGGCGGAGTCCGATGCGAAAACTCGCGTGGCAGCATGGTATGGCACGTATGACAGCAAATACACTTGCGCCCGCGCGTCGGCTGCGGCGTCCCCCACGTGTGTCTGGCCCGCCGACGCGCAAGCCAAATGGCTTCAATCACAGTACGTCCTTGTGCGCAATGGGGACCAGGCCCGCTCGCAGATTGCGCCGGTGGGCACCCCGGAAGGTAAAGGCGGCCCGATCATTGCCTACGTAGGCAACAAGGACAACAAACTGCATGTGCGTGATACGGCATCACGCAGGCGCGTGCCAGTCGAGGGACGGTTTGCGAGCGTTCCGGCGGTCCTGATCGGTCAGGACGCTCGGGTATCTGTCTTCGCGCGCACGGCGCAACACGATCTTGTCCATCTGGCGACCAACGCAGCCGGCGAGTGGCTGCCGGCGATCACCTGGCAGGACAGCGTGATCGTGTCTTCGCCACGGGCCATTGCCAACCACGATGGCCGTTCTGCCGTTGTAGCCCGGGCGGTCGACTCCAGTGTGCTCTATCGCGCGGAAACCAGCGTTGGCGGTGCCTGGGGGCCCTGGCAACCCACGGGTCTTAAAGGAGTGGGCGACGTGGTCGTTGTGAAAGATGCGTCGGGCGCGCTAGCCGTTGCGGTGCGGGAGGAACCGTCGTACGGTCCGGTCGTGATCCAGTCGCAGGTGCTGCCCGGGCAATCGACGTTCCGGAAGGTGAATTTCCCCTGGGCCGCGACGTACATGGACCCCATCATGTTGAACGGGGCAAACGGCAGTGTGATCGTCATCACCAAAGAGACAGATGGCAGATTCGGGGGGCGGGGCGTCGGCGACTTTACGGTTTATCGGCAGTCGTCGCCGGGCGCGTTGTCGGAGAGTACAACCTGGGTCAAATCGGGGCTTGGCGTTAAGGAGAACTGGGTCAATGCGACCGCTGCAATCAGGAACGACAAGGTGATCATGGCGGGAAACTGTGGAGCTGATAAATATTTCTATGCTATCGGCAATGCCCGAGTCGCCTATCCCAATCTCTGTGTTTGGAAGGACGGCGTGTCCACCGACCTGGGCCCTGTGGACGGCGCTCCGCAATTCGTCAGTGGTGATGGCGCCGAGCCAATGCTCGTCGTGCGCAGCGAGAACGATGAATCGGTGTTGGCCTCGAGGTTCAAGGATGGCGTGTGGTCGGCACTGGGTGCGCTTTAATACGGGCCGCCGCGCGCGTCGCGCATCGTGCTGCGCGGTAACCCGCCGCATCCTGGCTAGCTATACTGCAAGGACACTGAGACTGCCGATCCCGGCAGTCTCAGTGTCCTTGCATTTCACGCATGAACGCTCAACGGCCTTGCCTCTGGCGTAGATAGCGATACACCGTATTGCGCGCCAGGCCCAACTCTCGCGCTGCCGCGGACACATTCCCGGTATGACGCGCCAGCGTTTGCTCGATCAGGACCGATTGCCACTCGTCCATACGGCCGGGCAGCGCAGCGGGGTCGCTTGCAACCGCCGCAGCCTGGCGGCTCTCCGCGTAACTGGCCGGCTTCGAGTTTGTGCCAACAGGCGCTTGCCGATCAGGAACCGCTTCGCAATCCTGCAGAAAGTCCTCCGGCAAATCCTCGAGTTCGATCTGCTCCGCGCCTTCGGCCATGATGCCTGCGGTGCGCAGCACGTTAGCCAATTGCCGCAGATTGCCGGGCCAGCGGCATTGCGCGAACCGTTCCAGCACCTCATCGGACACACGACGCGGCAAACGCTCGCCGTCCGGCTGCAATGCGAGCATGCGCTCGACGAGCACCGCCAGATCGCTACGCTCGCGCAGCGCCGGCAAGGTGACGACGAGGCCGTTGATCCGGTAATACAGGTCTTCGCGGAAGGTGCCGGCTTCGATCATCGCGCGCAGATTGCGGTGGGTCGCGCAGACGATGCGCAGATCGACCGGAATCGCCCGCGTGCCACCGAGCGGCACGACGGTACGCTCCTGCAGCACGCGCATCAGGCGCACTTGCTGGGCGAGCGGCATATCGCCGATTTCGTCGAGAAAAAGCGTGCCGCCGTCGGCCTGCACGATCTTGCCGACGCTGCCGCGTTTTTTTGCGCCGGTGAACGCGCCGTCCTCGTAGCCGAACAACTCTGCCTCGATTAGCGTATCGGGCAACGATGCGCAATTCAGCGCGACGAAGGGCGCGGCTCGCCGCGGCGAATCGTGATGGATCGCGCGGGCGAGCCATTCCTTGCCGGTGCCGGTTTTGCCGAGTACGAGAATGGGGATATCGCGTCCGCGCAGCTTGGCGACTCTTCGCAGGATCGCGGAGACGTGCGCGTCGCCTGTATCGAGCGTTTCGAGTGTGGCGAGTTGCGCAGCTTCGCAGGGCCGAGCCGCAGTGCGCGTGCCGTTGGAAGTGGCCGTACGCGCCGCGTCGGGCAAGGCTTCTGCCGTAGCCACATAGCGCGGCACCGCAAACTCACCGCGTGCGACCACGCGCACGCCGCTCGGCAACGTCAGCACGATGTTTTCGCCTGGTGCGCGGGCGATCTGTTGCAGCAGCCGGGCGAATGCGATACCGAACAGCGCATCGAAGGTTTGCCTTTGCAGGTCGGCGAGCGGCTGCCCGAATTGAAACAGCGCGCTGCGATTCGCGGACAGGAACGTGCCGTCCGGCGCAAACGCGGCGAGTCCTTCGTAGAGCGTGCCGATGAATTCCGCGCGCGCGTGAAAGTGGACGCGAATGGCGTCGACGAATTGATTGGAGAACAGATGATTTTCGATCATCTGCGCTGACATCCGCACGAGCGCGAGCGTGTGTTTGTGGAAGCCGCGCGTGTCGCCGCTGACATCGAGCGCGCCGATGGTGCGCCCGAACGGATCCGCGATCGGCGCGCACGAACAGGTCAGGATCCGGTTCGCGTGCAGGAAGTGCTCGCCGGCGTGCACGACGGTCGGCTGCCCGTCGATCAGGGCGGTGCCGATCGCGTTCGTACCACGATCCGCTTCGGCCCATGACACGCCCGGGCACAACGCGACACGATTGGCTTTTTCGACGAAGTCGCTGTCGCCGAGACTGTGGAGAATCACGCCGTGATTGTCGGTGAGCAGCACCATGCTTTGCGTGTCGACGATCTGCGCGTGCAGCGTCTCCATGACGGGCAGCGCGTGCGTATAGAGCGACTGATTGCGATCGACAAGCTCACGCAGCGCGGGGCGGCGCAGCGGCTGAAAGTCCGGCGTTTCCGACGCACGCAGGCCGACTTCGAGCGAGCGGGCATGAGCTTGCGCGATGACATCTGGTCGACCAATGGTGGGCGGCGTGGCAGGACGATGGATCAAAGCATGTCTCCGGTTGTCGGACACGGCGGGTGCGTTGCCCGCCGTTGCATTGCGCAGTGCAACATACGCATCCGCGGCTGAACACCGATATTACAGGACGAAACAGAACGTAGGCGAAAGCCGCGCGGCAGGGAAAAACCGGATCGCGCGGTAGAAAATCTGCGCCTCAAAACACCACGTCAAGCACCAAAATCAAGCAAACAAAAAGGAAAACTTGCGCAGCGCCCGAACTCGTCTACAGTGAATCCAATCACCTCCGCGGGGCGCGAAGTACAACGCTGTCGCAACCGCAGAGTGACGGACCCGCACCAACAGGATCCGACAAGGAGGAAAAGCGCTGCAAGTGCGACCAGACTCAACCAGCGTGCGCAGTACCAATCGACCCATGCGCAGCACCCAACCTTTTAGGTGAATACCCATGCAGATCCTATTTCCGAACGAAACTCCTGAATATTCAGGTCGCGAACTTACCTTGGCGTTCCCGGCAATGGTTGATGGGGAAAGGGTGGAGTGCATGATCACGGCTGAGGCGCTGGAAGATCACTTCGGCGCCGCCTCGCCGCGTCTGGAGGACATGGTCGGCGCATTCGACGCGCACCGGGCGCGGATCGAAGCAGCAACGCGACGTCTGCTATCGGAAACGCGGGCGCAATGTCTGGTGCTGAGAAGCGGCTACGTGCGTTTCTACGAAGCGAACTGGCGCAACTGAGCGATTTTGCGCCTGCTGGGTGTCCACCCGAAAATGGACCCCAAAATAAGCCCAGCGAGCAGGCAGGGCAAAAAATCAGAACAAGCCGCGCAAGAGCAACACGAGACGCAAACCCAGGCGCGGCGTTCGCACGACAACAGGTTCTCAACGGGCCGCGGCCACTCGCGCCGTTCGGTTCAGTACGCGCCGCTGTATGTTCCTGTGACCCGTTCGTTGGTTTTTATCAATCATCGGATTGATAAAGGGTGCCCGACCAGAACGGGCGCCTTCAACAACTAACTCAACAAAACGATTGTCGATCCAGACCGAACCGTGGCCAAACACCGCGACGATGCCGCGCTGCTTTCACTCAGGTAGCGATGCGTTGTGCGGTGTTGCATTGCACACCGCCGCGCCGCGTCACATCTAGTTCCGTGTTTCGCGTCAGGAGCCGGCGCGCTCTTATTCGCTGCCGAGGTAGAAATACCGGAACAGGAAAATCGCCGCGATGATCCACACCACCAGTTTCACTTTGCGCGCCTGCCCGGTCAGCAATTTCAGGCCGGCATACGAGATGAAACCGAATGCGACGCCATTGGCGATCGAGTAGGTGAACGGCATCAGCAGGGCGGTGAGCGCGGCCGGCACGACTTCGGTGGCGTCGTCCCACGGCAGGTCGAGCATTTCGCGCAGCATCAGGCACGACACGTACAGCAGGGCCGGCGCCGTCGCGTAGCCGGGCACCACGCCCGCCAGCGGCGCGAAAAACAGCGCTGCGAGGAACAGCACGGCGACGGTGATCGCGGTCACACCCGTGCGGCCGCCGGCCTGCACGCCCGACGCGCTTTCGATATACGCCGTGGTCGACGACGTGCCCAGCATCGAGCCGGCCAGAATCGCGGTGCTGTCAGCGAGCAGAGCGCGGTTCAGTCGAAACATCTTGCCTTCGACCAGCAGCCCGGCGCGATTGGCCACGCCCATCAGCGTGCCGGTCGCATCGAACAGTTCGACGAGGAAGAACACCAGAATCACGTTCAGCACGCCGCCGGAGAGCGCGCCGCGAATGTCGAGCTGGAACAGCGTCGGTGCAATCGACGGCGGCGCGGAGACGATGCCGTGGAACTGATTGCCACCGAAGAAAAAGCTCAGCACGGTCACGCCGACAATGCCGATCAGGATCGCGCCGCGCACCCGCAGATAGTCGAGCGTGACGATCGCGAAGAAGCCGATTACCGCGAGAATCACATGCGGATTGTGCAGATCGCCGAGCGTGACGAGCGTGGCCGGATTGCCGACCACCACACCGGCTGACTTCAGCGAAATGATCGCGAGAAACAGCCCGATACCGCCGGTGATGGCAATACGTATCGAATGTGGAATGCCGTTGACGATCACCTCACGCACGCGAAACAGCGTGACGATCAGGAACAGGCAACCGGAGATGAACACCGCGCCGAGCGCGGCTTGCCACGTGAAGCCCATGCCCTTCACGACGGTGTACGCGAAGTACGCGTTCAGGCCCATGCCGGGCGCGAGCGCGATCGGATAGTTCGCGTAGAGACCCATGATCAGCGAGGCCAGCGCGGCCACGATGCAGGTCGCGACAAACACTGCGTCCTTCGGCATGCCGGCGTCGCCGAGAATCGCGGGGTTGACGAAGATGATGTAGGCCATCGTCAGGAAGGTGGTCAGCCCAGCGAGCACTTCCGTGCGCAGGTTGGTGCCGGCGGCTTCGAAGCCGAAGTATCGTTTTATGGAGTCCATGAGGCGGGTCTCTCGTTGTTCAAAAAGCGCTTCTTGTGGTTGATACGGGCTATGCGCAGCAAATAAACGGGCGAGTGTGCCGTCCGACGCGGCACCGATGCGCCATGCGCCCAAGCCTACGGGCGGATTGTAATCATGATTGGCGGCGGCGAACCGGATTGTGTGACTGCGGGCTTAGCCGAAGGGGCGAGATGATACCTTGCCAGCGCGCGGGGCGGAGCGGCAAGCGAATTTGCGATGTTGCGGCGGCAAACGGTGGGGCAAACGGTGGACTTTCGGGGAGGCGGGGCAAGGCGGAGCCTCGCGGCGCAGCCTGGATTGAACAGATTCGGGCAGAGCCTAGCCTCGAAAAGGCGGGCAGACAATACAGGTGGAAAAAAGGGGCAGGCGGCGGGAGAGGCCGGCGGTTAATGCGCGGAGATGCGCAGGTATAAGGCATGCGAGGCCCACGTCGCCCGCGACCGTTGCAGTCGCAGGCGGCCTGCATGCCGCTTCAAGGCGAGGGCGAGACTGATTACTGCCCCATGCTGCCACCCATCTGCTGCGCCCGTCGTGCGGCGACGATGCGGCCCGCGCGTTGCGCGTTTTCCGGATAGTCGATCCAGTCGAGCGGATCGTAGCCGGCAGCGCGCCAATCGGCCAGATCGGCTTTCACCTGGGCACGCGTTAGCGGTGCCGACGGGTCGTAAGGCCGCGCGCTCTGCGCAAACGCGGTGCTCATACTCACGGCGGCTAACAGCGCGCCGAGTCCAACTAAAGAAGCGACTTTCATGATGAGCTCCTATGGAGCGGTTAAAAACGACTCCTCCATGTTAATTTTCGTAAGCATTTGGAGTAAGTCGATTGAAGGTAATGCACTGTTTCATCCAGCGATCCAAAGTGGCCCCAGTTGAACCCGCGCGACCCTCGGATCAGGAGGCCGACGGCTTGCTGATCCGATCCAGCACCGCGCTCAACAGATCGATCGGCAGCGGAAATACGATCGTTGAGTTTTTGTCGGCGGCAATCGTCGTGAGCGTTTGCAGGTAGCGCAACTGCATCGCCTGCGGCTGCTTCGAGAGCGTCTGGGCCGCTTCCAGCAGATGCTGCGAGGCCTGCAATTCGCCTTCCGCGTGAATCACCTTGGCGCGCCGTTCGCGCTCGGCCTCGGCCTGGCGCGCAATCGCCCGGATCATCGTTTCGTTGATGTCAACGTGCTTGATCTCGACGATCGACACCTTGATGCCCCACGCGTCGGTCTGTGAATCGAGTACTTTCTGGATATCGGCGTTCAGTTGCTCGCGGTCGGCGAGCAGTTCGTCGAGTTCGTGCTTGCCGAGCACCGAGCGCAACGTGGTTTGCGACAACTGGCTGGTCGCATCGAAATAACGCGCCACCTGTATCACCGCTTTCTCCGGATCGACGACACGGAAATACACCACCGCGTTGACCTTCACCGAAACGTTGTCGCGCGTAATCACGTCTTGCGGCGGCACGTCGAACACGACTGTGCGCAAATCCATCCGCACGGCCTGCTGCACGATCGGGATGATCAGGACGAGACCAGGCCCCTTGACCTTCCAGAAGCGCCCCAGCATGAACACCACGCCGCGCTCGTATTCGCGAAAAATCCGTATCGATGAGGCAATCAGTGCGGCCACCAGCAGAATCAGAATGCTGCTGAAGCCGAATGTGAAACCGATCATGAGCGTTCTCCTTGTTTTAGTGCTTCCGCGGGCACCACGGTCAGCGTCAGTCCGCGCCGCGCAGTGACGCGCACCGCGTGACCGGCCGCGACCGGGGCCGTGCTGGACACCCGCCAGCGTTCACCATGCACCTGCGCCCAGCCGGCCAGCGTGCCGCCCGCTGCGTCCCCTGGCAGCAGGCCACCGTCCGGCGACAGGCCACCGTCGAGCACGACGCCGAGACTGCCGATCAGCCCTTCCGAGCCGGTTACCACGGGCCGGCGTCGGGCCCGCAAGGCCAGCCTCGACACCCCGAATATGAACGCGACGCTGAACACGACCACGGCCGCGATCAGGGGCAGCGGAATGCCGTAGCCGGGCACGTCGGTATCGATCAGCATCAGCGCGCCGATCACGAACGCGACCACACCGCCGAAACCGAGCGAGCCGAAGGTCGGCAGAAACGCCTCGCCGATCAGGAACGCAATGCCGAGAAAGATCAGGCCGAGCCCGACGTAATTGACCGGCAGCATCTGCATCGCGAAGAGCCCCATCAGCAGGCTGATGGCGCCGACTACGCCCGGCAGCACGAACCCCGGATTGGCGAACTCGAAGAACAGGCCGTACATGCCGATCATCAGCAGAACCAGCGCGACGTTCGGATCGGTGATGACCGCGAGGAACTGGCTGCGCCAATCGGCTTCGAGCGTGACGACCGGTGCATTGGCGGTGCTGAGCTTGACGTCGCCTCGGCTCGTGCTGATCGTGCGGCCGTCCAGCTGGCGCAACAGGTCGGGAATGTCGCGCGCGTTCAGATCGACCACGTGCTGCGCGAGCGCTTCGCTGGCTGAGAGGCTGACGGCCTCGCGCACCGCGCGCTCGGCCCAGTCGGCGTTGCGGCCGCGCATTTGCGCGAGGCCGCGGATGTAGGCGGCCGCGTCGTGGACCTGCTTGCGCAGTTCGGTTGATTGGCTGTCGAGGGGAAGGGCGGCGCTGGGCGCGCTCGCGGGGACGGACGAGTTGGCTGAGCTGGTCGAGCTGGCCGAGTTCACCGAACCGGCTGAGGCAGGCACGGCGGGCTCGTTCTTTTGGGCGCCAGCGCCGCCTCCCGTGCCCGGCAGTCCCGGCATACCGCCGCCGCCCGCGGGCGGCTCCGCACCGCCGATGCCCATCTGGATCGGCGTCGCCGCGCCGAGATTGGTGCCCGGCGCCATCGCCGCAATATGGCTGGCGTAGACGATATAGGTGCCGGCGCTCGCCGCTCGCGCGCCACTCGGGGCGATAAAGGTGGCGACCGGCACCGGCGAGCCGAGAATCGCCTTGATGATCTGCCGCATCGACGTATCCAGCCCACCGGGCGTATCGAGTTGCAGCACGGCGAGTTGTGCGCGATCGTCGGCGGCGCGCTGCAGGCTGCGCACGATGAAGTCAGCGCTGGCCGGACTGATCGCGCCGTTCACCGGAATCACGATAACGCTATTCGGTGCGACGGCGGCCTCGGCGACCCAACCCCGCGGTGCGTTTTCGCACAACGCGAATCCAAATGCCAAAAGCACGCCAAACGCGGTCATGCCGCGCATCAACCAGCCCACGCCTGGGCCACGGGTAAGCGCAGGGCGCGGACCAGACTGCCGGAACGGGAGACGCGGATACGTGCTCATCGCTGATGGCTACCGCGCCATGCCGATGGGTATCGACCGGCGCGGGCCGATACCCCAAGAAGGGTGGCCTGCTCCTTACAGCTTAGTCCGATTCCGTGCGACGCGTGAAATCCGCACGCGCCGGCCGGTAATCGGTCGGCCGCATGCCGGTCCATTTGCGAAACGCGCGATGAAACGCGCTCGGCTCGGCAAAACCCACGGCGGTGGCGATGTCGGCGATCGTGCGATCGGTGTCCTGCAGTTCGCCGATCGCGATGTCGCGCCGCAAGTCATCCTTGATCGACTGATACGTATAGCCTTCCTGCTTCAGGCGTCGCCGCATCGTCGCTTCAGCGACGTGCAGGCGCAGCGCCATCTGGTCGGCGGCGGGCCAGTTGGCCATCGGCAGCGCGCGCAGCATCTTGCGCACGCGCGCGGCGAGCGAACCGGGATTGCGGTACTTGACGATGAAGCTGCCGGGCGCATCGCGCAGGAACGGTTTGACCGACTTGGTAGTCTGGATCACCGGCAGGTCGAGAAACGCAGGCGACAGGTCGACATACGACTCGGCCTGATCGAACGCCATGTCGTCGCAGAACATCAATCGGTATTCATGCGCGGCAGGCGGCTCGGCGCAGCGAAAGCGCGCCTCGAGCAGCGGAATGCGCCGCCCGACCAGCCAGCACAACAGGCCGTAGACGACGATGAAGTAGGTCGCATAAGCGAACATGGCGGGCGGCCGCGCGCCTTCGCGTTCGATATACCGCAACCGCACGCGCTGCGCATCCGTTTCGATCTGCGCGCCAAAATCGTCCAGCACGAGCCGCATGAAGCCTACCGCCCGCGCGAGCGCTTGCGCGCCGTTCCGCGCGGTCAACGCCATCTGTGTCATCGCGATGAAGCTACCGCTTTTCATACGGTGCGAGTCCTGGCCGAAGAATTCGTCGTCCAGCGCGCGGGCAATGCCGGCCCACAGCGCGCCGTACTGCGCCGACGAGACCCGGCTTTTCGGCGACGCCAGCATCGTTGCCGCGATGCCGGCGGCTTCGGCGAGCGGCAGCGCCTCGACACCGCGTGCCCGTGCCAACGCCAGGGCCTCCTCGACCAGACTGACGGAAATCGTGCCTCTATCGTTCTTGAGGTTCTTCATATTTTTAACGAGTGTCTGGCAAACGCGCTCAACATTTTCCTTGTGGCGATTCGCTAAGCCTTTGAAAACGTGGCCTGAATCCGCCTTGAATGATACCGGTATGGCAAATGCGCTCAACCAGAATGATCGGGCTGAGCATCGAACCTGTCCAGCAGCTTCCCTACACTTGGCCTGAACCGATCGCGGGACGCATCGCCCGGAGACACTACGGCGAGGCTGACCACCTCCCGCGATGAGTCGCAGATGACGAGGCCGCGCCTCGCCGCCTCGACTCGATGCACATAACAGGATCGAGCCATGGACAGCTTCTACACCGACGAACAGCGGATGATCCGCGACGCCGCCCGCGATTTCGCCACTGAGCGCCTCGCGCCGCATGCCGGCCAGTGGGATCGCGACGCGAAGCTGCCGACGGAAGTCGTGACGCAAATGGGCGAGCTGGGTTTTCTCGGCATGATCGTGCCGTCCGAATGGGGCGGCTCCTATACCGACTACGTGGCCTATGCGCTCGCGCTCGAAGAGATCGCTGCGGGCTGCGCCGCCTGCGCCACGCTGATGAGCGTGCACAATTCGGTCGGCTGCGGGCCGATCCTGAACTTCGGCACGGACGCGCAAAAGGACCGCTATCTCCAAGACCTCGCCACGGGACGCCGCATCGGCGCGTTCTGCCTGACCGAGCCGCAAGCCGGCTCCGAGGCGAACAATCTGCGCACCCGTGCGGTGCTACGCGACGGCAAATGGATTCTTAACGGCAACAAGCAGTTCGTCACCAACGGGTCGCGCGCCAACATCGCGATCGTGTTTGCCGTCACCGATCCTGACCGCGGCAAGCGTGGCCTGTCAGCCTTTATCGTGCCGACCGATACGCCGGGCTTCAACGTCGGCAAGCCCGAGCACAAACTCGGCATTCGCGCCTCGGACACGTGCCCGATCTCGCTCGATGATTGCGCGGTGCCCGAAGCCAATCTGCTCGGCGAACCGGGCGAAGGCCTGCGCATCGCGTTGTCGAATCTCGAAGGCGGCCGCATCGGTATTGCAGCGCAGGCGGTTGGTATCGCGCGAGCCGCATTCGATGCCGCGCGTCTCTACGCGAACGAACGCATCCAGTTCGGCAAGGCGCTGAAGGACCACCAGACCATCGCCAACATGCTCGCTGACATGGCGACCCGTCTGAACGCCGCGCGTCTGCTCGTGCATCACGCGGCGCGGCTGCGCACGGCGGGTAAGCCGTGTTTGTCCGAGGCATCGCAGGCCAAGCTGTTTGCGTCGGAACTCGCCGAGGAAGTCTGCTCGAATGCGATCCAGATTCACGGCGGCTACGGCTATCTCGAGGACTACGCGGTGGAACGCCACTATCGCGATGCCCGCATCACGCAGATTTACGAAGGAACCAGTGAAGTGCAGCGGATGGTTATCGCACGCCACGTTTAAACGCAGGTTAGACGGCGTTTGAGCGCAAAATAGCCTGCCTGTCAGGCAAAAGCAGAGGCAAAAAGTAGAGCGCATACCGCGCCCGCAGCATGGGATCAGAGTAAGCGCTAAAGCGCTAACTCTGATCGACAGCGTTGCATGGGATCAGAGTAAGCGCTAAAGCGCTAACTCTGATCGACAGCGTTGCATGGGATCAGAGTAAGCGCTAAAGCGCTAACTCTGATCGACAGCGTTGCATGGGATCAGAGTAAGCGCTAAAGCACTAACTCTGATCGACAGCGTTGCATGGGATCAGAGTAAGCGCTAAAGCACTAACTCTGATCGACACAAGGAGACGACGATGACTGCAGCGAAGGGCTTTCTCGAAGCGCGCGACCTGTTATTGCGCCATCGCACCGACTACGACCGCGCCTACCGCGAATTCGTATGGCCGACGCCAGGCGAGTTTAACTGGGCGCTCGATTACTTCGACGTGATCGCGCGAGATAATGACAACCCGGCGCTATGGATCGTCGACGATCCGGCAAGCGAAGGCTTGCGCCTCTCCTACGCGCAGATGTCGGAGCGCTCGTCGCGCATGGCGAACTTTCTGCGCGGCGTTGGCGTGGGTCGCGGCGACCGCTTGCTGTTGATGCTGCCGAATCGCGTCGAACTGTGGGACGTGATGCTCGCGGCCATGAAGCTCGGCGCAATCGTGCTGCCGGCCACCACCCAGCTTTCCGCCGACGACGTGCGCGATCGTGTGCAGATCGGCGGCGCACAGTTCGTGGTGGTCGATAGCGCGGAGCTGGCCAAGTTCGATGCACTCGACGTGCCGCTCACACGCATCTCCGTCGGCACGCCGCGCGACGGCTGGATCGATCTTGCCGCTGCCTATGATGCATCGCCGCAATTCACGCCGGAAGGCATCACGCACGCCACCGATCCGCTGCTGTTGTATTTCACGTCAGGCACGACGTCCAAACCGAAGCTGGTCGAGCATACCCACCTGAGTTACCCGGTTGGCCATCTGTCGACGATGTACTGGATCGGCTTGCAACCGAACGACATCCACTGGAACATCAGCTCGCCGGGCTGGGCCAAGCACGCGTGGAGTTGCTTCTACGCGCCCTGGAATGCGCAGGCCTGTGTGTTCGTTTTCAACTTTCCGCGTTTCGTGCCGAAAGACACGCTCGACGTGCTGGTGCGTTTCAACGTCACCACGCTGTGCGCGCCGCCCACGGTCTGGCGCATGCTGGTGCAGGAGCATCTCACCGACTATCCGGTCAAGCTGCGCGAGATCGTCGGCGCAGGCGAGCCGCTGAATCCGGAGATCATCGAACGCGTCAAGCATGCGTGGGGTATCACGATTCGCGACGGTTTCGGCCAGACCGAAACGACCTGCCAGATCGGCAACCCGCCGGGGCAACCGGTGGTGCCGGGTTCGATGGGCCGTCCGCTGCCGGGCTACAAGATTGAGCTTCTCGATGCCGACGATCAACCCGTTACCGAAGGGGAAATCTCGCTGCCTTTGGCCGAACGTCCGCTCGGTTTGATGACCGGCTACGCGAACAACGCCAACGCCACCGCGCAAGCCATGCGCAACGGTTTCTACCACACCTCCGACGTCGCGTTGCGCCGTGATGATGGCTACTACGTCTACGTCGGCCGCGCCGATGACGTTTTCAAATCGTCCGACTACCGGCTAAGCCCGTTCGAACTCGAAAGCGTGCTGATCGAACACGAAGCGATCGGCGAAGCAGCCGTCGTGCCGAGTGCCGACGCGCTGCGCCTGTCGGTGCCCAAAGCGTTCGTCACCGTGCGTCATGGCTATGAGGCCGGTCCCGAACTCGCACGTGCGGTCTTCGCGTTCTCGCGCGAAAAGCTCGCACCGTACAAGCGGATTCGCCGCCTGCAATTCAGCGAGCTGCCGAAAACCATCTCCGGCAAGATCCGCCGCGTCGAATTGCGGCGCCGCGAAATGGAGCGCGAGGCCGAGCCCGCGCGTCTGCCGGATGAATATTGGGAAGAGGACTTCCCGGATCTGCGTTGATTATTTTTATTCCCAGTCACTGCCCGGCCGATACGCGGCCACTGCACAGGAGTTCCAGCATGAGCGCAATTGCTTCGAACAATGCCATCACCGTCAAACTGCTGATCAACGGCGAGTTCGTCGAATCCAAAACCACCGAATGGCGCGACATCGTCAACCCGGCTACGCAAGAGGTGCTTGCACGCGTGCCGTTCGCCACCGCCGATGAAGTGAATGAAGCGATCCGCTCGGCACACGCCGCCTTTGCCACCTGGAAGAACACGCCGATCGGCGCGCGCATGCGCATCATGCTGAAGTTCCAGGCGCTGATTCGCGAGCATTCGCCGCGCATCGCCAAGACCTTGAGCGCCGAGCAGGGCAAGACGATTCCCGACGCGGAAGGCGATATCTTCCGCGGGCTCGAAGTGGTCGAGCACGCCTGCTCGATCGGCACCTTGCAGCAGGGCGAATTCGCCGAGAATGTGGCGGGCGGCGTGGATACTTACACGTTGCGTCAACCGATCGGCGTATGCGCCGGCATCACTCCGTTCAACTTCCCCGCGATGATCCCCCTGTGGATGTTCCCGATGGCGATCGTCTGCGGCAATACATTCGTGCTGAAGCCTTCCGAGCAGGATCCGCTGTCGACCATGCAACTGGTCGAACTGGCGCTCGAAGCCGGTGTGCCGAAAGGCGTGCTGAATGTGGTGCACGGCGGCAAGGACGTGGTCGATGCGCTCTGCACACACGATCTGGTGAAAGCGATTTCGTTCGTCGGCTCGACGGCGGTCGGCACGCATGTTTATCGCCTCGGCAGCGAACACGGCAAGCGCGTGCAATCGATGATGGGCGCGAAGAATCATGCGGTGGTGCTGCCCGATGCGAATCGCGAGCAGACCTTGAATGCGTTGGCGGGTGCGGGTTTTGGCGCAGCGGGGCAGCGTTGCATGGCGACCTCGGTGGTCGTGCTGGTCGGCGCAGCGCAGCAATGGTTGCCCGATCTGGTCGCAAAGGCGAAGACGCTGAAGGTCAACGCGGGCAACGAGCCGAATACGGATATTGGCCCGGTGGTCTCACGCGCCGCGAAGCAACGCATTCTCGGCCTGATCGAAACGGGCGTGAAAGAGGCCGCAACGCTGGCGCTCGACGGCCGCGACGTGAAGGTTCCGGGCTACGAGCAAGGCAACTTCATCGGCCCGACGGTCTTCACCGATGTCACCACCGAGATGGAGATCTACCGCCAGGAAATCTTCGGCCCGGTGCTGGTGGTGCTGAATGCCGCGACGCTCGATGACGCGATCGCGCTCGTCAACCGCAATCCGTTCGGTAACGGCGTGGGCCTTTTCACGCAAAGCGGCGCGGCGGCGCGCAAATTCCAGAGCGAGATCGATATCGGCCAGGTCGGCATCAACATTCCGATTCCGGTGCCGGTGCCGTCCTTCAGCTTTACCGGCTCGCGCGGCTCGAAACTCGGCGACCTCGGGCCGTACGGCAAACAGGTTGTGCAGTTCTACACGCAGACCAAAACCGTCACTGCCCGCTGGTTCGACGACGACACCGTCAACGACGGCGTCAACACGACCATCAGCCTGCGCTGAGCTCACAGGTCTATTGCTTTGCATGGGATGGGAGTAAGCGCTAAAGCGCCAACTCCCATCGACAGCTTTGCATGGGATGGGAGTAAGCGCTAAAGCGCCAACTCCCATCGACAGGAGACAACACCATGAAAATCGGCTTTATCGGACTCGGCAACATGGGCGCGCCGATGGCGCTCAACCTGCTCAAGGCGGGCCACGCGGTCAATGTATTCGACCTCAACGCGCAAGCTGTGCAGACACTCGTCGATGCGGGGGCGAAAGCGGCAGGTTCGCCGAAAGCCGCAGTGACCGACGTCGAATGTGTGATCACGATGCTGCCCGCAGCCGCGCACGTGCGCAGCGTACTGACAGCGGACGACGGCGTGTTCGCCGGCATCTCCAAAGGCGTGACGATCATCGATTCGAGCACCATCGACCCGGCAAGCGTGAAGGCGTTCGCCGAACTGGCTGCGCAACACGGCAATGCTTTCGTCGACGCGCCCGTCTCGGGCGGAACCGGCGGCGCGGCGGCAGGCACGCTGACGTTCATGGTCGGCGGCAGCGTGAGCGCGTATGAGCAGGTCAAGCCGGTGTTGTCGGCGATGGGCAAGAACATCGTGCATTGCGGCGACACCGGCACCGGCCAGGCAGCGAAGATCTGCAACAACCTCGTGCTCGGCATCACGATGGCGGGCGTGGCCGAGGCGATGTCGCTGGGCGAAGCGCTCGGCATCGACGCCAAAGTGCTGGGCGGCATCATCAATACCTCGACGGGCCGCTGCTGGAGTTCGGACACGTATAACCCGATGCCCGGCGTGATTGAAACCGCACCGTCGACGCGCGGTTATACCGGTGGCTTTGGCACCGATCTGATGCTCAAGGACCTGGGCCTCGCCACCGACGCCGCAAAATTCGCGCGTCAACCGGTGTATCTCGGCGCATTGGCTCAACAGCTTTATCAGGCGATGAGCACGAAGGGCGCGGGACGTCTGGACTTCTCGGCGGTGATCAAGCTCTATCGCAAAGACGGCAAGGACGGAGACGCGTCATGATCGACCTAGACTACGCACACGACGGCGCCGTCGCGCTGCTGACGCTCAAGCGGCCGCCTGCGAACGCGTTCACGCCGGACGGCTTGCTACTGTTGCAGCAGACTGTCGAGCGTCTGAATGGCGAAGCCCGCGTGCGGGCCATCGTGATCACGGGTGACGGCCCCAAGTTCTTCAGCGCGGGAGCCGACCTGAACACGTTCGCCGACGGCAATCGCGAGGTTGCGCGCACGGCGGCGACGCGTTTCGGTGCAGCGTTCGAGACCTTGCAGAACGCGCGGCCGGTGGTGATTGCGGCGATCAACGGTTATGCAATGGGCGGCGGACTCGAATGCGCGCTGGCCTGCGACATCCGGATCGCCGAGCAGCACGCGTTGATGGCTTTGCCCGAAACGGCGGTGGGTTTGCTGCCATGCGGCTGCGGCACGCAGACGTTGCCGTGGCTGCTCGGCGAAGGCTGGGCCAAACGGATGATCCTGACCGGTGAACGCGTCGATGCGGCGACCGCATTGCGTATCGGTCTGGTCGAAGAAGTGGTGGAAAAGGGCGCCGCTCGCGAGGCCGCGCTGACCATGGCGGCGCGTGTCGCGACATTGAGCCCGCAAGCGGTCGGCTTTAGCAAGACGCTAATTCACCAGGGCCGCAACGGCGTGCCGCGCGCGGCGGCATTGGCGGTGGAGCGGGAACGCTTTATCGATCTGTTCGACGGCGCCGATCAGCGCGAAGGCGTCAATGCGTTTCTCGAGAAACGCGCGCCACGCTGGCAGGTGACGCAGGCTGGACACGTGGGGAGCGCTGACCAGGTCGCAAACGTCGAGCAGGAGACCCATCGATGAGCGCCGTGCAGAGCGTCGCACTCGATACAAGCGTAGAAGTGGAGCGCGAGATTCTGTTTCGCGTCGTCAATCGTGTGGCGATCATCACGCTGAACCGGCCGGCCGCCCTCAATGCGTTATCGCACGCCATGGTGCGCGAACTCGCCGTACTGGTCGAGCATTGCCGTACCGATGACGGCATCGTTGCCCTCGTGCTGAAAGGCGCGGGCGCGAAGGGGTTTTGCGCCGGCGGCGACGTGCGCGAGGTGCACCGGCTCGCGAAGAATGGCGACAGCCGGTGGCTCGCGTTTTTCGTTGACGAATACCGGCTCGACTACGCGCTGCACACGTTTCCCAAACCGGTGGTCGCCTTGCTCGACGGTATCTCGATGGGCGGCGGCATGGGGCTCGGCCAGGCGGCGCGGCTGCGCATCGTCACGGAGCGCAGCAAGATCGCGATGCCGGAGACGCGCATCGGCTTTCTGCCCGACGTCGGCGCGACGCGTTTCCTGAGCGTGATGCCGGCGGAGGTTGAACTGTATGTTGGCCTCACCGGCGTGACGTTATCTGGCGCCGATGCGCTGCGGCTGCAACTGGCGGATCTGTGCGTGCCGGTGGACTGGCTTGTCACCTTCGAAGAGCGCCTGCAGCGCATGTCGCATGCGGGTGACTTGATGGCCGCATTGCGCGGGGTGTTCGAGCCACCGTGCAATATTATTCCGCATGCTGCGTTGGGGTCGTTTACCCAGTTGATTCTGAGGCATTTCGATCGGCGTTCGAGCATCGAGCGGATCGTCGCGACTTTGCGGCACGATCTGGAGCGCGAGCCCGCGCGTGAGGTAAAGCAGTGGCTGCAGTCTGCTTATGACGCGATGGTTGGGCACTCGCCTACGATGCTGTATGTCACGCGTGAGGCGCTATTGCGCGGGCGGCAGATGAGCTTGGCGGAGTGTTTCCGGATGGAACTCGGCATCGTCAAGCGGGTGATCGAGGAAGGTGATTTCTGCGAAGGCGTGAGGGCGCAGTTGATCGATAAGGATCGCAAGAGTCGGTGGGCGCCCGCGACGCTCTCGGAGGTGCGGCCGGAACGAGTCCGGCATTTTTTGGCTTCGCCGTGGAGGTTGGAAGCGCATCCGCTGGTTGGTTTGGGGGCTTAGGGATGGTGATGTAGGTGGTGCTTGTTCTTTTGGTTGTCTGCGGTGTTGGGGTTTCCTTGATTTGTTCGTGGTCTATTAGCGTTGCCCCTGTGCGGGGCGGCACTTACTTTCTTTGCCGCCGCCGCAAAGAAAGATAAGCAAAGAAAGCGGCTCAAACCGCTCATGCTAAGTGGGCATCGTGGCTTGCAAGTGGTAGTGGCCCCGTAGAGTCTGTGTTCGTGCACCTGCATGCGCTAGTGACAAGGGCGTCATACTTCCGGCGGCGCTGCGCGCGCCGACGCGGTGTTTCTGGAGATGCGTCGGCGTGCTTATGACATCAACCTTCTCCGACTGTGTCACCCCGCAATACGCCTGTTGGTGGCATCGTGTTTTGCGCCCCGTGAACCCGGGAAACCCAGAGCACTCCGATTAGCGCGATGGCGACTGCTACCCATCCGACCATCCCATATCCCATGATCTGTCCGGTCGGTGAACTGCTCAGCATCAAGCCGCCAATCCACGCGCCACACCCCGTGCCCAAGGCCTGCAGCGCGCTATTCGCGCTGAGAAAAGCGCCGCGGCGGGCAGGCTCGGGTACGGTTGTCAGCAAGGCCTGCATCGGCACCATCCGCCCTGACAACAACACCATGAAAAATGGGAAAAACAGTACCAGTGCGTAGAACGGCAGATCCGGCAGATGCGTCACAAACAGGACGGGCAGAAACGAAAGTACCGCCAAAATCCGGAATACGCGCCGCGTGCCGAACCGATCGGCAAGTCTGCCCACCCGGCGTGATGTGAAGAACGTTGCCGCGCCACCCGCCATATACAGCCACGACAACTGCGCCGGGGCTACGCCATGATTGGCGACCAATACCGGCGAGATAAAGGGGATCACCAACATGTGCGCGACCATCATCATGAAAGTCAGCGCAAACGCATTCATATGCCGCGGGTTGCTCAACAACCGCCACAAATCAGGTAGCACGTCGCCAAGCGCCGGCTGGCGGCGGCTCAAATGCTCGGCCAGCGAAGGGACGAGTTGCCATCCGGCCACCCAGACGAGCAGCGACAGCACCACCAGCAAATAGAACGGCGCGGCCCAGTTGAAGTGCGCGCCTAGCATCACGCCAGCCGGCACGCCGGCTATCGCGGCCAATGAAAAGGCCGTCATGATCGTGCCGGTCGCGGCGCCGCGGCGTTGCACCGGAATCACGTCGCCGACGATCGCCATGATCACCGAGCCCAACACGCCACCCGTAATGCCCGCAAAAGCGCGCGCAGCAAGCAGAAGGGGAAAGCTGCTCGCCAATGCGCACGCCAGGTTCGACAGCGCGAACAGCGCATAAACGGTCAGCAACAGACGACGCCGGTCGAAGCGGTCGATATAGGTCGCCGCGAATAACCCCGACAGCCCCGAACACCACGAATACGCGGACACGGCCGTGGCAAACGCGGCTGGTGTGATGCTGAACGAGTGCATGATCTGCGGGCCAAGCGGCATCATCACCATGAAGTCCATGATGATGGTGAACTGCGTCAGCGCAAGCAGCCACAGCAATCGGCGCTCGTGCTTTGTGCTAATTGAATACATCGGTCAATTCCTTGTTTTTGTTCGACGCACGCCGTTTGCAGGACTCGCGCAGTTCATTGCGCGAATGCTGCGGACAGTCAATCGTCGAGCGATTCGTGTACCGCTTCGGCACCCTGTTTCCAGTAGCTGGCCGCGCGAATGCGCGACTTGTCGACGCCACGTTCGGTGCACAGGTGGTAGCGCACCGCACGCATCGTCGAGGATTCGCCGGCGGCCCACACGTAGCCTTCACCGTCTTCAGGCAAGTAGATTTCGCGTACCGCTTGCAGCAAGGCCTCGCCGCGATAGCCCGATTCGCTGCGATGGCGCCAGACGATATGCAGTTCGGCCTGCGTCGCGAATTCGATCTGTGCCGACAGATCGGCCACTTCGATCACCGCCGCGACGCGTGTGCCGGCGGGCAATTCTTCAAGGCGGCGGGCAATGGCCGGCAACGCCGTATCGTCGCCGATCAGCAGATGCCAGTCGAAGCCGGTCGGTATCACCAGCGAGCCGCGCGGGCCGCCAATGCCGAGATACTGGCCCACTTTGGCTTGCGCTGCCCACGTTGCAGCCGGGCCGGCCTCGTGCATGGCGAACTCGATGTCCAGTTCGCGCGCGTCAGCGTCGAAGCGGCGTGGTGTGAAATCGCGAGCCGTCGGCCGCTGGCCTGCGGGAAACACGGGACCGTCGGGGCCGGCTTCCGGCAACGCGGGTTTGTCGGCGCCGGGTTCGGGGAAGAACACTTTGATGTGATCGTCGAACGAAGCGGAGACGAAGTCATACAGATCGTCGCCCGTGAAGGTGACGCGAATCAGATGCGGGGTCAGCGCGTGTACCTGTTTGACCTGCACCAGACGGAACTTCAGCGGATGCCGCACGCGATGGACTGCCAGATCGGCCCGGTTGTCATTTGTCAGCATAAGGGTGTCACTCCTGTTGGTTTGATTGGCGTTCGAAGGTGCGCATGGGCAGCTTCGAACGCGAGTGTCGGATAGCGCAATCTCAAGCGGTCGGTTCGCTGCTGCCTTCGACGGGACCGGGATTGCCTTCGCCTTCGATTTCATTTGCCGCGCGCATCAGGATCGCGGCGATGCGGCGCTGTTCGGCAGCCGGCACGTTGTCACGGCGCAGGAGCGCATGCTTCAGCGCGCGGCGCGCTTCGCTCAGTTCCGGCAGCCAGCCGCCTTCGCTGATGTCGGCCGGCTCCTCGCCGGCAAACGCGCGGCGCACGGAATCCATCTTGCGGGCGATATGCGTCAGTTTGGCGAGCATCAGTTCGACGCGGTCGCGGTTAGTGGCCAGGTACTCGCGGCCCGCTTGCGACAGTTCGTAACGCTTGCGGTTGCCTTCGAGCTGCACAGTCACGTAGCCGAGTTCTTCCAGATACGTGAGCGCCGGATAGACCATGCCGGGACTCGGGCTATAGAAGCCATTCGAGCGCGTTTCGAGCGCTTTGATTAGCTCGTAACCGTGGCTCGGCTGTGCGTCGATCATCGAGAGCAGCAGCAATTGCAGATCGTCAGAGCTGAATTTGCGGCCGCGCGGAAAACCGTCGCCGTCGCCACCGAAGCCGCCCGGGCCACCGCCGCCGAAGCGTCCGCCGCGACCACCACCGCGATGCTCGTGATGACGGCCGATCACGTGCCACAGTGCGTGAAGCGAGAAGCGGTCGTGCCCGTGATGGCCAAAGCGGTGGTCGTGGCCGAAGCTGCGGCGTTCACTACGGTTGCCATGGCCGCGTTCGTTGCCGTGAAGCTCGCGTCGGTCGCCGTGGCCGCGCTCGTCGCCGTGAAACTCGTGTCGGCCACCGTGGCCGCGTTCGTTGCCATGAAACTCGTGCCAGTCGCCACGGCCGCCATGACGGCGTTCGAAGCGTTCGCCGCGTTGTTCGCCGCCGCGCTCGCCGCGGAACTCGCCGCCGCGCTCATAGTGACGGGCGAACGCATGCCAAAGCGCATGCAAAGACGGGCGGTCATGCCCAGAGAAGAAACCTTCGTCCGCGCCACGCGAGCGGGAAAAGCGATGTTGATGACGCATGCTGGGTACTCCCATTTGTGTCTTAAGATGTGTCGTAAGATATATATCTAAAGATAGTTTGTCAAACCTATTTTTGCCTCGTATGGGCACGCAACAAAGTCTGCAGCCTATGAAACCGCCGCGTTCGGCGACAACAAGGTCTGCGGGAAGTCCGAAAAGCGCATTGCGATGCAGCATTTTTCCGACGCTTAATCGCGCTTTATCGCCTGAAAATAGGGCGGGTTCCCGGCAGTCCATCGGCAAACCATTAATGGGGTGGTAGTCGATACGGTGCCTTGGGTTAATCGGATGTCTTTCAACGCGTAACCTCGGGCGCTGTCGCTCACGCGTGATCGCATCTGGGTCGAAGCGCGATTGCGATTCCACGTCTTCATCAGGATGAATCTGAGGTAGCGAACGGCCTGATGTCCTTCGTGCGTGATTGCTCTAGCGGATCCAATGGGGCCGATTGTCGAGTTTTGATCGACGTTGATCGAATGCAGAGGGAGCGTCGTGTCGGGGGACCGCTTAGGAGCCTGCATTGTTTGCATCCGCTAGGGCGGTACGCGAGCAGGTCGTGGCGCGTCAAGTCCGACAGCGGCCCGAGCCGCTCGCGCTCGCACCAGGCGATCAGCCGTCGCAGGTCAGCCAGATAGGCGCGCCGCGTGTGCGGCGAGCGGCTGGCGCGATCGCGCAGGAAGAGGATCACCGCATGGGCATCGTCGGCCACCCCGAGGGTGTTCGTGACCATCTACGGATTGACGAAGCGGCCCGCCCGCGCGAGCCATCCGCCGGCGGTGCTGGCGGCCCAATTGACATTGGGGGCGCCGGCGCGCGGCGGTTCGAGGGTCACTAACCAGACGCCGGTTGCGGCGGGTGCCGCTGCATCGTTCGCGGGAAGCAGGGTGTTTGCGCAGGAAACCAGCTGCGTGGCTGGCACTGGATGACGACTACCTGCACTGGCCGACGTGGTGCCGCGAGCAGCTGGTCCGCACGACGAAGTGCTTGGGATAAGTGCGCCACACGTGCTCGACGAGCTGAAAACGAAGCTACTTCTGCTGCACGAGCCGCAGGCTCAGTGACGGAGAATCACGTACGCGCTGATCTTATTCTGATCGCATGCCCGTATCTCGGGCCCGCTGAAGTAACCCCGGTGACCGTTGCGCAGGTACCCGGCTGCAAAGGCAGAAATCCCCGAACTCGCATACGTGAAGCACGCGCGCGAGCGCTTTCGCGACGAAGCCCGGTTGACCAGGCATAGCCGGACTGTCGGCTTCGAACTGGGCGCCATCGTACGCTCGACGAACGGCTGGCTCATCGTCGCCTCGCCGCTCGTGTCGCCAATCGGTGAACTTTGCTTCTCAGGAAAACATCGAGCGCGTGTAAGCCATCAAGCGAGGCACAATCTCGTCTTCCAGGCGCGCAACAGTCCAGTCCCGCTTCGGAGCGGACACCACCATTGCACCAAGCACCTGACCATCGGCTTTGACGATCGGCGCGGCGACATTGACTTCGAACATGATCGATTGCTGGTCGGTGAAGGCATAACCCTTTTCGCGAGCTGTAGTGATGATCCGGCGCAGAGCGCTCTTGTCGGTGATCGTGAACGGGGTGATGGCCTTGGGCGCACTGTTCGCAATGACTGCATCGAGTCGATCATCGTCCAGCGTTGAAAGAATCGCGAGCCCACCCGATGTACTGAGCACAGGCAGCCGTTCGCCAATGAAGGCGGTGTGGAAATCGGCGTGTGGATGGCTCTGTACATGCAGCAAGTGCACGATGTCTGCTTCCGCAGACATACAGAACGAGCAACGCAGCCCACAATCGTCACGGAGCTGAACCAGACGTGGCCATACCGTCTTGATGATGCGGTTGCTCATCTGAAAATTGAACAGCATGTCGAGCGTCTTCACGGTCAGCCGGAAGGTTTTGTGCCGTGCATCTTTCTCGACGTAGCCACGTGCCATCAGCGTGTCGACGATTCGCTGGACGGTTGCTATCGGAAGTCCGGTCAAGCGGTGCAGGGCGGTCAGCGTAGGTACCGAGTTGGCGGGCGTGAACGCTTCAAGGACCCGGAAACCGCGCGCGACCGACGCGATGAGCAACGGATCGTCTTCGTCTTCTTTGGGGGCTGCCAGCGCGTCCTTGCCCTCGGCAGGGCGCGATACCGTGCGCGACCACGTCTGGATCCTGAGATTGGAGAGCGCGCGTGCGGTGGCCAGCACGGGCTGCACAAACTGGCTTGCCAGATCGTCCTCGCTCACTTCGCCGAGCCATCCGGATACCGATACGGCGGCAAGACACTCACCGCTCGCGTCGAGCACGGCGGCGCTGATCGTCGTTAAGTCGTTGACGCTGCTGCCGGCTTCGAGGACATAACCTCGCGCAGTTGCGTCTGCCAGCGTGCGTTCGCAGGCGGCCTGCTCATCGGGCGTCAGGCCAGGATCGGAAATCCCCGCCAACTCCGCGATCCGCTCAACCTGGACCTCGGCAGGCAGGTGCGACAGCATCGCGCGTCCGGGCGCGGAAGCGAGCGCCGGCAAGCGTTCGCCGATCGGCGCCATCTCGCGTGAATCGGCTGCGGACGGCACGCGCGCGAGGTTGACGATGTCCGCTCCCTGCATCACCCACAAGTCCGCGCGCAGATGCGTGCGTGCGCTCAGATCGACCAGCGCGGGCATGGCCAGATCGATCAGGTGATTCGTGCTGATAAAGGTGTGTGCGATGCACGCGCTCCGGTACGTCAGCGACAGCGCCGACGACACCTCATCGCGGTGCAGATACCCGCAGCGCACGAGGGTATGCGCGATGCGTTGCGCGCTGCTGCGGTTCATGCCTGTCAGGGCGGCAATTTCGGTAATGCGCAGATCCGGCGCCGCAGGGCCAAACGCCTCAAGCACCGTCAGCGCTTTGTCGAGCGCGGCGATCTGAGAACGATGGTCTTCACTCATTAGGGGTTCCTCCAGGGGCGGCAAAAATCGATTGACATCGACTTTTGGTCGAATAATGATTGCGTCAATCGAATATCAGTAACAATAATCGCATTGCGGTAAAGCGTCAAGTGTTCACAGCAAAGCCAAGGAGCAACACAGTGTCGACGTCCATCAACAGGGTCAACGAACCGCCCGCGCGACAAATCGCGCGGACCATCGGCGGCGCCCACGCCAGCAGCGACGCGGCGCCGGCTGCCGGTGCGGCAAGCACGTCCAATCTGCATGGCACGCCCATTATCGACGTGCGCGCCGCTCACAAGATTTATCCGGGCGACGCGTCGGGCGTTGCCCACGCATTAAAGGGTGTGTCGGTGTCGATCAACGACAACGAGTTCTTTACGCTGCTGGGGCCGTCCGGTTGCGGCAAGACGACGTTGTTGCGCCTCCTTGCCGGGTTCGAGCAGCCTTCGTCGGGCGAAATCCTGCTGGCCGGTGAACCTGTTCATGCGTTGCCGCCGTATCGCCGCCCGATCAACACGGTGTTTCAGCACTACGCGCTGTTTCCGAACATGACGGTGGCGCAGAACATCGCGTTCGGCCTGCGCATGCTCAAGCGCAGCTCGGCGGAGGTCAGGCAGCGCGTCGCCGACATGCTAGCGCTTGTCAAGATGGAAAAGTTCGCCGATCGTCGCGCCAACCAGCTTTCGGGCGGGCAACAGCAACGCATCGCGCTGGCCCGGGCGCTCGCGCCGCAGCCGCGCGTGCTGCTGCTCGACGAACCGCTGTCCGCGCTCGATCTGAAGTTGCGCCAGGCGATGCGGCTCGAGCTCAAGAGCTTGCAGGAAAGGACCGGCATCACGTTTGTCTTTGTCACGCACGATCAGGAAGAGGCGTTGGCGATGAGCGATCGCATTGCGGTGATGTCGGAAGGCCTCGTGCAACAGATTGGCACACCTGAAGACATTTATGACCGGCCTGCCACCCGTTTCGTCGCCGACTTCATCGGCGAAAACAACATGCTGGCCGGCCGTATTGCGGAATGCGGCGCCGGTTTTGTGCGGGTCGCGGTGCCGGAGGTTGCCGACTTCGTCACGGATCAGCAGGACGGTTACGCAGTAGGCGATGCGGTCACGGTGGCGATCCGGCCAGAGCGGCTTTCGTTCGCCACGGGATCGGTATCGGTCGGTCCGCGTATCAAAGGCGAGATTGCCGCGACGGTTTATCTCGGGACCGACACGGCGTGTCACGTGCGGCTCGGCAACGGGCAGCGCATCGTGGTTCGCGATATGACTGCCGGCCGCGTCGCCCATCGTCCGCAAGTCGGCCAGCCGGTCTGGCTCGACGTCGCCGTGAACGCCGTCAACCTGCTGAGGGACTGAGATGCTGCAATCAGACCTTCCTCAATCGATCCCGCTGATTGCCGAGCCCGGACCGCTGGAGCGCCGTGAACGGCGCTTGCAACTCGCCAGTTTGCTGCCGGCGCCGCTGATGATCGCGCTGTTTCTCGTCGCGCCACTACTGCTGGTGGTCGCCTATTCGTTCATGGAGGCGAATGGCTACGGCGGCGTGCTGCACAAATTCAGCCTCGACGCGTACGTCCAGTTGCTATTCGAGCGCAATCTCGACGATAGCCTGAGCTTTACCGACGCGTATCTGATGATCGCATTGCGTTCGATTGCGGTTGCCGGCATGACGACGATGATCACCATGCTGGTCGGTTTTCCGGTCGCGGTGTATATCGCGTTGCAGCCCGCTGCCCGGCGTAACCGGCTGATCCTGTGGATCACCATTCCGTTCTGGACCAACCTGCTGGTGCGCACCTATGCGTGGATCCTGCTGCTGCGTGATACGGGTGTAGTCAATGGCGTGCTACAGGCGCTCGGGATCATTCACCATCCGATGGCCATGCTCTACACCGATGGCGCGGTGCTGGTGGGCCTTGTCTATACCTACGCGCCGTTCATGGTGCTGCCGATCTACTCGAGCGTCGAGAAGATGGACATACGCCTGATCGAGGCCGCGCACGACCTGTACGCGACGAAAACTCAGGCGCTGCTGCGCGTCGTGTTGCCGGCGGCGGCGCCGGGCATCATCGCTGGCTGCATGCTGACATTCATTCCCTGCCTCGGCGCGATGATCGCTCCCGAACTGCTAGGCGGCGGCAAGAAGCTGATGCTCGGCAATCTCATCTACCGGCAGTTCACCGAGGCGCGCGATTGGCCGTTCGGTTCGGTGTTCGCCGTGGTGCTGCTGATTGCCATCGTCACGGCCGCAGCGTTGATTACGCTAGTCCGGTCCAGTCTTACCGCATCTCGTGCACGGAGGCCGCAATGAGTTTCCTTCGACGGCCAGCCGTATTCAGCGCCAACCATTTCAGCGGCTTTGGCGCGATTACCGGGGCGTTTTACCTGTACCTGTATGCACCGATCGTCGCGCTCGTGGTCCTGTCGTTCAACGGCAGTACGTCGGCCACTGTCTGGAAGTCGTTCAGCCTGAAATGGTATGAGGTGGTGTTCCAGAATGCGGCGTTGCGCGATACGGCCCAGAACAGCCTTGTGATCGCGCTGTCATCGGCGTCGCTCTCGACGCTGCTCGCGACCATGGCCGCGCTTGCCATCGCACGCCGGCAGCGCACGCGCACCACCGCGATGTCCGAGCGGCTCATCATGCTGCCGCTCGTGCTGCCTGAGATCGTTGTCGGCGTGGCCACATTGGGATTCTTTAGCGCGATCGGACTCTCGCTCGGCGCGGGCAACCTGATCATCGCGCACACGGTGTTCTGTATTCCGTTCGCATACCTGCCGATCCGCGCGCGTCTTCAAGGGATGGATACACGCCTCGAACAGGCAGCGATGGATCTCTATGCACGCGAATGGGCCACGTTGCGCTATGTGACGCTGCCGCTGTTGATGCCGGGCATCATGTCGGGTCTGATGCTCGCCTTCGTCGTCTCACTCGATAACTTCATCATTTCAGTGCTCGTCGCGCAGGCCGGTTCGACGACCTTGCCGATTTTCATTTTCAGCCTGATGCGCATGGGCGTCACCCCCGATGTCAACGCCGCATCGACCATTATTCTCGTGATCTCGGTGGCACTTGTCGTTGCTGCGCACATGATCGGCAAGGGCGGCCGCAAGCGTTCGTAGTCCTTCACACACTTTACACACGTCAAGATATCAAACCCAACGGAGAAGTCATGAAGAAATTCCTGAGCACCACCGGCTTCGTTCTCGCGTGCGTTGCCCCGTCGATCGCTGCCCATGCAGCAGGCACCTTGAATCTGTATATCTGGTCCGGCTATATCGCGCCGGACCTGATTGCCCAGTTCCAGCAACAGAGCGGCATCAAGGTCAACATCGACAACTACGATTCCGAAGAGACGCTGCTGGCGAAGCTCAAGCAGGGCGGGGCAGGTTATGACATCGCCGTGACCAACCAGGCGATGATCCCGGTGTTCGTGCGCGAGGGCCTGATCGACAAAATCGATGCAGCAAATATCCCCGGCTACGGCAACATCACCGCACGCTTTCGCAAGCCGCAATGGGATCCGACCGGCGAATATTCGGTTCCTTATCTGTGGGGCACGATGAACTTTGCCGTCGATACCAGCGTATATAGCGGTGACATCAACACGCTGAAATTGCTGTTCAATCCGCCGGCGCCGCTGCAAGGCAAGATCAATATGTTCGACTCGGCGGACGATGCCATCTCTCTGGCAGCGATCGAGGCGGGCGTGCCGGCGTGCAGCGAAGATCCGAAACAGATGCAGAAAGTGCTGGACGTGCTCAAGCAACAGAAACCATTCGTGAAGACGTACAGCTCGAAGGCCGGTGCGATTCGCGAATCGATGGTCTCTGGCGAAATTGCGATGTCGGCGATCTGGAGCGGCACGGCGCAGCGTGCGTCCGATCTCAAACACTCGATCCGCTATGCGTACCCGAAGGAAGGTTCGCTTGCATGGGTCGACAACATCGTGGTGCCGAAGGGCGCGCCCGATATCGACAATGCAAAGAAGTTCATCGCGTTTCTGCTCACGCCCAAGGCGGCGGCGACGAATACGAACTTCCTGAAGTACCAGAACGCAGTCGACGGCTCCAATGCATTTGTCGCCGACGACGTGAAGCGGGCCCCGGAACTGACGCCGCCGGCAGGCGCCAAGCTGGTGTTCAAGCAGACCTGCTCGACCGCGGCGATCCGCTTGCACGACCGCGTCTGGACGGACCTCCTCAAGTAAGACATTGGGTCTTACCAACAACACAGCACAGCACAGCGTTGGCTCCGTGCGCGTTGTCGCGCGGAGGCCGCAAGCATGCACGCTGTCCGGAAGCTGCGGTGCCCGTTAGCGGCGCCTTCCTCTCTTTGCGAATTTTATGGAGCAAGTGATCAACCATGACCGTCGATTCCGCCCTTTTCGAACGATCTGCCTGCGAGGTGGTCGACATGCTGCGTCGCGAAGCAGTCAGTCCGCACGATCTGCTCGACACCCTGGCCGCGCGGGTGGGCCGTGTCGAACGGCATGTCAACGCATTGCCGACGCTGTGCTGGGAGCGCGCGCATGAGCATGCCGAGGCACTGCTGCGCAAGCCGGTCGCCGAGCGCGGGGTGTTATGCGGACTTCCCGTACCGATCAAGGATCTCGCGGCTGTCGAAGGAGTGCGCACGACGTACGGCTCGCGGGTGTACGAGAACTTCGTGCCAACTACGACGGACGTGACCCCCGCGCATCTCGAAGCGAACGGCGCCATCATCTATGCGAAATCCAACTCGCCGGAATTCGGTGCGGGTGGCCATACGTACAACGATGTTCTGGGATTGACACGTAATCCGTGGAATCTGTCTCGCTCGGCCGGCGGTTCGTCCGGTGGCGCCGCGGCTGCGCTGGCCTCGGGCACCGCCTGGGTCGCGCACGGCTCTGATCTGGCTGGCTCGCTGCGCACACCGGCCGCATTCTGCGGCGTCGTCGGGTTACGGCCGACACCCGGCCGCGTGGCATCCGGGCCGGCACGCGACCCCTTCGACACACTGGCGGTCGAGGGGCCGATGGCGCGCAACGTGGCGGACGCCGCCCTGCTGCTCGACGCGATGTGCGGTGCTGATCGTCGTGCGCCGCTTTCGTTGTCGACTCCGGCTACGCCGTTCCTCGATCATGCGCTGCGCCCCCGCAAGCCGGCACGGGTGGCGTATAGCCCAGGACTCGGCATCGCCGAGGCGGAACCCGAAATCCGTGAGATTTGTGCTGGCGCTATGGAACGCCTCGCTCAAGACGGCATCGCAGTCGATCAACCGCGGGTTGACCTGTCGTCGGGCGGCCGTGCATTTCATGTGCTGCGCGGCGTGTCCTACGCGACCGGGCTGGCCGACGTGCTGGCCGAACATCGCGGTTTGCTCAATGCCAATGTGATCGGAAACATCGAGTATGGTCTGTCTCTCGATGGCCCGTCGATTGCCGAAGCGCGGCGCACGCGCGGCGCATTGTTCCACGAGATGAGCGCGTTGCTCGACGAGTACGAGGTCGTGATTTGCCCGGCCTCGATCGTTCCGGCCTTTCCGGTCGAGCAGACCTACGTGAAGAGTGCAGCGGGCCGGCAGTTCAGCACGTACATCGATTGGCTCTCGATCACCTATGGACTGACCTTGCTGGGCCTGCCGGTGATCGCAATTCCCTGCGGCATGACCAGTGATGGCATGCCGGTGGGGATCCAGATTGCAGGCCGGCCACGCGGCGAAGCGGCGTTGTTGTCGGTCGCGTCGGCGATCGAAGCGATCATTGGCAAGTGGGCCACCCACGAGCGCGAACTGGATTCGCTGATGCTTACTCACGCCTGATTTTTCGAAAAACAGGCGCACGACATGACGTTCAAAAGCGTACGTTGGCACATGGCGTGATGATCAGGTCGATGTTCGGCTGTTAGCTGGAGTTAGAAAGGAGCGGGAGCGCCATCGGCGGCGATGAGCCGTTCCCGCGCCTTTTCGTGCTTGCATGTTCATCCAGTTCATATAATTAGGAATGCATAGTGATAATGAGGGATTTTCGAACGCGATCTTGATGAGCCGGTATGAGTTGCGTTGCCGGCGACGTGCGTAAGTTCGTTGAATCGCGCTCCCTGGTCGTACATAAAAATCAGAAGTCGCAAATGAGGTCCACCCGGTTGTGCGATATCCGAGTGGATCAGGTGAAACTTTGGAGATCGATATGAAAAAGACGCTTCTTGCAGTAGGTGTGATATGAAAAAGACGCTTCTTGCAGTAGGTGTGTTGAGTGCATTTGCCGGCGTCGCGCATGCGCAAAGCAGTGTGACGCTATTTGGCTTAATCGACGAAGGTCTGGACTATACGAACAATGTCGGCGGCAAGAAACTCTACGCGCTGTCGAGCGGCGATGCGCAGGGTACCCGGTGGGGCCTGAAAGGCGTGGAAGACCTGGGTGGCGGCCTGAAGGCGGTGTTCAAGCTGGAATCGGGTTTCGACGTCAACACCGGCAAGCTGGCTCAAGAGGGTGCCGGGTTCGGCCGCCAGGCTTATGTCGGTATGTCCAGCGCGACGCTCGGCACGGTGACCGTCGGTCGTCAATATGACTCTGTCGTCGACTATCTGGCGCCGATGACGGCCAACGGGAACTGGGGCGGTGGAATGTTCTCGCACCCCTACGATAACGACAACACTGACAATACCTTCCGCCTCAACAATGCGGTCAAGTACACGAGCGTCGACTACAGCGGTTTCTCGTTTGGGGGCGCGTATGCTTTCAGCAACTTGACCCATTTCGCAGCCAACCGTGCGGTCAGCGTCGGCACACAGTACAGCAATGGCCCGGTGAGCCTCGCCGCCGCCTATATGAACGTCGATAGCCCCAATGCGGGCACAGCCGGTGCCGTGGCCATTGGCCCGAATGGCAACCCGGACGGCAGTTGGACCGCCAATCGTCAACGCGTCTTCGGTGCGGGCATTGCGTACACAATCGCCTCCGCAACTTTGGGCTTCGCGTATACGAACACAAACCTGTCCCAGCCGACAGCGACCCAATACGCGAACTTCGCCGCAAGCCCGACACTCGGGGCAGCATCGTCGCTCAAGTTCGACAACTATGAGGTGAATGCCAAGTACCAGTTCACGCCGGCGTTCTATGTCGGCGGCATGTACACCTACACGCAGGCGACGTTCGACGGCACGCCCGGTGGCAGCGCAAAGGCCAAGTATCACCAGTTCGGCTTGATGGCCGACTACAACCTGTCGAAGCGGACCGACGTCTATGCGCAGGGTTCGTACGTCAAGGTGGCGAGTGATTCAGGCATAGCCGGTACGGGACTTGAGTTTGCCGAAAATCCGGACGCTGCTGGCCCTTCATCGACCAGCAAGCAATTCATGGCTCGCATTGGCATACGTCACAAGTTCTGAGCGAGCCAGGGGACGGGGACTCACCCAGACGGAATTTGACACCCGTCTCAGTGATGGTGAGCTATTTTCTGTGGACGGTGGCAATGGGACAGGGTACTACCCGGCGTTTCTGGCGGATCAGTGCTACGAACGGGCCGCCATGCAGCCGATACTGCACATGCTGAGGCACCTGCCAGGCGGGAGCCGCTGGGTGTTTTTTTAGCAGCCGCGGTTTTCTCTGGGTGGACTGACACCGCTCGAGATTATCAAAGGTAGGCGACCCCTCCGTGTTCCGAAGGGGATCCTGATGGATTAGGATGCGCGCCGTACTGGCAGCAGCCCGCGCGTTCGCAGAAGAGCAGGGTGTCGGAAGCCGCCGAGCCACGCTGGCTATCCACCCCTGTCAGCGCGGAGTTTAGGCAGATTGACACAATTAGTGCTGAAACGGTGACACTTCTGCGTCGGTCTACGGCTATTGGTTGGCGAGATTTCGCCAATGATGAAATCCTGTACAACAGGCGACTGAGCTGATTCATCTGCGTTTACTGACGAAACCGGCGTTTGTCGATTCTGAGCGCGCGAATCTTCGATTCTAGCGTCGAACGTGGTAGACCAAGACGTGTCGCCGCCCCGGAGGGCCCATAGACTCGCCCGTTACAATCACGCAACGCTTCCTCGATAATCGTCTTCTCATGTGCGACGATCGTGCTGGAAAGCGCGAGCCTGTTCTTGGCCGCTGGTACCGCAGAAAGCCAGCTATCGTCGATCGTAAATTCCTCTGCGCCACATACGATCACCGAGCGTTCGATGACGTTCTGCAATTCGCGTACGTTTCCCGGCCAAGGATAGGATTGCAGACGTTGCAGCGTCTGCTCGTTGACGCGTTCGAATTTCTTCCCCGCGTTGGCCGAAAATCGATCGATAAAATATTGCGCCAGCAGCGGAATATCCTCCCTCCGTTCCCGCAACGGGGGCATATCGACTGGGAACACATTGAGACGATAGAAAAGATCCTCGCGGAAACTTCCATCCGCGACGGCCTTGTTCAGATCACGATTCGTAGCCGCGATAACGCGAGCATTGACGGGGATCGGCTCTCTGCCGCCAACGCGCTCAAACTCCCGCTCTTGCAGCACCCTAAGCAACGCGACCTGTATATCTGGCAACAGCTCGCCAACCTCGTCGAGAAAAATGGTCCCCCCATCGGCGAGCTCGAAGCGACCGAGGCGCCGCTGGGTGGCACCGGTGAAAGCCCCTTTCTCATGCCCAAATAGCTCTGAAGTGACGAGATCCCGCGGAATCGCGGCACAGTTCACGACCACGAAAGCTTTGGAGGAGCGACGCGACTGTCGGTGAACCGCTCGAGCAACGAGTTCTTTGCCCGTCCCGGTCTCCCCCAGAATCAGAACGGTCGAATCGCTGGCAGCAACCTTGGAGACCCGTGAGAGGACGAGTTTCAGGGCAGGAGAGTCGCCGACGATCTCCTTGAACATTGAGGCTTTGTCGATTTCCTCACGGAGCGCGAAATTTTCTCGTTGAAGCGTGTATTCCGCTCTTTTGCGGTCATCTATATCCGTGCACGCGACGTACCATCGAATCAGTTGTCCACGGTCGTCACGCAATGGGCTATAGCGAGCGAGGAACCAGCGATAGCTTCCATCCCTTTTGAGCAGTCGCAACTCCAGTTCGTGTGAACGGCTATTCGACAGTAGATCTTGAAACGCCTTTAACCTCTCGCGATCATCGGGGTGGATAAAAAACCCCAACGGCTCGCGGAGCCATTCGTCGAGGCTGACACCCAGATAATCAAGCGACGTGCGATTCGCATAGAGGCGCTCCCCTTTCGGACCCATGACGCCCACGTGCTGGGGCGCGAGATCGACGATCTGCCGGAACTCCTCCTCGCTTTTACGAAGCGTTCCCGTGAGCTCTTCGTGCTCCGTTACATCCAGTTCTATCCCGACGAACCGCTCGAAATCACCACGGTCGGCCATCGGTGTGGCTACGCAACGGATATGACGAATGACGCCATCTGGCCGCACAATCCGTTTCTTGAAGTCAAAGGCACACCGGTCGGCCAGCATCTTCTGAATAACATCCGCCACGAAATCTCGATCGTCGGGATGCACGAGCGCCAGATATTGCGGAATGTCCGGCGCTTTGCGGCCGGGTTCGAGGCCGTGGATTCTAAACAATCCGGCAGACCAGTATTCAAAGCCTGCTGCAGTGAATGCCCAACTACCGGCGCGCGCCAGCCGCTGGCCCTCTGCCAGATAAAACTCCGACTGCTTTTGCTCTTCAATATCGAGGTTGATCCCGAACCAGCCCAGCAGCGTTCCGTCGCCCGCGAGGCGAGGCTCGGCACGACTGAGAAACCAACGATATCCACCCTTCGCACTACGTACCCGAAAAGTCACCTCGTCGGCGGAACCCGATTTGTTGCACCTTGACCAGGCTGTGCGTGCCTCCTCGTGATCGTCGGGATGAAGAAACTCGATATGGCAGTCCCACGTCGAACCTGGCTCAATCCCGGACCGTAAAGGGTGGTCCAGTGCAAGGCCTAGGTAATCCGCGCAGCGTTCGTTGATGAACGTGAGGGCGCCGGATCGATCTGCATACCATGTGTGCGCCGGAATCAGATTCAGGGCGACTTGCAGCGGCACCTGGGTGACAACACTCATGAGACACCTATAGGCACAAGAACCGGCGAGACTCTCTGCACAGTTTGTTCAGCATATCGACATTGGCGATATTTCGCCAGTCATCCCTGTGCAGGAACTTGTTAGGGCCATCTTGCCTTGCATCGCCGAAGACGGTAGAAGCAGGCGAACGATGTGGTCTGGTGCGATACACCATGGACGCCGAGCCGCTTCCAGCAGGACGCGCTACGTTTGCAAACGGAATGCAGCAGGTCCCGTGGCGGAATTGGACTGCGCCGGAGAGAAGATTGATTGACGAATGTCAGCCGGGTCAGTCCAAGCTGGACAGCTCTGGGCAGGCCAATTGCCTTTCAGCCTGGCAGGTTGGTGTCGCCTCGTCACGCACCATCGCCGGGCGCACCCCATCGCCCCACCCGAGAGGGAGCCGAGTCAGATGTCGTCAACATTCCGAAAGATATGTTGATGCGAAACGTGACATTGATCGTCCACACTACGACTGGGGAATCTCGACGATCATTTTTCCGATGTTCTTGCCTTGGAATAGGTCGGCAAGTGCACCGGGCAGTGCCTCGAGCCCCGTGCGAACTGTCTCCAGCGGCTTCAACCTTTGCTCAGCCACCCACTTCGCCAGTTGCGCAACTGCCGCTGGCCATTCATCCTTGAACAGTGCGGGATTGAATCCTTCGAAGCGCAAGCCGTTCGCGTGTATGGGCGTAATGTCCATCATCCATGCGCCGTCTCCATCTCCGTATGTCGAGATTTGACCGCATTCAACGATGCGTGCGGGACGGCGCATGCGGTTCATCACAATATTGCTTACTCTGCCGCCGACGTTGTCGAAATAGACATCGGGACCATTGGGCATCAGGAGCTCCAGTTGATGGGCGAAGTCTTCAGCACGATAGTCCAATGCTCCATCAAAGCCGAGCTGCCCGACCAGAACATCCCTCTTTTCCCTGGTACTCGTCATACCGATCACTCGCGCTCCCATGATCCTGGCGATCTGACCTGCCACAGACCCTACGGATCCGGCCGCGCTCGATACTAGCACCGTCTGGCCGGCGCGAACCTTGCCGATCTTCGAGATGCCCAGATACGCTGTAATGCCGGTGATCCCGTAGACACCGAGCGCGAGAGAAGGCTTGCCGAATTGGTCATTGAACGGCGTGAGTCCCATCCAGTCATTGGCAAAAGGCCAGACCGACAGATTTGACCAAGGGGTCCATCCGGTCACTACTGAGCCGACGGGATAGTCTCGGTTGCGAGATTCGATGAGCCGGCAAACCGAAGGTCCACGCATCGGTTCGCCGAGCGGATGCGGTGACATTCTCGGCGGCGCCTTTCCGGAAATCGGAATGCGGTTGACTGGATCAAGCGAGAACGCGATCGCTTGCAACAGTACCTCGCCGTCCCTCAGATCCGGCACCGGCGCCTCCCGCACAACGAAGTCGGTTGGCTGAATGTCACCGGTCGGTAAATAGGTGTCGAATGTAATAAAATGGGTTGTCCGTGGCATGGCCGGTTCCTTTGCTGGATAGTGGGGCGTCGCTCCGCACAAGCGGATCACGAATACGAACTGGACAATCGATAGATGTCGGTCGGCCTCAGGATGGCTCGCGGCGGCATGCCACGATGCACGACGTTTAGCATGGCGTCGCCGATGATCCGGGTGGTCAGCACACTGCTCGGCCAAATGCGTCGGACCGCTGTGATGACGATGTTGATTTGCGGGTCCTCGTAATCGTGCGGCGCACGCCGGCCGACCACGATGATTTCGGTCACGTCACGGGCATCCAGACACGCGTGCAATACGCCCTGACCCACCATGCCAGTCGCGCCGATCAGAACAATGCGCATGATGTCAGTCCGCCGGCCACTCGGGCGCCGCGGCGTCGAAATCGGCAGCGAGGCTCACTGGTTTCCAGCGCTGCATCGCCTCGCGGCGTGCCTGCTCCTCGGCTTCGACGACCTGCCAGGCGTCCGAGCCGAGCAGCAGCCGCGCGGGCAGCGTTGCGCGTGAGGCGAGTGCCACGAGCAGCTTCGCAACGCGCTCAGGGTCGCCCACTTCATGACCCACGTAGGCATCAATCAGCGCCTTGAAGTCGCCCATCGATACCTGGTAGTCTTGAGGAAGCTGCTCCAGCGTCGTGCGGGCCTCATGACCCCACCCGGTGCGCATGCCCCCGGGCTCCAACGTGCAGACCCGGATCCCGAAGGGCGCGACTTCCTTGCCCACCACGTCGCTGAATCCGCCCACGGCTGCTGATGCGCCCGCCTGCCGACGAAACCTGAAAGATGTGGCCGCCGCCCTGTGCGCGCATCACCGGAATGGCTGCACGTGTGAGATTTACCACGCCAAACAGATTGGTCTCGATCTGCGTGCGGAAATCTGCGGCTGGCACGTGCTCAAACGGTTGAATGTGGCCGTAGCCGGCATTGTTGACCAGCACGTCCAGCCGGCCGAATCGGCGTGCCGCTTCGGACACGGCCTCGTTTGCCTGCTGTTCGTTCGTGACGTCCAGTTCGAACGTGGCTAGCCGCTCACCATGACGCGCCTGCAAATCGGCAAATCGCGCCATGTCGCGCGCGGTCGCGAGCACTTTGCCGCCGTCCTGCAACGCGGCTTCCAGAATGGCGCGGCCCAGACCTCGCGACGCACCGGTAATCAACCAGACTTTAGACATGATCTTTTAACCTTTGAGATGCACCGACATCGGCGCCCTGGTGGTGAGAGCGCAGGCGATTCTCGAACAATTCCGAATCGCCGCGGGTCCAGCCGTCTGTCAAGACCAGACGCGTGTTTTGCGTCTGCCGAACGGCAGTCTTTGAACACGTTTCCCGTTGCCGCCGACAGCCAGATACATTGCTGTCGGGTCGGCTCGCAGGGACGTGGTGGCACGGCTCACCCGGGGACGAAGCCGGTCTTGCCCTCGAACATCACGGACCCGGCGAGGTCCTTTTGCGCCTTTAGCGCGGTCAGACTCTGCGTATAGCCGCCGTCAATCGCCGCATAGGCATCCCCGCCGAGGACGGTGCGCAGCGGGGGCTCCGGCATCTGGCTGATCGAATAGATTGCTGCGGCCATTTTCACGGGATCGCCCGAAGCGGTGTCTTCACCGTTTTCCTCGATCCAGCGGCGCAGCTTGCCGACCGCGCTGTCCTTGTAGGCGTCGAGTTGCTGGGTCCAGCGGAAATTGGCGACAAAGCCTGTCCTGATCGAGCCTGGTTCGATGATGAGGGTCTTGATACCGAACTCGGCGACCTCCTGGCTCACCGCTTCGGCAAAGCCTTCAAGTCCGAACTTCGCGGCGTGATACAGCGAACCGCCGGGAAAACCGACGCGGCCGCCGACGCTGCTGACATGGATGAACGTGCCGCGTTTCTTCGCGCGCAACGAGCCGAGGAAGGCTCGCGTAACGTGGATAGGCGCCAGCAGATTCAGCGCAATCTGCTGCTCGATATCGGTCTCGCTCATTTCCTCCATCGCGCCGATCACGGCGCCTCCGGCGTTGTTGACGACCACGTCGACATCGGGATGGCGCGCAGCGGCGGCCTGAACCTGTTCGCGATCCGTCACGTCGACCGACTCCACCTGGAGCAGATCCGGATAGGCCTGCTTCAGTGCCTGCATCGCCTCGATACGGCGCACCGCTGCAACCACGGGATGCTCCTGGGCCAGCACTTTCTCCGCGAGGGCGAGCCCCAAACCGCCGGACGCGCCGGTGATGAACCACTTCTGACTGGACATGATGCCGCTCTCCTAGCAAGTCGTAAGTGCCCACGCACTTAATTAATAAAGAGAATTTTTTAAACGGGTATCGCGCCAGAGAATCTGAACCCAGTTGCATATGACGCTCTGCTCCCTCTGGCTCTCTCTCAACTTGCTCGAACGTCGTATTTAAGAAAGTTGGTCAGCGCTTCGACCAGCACCGCGTCTCGCATACCGTCATGCAACATCCGGGCCATCGCCAAGAACGGTTCGATTCCCGCCGCCCGCGTGTCGTCCAACACCTGGCCCGAAGCCGAAAGCCGTGCGGCAACTGATGGCATGGCTGTGCGTGACACCATCTGAACACTCTTCGGGTGACCGGCGGCGTCTGGACGGCATCACGAAGAGCTGCAAAGCTGCTCGTCTGGGCAGCAAGGAGCTACCGCTACCCCGCACGCGCGGCAGCGATGTGACGGACAGGGGCGGTGGTGTGAACTACAACCAGTTCGCCATCGGAGCGAATTGCACGTTGTCGTCGCGCACCGACGTTTATGCAGCGGTCGTCTATCAGACGGTCAACGGCCGGGATTCGACGGGAGGACCCGCTGTCGCAAACGTGAACGGCGTATCGCCGTCGACTATTCGGCATCAAGCGGTGGGCCGGTTGGGGATCCGTACACCTTCTCGGTCAAATAGCAGCGATCTCGCTTGGCGTCGTGCTTGCACTAGGAGTTCAGCGATTCTTTCTGCAATCTTCGACGCTCAAGTCCGTTGCGCAATTGGCCCGCGATGAAAGCGCTGACAACCAGCGAAACATAGATGATTACGAGGTTGTGGCGCCAGGCATCGAGGGCGAGTTGATGTGCAGCCAGTTTCGGATCGAGTGCCGGAAGTATGACGCTCTTCGCCGCGATGATTCTCATCATCCGGATAAAGCCGGCCGCGGATAGCACTGGCAGTAGGGCGACTATTGCCAGTAGCGCGGGCTTCATCCGGCGCGCTAACGGATAGTGGCGCAAACGGAACCACAGTCCGAGGCAACCGTGCACCCACCCGGGCGCGAGCAGAGCAAGCTGCAAGCCTTGTGTGCCACTCGTGAGAAGGGAGATGACAACACGCTCATAGTTCGGCTCGAAGCCATAGAGCGACGCAGCAAGCCGGGTCGCGACGGCGTGCCGGATGAGTAACAGAGGGAGGCTGAGGCCAGCCCACAAACGTATCCACTCGGCGGGCGGCAGCGCCCAGTGGCGGCGTTCGTAGAGCGTGCGCAAGGCCAATGCGAAATGCAGGCAGGTCGCGCCGTAGAGCGCCATTGTTCCGGGCACGCTATGCCAGAGCCGCAGCGCCAGCGTGAGGCCGTGGCCGGCCAGGTCGAGCGACCAGATTCCGAGTGCATGATTGATCAGGTGGAGAAGAAGATAGATCAGCAACACTATGCCCGACCCAAGTTGCAAATAACGCTGAACGGATTGCATCTGGACCTTCAATTGGCGGTAGTGGCCGACATGCCACGCGGTACTTTTCCGGCAGCATTCTGTTGAATGAGATTCCCCTGCTTCGTGCGGGAGACCTGTGCGGTGTAGATTGGATCGACTTCCGGGTATGACGTGTCGGTGACGTAGTTCAGGCCGTTCTGCTGCGCCTCGATCAGTTCCCGATAAACCTCGGCACGTGTCTTACTCTGGGCAAATGCGTTCGACGTTGCGAAAACGGCCAACGATATAGCGACCATGGTGAACTTTTTCATCGCAGACTCCTGTGGGTGCGGGGCGATATGCGACAAGTAGACGCTGCTTCGCCGCAGGATATTCCCGCTGCCTGTGAAGAAAGGAAATTTGCGTGGCCGAGACACCTGTAGATGAGATCGATTGCGATGTGAGTGATCGAACCTTAATGCCGTCGGCCGGGTCAACTGTCCACATCTTCACGCCGGATGGAGCGACACACGAAGAGCGGGTCCAGGTGTCATCAGGGATGCTATGGGGGGCAAGATGAAGCGGATATTGATGTTTCACGCTTGCGAATTTAATGCGTTTTCATTTAGACAGTTTCGATGCACTCAATGAAGAGGAGGCTGGCCGCAATAGCGACGCTCCACCCGCTGGTCGGTGCGCCATATACGCAAGGTAGCGCACGTTTTTTTCCGGCAGGTCCAGTGCACGGAGGTGGTAGGGGACCTTCGTTGGACAACTGCACGTTTGGGCGTGCCACTGTGTCCTCTTATCGTCGATCTCAAAGATGCCCTTTTTTTGCGAAAGAGAGTAGGGAATACGGATGCCGATTCAGCGGTTTAACGTTCAGAGCATCGTGCGCTGGAGTCAAGTGGACTGTGGACATCACGGGCTCGAAACCCAAGGAGTAGCAACATGAAATCGAATTCGCTTAATCGGCTTGTTGGTCAATCCACGCGTGGTTCGCTCATCGTGAGTGCGGCGCTAATGGCAACGTCAGCCAGTGTGTACGCGCAAACGTCAGTGGAGCCCGGCACGCATCAGATCACCCGTGCAGAAGTGCGGCATGAACTCAAGGAGTTGGCGGCGGTCGGGTATCGCCCTATTCCCAACGATCTCTACTACCCGGATGACATTCAGGCGGCGGAACAAAGACTAGCGGCCAAACATCAAGCGGAACAGGATGCGCTGACCGGCGGGAACCCGATAGCGCAGACGAAGCCCACGCCATGAATGCGACGAATAGCTGCCCGGGTCGGCAACGACTTCGATATCGGTGAAGCCCGCCTCGATGCAGTAATTTTCCCAGCCGGGCAGCCCGCGTCTTCAACTGCCCGGCCTGGTCATGCGACGAGACGCGGGCATGGCAGACGATCTTGCCAGCGGGTTTCGGCGTGCTGCTGAGGCTCGCATGAACCGATTCCCTTTCGTGGCGGCGATGTCCGCCAATGGTACGGCCGGCGTCAAACGTCCCTGCCGATGCCAGCGCCGCAGTGTCGCCACCGCCGCGCCTGGTTCCGCTGCCGCTTCACTGATTGATATGAATCGCATCCGATATCTCCAAAAGATATCGGGTAAAGCAACCTTTCTCTGAACGCCGTGTTCAGATTTGCGCAGGTTCAACGCGTACTGCTGGAAACCCCTGTCGTGATTACCAGCCATCTGCCGTGCACCTTCGTCGCGCTTGATACCCGACGCTAAGAGAACGGCTAGTCAGGAGCCGAAGAAGAGCTGGCAGTAGCTGACTGGACCTACGCATTCATTGCTGCTGGTCTGGGGCAGGGACGTGCAGCCCGCAGCCATCAGTCCCACGAACGCTGCGGGGATCCAGACCGCGCGACGGATGCGTGACGAAGTCTTCTTGCCTACGGGCTGGTTACGCAAACCTGGGATGCCGTTCGCCGCCTTGTGGTGGCAGGGCGCGTCAGCGCTGTACGCACCAGGGATCGGGTTTTCGCGAAAATCGAATTGGTTCATTTGCACTTCTCCTGTCTTCAGGTTAGAGCGAGGGACGGGCATGCAGAGATGGTGACAGCGGCAAACTTCTTCTCTGCGGACTCCTGAGCGTGATGTGCGCTATGCAATCTAGACGCCGTTTCGTCGCTGGATATTCCCACGCCGTCAAATAACACATTTGACCGACTGGGAAATTACTCCACTGTCGGTTCGCGAGCATCAGGTGGAGGGGCGATATTTGCCACCGATTCTGGTCACGTCACCATTACGTGCGCGCCAATGTCACTCTGGCGCGCGGCCACTTCAGCCAACCATCGCGTGAACCGGTTGCGTCGAGCCCACGACCACATTCGAAATGTGAGGCGGCCTGGAATAAAACGGATGACCCGGCAGTCTGTGCATTGAAATCAGTCGGGAGGCCCGCCGGATAATCTGGTGGTCTACCTCCTGAGCCTAATCGTGAGGGCACCGTGTCGTCAGATCTTCCATCCGATCCGTCGCGTCGCGGCGCGTTGAAATGTCTCGCCTTCGGTGGCGTAGGGACCGTGTTTGTCCTGGCCGGCGGTATTCTCACGCCGGTGGAACTGGCCCTCGCCGCCACAGAGCGTGATCGCCACGACCGCACCGCCTGCGATCGTCAGACCAGCCGGTGGGAACGCCCGTGCGACCAGTCCGGCCAGCATCCCCGTGAAGCCGCCCATCGTCGTTCCTCTCGCGAGGGCGGGCAACAGATCGCTGCGTTGCGCCAGGGTAGCTTCAGGCAAATCCTTGAGGGGCACGTTATGGTTGGCGATCACGTGGATATGTCGCCACTCGACCCGCAACAACAGAAGTTCGTTGACGACCGTATGTGCACTATGCACATTCGGTAACAGAAAATAGATACGTCTCATGTCCTTCTCCCGAACGGTGGTTCACCAGTCCCGAAGCATCGTGAAGGTGTCGTGTGTGTACCGCAAATCGAGCGAGGTTAGCAGCCGCGCATGTGCCGGACTATCATTGTCGGCCTCTGTCGAATCATGGCGTCGGCGTTGTCGGTCCGATCTGGACTACCCCTGCTACCGCATTTCTTTCCGCTTGATGTTTGGCTGCAACCTTTGCTTCCGCGGCCTGAATATCGGCAGGGTAGTCAACATCGTCGCCCTGGGCCGGGTTATACCCGGCCGCCTCCAGTTCTTCGAGCTCATGTCGCACTTCCGCGCGAGTGAGCTGATGCGCGGCAGGGGTTGACGAAGTTTGCGCATACACGCTGGCTGAAGTTGCCATCAGTACCGCGCTCGCGACAACCAACGCACGTAATGGCTGGTCAACAAATTGTTTCATTGAGTCCGATTTCATGATGGTGCTCCTTGCTTCATGGGATGCTGATTCGCGCGAAGGTTGGCTTGGGCTGCACATGATGCGAGCGGTGGTGAAAGGACGAGACGCATGCGTGCCGTAATCCGCCAGGGAAGACCAGCCGGAACGAAACGCGTCTTCAATTGGTCGTGCTGTCCGTTATGGCTGCGCGCTGTTGCGCAAGATGCTCCCGCTGCATGCGGGCGGCTTGTGCCGCGAAGATCGGATTGACGTCTGGGTACGAGGCGTCGGTGACGTAGGTCAGGCCGTTCTGCTGCGCTTCGACCAGTTCCTGATAGACCTCGACGCGTGTCTTGTTCTGGGCAAATGCACTCGACGAAGTGAGAACGGCGAGCGACATGGCGGTAATGACGAGCTTCTTCATTTCAGACTCCTGAGAGTAGTGTGCGGTATGCAATGAGTAGACGCTGCTTCATCATCAGATATTCCCGGGTCTGCGATAAAAGCATTGGCCTGACTGTCCACGTCAGCTTGCGGTCGCGACATGTTTCGGATGGCCGGTCGAGGTGATGTCGGCCGTCCGCGTGGGCTTCCCCCTTCTACGGGCAGGAGCATGTTCGCGGGGCAGAGAGTGTGTCGTTGTGACCTTCAGCGCGGATACAATGTCTTTGAAATCACTCATCCGTCTGTCGCGCTCGAGGGCGCCGCCACTCGGTATGGGTAGAATTAAACGGGGGCGTCGGTTTGTGCATCGGACCGGGCGTGGGGAGCACTTGACTGCCGGCTCAAGCCGGAGATAGTCCACGGCGGCGGGTTTTGATTAGCTCACTGAATTTGCGTCAGCCGAGGCTTTTCCCCAAGATTTCTCCGCACTTGCGTATCGATCACATGACCTCCACGCGCCAGGCCAGAGTAATACGGAGCGAATTTGACCGTTGAGGAATAAAAACGATGTGCCGGCGCTCTTATACCTGTCGGTCATGGATTGCGGTTGTCACTGCAGGAATTTCACAATGGCCGATCCAGTCAGCGCGCAGCGCTTTGAGAAGCTCGTGTTACCTCACATGAATTCGGCCTTCAATGTTGCGCGATTGCTCCCTGGTCGGCGGGAGGCTGGATTACCTGAACGGGCGGCCGGTCGCCGGGATGGTCTATCGGTACAAGCTGCACCCGATCAATCTTTATGTGTGGCCAAGCGACGACGCGGGCGCCACGCCTCACATCTACCAGCGGCAGGGCTATCACCTTGCACACTGGAATGCTGCAGGAATGAATTACTGGGCAATTACCGATGCCGGGGACACGGAACTGAACGGCTTCATCTCGGACCTGCGAGCGCATCCCGCTTCCTAGCTGGCGTCAGCCCTGAGGCATCTGGGACGCCTTGGACAGTACGCGAACGGGAACCGGGCCGGGGCGGCCTTTCAGGTGTGCATCAAGCTGCGGCAGGTCTCCGGCCGAAACGCCGGCACGCTGGAACACCTGTTCGGACACGATGGCGTCGCAAGCGATTTCTTTTGTCAGTTCCTCAAGTCTTGAGGCCACGTTCAGTGGGTCACCAATTGCCGTGAATGTCGCATGCTCGCGAAAGCCAATTTCACCCATTACAGCACGGCCGCAATGCAATCCAATGCCAAACCTGATGGGCGTTTGCAGTTGCTGCTCGAGCGCAGCGTTGAGTTGATCAATGTTGGCTGCCACCAACGGCACCGCGCGGAGCGCCTGGCGACAGGCAATGGCTGGCTCGCTGCGTAAGCCAAAGATCGCGAGCACAGCGTCGCCCATGAACTGGTTTGGCATACCACCCGCCTGGACCACCGCGGCACAGACAGCGCTCAGGAAGCGACTGACTACGAATATGCTGTCGAACGGTAGTTGCGCCGCGGCAAGCTGTGTGGAACCCCGCATGTCCACGAACATGAACGCCGCGAATCGCTCTTGCGGCATGACGTCCCGCTGACGCCGTTGCAGGAAGGCCGTGGATGCGGCCGGCGGCACCAATGGCCACACGGAGAGATCATGGATCGGCCGCAACTGGCACGCAAGACGTACTGACAGCGAGTCAACTCCCAGTTGTTCCAGGACACGCCGCTCCGCCTCGGCTGGCGTGGGCAGCGGCACATCGCTGAGCACGCGCACCCTACACAATGTGCATCGGGCACGGCCACCGCACGTGCTGGCATGGGGAACTCCGGCCATCCGGCTAGCTTCCAGCACCGAAAATCCGAGCGGCGCGAAGACCCTACGGCCCTCCGGATACAAGATGCAGAGCCGTCCGTGCCGGCGCTCCCGGACCGTGCGCAGCAGCCGCGCCCCAAGTACCAACAGCAGCGCGCCACCATCGAAGAGCAAAAAGTCGTTGCGCAGATCGGCGAGCCAGAGATTTTGCAATCCCGTCCCGACGACCGTCGGCCGAGTCGCCGCAGCGCGCCAGACGGGATTCTGCGCAAGCGCGACCACTTCCCGTCCGCCTTGCAGGAAGCCCAGCAGAGCGAGCACCGGGAGCAGCACGGCGACGCTCAGCAGCACGCTCCGCCACGCGCCAAACCATGGCTTCAATCGCAACCAGAACCAGACGCCAAAGCACCCATGCGACCAGGCGATCACCAGCAGTAACAGCTGCGCCCGGCCGAAGAACGGCGAGGCGATCCAGAACGAGTACAACAACTGCGCGTACCCCTTGTTCAGGCCGAACGCGGCAAATGCGACCCGCGTATTGGCGAGATGGTTGGCTAGCAGGGGCGGAATGCATAGACCGAGGACGAGCTGCGTCGCCTCACCCCGATTCCAATGTACCGAGCGCCGCTCATACAGAGCCCACAGACCCAGGAAGAAATGCGTCACGAGCGCGCTGTACAGCACGCCTGTTCCAAGCCATCCCTGCCAGATAAACTTCTGTACAAGCAGGCCACGCTCCAGCCACGCGAGCGAGATATTCCCCAGCGAGTGATTAAGGAGGTGTGCCCCTACATAGGTGAACAGCACCAGTCCGGTGGTCAGCCGAACCGATCGCACGCCCGCCGGTCGCCATTTCTGAATATTGGGGAAGCGCAACATGCTCTGCTCTCCACCCGCCCGATCAAAGGCATTTCGTTGAGAGATCGACCGGCGGGGCTCGGTTCGATGTGGTTGCAATGCGTGTTTAGTCATGCATCAATCGCCCTGTCGCCAAGGTTGTGGAGCGGGATCTTTCGAGGCGTGCCTTCAGAAATATTACTATTGCCGATCAGGCGACTGACGGAACTGAGAGCGCGCGACCCACGCATTGGCGACGAGTTGAACAACATCCAGTTTATACGGTTCAGGATTTCCGCCGAGGATCGTGCCGGTCCGCGGCGCTCAATCGGATTGAGGTGCGCGATCAGCAGTATTTCATGAGCCGAAAAGCGTTCGCCCTCGCGCGTCCAGGATGGCTGTCATTCCCGATGCACGGGCCATGTCGATGATGTCCATTTCGATCACCTCCTTCGTGTCTTCCTGCTTGCAAGACCGTCGGGTGGGCCCGGTTATTCCTGGATTCAACCGGCTGCGAGACCTGCCAGGGCGATGCTCCGCGCAAGCCGGGCACCGGTCATGACGACGATCCCGTGCTAAAGGCGACGCGAAGCAGAGGCCTCCCGCAAGCGCGCAAAAGTAATGGCCGCGCGGCCGCTTGTGCAGGACGGTTCGGCTCAGAGGAATCGCTCGGGCAGACCGCGGGGCAGAGCCATATGTGCAGAGCGAACGCTCTGGAAGAAGTGAGCACTTAAAGTTGCTGATCGGGAATAGAACCGACAATGTTGCGGTTTAACGAGTACACGCCGGACGGTTTGAAACGATCGAGAAGATCTTCTGCGACTCGTTCGACGGGACGTTCCAGAAGCGACGGCCCTACGACCTGATATTTTGGATTGCAAAGTAAACTGCGAATTGGAGCTTTTTATGAAAAGCCTTAGTCTGATTGCGGCTGCTACCCTCGCACTGGGTGCTGCACACGCGTACGCTGGCGACATGGACGTCCCGGCCGGCACCTACGAAAATGCGGCCACCGTGTCGCAAGCGAATCCCTCATCGGCACAACCGGTGTCGCCAATGAAGGGCAACACGGTTTCTTCCGGCAAGACCCGGGAGGAGGTTCGTCAGGAAATGATCCGGGCGGAGCAGGATGGCACGATGGCACGCTTGAACGCGCTGCTTTATGGCGGAGGAAGCTAGCAGCAGATAGCTGTTCGCGAGAAACGGCTGGCGCAGCGTCGAGGACGACCACCCGCAGTGGTGCGTCCCTATTTGATGCGGCGCGGCATGATTTTCATGCGTCCCTTTTTATTATTGGCCTTGCAGGCCTTGCAGGCCTTGCAGGCCTTGCAGGCCCTGCTGGCCGGCGGTCCCGCAGACTGTGGTGTGTTCCCATACCTCGCAGGTGACCGGCTGCGGTCTATAAAGGCCATAACATCATTAAACAAATGACATTAATGCTCTCGCGAAATAGCGGATGGGCGCCGAGAATATTGCTCAACGCGGCATTGACCGTATTCAAGGAGCGACGAGCATGTATGCAATTACCGGTGTGACAGGGCAGGTGGGCGGTGCGGCGGCACGTGCCTCATTAGGCGCGGGGCATGCTGTGCGCGCTGTTTTACGCGACAAAACCAAGGCGGCCGAGTGGAGGGAGTGGGGCGCGGAAGTGGCGATTGCGTCCTTCGAAGATGCGGACGCGCTTGCCGCGGCGTTCAGCGGCACGGCGGGCGTCTTTGTAATGGTGGCGCCGAACTTCGCGCCGCAGCCGGGTTATCCGAACGCGCACGCAGCGGTTGCGGTGCTGAAAGAGGCACTAATGAAGGCGGGGCCCGAGCGCGTCGCGGCGCTCTCGTCGATCGGCGGACAGCGCGAGTCGGGTCTCGGTCTCATCACGCAAGTGCATATTCTGGAAGAAGCACTCGCGGACCTGCCAATTCCGACGGCGATTTTGCGGCCCGCGTGGTTTATGGAGAACTCGTTATGGGATATCGCGCTGGCGCGCGAGACGGGTGTGATGCCGAGCTTCTTGCAACCGCTCGATCGTGCATATCCGATGATCGCAACCGCGGATATCGGCCGCGTGATCGCCGAAACGCTTGCTAAGCCGTGGCAGGGGCGTCGTGTGATCGAGATCGAAGGGCCGCAGCGCTATACGCAAGATGAAATCGCCGCGATGCTCGGCGGCGTGCTTGGACGTTCGGTGAAGAGTCAGGCTGTGCCGCACGATCAGTGGGAGGCGCTGTTTCAGTCGCAAGGCACCGCATGGCCCGCACCTCGCATCGAGATGATCGACGGCTTCAATTCAGGGTGGATCGATTTCGAAGACGACATGAACGAGCGGGTGGTCGGCAGCACCGCCTATCAGACGGTGCTGGCGGAGTTGGTCGCGCGTGTGGGCTGAGCCTTAACGGCTCCGTCCCGGGGCTGTGCTTGGGCGGGTTGCTCTTAACTGGGGGTGCCGGCAAGCCCGCAGCCATCGCCCGCCCACTCACCATCCAAAATCAAAAAATCGACCGCCCGGGATAAGTAGCCAACCAATCCAGCGCCAACACGCTTGCGCTCAGTCAAAATAAACTACGTTGCGCCGGATCATACGATTTTCATCCGGGCATGTCGTCGACCAGGTAGGATTTCAGGGCTTCGGCGAATGTCGCCGCCCGAGACCCGTCTGACGCAGCGTTTGGCCACTTGAGGACTTCGGGACGGACTTCCAGACAAAACGTTCGCACGTCGCCGTCATCCGGATGCCGCTCACGCGAGCGGTGAGCGCAGTTGCGTTGGCGGCCTGAGGTGACTCCTAGGTCGAGGCGCTGTTCGCCGCGCCGCCTGCGCTGACTGCCCAGGCGTGGGCGCTTTAAGGCTTCGCGGGTGCGGCCGTCGCGACCTTGTCGAGCGCGGTCGGGATGAACGCGTCGAGCTGCGCGATCACCGATTCGTAGAAGTCGATCGGCTTGCCCCAGGCGTCGGGCACGTCTTGGTGCTGCTCGGTCGCATATTCGGCAAGCGTGAACACCTTGCCGGCGGCTGACGGATAAAGCGCGAGCACCTTGTCCTTGTGCTTCTCCGTCATCGTCAGGATCACGTCGGAATGCTTGACGTCGTTCGCGCTCAGTTGTATGGAGCGATGTGCGGACGTGTCGATGCCGCGCCGCTTCATCAGGATCACGCCGTTTTCCTCGGGCTTCACGTCGTACGGATCTTCGTCGACGGCGCGCGAAATCACCGCGACATGGGCATGACGCCGCTCGATCAGCTGGTTGGCGATCGCTTCAGCCATCACGCTGCGGCCGGTATTGCCCGTGTCGACGAAAGCGACCTTCTTCGGTTCGTCTGCAAACGCAGACGTCGCGCACTGGACACCCAGGCAACTGACCAGGATAAGCGTCTTGAGGGTAAGGTTCTTCTTCATGATATCTCCGCCGATTTGGGGTAGTTGTCGCCGCGGCTTCGGACCGACGCGTGCGGGAAATCATGCCGAATGCGCGCGACGGAAAACAATAAACAGTCGGTTTTTGCAAGACGATGTCGCATTGCTGCAAGCGGGCTCGGGTGCGTCGGGATGCGACAGGTCAACGACGGGATTCACCTCGTTGGCTGTGCCACCGGCACAGGAATTAGTGAAGGTATCGGTCGTGGACACAGCATTACGCGCCGAGTCCCATTTGGACTGATGGCGTTACCCGCCAGCGGAGCATCCACGGAATACCTCGATGGCTTTATATCGTGGCTGCGCAGACAACACGTTGCGCGGGATCGCGCCAGGCTAGATTCCGTCGCGCTGGCATCAACGAAGCTGTACGTTCCAATGCCGAAACCTTCCCACTGGGGCATCGCGTGGCGGATGACCGCTACGGAGAAAGTTGAGAGGCCGCAGCGGGTCGTATTGGGAACGTCGAGATAGAGTTGACATGCCGGGTCAATGCCTGGACACCGACGACAGCTTCCAAAGAACGTCGTTCACGCTTCCGAGCCGCCACACATCGTGTGGAGCGTCGGACAAACACGCCGCGCATGCCACGACCAAACCGAACAGACTGTGCCAGTCAGTCTGTCGAAACGCCGAAGCAGTGGCCGCACGAACGCGCCTTGCCCAGTCGCAGGCGCCCGGCGCTCACTGTTGCCTGACCACCGCAGTCGCACCGGCAAACCCACAAACCGTCGCCAGCGTACCGATCGGTCGTCAGCTGGCCAAACACCTCACCGCCCCGCAGCGCAGGTGAGCCTGGGCGGGACCGCCACACACGACGCTGCTCACGGCAGCCACAGTCACGCGTTCTGCCGCCTTCTACCGCCTCCAACTCGGCAGTCACGTGGCCGCCGCAACGGCACCTCCAGAGCCACACATCGGCGCCGCGATATTGAAGCGCGAGAAGGTAGCCGAAGGTGCGACCAGCGACGTCGCGACGAGGCGGAAAGGGCCATTCAGGCGGGAAGGGGGGACGGATACGCTGATTCACAAAAGGTAAATGGGATTCGGCATCCTACTCTAAAGGCATAAGTGCTGCCCGTTGCTTCGCGGGCGTGGCTCAGGAGGGCGGGGGCAGGGTGGCCCCATACAATCGATGAATTGGCATCTAGCTATAAGGAGCGCGTGCGCAAGTTGGCACCGCAGCAACATGCCGATGATAGTTCATGCACATCCTCTTCGGTGAGTGACGACCAGCCGAGACGGCGTCATAACGACTGCTTCCAACGGACACGTGTCGGCCATGAAGTGTCATACGCCCGCACCGGCACTCGGACATTCAGACGTCTGGTCCACCCAGGAAGCGGCTGGTGGAAATCCGGCGAGGATCATTCGTTCGATTGCTGACTAAGGGGGCATCTGTCAGGGGGCGGCTACTGTAGTTCGGCATTAGACCGGGTTCGTTTAAGACACTATGACTTTCCGTGAGGCAGTGGCTGGCCCGCCGTGAGGGATCAATCGCGGGTTAGCATTTCTGCCAGAGCCGCATGGTGTGGACAGCGCCACACCCGGCGATTTCCGGCACGGAGGCCAGCATGGAAAACGATAGCACGGTGTACGTGGGACTGGATGTTCTCCGCGTGTGGCAAGAACGCGAATATTGCGGTCGTCGCTATCGCCCGTGATCTGTCCGGTTTCATCTGGGACATCAGTCAACTGGCAATGCCGCTCGCGATACCCCGTTAGCACGTAGGCAGCCTAGCGAATTGACATCGCAACAAACGACCCAGCGTTCGACAAGTTTCCTGAAGACGGCGTAGCCCGGTACTCGAGTAACCCGCGTAACAACCCCGCAACGGATATCAGCCGATTTGCGCGTTAAGACTGCGGCAGGCTCATGAGACGGAACACTCTAATGCGGTAGCCAACCCGCGGATATCAGCATGATCCACCGTCGCCCTTACTGCTACGCCGTCCTCAGGGAATTTAGATGCATATGCGAAACACAGAATCAAACATGGGATTGACACGGACCATTAAGCGACCGTCGTAGAGTCGAGCTGAACGACCGCAGCTCGGCTCTTATCGGCCATTCCTGAAAACTTCGCCAATTTAACCGGCCAGGACCACGTGATCAGACATGCCCGTACTTCGCCAGCGCCTCAGCCAGACTAAGGCCTTGTTGCAAATCGACACGGATCAGCCGTTCCTTCTCCGTCAGGCGTTCTGCTTCAACCAGCACCGTATCGACCACTTCGGTTGGAATAACCAGGACACCATCTTCGTCGCCGAGCACGAAGTCGCCGGGGCGCACCGTAACCCACTGTGAAGTGGCGCCACGCACGCTTACGGGTACTTGCCACCCATTGACCTTCCAACGCGCAATCGATTGCACCGGAGTGCGGTAACGCGCGAACACCGGAAAATCCTGGTCGGCGATCCAGCGAATGTCGCGGATGCCGCCGTCGACTAGCGAACCTACGCAGCCGCGCTCTTTCATGCCAATGGCGATGAGCTCACCAAAATAGCAGACACCTTCCCCGTCGCCGCTCCAGACCGTGACATCGCCTGTCGAGACCCCTGCGCAGGCTTTCATCTTGTCCGGGTCGCCTCCGAGTTCATACGGTGACATCTGGCCGCGAATTGTGTATGCCCAGCCTGCCAGCTTGCCGCTGGAGGCGGGATATGGGGTAAGGACTGACGAGAGACCTTGGTTAAACATACCGAGCGTGTCAAGCACGTCTGCGACGTTAGAAGTGTCCACTAACAGGAGGCGTTGGCGAATAGCCTCGCGATCCTCGGCGCTTCGCACTGCTGGAATTGTGTCCATCATCTGTTCCTTGAAAAATATTGATTAAATGCTGGGGATCATGCCGCCGTCGACGCGTACGACTGAGCCCGTAATGAAAGCAGCGCGATCGCTGGCGAGGAAGGCCACTGTGTCGGCATATTCTTCGGGTTTGCCATAGCGCCTTGCCGGTATCGACGAAGTGCTTGCGGCTACGACTTCCTCGTAGGTCTTGCCTTCACGACTTGCACGCGCCTCGTCCAGTGAACGGATGCGGTCGGTAGCGATTCGTCCTGGCAGAACGACGTTGACGCAGATGCCATCGGCAGCGACTTCATTGGCCAGCGTCTTCGACCAGCCCACCAGAGCCAGACGTAATGCATTGGATATGCCAAGGTTGGGTATCGGTGCGACTACGCCCGAAGAGGTGCTCGTGATGATGCGGCCCCAGCCTCTCTGTTTCATCGCCGGCAACAGCAGGTCCGTGAGATGCATCAATGACAGAACCATCGAGTCAAACTGGTTTCGCCACTGCTGCGGTGCTACGCCTGCCGCCAGCGAGGGGGGCGGTCCGCCGGAATTGTTGATGAGGATGTCTGGGTCGCCCACCGTGCTCCTGACATCTGCGACCATGGCCGAAATGTTCTCCAGGTCGGCGAGGTCGGCCTGGAAGCCGTGGGCGCTCCCTCCGGCCCCGCGAATGCGTGACACGGTGTCTTCCAGCGCTTTACTGTTCTGGTCCGATACTGCAACGGTCGCACCTTCGCGAGCGAGCGCGAGAGCAATGGCTGAGCCCAGTCCGCCGCCAGCTGACATGACAAGTGCAACGCGATTCTTGATACCCAGGTCCATGGAGAACTCACTAGTGTTCAATAGATACGGAGGTGCCTGATGTTCAGGCAAACATGCTTGTGCAGATTCCAGCTATATGCAGATGCAAACCCGCCAGATTTTCATCTCAGCAGTTCGCAAGCCTGACTGATTCGATCGCACCCCAACGCTAAACGCTCGTCTGACGTAGCAAACGAAATCCGGAAATGACCACCCGTGCCGAACGCGATTCCAGGCACCACTGCAACGCGCGCGTAGTCGAACAGGTAGTCACAAAGGTCAACGTCGTTTTGCAGGATCTTGCCTTCTGGCGTTGCCCTGCCGATCAGGCCTTCGCAAGACGGAAAGAGATAGAACGCGCCCTCCGGACGTCTGCAGCGAATGCCGTCGATCGCGTTCAACTTTTCTAACGCGGTGTCACGCCTGCGTTGGAACGCGTCATTGCGTTCCTTGATGAAATCCATCGGGCTGTCCAATGCGGCTTGCGCGGCAGCTTGAGAGACGGAGCAGGGATTGCTGGTGCTTTGCGACTGGACGGTTGCCATCGCCTCGATTAGCGACTTTGGGCCACCGGCGAATCCGATACGCCATCCGGTCATGGAGTAAGCCTTTGACATGCCATTGACGGTAAGAATTCGCTCCCGCAACTCTGGCGCGTCGGAGGCAATGGTCGAGAACTGCCATCCGTCATAACGAATGTGTTCGTAAATGTCGTCCGTCATCACCATAACGTGCGGATGCCTGAGGAGCTCAGCTGCCAGGGCGCTCAGTTCTGCGCGCGAATATCCCGCCCCAGTGGGGTTGCTTGGGGAGTTGAGGATCAACCACTTGGTGCGAGGCGTAATGGTTTCGCGAAGCTGCTCTGCGGTGATCTTGAACCCCTGCGCTTCGCCGCACTGGACTTCGACAGGCACAGCGCCGATCAACCGGACCATGTCGGGGTACGAGACGTAATATGGCGCGGGGAGAATGACCTCGTCGCCAGGATTGAGTGAAGCGAATAGCGCGTTGAAAATAACCTGCTTGCCACCCGTGCCAACGCTGATTTCGCTGACATCGTACGAAAGGCTGTTGTCACGCCAGAATTTTCGAACGATAGCTTCCTTCAACTCGGGGGTGCCATCAACGTCGGTGTAGCGCGTGACTCCAGAGTCGATTGCGCGTTTCGCTGCATCACAGATATGGTCCGGCGTGGGGAAGTCCGACTCTCCCTGAGAAAGGCTGACAACGTCGATACCTTTTCGACGCATGTCGGCTGCACGTTTGGTAATGGAGAGTGTCGGTGAAGGTTTCACCGCACCGAGAAGTTGGGATAGCATGGGCGATAACATTCGTTTTCCTAAATTAACCTGCTGCGTGATCATCATGGTAGTGGCAAGTCTCTCAGAGGAAAATCAATATATATCCCTGCCACTCACCAAATATTTTGATGGGTTGAATGATCAACGCAAATCTTCAACCGTCATCAGATCACCGCGGCAGCGTGAAACCTTCGTCGAAAACAGGTTAGTGGTGGAGAATTCTCGAAAGGAACTGTTTCGCACGATCGGTTCGCTGCTCAACGTTGCCGAAGAATTCATCCTTCGGAGTGTCTTCCAGTATCCTTCCCTGGTCCATGAAGATCACGCGATGTGCAACCTTCTTCGCGAAGCCCATCTCGTGCGTCACACACATCATCGTCATCCCTTCGCGCGCAAGCTCGACCATCACATCGAGCACCTCGTTGATCATCTCGGGATCAAGCGCCGACGTCGGCTCGTCGAACAGCATGGCGATCGGGTCCATTGAGAGCGCGCGGGCAATTGCTACGCGCTGCTGCTGGCCGCCCGATAGCTGACCGGGGTACTTGTTCGCCTGCGTCTTGAGGCCAACGCGGTCGAGCAGCTTCAGGCCCTTCTCGGTCGCTTCGTCCTTTCCGCGGCCCAGCACCTTGATCTGCCCGAGCGTCAGGTTCCCGGTGATCGTCAGGTGTGGGAACAGCTCGAAGTGCTGGAACACCATGCCTACCTTTGACCGAAGCCTGGATAGATTCGTCTTCGGGTTGCATACGGGCGTTCCGTTCACCAGGATGTCGCCTTTCTGTATTGGCTCCAGGCCATTGATGGTCTTGATTAGCGTGGATTTGCCCGATCCAGACGGGCCGCATACCACGACCACCTCACCCTTGGCGACCTGGGTGGTGCAATCGGTTAGTACCTGGAAAGCCCCGTAATGCTTGGATACGTTGTTTATCTCGATCATATGGAAGCCCTTTTCTGGAGACGCCTTACTAACTGGGAAGCGAAGAAACAGATTACGAAATAGACGACCCCGGCGAACAGCAGCATGTCGACTGTGCGTCCGTCGCGCTCACCGATGTCGTAGGCTCGGCCGAAGAAGTCTGCTAGTGCACTGACGTAGACGAGAGATGAGTCCTGGAAGAGGATGATGCCTTGCATCAAAAGCAGCGGAACCATATTGCGAAAGGCCTGCGGCAGGATGACCAACAGCATGACCTGTCCATAATGCATTCCCAGCGCCTGTGCGGCGAATAGTTGGCCACGTGGAACACCCTGGATACCCGCGCGGATGATCTCTGAGCAATACGCGGCCTCGAACAGCGAGAACGCGATTAGCGAGGACGTCATCCGTAGATCCGATGCGGCCGACAGGCCTAATACCTTCTGTAGCAACTGCGGGACGATCAAAAAGAACCACAGCAATACCATCACCAGTGGAATGGAGCGGCATACGGTTACGTACCCCTCCGAAAACCAGCTCAACGGCCGAATCGAGGATAGACGCATCATCGCGAGAATGGCGCCCCAGACAATGCCGACGATTGCGCCCGTCAATGTAATCTCGAGGGATACCACCATGCCTTCGCCAAGCACTTTCAGGTTGGCGAGATTGATCAGGCTGAAATCGAATGCGTAGGCCATATTGATCTCTTATTTTGAGCTGATATAACCGGGAACTCGAACGCGTCGTTCGATCCAGCGCATTAGCATCATGACGGCCACGTTCAGGAGGCAGTACAACAGCGTTACCGCGATAAACGACTCATAAGGACGGGCCGTGTAGTCGACTAACTGGCGTCCCTGGCCGGCCAGATCCAGAAGGCCGATGGTTGAGGCCGCCGCAGAATTCTGAAAGATGTTGACGAACTCCGTTGTGAGTGGAGGCACAATAATACGGAACGCCATTGGTAGCACGACGTGCCGGTATGTTTGTAGAGATGTCAGGCCCAGAGCGAGGCTTGCGTTTCCCTGGCCACGCGAAAGACTGCCAATCCCGGAGCGGACCAGCTCGCAAATCCGGGCGGCCGTGAATGTTCCCAAACAGATGACGCCGGCCAGGAATTGCTGGGTGACAGGGTTCATCTGTTTGATTGCTGTTCCCCATGGCAGCAACTCTGGAACGACGAAATACCAGATAAACAACTGCACCAGCAGTGGAACGTTTCTAAAGAGTTCAACGTACGCGCTGGCGAACCCGGATGCCAATTTGTTTGGTAGTGTGCGCATCACACCGAGAACGGAGCCAATGCAAAGGGCGATGATCCAGGAAGTCGACCCGACTGCGATGGTGACCTTCAGCCCGGATACTATCCAATCAAGGTACGTCTCGCTGGCCGAGGCTCTTTCAAGAAATACGCCCCAATGGAAGAGGTAAGGCATGGTATCCGCATGACCGCGTCCCGACCGCGCAGCTCTTCAGGCTAGTTCGCGGTCTTTCGGCGTTCGCCAAATGTAAAGCGTGGATCTTGCGCCTCGTGTGGTCACTGGATATGGCCACACGCCTGCGCGCCGATTGTGTAACGAGTTTGTGCGTACCGGTCTTTGCCATACCGGAAAGCGACTGCCGTCCGCTCGTCAATATTCGATAGAGGCACACTGCCTACTCGTCAAGCGCCTTATCGTTCGGGTTGGCGATAAGCGTTTTCATATCGGCAGACATCGGGAAATCAACGTTGAATCCTCTTGGCGGGATCGGCTGCATAAACCATTTTGTGTAGAGCTTATTGATCGAACCATCCGTCATCATTCTGGAAATGACGTTGTCCACCAACTTCTTGAACGGCGCGTCATCCTTTCGGAGCATGCAGCCGTAAGCTTCCCGGGTGAAAGGCTTGGCGACTATCATCCAGTCCTGGGGCGATCTCGCTTTTGCGCGCTCAGCGTACAAGATTGCGTCGTCGTCCATGTAGCCGGCCGCGCGGCCAGATTCCAACATCAAGAATGCCTCCCCGACGTCTTTGGCACCGATGATGTTCATTCCCAGTTTTTTCTTGTCGTTCATGTCTCGCAGCAGGCGCTCCCCGGTCGATCCCGCTGCAGCAACCACGTTGTGGTCCTTCAGGTCCGACCAATCCTTGATGCCACTGTCTTTCTTTACAAGAAGGCGAGTGCCAATGATGAAGATGGTGGTTGAAAATCCCACCTGCTTCTCGCGCTCCAGGTTGTTGGTCGTCGTGCCGCACTCGAGATCAATTGTGCCGTTCATCAGCAGCGGGATCCGGTTCTGGGAAGTGACGCTTAGCTCCTTCACTTGCAACGTCGGCATATTCAGTTGCTGCTTGACGGCGTCGACGATCTTCGTGCTGATGTCGTAGGAATATCCAGCCTGTTGATTACCACCGAGGTTGTAGTTAAACGGAGGAGAGTCATATCTCACGCCAAGCGAAATGATTCCCGTGTCCTTGATCTTCTGGAGGGTGGGACCCAGATCGTCAGCCATGGCACTGCAAGCGATTGCCAGCAAAGCGATCCCTGAGAATACCTTAAAGCTCTTAAGCATGGTTAATACTCCTCTTTAGATTGGTCTCGACATGAAAAGCTGTGTTCTGAAGTGCGCGGGAAGGTGGGGCGCCCAGGCCGCAACACGGTTCGTTGGTCATATAGGGTTCACACCTAGAAAGTGACGAGGTGCAGTTCTTCACTTCTCAAGATGGATCGTTAGAGGTAGTCTATGGCGAAAAATAAAGCACCGAAAACGATATGTTTTTGCCCTTGTGAACATTTTTTTTGATGAGTCGCAATGCTTCGGGAACTTCAGACCTTCTTGGCCGTGGTGCGCTACGGATCGTTCGCTAGCGCTGGCGCCAATATCGGACTCACTCAATCGGCTGTTAGTGCGCAAATCCACAGGCTTGAGGAGGAGCTAGGGCTCGCACTGTTTGATCGGAGCGGCCGGCATGCCGTGCTAAATTCGGCTGGCTACGAGGCTCTTGCCGTAGCGGACGAGATCATGGCGGCCTATTCAAAGCTTGGCCGTAGCGCGGCAAGCTCCCGTGCCGGCCTGATCCGGGTCGGTGCCATCTCCTCGGCGCAGGCGTCTTTCCTTGCGGACGCACTTGCAATCTTCCGATCTGAGAATCCGGAATGCCGTGTGAGGCTGGTTCCAGGAGTTTCACTGAATCTGCTGGGACAGGTGGATTCTGGGGAGGTCGACATGGCGGTGATAATCAAACCGCGGTTCACTCTCCCTGCAGATCTACAGTGGAGAGTGCTGTTATCTGAGCCCTTCTTCCTGCTGGCACCCAAGACGCATCAACGCTTCACGTGGCGAGCATTGCTGGAATCGGAGCCGTTCATCCGCTACGATCGAAACGCTTTCGACGGCAGGCTGGTCGATCAATTTCTGCGTCGCTCGAAAATTTCTGTGAAGGAGGCAATCGAGCTTGATGAACTCCAAGGGATCGTTCAACTCGTTCGGCGTGGTGCAGGAGTGGCGCTACTTCCGTCTACATCTGCGTTGTCGCTTCCGGATGAGGTTGTTGCTTTGAGTCTTGGCGAAGCCACCTTCTTCAGGGAAGTTGGCTTGGTCGAGCGTCCTGCACATAGCCGCCAGCCAGCTGCCAATCTGTTGGCGTTGCGGATTCTCGAAGCTGCGCAAGCGCAAGCTGGCGCGCCTGCCAACTAGAGGGATATTAGATTGCGGTGCAGTACACGCACTCACCGAGTAGCTCCCGATTGTAGAGGCCAAATCGTTGAATCTCAGTGGCCGGGACCGGTGGCACGCTGCCGAAGACTATTTGTAACTCGACACGCAGTAACCGCAGATAAGTCGTGCGTGACTATTTTGTGTGGGTTGTGTGATCTTCGAACGCGGAGACGATGCCTTCAATCATTGCTGCGATGCGCGCGGTATGCCGAAGGTCTTGATGCGTGACGAGCCAGATTTCGTAGGCCGCCCCACGCGCGGGTTCCGGCCATATCTGCACGAGGCCGTCGTGTTCAGCCAGATGTATCGGAAGCTCACCGATGCCGAGGCCGGCCTTTACCGCGGTACGCAGCATGAGGCTGGTATTGAAGGTCGATACGATGCGCCCCGCGTGTATCGGTTCGCCAGCAAGAGTTGGTGATCGATTACCGGTCCAGGTTCCCTGATAGACGACAAGATCGTGGCCCGCGAATGCGGAGCCAGCGGCGGGCTTGCCGTGCTGCTCGAGATAAGCATTCGATGCAAAGAGCGCCATGGGCCAGCGAGCCAGGCGCCGCGCGACAAGATCGGGATTGTCCGGCCTGACTGACCGGACCGCGATATCCGCTTCACGCTTTGCCAGATTTAGCATGCGTGTCGACGTGTCCAGCAGGACGCGCACTTCGGGATGCGCGGCATGCAGGCGTTCGATGGCGGGAAGCAGGAATTCGAGCGCGATCGAGTCGGTGCTGGTGACTCTGACGTCCCCCGCAAGCCGCGTATCCGTGCCTTGAGTTCGTCTGACGAGTTCGTGTGCGGAGTGTTCCATCTTCTCCGCTGATCTCAGCGCGGCCTCGCCTGCGGCGGTCAACGCGTAACCCTCAGAGGTGCGTAGAAAGAGCGTTGCACGTAGCGCGTGCTCTAGTGCCGCAATTCGTCTGCCGACCGTCGCCTGGTCGAGATTGAGCGTCCTGGCCGCTCCACGGAGCGTTTTTTCGCGCTCCACCGCGAGAAACACTCGCGCGTCATCCCAGTTCATCGTGCCGCCCTCCATGATGCAAATTTGCATCCAACCACGTGAATAATGCTGCACATATTCATCAATGTCGATGCCTATACTGAACGCAAGAGTTCCTCGTTCAATGATCCGCCCGGATCAATCGAGCCTCATCCATAGAAGGAGTGGTATCCATGTCTGCTTCAACTTATCGCGTGCCGTCGTCCATGACGGCCATTGAGATTAAACAGCCCGGCGGTCCTGAGGTCCTCGTGCCAACTACGCGCCCGGTGCCGACGCCGGCCGCCGATCAGGTTCTGATTCGCATCCACGCGGCTGCCGTGAACGGGCCAGACGTTTTCCAGCGCAAAGGGCTGTATGATCCGCCCCCCGGCGCTTCTGACATTCCAGGGCTGGAAGTGGCAGGTCAAGTGGTTGCCGTAGGCGCCGACGTGTCCCAATTCCAGATCGGCGAACTGGTGTGTGCATTGATTCCCGGCGGTGGCTACGCAGAATATGCGGTCGCGCATGCCGATAACGTGATGCATATCCCCAAAGGCCTGACGTTGGTGGAAGCGGGGGCCATGCCTGAAACGTTTATGACGGTATGGCTGAACCTGTTCCAGCGCGGCAAACTGGTTGCCGGCGAATCGGTGTTGATCCATGGCGGCGCGTCAGGTATCGGTACCACGGCGACCATGCTGGCGAAGGCATTCGGCGCTGCGAAAATCATCACGACAGTTGGCTCGCAGGCGCATCGGGAGGCCAGCCTGGCGCTAGGCGCAGACCTCGCGATAAATTACCGCGAGGAAGATTTCGTCGCCGAAACGAAGCGGTCTACCGATGGAAGAGGCGTCGACGTGATCCTGGACATCATTGCCGGCGACTACGTGGCTAGAAACTATGACGCCGCGGCCATGGACGGACGGATCCTCCAGGTGGGCGTGATCATGGGGCCGGCGAAGGATCTTAACCTCGTGCCGATGTTGACGAAACGTCTGACGCATATGGGCTCGACATTGCGATCGCGCACATCCGCGGACAAGGCGACCATCATCAATGAACTCGAGCGGCAGGTCTGGCCGCTCATCGAGAGCGGCCAGATCAAGCCGGTTGTCTACAAGACCTTTGCGCTTGCCGACGCTCGCGGCGCTCACGAGCTGATCGATTCGGGCACACACTTTGGAAAGATTGTCCTTACGACAGGTGCCGAACTCATTGGCTGAAGCCTGGCTTGCCGCCAAAGCGGAGGTGGCAAGCCTCTTGCCGCTTTCGTGATGGACGTCAAGAAAAAGCGTTACTTCTAAAGGTCACGGTCTGTCTTACGATCGGCCGAAGTCGGTTCGAAAGCGGACGGAGGTTGATCGCGCCTGAATGACTCAGACGGGCCGACTCGTGCCGGATGAAAATTTCGGCATCAGCCACGCTTCTGCTCGATAGAAACAAAGCGCGAAGTTCTCCGCACCGGCGGCGTCAAAAAATCGACCGCCCCGTATAGGTCGTCAACCATTCGAGCGCGAGCACCCCAGCCAGCGAATTGCCATTGCTGTCCAGCCCCGGCGACCACACGCACACTGCCATCTCGCCCGGCAGCACCGCAACGATCCCGCCTCCCACGCCGCTTTTGGCCGGCAAGCCTACCCGATAGACGAAATCGCCCGCCGCGTCATAAGTGCCGCAGGTCAGCATCAGCGCGGAAAGCCGTTTGGCGGAACTCGTGTCGAGAATCCGCTCGCCAGTGGCGGGCACCACCCCATGATTGGTCAGAAACAGCGCTGCCTTCGCTAGCTCGACGCAGCTCATCGAAATTGCGCATTGTCGGCAATAAGCGTCGACCACCACTTCCGGCGGCATTTCCATGTTGCCGAAGCTAGCCATGAAATGCGCCATCGCGCGATTGCGGTGGGCGTGCTGCAACTCTGACAGCGCGACGCGCGAATCGTAGTCGATGCTGGTTTCACCCGTCAGCCGCCGCATGAATTCAACCAGCGCAGTTTCCGCTTGCACAAAACGCCGGCATAACACGTCGGTGACGACGAGCGCGCCCGCGTTGATGAACGGATTGCGCGGCTTGCCGTGTTCGGCTTCGAGCTGGACCAGCGAATTGAAGGCGTTGCCGGACGGCTCGCGCCCCACGCGCTGCCAGAGTTCGTCGCCGAGCAGCCGGAACGCCATGGTGCAGGCGAACAGCTTGGAAATACTCTGAATGGAAAAGCGCGTGTCGGCGGCGCCTGTGCGGAACACTTCGCCCGAGGCCGTGACGATTGCCATGCCGAAACTGTCGGCGGGGACATTCGCGAGTTCGGGGATGTAATCGGCCACCTTGCCGGTGCCCAGATAAGGCTGAAGATCGCGATGAATCTGTTCGAGGATGGATGCGTAGTTCATGGGGCTCGGACCGTTGAAGCCGCGATTCTACTGGCAACCTGGCGCGAATTGTTCGTGCGGAGGCGCTGCCGGGTTCGAGCAGCGTTTCGCATCGACTATGTTAATCTTGCTGCCTTTCTATCGACAACCGGGCAAAACGGACATTCATGAGGGAAGCCTTCGATCCGGACGGCGTCGAGCGTTCGGTATTCGTGGTTGATGAGCGCCACGAAGCGATAGATGAGTCGTGGCGCGCCTACCGTCGCGCGCGGCTGATCTATGTGAGCGTCGGCGTGCTGACTGTGCGCACCGAATCCGGACGATGGGTCGTGCCACCAGGTCACGCGCTCTGGCTCACGGCAAACACCCTGCATTGCCTGACCGCAGGCGAGCCGGTGCGTCTCTATTCGCTGTATGCCGACGCGGACGCCGCGCCGCTGCCCACTCAAAGCGGCGCGTTGGTGCTCAACCCATTGGCGGCGGCGTTGCTGAGCGCCGCGGCCGATCTCCCGCACGACCAACCGTTCGACGAACCCGCCGAACGCCTTCTGCAAGTCTTGCTGGACCGCCTGTCCGGGTTGCCCGCCGCGCCGCTGGCGCTGAACTGGCCGCGCGATCCGCGCATTCAGCGGATTGCCGAGTTGCTGAACGCCAACCCGGCGGAACCTGCGGTACTCGACGATCTAGCCACGGCTGCTGGTGTGACTGCTCGCACGGCGGCACGTCTCTTCGTCAAGGAGACCGGGCAGACTTTCGGCCAGTGGCGGCAGCAACTGCGGCTGCTGGTTGCGCTCGAGCGACTCGGCGCGGGCGCAAGCGTCACGCAGGTGGCGCTCGAGGTCGGCTATAGCGACGTATCGTCGTTTATCGCGGTGTTCCGCGACGCATTCGGCGACACGCCCGCGCGCTATTTCCGCTGACTCCGCACCGCTTACGTCTTCAGCCACTGGAATCGCTGGGACCCGTCGTCATCGTCTGGCGTCGCCAGGACCAAAGGCGTCGCGATCAGTGCGCGCCCGCCGCACCCGCTCCGCCGCCCTTGGCCGGCTTCGTAATCCAGATCAGCGGAATGATCAGAATGAAAATGATCGCCGACACATAGAAGATGTCGTTCAGGCCCATCATCGCGGCCTGGGTGTTCACTGTGAAATCGAACAGCGCATGCGCCGATTGCGGATTCAGATGCAGCAGCGACTGGGTCGAATCGATCTGCTGGTTGAATAACGGGTTGTTGATGGTGGCCTGCTCGGTGAGTCGTTCATGGTGCAGGACCGTGCGGTTATTCCACTCGTTGCCGGCGATCGACGTGCCTACCGCACCGCAAAACACCCGCGCGAAATTCGACAGACCTGCGGCTGCCGGAATTTTGTTCGGCGGCTGACCGGACAGAATGATCGCAGTCAGCGGCACAAAGAACAGCGCCATCGGAATGCCTTGAAGCAGAGTGGGGATCACGAGGTGCCACGTGTCGATCTCGATCACGTACTTCGAGCGCATATAAAACACGATCGCAAAGCCGATAAACGCGAGGGTCGCAATGATGCGTGCATCCGAGCGCGGCAACACGCGGCCCATCACCGGCGCGAGCAGCACCGCGAAGACGCCGAGCGGCGCGGTAACCAGACCGGCATCCACGGAGCGGTAGTTCAGATACTCCTGCATCCATTGCGGCAGCAGCACCAGGTTGCCGAAGAACACGCCGTACGCCACTGAAATCGCAATCGTGCCGCCGAGAAAGTTGCGCTGCTGGAAGAGCCGCAAATCGACGATCGGATTCTCTTCGGTGAGCTCCCACACGAGGAAGAACGCGAAACTGATCACTGCGGTGATGCCGAGAATCACGACTACCGGCGAGGAGAACCAGTCTAGGTCCTTGCCTTTGTCGAGCATGATCTGCAGCGACGCGACCCACGTGATCAGCAGACCTAGCCCGACCACGTCGATCGGTGGCTTGCGAGTTGCCGACTCGCGGGTGCGATAGATCATCCACGTCACGCCGGCCGCGAAAATGCCGACCGGAATGTTGATGTAGAAGATCCACGACCAGCTATAACTGTCCGTGATCCAGCCACCGAGCGCGGGGCCCGCAATCGGGCCGACGGTCGCCGTCATCGCCCATAGCGAGAGCGCGGTCGACGATTTCTCCTTGGGATACGAGCCGAGCAGAATCGCTTGCGAGAGCGGAATCAGCGGGCCGGCCACCGCGCCCTGGAACACCCGCGCGACGAGCAGGATCGGCAGCGTGGGCGCAATGCCGCATAACCACGAAGCCAGCACGAACATCAGAATTGCGCCGACGAACAGCTTGACCTGGCCGATGCGTTGCGTGAGCCAGCCGGTCAGCGGAATCGAGACCGCATTGGCCGCGGCGAACACCGTGATGACCCACGTGCCCTCATCGACCGAGACGCCGAGGTTGCCCGAAATGGTTGGAATCGCAACGTTCGCAATTGACGTGTCGAGCACGTTCATGAAGGTGGCGAGCGCGACGGCGATGGTCGCCAGAACCAGTTTGCCGCCTTGCAGCGGCGGCGGTGGTGCGGGCGGCGTGGCAGCAGGCGCGGAAGCGGGCTGGCTCAAACGATTCTCCAGATTGCGATGCTACGGATGTTCCATTCGGTGTTTTATTCACTGCCCGGGCAATGAGCCGGCGGTCGGTCGAATGCTCGCAAAAGCATACCTGTATTCACGTTTCGGCGTCGTCGATCCATGCAGGACCGACGGCAGAAACCAATCCGGCAGCGTATGCTCCCGGCTGAGGCTGCATCGTGCTCCGCTAAGCCACGCGAGGGCCACGCGAAGCACTACAAGGCACCACGAGGGCAACACGTTGTCGCGTGGCTGGCCGCGCGTGCGGAAATATGAATCGAGAATACAGCGAATACAGAGAGGAGTTGAATATGGCCTGGGAGCAATTCGAACACGGCTGGCGGCGCGCGCCGGCGACAACGCCAGCCAAGGCATTGGTGGTACTGATGCACGGCGTGGGCAGCAATGCGCGCGATCTGATGCCGCTCGCGGACATCTGGAGCGAGAACCTGCCGGACGTGGCGTTCACCTCGCTCGACGGCACCGAGGCCTTTGACGGCGGTTTCGGCGGACGCCAGTGGTTCAGCCTGCGCGATGTCAACGAGGGCAATCGCGAGGCGCGCGTCGCTGCCGCCTATCCGGCGTTGCGGCGCATGCTCGAGACGGAACTGGCGCACTGGCAGATTCCTTTCGATCGCCTTGCGTTGGTCGGCTTCTCGCAAGGCTCGATCATGGCGATGCATCACGTGGCGACGAGCGCGGAAGGCGCTGCGGCCGTCGTCGCGTATTCGGGGCGGCTCGCCTCGGTGATCGTCGCGCAGAACGGCACGCCGCTTACGCTCGTGCACGGCGAAGAAGACGAAGTGATCCCGGTACAGGAACTGGAATACGCCGCGGATGCATTCAGCAACGCCGGCTACGCGGTGGATGCCTACGCCTTGCCCGGCATTGGTCACACGATTAACGCCGACGGTGTCGAGCTCGGCAGGCAGGCGCTGGAGCATGCGCTCGGCGCTTTGTCGCGCGACTGATACGGTGCTGATTGAAAAGTGGCCCTAAAGATTCTGATCTGCTTGCCGTTAACTGCTCATTAGCATGAAAATCACCCCCGCCGCGCGGACCGCGCAACGCCCATCTGGGCGTGCCAAGCGGCTCGGGTGACCGGGGGCGCATTTTCCAGACTGCCCGGTAAGGGCGGATAACGACACATCAGAGCCTTCCTATGGCCAGACCGACGCCGCATTACCCGCTTTTCGATCGACTGTTCCGTCATTCCATGGCGGTGGACCTCGGCACGGCCAATACCCTCATCTATACCGACAACGGCGGCATCGTGCTGAACGAGCCGTCCGTCGTGGCTTTCCAGAAAGAGTCCGCCGCCGGACAAAAACGCGTGGCGGCGGTCGGCACCGAAGCACGGCAGTTGCTCGGCCGCGCACCGAGCAACGTCGAAGCCGTGCGGCCCATGCGGCACGGCGTGATCGCCAATTTTTCCGCTGCCGAACAGATGATCCGGCAATTCGTCGACATGGCTCGCCCGCGGCCGCTGTTCAGCCGGCGCGCCGCATTCACCCTGTGCGTACCGGCGGGCGCGACCCAGGTCGAGCGTCGCGCGATCAAGGAGGCCGCGGTCGCGGCCGGCGCGTGGAAGGTCAGTCTGATCGGCGAATCGCTGGCGTCGGCGGTCGGTGCGGGCCTGCCGGTATCGGAGGCGACTGGCTCGATGGTGATCGACATCGGCGGCGGCACGACCGAAGTCGGTGTGATCTCGCTCGGCGGCCTTGCCTATAGCGGCTCGATTCGCGTGGGCGGCGACAGTTTCGACATGGCGATCGTCAGTTACGTGCGCAACCTGTATGGCGTGCTGCTTGGCGAGCAAACCGCCGAGCACGTCAAGAAAGGCATCGGTTCGGCCGTGCGCGATGTGCCGGTCGAGCATATGAACGCGACCGGGCGCAGCGTCGACGACGGCTTGCCGCGCACGGTTCAGTTGAGCAATCACGATATCGCCGACGCGATCGAGGGCCCGCTGCGTCAGGTGATCGGCGCCGTGAAACGGGCGCTTGAAACGACGCCGGCCGAACTGGTGACCGATATCGCGCATAGCGGCATCGTGCTGACCGGTGGCGGCGCGCTGCTCGGCAATCTGGGCCGCCGCCTGACCAACGAACTCGGGCTTGACGTGCACGTCGCTAATGAGCCGCTCACATGCGCGGTGCGAGGCGCGGGCGCGGCGGCTGCCGCCGGTTTGCTCAACGATAGCGCCTACGAATGATTTGATACGGGACGTCCCGCGCTGCAGGGGTCCGAAACCGGCTAGCCGCAGGAGCTGGCGGGCATGCTGCACTGGCTTCGAGACGAGCCGCATGGGTCACGAGGCACAGATCGCAAGGCGCTCGGTATAGGTCGCTACGCGCACGCCAACGAGCCTCGGTGCATATTCAATGGCTGTGTGACAATACGCTTCGCGTCCCAATTTTAGGGACGCGAACACGCCTTCTTCTTCGAATCCCTATCTAGCCGGCGCCGCTGATGGTTTCAGCCGTTGCCGCGCCGTCCGTGAACCACCTGTGAATCAATCCGTTTTCGCTTCGTCCTCTCCCGCATCCCCGTCTTTTATCGAGCTGCATAGTGGCTTGCGCATGCCCTATGTGGAAGCCGGGGAGGGCGAACTGCTGTTGTTCGTCCATGGCTCGCTGTGCGATTACCGCTACTGGCAACCGCAACTGGCGGGTTTGTCGAAGCAATACCGCTGCGTCACGGTGAGTCTGACGCATTATTGGCCGGTGACGGATACCGAGCCCGACCTGCCATTCAGCTGGAGCGAGCATGCGGACGACGTGGCCGAATTCATCGATCGTTTCGGTGCCGGGCCGGCGCACGTGGTGGGTCATTCGCGCGGCGGCTGCGTGGCATTCCATTTCGCGCGGCGCCATCCGCAGTACGTGCGCACCTTGACGCTTGCCGACCCGGGCGGCCCGTTGCAGATTGCCGGGCGGCCGCCCGCGAGTTTGCCGGAGACCGTCAACGCATTGCGCGCGAAAGCCGCGCAGCTGATCGAAACAGGCGAGGTGGAAGCGGGCTTGCAGTTGTTCGTCGATTCGGTGAGCCGTCCCGGTTTCTGGGCGATGAGCACGCCGGGTTTTCGCAAGATGGCGACCGACAACGCACACACGCTTGCGCGTCAATTCCGCGACCCGTTGCCCGCTTACGTACCCGAGCAGGCGGCCGAGGTGCGCTGCCCGGTGCTACTGATCGACGGCGAAAAGAGTCCTGACATGTTCCGCCGCACTGCGACAGCGCTGCAAACATGGCTGCCGGATTCGCGCCGCGAAACGGTGCGCGGCGCCTCGCACGGGATGAATCTCGCGCATCCGGCAGCGTTCAATCGCTACGTCGGCGAGTTCATTCGCTCAGTGGACGTTTGATTAGCGCGCGTTAAGCGCTTCGTGCGCGCATCCAAGTACGCGATGGATGCGCAATGAGCGCTCAATAAGCCTGCAATGAACTCACGCTGATGGCCTCGCCGCGATTCTCGCGCGGGGGCTCAGCACGTGCGATTGGTCACGGGGTGCAGTTCAAGCCTTGCGATGCGCGTCTTTATCGAGCGCGCGTTCCGCGGCTTCGCCGACGAGGCCGTGGTAATACAGATGCACGCCGATCGCGAGCGAGTCGTTGCGAATTTCGTGGAAGGCTTTCCATGCCTTCACCGGCTCTTTGAACAGCAGATAGTGCGCTTCCTGCGCGATCAGATCTGCGACTTCATGTAGGCCATGGCCGTGCAGGACATCCACGAGTGTATCGAGACTTCGATGGGTGCGCGCGTCGGTACGCGGGTAAAGCATATGCAGCACCGCCACGTTTTGCGTCTTCAGCGCTGCCGACAACGCCACGACGATGTCCTGATGATTCAGCGCGGTGACGATGTTGTCTTCGTTGTGGACGTGATCCGGAAACAGCGTTTCGAGAGAGGCATTCATCTGGTCCTTCCTGTTCTTCTGGCTGATTAAAAAGGCCCGCCGTAGGACGGCGGGCCAAAGACAGCGATGTGTTCGCAGGGGAAGCAAAACACGGAGCCAGTATCGCAGAGCGGCGGTGCTTGCGCAGCTTGACTGCCGCAAAACATTGTTGCAATAAGCGTGCTACTTTCATTTGGCTGGCAATGACGCGGAGCGGGTATAGCGCTTTTCTACGCCGTGTACTTCCGCCTGTTCCCGCGTGTTTCAGGCAATGACACGCATTTTTCGAGCAACGAATGTTGCGCCAGTCGAGATGGATTGTTGCGGTCAATCGCCGCAATCAAAGCGCCTTCGGACCGTAGAATGCGAAGCGGAGCCTGAGCATGCCACGCGGTGATCCGACGATCGAGCATGCCGGCACGTGTGTGATGTGAAAGTAAAAGGAACGTGTAGATGAACTCGAAGACACACGCAACGCTGAGCTTTTCCGACAGCGATCAGACGATTGATTTGCCCGTTTATCAGGGCACGCTCGGGCCGGATGTCATTGACATTCGCAAGCTGTACGGCCAGACCGGCAAGTTCACGTACGACCCGGGTTTCATGTCGACGGCGGCATGCAATTCCGAAATCACGTATATCGACGGTGACAAAGGCGAGCTGCTGTATCGCGGTTATCCGATCGATAATCTGGCGCAAAACGCCGACTTTCTCGAAACGTGCTACCTGCTGCTGAAGGGTGAATTGCCGAATGCGCAGCAGAAGGAAGAGTTCGTGAACACCGTCACGCAGCACACGATGGTGCACGAGCAGATGCACTTCTTCTTTCGTGGTTTCCGCCGTGACGCGCATCCGATGGCGATTCTGGTGGCGGCAGTTGGCGCGCTATCGGCGTTCTATCACGACTCGCTCGACATCAGCAATCCACAGCACCGCGACGTATCCGCGATCCGCATGATCGCGAAGCTGCCGACCCTGGTCGCGATGGCGTACAAGTACACCGTCGGCCAGCCGTTCGTTTATCCGAAGAACGACTTGTCGTACAGCGCGAATTTCATGCGGATGATGTTCGCCAATCCGGCGGAAGAGTACGAGGTCAACGATGTGCTGGTGCGCGCGCTGGACCGCATTCTGATTTTGCATGCGGATCACGAGCAGAATGCATCGACATCGACGGTGCGTCTGGCGGGTTCGTCGGGCGCTAACCCGTTCGCGTGTATCGCGGCCGGTATCGCTTGCTTGTGGGGTCCGGCTCATGGTGGCGCGAATGAAGCCGCATTGAACATGCTGGAGGAGATCGGCTCGGTCGACAATATTCCCGAGTTCATCGCGAAGGTGAAGGACAAGAACTCCGGCGTGAAGCTGATGGGGTTCGGTCACCGCGTCTACAAGAACTACGATCCGCGTGCGAAGCTGATGCGTGAGACTTGTCATGAAGTGCTGGAAGAGTTGGGGCTGCATGATGACCCGCTGTTCAAGCTCGCCATGGCGCTCGAGAAGATCGCCCTTGAGGACGAATATTTCGTTTCGCGAAAGCTGTACCCGAATGTCGATTTCTATTCGGGGATCGTGCAGCGTGCGCTGGGTATTCCGACAGCGATGTTCACGTGTATCTTCGCGATGGCTCGCACGGTCGGCTGGATTGCGCAGTGGAACGAAATGATCGCCGATCCGGAACAGAAGATTGGGCGGCCGCGGCAGTTGTTCGTTGGGGAGACTCAGCGCGAGGCTCGGCCTGTTGGGCAGCGGTGAAGGTTTTGGTTTTTTGCCTGCGTGGCGCTTCGTGTTTGTCTGGCTGCGGCGTTGGGCTTTCCTTCAGCTGTTTGCCTGCTTGCGCTTGTTTCTGCTTGCCTGGGGCGTTGGCCTATCCTTGAATTGTTATTGGTCTATTAGCGTCGCCCCTGTGCGGGGCAGGCACCTACTTTTCTTTGCCTGCCGGTAACTATTCAGCAGCCGGAAGCGGCGAAACGACGAATCCGGCGAAGCCCAAAGCCAGCGCATCGATCAGCGAACGGTTCTGTTTGCGCAGACTGGCAAGGTAGGAGCGGATCGTGCAGAACGCTTCCATGCCTGATACCGCACGGAAACACCCTGAGATTTTCTGTTTGAGCTTGGGCATGCGGATATCGCGTTCGGCCTGGTTGTTGTCGAACGGTACCCGGTGATCGGCAATGAAGCGCCACACCTGGCTCGCCTGCATCTGCAGACGCCGGACCAGGTTATAGGTAAAGCTTTG
>NZ_JABBGJ010000050.1 GCF_012927345.1 Paraburkholderia polaris
TGACCGCGCGAGGCAAGCCCATCAACATCACGGTCGTGGCTATTGCCCGCGAACTGGCGGCGTTCATCTGGGACATCAGTCGACTGGCCATGGCGCTTGCAATACCTCGCAGCAAACCGCCCGCGGCCTGTGTGTGATTTCCCGAACAACGGAAGGAGTTTCCTGAAGGCGGCGCAGCCCGGCATCCGAGCAACCCGCGATGGTATTACGCAACGGGCATCACCAACTTGCGGCGGAAGTTAGCGGCAGGCTCATGAGGCGGACCTCTGTAATGCGGTATCCAACCCGCGGATGTCAGATCCTATGAGCGAGGCCCTCGACAAGCTGACGCCTAAAATCAGCTTGCTAAGGTTTGCTCAAAGGAGAACATCATGCGTACCGATCAGGCATACACAGGTAATGGTGACGTACCAGTGCTGGCAGTATCGCTGGAACTGGCGGCCGCCAAATGGAAAGTCGCGCTTCACGATGGCAGGCGCGAGAAGCCGGCCGTGCACACGGTCGCACAGCCGCAGGCCGCGGCGCGTCTGCAGGCGGTGCTGGACCTGATCGAAACGGACAAGGAGAAGTGGTCGCTGCCGGCCGGCGTGCGCATCGTCGTGAGCTACGAGGCCGGACAGGACGCATTCTGGATCTGTCGTGCGCTGCAGGCGCACGGCATCGAGTGCTACGTCGTCGATCCGGCCAGCATCCCCGTCGAACGTCACAGGCGGCGCGCGAAGACCGACCGGCTCGATGTCATCAAACTCGTGATCAACCTGCGCGCGTGGCTGCGCGGCGAGCGCGACCGCATGCACGTGGTGCATGCGCCGTCACCGGAGGACGAGGCATCGCGCCACCTGATGCGCGAACGCGGGCAACTGCAGAAGGAAGTCCTGCAGCACCGCGACCGGATGCGCAAGCTGCTGGCCACGCTCGGTTGCTGGGATGTGGTCGATCACCGGGCCTTTGCCGACCGGCTCGAGCGCGAAGAGGTGCGCTGCCACGACGGTGCGCCGTTACCGCAGGAGATGCGTGAGCGGTTACTGCGCGAGTGCGAACGGCTGGCACTCGTCGAACAGCAACTTGCCGCGCTGGAGAAGACGCGACAGACAAACGTACCAGCACCGGCGCGCCAGCGTTGCGCTGCGCTGGCGCGCCTGAAGGGGATTGGCGAAGTAGGCGCTTCGCGCCTTGCCCTCGAGCTGTTCTGGCGCGACTTCAACAACCGCCGCGAAGTCGGTGCGTGCGTCGGGCTGGTGCCGCAGCCCTACGACAGTGGCGAAAGTCAGGTCGACCAGGGCATCAGCAAGTCAGTATGACTCCCGTCGCAGCAGGGCCGGCCGCCGTGGGGAAGTATGCGCGGGTTAGCATTGCTGTCAGAGCCGCATTGAGTGGGGACGGAGCCGCCACTCAACGGTTTGTTTCCGACACGGAGGCCAGCATGGAAGACGATAGCACGTTGTACGTGGGACTCGACGTTCACAAGGACTCGATCACGGTCGCCTACTCGATCGGCATGAGCGACGTGGAACTGCTCGGCAAGATCGGCACAACGCAGATCGAGATCGATCGCCTGTGCAAACGGCTGCAATCGAAGGCACGGCGCGTTCGCGTGGTCTATGAAGCGGGTCCCTGCGGGTACGGCCTGTATCGACGGCTTATCGCGAAGGGTTTCGATTGCATGGTGTGTGCGCCGTCGTTGATTCCGCAGAAACCAGGTGATCGTGTCAAGACGGACCGGCGTGACGCGATCAAATTGGTGCGCTCGCTGCGAGCCGGTGATCTCTCCGCAGTGCACGTGCCAACCGTAGAAGACGAGGCGTTTCGTGATCTCGCCAGGGCGTGGTCGTCCGCACGGGACGACCTGAAGCAGGCTCGGCAGCGACTGAAGTCTTTCCTGCTGTCGCACGGCGTACAGTACTCCGGCCGGGCGAACTGGGGCCCAGCCCACCGGCGCTGGTTGAGCACCCTTTCGTTCAGCAGTGCCTGGCAGCAACTGGCGTTCAACGAACACAGGCGTACCATCGAGGACCGGCTGGCGCAATGCGAACGGCTGGAAGTCGCGCTACGCGAGGCAGTTACCAGTTGGCGGTTCTATCCGGTCGTGCTGGCCTTGCAGGCCATGCGCGGCATCCAGTTCGTCTCGGCAGTTGGACTGGTGTCCGAAGTGGGCGATCTGTCGCGCTTTGAACACCCGCGGCAGTTGATGGCATGGTTGGGTGTCACGCCCTCCGAGCATTCGTCCGGCGACAAGAGACGTCAGGGCAGTATTACCAAAACCGGCAACAGTTATGCAAGAAAGCTGCTGGTCGAGTCAGCTTGGAGCTACCGGCATCCGGCGCGCGTGAGCATTGATATCCAGCGCCGGCACGAAGGTATCCCGAAGCAGATCATCGATCGCGCCTGGGATGCACAACTGCGACTGTGTCGCCGGTATCGCAAACTGGTGGCGCGAGGCAAGAGCCCCCAGGTTGCAATCATCGCGCTCGCTCGTGAACTGGCTGGCTTCATCTGGGACATCGGCCGGATGGGGATGACCCTGGCGCTACCGCAAGACGGTCAGCCTGCATAACGGATGCATGTAACCACCCGACAGCACACACACCTTGGAGAGTTTCCTGAAGGCGGCGTAGCCCGGTATTCGAGTAACCCGCGCCCCTGTTTGGCAACGGCATCAGCCGACTTGCGGAGCAAGAAAGCGGCAGGCTCATGACACGGACCTCTGTAATGCGGTACCCAATCCGCGAATATCAGCATGATCCACCGTCGAGATTTACTGCTACGTCGCCTTCAGGAAATTCAAAAAACGCCTATGAAAAAAATCTGAAACCACCCTATTGACACGGAGAGTCATATCAACAGGGAAACCGGCGTGTGCGCGCGCTGCTGATCGAGATGGCGTGGACCTGGCTTCGCTACCAGCCCGGCAGCGCATTAGCGAAATGGTTTGATCAGCGCACACAGGGTACGGGACCGAACCGACGTGCGCGACGGATAGCCATCGTCGCGGTCGCGCGACGTCTTGCCATTGCGCTGTGGCGCTATCTGAAAGACGGAGTCATTCCCGAAGGCGCGCACCTTAAGTCAGCTTGAGTCCCTCTGGTTTCGCAGGAAGGAGGTAAAGGTTTGGCCAGGCAGTTACGCAGCAAACACGGTTGGAGTGAACATGCCCGTGATCACACTGGGTTGCTGAAGCAACCGAATACTTTCAGATGGGGCATGTTCCCGGGATTGATTCCGGCGTAACGCGCATGCAGGATAAGGCTGGTGACACGCCAGCGGATAGAAGGCGGTGAGATGCTGGTTCTTCTCACGAGCGCAAGGGCGGCTTCAGACCAAACACAAGGAGACACGTTATGAAAACTTCGCAAAAACGATCTTGAGAGAGTCCGGACATGAAGCATGACACGCACCGTAGCAACGGTTGCCTGGAGGGAGAACCTGTCTCGTGATGGTCAGCAGTTATCCACGGTCGGCCGGCGTCGTGGTCGAAACAGGGCGACCCGCCGGCCGACCGTGGATAACTGCCAGGCAGGCCGTCGGCCACAGTGCCAATTCAAGGAAAGCCCCTTGACAATCTGATGCTCATAGAAGTGTGATCCACCGTCGAGACTTACTGCTGCGCCGCCCTCAGGAAATTCATGCGTCGATGCAACCTGGAAACCAATTTCGCGATTGACACGCAAAGTCATATCAATACCACCGAACCGCGCAGCTGATGACGACAGCAGGGAAGCGGTGACCGTGATAAAGCGATTTAGTTTTCTTCATCACTTCATTCTACCGCCGCCTCCAGATCAACCTGACAGTGCCGTACTGTCACGTTATATGATGCCGCTCGCGCGACCTTTAATAACGTGACAGTACTCTTCAGCTTACTCGTGATCGGTCATCAGTTTGTGTAGTCCGGCGACTCTAAGCAATTCAAAAAAACGGCGCTCTGTACGGAGCGCCGTTTGGCTTATCATGATCCTTCGTTAGTCCGCGTACTTCCGAAAGAGGTCAATTTGTCCCGTGACTGGTGGCTTGTCGTTCATCAAGATCTCGAAGGTGTTCCGCGCATCAGAGCGGCTATTGATTTCCTCGAAACGATCATGCTCCGCGATCAGCACGTGTTGTCAGGCCTGCCGGAAGCGTCTCAGTCATGAGGTCGAAAAAATGTGGACAGCATGGAATAAGTCACCATGTGCCGGTGTTTGCTCCATCAATGCCCATTCGGGTTTCTAACAGGAACAGCTTTCCAATGCCTTACATGCTTAGTGCGATTACGCGCTTGACCGTAACCGCGTTTGCGTTGGCGGTGCTGAGCATACCTATTGCTGCATTCGCTGCCGGGCCAGCCGGCGCAAGCGCCGAAGAAGCACCGTTTCTATTGGAGAACGACAAAGCCATGACAACAATGATGGATGAGATGTCCATCAAGCCCACAGGCGACGTCGATCACGATTTCGTCGCGATGATGGTGCCGCACCATCAGGGCGCGATTGACATGGCACAGGCCGAGCTGCGCTACGGTCACAACGAACAGTTACGACGTATCGCGCAGGAAATCGTCGTAGAGCAGCAGCAGGAAATCATCGCCATGCGTCTCGCACTGGGACAGCCGCTGCCGTTGCCCGCACCTGCACCCGACCAGCAGCGCGGCCCGGATTCCAACCCCGCAAGCGCGTCCCCGATGTCCCATAACAACATGCAAATGAACATCCGCAAGGAACCGTGATGAAAACCAAGTTCATTTTCGCTACCGCCCTCGCTGCCACTGTGCTCGCCGCTGCCCACGTCGTCTGGGCCGGGCAGGCCCCAGGTTCCCTGTCCGATCCGGACATGCCGGTGAGCCACCACGACCGCGTCTATGCCGCCGAGCAATTTTCAAATACGGTGTCGGTGACTGATCCGGCCGACAACAAACTGGTCGGCGTGATTCGACTGGGCGATCCATCGCCGGGCAACTTCAGTCCGCTGTACAAGGGCCAGGTACTAGTGCACGGCATGGGTTATTCGCCGGACCACCGCACGCTCGCAGTCGTATCGATTGGGTCGAACTCAGTGACGTTCATCGACACCCAGACCAACGCCGTGAAGCACACGACGTACGTGGGACGCTCACCGCACGAGGCGTTCTTTACGCCCGATGGCAGCGAAGTGTGGGTGACGGTGCGCGGAGAAAACTATGTAGCGGTTCTCGACAGCAAGACCTACGAAGAAAAGACCCGCATCGTCGTCCCAGCAGGTCCGGGGATGCAGATCTTTTCGCCGGACGGCAAGTACGGTTACGTCTGCTCATCGTTTAACCCGGAGACCGAAGTGATCACGGTGGCCGACCATAAGATCGTCGGTGTGGTCAAGCAGGCGAGCCCCTTCTGCCCAGACCTCGCGGCCACGCCGGACGGCAAGCAGGTGTGGTTCACGCTAAAGGACGTGGGCAAGACCCAAGTCTTCGACGCGCGTCCGCCATTTGCTTTGCTCAAGACTCTCGATACCGGTCCGATCACGAACCACGTGAACATCGTGCACAACGCTGGTGGCATGTTTGCTTACGTAACGGTCGGTGGCCTGAATCAGGTGAAGGTGTTCCGCACCGACGACTTCTCACAGGTCGCGACAATTCCCGTCGGCAATCTGCCGCACGGCATCTGGCCTTCGGGCGACGGCAGCCGAGTCTATGTGGGCCTCGAAAACGCCGATGCGATGATTGCCATCGACACGCTGACCAACAAGGTGATAGCCACCGTGCCGATCGGCCAGGCGCCGCAGGCTGTCGCCTATGTACCGAACGCAGTGCCGGAAGGAGACGGCACGCAGAACGCGCAACCGCTCGGCGTGGCAGGACAGACCGTGCACCTGGCGATGATGCCGGCGGATGCGAGCAAGCCGGCGGACGCTGCCGGCGCGCCCACTACTGTTGCGTTGTTCGACCAGGGCCTGGTGCAGGTGCTGCAGGCCGCCGTCACTGGCCTTGCGCCAAAACAGCCGTACGTACTAGGTTTGTCGGACAGCCCCGACGGCGGCGGTAACGTGGACCCGCTTGCGAACTTCATGACCAATCCGGCGGGCGCTGCGATCGTCAATGCGATCGGCCAAATTCGGCAGCTAGTTACACCGGGCGCGAGCACGGCGGGCGACAAGCGTCGTTACCTCGTCATCGCCCCGCAAATGGCCGGAAAGCTAGGTGCACCGGTGCAAGTTCAGGCGCTGTAAAGCGAGTCTATAGCCGCTGGGCAGGCAGTCTACTATCCGGCGGCGGATGCCCGCGTTTCGCCTCGCTGACCTACTTCGCGATTCTGCAATAATTCGCGTTATGACGACCCATTGCGACGAGTTTCCGAAGATGCGAACCGATCAGGACTTCGGAGATACTGAGTCTCCCGCCTACTGGCGCGAGCACGAAATGCTCCTGCTGCAACAAGTGATGGCGCTGGTGGGCAAGAACCTGTCCCCGCTCCCCGCGCTGCGTGAAATGCTGCACCTGATGTCGGAATTGCTCGGCCTGAACCGGGGGCGGATCGTGCTAAGCGACGAAAACCGGCAATTCTGTCGAATTCGGCACGCGTACGGATTGACCAGGAATGAGATAGAGCGCGGCTGCTATGCGTTTGGTGAAGGCATTACCGGTCGCGTGATCCAGAATGGCCAGTTGGCGATCGTTCAGGATATCGACCAGGAACCATCGTTCCTGGCCCGCGCAGTGGAGCGCTCAAAACTTCCCCCCGGACCGGTGGCGTTTATCGCCCTCCCTATCTCGATCGACCGGGTCACGGTCGGCGTTCTTGCTTGTCACCGCATACGAAGACGCTCGCGCGCGATCGCCGACGACCTGACCCTCCTGCGCATTCTCGCCACGCTAATCGGGCAACTGCTGCAACTCGAAACACGTTTGCAGGAAAAGACCCAGGCGCTCGAACAGCAGAATGCGGCTTTGGCGCGCGCGCTGGAATCGGCAACCGCTCGCTACGGAATCATAGGGACTTCGCCCAGGTTATTGAGCGCTATCTCCGAGCTCGAACGGGTATCGGATTCGGCCGCGAGCGTGCTGTTGCTCGGAGAGTCGGGAACCGGCAAGGAGCTTTTCGCGCGTGCCCTGCATCTTGCAAGCCCGCGACGTGACAAGGCATTCATCAAGATCAACTGCGCGGCCATACCCGATGCCCTGTTCGAATCGGAACTGTTCGGCTATGAACGCGGCGCATTCACCGGTGCGGCCACCATGCGCGCCGGATGGTTCGAGCAAGCGGATGCGGGAACCATCTTTCTCGATGAAATCGGCGAGTTGCCGCTGACGATGCAAACCAAGCTGCTGCGCACCCTGCAGGAGGGCACGATGACGCGACTCGGCGGCAAGCGGGAAATTCGCATCGATGTCCGCCTGGTCGCAGCCACCAACCGCGATCTTCAGGCCGAGGTCGCGAGGGGCGCGTTCAGGCAGGACCTCTACTATCGGCTCAATGTCATTCCCATTCATCTGCCTTCGCTGGCGGAGCGCCGCGACGACATACGTGCGCTGGCGCTGCATTTCATCAGTCATGCCAACCAGGTCAATCAACGCAACGTCAACCTGACTGCAAGCGCCCTTGATCGCCTCCAGCAACATTCGTGGCCCGGGAATATCCGTGAACTGGCGAACGTGATCGAGCGGATCGTGTTGCTGGCCGACCGGCCGATTCTGGACGCGGCGGGCGTTGAACGTTTCCTTCCCGATGAAAGGGCGGCGTCGCTGGCGCCGCAACCGGTCGATACCCCGGACGTCCAGGATCACGCGAGCGTCCTGGCCGCCAACATGCGGCGGGCAACCCTGCTGCCCATGCGTCCCTATGAGCGTGTGGGGTCGCACTCCGCCGACGCGCTGCGCGAGACGCTTCGACAGTGCGCCGGGAATAAGTCGCGCGCCGCGCAGATGCTTGGGATGACGGTGCGGCAGTTCAACTACCGGTGGCAAAAGCTGGGCCTGGCAAACGTCTAGCCGTTGTACATGCCATTGTCGACATTGTTTACATTGTAAACAATGGAGTCACCGTCTTTTTGTTCGCGTTTCATCAATTCAATTGTCTCTGATCCTTGAAGGCCTTATGCATAAAGGCTTTCATCGAATACATGGAAGACTGGCACACCTATTGCTTTAGAGGTTACGCCGACGCACTAGTCGTACGGCGCGCTGTTATTCAGCGACTTTTTCCATCAGGAGCCAGCCTTGAACACATCCGTCAGCGACAACCCCACGACCATTTCTGCTCATCTGCGCCCGATCGACCGCGATGGCCTGTTGGCATTCGCGGAGAAGGGCCGCAACGACCCCGACAGACGCGGCAAGAACAACGTTCACACCGTAATGCAAGGGCAATACCGGTCGCTGAGCTACGTCGGTGCCCACACTCCGGTCGTCGTCGACGAACCGCTTCATTTGTTCGGCGAAGACACAGCGCCGGCGCCGGGCGAAATCGCATTGTCTGGCCTTGGCGGCTGCCTGGCCGTCGGCATCACCGCGGTAGCGACTTGGAAACAGGTCAAGCTGTCGAGGCTTGAGATCTTCCTGGAAGCCGACATCGGCAACACGGCAGCGTGGGGTGCGGGCGGCGCACAGCGGGAACCGTCGCAAATGGGCTTCCAGGACATTCGCGTCAAGGTGGTGATCGAGGGCGATGCCAGCCGTGAGGAACTGGATGAAATCGTGCGTCAGGCTAACTTCAACTCGCCGGTTGCCAACACAATGCGCAACCCGATCCCGATGAGCGTCTCACTCGCCGACTAAACATCCTATCGATCGTCGTCGACGATCCGGCTTCAACACCCACGGGAACTCCATCATGGCAAGCGTACTGGCTGCAGACGACGTCTGCGTGGACGGCTGGATCGACGGCGAGGTCCTCGCGAATGTCATCGACATTGCAAGCGGCCCCCTGGCGGCGGCTGCAACGCGTATCGACACAGAAGGGTATTACCCGCTCGACATCATGTCGAAGCTCGGTGAGGCCGGCGCGCTAGGCGTGCATCTCGACCGGCACGGAGCGCGCTTCGCCCTGTCGATCGACGCCATGCGGGAAGCCAGCCGGGCGTGCGGATCGACAGGATTCCTGATGTGGGCCCATGACGTGTGCGGCCTTTACATGGAACAGTCGGGCAACCCGGAACTCGGCGGCCACCGGCTGGACGAGCACGCGCGCGGCCGAACCTTCGGCGGCACGGCGCTCTCGAACCCAATGAAGGCGATATCCTGCATTGAGCCGATGATGCTGCGTGCTACGCCAACGGCCGGCGGCTATCGGGTCAGCGGAACGCTGCCGTGGGTGAGCCACATCGCGCGAGGCCAGTACTGCGGCGCGATTGCGGCTGTGCTCCGCGACGACGGGTCGGTGTCGCACGAAATCATGTTCATGCTCGACTGCGACGAACGCGTCGAGCTGCGCCACTGCCCGGTGTTCTCAGGCATGGAGGGCACCAGCACATGGGGTATCCGGCTGACTGATTATTTTGTCGGCGAGGCAAGCATGATTGCTGATCCGGCGCGCCCGTTCATCGCGCGGATCAAGCCCGCTTTCATCCTGTTGCAAGTGGGCATGGCGCTCGGCGTGGCGCAAGGCAGTATCGATTCGAGTCTTGAAGTCGAGCCGATGCTTGCACACGTCAACCGGTTCCTGCACGACCGCCCTGACGAATTGCGCGCGGAACTGGACGAAGCCCATGCGCAGGCAGCCCGGCTCGCACTCACGCCGTATGATGGCAGCAAGGATTATGTGCTCGACGTGCTGGACCTCCGGACCCGGGGCGCGGAACTCGCGCTGCGGGCGGCCCAGTCGTCACTTTTGCACCAGGGCGCACGCGGCTACCTGATGAGCGCCGCGCCGCAACGAAGGATTCGTGAGTCGCATTTCGTGGCGATCGTCACGCCCGCGATCAAGCACTTGCGTCTGGAAATGGCGCGCTTGAGCGAAGAGGAGCTGCCGGTATGAACGTCATTAGCCACGACTGGAAGCAATTCATTTGCCGCGCGTGCGGCGTCATCTACGACGAGGAAGCGGGCGACCCCGACAGTGGGCTCGCGCCGGGTACCCGCTTTAGCGATATCCCCGAGGACTGGGAATGTCCGCTATGCGGGGTCAGCAAGGCAGATTTTTCGTCGTACGAACCGATGCCCGCTGTCGCGTCCGGGGGCACCTCCACGGTTGCAGCACGCGACACGGGCGTGGTGGTGGTCGGCGGAGGCACGGCCGGATGGGCGGTGGTCGAAGCCCTTCGCGCGCTCGACGCTGACGTGCCGATCACGATGGTGACCGCCTGCGATGGTGACCGGTATCGCAAGCCGGAACTGTCCGTTGCGTTGAGCCAGGGAAAACTGCCCGATGTGCTCGTCACTGAACGCGGCGAGGATGCGGCCAAGCGCCTGCGGCTGCGGTTGCTGTCGCACACCTACGCAGTCGGGCTGTCGCCGGCATTGCGCCAGTTGCGCACCACCGCCGGTACTGTGCGCTACACCCGCCTGATCCTCGCGCAGGGCGCACGCCCCGCGATGCCGGCTGCGCTGCCCCCGAGCCTTTGCTGGCGGATCAACGACCTTCGCATGTGGAGCGGCGTGCAACGCGCGCTAGCTTCCGGAGCGCAGCGGATCGCGATCGTGGGCGCAGGACTGGTCGGCTGCGAGTTGGCGGAGGATTTTGCGCGGTCCGGACATGAGGTCTGTGTGCTCGACATCAACGAACGCCCGCTGGCTTCGTTATTGCCCGAGCAGGGGTCGGAGCGCTTGCTGGCAAGCTGGGAAAATCTCGGCATTCGCTTTTTGGGCACGCGCAGCGTCGTTTCGGTGACGCTCGCCGAGCGAGGCGAGAGTGCTGAACACCTCGTCCTGACGCAACGTGGCGAACAAATGCGGGTCGACCTGGTGCTGAGCGCGACCGGTCTTGTCGCTGAGTCGAGACTCGCTACCCAGGCGGGCTTGCACTTCGAGCGCGGCATTATCGTCGATCCGAAGACGCTGCAGACGAGCGAACCGAATATCCATGCCCTGGGCGATTGCATCAATATCGCAGGCCAGCCGTGCCGCTTCATAGAACCGATCGCAGGACAGGCCGAGGCTATCGCGCACGCGGTGCTGGGGCGTGACCACCACGGATACGACCACAAACCACCGGTGTTGCGCGTCAAGACGAAGTCACTGCCTATCGTGATGCGCGGCGCACCGTCGTGCGATCTGCGCTGGGAGGTGGTTGCCGAGGACGAGCAGCAGCTATCAATGGTCCAGACCCGCAACGGCACGCCGGTCGCGTCGCTGAACGTGGGGTAGGCTAGCCTGGAATTCGCCATTTAGTCTGCATAGCTGATCAATAGAACGGGCTGCACGTCGGCCGACACCCGACACCCAAGGAAATCACAATGGATCGCCAGAACCGGTACCGGCCTTTCGATAGCCGCGCGACGCTCGGTCGTTGCGCATGCGGACAGCATGCCAGTCAATCCGAGCATGAACGGCAAGCGCATGCATCAAGCGCCACGGACGCTGCGATGATGTCTCGCGACTTCGTCGAGGCCGCTGCCGTCAGGACGCTTTTTCCGGGCGATGCCGCGCGTCGCTCGTTCATGCGTGCAGTCGGGAAAGGGGCGGCCATGACCGCCATCTACAGCGTCTTGCCGATCGCGTCATTACAAGAGGCATTCGCTGAAGACAAGCAGGGTAACCTCGAAAAGCGGGACTTGAACATCGGCTTCCTGCCGATTACCTGCGCCACGCCGCTTATCGCCGCAGAGCCGCTGGGTTTCTACAAGGAGCAAGGACTCAATGTGACGCTGCAGAAAGTGGGCGGCTGGGCGCTTGTGCGCGATCGCATGTTGAACCGTGAACTGGATGCGTCGCACATGCTGGCGCCCATGCCGCTCGCGATCTCGATGGGGATCGGCTCACAGCCCACTCCTACGCGCGTGGCGACGATACAGAACGTGAATGGCCAGGCGATCGTGCTGGCGCTCAAGCACAAGGATAATCGCGATCCGCGCAACTGGAAGGGCTTCAGGTTCGCGATTCCGTTCGATTACTCGATGCATAACTTCCTGCTGCGCTATTACCTGGCCGAGCATGGCATCGATCCGGATCGCGACGTGCAATTGCGTGTGACGCCTCCCGCCGAGATGATCGCGAACCTGCGGGCGGGCAATATCGACGGCTTCCTTGGACCCGACCCGTTCAACCAGCGCGCGGTCTTCGACGAAGTCGGCTTCATTCATATCCTCTCCAAGGATATCTGGGCCGGTCATCCGTGCTGTTCCTTCAGCGTGTTTGATGGGTTCATCCAGCGAAACCCGAACACGTTCGCCGCGCTCTTTAGGGCGAACCTGAAGGCGGCAGCCTACGCGCATGAAGCGTCGAACCGGCCCGCACTCGCCAGGATGATCTCCGCGCCGGCTTACCTGAACCAGCCGGAACTGGTGGTGCGCCAGGTGCTGACCGGCACATTCGCGGACGGGCTTGGGCAGGTGCAACGCGTACCGGATCGGGTCGATTTTGAGCCGCTGCCATGGTATTCGATGGCGACGTGGATGATGACGCAGATGAAACGCTGGGGTTATCTGAAACGTGATGTCGACTACCGTTCGCTCGCTGAAAAGGTGTTCCTGCTGACCAACGCACGCCGCGCGATGCAGCAGATCGGCGAACCGGTCCCCGACGCTGCGCTCAACGGCGGCTATCGGCCAATTTCGGTGATGGGACGTACCTTCGACGCTTCCCGGCCCGACGACTATGTCAGCAGCTTTCCCATCAAACGCACGTGAGCGCAGGAGAACCGTCATGAATGGACCGCGACGCATTACAGCGCGAATCTCAATCCGGCAGAAAGCGGCGCTATGCTCGATCGCGTTGCTGGCAGTGCTGCTGATCGTATGGCAGGCAGCGACCTGCACGAGTGGGCCTGACGCTTCGGTGAAGTCGCCCGGCGATGCCGAGGCGGTGGAGTACGCCATGCTCATGGGCAAGATTCCGGAGACCGGCGCGGCGTCGCAGTCATCCTCCAAGGTGACTGGATTCCCGACGCCCGCGCAGTTTGCCGCCGAAGCGTCGCGACAACTGGCGCATCCGTTTCGTGACAACGGTCCGAATGACAAGGGCTTCGCGATCCAGCTAGGCTATTCGCTCGCGCGGGTCGCGGCGGGATATGTCATAGCACTCGCCGTGGCCGTTCCGCTCGGCTTCCTGATCGGCATGTCGCGGCTTGCGTTCCTGACATTCAATCCCTTTATCCAGGTGCTGAAGCCGATTTCACCGCTCGCGTGGATGCCCATCGCGCTTTACACGATCAAAAGCTCGTCGACGTCGGCGATCTTCGTGATTTTCATCTGCTCAGTCTGGCCGATGCTGATCAACACCGTGTTCGGCGTAGCCGCCGTCCGGCGCGACTGGCTCAACGTGGCCCGCACACTTGAAGTTACGCCGCTGCGCCGCGCGCTCAGGGTGATCCTGCCCGCTGCCGCACCGACCATTGTCACGGGCATGCGTATCTCGATGGGTATTGCGTGGCTGGTCATTGTTGCTGCCGAAATGCTGGTGGGCGGGACGGGCATTGGCTATTTTCTCTGGAATGAATGGAACAACCCGTCGCTCGCGAACGTGTTGTTCTCGGTGCTGCTCATCGGTCTCGTCGGCATGGCGCTCGACCTTCTTTTTGCCCAGCTTCAAAGGAAGGTGACCTATGTCGACTGATACGTGCGTGACACAGCCTGCCAGCACGCCGGGTTTCATCAGCGTGGAAGCGCTGACCAAGCGTTATCGGCCGGACATGCCGCCCGTTTTCGAGAACGTCAGCTTCACGATCGGGCAGGGCGAATTCGTCTGCATCATAGGGCACTCCGGGTGTGGAAAGAGCACGATCCTGAACGTACTCGCGGGCCTGGAAGAAGCCACAAGCGGACACGTCATCATGGCCAATCGCGAGATCTCGGGTCCAAGCCTCGATCGAGGCGTGGTCTTCCAGGGCCATGCGCTCATGCCATGGCTGACGGTGCAGGCCAACATCGCGTTTGCCGTACGTTCCCGGCATCCTAAATGGACCCGCGAGCAAATTGGCGCACATATTCAGCGTTTCGTCGACATGGTAGGGCTGAACGGGTCGGAGAAAAAGAAGCCGTCTGAACTTTCCGGCGGCATGCGCCAGCGCGTGGGTATTGCTCGCGCGTTCGTGGTCGAGCCCAAAATGCTGTTGCTCGACGAGCCTTTCGGCGCGCTTGATGCGCTTACACGCGGCGTCATTCAGGACGAGTTGCTGAAGATTGTTTCTGCGACGCGCCAGACCGTCTTCATGATTACCCATGACGTGGACGAAGCAATACTTCTGTCCAACAAGATCATGCTGATGAGCAACGGACCGCGTGCCCGCATAGCCGAGATTGTAGTCAATACGCTGCCGGCTGATCGTCAACGCGAGACCATGCATCATGATCCACAGTACTACCGGATCCGCAATCACCTGGTCGATTTCCTGGTCAGGCGCTCGCGGGAGACTGATCGCGATCTGGAAAGCAGCGCGACGCCACGTCTCGTTCGGCCCGGACTTGACGACGGCGAGGGCGAGGGCGACGGCGAGGGCGCCGCAGTCGTGCGCAATGCGATCCCGATCATCAAGGCAGTTGCCTGATACCTGCCTGAAACCTATTTAACACCAACGGAGAAGACCATGATTTCGAGCCGCGAACAAGTAACGCAGATGATCGTTTCCGCCAAAGTCAGCAAGGGACTCAAATGGGCTAGCATTGCCGAGGCAATCGGCCAAAGCAAGGAATGGACGACCGCCGCCTGCCTTGGACAGATGACGCTGACCAAGAGCCAGGCGGAGAAGGCGGGCGAGTTGTTCGATCTTTCGGAAGAGGCGATTGCGTGGCTGCAAATCGTGCCTTACAAAGGGTCGTTGCCAACAGCCGTGCCGACCGACCCGCTGATTTATCGCTGGTACGAGATCGTCAGCGTCTATGGAACCACCATCAAGGAACTGATCCATGAAGAGTTTGGCGACGGCATCATGAGCGCCATCGACTTCTCCATGGACATAGAGCGTGAAGCCGATCCCAAGGGGGATCGCGTCAAGGTTGTCCTGTCTGGAAAGTTCCTCCCTTACAAGAGTTATTGAGCGTTGTCCGGCCGGCTGCGATGCGGGCGACGCCGTCCTGAATCCTGGAATCCCATATGATTTTTCGCCAGTTTTTCGATACGGTTTCGAATACCTATACGTATTTTATTGCTTCACGCGTGGGTGGCGAGGCACTCATCATCGATCCCGTCAAAGAACAACTGGCGATCTATTTGACTGCGATCGACAGCCTTGGCGTGCGGCTTGTTCATGCAATCGATACGCATACGCACGCCGACCACGTGACTGCGCTAGGCGATCTTCGAGACGCCACGCAATGCACGACCATCATGGGCGATTTGTCAAAGGCGCTGTGCGTGTCGCGGCATGTACGCGAGGGCGAAACACTACGCATTGACGGCATCGAGCTGAAGGCGCTGTATACGCCCGGCCATACCGACGAGTCCTTTAGCTTTGTGCTTGATCCCATACGACCCAAGGCCGTCTTTACAGGCGACGTGCTGCTCATACGCGGCACCGGGCGCACCGATTTCCAGGGCGGCGATGCACAGCGCTCCTGGGAATCGATCGTCAACAAGCTCTTCACGTTACCTGATGACACGACGTTGTATCCGGGACATGACTACAAGGGCCGTACGTCGTCAAGCATTGGCGACGAAAAGCGCCTAAATCCACGCCTTGCCGGGAAGAGCCGGGCAGAGTACGTCGAGATCATGAACAATTTGAACCTGCCCAATCCCAGGATGATGGATGTTGCCATTCCCGCGAACCTTTCTTGTGGGCAAGTCCCGGTCTAGCCGCACCTGTGCAAGTCGGCATGCGCGTTTTTTCTCCTCTGACACCACTAACCTGAGACGATCGAGCATGTCGATGAGTCTCTGGAGGATAGGTGTATGCGATCGCAGGCCATAGACTGCTGGCACTTTCGCGCCCGCGAACAGACACATGGAGCGGAATTCGCATGCGTATTGGACCTTTTAGTTTTGCCTGGCTACCGCTGGTTCTTTTTCTTAGCATCGCCGTTGCATTTGTGCTCGGGCGAAAGGTTGCACGGCGCGATCCGGATATCGACAAGGCGCTTCTCTGGACGCTCGCTGCAGGATTCGGCGTTGCACGGGTGTGGTTTGTGTTGCGCTACCTTCCCGCATACAAAGGGCACGTCATCTCGGTACTGGACATTCGGGATCTTGGCTTCGACGCATTTCCTGGGCTTATTGCGGGCGCATGCGTGGCGTTATGGTTCGTCTTGCACGTCAAGGGAATTCGCCGGGCGATGGTCGTGGCGCTTGTGTCTGGCGCCGTTGCATGGAGCGCTGCGAGCGCCGCGGTGGCTTCACGCGGAGGACCAGACCTGATGCCCGCGATCTCGCTCGCCGACATGAGCGGCCGGCTCCAGCCGCTCAAATCAGCGGATGGCGAACCGACCGTCATCAATCTGTGGGCGACATGGTGCCCACCTTGCCAGGCGGAAATGCCGGTCCTCGCTGCTGCCCAGGCCGACAATCCGCACCTTCATCTGATCTTCGTGAATCAAGGGGAAACGCAAGCGAGCATTGAGGGTTATCTGGCTTCGCATGGGTTGCAGATCAAGAATGTCCTGCTTGATTCGCGACTTGATCTGGCGAAGGCGGTTGACGCGGCCGGCTACCCGACAACGCTTTTTTATGACGGTCATGGCCGATTGGTGGCAACGCACTTGGGGCCGTTCTCCAAGGCAACGTTTCAGCAGGCGCTTGAAAACTTCTATCAGCAAGCGTCTGCCGCTCCTTGATCCGATTCTGCGGATTCCGGTGACGACGATTATCGGTTTCGCGTGTGTCTACGGCCGGAAGGAGGGAACATCGCGCCCAATATGAGTCAGATTAAAATTCTGGAACGCGCTTTCTAAGCGCTTGTCGTAAAGGCGGCATTTTCCGTGATGATTTTTAGTAGAAAGTTCATGACTGTCTGTACTTGTGGCAAACGGCGCAGATCCCGATGTACGGCCATCCAGATATCTCGTGCGAATCGTTCGCCGTCGTGCGCGACGCGACGCAGATTCGGGTCGGTGTCTGCCACGAAGCAAGGTAGGCCGGCCACGCCGGCGCCTGCTTGAGCCGCTGCGAGGTGTCCCGTGATGTCGCCGATTTCGCATGCAACAGGTCGCCCTCTTGCGACGTTCATCAACCACGCCTGCTGTGGCCTATCCGCGAATCCGGCATCGTAGACGATGAACTCCCAGGCAGCCGGATTGTGCAGATGCGGGTAGTCCTTGCTCGCGTAAAGGTCAAACGACATACGCCCCAGCTTTCGTACCACCGTGGTCGCTTCCGTTGGCCGAATCAGCCGTAGGGCGATGTCCGCTTCGCGTCGACTCAGGGAAATTTGCCGTGGCTCGCCCGAAACCGATAACTGCACGCCGGGATGTGCAATCCGGAAGTCCGCGAGGTGCTTCACCAGAAAACTGGCCACCAGTACAGGCGGTGCGCTCAGTGAGACCTTGCCGCTTAGCGGAGAAAGGCTGACATCCAGGAATCGTTCGATCGCGTACGCGTTCTCTTCCATTTCCTGCGCCAGTTCGAACACCCGCTGGCCCGCCTGAGTGAGCTTGCAGGATCGGGGAAGACGCTCGACCAGACGGGTCTTCATCTCGTCCTCCAATGCGCTCAAGCGTCGGCTCACCGTCGCGTGATCGACCTTCAGGCTGCGCGCGGCCCCCGAAAACGTACCGATGCGGGCGACCGCGAGGAAATGACGCATGTTTTCCCAATCGAACATCGGTGCATTTTTCCAAGGATGGCGTGCAGTTATAGGGAATATTCGCACGAAGCCAATGTGTCTACCATGGGGATTACTTCAGCCGATAAGGCTTATTCCCCGATGAGCACGTCCGTGAGCGCCATCAATGCGCCAGGCCCCGTGTTGGGCAACCTGCTGGTCATGCACGTCGGCTGGCGCAGCAGTTCCCGCTTAACCTGCCACCCGGGCTTCGCACAATATATAGGTCCATTACATGAGAACCGCTGAATCTCGCCGCATTATGTCAGTCGTGCTCATCTCGCTCTGCTTCATGGGCGGGATCGCTGGAGCCGCTTCGGCGTCCGGCGTGGCTTTGCTTCTTTTTCCAGAGTTAGCCGCACTGTCCTACGACGTATTCCTGCGGCCGCGCGGCACTTGGGCCCGTGCGCCCTGGATGCTCGCGCTCTCTCCTGCTGCGACCGCCGTGCTGGGTGTACTCGTCACTCGTTATCTGCCGTATTCAGCTGCATCCATTGCGATCTGCATCGTGGGCGCATTCGTCATTCTCAAGTTGATGCGCTCGCCCATCGTGCCAGCCATCTCGGCCTGCTTTCTCGCGCTCTCGCTCGGCGAAAAAAGCTGGCTGTATCCGCTTGCGATTCTGCTCGGCACGGGCGCGCTCGCCGTCCTGTCCTCGGCATACCGGAGGTTCAACGACCAAGAAGCCGCACACGCCACGCCGAGCGCCGCCGATCGGGTCGACGACGAAATCGAATCGCTGCCCGAGCGATTCCTGTGGGTGCCGTTCTTCGTCGTGTTTCTCGGCACCACCTACCTGCTTTCGATGGCGACCGGAATGCGAATGGTGTTCTTCCCGCCGCTCATTGTTATCGCGTTCGAAATGTTCGCGCATGCAGACGTCTGCCCCTGGGCCCAGCGGCCGGTATTGTTGTCGGCGGTATGCACGCTCGCGGCGGCAGCCGGCGTCGCTGCGCTGGCAACATTTGGTCCGGGCGTTATCTCAACAGTACTCGCCATGCTGTTCGGCGTCGTCATGCTGCGCGCGACTCGTCTGCATGCAATCCCCGCACTTGCCATAGGGCTCCTGCCGCAAGTCATGACAGTCGCCGACTGGCATTTCCCGCTCGCGGTCGGCATAGGCAGCACGCTCTTGACAGCGAGTTTCCTGCTCTTCGAGAAATCGTCGCTAGCCGGACGCCAGGTCGCGTAATGACGGGTGGTCTCCGATGAAGCCCCCTTACCGTTCACCGCCGTCGAGCGTGTGAATATGTACGGGAAGCCCGGCATGGGTCGAAAACCGATCGCGCGAAAGCACGATCAAGCGCCGAGCGCGGCGGCAGCGGTGGCTCGGGGAACCGCTCGTCCAGATACTCGACAATCGCAAGCGACTGGTCAGGACGCTCGTGTCGCCGCCCACAGCGTGAGTCAGCGACGGCACCAGTCCGTCCGGATCGATTGACCCGTACTCGGGGCGTAATTGCTTGCCCCTGCGCGCACGAGATGCACTGGCGCCTGATCAAACGGAATCGCCTTCAGGACCAGCGCGATACGGACGCGATACGACGCCGAACTGCGGAAATAACCATGCAGCGTCAGACCGCTCATGCATCCTCTGACGCGGGCACGATCCGCCCCAAACACGAACCGAAGCCGACCCGGTAGCCATCGCCCTGGCACCAGCCGCGCGACACGAGCTCGGGGCGATGGCAATTCACGAATTGACATAAAAAGAATTATGTAAAAAGCAGTAGTCCTTACAGCCGATCACGCCAGCCGTTGGTTTGCATAAAAACGGTTCCTGTGTTTTTGCGAAATGTTGCTTCTAGACTCTAGACCTTTACAAGCGCTGCGTAATAGCGGCAAGGCAACTTGTCAACAATTTCGCGTTTGGAAGCTATATGGTTAGCAGGCGTCAAACATGGAAGCTATATGGTAGGCCGCTAGAGTCCTCGCGCAGGTGCTTCATTGACAATGCGCGCATCACATCTTCTGCACAACCTCCCGAGCAGGACGAAGGCAGTCCGACTGTGGTTTAACCCGGGTAGTTTGATTGTGGGATGCACGCAACTAACGGGCTGTATTTTTCCTTCCCATCCGTCCGCTGCTACGCAGCGCGAAATTCAGCTTACAACGGAAGGGGCAGAGGTTTGCACTTACAGCGCAGGTCGGCACCAACTCCAACTGGACGGCGGGGCGACCTCGCAGCGGGAATTCGCCATATCTGGACGCCCGGGGGTAATGCGCACTCAGGGCATTCTGGTTATTCCGGCAGCGGGCGCAAAATCCAGATTGTCTACGCGAAAGCTGTCGCACCATTGTTGGCACGGCTGGGAGGACCATACCCATCCTTCACGACCGCGGGCATTCCGGATCTCGAGCTAGGCGCGTGCGTTTCGGAAGCAATTGTCGCCTCGACGGTGAACGTTGATAATCTGTTCAATCAGTCGGCAGTTGCCACTCGTGTTTAACAGGACAGTATGACTAAAGTGTCTTTCACCACCACTGACTATATCGCCTGGCTCGCCGGCCCGAAGTCCCGCGTCGAGCAGGCGCGGCAGAGTGCCGCGTTGTCGGTCAACCGGGAACTGGTATCGCTGTACTGGCAGATAGGCCGCGAGATTCTCGAACGGCAACGGCGGCAAGGGGTAGGGCGCGAAGGTCGTCGACCAACTGCCGCGGGATCTGCAGGCGGCGTTTCCGGACATGCGCGGGTTTTCTCAGCGGAACCTGAAGTACATGCGTACGCTGGCCGAGGCGCAGCCCGGTGAGGGGTTTGTGCAACAGCCTGTTGCACAATTGCCTTGGGTCTGGGCCTGCCGCTGCATCGAACTTCGTTGTGCGCGCATTCCTCTGGACGTTTCCTTTTACCAGTCACAGCCTGCCTCTGAGCTGTCGTTTAACGATCGGAGAGTGGCATTCGAGTCAGGCAGTAAGTCTGTACATAGCCTCGCCTAACATTGATTGGTCCTACCGCCATCGCGCCGGTAAGAGAGTAGTTCGATTCGCAGTCTTCGTAACGTGAAAAAGACAACCAAACCCTCCTGGGCCGATATCAAGGACCAGCTTTCTGCGTTCGATCGTGCCGGCTTGCTGCGCCTCGTACATGACCCGTACGCTGCGGGCAAGGACAACCAGGCGTTCCTGCGCGCGCGCTTCGGGATAGGCGACGATGTCCTAAAGCCTTACAAGAGCATAATAGGCAAGTGCCTGTGGCCGGATGTTTTCAAGAATCAAACCCCGTCAGTCTCGAAGGCGAAGCAAGCAATCTCGGACTACAGGAAGGCGATCGGACGGCCAGAGGGGCTGGCGGAGCTTCAGGTGTTTTATTGCGAGCGGGCCGCCGTTTTTTGCGATGACATCGGGATGGATGGCGAAGCCTTCCTCGCGGCGCCGGTGCGCATGGACGAACAGGCGCTGAAGTCGGCTGTCGCGCTGTCATACGATGAACGCGATGCTCATGTCGCGCGGCTCGACGCAGTACGCCGCGTCAGCTGCAACTTCGGTTACGGGGTCAGCGATGACATGGACACGCTGTTTGCGGAGTACGTCTCCGATGACCGCTGATCGAGAACTGGAGCAGTTACGCGCGGAGAACGCGCGGCTCGTAGCACTGCTCGCGTCGCACGGAATTGACGTGACGCCCCCGGACGTCGCTTCGCACACGGCTGAGCCGTCTCGATTGACCACGGATGAGAAGATCGCGCTTTTCAAGCGTATCTTCCAAGGGCGAACCGATGTATATCCGATACGGTGGGAAAGTAAGGCCGGCAAGTCAGGTTATTCACCAGCGTGTGCGAACGAATGGCGCGCCGGGGTCTGCGAGAAACCGCGCATCAAGTGTTCGGACTGCGGCAACCGCCTGCTGATTCCCCTATCCGACCACGTCATCTATGACCATCTCGCGGGCCGGCACACCGTTGGGGTCTATCCGTTGATGGCTGATGACACCTGTCACTTTCTTGCCGTGGATTTCGATGACGCAGACTGGCGAGACGATGCGCGCGCTTTCGTTCGGTCTTGCCTGGAGCTGGATGTCCCGGCGGCACTGGAAGTCTCGCGCTCGGGAAACGGTGCGCACGCATGGATTTTCTTTCAATCGAGGGTCCCGGCCCGGGACGCGCGCCGCCTGGGCACCGCAATCATCAGCCACACCTGTGCGCGGACGCGTCAGCTGAAGCTGACATCCTACGATCGGTTGTTTCCCAATCAGGACTCGATGCCCAAGGGCGGATTCGGGAATCTGATTGCGTTGCCCCTGCAAAAGAAGCCCCGTGAGCAGGGCAATAGCGTCTTTGTGGATGACACGTTGCAGCCGTACGCGGATCAGTGGGCATTCCTCGCGGCACTCCAGTTCCTTCCCCCCGAGCGGATCGAATCGGCCATCCTTCGTTGCACCGGAGGGGCACACCCGCTCGACGTGGCGTTCACCACTGACGACGATCAGGCAGAGCCGTGGCGGGCGCCATCCCTGGTCCGGAACAAGCTGCCGGGTCCGATGCCGAAGTCGCTGTCGGTTACCCTGGCGAATCTTGTCTACCTTGAAAAGGAGCAGATCCCGCAGTCACTGCTAAACCGGCTGATTCGATTGGCCGCTTTTCCGAACCCGGAGTTCTTCAAGGCACAGGCGATGCGTTTTCCTGTTTGGGACAAGCCACGTGTAATCGGTTGCGCGAAGAACTATCCAAGGCACATCGGATTGCCACGAGGCTGTCTGGATGCTGCGAAGGATCTGCTGCGCGAAAACGAAATCGACTGCGATGTTCATGATGAACGCATTCCGGGCGAGCCGCTCGATGTGTCGTTCGCCGGCACGCTTCGCCTTGATCAGGAAGCCGCCGTGTCGGCGATGCTGCGCTACGACACCGGCGTGCTCTGTGCGCCTACCGCGTTCGGCAAAACTGTAACGGCGGCGGCGTTGATCGCCCGCCGCGGTGTCAATACGTTGGTGCTGGTCCATCGTTCCGAGTTGCTGAAGCAATGGCAGGAAAGGCTACAGGCATTCCTAGGCGTCGGAAAAGGAATGATTGGCACTATTGGCGGCGGGAAGGCGAGGCCAACCGGGAAGATCGATATTGCCGTCATGCAATCCCTGTCACGTCAGGGCGAGACGGGCGGGCTGGTCGAGAACTATGGGCACGTCATCGTCGACGAGTGCCATCATCTTTCAGCCGTGTCATTCGAGGCACTGCTGAAACGGGTCAAGGCCAGATACGTGCTCGGTCTGACGGCGACACCGATACGGCGAGATGGCCAGCACGCGATCATCTTCATGCAGTGCGGGCCGATTCGATTTACCGCGGCCAGACCCGACACGGCACCTCACGATCTGGAAGTTGTGTCACAGATTCGATCGGCGCGGATAGAGCTACCCGATGACGCCGGGATTCAGGATGTCTTCCGTCATATCGCGGGCGATGCCGACCGGACAGAGGCGATTGCGAATGAAGTTGAAGTGGCTTTCTCGAATGGTCGAAAAATTCTCGTGTTGACTGAACGCACCGACCATCTGGAGGCCATTGCGCGCGCACTGGCGGGGAAGGTTGAAAAGTTTTTTACGCTGCACGGTCGCATGTCAAAGAAGCAGCGCGCTCTGGCGATTGACGCGCTGAACGCGCTGCAGACAGATAGTCCGCGAGTGTTGCTGGCGACCGGGAAGCTGGTCGGCGAGGGGTTTGATCACCCGGCGCTCGACACGCTGATACTCGCTATGCCAATCTCCTGGAAAGGCACACTTCAGCAGTACGCAGGCCGCCTTCATCGGGAGCACGCGACAAAGACGGATGTCCGGATCACAGATATTGTCGATGTCGGACATCCGGCATTGCAGAGAATGTGGGAGAAGCGGCAACGCGGCTATCGCGCCATGGGCTACAGAATCACCGACGGTGCTTAAACCATATCCACCATCGCAGAGATGACGTGTTGCGCTTTGACCGGCGCGGATCAGACGGCGAGATCCTGCGTCCGTACGCGGGCCACAAGGATTGCGGCCGATGGGTCGTGCGACTCTATCTGCCATTCCCGCAGTCGTCCAGCGATATGCCCAAGCGTGATTTCACCGCGTTACCAGTCAATACGGCAGCCGACTTGCGCGCAAGGGCCGATCGGCAACCTGCGGGATTGACTACCCTATGGCTCCGGTGGAGCGAGCTTGGAGCGGCCAGTCGGTTTGCGAAGGACGTGCAGGAAACACGAACGGTTATGGAAATTTCGTGGCCCATAGATCTGTAACAGGAAAGGACAAAATGAGCCGTATTTCGCTAGACGTAATGTCGCAGGCGATGAGAGTTATACAGGCGTTGAACCTCAAGCAGAAGGAGGGTTTGATCGATGAGATATTTCTTGCCCAGCCTCATATGTTCGGTTCGGTTCTCGTCCTGCAGAAGTTCGGTGCGTCCAGCGAGAAAATGGAGTTTGCTTTCGAACTTCTCATTCTGTGCTTTCAGGCGATGAAAGAATCGGGCTTGTCATGGCCTTTGATTACAGAAGACGGGCAGGAACTGCAGATGCAGATTTACGTGACCACCGTCAAACTGGGCGAAGACCTGAGTCCAGCTCTCCGGGACCGTCTGATGCAGCAATACATCGAGAACCATCCCGAGAAGGACCTGCTTACCTGCGTATGGTCGAAGACTGCGGATTGGTTTAAACGTATCGTTCCGGAAGACAGCGACAGGTACGTGATGCTGGTCGCAGCCAACCTCGTGAACTGCATCGCCTTCGTACCCATGCCCGCATTCAAAGAATGCGTCTTGCCGACCACCGAAAGCCAAATGAACTAGGACTGGTGCGAGCAGTATTAGCAACCCAATGCAGCATACGATGCAATCTACTACGGCTCCATCGAAGGGCAACCGGCTGCTTTGCACCTAATGTTTCAGTGCAGACGTCGCGAAGCGTACGGCGCTGACTTCAATAACGTGCGGCTCGAACCCGTCCAGACGATCGATTGTGCCGGAGAGGTGGGGTTTTCCAGCTGGTTAAGACCGCCGGTCTTCTCGCTCGCCTGCGCCATTTGCATCACAGCCCCTAGCGCGGTTGGGAGCTCGTTAGTCCAGTTCACGCGGCTTTGAGCGGATGCTCTTTCAGGTAGGTTCGCAGGGCGTCGTTCATGCGGGTCTGCCAGCCGTCGCCAGTCGCGCGGAACGCTTCGAGCACGTCAGCGTCGTAGCGAACACTAACCTGTTCTTTCGGGTTTTCCTTCGGGGGACGACCCATGCGTCGCGTCGCACCAAGCGGCTTCAATTCGGCAATCTCACGCGCGCTCAGTTCGTACGTGTCAGGGTCGGCGGCGATGCCGCGATTGATTGCCGCGTCTTCTTCAGGCGTCGGCGGGATGAGCTTACGATTCTTGAACATCACGGACCTCTCTGCGGTTTGCCTTACGCAGGCTGATAATGTGCATGGTCTCGCCACGCTGCGTGAACACAACGCAATACAGGCGATCCTGGATCACGGCGTAGCCGATCTCGCGCAGCTCGAAATAGTCTCTGCGGTTGTCGGGCCGTGCTATCACGTCGGACCAGTCGATCTCGCTCGCAAGGACGAGAGACACGCCGTGCTTGCGGACATTGCTGGCATCTTTGGCGGGATCGAATGTAATTTCCATGCGACTTATTGTAGATGCGAAAAGTCATGGATGCAAGTACTTTCCGCATCTACACAAAATATGCCGCTTACGATGACATAACGTAATTCATTTTTCGTGAACGCTTTAGTTCAAGTTCCCAGCTGTCGGTTGCGACCCGCTTGTCTGCAATTCGCCGCTTGAACACGTAGGTCGGACTAGCGCGCTGCATCGCCCGTGGCCTGCGGAGGCGGACGATGCAGGAGAGGGCGGCGTATTCATGGCGACCAATGAATGGTGTCGAACTGCAGCGTATTTTGTGGAAAGGGCAAATCGAGCCCCGATGACAGATCACGGGCGGCCCAGCCGGATTCAGGGCTTTGCATAAAACTGAATTTAGCCTATATTCGGTCTGAACGACGCGACCAACGGAGGATCAGACATGCGCCTGGCAGACCACGTAAAGCCAATCAGCTACCTGAAAAGCGACGCCGCGCAGATCGTCAAGGATTTGACCGCTTCTGGCGAGCCGCTGCTCATTACGCAGAATGGCGAGGCGAAGCTCGTCGTGCAGGACGTGCAAAGCTACGAAGACACCCAGCAAACGCTGGCGTTGCTCAAGATCCTGGCATTGGGCCAGAAGGACATCAAGCAGGGGAAATTCAAGGATGCTGATGAGTTTCTTGCCGAACTCGACGATCTTGATCGGAATGAGAAAATCCGCTGATGGGGCAGGCGAAGCTGAAGCTTCTGATTCTCGACGAGGCGCAGGAGGATACAAAGGATTTGCGTCGCTACATCCTCAAAAGCTTCGGCGCCGGGCCGTGGAAGCAGACGTCCACGGAATTGACCGTCACGTTTAGCAATATCAGGCAGTTCCCACAGAGCGGTTATGTCCCGGCTGAGCTTGCAGATTTCGGCGGTCTGAATTTCCGGGAAGCGTTGAGTGGCCAGAATCGGGTTATTTATGAGGTGCGCGATGACACGATTTACATTCACGTCGTCACCGATACGCGCCGCGATCTACGAACGCTTCTCCAGAAACGACTATTGCGTTCTCGCTGGTAAATTCAGTCTTATAGGTAGGTGTCTTCACGTTGTGGTGCCGGACCACTCGCCAGATGGTGGTACACGCGCACTCCCGAAAAAGCTCACCATAACGGAGAATGCTGATTTTCAATACGCAACTAACCGTTTGTCTCGCTTGCGTACACCTCAAAACACAAACCCGCCTCCAACACGTCAGCCGCCTGAAAAATTAGTGGACACGTACGTCGCTTGGCGGTTATCGATAACGGATACCTGTGAAGTGGAACCGTTGCGGCATTGACGATTGCGCTGCTTTCAACTTCTGGTAGATTTATCGCTGCGCGGCGCAGTACAAATACAAGGACCGCGAAGGATATTGTCGAGGTACGTCATGGAAGTTCTTGATCGCGCGCCCGCCGTCTCGCCGGACGGACGCACCGTGGTTTTCATGCTGTCGATCCGCGGCCGCGAGGTCGAAGGCGCAATTGCGCGTGACGCACTCGAAGAGCATTTCTGGTTACCGCGTACCGCCGACGCAACGCGCACACTCAGGACGTTTGAAAATGGTCGCAACCGCATCGTCGCGGTCGCCCAAAGAAAGTTACTTGCGCGACCCGACGAACCGATGCGGCTGACCGTCAGCGACTTCGTGACTCGGTGACCGACCGTCTGCTGACGATGACTGTTACGGCGATGTGGTCTGATAAAAACGTAAAAAGCACGATCGTGCTTTTGTTGATAAATTATGTTATGTCAAATCGTCAGGGCGATTGACAAAAACTGACAGCCGTGTCGGCTCTGGCAACCAGACAAGGAGAATAAAGACGGCGCTGCACTGGCCATTGCGAGCGGCGAGTGCGAACTAAACCAGAAGCGACGCCCGGGTCATCTCCCTCGAGGAGCAAAGCGTCGAGGTAAGGCTAGTCGACCACCATCATAATCTAGGAGTGTCCGACCGACGGCATCACAAAGAGGCGTTCGTCCCACACCACGGGTTGCGGCTCGGTCACGACAATCCGCGTCGCGTCGGGGTGTGCGGGATTGACCAGCACGTTGAATTCTGCACGGACGACGACGGAAGGTACGATCAGGAGCGCCGTATGCGACTCGGTCAGCCAAGCGTCGCCGAACTCCCTTGCCGCCTGCAGTGCTGGCGCATCCCATCCCCTCGGCAACGATTCGGCCGAATGGCGTTCGACGCGAATATCGTCGGGAACCGCTGCTTCAACCCATCCGTGTGTCTTCGGTACCTTGCCGATGCGCGCATGAACCAGAATCTCGAGCATCGCACCGGCGAAGGTCGACGCGGCGTAGATGACCGGTCGCCCCGGGCTATTGAAGCGGCCGCCCACCAGCATCGCGCCGGTGCCACTCCAGACCGTGTGTCGAGTGTCGGCGATTCGAAACAACTTCACGCCGGCAACCCATAAAACAGTTTCCAGAGCAGCTCTTCGACCCGGCGCGCGCCGAGCTCGGTCAGCGCAACATCGAGCGGCGCCCGCCCTTCGAGCTCCGGGTGCGGCGTCGACAGGAATTCCCGCGCGTCCTCTTCGTCGTTCCAGACGTAGGCCGTCGTCGCGACGATCCTGGCCAGCCGCTCAGTCTTTTCCGATTCGTCTGGCGTCAGCCGATCGCGACGCCGCTTATAGGTCGCTTCGGGGATGATGCGGGCAAGTAGCGCACGCCGGGCGTCGGCACCCTGCGTCGCATGTTCGACGCCCGCGCGCAGCGCGGACTTGGGCAGGCCGTCGCGGACAAGTGCCTCGAGTTCCGCGAGCGTGTGCGGGACCTGCCGCAGTTCCATGACCGCGGCCACTGCTTCAGGCGTAATCAGGGACATGCGACTCCCGACTAAAGTATCAGTTGATACCTAATGATAGCGCAATTGATACCGTCCGCAAACCTATCTTCAATCTAGCGGGCTCCAGCGGGGAGACTGTCGAGGCGGCCACCTCGACATCGTCCGTGCCTGCGAGAATCGCCCACCTAGCATGACGGCACGTTACTGCTTACAGAAATCTCTCATACACGAAACGCTCAAGCAATTAAGCATCCGCTCGCGACAGGATGTCGCACTGGGCGCACGGATAAACCATTTATAGTGCACTGCACAAGCTCCGTCCGATCGGCAAGTGCGATCTGACGACCGCGTCCGGCGTTGCCGGGTTGCGGACAGACATGCCGCTGAAGGTGAATCGTTACGCCTGTCAGCTACGCCCAGTTTCTGTCTACATCATCAAAATGAGGCCCCTGTGAAATACCTTCCCCGCATCGCCGCGTCTGGAGCACTCCTGGTCGTCGCTCTCGGTATCGTCACCTTCGCCCAGATCAAGTTCGCGCCGCAATCCGCAGACAACAACCCGGTCGCACGGATCGTCCTGAACGTCGAGTCGCAACTGAACGGCTGAGCGACTCCACCGCTGTATGTAGCCCGCGCCCCGCAGGCAAAGAAAAACCCGCCAGGCTCCGAAGAGAACTGGTGGGTTTGAGCTACTGATTTCGGATTCACATACTAGGCGATGGTAACGGAGTTGACGGCTGCTCAGGCTCCTCCAGCGACCAGTCAGCCTCCATGCTCACGGCATCCACACCTTGGCAGGTCACCAATCGTCAATTCGAGACGCTTCATCGTGGCCTCGTGAGACAGGCAATCCTCCCCTTCGACGTTTCGATCATCAGAAACTTGAAGAGCGTGTCGCCACACTGATCCAGCGCAAGCCAGCCCTCCCCGCCCTGCGCATATTGTCACCGCGCAACCTGAAGGCATGGCCGAATCCAGAATTTGTGCAGCAGCCTCCTGCACAAACTGTAACCTCTCCGGCTTTGCAAATATAGGATTGCGATGTCTGTCGAATGTCGATCACTTTAATTATGTAAAATTTCGGAATCCAAAATTTATCGGCATCCGAAATCAATAATGCAACGACCTCTTCGGCAAGTGCTCCGCCTGAATCGCAATCTGCCAAGGCTTGCCGATACGTCGATTACGGGATCGGGGAATGGTCCGTTCCCTTCAAAAATCCGCTCCGCTTCGACTACTTCGTGAAGAGGAGCCCTTGCGAGCTGGGCGTCATACAGCGCCCGCAGCGCTTCAAAGTCGCTGATTACCTCAGACGCGAGCCGCCACTCCCCCGTCTCATGAGCGTGCGCCAAGGTGGTCTCGACCGCATATTCGGCGATCTTGAACTGCTCCACCAGTTGATTGCACTGAGAGGCGATTTCTCCGAGGGCTTAAGCACGACGTTGTTGCCGCAGGCGAGCGCCGACGCACATTTCCATATCGCGATGAGCGCGGGGAAATTCCACGGTACGACAGCAGCAACGACGCCCACCGGCTCGCGTGTTACGAGACCGAGTCCAAAATCCGTCGACCGGCTTCTAAACGATAAGCACACCTGCCGGCTTTTCGTCTCACGCTCGGCAAGTTGACAACACCTTATTTACATCACCCCAGTCGGCAATCAGCTCGACGCAAATAACAAGTTACATCGCGGACCTCGACGTAGGCACTGGCGAGGTTCAATGCTAGAGCTGCCGAAAACCCCACGTTTTTTTAGCAGTCCCGGTTGGCGCCTGTCTTACCTCACTCCGCCCGCTTTACACTTCTGCGCCAATAAGCTTCGCCATCCGCAGGGCCAACGCATAGCCGGTGAGCGTGGGATTCACCACCGACGAGCTGGGATGGACGCCCGTGCCCGCGATGAAGAGATTGGCGTGGTCGTGGGTGCGGCAATCCCGGTCGACAACCGAATCCTTCGGATCGTTGCCCATGATGTGCGAACTTGGCACCCAGGCGTTGACGTCGTTCAGCACGTCGCTCGCGTTGAACACGCGCTGGAAGTCACCGTAGTCGCCAAGCAGGCGGGGCAGCGCGCGCAGCGAATAATCGAACATGTCGTATGTCGTCTGTGGTTTTGGCAGCCCCAGCGCGTCCTTGTTCGCACTCAACGTGACGCGGTTGCGCGCATCCGGCAGAACTTCGACGTAGCTGGCGATCTTCAGGTAGCGGGCTGCATCGTGGCGGATGCGCTCGTCGAGTTCCTTGCCGACCACACCCTGGTCGATCAGGCGTCGGGCGATGATTTCGTTGGGCACGGTGTTATCCAGGAAATGGCGGATCGAACCATGCTCGCTCCTGAACGTGCCATCCCGCCGGGTATTGATGCTGCCCTGCTGTGTCGGTCCGCGTCCCGCCCACAGTGGGTCCTTGACCAGCATCGCGATCGATCGGCCGGTATGTCCCATCATGTTGCGGCCGACCTGGCCGGACGAATTCGCGATGCCGGACATCAGGAGCAGCTTCGGCGTTTCGACGCCGTGCGCCGCGATGACGAAATAGCGAGCCGTCAGCCGCACACTCTTGCCGTCAGGCGTCTTGTAGTGCACGGCGGTAATTTTCCGGTCGGCGCCCCGTTCGATCCGGTACACCACCGCGTTGGTCAGGAGTTTCGCACCCTGGTCGACGGCCCAGTAGACCGGACGATCTCCCGAGAACTGCGCGCCGATCGGACAGATGGGTGCGCAGTTGTTGTTGCCCGCGCAGGTGGGGCGGCCCGCGTACGGACGCGTTGCGCGCGCGTTCGGTTCGTCAACGAACTGATGGCCGATGGTCGACACCTTGTCGGCGACCTGCTGGGTCAGATAGGCCCACGGCTGCTGTTTCATCGGGTACGGCTTCGAGCGATGCGGGAACGGCTGTCCTCCCTGGCCGCTCTGATCATCGGTATCCGAACCCGACACGCCAATCTGCTCTTCCGCGAGCTGGTACCATGGCTCCAGCTCGTCATAGCCGACCGGCCAGTCGCGCCCCTGCCCATACAGGCTGTGCAGCCTGAAGTCGTTGGGCAGCATACGCCACGTCGCGCCACCCCAGTGCCAGGTGGTGCCGCCCACGAGGCGCAGATAGGACGGCTTCTGCAGGATGGGACCGACGCTCTCGATGTATTGGTCGGAGTACTTGCCGGTCGACGATTTGGGCGCCCACGGCTGGTCCGGATAAGGGCCGTTGTAATCGGACTTGTTGCCGTAGTTGCGAAACGCACTGACGAGGCTTGCCCGCCTCACGTCGGGTCCGGATTCGAGAACGATGACTGATTTTCGCTGCTGGGACAGCGAGGCGGCGACCGCCCCACCCAGAATGCCGCCACCAATCACGATCACGTCTGCGTCATATTCGCGGGTCATGTTTCTTTGCCTGATCGGAAATGGGGTTCAGGAAGCATCGACGTCGGGACGCGCCGACCAGTATTCCGGCCGGGCGCGAATGTATGATGGGATGACGGTGACATCGGCGGTGGGTTCGAACATGAGCGCTGTCTCGTACCCGACCATGCGCGCATGCTCGCCTCGTCCTACACTGCCGGTGTAGAAAGCCTCGATGATCGCCAGGGCGGTCTTGCGGGCATCGGAGGATGTGCCGGCCAGGGCCGGGATCAGCGCACCGACATCGGCTGAACGCAGCGAGGCGATGGCGGCGGACAATGCGTTGAGGCGTGCCGGAAAGCTGCTGTCCTGGGCAATCAGGCCCTGATGGACGGAACGGACGTAAAGATCGGGCAACGCGTTGCGCCGAGTCAGGAATGCCGCCACGCTCGCGAAGGTTGCATGCGCGGCAGCGCCGTGTGTAGCGCTGCTTTCCGAAAGCGCATCGAGCGGCATGGCGACAGTCAGCGCGGCGGTTGCCGAGAGCTTCAGGAGGCGGCGTCGTTGCGGATCCGTCACCCGGGAACGATCGAAACGGGACATTGCGGGTACTCCTTCTAGTGCGCCGGTGCCGTCCGGGCTTTCGCGATGTCAGAGTCGCTCGCCCGGAGTTCGCCGTTGCCGAACTGGTTGGAAAGATAGTCGACCAGTTTCACAACGTCGTCGTCGCTGAGTTCGGTCTGGAAAGCAGGCATGAAATAGTGTGTGGCGCCATTATTGACACTCGCGCCGTGCAGGATCACCTGGATCAGGTTGCGGGCGCTGGTGGTGCCCACCGAGCTGTTTTTCAGCATGGAAGGGAAGAAGCCGTCTTTTGTACCCATGCCCATCATGCCGTGACAACTGGCGCAATGATTCAGATAAAGCACGGCACCGTCGGGCACCGGGCTGTGCATACTGGCGCTCGTGCGGATCGCGACATAGCTGTCGGCGGGGCGGCCCTGTTCGGAACGCGGCTTCCGGTCAAGGCCGGTTGCAGCCGGAACGGTCCTGATGTACGCGGCGATGGCAGTGAGGTCGCTGTCGGCCAGCTTGCTGAAGCTGTGCTCGACGGCTTCGCCCATCGGTCCCGCTGCCTGCGCCCGCCCGGGCACATTGCCCGTCCGCAGATACTGGACGATCTGCTGGGTCGTCCAGATGCCGACCCCCGCGTTACGGTCGCTGGTGATGTTGAACGCCTGCCAGCCGCCCAGTTCAGCGCCGGCGAGATAGCCGGATCCAGCTTCGTCATAGGCCTTCTCCTGCATGCCGATGCCGCGCGGCGTGTGGCAGGTGCCGCAATGCGCGGCTCCCTGCACCAGATAGGCGCCGCGGTTCCATTGCGCGTCGCGGTAGGGCCTGGCCACATAGGCGCCTTCGTCCAGAAACAGCAGGTTCCAAATCTTGAGCGGCCAGCGCATCGTCAGCGGCCATGGGAAGCTCGGCGCGCGGTTCGGTTGCTTCACTGGCTCGACGCCGTGCATGAAATACGCGTACAGGCCTGCGATATCCTGATCGCTCAGCTTCGTATACGACGGATATGGCATCGCCGGATAGAGATTTCTTCCATCCGGCGTCACCCCTTTACGCAGGACTTTTTTGAAATCGTCCAGCGAATAGTTTCCAATTCCGGTGGCCTTGTCCGGCGTGATGTTGCTCGAATAGATATTGCCCATCGGCAACGGCATCGGCAATCCACCCGCGTACGGCTTGCCGCCCGCCACGGTGTGACAGGCGATGCAGTCGGCCGCAATCGCCAGATATTTGCCCGCCTCAATCTGATCGGCGCTGGGCGCGCTGCTGGCGCCGACCGCCAGCTGGCACGACAAGGCAATGAGCGGCGCAATCAGAAACCTCAGACATCTCGATGACATGTGGCCTGTTCCTTGTAGATGTCGACGATTTCACAACGAATTACTGTACCTGCCCAAAGCATGGGTGGTGATTCACGACGACAGCAACATGCATTGACTGCTGCGGGATTGGCGGACCGCCATGAGGCGCGCACACTCGGAATATGACGCTCCCGATGGACGGACACGATCATATTGCAATCAGGTCCGGCAGTGCTTTCACGGCGGCTACTTCCGATTGCGGGTTTTTCGGAGAGGACAGCCCACCGTACAGCTTCTTCTTGGCCGCCCACGGGCAAGTCATGGCCGCAAGCTTTACAGCACCCGCGTTTGGTTTGCACGCACAGTAGTGCCCGCCCTGCACCCGACATCGTCTCGGTGCAAGGTGGCGACCGTGTTCTGCGCCGGCAACCCCTATGACCCTGCCGCGTCGCGTACGACGCTGGGAAACCAGCAGGACCGCATCCCCAACCAGGTCCGATCCGGAAGCCCGGATGCGGGGCTTCCGTTTCGCCTACGAGCCAACCTCGTGCGCGGCCATGATCTCCAGCGCGCGCACGATGGCCGAGTGATCCAGTTCGGCGAAACCATATGCCGCGCAGGTCTGCATCAGCTGTGCGGCATTCGCCGTCTGCGGTAACGCGACACCAAGCTCGCGCGCGCCCGAAAGTGCGAGATTCAGGTCCTTCTGGTGCAGCCTGATCCGGAAGCCGGGCTCGAAGGTGCGCCTGATCATGCGGTCGCCGTGCACTTCGAGGATGCGGCTTGCCGCAAAACCACCCATCAATGCCTCGCGCACCCTGCCTGGGTCAGCCCCGGCCTTGCTGGCGAAGAGCAGGGCTTCGCCAACGGCCGCGATGTTCAGCGCGACGATGATCTGGTTGGCGACCTTGCAGGTCTGGCCGTCGCCATTGCCGCCGACGAGGGTGATGTTTCTGCCCATAAGTTCGAACAGCGGTTTGACGCGATCAAACGTCGTCTGAGGGCCACCCACCATGATGGTCAGGCTCGCGGCCCGGGCGCCCACTTCCCCCCCGGAAACGGGCGCGTCGAGGTAGTCGCAGCCGAGTTCATTGATCCTCCTCGCGAATTCCTTCGTGGCCATCGGGCTGACTGAGCTCATGTCGACCACGGTCTTGCCCGGTCCCGACAGGCCGGCGGCCACACCGTTCGCGGCAAACAGGACGGTCTCTACGTCGGGCGTGTCGGGCACCATCATGAAGATGATGTCGGCCTAGCGTGCAACGTCGGCCGCGTTGGGACAGTTCGTTGCGGAACTCCGGGCAATGTCCTCTGGCATTTTGCCCTGGGTGTTCACGAAGAGATCGTGTCCGGCCTGGATGAGGTGGCCCGCCATCGGCGCGCCCATGATGCCAAGTCCTATGAATCCGAGTTTCATCGAAAATCTCCCTGTGAGTGGTCAGTACTGCGCTTCGATCGGCACGACGTCCGGTCCCTTAAACTTGTCTCCAAGCAGCTGCGTCGCCATGCGGAATACACCGAGGTCGCTGCCGACGGCGACAAAGGTCGCACCCATTGCCAGATAGCGATGCGCATCGGCCTCGACCGGTGAGAGGATGCCTGCGGGCTTGCCGGCCGCGTTCGCGGCGGCGAAGACCGCGGCAATCGCGTCCTGCACTTCCGCGTGGTGCATGTCACCCGGGTGGCCGAGGCCGGCGGCCAGGTCCGAAGGACCAACGAAGATGCCGTCAACGCCGTCCACGCGCGCGATGTCCCGCACGGCGGCGACACCGGCGCGGCTCTCGATCTGAACCATCACGGCGATGTGATCGTTCGCCTGCCTGAAATAGTCGGGCACCGTGCCATAGCGATTGCCGCGGTGTGAGACGGACACGCCACGTACACCCTGCGGTGGGTAGCGCGTGGCGGCCACGGCCCGTTGCGCCTCAGTGGCACTTTCGATGTAGGGAATGAGGAAGTTGCAGAAGCCAGCGTCGAGCAGGCGCTTGATCTCGACCGTGTCGTTCCAGGACGGGCGAACCACCGGCGCGCTCACACTATCTTTCAGGGCCATCAGTTGCGGGATGAGGCTGCTCACATCGTTGGGCGCGTGTTCGCAGTCGAGCAGCAGCCAGTCGAAGCCGGCGAGGCCGAGCACCTCGGTCGTGATGGGGCTGCCCAGTGAACACCAGCAACCAATCAGGCGCTCCCCGGCGATCAGGTCCTGACGAAAGCGGTTGGGGATGCTGCGGTACGGCGTGGACGTGCTATCCATGACATGCACTCCTTGATGGATCAATGGGTTTGAAATGTGCGGTCAGAAAACGTCAAGCGGCGTGCGGGCGTCACCGCACCATGCACGGCCGCTTCGGGTCGAAGTGCCAATTGGGAATCAGGTACTGCATCGCCATCGCGTCGTCGCGTGCCCCGAGGCCATACTGTTTGTAGAGCTGGTGCGCGCGTTCGACTTCCACCATATCGAGCTCGACGCCGAGTCCCGGTTGCCTGGGAACCTGCACTAGGCCGCCGATGATCTGCAACGGCTTTTTCGTCAGCCGCTGCCCGTCCTGCCAGATCCAGTGCGTGTCGATTGCCGTCACTTTGCCAGGTGCGGCCGCCGCCACATGCGTGAACATGGCCAGAGAGACATCGAAATGGTTGTTCGAATGCGAGCCCCAGGTGAGACCGAAGTCGCGGCAGGTCTGCGCGACACGCACCGCGCCGGCCATTGTCCAGAAGTGCGGGTCGGCGAGCGGGATATCGACTGACTGGAGCGCAAGCGAATGTGTCAGCTGCCGCCAGTCAGTCGCAACCATATTCGTGGCCGTCGGCAGACCCGTGGCGCGGCGGAACTCGGCCATCACCTCGCGCCCGGAGAAACCCTCTTCAGCGCCGCAGGGGTCTTCCGCATATGCGAGCACGCCGTGCATGTCGCGCATCAGGCGGACCGCATCCTTCAGCAGCCAGCCGCCGTTCGGGTCGAGCGTGACGCGCGCCTGGGGAAACCGTTCGTGCAATGCCGTGACCGCTTCGACTTCCTCCTCGCTGCGCAGCACTCCGCCCTTCAGCTTGAAGTCGTTGAACCCATAGCGCGCATGGGCGGCTTCGGCAAGTCGCACCACGGCATCGGCGGTCATCGCCGGCTCATGGCGCAGGCGCAGCCATTCGTCGGTCGCATCGGGCGCGCTGTCGTACGGCAGATCGGTGGCGTTGCGGTCACCAACATAGAACAGGTAGCCGAGCATCTCAACCGCGTCACGCTGCTGGCCTTCGCCGAGCAACGCTGCAACCGGCACATCGAGGTGCTGGCCGAGCAGATCGAGCAACGCCGACTCCAGCGCGGTGACGACATGGATCGTGGTGCGCAGGTCGAAGGTCTGCATGCTTCGCCCGCCGGCATCGCGATCCGCGAACTGCTCGCGCACGTGGCGCAGCACACGCTGGTAGTCGCCGATCGACCGCCCGACGACGAGCGGCTTCGCATCCTCGAGCGTCTGGCGGATCTTCATCAGCATCGAATCGCGACCGGCAACCGGGATAACCTGCATCGATGCGATCAGTGGCGTGGAGGTGGTAGGCATGGCTGATACTCCAAATGTAATTTAGTAGTCCTTCTGGTGGCAGGTATCGCTTCTTCGGGAACCGCATCGGCCGCGTGGCGGCGGGCGTTGGTGGGCTAGTCCGCGGTGACGTTGCCCGTCCCGGTCACCGTCCTTACAGGTGGGTCAGAACCCGTACAGCCCAGCGGGGTTGTCCACCAGTATCCTTCGCCGCGCCCGCTCATCACCGGCACATCGCATCAGCCATTCCAGCAATAGCGCATTGGAGGGCGGGGGCTGAACGTTGGGGTGCGGCCAGTTGCTCGCCCACAGGCAGCGTTCGGGGTAGTGCGCGGCCAGCGTGCGTGCAAGGAGCGCTACGTCGTCATAGTCCGGCGGGCCGTCGCGGGAGGTTTCGTACGGCGCCGAGAGCTTGATCCAGCACTGTCCGCGATCCAGCAGACGACGCAGGGACTGGAAGGCTTCGCTGTCGGGATGCACGGGCTCCAGGAACTTGCCAATGTGATCGATGACCAGTCTGCCGGGCAGTCGGTTCAGGACGGACTCATGCAGCGGCAGCTCGCGCCCGTCGAGCTGCAGGTTGATGTTCCAGCCGAGCGGCGCGATGCGGGCGGCCACGGCTTCCAGACTATCCCAGGGCAGCAGGCCACCCGGCAGCATCATGTAGCGGATGCCTCGCACGCCGGCCTGATGCAGCCGCGCCAGTTCCCCGTCGGTCACCTCCGGCGGTACCACCGCAATGCCGCGCGCGGCAGACCCCAGCTGTTCCAGTGCGGCCAGCGTGCACCGGTTGTCGAACCCGTATCCGGTCGGTTGCACGACGATCACGCGTGTCAGACCGAGCGACTGCTGCACCTGGCGGTACGCCGCCACGGGCGCGTGCGGAGGGCGAAAGGTTGCATGAGTGGCGAGTGGATAGCGGCCGTCGTAGACGTGGATATGGCAGTCGCATGCACCGGGGTAGGCCTGAACAGAGATCGCGTCCATGAGTGTTTCAGTCGTTGTGGAACACGTGAGCCTGGCCGGGTTCCCCGGAACCGGGCCCGCTGCCTGCCTGAACGCTATGCCCGAATTTGCGCAGCCGGGTCGCGTACGTCGCATTGACCGCACCGGTTGGCATCTTCCCATGGAAGAGGGCTTCGACCTGAGCGACGGTCTCGAGCGCCTGATGTTCGATAGCTGTCGGGCTGAGTCCGCCGATATGCGGTGTCGCTATCACGCGCGGATGTTGTGCCAGCGCGGGCGACGGCATCTGGTCGGGCGCGCGGCCCACATCCAGCGCAGAACCGGCGAGATGTCCGGACTCCAGCGCGTCGAGCAGCGCGGCTTCATCGACCAGTTCACCGCGCGCCGCATTGATGAAACAGGCGCCCGCTTTCATCGACGCAAACGCTCGGGCATCCATCAGGTTCTCCGTCGCAGAAGTGAGCGGCGCGAGGCATATCACGAAATCGGACTCGCCCAGCAGCACCGGCAGTTGAACCTGACGCAGCGCTTCGCGCTCGACGCTTGCATATGGATCCGCCACGAGCACCCGCATGCCGAACGCGAGCGCCAGGTCGCACAGGTAGCGCGAAATCTGGCCGTAGCCGATGACACCCAACGTGGCGCCACGCAGTTCGCGACCCATGACGGGTGCGGGCGGCTCACCGCGATGGTAGGACCCGGCATAAGCGCTGATGCCGCGCGCCAGGTCGAGCATCATGGCGATGACCCATTCCGAAACCGCGGATACGAAGCCGGCGCTGGCCTGCGTGACCAGGATGCCGTGTGCACTCGCAGCATCGATATCGATCGTGCGGATATCCACCGCGCAGCGAACGAAAGCGACCAGCTCGGGCAGCGCGCTGAACAGCGCCTGCGGCCCGGGGGTTTGCCTGTACGCGATGATGACGTCGCTACCACGGGCTGCGGCAACCAGCTCGCCGGTCGTGAGCTCGCGGTGCTCGGGGTTGAACTTGACGTCGGCGATGGCCCGCAGGGCAGCGAGTGCCCTGTCACCAAAGTACCGCTGCAGCATGTCCCGGGGATGACTGACAAACACTGTGTTCATTTTTTGGCCTTCAGTGGCTTCATGCCGGTTGCGTGTGCCCGTGTCCGCACCCGGCCCGGAGGCGGCGCAACGGATTCGCGCTCGATCAGGTGGGTCGGGGTAAAAACCAGTTCGCTGGCATTCGACTCCTGCCCGGACTGTCGGCTCATGGCCCGCTCGACCATCGCGCGCGCCATCTCGGTCACAGGTAATTGCACGGTGGTCAGCGCCGGGTTGGAAATCGCGGACAGGAACAGACCGTCCATCCCGACGATCGACATATCCTCCGGCACGCGCAGGCCCGCTTCGCGGAGGCCAGCCATGAGTCCCAACGCCATCAGGTCGTTGACGGCGACGATGCCGGTGGGCGGTTCCGGGTCATTGACCATCTGCTGAGCAAGGGCACGGCCCACTTCGCTGAGGACCGCGTCGCCATACTCGTTCAACGGCCCCCCATCCAGCACGCGGGCGTGCTCGCGCAAGCCGGCGTCACCGGCGGCGGCCAGAAATCCCTTGATCTTGTCGCTGCGACTCATGGTCATGCCCGCCACCGTGGCAAAGGCAAGGCGTGTGTGGCCATGGGCGATCAGGTAGCGAGTGGCAAGACCCGCGGCCTCGAAATTATCCGGCGTGACGTGGTCGACATCGGATAACTCGCCGGGCGTGGCGCGCCGGTCATAGCTCACCACCACCATGCCGCGCTGTACCGCCCGTTCGAGATGGCGCTCGTCGGCGAGCGACGAGATCACAATCACGCGCCGCACACCATGTGCGAGTAAATCCTCGAAGAAGGCCGCTTCCTTGTCCTGGTCGCGGTAGGTGTTGCCGATCAGGACCCGGTAACCGTACTGCTCCTGTGCGAACGTCTCGACCTCACGGGCGATGTAGCCGTACATCGGGTTCGCAATGGACGGAACCAGCAGGCCGAGCAGCGGCGTCTGGCCAGTCTTGAGTTGGCGTGCCAGCGTATTGGGCCGGAACTGCAGCGCGGTAATGGCCGCCTCGACGCGCGCCAGCGTCTCCTGGCGCATCCTGTCGGTGCGGCCGTTGAGCACATTGGAAACCGTGCTCACCGAGACGGCGGCGTGTCGGGCAACGTCTTGAATCGTACTCACAGGATCCTCGGTCAATCGGCTACAGCCCCAGTCGGGTCGGCAGCCACAGGGAGAAAGCGGGAACCAGCACCAGCACCACCAGTGTGATGAAGAGCACCGCCAGGTATTTCAGCATGGGGCGCGCCACGTCTTTCATATGCGTCCCAGTGATCGCGCAGGTGGCAAAGAGTCCCAAACCGACAGGGGGCGCGAACAGTCCGAAGCCCATCGCCACCACTACGACCGTCCCAAAGTGCAGCGGATTGATGCCCAACTGCAGCGCAATGGGTGTCAGCAGCGGACCGAAGATGATCAACGCGGGTGCGCCTTCCAGCACCGCCCCGAACACGATCACGATCAGCACCGACAGCAGCAGGAACATCGTGGCGCCATAGTGGTGTCCGAACGCCATCATCGTGTCCGACACCAGCCCGGGGATCTGCTCGATGGTCAGAGCGAACGATACGCTGGAGGCCGCTGCAACGATGAACAGGATACTGCCCGCCATGGATGCCGAGCGAACGAAAAGACGCGTGACGGATCGCAGCGTCAACTCGCGGAACGCAAGCCAGCCCGCCACCAGCGCGTAGACAACGGCGAACGCGGACACCTCGGTCGAGGTTGCCACACCGGAGGTCACCCCTTTGCCGATCATCGTGATCATGATCAGGGCTACGAGCGCACCGCCAAGCAGCGGCAGCAGCGGCCTGCGGCGTGCGAAGGCGTCGTCGGGGTTGATCTTGCGGCCGAACACAACCGCCACGATGCCGAGCGACACCGCGAGCACGGCGGCGGGTACGAGGCCGGCCAGGAACAGCCCCGCGATGGAAATGTTCGCTACGAAGCCCATGATGATCATGTTGACGCACGGCGGAATGGTCTCGGCCATCACCGCACTGCACGCCAGCAGGGCGGCCGCCTCGTTCGGATCCTGGCCAGTCTGCCGCACCGCGGGCATGATGACGCCGCCCACCGCGGCAATGTCCGCCAGCTTGGAACCGGATACGCCCGAGAAGAACGCCGTTGCGGTGATGGTGATCAGTCCGAGACCACCGCGCACGCGCCCGAATACGCGCAGCAGCAGTTCGATCAGCCGCGACGACATGCCATTGGATTCCATCAGTAGCCCCGCAAGCACAAAGAACGGTACCGCGAGCAACACGAAATGATCCGTTCCCGCCATCACCTGCTGGGAATAGACGAGCATCGGCAAGCTGGGCTCGGCGAGGAAGTAAAGCAGTGCCGAGAAGGCCAGCACGAAGCAGATCGGCATCCCGAGTACCAGCCCGCCGACAAATCCTGCGGTGAGCAGAAGGCCGGGTTTGAGCGCGTTGCCGGGAACGAACGTGTTCCAGGCAACGACAGCCGCTGCCAGCGCCGCGCACGCAAGCAATGATCCCAGCACGACCCGGATCGTCCCATTGACGGCGTTCGCCACGGCAAACAGGGTCATGAACAGGCTGCCGACCACGAGCGGATACACGTTGATCCAGCCCGGCAGACCGCTCGGCGTCGTCTGCCCGTACGAATCGACCAGCAGCAAACAGGACGAAAAGCAGAGACTGATCGACACGCCCGCGATGATCCAGTGGCCCGCATGAATCATCGCCGGTTGCCATCGTGCCGGCAGCAGCCCGCGGAACAGATCCACGCCCACGTGCTGGCTGCGCCCGAGCACCGTTGCGGCACCGAAGAAGACGAGGACGACCATCAGGGCGCTGGCGATTTCCTCGGCCCAGTCCACCGGATCATGCAGAAAATAGCGGTAGATGACCGATACGAACACCACGATCACATCGGCTGCGAGCACCAGTCCGGACAGGTATTCCGTCATTCGCATGAGAGCGGCCAGCGGGCGCCCCAAAGCCGTGTTCTGGCGGAATCCGGGTGGCGTGGGCAATTCCGTTTCTGGCCCGGGCGTAGCGGAGAAAGCAGTCATGGTTCACCCCCTGTCGGCAGCAATGGCGGAGAAAAGCGGCGCCGTTGCCGGATATTGCCTGGCAAAGCTCTGGTACAACCCGCTCTGCAGTTCGCGGTGCACGGCGTCGCGCTCGCCTTGCGCCATGGGATAGAACGTCATCCCCCGCTGCCTGAGTTCCTGCTCTGCCTGCCTCGCCTTGTCAGTAGCTATCGCGCGCTGTTGCGCGGTGGCGTCATTCACGGCTTTAAGAAACGCGGGGCGCAGATTGACTGGAATCCTGTCCATCGCACGCTTGCCCATCACCACAACCAGCGGACTGAAGACATGCCGGGTCTGCCAGCACGATTTCACGACTTCATTGAATTTGCTGGAGAGAACTGTCGCCGGGTCGTGTTCGAGGCCGTCGACGACACCGGTTTGCAGGGCCATGTACAGTTCGCCAAACTGGATCGGCGTCGGGACGGCGCCCATGACCTTGAAAGTCTCAATAAATGCGGGCGTGGGCAGTACCCGCAACTTGACGCCCTTGAGTTCGGCGAGCGAACGCACGGGCTTCTTGGTGAATACGCTGCGTGCCCCGAATTGCGATGCCCAGGTCAGGATGGTGCAGCCGGAGCGCTTTTGCAGCAGTTCGTTCAGGCTTGTCCCGACCGAGCCATCCAGCACTCCGGCTTCATGCGCGTAGCTATCGAACAGGAAGCCGAGGTCGAGCATCCCCAACTCCGGTGCGACCGTGGCCCAGATGGACGATCCCGCCGCCATCATGTCGATGGCGCCGATCTTGACCTGTTGCACCGCATCGCTTTCCTTGCCGAGCTGGCTGTTAGGAAAATAGCCAATCCTGATGTTGTCGCCCACGCTGGCTTTCAGGTTCGCCGCAAAGTGTTGATACCACACGTAGTGCGAGGCATTCTGGTCGGCCGGCATCGAGGATGAAAAGCGCAGCGTGACCGGCGACTGGGCGCGCGACACCGTGGGAATCGCCGTGACAGCCGCCACGGATGCAGCCGAGGCGACCTGAAGAAACTGTCGCCGGGAAATCGAAGCCATGCTTTGTCTCCTGTGAGGCCACGGGGATGGCGGCCTTGTGTATCGGTTTAGTGTATCGATTTAGTATATCGATACACTATGTCGGTTCCGCGCTATCAGCCATCAAGGTTTTCCCTGATCCGAACCATTTCGGGTTGCAGCAGACACGCCGGCAGAAGCGCCGCGCCTCGAATCGCGGGCCGGCGGCATAATGCGGGCCCGTGGACATAGCGTGAGATCGTGATCCGCGATCACCGGTCCTGGAAGGGATCTATCCGGATGTCAGCCGGGAGTGGATACTTCAGCGAGTTGGATCAGGCGGCTTTGCTGGATTCCCGGCAATACGCGAGGCCTGCAGTTCGTCAACGCGGTTGATCGGTTGATCAGCGATGCAGGTCAGAACATGGCACGGGTAAGCGCGCGGGTCGATACAATTGAATTGCAGGTTCCGATGAGCGGGTACATCGCTGCGGCCTGCTCGCCCCGCTATCGGAACCTTCAAAGAGGAGACTTTTTTTATCTGCGCATTATTGAGACCCTTCGGAATCGCATTTCGGGCCAATCAGATTGACGTCGTCCTCCTGAATCACATGCGGAAGGCGGCCACAGCGTTCCGGATCGCGTCATATGCCTCGTCGACATCACCCCAGCCCTCGAACGTGACCCACTTGTCAGGTTCGAGCATCTTGTAGTGCTCGAAGAAGAACCTGAGCTGGTTCAGCGCGTAGTCCCCCATGTCCTCGAGCCGTTGGATAGATATCGTCGCCGGACACACCGCATCAATCGGGACGGCAATGACTTTCTCGTCCGGTCCGGCCTGGTCCGTCATTATCAGGAGTCCAACCGGCCGGCACGCGACCAGCGATAATCGTTCAAGCGCGAACGGCGCGAGCACGATGATGTCGAGCGGATCACCATCTCTCGCGAGCGTGCGCGGAATGAATCCGTAGTTCTGCGGATAGCGCATCCCCGCACTCATGATCCGGTCGACCAGCAGCAGTCCGAGCTTTTTGTCGACCTCGTACTTCACGGGTTCGCTTTGCGCGGGAATTTCGATAATGGCGTTCCCAGTATTTCGCTGCCCTGCAAGGCCATTCACTGGCGATTCTGCCTGGCTTCATGCCTGCTCCGCAGCCGCAACTGGTGCCGGTACTGCCAGATGAAGTCGGGGTGACGCGATGCTTCTGGCTATGTTGTCGCGAAGCTTTACGCAAGCTGCGGCGCATCACAGCCGTCTGGGATTACCTGCGCGCAGTCGCCGACTGCAACAGGTCATTCCTGATGGGCGAGTCGCACGACATAGTGCCCGTCGAACGTGAACCGATCTCGGAATGTTGGACACGTTGACGTTAGTGCTGCTTATATTTCATTCTGTATCGGACTGGGCTCAGTTCTCGCAATCTTAGGGAAAGTCTTATGTGGACGCTCCCAGATTGCAAACAATTTTTCGATGTTGGCTGGCAGGTATAGGCAGCACGCTTATGTCCGGACCGTTTGCGCAGGCCGGCATTTGCCTGCAGGCCCTAATGGAATTCGCTGGCGAGGTCCTCACATGCACGTCGAACACAATGGTTCATCTTCCCTATCAGGTCTTCCTCGCCTCGGTCCAACTTGTTAGCCATCATGCTGCACTTGCTTGTGCTCGTTGGCGAAAGTTGTCAGTGTTGTGAATCGATGAGTCGTAAAGTCTATGCAGTAGCGGGCGTCAAAGCCTGGTAGCCCTGCGGCCTTGCCAGCACCGCCCAAATGATTGGGCGCCAAAGGTTCCCCCTTAGTCGCCAACCTTCACCTCGCGCAAAGTAGAAAGACAAGCAACCGCAAGCTCCTGGTATTTGCGCGTGGCCTTTGCTTTCCCCTGGAGCTCGCCCTGCTCAAGCCGACGGACCACACGTGCCGGAATGCCAGCCACAAGGCATCCAGGGGGCACCTCCCAGCCGACTTTCACAAATGCGCAGGCAGCTACGATCGAGGACTCCCCGATAACAGCGTCGTCCATGATGACCGCATTCATGCCAATCAAGGTGTTGCGTCGCAGGAAAGCACCGTGAACGACTGCCCCATGCCCGATATGGGACTCCGGCGCAAGCTCGCATCGACGGCCATGTCCAACATGCAAGGTGCAGCTATCCTGCACGTTGCTGCCTTCCCCGATAACAATCGTACCGAAGTCACCGCGGATCGACGCAAACGGACCAATGTAGCAGCCCGCCGCTATCCGGACGTCACCAATGACCGACGCCAGCGGATGAACAAACGCGGTGGAATCAATATCAGGTACGTTTCCCTCAAATTCGTAGATCGGCATGCTGTCCCTCAGCCTAAGCACCCTCTTCGTTTCTAACACTACCCGACGTTAATATCCACGCCACGTGTCTCGCGAACAAAGATCAACCCGATCACGAACGAGGCTAACGCAATAACGATTGGATACCATAATCCGGAATAGATGTTCCCCTTTGCGGCGACGATTGCAAACGCCGATGCGGGCAGAAATCCTCCGAACCAGCCGTTGCCAATGTGGTACGGCAAGGACATCGCGGTATAACGGATCCGCGTCGGAAAATACTCGACAAGCATCGCCGCAATCGGTCCGTACACCATGGTTCCGTAGATCATGAGAATGGCGAGAACCAGAACGGCCATCGGCTTGTTCATGAAGGACGGGTCTGCCTTGAGCGGATATCCAGAGCGCTGAAGATTGGACTTCAGTTCACCGTCAAATTTCGCACCCCGGGCCTTTGCGTCCGCAGCTTTCGCGTTATACGCGGAGATTGTCACCGATCCGACGGTTACGGACGCTGTCGAGCCGGCTGGGGCTGCCTCATTCTGGTAGTTCAGGCCCGCCTTCGACAGCGCCCCCTTCGCGATGTCGCAGGAACTCGTGAAGTTCGCGGTCCCGACCGGATTGAACTGGAACGAACATTCGGAAGGATCAGCCCTCACGACGATGGGCGCGCTGCGCTGCGCACTTTCAAGCGCCGGGTTGATGTAATGCGTCAGCCCCTGGAAGAGAGGGAAGTAAGTGGCGGCCGCGAGAACAAAACCTGCCAGGATGATTGGCTTACGGCCAATTCGGTCGGACAATGAACCAAAGAGCAGATAGAACGGCGTTGAAATGACCAGCGCAATCGCGAGAATGACGTTCGCTATCGGACCGTCCAGCTTGAGGGTCTGGGTAAGGAAGAAAAGCGTATAGAACTGCCCCGTGTACCAGACCACTGCTTGCCCCGCCGTCAGACCAAACAGAACGACCAGCACCCGCTTGAGATTTTTCCATTGCCCGAAGGCTTCAGAGACAGGTGCTTTGGACGCCTTTCCCTCTGCCTTCATCTTTTCAAAGGCGGGAGACTCGTGGAGCTTGAGGCGAATCCACACCGAGATAGCGAGCAGAACAATCGAGAGCAGGAAGGGAACGCGCCATCCCCAGTCTGCAAAGGCGCCCTCACCCGTCCCGGTTCTGACGCCGAGAATCACGATGAGAGACAGGAACAGACCGAGCGTGGCCGTCATCTGAATCCATGCAGTCCACGCGCCCCGCCTATCGCTGGGAGCGTGCTCCGCAACGTAGGTCGCGGCGCCGCCATATTCGCCGCCAAGCGCGAGCCCCTGAAGCATGCGCATAGCGATGAACAGGACTGGGGACGCTATCCCGATCGTCGCAAAACCTGGCAGCAGTCCAATAAAAAACGTCGACGCGCCCATCAGCAGGATGGTGACGAGGAACGTGTATTTACGTCCCACCAGGTCGCCAAGGCGGCCAAAGACAACAGCACCAAGCGGCCGAACCGCAAAGCCGGCCGCAAAGCTCAAAAGAGTGAAGATGAACCCTGCGGTTGGATTTACTCCCGCGAATATGTTTCGGCTGATGAACACGGCCAGAGACCCGGCCAGGAAGAAGTCATACCATTCAAAGACTGTCCCAAGGGACGACGCAAATACGACAAGCCGCTCGTCCTGTGACATTCGCGCAGCGGGTAATGCCTGATTCGTGACCGACATGTCCATCTCCTCCAACCTGAAGTACGCCCGTTATAGTGACTTGCATTACAAGACTATACGAAGTAAACGATGGCCTTTCAAGCAGATAAAAACCCACGTTTTCACCTACTTAATCTACTTTTTTATGAACCACTCCAAAATCTAAAAGTGCGAGCCTTGAGATCTTGTCGCTTGTATAACGTGTCGCTTCTGGTCAATCATCGACCATAATGCTGGCAGGAAGATCTCCGTCAGAACAAGCGGCGCCCGTCCTCGGCGAAATTCCGAAACCCGCGCCCATGCCCGGCCACACTGGTTGACATCGTCGACGAATTCGCGATCAACAAATGGCGTAGCAGCCAAGGGAAAAGACGCGTAAGCGAATCTCGAACGGCTGATTGCTGGGTCGTTATAAAGGAGGCTGCCAAGGGGACGCGCGGCAAGTGTTCGAAGTGATTTCCAACTGGCGCGACTATCGCGCGCCGACACGATGCTGCGCGCCGCAACCACAGCCACTGCACCTACAGTGAGAGTGATGTCGCGCACCCAGACCGGAGATCCGTGCCCAGCACGTTGGTAGGAGCTTCTCCGTGCGGCCATATGCTCGTATCGTAGTCTCATGTCACCGGCACGCCGACAGACAATACCCTCGAAATTGACCTGTACCTCAACCTTACCCAGTGTTTGAAGCGCCCGAGTAAGAGAACCGCCTCGACGCAGCCACTGCGTCCACATTCTAGGCGCAGAAGCTGGCGGCTCGGACCGCCAACGTCCGCCGCGGGGTACAGCGGTAATTGGTCGCATTGTTCATTCGGACGGCAGGGCACGCGCCTGTCAACCAGGCGCGTCTCAACTCAGTGGTCAGGCGATACCGCCCATACAGAGATATTTCACTTCCATATAGTCTTCGATACCGTACTTCGATCCCTCTCGACCGAGACCACTCTCTTTTACACCGCCGAACGGCGCGACTTCCGTCGAAATCAGGCCCTCGTTGATGCCGACGATGCCGTATTCCAATGCTTCGGCTACCTTCCAGATGCGGCCGATATCACGTCCGTAGAAATATGATGCGAGGCCGAACTCAGTATCATTCGCTAGCGCGATGGCTTCCTCATCCGTTTTGAACCGGAAGATCGGCGCCACCGGGCCAAATGTCTCTTCGCGGAAAATCTGCATATTAGGCGTCGCATCAGCAAGAACGGTAGGCTCATAGAAGTTGCCCCCTTTCGAGTGGCGCCGTCCGCCGACCACTACTCTTGCTCCTTTGGCCACGGCGTCCGTTACATGCTCATGGACTTTGGCGACCGCGTTGTCATCGATGAGCGGCCCAATCAAGGTCGTCTGCTCCAGACCGTCGCCAACACTCAGCTTCTCCACCTCTGCGACCAGCTTCTGGACAAATTTTTCGTAGACGCCGTCCTGGACTAACAGGCGATTCGCACAAACACAGGTCTGGCCCGCGTTGCGGTACTTCGAGGCGATCGCTCCTTTGACAGCAGCGTCCAGGTCAGCATCGTCGAACACGATGAACGGTGCGTTACCACCCAGTTCCATGGAAGCTTTCTTGACCGTAGCAGCGCACTGCGCCAGCAGCACCTTGCCGATTTCCGTCGAGCCGGTAAACGACATTTTGCGGACCGTGGGGTTGGAAGTCAGCTCTCCACCGATGGCGGATGCCGCGCCCGTAACGCAGGAGATGACGCCCTTCGGCACGCCTGCGCGCTCAGCGAGCACACATAGCGCAAGCGCCGAGAACGGCGTCTGGCTAGCCGGCTTCAACACCATCGTGCAACCGGCGGCGAGCGCCGGGCCGAGCTTGCGCGTCAGCATGGCTGCGGGGAAATTCCATGGCGTGATTGCCGCACAGACGCCAATCGGCTGCTTGAGAACGATAATGCGCTTGTCGCGGCCATGGCCCGGAATAGTGTCACCGTAGACGCGCTTGGCCTCCTCCGCAAACCACTCCAGGAACGAGGCCGCATATGCGATCTCGCCACGACTTTCGGTCAGCGGCTTGCCCTGCTCGGCCGTCATGATGACGGCGAGATCCTCTTTGTGCTCGAGCATGAGATCGTGCCAGCGACGAAGAATCGCTGCGCGCTCTTTTCCTGTGTGCGCACTCCAGTCTTTGAGTGCGTCGTTTGCCGCTGCTATGGCGCGCCGCGTTTCCTCCGCCCCCATACGGGGGACCGTACCAAGCGAATCTCCGTTCGCAGGGTTCGTGACTTCGATCGTTTCACCACTGTCAGCGTCAAGCCATTCGCCGCCGATCAGGCACTTGTTTCTGACGAGACCGATATCCTTAATCGGTACGGAGACCGCGAAATTGTTGTTTGCCATGGACTTCCCCATCCTATGAATCAGATTAACTAGATGCCTGAGTCGTGGGCGCAATCACAACCACTTCAAGCGCCTCACGCAACTTGTAGCGCATCACTTTGCCTGAGCCGGTGCGCGGAATTTCAGCAACGATGTGCACCGCGTGCGGCACCTTGTACGCCGACAATTGCGTCCTGCAGTGCGCAAGCAACGCCTCCACGTCCACCGTTTCGCCCTCCCGCTGGACGATAAAAACGACTGGCACTTCTCCGAGGTGCTCATGCGGCGACCCTGTGACCGCACAGTCCAGCACCCCGTCAAACACCGAAACGAGTTGTTCAATTTCCGCAGGCGCAATGTTTTGTCCGCCACGGATAATCACTTCCTTCAATCGGCCCGTGATCGTGATGTAACCAGATGCGTCAAAGCGAGCAAGATCTCCGGTGTGGTACCACCCGTTCCGAAGTGCAGCATCAGTCTCAGCCGGTTTGTTGAGATAACCCTTCATTACATTTGGGCCCCGCACCAGCAACTCACCCTCCTCACCCACGTTGACGTCACGCATACCAACCGGCTCAACAATGCGGGTTGCCACGCCTGGCAGCGGCAGACCACACGATCCGTAAGGACGAGTGCCTGTCGGCCAATTCATGGTGACCATCGTGGACGTCTCGGTAATTCCGTAGCCGTCCAGAAGCTTCACGCCAAACCGCTCCTCGAATGCCCGATTGGTAGCCGCTGGCAGGATTGCTCCGGCTGACACGCAGAGACGGATGCCGGGAAGCACGTTTGCAGTGCTGGTCTGCGCACCCTCCAGCAGGTAATGAAACATGGTCGGTACCCCGGGCATTACGGAAAAGTCGCCGTTCGCGAGGAGCTTTGGAATTTCCCTGGAGGAATACCTATCCATCAAATATTCCGATGCACCCACCGCAAGTACGCTAAGCACTGCAAAATTAAGAGCGTACGAATGATAAAGCGGCAGGCAGCTCAATACGCGATCGTTTTGATTCAGACCGGCGATTGGCGCCCAACAGGACGCGGTAACCCACAGCATGCTACGGGTTGAGAGCAGCACGCCCTTCGCCTTTCCTGTAGTGCCGGAGGTATAGACCACAAACGCGGGCAGGTCGAGCGTATCTGCGTCCGCCGGGATACCCTGCGCCCTTTCTTCGACTACTTTTCTGTACTCCGTGCCAACTACAGGCGCTGAGCTCCACTGGACTGTGACGTATTCCTTGAGCGACGGAATACCATCGCCAAGCTTTCGGACTTCTAGCTCTCTCGAATCGCTCGTCACGACGGCTACGCATGATGCGTCCGTCAGCCTGTACTCAATTTCAGGCATGGTCGCCTCGTGACTGAGCGGTACAGCGATGCCGCCCGCCCGCACGATAGCCAGACAACTTACAACCCATTCAACCGAATTGGGCAGCAGGACGGCTACGCGATCTCCCGGCTCTACGCCTGAGGCCTGAAAATGCACCGCGAGTCGAGCGGTGACTTCCTCGAGCTGCCGGTACGTCAGGGACGACCTTTCGTCCTCGAATGAGATTTTATCGGGCCGTTCTTCGGCGTGCCGCTTGAGTAATTCGTGAACCGGTACGATGAGTTCTGTTTGAATCATGGCTGTCTCCTAAGCGATGTAGCCAACGACGATGTCGCAAGGCAAGCATCCCCTGTCCTGATGAGTTTGGTGGCGCGGACTTCAGACCATGCTGAAGCCGCCGCTGATGCTAATCACCTGGCCCGTAATCCAACTGCCCTTGTCGGACGCAAGAAGCACAGCCATTGGTGCCACATCTCCCGGCTGCCCCAGCCGACGCAAGGGGTACAGCCTGGTGAGTTTTTCGCGGTTAGCTTCGAGAAATTCGGGGTCGTGCGCCGTCTCGATCAGACCCAACGCGAGCGCATTGGCGGTCGTTCCCGAACGGGTTTCACGCGCAATCGATTTCATCAAGGCGATATTGGCGGCACGCGCTGCAGCCCCAATAGCCAGCCCTGACTCGCCGACCCGCGACGAGTCGCCCATGATGCTAATAATCCGACCACTGCCTTTCTGGGCTTCCAGATGGGGCAGCGCCGCGTGGGTGCAGTTCAAGGTGCCGTACAGGCACACGTCGATCTGCCTGCGCCATTCCTCAGGCGTGCTGTCGGCAAACCGCTTGCGAATGACAAGGCCGGCATTGTTCACGAGGATGTTGAGACCGCCGAACGTCTCTACGGTCTGCGCCACCATCGCGTCTACTGCACGGCGGTCGGAGATGTCACAGCCAATGGCTAGAGCCTTACCGCCCGCAGCTTTGATTTCTGCAACGACCGATTCGGCCCCCACCCGGGAACCGTGATAATTCACTACGACGCTCGCGCCTTCGGCAGCGAGTCCAAGCGCGATTTCTCTTCCGACGTCGCGAGCGCCACCTGTGATGAGCGCAACCTTCTCGTCCAGTTCGAACTTCATTTAATTCTCCTCTTTGCGTTTAAGCGATGTTGATTGGATAAGCTGGAAGATGCGCTCCGGCGTGACGGGCAGCTCGCTAATTTCAATGCCTAGCGGTGAAAGCGCGTCGGCTACCGCGTTGGCAATCGCCGCTGGGGAACCGATGGTTCCGCCCTCTCCCATTCCGCGGAACCCGCCGAGCGTATTCGGCGCTTCGGTATGCAGGTGAACCATCTCCAGTTCTGGAACCTCAGGCGCAGACGGCAGCAGGTAATCCACCATGCTCGCGGTAAGCAACTGACCGTCTGCGTCGTACACGACCTCCTCGAGCAGCGCGGCGCCGACTCCCTGCGCAAGCGCACCCCGCGTCTGGCCTGCGACGATGAGCGGATTGATAATTCGGCCGCAGTCTTCGGCAATGACATATCGCTGAATGTGCACCGCGTAAGTCTGCGGGTCGACCTCAACCTGCACGAGGTGAGTGGCCGAACTGGTCGTGCCGACGACGGGGTCGTAGACACGCGTGACACACATTTCTTCGCGTACATCGCCCGGGACCCTTCCCATCTGCGAGTACAGCGCACGGGCAAGCTCCGGAAAAGTGATCCGTCCGTCCCCTCCCTGCACACGAATCGAACTGTCGACGCATTCGAGATACTCGACAGGGCTATCGAGTAAGTGAGCAGCGACCCGCAGCATGCGCTCGCGAAGCTCGCGCGCGGCCAATATCCCCGCCCCGCTGCTGATGACTGCAGTGCGGCTGGCATAACTACCCGTACCGTGTGGCACTGTCGAGCTGTTGCCCGTAATAACGCGAAGGTCTTCGAGGCGTGCGCCGAGCTCATCGGCGAGTACTTGCCCAAGTGTGGTTTCATGGCCCTGGCCATGAGAGGCACAACCAAACGAAGCAGTAATTGAGCCCGTCGAATCGAGCTGGATGACACACGTGTCGGTTCCCGTGTTGATTGGCATCCCGGGCGATGCTGAGATACGCGATCCGATTCCAGAGAGTTCCGCATAACAGGCAACGCCAATGCCGATCCATCGGCCTTCTGCGCGCGCCCTCGCCTGCGCTTCGCGGGCGGCGTTGTAGTCAAAACGCTCCATCGCGCCTTCGAGACCGCCCATGAAAGCAGACCTGTCCCACACGATGCCGACCGGCGTACGGTACGGAAACTCCTCGTCCCGGACCAGGTTACGACGGCGAATTTCAGCTGGGTCAAGACCTAGCTGTTTAGCGGCCATATCCATGAGGCGTTCCATCGCGAAGGTGGAAGTCGGTCTGCCAACGCCGCGATAAGGCCCGGTAGGCGCCTTCGGCGTGGTAACTCCCCTGACATGGCCGTGATATGCGGGCACGCGATATGGGCCCGGCAGAAAGCTGATTACCTGTACCGGCTCGATCCCGCAGGTCCACGGGTAAATGGAATACGCGCCCACATCACCAACCACGTCGGCACGCAGACCCAGGATCTGACCATGAGCGTCAAGCGACAACTCCGCAGTCACCAGTTCATCGAATGCCTGACTGGTGGAAAGCAGATCCTCGAGGCGGTCGCCAGTCCACTTCACGTTTTCGCCGATTTTCCGCGCAAGAACGCATACGAGCATTTCCTCCTGGTAAAGCGACGTTTTGCCACCAAAGCCTCCGCCGACGTCGGGTGCTATCGTTGTGAGGCGGTTACCTGGCATGTCAAGCAGGTCGGCCAGGGCATCGCGGATGATGCCCGGCACCTGACTGGATGTGTATAAAGTGAGCGCGTCTCGCCCTGCGTCAACCTCGGCGAGATAGCAGCGGGGCTCCATGGCTGCCGATGTCTTCCTGTGAAAACGGAACCGGCCCCCGACCAGAACAGGAGGATTAATAAACGCCTGTTCGATCTCACCGCGAACAAAGCTGCGTTCGACGAGGACGTTGCTTGCGAATCCATCGTGCAGCAGCGGAGCATCCTCCAATGCTGCGGCCTCCGCATCTGTGCAGACCGGTAGAGGTTCGTATTCCACCTCGATAGCGTCCCGCGCGTCCTCCGCGAGATAACGGCTCTCCGCCAGGATCGCAACGACAGGCTCACCAACGAAATGCACTTTCCCATTCGCTAGCGCATGGATTGGCGTCGGCTGATAGCCACTCATACGGGATACAGCGAGCGCCGGCTTGATAAGCCGCTCGATGTCTTGCCACGTGTAGACGCCGTAGACCCCGCGCATCCCTCTGGCAGCGTCCGCGCGTATTGCCACGATTCGTGCATGCGGCTGGTCACTTCGCAGGATAGCCATATGCAAAGCGTGACCACTCGGGCGGTCATCGACATACCGACCCCGTCCAGTCAGGAGTCGGGCGTCTTCAACACGCCTGACGGGCTGCCCGACTAACTTGTCGCGGGTCCTCTCGCGCACATCTGAATCCGGCGAAGCGGGTTGGGCCCACCGATCGTTACGCTCACTCATATCGATCTTCCCCCTTACGCATTTCCTCCCATTGGTCCGGGTCATGGCCAAATATGACCTTTGCTCCAGACGCGGCAATACGTTGGACTTCGCGTAGTGACGCCATCGCCAGGTCAGGGTTCCACGTGTTGCGCGGCATCACCTCGCGGTCCAGATTGGGTCTCATGGCAACTGCGTCTGCAGCGAGCAGGAAACTGCCATCCCGGCTCAGCGTCGCGACCGCGCCAACGCTTCCCGGTGTGTGTCCGGGCAGAGGTACCAGGACTAACCTCCCGTCGCCAAAAACGTCATGCTCACCGTCAATGGCTTCGGTCGGCATGGGATGCTCCCAGTCGGCCGGGATGTACCCTTTCTGCACGGCGTCTGGACCCTGCGCGGCCTCCAATTCCTTGTAGTGACAGAAGAACGTGGCGCGCTTGAAAAACCCGTTGCATCCACAATGGTCAGAGTGCAGGTGCGAGTTGACCACGATGTCAATGTTATCCGGCACTAGTCCTAGCGTTGCCAGCTGTGAAACAACGTTGTCCTCGGGACCGCTCAAAGGCATCATCGCCTTGGCCATCGCACCCCAACGGCCAGTCGCATCTACCGCGGTATCCGGATGGCATCCGGTGTCGAAAAGGACGTTGCCCTGTGCATGACGCAACAGTACGCAGGAAACCGGCAAATCGATTGTCTCGGTGCGCTCCGCTTCCGGTAGATAAACGCTCTTGCGCATACGCAGTCGACCACCGTTGAGAATATGCATTTTCATGGTGTATCGTCCTTGCTGATTTTCTGGCTTCCTGCAGCATCGCGAAGAGCGTTTCGTCCGGTCACGCAGACGCGAACCGCCTCAACGATGCCTTGATAGCCCGTACAGCGACAGAGATTCCCCGAGAGAACGTCCCTGATCTCTTCATCGCTATCGAGCGGATATTTTTGCAACGCATCTGCACAGCTGGCCAGCATGCCTGGCGTACAGAAACCGCATTGCAAGCCGTGATGCTCCCGAAAAGCTTCCTGCAAAGGACTGAGCGCGTCGATGGTGCCCATACTCTCGACCGTGCGGACTTCACAACCATTTGCACGGATCGCGAGCATCAGGCACGAGCGCACGCTGTCGCCGTCAACCATCACCGTGCATGCACCGCAAACGCCGTGCTCGCAGCCAACGTGGGTTCCCGTCAGCCCAAGCGTGTGCCGCAGATAATCGGACAGTAGAAGACGTGGTTCGACATCATCCTCGTGGACCTTCCCATTGACCAGGACCCACAGAGGTTTGAGAGGGATTTCAGTATCACTCATTGAGCGACTCCTGCGGCGCGCTGCCACGCTTTGCGTGTTACACGCTCCATCAATACGCCGGCAAGATGACGGCGGAATTCAGGCGAAGCATGCAGATCGGTATTCGGTTGCAGCGAATCGCAGGCTGCATGGACGGCATCGGCCATCACCTCGTCGGAGAGCACTTTCCCAGTCAGTACTGCTTCGGCTTCGGGACGGCGCATCGGCGTATCACCGACACCCATCATCGCGACGCGGGCCTCGCGGATCTCACCGCCCTGCACATTGAGTAACACGCCAACAGCTGCAAGCGCGAAGTCGCCTGCGCGCCGCGCAAACTCCTGGAAGCACCATCCCATGCCAGCGGGCAATCCCGGGAGTTCGACACGGACGACAATTTCGTCATCGTCCAGGGCAGTCGTCAGCGGTGCGACAAAGAATTCGGATGCCGGGATTTCCCGTTCGCCCCGAACCGAACGAGCAACGATCACAGCGTCGAGAAGACGGCTCAGCATCGGCAGTTCTGCGGCCGGATCAGCATGCGACAGACTTCCGCCGATCGTGCCGCGGTTGCGAATCGCGAGATGGGCAACGTTGTGCATCGTCTCCGGAATCACAGGAAATCGGCTTGCGACCAACGCCGAAGTTTCAAGCACTCGATGCCGCGTCAGAGCGCCGATCGTGAGTCCGCCATCGCTGCGTTCGCGGACGTACTCGAGTTCTAGCAGCCTGCTGATATCGATGATGAGTGCCGGCCGCATGACCCTGAAGTTCAACATTGGCGTCAAACTCTGACCACCTGCCATCAGCTTGGCATCATCGACGTTAGCTGCAAGCACCTCAACAGCGTCGTCGATGGTGTCGGGACAACAGTAATCAAAAGGAGCAGGTTTCATAGTGATCCCGTCTAGCGGCCCTGAAACTTTGGCGAACGCTTTTCACCGAACGCAGCGCGCCCTTCGCGGTAATCTTCGCTGGCAGCTGCGGCGGCAATGAGTGCCTCAGATCTGACCAGATCGAGAGCGCCCGTCCCCATCGCCATCCCGTTGAGAAGGTACTTGGCACCTGCCATGGTCAGTGGCGCATTGCCCGCCAGCGATGTGGCAAAAGCACGGGCCTCGGCCATTGGGTCACTTTTGGCAACCTGCTGCTTCGCGCCGATAAGGCGCTCCCAAAAAGACCGGCCTGAAGCAACCACGCCAAGGCCGGCGACCTGATCTACGAAACCGATTCTCAGGGCGTGGGTGGCGTCAAACCGTTGGCCGCCATACAGAATCTTCTTTGCTTCGGAGAGCCCGACGAGAGATAGCAGCTTGCGCGTTCCCTTCACGCCGTAAATGATCGACAGACGCGCAGCGGGTATTCCCATCATTGCGTCCTGACCCGCAAAACGGAAATCGCAGGACATGGCCAGATGGGCTCCCCCTCCCAGGCAGTAGCCCCGCAGTACTGCGACCGTCGGCTTCGATATGTTTACGATGGCATCACAACAGGCGTCAACGGCGACTTCATACGTCGTCGCCTGCGCGACGTCAGCGCGGACCTGTTCGAATTCGGCGATGTCGGCCCCGGCACAAAAGTCCGCGCCTGCGCCAGTTAGAATCACGGCGCGCACTTCCGGGTTGCGGTCGAGTGCGGCCATGATCGACGGCATCGCAAGCCACATCCCGTAAGTCATGGCATTTCGGCTGCCAGGACGGTTCAGCGTGACCACGGCGACCTGATCCGAAATCCAGACCTTGATCTTTTCTGAAGTCAACACGTCCATCACCTCAGCCTGCGCTTCTGCGGCCGGCACTTGTGACACGGGCGTTAGTACCGGCGCAGGCTGCGCAGGAATATCCCGCGGTGCCGCAGCACGCTCGGGCACGGTTGGCGTTGGCGCCGCCTCCAGTGTCGATGCTTTCGCGTTGGCTGCAGCAGGTGCAGCAGCGGCTGCGGGCGTAGCTGCTGGGGCCTCCACGGTCGCGACTTCGGCTACCGGGACCGAGAGTTCCTGCATGAAAGCGTGCATGCCAGCCGGTTGTGCAGCAGAGAGCGAAGTGGAGTCTGACGCGCGGCCATCCACCTGCTTGCGGAACAGTTCAAAGAAGTCATCGGCGGATTTACGTGCCGCAGCATCAATCATGCGGGAGCCGAGTTGCGCCAGCTTGCCGCCGACGTTTGCCTTCACGCCGTAACGCAGGAGTGTCACCGTCGGCTCAAGAGCGTCAAGCGACACCTCAATATCGGCACGTGCGAAGCCCGCCGCACCGCCTGAACCTTCCCCAGTCAACGTATAGCTACGCGGCGGGGCAATATTCGAGAGGCTGACTTTGCCAGCGAATCGCGCTTTGATCGGCCCGACCCTGGATACGACCGTTGCTGTGAACTCATTCTTAGCTGTGCTTTCGAGGGATTCGCACCCTGGAATACTCGCTTGCAGGACCGCGGGATCATTCAGCGCTTCCCACACGACTTCGCGCGCAGCCTCCAGCCTCGCTTCGCCGACCATTTCCATTATTGACTCCTCCGTCTCACAGTATGTTTTGCGCTTGCGATGAACTGGGCTTATGCGGCTATCGATTCCAGAACAGCACGCACGGCCTCCGGAATGGGCACGGAGCGATTGTTTGCGCGCTCCACATAGACGTGCACAAACTGGCCAACCGCGCAGGCCTCGTGGGACTCGTTGCGGAACAGCGCAATTTCATATCGAACGCTTGAGTTACCAAGGTGTATCACCTTTAGGCCAATGTGGACGGTGTCTGGAAACGCTACTGAAGAGAAAAACGTACATTTCGTTTCGATAACGAGGCCAACGATTTTGTTGTTAGCGATATCGAGAACGCCTTGCTCGATCAGATGGCGGTTCACAGCGGTGTCGAAGAACGCGTAATAGACGACGTTGTTCACGTGGCCGTACACGTCGTTATCCCCCCAGCGCGTCGGCAATATCGTGAAGTGACGGTATGCCTCCCGACGCGTCGGCCTGGCCTTTTCGCTCACAAGACCTCCTCGTAGATCGCCTTGGCATCTTCGATGGCAATTTCTCTCGGATTGTTTACGAGGAGACGCGTCTGACGCATCGCATCTTCGGCCAATGCCGTAATGTCGGCGGCCGCAATGCCGACGTCCCGGAGGCGGGTCGGCAACGCCAATTCTGTCGGTAAAGCCGCGAGACGCTCGACGAGTGCCTGAGCCTTTTGAGCCTGGGTTCCCTGGACATTCAGAATCACCACAGGCGCCAGTTCTGCGTAAAGCGACTCCGCAGCTTCCAGGTTGAAGCGCATGACCGCGGGCAGAACAAGAGAATTCGACAAGCCGTGTGGCACGTGAAACCGGGCGCCGACCGGATATGCGAGCGCGTGAACGCCGGCAACCGGAGCATTGGCAAACGCCAAGCCCGCGAGCATCGCCCCCAGCAGCATCCCCTGACGCGCCTCGCAGTTCGTTCCATTGGAACAGGCTTCGTGAATATTCAAGCTGAGCAGGCGCAGGGCCTCTCGGGCCAGGCAATCTGAGACAGGATTTTTCAAACGCTTGCTCGTGTATGCCTCAATCGCATGCACCATCGCATCAATGCCAGTAGCAGCCGTCACAGCTGCGGGAAGACCCAGCGTCAGTTCGGCGTCCAGCACGGCAACGTCGGGTAAAAGAACGGGGGACACGACACCTTTCTTCTCGCCCTCACCTGTCGTGACGATGGAAATAGGCGTCACCTCCGACCCTGTGCCAGCGGTTGTCGGCACCAGAATGAGTGGCAACCGGGGACCTTTCGCAACGCCGACGCCGTAGATCTCGTCGAGCTTCTCCGTCCCATGCGCCAGAAGCGCGACAAGCTTTGCTACGTCCATCGAGCTTCCGCCGCCGAGCCCAATGACGCCGTCAGCACCCGATTGGACCGCGGCATCTGTCGCTGCAAGAATCACGTGCGCGGGCGGATCCGCCTGTACGTCAGAGTAGACCGTTACCGCTATCTCTTCGGCAGCGAAGCTGCGCAGCGCCGACTTGGTCAAGCCGTTGTCCACCACACCTTTATCCGTCACCAGAAAGATATTCCGGCAGCCTAAACGCTTGGCAATCTGGCCCAAACGGGCGGAAGCGCCGGGTTCGACGACGGTGGAACGGGTCGACTGAAATTCAAAACTGGTCACGATATCTCCTTGGCCTGACGAGCGTCCCGAAACTCTCGATACGCGTGCTTGTCACTTGCGTAACTAGACTATAATTAGCCGAGGCACACTTTGCAAGCGGGTTTTCCCTCTCCCGGGAGCCGGAAGACTTGCCCCCATTTTCTGATTGCATATCCGTCTGATTACATAGCTTGCCCCCGAAACACTCGTGCAGACGGGCATTAGGGCGGGGAATGGCGTCGGAGCAGCGGCTGTCAGTAAGCCCTCGCGACGCATTGCTACTGATCATGCAAAGGTAACTTGCATTACTCGTTCAAATCGTGACACCATGGAGATGCTCGCGTGGTGAGGTTCGGCGAGCGGGAATCGAGGGGGCTTTGCCGAAAGAGCAGTATGATTGGTTCAACTCGATGGGGCGGCGGTCCGGAGAGACAGGACCGTGGCGCTTCGCCAACTCGTCTAAATGGAGACCCTTGTGAAGATCGTTATCAACAGGGAAGTAGGCGCGTTTAACTTGAGTGACGAGGCCGCGCATCGCTATCTGCGGATGAGTGGGCGGGACGGGATGGACAGTGAGTCCAGCGCAACATTGTCGCGTCAATTCGCCCACCAATATGCGCGCCGCAGCGACCCGGTATTAGTTGAAGTGGTCGAGAAGATGGGCCCCTCAGCAAGCGGAGACGATGCTTGCCTTGAAGTCGTTGACGTGCCTGCCACTGGTTGGCGCCTTCTCGACGTGTGCGGCATTGAGTGCGTCGTATCCGACGCTGGCGCACAAAGCGTGTCGACGTCGCAAACCCGCTAGCAGAAGGGCATATTGTCTGTGGATTGCGATTTTTTCGCGCGGTGTCCACGGGGCTGCGAGAAAGGCGCAGCCGACCTGCTGATTGACAACGGGGAGGAGCAGCTGTATTTGCCGCCAAGACATCGCATGCCGTGTCGACCAACTAATTTTGGAAGTGCTCACCGGCACCGAAGCGCAGGAAAGGCGCTCAATCGCCGGCCCCTCTCAGCAAGACGCGGTAGAGCAACCACCCTTCTTATGCGGCATCAAGTTCAGCCGGAAGCATATATCGCAGGACGTAGCCCATTTCTCGCGCATCCAGCTCGTTTCCACACTTGTCACAGACCACAACTGCGTGGAAATCCTGGTCGCATTCCCGGTGTCGAAGTTTGAGAGGCGGCTTACCGCCGGAGAGCCACTTATCGCCCCAGTGCATCATGATGAGCATCGGACCGTACAGCGCTCGCCCCATCTCGGTGAGGCGATACTCGTAGCGCTTCGGGCCTTCCTGATAAAGCGTCTTGTTCGCGACGCCCTGCTCCACTAGGCGCTGCAACCGGTCAGCAAGTATGTTGGTAGCGATGCCCAACCGCGTCTGGAATTCGTCGAAACGTCGAACCCCGTAAAAGAACTCGCGGATGACCAGAAAGCTCCAACGATCTCCAATGATCTGAAGAGTTCGGGCTACAGAGCACGGCCGTACCCGCTCAAGCACGGTGGGGTCGGACGCACGGCGCGAACGCTTGCGATCTTCATTCCGCGCTGATTCACCCGCGCCGACACCATCGCGATAGTGCACCTGTCGTGGATTGATCTCGCCGTGGCAATGTGAACATGCCACCCGTGGATGGCATTCACATCCGCAGGATTTGTGAACGAGCTTTAACGGGGGAAGTGCGTCGCCGCTTAGCCATTGATCCCCGAAGGCGAGGAGTCCAATCATGGTCGCGTAAAGGTCGCGTCCCTTGTCCGTCAGGCGGTACTCATGACGAGCCCCGCCCGTAGAAGGAATCTGTTTTCGCAACAACCCGAGGCCGGTGAATTTCTTCAGTCGCTCTACAAGCGTGGTCCGTGGAACCTGCAGGAGGCTCTGGAACTGCTCAAACCGTCGTACGCCAAAAAAACACTCGCGCAAGACGAGAAATCCCCACGGATCCGAAAGGATTTCAACAGTGCGCGCGACGGACGAGTAGCGCTCGACGGAAGCAAAACGGGCGTCCGAGGCGCGGTGACTGTCAGCTTCGAGTGTTGCGGGCTTCGCCATAAAAACCTATCGATACCTTCTAGATGCCGACCAGCGCAGTCCGATATTCTACTTCACGCTGCGTGGGCCGATTGAGCCGGACTTTCCCGCATCTCGTGTCCCTGCAGAACCGGTACGGAATGCCGCATTGCAGTCATCTCCGCAAGAATGGATACCGCAATCTCCGGGGGCGTTTGTGCGCCGATGTGAAGCCCGATTGGCCCTCGGAGCCTTGCAATGTGGTCGTCGCGCAGATCAAACAGGCGTAGCCGCGCGCGCCGCTTCGAATTGTTCGCGCGGGAGCCGATGGCTCCGACGTAAAACGCGCTGGAGTTCAAGGCTTCGATGAGAGCCAGATCATCCAGCTTGGGATCGTGTGTCAGTGTAACAACTGCGGTGTGCCGGTCCAGTCCAATGCGAATCAACAGATCGTCCGGCATCTCTCGAGTTATCTGTGTATGCGGGACGGGCCACTCTGATGCGTATTCATCCCGCGGGTCACACACGATGACGTCATACCCCAGGGGGACAGCCATACGCGCCACATACTCTGATAACTGACCTGCCCCTACGATTATCAGACGGTATTGAGGCCCATGAACTGTTCGCAAGCTTTGCCCGTCGAATTGGACGTCCTGAGATTTGTTGCACTCATGGACAGCGGCGCGCCCGCTGCTCATATCCAACGCGCGCCCGACAACAGCACCACGGCCCGTCAACTCCAATAGTCGCTCAAGACCGGAAGCAGGCCTGATAGGTTCGACGATCAGTTTCAATGTGCCGCCGCACGGAAGACCGAAGCGATGCGCCTCATCAGCCGATACGCCATACGTCACCTCGCAAGGCAACAATTTCGGTAACTCGCCCAATTTGACCCGAAGAATCAGATCGGCCTCGATACAGCCGCCTGATACCGACCCCTTTAGGATACCGTCGCCTCGAATGACGACCATCGACCCGACCGGTCGTGGTGCTGAACCCCAGGTCCCGATCACAGTTCCTAACGCCACAGTCTCGCCGGCCCGGTGCCACATGACCGCCGCGCTCAGGACCTCCCTATCCATACTGTCCATGATCTCCTCGCCAACGTCTCTGCGTCTGCAGTATAGTCTATTTATGCAAGTCATTGGGTGAGCGATGAAACTGATTTCTTCAACAGAGCGGAAGCTTGCCGATGGACACGAACAAGCCCACGATCGGGCGCTCGTTATGGAAACTGAAGACGGCAACGGCAGCTTCGAGGATGGGCAGGGTTGTTTCCTCCGAACCGTCGGCAGCCGGGTTCGGGCGCTGCGCGCGCAGCATGCGCTTACCAGGAGGGGCCTCGCAGAAAACGCCGGCGTATCCGAACGCTACCTGGCTAAACTGGAGGGAGGTTCGGGCAATGCATCGATCCTGGTACTCCGCAAACTTGCGGTCGCGCTTCGTTGTGAGCCGGTTGACCTCTTGGAATCAGAGGATGCAGCGGGCCAAAAGGAATGGGATGAGCTCCGATCATTGCTCCGCGGTAAAAACAGCGAAGAGCTTCGGGCGTTTTGCCAGATTCTTGAAGGTCTAGTCAACAAATCTGCGGCGGAAGACCCGCAACGGACCGAGCGGATCGCTTTGGTAGGCCTGCGAGGTGCAGGGAAATCTACCTTAGGGCGGATGCTTGCTGAAGAAAGAAAATGTTGCTTTGTAGAGCTCAGCCGCGTTGTAGTGGAAGTAGCCGGGTGTCCGGTCCCGGAAATTTATGCGCTGTACGGTGCGACAGCCTATCGGAGGTATGAGCGCAGAGCGCTCGAACACACTATCGAGAAATATCCTCGCGCAGTAATCGCAGTGCCCGGCGGCCTCGTTGGCGAAGGCGAGACTTACAACCTTGTCCTTAAGCATTGCTTCACCGTCTGGCTAACCGCCACCGCACACGATCACATGTCTCGCGTTATCGCGCAAGGCGACCTGCGGCCTATGGTCGGCTACAACGAGGCGACCGATGACCTGCGTCGTATCCTGGCATCGCGACGGGACAAGTATGCTCTGGCAGATCTTGAGCACGACACCAGCGCAAGACCCTTGGTTGAGACGTACTTGGCACTACGCGACCGGCTAGAACAACTCCAGGCGTTGTCACGGTAACTGGTCGGGCTGGTGGAGTGACGCGATGAAGACAACCATGTCGCTGCACTGAGGCGTCGCCGCACGATCCGCCAGCTGCAAAAAAAAGCCGACCGGATTAGGATCGGCACAAGATTCTGGCGACCCGGGGGCCACGCCAGAACCTGAGAGAAAATCAAGCAGCTGATCCTCATCCGCAGATCGAGGCACCGGAAATTCCGGGCTGGCGCGGGCCCCCGTGTTGACCGGCGAATGCCCGGACGTGCGCCGTACCAGGCGTATGCAACTTTTCGCTATTCGCGCGTGGCAGATCCCTGACCCAGTGCGGCGAGGATGGTATTGGTGAGTCCAAGGAGTGCCGAGTGATATTCGGCGGGCAACGGCACATCGTCCATGCATGACAGCGCATCTTCGATGCCCAGTCGAAATGACCGGGTGACCTCGGCGCGCTGCAAAGCCGTGAACTGTGGCGGCGCTGCATCCAGAAACTTCCCCAGCACCATCGCCCGTGCCCCAAGCATGCTCATGGTCTTCGTGTTGGCGGTCACGAGCCCGGCCATCTTGCCCAGTACTTGGTTAGCATTGTCCAATTGTCAGATCCGCAGTAGAAGGCGGCAGAACGCGGGACTGTGGCTACCGTGAGCAGCGTCGCGTCTGGCGGTCCCGCCCAGGCTCACCTGCGCTACGTGGCGGTGAGGTGTTTGGCCAGCTGACGACCGATCGGTACGCTGGCGGTGGTTTGTGGGTTTGCCGGTGCGACCGCGGTGTTGAGGCGCAGTGAGCGCCACACTGCGCCAACATTGGTAGTGGTCCAGTTGGTTGGGAGTGTGACTTCGCTGATGCAGGAGCAGCCGTCCGATCGCTTAATGCCGCCACTGTCAGCAATGTGCCGGGTGCTGACGCAGAACCCGGCCCGCGCCAGTGTCGGCAATGGCCGACGAATGGGCGTTCGTCCTTTACGATTGGATGGCCGGTTACGGGGTGTAGCCGACCCTTGGGCGTCTGAGCGACGCCGCGTGTGAACGGCGGCTTGTGGCCGACCTCTGCCTCACGCGATCCGCATGTGCAGCACGAGCCCGGCGGTCGGCACCGCGCGACCCCAAAGGCGGACAGTCTGGCGAGACCCGCTACAAACTTTTCAGAAGATTGTCGATTTTCGATCATCAGCTTCGTCGTCAGGTTATTCACACCCAAAGGATCTCCCATGAAATACCTCGGCTTGGCCTACTTCACCCCCGATAAATTCGCCGCGATGGCGCCAGACGACGTCAAGAAATTGGTGAGCCAGTGCCCCGCATTGGACGACAAGATGCGGGCTACCGGTAAGGTACTGATTTCCGCATCGCTTGGCGATCTGGACAACTGGAGGACGCTCCGCCCGCGCAGTGGCAAGACGCACGTCACCGATGGGCCTTATACCGAGTCGAAGGAAGTCGTGGGCGGCCTGTTCATCATCGAGGCGGATACCCATGACGAGGCGTTGCGCATCGCCTCCATTCACCCGGCGGCCACGCTGGGCGAAGAAGGTGGATGGGTCGTCGAGCTTATCCCCGTGGATTTCTACTGGGCCCGATGAGGGCTTGGACGCGTGTCTCAAATATGCGTTGGCGCTCCGTTCTTCTCAAACACCTTCACGGCTTCGTGAGTCATCGCGGCGATGCTACTTCTGGGCCGAGCGGCGACGCCTGTGATCGACCCACTTCGGCCCCTCGGCAAGGATGCTCCAATGTCTCAGGACGGTTCAACAACGGCCGTTCGCTTCCGCGCGCGACGCAACATCGGACCCGTCAACAGGGGCGACCGGAATCTTGCCGATCATCAAAATGATGACCGGTTTGCGCGAGCATTCGATGCGCCTCGCGATAACGTGCAGAGCCAGCGTCATTAAGAGACCGGTCGCACTGCCGGCCACTACGTTGATCAGACGCTCGCTAGCGAAAGTCCACGACTGCCCGGCAACCACGAATGCCATCGCGGCGCAGGCGCAACGCGTGCCGAATGCCATAACGTAGGGTCGAATACAGACGAGTGTCAGCAACGCAGCGAGGATAACCAGGTCTCGCACGAAATAGTCGTGGGGGACCAACAACCCGACGAAGATACCGGCCGGCACGCCTACGATGGCCCCCGCGATACGATTCCGGAACTTGACTCGGGCGCTCGCCGCACTGCCCGTCACCACGCTCGCCGCTGACCAGATCATCCATTGTCCGCGCTCCATATGCCTCCACTCCACGAGCGCTGCTGCGAGGCCTACGGCGAGTGCTATTGCGATCATCGCTTCGACGTACGGAGCACGATCGCCACGCTCAGAACGCTTCGACAATTTCGCATAGTGCGCTAAATATGAAACCTCTGGACGGCGTTCGCGGTAATGATTGATCGAGGAAATCAGCAGAACGGGCAAGAAAGCAGTCAATACGAAGGGAAGAAGCTCGAACCCGCGATGAATGAGTGCCGATTGCCTCACTCCTTCAGCGCTCTCGCAGGCGAGGTAAAGCACCGGAATGAACGTATAGCTACCGAGTGAGCGCAACTCGCTTCCCCATGCGGTCACCAAAATCGACCCCATTGCGATTAGGGCAGTGGCTACGACAAACAGTGGTGGATACGCAAGCGAGGCCATCAATACCAGGAAGCCCGCTGCGATGGTTATCCCGTGGGAAATAACCCCGAGCGGAGCGAGATGCGAGCGATCCACTGCGATAGCGGTCGACACCGTCACCAGCGAAACAAGCAACCACTTTGTCTGACCGGAAACCAGCGCGAGGACGATTAACGGGAAAAGGGCCGTCAACGTGCGAACAAGCGCCTTGCTATCGATAGCAGCCCCGATGCGCGACACGGCCGACCCGACAACCTCGTAACGACTTTTTTGCGTCGGCGAAGCGTCGGTTATACGGTTAACTGATTGTTCGTCGGACCTTGATTTGGACATCCCGGAACTCCTGCACTGAATCTTCGTACTCTGCTGCTGCCCTCTCGCGTGTGCGGACAGGTCGATGTACAAATCCGCGAGTTGACTCGATCCGATCGGTCGTTCCAGGTGAAAGGCGCACCGACCGACGCACTTTCCGGCCTGTCAGCGGCTGCGCATTCGGGCCCTCATGCCCCTGCGTGGACCAGTGTCAGTCCGCGAGTGCCTGGATCACGTCCTCGGACTGACGCACCAGGCCGAGTCTCGGAAAAATGTAATTAACCGACGCGTGATGATGCTCAGCCGTGGCGCAACTCATCGCATCCTCGGCGAGCACGAGTGTGTAGCCAAGTTCATAGGCAGCTCGTGCCGTCGACTCCACACCGATATTCGTCGAAATTCCGCCCAGCACAATGGTCTTGATGCCACGGCGGCGCAATTGCAGATCGAGTTCCGTGCCGTGAAATGCGTTCCACTGCCGCTTCGTGATCTTGAGATCGTGCTCGGCGGCTTCGAGCGCTTCGGGGAAATCCCACCACGTCGACGGAAGTCCGTCGGCAGGAAGCGCCGCGGGCTGGTCGACGGCTTGCTTCAGCCCGTCGCCGAAATCGTCGCTCCAGCCTACGCGCACCAGCACGACTGGCGCACTGAGTTCCCGAAAGCGCTTCGCGAGCTTTGCTGAGGTCGTCAGCACGGACTCGGCGCTGCGCGGGGCCTTCCCAAAACCAAGGATGCCCTGTTGGAGGTCGATCAAAACGAGTGCCGTAGTTTTGGAGTCAAGTTTCTGCAACATCTTTTGCCTTCCGTTGAAGTTAGTGAGCCAAAGGTGTATTGTGAGGCTCGTCTCACATTTCATTTTATGAGCATGTCCTCACAAAAGTCAATCGCAACATTGCGTGCCGAACGCGGGCAAGCGAAAGCCCCACAGCGTGCACGCGGTCACGCACGGGTCGCAGCGCTGCTGGAGGCAGCGGGTACCGAATTCGCAGACAAGGGATACGACGCAGCAACCATGACGGCGATTGCCTCCCGCGCGGGCGCATCGATTGGCTCGCTGTATCAATTTTTTCCCACCAAGGACCGGATCGCGGGTGCGTTGCTCGAAAGCTATCTGAACGCACTCGCAGAGACGTTCCACGAGCTGCGCGAGGCTGCGCCGTCTTTGGACGTATCGCTGCTTGCGAGCCGGTTGACGAGAACGTTCGTGAAGTTCCGCGCGACCCATCCGGCGTTTGCGGTCCTGGTCGAGACCTACAGTTACGCTCTGCCGCGCACCATGAGCATCCGCGAAAGTCTGCGTAGAGAGATCGAATCCGTGCTGGCTGAAGTGGCGCCGCATCTGGCACCGGCAGAGATCGCCGTCCGTGCCGCCGTGATCCAGCAGATCATGAAGGCGGCCGTCGCGGTTAATGGCGATGCCTCCATAGCCAGTCGTAAAGCTGTCATGGACGAACTGGAGGGCCTTATGCGTCATTACCTGCAGGACGCGATCCAACGTGCGAACCTGGATACCCTCACGTCTTCATAAGTCTCCATAGCGTGGTACGTCCAATCCCGGGCGCACGGCTCGCCGCGGCGCGGTTACCGCCGTGTTGTTCTAGAGCGTTGTACGTCGTCACGGATTACGGCCACGGGGGCGGACTAACGACATTGCCATTGGATACCGCCGCGACAGACGGTGCATGCATGCGTCCGAACTCCGAAAAAACGTCCGGCAGATCCTGCCACGCGCCGTTCGCGGCATCGCCCAGATAAATCGCCGCGCGCGCTATCAGGTTCTCAAGCGCAACTGGCCGATGTGGCCCGAAGCGGCGATAGCAGTGTGACGTTTGCACACTGCCTGAAACGGTTCGCGCTTGTGTGCCATGTAGTCAATTTTCAGGCTCCACACCATGAGCCATACCATTGATGTTTTTCCGCGGAAGAGAACGCCGCTCTGGCATTAGCCGGTTGGCAATACCCGGGTCCACCGGCAGATCTGCCCCTCACATCCGGACGTTCGTGAACGCAATTCGAAGGGCTTTTTATGGCCGAACCCCGAAGTTCGTGAGAGGCGGATGGTCGAGACGGGCTCGGTGATCGGCGAGCTTCCGTAGTCGACCCACAACCGTCACGCGACCCCGCGACGCTTTAACGACAGATATTTGGGGCAGCCAACGGTACTCGCGCGGGTACGTCTGCCGGCGGGTGCTCGGCCATTGCATCCACGCCCGTCGGGTCGAACGTCTGCAGATGGACACTCGGCAAGCAGACCCGAACGCGAAGGGCGCGAAGTAATCAACAAAGCGCGCCATGAAGGGCCGGCTCATGCGCGATTCGCTGCAAGCATTCTAACGCCTGACAGATCGCAGCCAATTATTCAGCGACATGGACCCGCGGCAGCGCAGCCGGAGCGCGCTGATCCGCTTTTCTAGGCCTGCTTGAAAGCCGCCGAACGTTCGAGAAGCTCCCGACGGCGGCGATCGGTGTCGTCGTTCAGTTTCTTCCGGGCCGCGAAGAATACTCTCGCCGCCTCGATGTCTGCTCGAAGCTCATCCGGTGTCGGCGGGGTCGCGTCGGCATCCGCCGCGGTGTCATGCGCGGCGAAGTGGGAGCAGCGCGCCATCGCCTCGTGGAGCGCGACATATTCCTCGTCGCTCAGCGTCACGGCCCGGAGCCGTTGTGTCGACACGCCGGGCCGAAAGCGCACCACCGTCTCGCACAGAATTGTCTCCTCCACCCCACGCTCCCAGGTCTCGCGCAACCGTCCATATCCAGTCCGGACAAGATTCTCGCTTCGATCGACTTCTCCGCCATCGAGAAGGCCGTCGGCCTCCATTGCCATCTTCTTGATGCGTTCCAAGCGTTCGCTAACCTTGATCCCGGCAAACGGGAGCTCAGGAAAAACGAGTCCCGCGCGCTGCCTGACACGCCGCACGCTCATGGCGTTCGCTTCAACTTTTTGGACGCTGGCCTCATCGGCCAAATGAAGCGCGAAAGGCAAGTCGTGAGTAAACACAATCACCTGCCGGCTCGACGCTTCTTGAACAAGCCGACGCGCGACCTTTTCACGATGCGCGTGATCGAGCGACGACATGGGATCGTCGAAGATGATTGCTCCATGCCCGTCCACCAGTGAGACTTCCGCCATGAACGCGGCAAGCGCAAGCGCGCGCTGCTCGCCCTCGCTGAGGACTTCGCCCACGCGCTCGCCGCCAGAAGTGTCAAGCTTCACCTGCTGCTTGGCCTTTCCTCGTTCCATTCGCGTAGTGCTGCGGATCGGCACGTGGCCCACGCCCAGCGCGGCGCACTCGCGCGCGAAAGCCGCTTCTGCGTCGGCGGACAACGCCTCGGCGTGAAGCGCGCTCATCTTTCTCGAAACGGGAGTCGAATCCGCCGCTCGATGAGCAGCTTGGAGCTTTTTCTTTAACGCAAGGTCATCCGCGATCTGGATGATCTGTGCGAGCCTTCCAGAGAGGGCTTGCCGCGACTTCAAGTCGGCGAGCGCTTGCTCGCTCTTTTTGCGCCCGTCCGCTGCCGCGAGCTTGTCAAAACGCGCGGCCTCTTCCTCGATGGCGCGAGACAAATCACGGAGCGCAGTGGAATGCGAAACGATCGCCGGCGCCGCAGCGTCGAAACGCTTAGCCGCCCAAGCTTCGGCGAGCGCGGCCTGTCTGTTCGACAAACTGTCGCCCGCTTGTTGCAGGCCTTCGCGCGCGCCTGGCTTAGCCTGCTCAATCTCGTTCATAAGTGCATGGTCTGCCAGCAGGGCGGCCGCATCAACCGAGGCGATGGAGGAAAACGCGGCGCTGGCTTTGAGCTTAGCGGCCTCCGCGAGCTTTTGTGCCTCTTGCTCGACAAACGTCTCGAAGCGTCGCATGCGCTCCGCCGCGGCGGCCGCGAGATCCTGCTGGCACAGCACGCAACGGCTGCCATCAACGTGCGGGAAATGATGTTCCGGGTAGGCCAACGTCGTTGAATAATGCCGCGCGGCGCTCAGCAGCGCGCGCCAAGGATCTGAGCCGGTTCCCGGCAACAGGCCGCCCTCCGCTGCAAAAGCCTCCGCCGCAAGCCGGGCTGCCGTTTCAGCGGCGACAACGGCCGCCCCATGCCCAATCGCGGCTACCGCCTTTTCATCGGAAAGCGCCGCTTCGCACCGCTCCCATCGGGTCGCCAGACCTTCAATACGCGCCCTTTTGCCACGAAGATCGGCCGCACGCGCGGCGGGATTCGCCTCCGCAAGCTCCTTCGCTAATCTTTGCAACTCCGAGACATCCGCTTCGGACAGCGTGGCCAGCGCCGCGAGTTCCTTTCGATACGCCGGAAGGTGGGAGCGTTTCTCGAATGCCGCCAGCGAGCGGCCTGCCGCATGCTCGCCCAGAAGGTCAGCGAAGGAAGCGGCGGACGCGTGAACGCTGCTGATTTCCAGTTCGAGCCGGGCGCGAAGCGTGCCGCACAAGGTCGCCAGCTTCGCGAGCACGTCAAGGCCGCGCGGCGTGTATGCAACCTCGCCCTCCGCGTCGGTGAAGGCGCGCGCGCATTGGCTGTCGAACACGGCGACCGTCGCCAGCTCCGCAGGGGCCGGCGAGCCTTGTCGCCAAGCCAGCATTTCAGGGCCGGCGGCGCCCTCCCGTTGAATAAGGATTTCAGCGGTCGGATTCGCTCCCGCCGCATCCGCGAAAACGTCGCCCAAGATGAGCCCGCCCGTCGCCCTCGCTCGGCACGCCTTGCGCAACACGCGCGAGTATCCCGATTTGCCCGCCCCGTTGTTTCCGTAGACGACCGTCACGCCGATCGGCGAAAAGAGAATCGACTGGTCTGCGGCGATGGCGTTGACCCCACGCAGGCTGCGCAGCGCCACCAGGGTGATCGGTTTCGATGCGGCGTCGCTGGCCGGCAGCAGATCGCGAGTCAGGGGTTGTGCGACACGGCCGGCCGGATCATCGATGCCGGCGTGCGCTTTCGCCAAGGCGACGATCTCGCCGATCTCGGCGTCGTCAATCCGGCCGTTTATGACCAAACGGCGGGCGGCGTCAGAAAGCCACGGTTGTTGTGTCTCGATCCAGTCGGCGATGCGCGCGAAAATCATGAGCCGTGTCTCTCGTGTAATTTAGTGCGCGGAGTATAGCTTTCGCAGCGGGCGCCATCGGCGAGACGAAAGCTTTCTTATGAATTTTTCACGACATAGCCGATAGCTCGAAGCGCCGCTCCCCCTCCGACTGATCCATTTTGCATGGCGGGTTCCCTTCATGGACATTGTGGTCGAAGACACGGGCTACAGCCTGCCGCTGGAGATCCTCGCTGCTTACGGGGGCGGCGTGGACGTTCTGGGCAAAGTCCAATCGTCGGTATCGCGCCGCTCGCTGATTATCGGCGTCGCCCGCGCGCTGACCCCGGGGAGCAGACGGGTCAGCACGTTTCCCCAGGAACGCGGGCCTTCGGACCCGCGTTTTTTCTTTCTGGCGGGAATGGCCCGGCGTCGCTCCTGGAACGAGACTTCCGATGCGTCGTCCCGATCGAGATGTCAGACGGACGCAAATTTTTAGTGACCGCCTCACACGCTCTGTCGGTCATTCCAGAGGGTAATGGGGCTGGATCTTTGGTATAAAGAAGGCACTATCAATGGTATTCAACTGCGAACATTCGAACCCATGAATTCACTGGAACTGGTAAGTGATCTTGAAGCAAACATACAACACCAGATAAAAAAAATTGACTATCTCTACCGCCAACGACAGATCACCAATCGACAGTATTCCAGTGAATATTTGCATCCGAAAAAAGCAATCGACGAAGGGAATGCTATATTAAATCAGGCTTATTCTGATGCTCTGTTAAATTCAATGGCATCGCTCATCGACTACTATTGCATCTGCTGCACCCTGAAAATTGGGATTCCCGTTGAGAAAATCAGAAAAATACAATATCGTCCCCTTGCCACTAAATTTCTGATTGAAAATTCGTCGCTTGAGAAGTCGGAGAAAGCGACGGCGACAATCGAGACGCTGAAAAACGTATTCAATGGAAAATACCCGGAACTCGCAGCGGCTGGCGGCCATGGATACTGGATGGGCTTTCTGGGTGAAGCGATATCACGCACCCTGAATGAATACGGTGCGCTGGGGCGTAGCCAGTTTGAACCCATTTACCACGCATCTGAAGCTCGACTGCAGATCGATCCTAAAGTAGAGAAATATTATCACTACATGCGTCCCCTGTTTTGCAATATCGCCAACAGGTCGGGCGTCAGGAATAATATTTATATCGATATCAACAACTTTCTCAAGCACAATGCCGTGCCTTATCTTTCAACCCATAGGGAAAGCTTTGAGGACGAGCACCGGATCTTTTCGTATTTCGAAATCAAGCATACGCACCGTGATTTCTTGAAGGATGGGATCCTGAAAGATGTTGTCAAAACCAGCTTTAAGGAACTGAAAACTGATCTAGAGGCAAAACACGCCAGTGGAAAGTACGGCGCTTACCTTTGCGGGCTGGAGAAAGCGTGGGGGCTTGGGCCTGTCCTCGACATAGATTTTGTCAATGGCTATATCAGCCCAGATAAGAATACCCTGTATTTTTTTGTGGACACGGTCCTGCTGGCAAAAACCGAAAGCGCGACCTTGATTGATGCGCACGGTAGCTTGTTGCAGTCACTGCAGGCACTTGCGCGAGATATTGATCGCGGGCTGAAACTCGAATTCTAATCTGCGGCGGTTCATGGCCGACTCGGATGCGGTGATGCGTTTCTGCCCTCTACGACTGGTCATCCGCCCTGATCTCGCGCGAGGCGGCTGAGATTGACGGCATCGACCACCTGCAGATAGCCCATCATCGTTTCTTCGGCGGGGCGTTGCCGGTAAAGCCCGAACAACGAGACGAGTATCCCCCGGTGGACGACCGGGACCTGAAATAGCGCATAGCGTGCCTGCGCGTCGGTTTGGTGAGATCGCGGGGATCGGCTGTCGCAGACCAGTGGTGGCGAGGGGCTCGTTACCCGCATGATGCCGACGTTCGAATGGCCGCCTGAGGACCGGATCGAGCGGCCGTAGTTGGCCGACTGCCGTCTCATGCAAATTGATGGGCGCTTTGAACCTCGCTAGGCTGCGACCGGTCACGCGACCCATTGCATCCCCAGACCAGTGGCAGCTTCGGAGCAGTCAATTGCAGGGCACTCTCGATCAACGTTTATCCACCACCCCTCATTCCAGATACGGCGTCAGCACAACTTCGATCCATTTCATGAATGCGCGGACTCGGCGCGACAGATTGCTCCGATGTGCTACGACGAGGGACACGGCGAGCGCCCGGCGACGAGAGTCGGGAATAACCTCTACAAGCGCCCCACTTTCCAAGTATCGGCCAATCCCCAGGAGTGGCGCCTGAATCAGGCCGAGGCCGGCGAGCGCAGCGGCTTCGTAGATCTGCGCGTTGTAGACATGTAGCGTACCCGGCAACTGAAGCGTCGCGTAGCTGTCGCCGTTCGGATATTCCCATCCATAAGGTCTTGAGCCGAGCATCGTCGAAAAATGAATTGCCCGATGTTCCTGACGCTGGAGATCCTCTAGCGATCGAGGGACGCCATGGCGCGCCAGATAGGCGGGACTGGCAGCGTTGACCATGCGCAGCAGGCCCAGTGGGCGGGCAATCAGCGTCTCGTCCCGTATCGGTCCAAGCCGCAATACACAGTCGAATCCCTCTTGAACCAGATCGACTTGCCGATCCGTACTCGACACCTCCAGCTCCAACTCGGGGTGAGTCGCCATGAACTCCGGCAAGGCCGGCACGATCGTGGTGCGCGCCACTTCGGACGGAAGATCCACCCTTAGACGCCCGCGAAGTGCCACGTGCTCGCCTGCGAACATCGAGTGCAGGTCATCGACTTCAGCAAGCAGATCGCGGGCGCGCGCATGAAACGCACGTCCGTCCTCTGTCAACTGCACGCTCCGCGTCGTCCGGTGCAGGAGTCTGACGCCGACATCTTCTTCCAGCTTCCGGACAGCCGTTGAGACCCTCCCCTTTTGGATGCCCAAGCTGTCGGCCGCGCGGGTGAAGCTCCCCATTTCCGCGACCGTTACGAATATGAGCAGGGGTTCGAGATTCTGCATTTTCGCGCCTCGGTATTGTTCACCACAGAGAGAACAGTTAGTTCATTTTATCGGCGTTTACCATACCTGAAAAACACAATACGCTTCGAAATTGAGACCCACGTCGGAGAACAACAAGTGACTGAAACTATGACCTTGCATCGCGCCCTGTGGGCCGGCCGGGTAATGAGCGCGTTTGTCGTTATCGCTCTGGTGGCAGACGGGATTATTCAGCTTTTCGCGCCAGCACAGATCGCGAGCATGTTGCAGGAAACCGGGTTCGCGATGGACGTTACCCGTGTCGTGGGTCCGATCGTCCTTGCCTGCGCCACCCTTTACGCCATCCCGGCTACCGCCGTCCTCGGCGCGATCCTGGTGACGGGTTATTTGGGAGGTGCCATCTGCGCCCATGTCCGCATTGGTGAGTTGGGATCGTCGCCAGAAATCATTTCGCTGGTTCTGGGCGCGTTGACATGGGGCGGCCTCTACGCGCGCAACTCCCGTATCCAAGCGATTCTGCCGCTCATTCGTTAAGCCAACCGGGGCAGTCCTCTGTCCCTCAATATCCGGAGAAAGCATATGTTCTTAGTAACGGGAATCACGGGAAAAGTAGGCGGCGCAACGGCAGAACATCTGTTGGCGCACGGCAAGAAAGTACGCGCGCTGGTCCGCAATCGCGAGAAGGTGGCTCACTGGGCGAACCAGGGCGTGGAACTGGTAGACGGCGATTGGAATGATTCGGCAGCCATCGAGCACGCGCTCAAAGGCGTCGACGGCGCGTTCGTCATGTTGCCGGCTGTCTGGGCGCCCTCGCCCGATTTCAAAGAAGCCAGGGGCGTGATTGCAAACTATGTCGAGGCGCTCACCAGGGCATCGCCACCGCGAGTGGTTGCGCTTTCGTCGATGGGGGCGAACAGAACCAGCGGGCTGGGGATGATCACGGCGCTGTCGCTTCTGGAGCAAGGATTTCGCGACCTGACATTGCCGATCGCTTATGTGCGCGCCGGCGGATTTTTCGAAAACTTCCTCTACGGCTTGCATGTTGCCCAAGGTGGCACGCTCCCCGTCTACTACAACCCGACCGATCGGAAATCGACCATGGTCGCGACCAACGACATCGGCGCCGAAGTCGCAGCGCTTCTGACCGGGCCGGCATGGTCGGGGCATCGCGCCATCGAGCTCGGTTCGATGGTCAGTGCGGATGAAGTAGCGACACAATTGGGTGAAGTCCTGAAGGTCGACGTCAACGCTTTTGCTGTACCGCGGGCCGGGTGGCCGGCAGCGTTCGAGCAGCTCGGCGTTCCGAAGGGCCAGACGGGACCGGCCGAAGCGATGTATGACGCCGTCAACTCAGGCTGGATGGACCTCGGCGTCGAGGGTACGGAGCACGTCCCGGGCGCGACGTCTGCCCGCGATGTCTTCGCGGCGGCCCTGAAGGCCGCTACAGAATAGGTCAGCGGATCAGCGATGGGATACGACTTTGGAAATCTACTCCGGGTATTCGTACTCCATCGTGATTCTGGCAGAGCAACCAGAAGAGCCCACTTCCTTATGAAATGCGGCGTTCATACCAACAACTGTCGAGATCGACTATGAAGGTTCTTGTTTTGGGTGCAACGGGCGGAACCGGGCGGCTGATCGTCCACGACGCCTTGGAGAAGGGTCATTCCGTAGTCGCGTTAGTTCGCTTGAAGGCGCGCGCGCCCGACTTCCCAGGCGCAGACCTCATTGAAGGGGATGCCTGCGACGAAGGCGCCCTGATGCGCGCCTTGAAAGGCTGCGATGCCGTCGTCAGCTCGCTGGGCACCGGCGTTAGCCCTTTCAGCGAAGTCAGCGTTCTGACCGAAGCGACACGCGCGTTGCTCCCGGCGATGAGTCGCAGCGGCGTCCGCCGTCTGGTCTGCATCTCCGCCCTGGGGGTGGGAGATAGCCGCGGCCACGGCGGCTTCGTGTTCGACCGGCTATTCCAGCCCTTGCTGCTTCGCCATGCCTACAAAGACAAGGGGCGCCAGGAAGCCGCGATTCGCACCAGCTCACTCGATTGGATCATAGTCCGGCCCGCGATGCTCACCAACGATCCAGCTCGCGGAAGCGTCAGGGCCATCGTTGACCTCGCCGGCGTCAACGGCGGGAAGATCGCACGCACCGATGTCGCTCGGTTCGTTGTGGAGCAACTGGCGACTAACATCTGGTTGAAGCGGACTCCCGTTCTCCTATGGTGAGGATCCATCCCACACCAGCGGTGTGCCGCAGCGTCCGTCGCGATGGCCTGACAGGGCGTCTGTCCTCTTAGTCGTGAATCCCGCTCATCCTGACAGCATGCGAGTGCGGGCTCTACCGACATTGATGGGTGTGTCGGAAGACGACTCGTTTTCAGTTGTTCTCGAATGTGCGCTTTGCGGCGTCAATTTGAAGCAGTCGACGGGCAGGTATTGGCCGAACTGAGCCGCATGACGTCCGGCTCGGCTCGCCCCACTAATGCCGCCCCTCGCAAAAGGTCGACGGGCCCGAGTCGCGATAAAGCGGACAGCTAGCAGGCTTGGCGATTGTGGTCAGCGCCCGAATGAATTCATCAGCCCCGGCGCCTTGTAAGCAGGTCCGCCACCCCGGCACGGGCGGCAATTTCCCAGATATATCCGCGAGAATAATCAACGCCTACCCGCTGGTGAAGCACAGTGCGCAAACGCGCGTTGGTCCAGTGATCGGCCTCTATGCCGTGCGCCCGAGGCGACTGTCTGAGCGCTTCGGCAACCCATGCCAGAGTTTCGTCATTCATCGCGGAAGGCTTCTTCTCCGTGCGCTGCTTCGGCGATCGCATCCGGTGATCCATTCCAAGCTTTCCGACGACGGTTCTCACATGTCCACCGGAATGGTAAACGCCGAACTTTTCCGTGATCAGCTTTTGAATATCCCCGATTCTCCAGAGTTCGGTTTCGAAGCCGTGGGCCATGGGGCTGCGCTCCAATATCCCCCGCAACCACTCCAGAGCCTCGGGGCCAAGCGTGGCTTTACGCCCGGATGACTTGATCTGTTTAACAGCCTCAACTCCATCGGCAATTACCATCGATCTGTATTTTGTAATGGTGCGCGCGCTGATGTTGAGCGCTTTGGAGACGTACTCGACGGTGTCCCCGTCCAGCAACATTTTCGCAGCAACCTTTCGGCGCGCAGCATAGACGTCGCTCTGCGATTTCCGAGCGGTAGCAGACGACGCCTTTTCTGAGGTTGAATAGGTGAGCCGGTACGCGAGGCCGTAACTCCGAACGAGGTAGCCAACATGCGAAGCTGAAAACTGCACGCCGCAACGACGAGAGATCAATTCGCGCAGTTGGCTTATGGTCCAGGTCGGCCCCGGATAGCCGTGAAGCCCAGGTGAGTGCTTGATCGCGCTAACGAGCCAGCTTTGCGACGCATCATCCAGTCGCGAGGGACCGCCGTGGATGCGAAGGCGAGCAAGGGCGTCAGCTCCGCCCCTTTCAACCAGGTCCTTGTATTTGCTCACGGTCGGAAGACTCAGTCGAGCCTTCCTGGACACTTCGCTAATACCCTCACCATTCAACAGAAGCTTAGCGGCAAGAGCCCTACGCCGCGCGAGCGGAACATCGTCGACCTGTTTACTCATCGTCCTTCGCGGCAATGGTTTGGTGGTTAGGTCGCTCTGGAATTCGCAATATTTATACACGATTTCCGACATCTTTCGCGGCGAAATTCCCGTTCGCGCTTCGTGTCGCGCGTTGTAATTTTCCCTTCAGTTTTCCTTAAGCATACCCAGGCGATTTTCAGGTAGCATGCGCGCCTCGCCTCATATCAGACCTTTACAGGCACGTTCAGCGCGCTGCAAGGTCAGACTTACGTGTGCACTTTTCTCTCAGGCTCTAGCTCACTCGGACGCTAGACTTTTTCAAGCCGGCTTCGTGGCGGTTTTTTTACGCGCGTGCACTCCAGACGACGTGCATCACATCGCGATGGACTGCCGCTTCGGCTAGTCTTCGCCAGAGAAGACCCGTCAAAGTGACCCTAGTCAGAGCGTAAATCCGGCCGCAGTAAGGGGAGAAACAATTTGTCGCATATGTTGCGATTTTCCATCCCAGGAACCACTGACGCGCCTCGCTGGAGGGTCTATAACGAAACCCAAGATGGGGTAACTCGTTGCCCCGGCACCGTCCCCGAAGTCGGCGAGTTCAAGCGATTTCAACCTTGGAGGTGTAGCGATTACGATCTGATGAATCCATGTTTTCTCTTTTCGAGTCTCGATTAGTTGGGTATCGGAGGCGCCCATGGAATACAAGTGCGGCGGCTGGATCATTGATGCAACCCCGGCATTTCGCTTGGGCAGTTCTTCGCCCACGCGCGGATCATCCGGGCATCGCCTGCCGATGATATGGATACCGAAATGCACATCGAGCGCAATCTTGCCTGGTTCGAAAGCGAAGACGAGGCGATCGATGTTGCGCGCCAATGGGCGATTGAGTGGATTGACGCGCGCGACGATAACCTCGCCAGCACCGAGGCTGGTTCGTCGACTCGGCAGGACGATATACCGGCTGAGGCCCCGGCCAGATGAAAGTCTGGATACTTGATCGTGATGCCGGACGACCGGCGCTGTAGTGATTCCGCAACGCCTGCATCACCGATGACACAGGCCCCGCTCCACGGCAGACGCGGACTCTGCGGTAAATTAATTCCACATTATCATTCGCCGCTCGCAGTGCATGCACGCGTACATAAAAAGACTGAGGGACCTCATGCCACAAGGAAATACAGGTGATGCCACCATGGTTGATGCTCGCGCAGCTTACGTGCTTGAACTGGCACGAGGCTGTTCATACATCAGCAGCACTTTGAGTCCGGAAACGCGGGACAGCGCTATCGCGGAGGTTCTCGGCGAATTTCGCGAACTGTACGGCGAACAGGAAGGAGCATTCTTTCAGAAACTGCTTGCCGAGGATCTGCAGCGTCGAGGCAGACCTAACGCCGCCGCGGCAGTCCTCGCCTTCAAATGACCCCAGTAGAGCCCTACCGACTATTGCTGGCGACAGACGAGCGGAGCCTTAACTGCGGCTGCTTATTCAATGGAGATCAACGATGCGACTCCCTAACAGTAGCTTCCGCATCGACAGCGTTCCCACGTTCTCCATAGGTCGCTTCTTTGCGCAAGCGCGGATTTTTCAGGTCCACCCCGCCACGCATGAACAGGTCGAGATCTTCGCGTCCATCAACCTTCCAGATTTCGCCACCGAGGTTGAAGCCATCGCGTTGTCGAACAAATGGGCGATCGAGTGGATCCATGAGAATCTTCTTGAAATCACGCCCGACGACGTGCATCACATCGCGATGGAATGATGCTTCGCATAGTCTCCGCCTGAGAAGACCCGTCAAAGTGACCTTGAACGGCTCAGTTCGACCTGAGCCTTACTGAACTTTGCCACAAACACGCTGTTATCGCGCTCGCCCGATCGCGACCGCCGCCCGGACATCTGAATCTGGCCCAGACTTCGAAAGTTCGCTCACTTTAATTATGTTAAATATCGGAATGACAGGCGGGATGTCACGGATCGGCGTAATCAAGCCGGGGATGATCGGCATAATGAGGCCACTCAGAGTGGCCCCGAAACGCGATTTCGAAGGGGTTCAAGAATGCGGTTTTTTGCCGGATTTGGCAACCGCATTTTCGCCGTTTTCAGGCATCGGTTTGGGCTTGCGGAAGCTCTCGCCCTCGATGACGACGCGATAGGCACCGTGGCGTAGCCGGTCGAGCGTGGCGGCGCCAAGAACCCGGTTGTCGGGGAACGCATCGCCCCATTCGCTGAGGTCTAAATTTGAAGTCAAGATCGAGGCCGCGCGT